>NZ_JBHVYH010000003.1:0-363690 GCF_042880995.1 Arthrobacter sp. NPDC058288
GCGCGCTTTGGCCCGGAACCTGCCCGGCACCAGCTCCCCGGCCGGGCAGCCCCGCGCAGCAAAAGGGGCCCCGGGGTCCAGGAAATGCCCCTCCAGGGCAGCGGCAGCGGCCGGGTCCAGACCGGATGTTTCATCACACATCACCCGTGCGTGCTGCCACGACATGCGCCCTGACCCCAGCGCGGACAGGGTCAGGGGCAGCCCGGTGGTCAAGGCGGCCGACTCCGCCAGGAACGCCGCGGCCGAGCGTTCACTCACCGTCAACACACACGCCACCTCCGCTGTCACTGCCATGTCCCGGGCAGTGCGCTCTTGCGGGGAAACGGCCGGCGCCGCCATCGCTGCGGCCGCGGCCGCGTATCCGGCGGCGAAGTGCACTTTCAGCGCGGCCAGCATGGCTTCCATGCCCGCCCACCCCCGCCAGGCCGTCCAGGCACGCGTCCGCTTCGTCCCGAAGAGGGTCAGCTTCAGTCGGGGCCGCGCTTCCGGCCACGCGACTGGCGAACGCAGCCAAGGCAGAAAGGGAGGCCGCCATGCCCTCCAACGTCTCCGCAACTGCTTTGCCGTCCATCCCCACAGCATGCCAGCAGGCACCGACAAAAAACCCCGCTTCAAAGCCACCCCGCTTCAAAGCCGCAGGCAGAGTCAGCCTTCCAGGATCTGCCTGATCCCGAACTCCCCGACGGCGAACATCCGCGGGTTATCGTCGGAGTTGCTCAACATGGCCGTGGACAGGATGAGAGCCCAGCCACGAGCCCTCATCCAGGTGTCCCTTTTCACCGCGGCGCCAAAAGTCTCCATGAAGCGTTCGCGGGCGCCGCCGTCGAACATCAGCCATCCCACGGCGAGATCGACGGCAGGGTCCCCCGCCCCGACGTCGCCGAAATCGATGACGCCAGCCAGCGCGCCGCTGTCCGCCAGCAGGATATTGCCCGGGTGGAGGTCCCCGTGGAGCATCATCGCCGGACCGTCCCAGGCTTCAGCGGCACAGGCCTGCGCCCACACGGCGCTCAGTGCTGCCGCCTGCGGGTAGCGTCCACGGTCCGTGAGCCGTTCCAACACCGCAGAGGCACGGTCCGACAGCGGCACCCCGCGGAAAGGATTCACCGGGACGCCGGTTTCGGCGGGCACATGGAGGGACAGGAGGAAATCGGCCAGGCCTTCGGCGGCGGGGCCGCGGTCTGCCGGGCCGACGTCTGCCGCGGCGGCTCCGGGCACCCACGGCACGATGCTCCACGGCCACGGAAAGTCCGACGTCGGCCGGCCCGCATGGATGGGGACAGGAACCGAAACCGGGGAGCGCCGTGCTATGCCGGGAAGGTAGCGCTGCTCATGCAGTATCAGCGAGACGGCTTCCTCCCGGCGCGGCAGCCGGACGGCCAGGTCATCGCCGAGCCGGAATGTCGCGTTGTCCCAGCCATTCGCAACCCGCGCCAGCGGCCGATCGCCGAGGTCCGGCCGCTGTTCGCGGACCAGACACTGGACGACGGCGTCACTCACTTCCAGCGTGGCTGGTGGCATTCCCGCCATTCAGAGCTCCGCCTTCCATGTTCCTGCGATGCAATCCGGTCCCTTCCATTGTCAGGTACGGACGGTGCGGTCCGCCTTCGGGCGCCATGCCAAGCGGACGACGGCGGGACGTCCCGCCGTCGTCCGCTTGCGTTTGAGAACGGGCAGCGTTCTTACGGTGCCGGATCGGAGAACAACCGGATCAGACCGTCGATTTGCCGGGCTGCCTCGGTGGGATGCCGGAAGTGCTGATGCGGCTTGATGCTGTACCGGGTGCGGCGTCCCACCCGGGAGCGCTGCAGGTATCCGCCGCTTTCGAGGTCCTTGAGGATCTGGAGTGCTGCCCGTGGCGTGATGCCCACCCGGTCGGCGATGTCCGCCACGCGGATTTCGGGGTCCGCCGCCACCGCCAGCAGCACGTGCCCGTGGTTGGTGAGGAAGGTCCACCCGGCCCGCCCGGAGGCGGGCAGGCCGGGTAGGGATGCTTCCTCCGGATTCACGTCCGGACCGGTTTCTTGCCGGGGCGCCGCCACAGCGGCTCCAGGGCTTCGATCTCCTCGTCCGAGGCGGTTCCGAAGGGCGGGTTCGGCGGTGCGGGGAGCGCGTGGCGTCCCTGCCCCCGGGTGGCCCAGAGGCTGGCCGCTATGGATACGCCGAGGATCGTGGCGATGACGGCCAGGGACACCGGGGTGGGGATGTAGTAAATGTCGATCTTGAGGAGCATCTTGATGCCGACCCAGATCAGGACGAGTGCCAGGCCGATCTTGAGGTAGATGAACCGGTGGATCAGGTCGGCCAGGAGGAAGTACATGGCCCGGAGCCCCAGGATGGCGAACGCGTTGGCGGTGAAGACGAGGAATACTTCGTCGGTGACGGCGAAGATCGCCGGGATGGAGTCCACCGCGAAGATGATGTCCGTGACCTCCACCAGGACCAGAACGGCCAGCAACGGGGTGGCAAGCAGGGCGCCGTTCTTGCGGATCAGGAAGCGCTGGCCGTGGAAATCCTCGGTCATGGGCACCCGCCGGCGGAAGAGCGCCAGTGCCTTGGATTTCTCCGGGTCGAGGTGTTCGTTGCGGTGGCGGATCATCTGGACGCCGGTGTAAAGGAGGAAGGCCGCGAAGAGGTACAGCACCCATCCGGCGCTGGCGATGATCGCGGAGCCGGCCGCGATGAAGATCCCCCGGAACACGAGGGCGCCCAGTACACCGAAGAACAGGACGCGGTGCTGGTACTCCCGGGGCACCGCGAAGTACGTGAAGATGATGGCCCAGATGAACACGTTGTCCACGGCGAGGGACTTCTCGATCAGGTAGCCGGCGAAGTACTGCTGGCCGAACTCCGCGCCGTAGACCTGCCACACCAGGGCACCGAAACCAACGCCGAAGGCAACCCATACAGCCGACCACACGGCCGCTTCCCGGACGCCGATCACATGTGCCTTGCGGTGCGCGAAAAGGTCCACGGCCAGCATGAGGACAATGAAGCCAAGGACGGCCAACCAGGCCCATAGGGGAACGTTCATGAGACAAACCCGCTTCCAGTCAGTTAAACCAACTGGAGGTCTTTCCCGGTCCTCTGGGGACCTGTCCCGCCGGGCCGTTCAGGGACGGCCGGACTGACGACGGAACATTTGGGGGATACTCCCCTCCGTACCGAATAGTGAAACATATTTCACGTGTTGCGGCAATGGGTGGGCTTGGGCTTCTCAGGCCGGGGGACGCGGCTGGACGTGGAGGGTTTCCAGATAGTCCTCGTCGTACTTCTCGTCCCTGACATCGTCATTGGGGTAGCCACCGGGAAGGGTCCCCTGGTTCAGGCCGGCCAGAAGGATGTGCTCAAGCCCCGTCTCGGTGTTCATGGCGGTTGCCTGGACGGTTCCAGTGGCCACGCCCGGAATCTTGGCGTTGGCCATTTCATCGATTCCGGCCACGCTGGCGGCGGCCAGGAAAAACGCCGCGACGGCGGCCAGCCCGGGAACTGCTCTCCTTCTCCATGCGCTCATAGCCTCATCGTGGTCTGCCCGCATGGGAACGAGGCACCGTTTGCCTATGGGCAGCCTGTGAAAGGCCAGCACGGGACGACGGCGGGAGGACGACGGCGGGAGGTCGCGCCGTCGTGGTTTGACGGGAAGGCCCGCGGTTGTTCACAGTAGGTCAGTGCTCTTGAACGTTGAACAAAGCGCCCCGGGCACTCTTGCCCCCGGCGCAGGGCCGCGGCGGCGGCAGATTGCGGCCCTCCTCGGATTTCTGGCGGCGTCCTGGGCGGTGTCCCTGCTGGGCTCCCTGCCGATCCGGATAAGCGGTGCCTGGTACGCGGTTGCGGACAAGGCACCGTGGACCCCGCCGGGGTGGGTGTTCGGCTCGGCCTGGCTGGTCCTGTACGCGGCCATGGCGGTGGCGGCGTGGCTGGTGTGGCGGCAGCAGCGCTTCCCGCGCAGGGAGGCGCTCAAGGTGTACGGCGGCCTGATGCTGCTGAACCTGTCGTGGCCGCTGATGTTCTTCGGCATGTACCCGATGCTGGGGACGGCCGCCCTGTGGCTGGCGCTGCTCGTGATTGCAGCCCACGCCGTGATCGCCACCTTAGCCGTGCTGCACTTCGGGCCGATCAGTACGACGGCGGGAGTGCTGATGCTGCCCTACGTTTCGTGGCTGGTGTTCTCGGGGAGCCTGAACCTGTACGCCGCCCTGAACAACTAAGGCCCGCCTCCCGTTTCGGTTGTTGGCTGTTGTAGGGTCTGGCGGTATGGCATTGCAACTCGTTCAGGTGAATTTCAAGGCCCGGGATGACGCAGCGCTCGGCCGGTTTTGGGCGAAGGCACTCGGCTGGGGTGTCTCCAGCGAAGGGCCCGGAGTGACCAATGTTGAACCCGTGGGCTTCGTCTGGCCGGACCCCGCAGCCGTGTGCGTGGATGTGGTCACCGTCCCGGACCCCGAGACGGTCAAGTACCGCGCGCACCTCGATCTCGCCACCACCTCCGCTGCCCATCAGGCGGAGCTAGTCGCACGGCTGAAGGAGCTCGGCGCGGCGGCCGCCGACGTCGGCCAGGGTGACGTGCCGTGGACGGCCCTGGCCGATCCAGAGGGCAACCTGTTCCGGGTGCTGGAACCCCGGTCGATCTACCGGGACACCGGGCCGATCGCCGCCGTGGTGGTGAACTGCACAGACCCGCGGGCCATGGCCCGGTTCTGGAGCGAGGCGATGGACTGGACCCTGCACGAGGTGACGGACAATCATGCGAGGCTGCGTTCGGCCAAGGGCGTGGGGCCGTATCTCGAGTTCCTACGGACTCCCGTTTTGAAGACCGTTTGCGGCCGCGTCCATCTCGACCTGATGCCGTACCCGGGTGATGATCAGGCAGCCGAGGTGGCCCGGCTGCGGGCTCTGGGCGCCACTGACGCGGACGTGGGCCAGGGCGACGTGCCATGGGTGTGCCTCGCGGATTCGGAGGGCAACGCGTTCTGCGTCCTCGCCCCGCGGTGACGAAGCGGGTCATCCGGAGGCGCTGGTGCGAAGTCCCGACCCAAATGTCGAAAATGGCCGACTTAGCCTATTGCTGAAAGCATGCCAGTGTTTCGTATAGATCAGGCCTCGCTACGCTACGGTTGGCAGCATCATCATTTTTCAAGGGGGACAAATGGACTTTGCAGAAAAACTTTCAGCTCTGGCAGCAAAGGTGCGTCAGCAGCGAGGTGTGATCCAAACTGAGGAGGCTACAAAGAACGCATTTGTCATGCCCTTCATTTCCACAATTCTTGGTTACGACGTCTTCAATCCCATGGAAGTCGTTCCAGAGTTCATCGCGGATGTAGGTCTCAAGAAGGGCGAGAAGATCGACTACGCCATCGTCAAGGACGGCGAAGTCCAGATCTTGATTGAGTGCAAAAAGTCCACGGAACCAGTGAAGATCGAGCACGCGTCTCAGCTTTTTCGGTACTTTGCCGTCACGAACGCCAGAATCGCTATCCTGACCAACGGCGAGGTGTACCAGTTCTTCACGGACCTCGATGCACCGAACCGCATGGACGAAAAGCCGTTTCTCGTCCTCGATTTGAGCGACATAGATGAGTCCCTCATACCGGAACTGCAGAAGCTGTCCAAAGACGTCTTTGATCTCGATTCGATCATCAGTGCCGCTGGCGAATTGAAATACATCGGTGAACTCAAGAGGACTTTGGCGGCTCAATTCAAGGAGCCGGAGGATGAGTGGGTCAAGTTCCTCACTGGTCGCGTTTACCCGGGCCCTTACACGCAGAAAGTCCGTGAACAATTCACATCCTTGGTGACCAAGGCGTCCAAGCAGTTCCTGAACGACCAGGTGAACGAGCGCCTAAAGAAAGCCCTCGGCGCCCCCAGCTTCCCGCAAACCGACGACACCACGGCGGCGGCCACCGTCACCAGCGCCCCTGTGGCCGAAGCCGACCTGGCCGAGGCGGATGGTTTGGAAACAACACTGGAGGAAATCGAGGGTTACCAGATCGTCCGGGCAATCGTCTGCAGCGAAGTGAAGCCCGCTCGCGTGGTCCAGAGGGACGCCAAGTCCTATTTCGCGGTGTTGCTGGACGACAACAACCGAAAGCCGATTGCGCGCCTGCACTTCAACCGTACGCAGAAGTACATCGGAATCTTCGACGTCAACAAAGAAGAGACCCGAGTGCCCATCAGCTCGCTGGAAGAAATCTACGAGCACACGGAAGCCCTGCGGGCGAGCGTCAAGAGCTACCTGTGAGCGCAACTACGCCAGCATTACCCGACTGATGCCAGAAACAGCTTGAACCTCAGGAGAAAAGTGAGGGACGGCGGCGGAACTTCCCGCCGTCGTCCCTACCTCGTTTCACAGCGAGCAAGCATCACAAAGTTGCGGCTTCTTCCTCCGCCAATCTGATCAACCGGAGTTCGTCCTCCACGGCGCGGGTCGGCCAATAATCCCTCGCCAGCTCGTTTGCCCGGGTGAGATCTGCTGCCGGGAAGAGCTTGCCGAGCAGTCCGGCGGCCTGAAGCAGGGCGATCAGCACTGTGGTCCTAAGATCGGGCCCCTTGGGCTCAGGCTTGGCGGCAGGCTTAGCACCGTCAGGCTTGGTGGAACCGGAAGCCGTGGCATCCGCAACCCCGGCATCAGGCACCTCGAGATCAGACGGCGCACCGCTCAGCGCGGCGTCGATCTTCTTCCGGAGTGCTTCCTCCGGAGCGTGGTCCTTGTGCGGGTACCGTACGGCCCGGAACCGGCTCAGGTGCTTTTCGCCAACATGTTCCACGACCCCCGCCGACGCCATTCCCTCGTACACGCGCTGAACTTCGGCTCGACTGTCCAGTACGGAAACCCACCATTTGGGAGTACGGGGACGGGATTTGCCACGGATGAGTTCCAGCTCGTCCTGAAAGTCCGTCGTGGGGGCGGTCCCGGTAGCCCTGACGTGCTTTCCCTGCAGCTCGATCGCGCCGAGCAGCGCCAGCTCGGCCAGTATTGCCCCTGCCACGGTGGTCCTGAGTGCGAACAACGGCACTTCAGGTTTGCCGTTGTTGTCGTTCGTGGCCAGGAGCAGGAAGGCCTGGGGGAGGCTGAGTTCCACCGTTTGAGCTGATTCAGCGTTCATAGCATCATGGTGGCCCTGTTGGGCTGCCACCACAATGAGAATTTGCAACCGCCGGCGCCGACGTCCGCGGGAACCCCCGTCAGCGAGTCCCGGCGACGCTGCTCAGGTGCGCGGAGTCCGCTGTCCGCACGTCACGCAGGCTGGCCTGGCACTCAGCCGCACGTCCTGCTACGTCGCCGTGAACGGCAGAGGTGATTGCCTCCACAACAGCGATTTGGCCGGTTGTGTCAGGGACGCCGGGAAACTGCACCTGTGGGGCCTCCTCTGCGGCCACCGGCAACTCCTGCGTGGCGCGCATGCGAAGAATCGCGATCGCAGAAATAAGGCACCAGGCAACGTTCGTGACCACGGAGGGCCACGCTTCGTGGACCGCACCATTGACAATGAAGGCGCATGCACCGATGAGGTTGGCCACCTGGAAGCGCTTACCCGCCTTCAGCCAGCCCATAGAGACCGCCAGGTATGCCGACAGGATCAGAACTGCCCCCGACCAACCTGCGATTTCCCACAGCAGTTCCATGATGTCCTTTCGAGGTGACGCCCGCTGCCATCCGCTGGCGGAATGAAGATGGCGGGCTATGCGTGAATTTGGAGGTCCGGCCCGGATGTCCCCCGCTGGCCTGTCGTTTCAACAGCAATTATGAGGACAGCCCACCTTTAGAGCAATTGCATTCCACTGAAGACCTGGTTTAGAACTACTTAACATGGACATCGATCCGCGCCGGTTGCGCGTTCTTCTTGCAATTGCTCGTACGGGCGGCGTGCTGGCAGCCGCGGACGAGCTGGGGCTTACTCCCTCGGCCGTCTCACAGCAGCTCACCAAATTGGAGGACGAGACGGGGCACGCCCTGGTGGTGCGCACACCCAAGGGCTCAGTTTTGACACCCGCCGGCCTGGCAGTTGCCGAAGCAGGCGAGGAGATTGAACGCGCACTCAGTGTTGCCCGCGCCCGAATCGAAGGCGGGGCCAAGGTCGCAGGAGTCGTACGCGTGGGCGGATTCACCAGCTTCGTCCGGACGGTGGTGATCCCGCGCCTGCCCGAGTGGCGCACCCAGTACCCGCAATTAGCGATCAGGATCGTTGAGGACGACTTCCCTGCGTTGATGCGGCTGCTACGTCAGCGCCAGCTCGACGCCGTCGTGGTTGAGCTTGACTCGACGACCGCCGAGCAACGTTCACTTTCCGCCGGAATGATCGAAGAGCCACTACTTGACGAACCCTGGAAGCTGGTGGTTCCCTCGGGTGCCCTGCTCACCACCGAGAACGTTGATCTCGCCGGGCTGCCATTTCCGTGGCTCGGCGTCGAACCGTCCGCCGCCAACGCGGCGGTGCTCGGTCGCCTTCGCCAGTCAACGGGTGCCCGGATGGAAACTGTCCATCAGTACCAGGACACGCTGACCGCCCTCGCACTCGTGGCTGCTGGCGAGGGTATTGCGATCGCACCCACCTTAGCGTTGAGCGGAGTCCGCCATGACGGGGTGGATGTCCTGGACGTCCCTGGATTGGGCACGCGACGTATCGTCCTGCGACGGTTCGACCGGCGGAGATCAGCCAACATGCCCGTGGACACAGTCGCGCGCCTCCTAAGGGAATCGGCGGCAGCGTTCGACACCCGGTCGACATCCTGACCCGAGCTGCCGGGCCGGGACGTCGGCCTCACCCCTGGCCGGTCGCAGAGGCAATCCGGACGACGGCGGGATGTCCCGCCGTCGTCCGCTTCGGTCATGCGGCGCCCCCGAAAGTGCACTCGTTGCAGGTTAGGCAATAGTCTGGCCGGATGGGGACCAATGCCGTGAACTCCGGCGAACAGATGGACAGGCAGTCGCGCATTCTTGAGGCTGCGCTGGATCTGCTGTCCCGCCATGGGATTTCGGGGGTGAGCATGCGGGCCGTGGCCCGCGAAGCCGGCGTCGCGCTCGGCCTGGTGAACTACTACTACGACGACAAGACCAGCCTGATACGGGCCGCCCTGCGCCGGGTCGATGAACACGACCTTCTGCTCGTGGCACCCGACCCGTCGTCGGATCCGGAGGAGCAGCTGCGCAAGGCCCTGCGGCGAGTGGCGGCCGCCGACCTGCTGACCACCCGCTACCTGTCCCTGCGCCTGCACCTCTGGGCGCTGGCCCAAGCTGACGAAGGCTACGCGCAGATCAACGCCGAGGCGTTCGACCGCTATCTCGACGGCCTTGCCACGCTGGTTTCCAACGCCCAGCCCGCTCTTTCCTGGGAGGCGTGCCGGGGGCGGGCCGCGGACATTGTCGTCATCCAAAACGGCATGTGGCTGACGGCGCTTCTGGGCATTGATGAGGCCTCCATCCAGCGAAGCATCGCCCGCACGGAGCAAATCGCCTTCGCACCTCTTCAGGACCACACCGCCTAGGACCACGGGCTGCACGAGTCCTGAACCACCAGCATCGGGCGGATTAAGCACCCTCCGTAGCATTGAACGACTGTTCAAGAAACTATTGAACACTCGTTCAATCTGCATTACTGTCCCTCGTATGACTTACGCCACACACCTTCGGGACGTCACCCAAACCGCAACAACCGAGACAGCATCCACCCTGTTCATCAACGGTGCCTGGGAGCCGGCCGCCTCCGGCGCTGTCCGCGAAATCCGCAACCCCGCCGACGGCGAGTTGGTGGCCACAGTGTCGGAGGCCGGCCGGGAGGACGCCGAGCGCGCCATCTCCGCAGCCCGTGCCGCCTTCGACTCCGGTGTCTGGTCCTCCGTCCCCGCACCCGAACGCGGCACCTTCCTGCTCAAGGTCGCCGCCGGACTGCGCGAACACCGGGAAAAGTTCGCCCGCGCCGAGTCGCTGGACACCGGCAAGCGCATGGTCGAAAGCCGGATCGACATGGACGACATTGCCGCCTGCTTCGAGTACTTCGGGAGGCTCGCCGGGCAGCAGGCGGGCCGCATGGTCGACGCCGGTAACCCCGCCGTCGTCAGCAAAATCGTCTACGAACCCGTGGGCGTCTGCGGCCTGATCACGCCGTGGAACTACCCCCTGCTCCAGGCGGCATGGAAGATCGCGCCCGCCCTGGCCGCCGGCTGCACCTTCGTCCTCAAGCCCTCCGAGCTGACCCCGTCCACAGCCATCCTGGCCATGCAGCTGCTGCGGGACCTCGGTCTGCCGGACGGCGTCGCCAACCTCGTCACCGGTGCCGGCGCACAGGCGGGCGCACCGCTCTCGGAACATCCCGACGTCGACCTCGTCTCCTTCACGGGCGGGCTGGAAACCGGCAAGCACATCGCGGCGGCCGCCGCCGGCACCGTCAAGAAGGTGGCGCTGGAGCTTGGCGGCAAGAACCCCAACGTGGTGTTCGCGGACGCGGACTTCGACGCCGCCGTCGACAATGCCCTGAACGGCGCCTTCGTCCACTCCGGGCAGGTCTGCTCCGCCGGGGCGCGGCTGGTGGTGGAGGAATCCATCGCCGAACGCTTTGTGGATGAGCTGGTCCGCCGGGCCGAGGGCGTCCGGATCGGCGGCCCGTTTGACGACGCCGCCGAAACCGGGCCGCTGATTTCCGCGGCCCACCGGGACAAGGTCCACGCCTATGTCCAGCGCGGCATCCAGGAGGGTGCGCGGCTGCGGACCGGCGGCGCGGCGCCGCAAGGAGAAAAGTACGACGGCGGTTTCTACTACCAGCCCACCGTCCTGGACCGCGTCCAAAGGGGAATGTCGGTGGTGGTGGACGAGGCGTTCGGCCCCGTGGTCACCGTGGAGACGTTCCGCACCGAGGATGAAGCCGTAGCCACTGCCAACGACACCATCTACGGCCTGGCCGGGGCGGTCTGGACCCAGGACGCCGGCAAGGCGCAGCGCGTGGCATCCCGGCTGCGGCACGGCACCATCTGGATCAACGACTACCACCCCTACCTTCCCCAGGCCGAGTGGGGCGGCTTCGGCCAGTCCGGCGTCGGCCGCGAGCTGGGCCCCACGGGCCTGGCCGAATACCAGGAAGCCAAGCACATCTACCAGAACACCAGCCCGCAGGTCACCGGCTGGTTCGCGGACCACGGCAAGGAGAACTGAATGCACTTCGACAACATTGAGGACCTCGGCGAGCGCGGGTTCGACTACGTCGTGATCGGCGGCGGATCCGCGGGTGCCGCAGTGGCCGCGAGGCTGAGCGAGGACCCGGACGTGTCCGTGGCCCTGGTGGAAGCAGGACCCGATGACCGCAACCTGCCCGAAATCCTGCAGCTGGACCGATGGATGGAGCTGCTGGAATCCGGCTACGACTGGGACTACCCGGTGGAGCCGCAGGAAAATGGCAACTCCTTCATGCGCCACGCCCGTGCCAAAGTGATGGGCGGGTGTTCCAGCCACAACTCGTGCATCGCCTTCTGGGCCCCGCGCGAGGACCTGGACGAGTGGGAGTCCAAGTACGGAGCCGCAGGCTGGAACGCCGATGCCGCCTGGCCGCTTTACCAGCGGCTGGAAACCAACGAGGACGCCGGCCCGGACGCGCCGCACCACGGGGACTCAGGCCCCGTGCACCTGATGAACGTGCCTCCGGCGGACCCAGCCGGCGTGGCGCTTCTGGACGCCTGTGAGCAGGCCGGCATCCCCCGCGCGAAGTTCAACACGGGTAGAACCGTCATCAACGGCGCCAACTTCTTCCAGATCAACCGCCGCGCGGACGGCACCCGGTCATCCAGCTCCGTCTCCTATATCCACCCGATCATCGAACGCCCCAACTTCACCCTGCTGACAGGCCTCCGCGCCCGCCAGCTCGTATTCGACGCGGACAAGCGCTGCACCGGCGTGGACGTGGTGGACTCTGCGTTCGGCCGGACCCACCGGCTCTCCGCCCACCGCGAGGTCATCCTGTCCACCGGCGCCATCGACTCCCCGAAGCTGCTGATGCTCTCCGGCATCGGCCCGGCAGCGCACCTCGCCGCGCACGGCATCGAGGTGCTGGTGGACTCCCCCGGCGTGGGCGAGAACCTGCAGGACCACCCCGAAGGCGTGGTCCAGTTCGAGGCCAAGCAGCCCATGGTGCAAACATCCACCCAGTGGTGGGAAATCGGCATCTTCACCCCCACCGAGGATGGCCTGGACCGCCCGGACCTGATGATGCACTACGGCTCCGTCCCGTTCGACATGAACACCCTGCGGCACGGCTACCCAACCACGGAGAACGGCTTTTCCCTCACCCCGAACGTCACGCACGCCCGCTCCCGCGGCACCGTCCGGCTGCGCAGCCGCGACTTCCGCGACAAACCGATGGTGGACCCGCGCTACTTCACCGATCCCGAAGGCCACGACATGCGGGTCATGGTGGCCGGCATCCGCAAGGCCCGCGAAATCGCCGCCCAGCCCGCCATGGCCGAATGGACCGGCCGCGAGCTCTCGCCCGGCGTCGAGGCGCAGACGGACGAGGAGCTGCGGGAGTACATCCGCAAGACCCACAACACCGTGTACCACCCGGTGGGCACGGTCCGGATGGGTGCGGCCGACGACGGGATGTCACCCCTGGATCCCGAGCTGCGGGTCAAGGGCGTCACCGGCCTGCGCGTGGCGGATGCCTCCGTGATGCCTGAACACGTCACCGTCAACCCCAACATCACCGTCATGATGATCGGCGAGCGCTGCGCCGACCTCATCCAGACCGGCCACACCGGTGGCGCTGAAAGGGCCGCTGCAAGGAAAGAGGAGGAGCTCAGCCCGTCCTTCGCCTGAGAGGCAAGTTCCGGAGGCTATTGATTTCACCCGCGCCCCTTGTGGCCGCGGGGTGCATCGTCGTACTTTTCTGACTTAGGAGTTCACACATTGGAACCCAGCAAGAGTATTGATTCAAGCGGCATGGATGAATTTGGCTACACCCAGACCCTGGACCGGAGCATCGGCAAGTTTGCCAGCTTCGCCGCAGGCGTCAGCTACATCTCCATCCTGACCGGCGTCTTCCAACTGTTCTACTTTGGTTTTTCCATGGCCGGCCCGGCGTACGCCTGGTCTTGGCCCATCGTCTTCGTCGGCCAGCTGATGGTGGCACTCTGTTTCGCCGAGCTGGCCGGCCGCTACCCCGTGGCGGGATCGGTCTACAACTGGGCCAAGCGGCTCTCGTCGGGGACCTCGTCCTGGCTGGCGGGCTGGCTGCTCCTGCTCTCCTCCATCGTGGCGCTGGGCTCCGTGGCACTTGCCCTGCAACTCACCCTGCCCCAGCTCTGGTCCGGTTTCCAGTTCGTCGGTGACGGCACCGGGCCCTACGACTTCGCCATGAACGGCGTGGTGCTGGCCACCATCATGATCACCATCTCCACCCTCATCAACGCCTTCGGCGTGAAGCTGATGACCAGGATCAACAGCATCGGAGTCTTCGTGGAGCTGACCGCGGCCGTGCTGCTGATCCTCGCGCTGGGCTGGCACGTGGTGCGGGGGCCCGAGGTCTTCTTCGACACCGCCAGCTTCGGCGAAGGGCACGACCTTGGCTTCTTCGGCGTCTTCCTCATCGGCGCCATGGCTTCGGGCTACGTCATGTACGGCTTCGATACCGCCAGCTCGCTCGGGGAGGAGACGAAGGACCCCAAGCGCACGGCCCCCAAGGCCATCCTGCGCGCCGTCACGGCCTCGTTCCTGCTGGGCGGCCTGATCCTGCTGTTTGGCATCCTGGCCGCACCGGACCTGGCCGATCCCAAGGTGGGAGCTGCCGACGGCGGGCTGCAGTACATCGTGCTCTCCGTCCTGGGCGGACCTTTCGGCAAGGCCTTCCTGGCATGCATCGTGGTGGCCGTGGTGGTCTGCACCCTGGCTGTCCACGCCGCCGCCATCCGCATGATGTTCGCCATGGCACGGGACAACAACCTGCCGTTCAGCCGGCAGCTCAGCAGGGTGGATCCGGTCCGCAGGACGCCCAAGATCGCGGCGATCGTGATCGGCGTCATGGCCGTCATTCCGCTGCTGGTCAACGTGACGCAGCCGGCCATCTTCACCATCATGTCCAGCATCAGCATCGTCCTGATCTATCTGTCCTACCTGCTGGTCACTGTTCCCCTGCTGCGCAACCGGCTGCTGAAGAAGTGGCCCCTGCAGGATCAGCAGTCCGAAGCCGGGTTCAGCCTTGGCAAATGGGGTCTGCCGGTGAACATCCTCGCGGTCTTCTGGGGCGGTGCCATGACACTGAATCTGGTCTGGCCCCGGCCGGAGATCTACAACTCGGTGCCGCCGTTCGAGTGGTACCTGCAGTGGGGCGGCGTGATCTTCGTGGGCGCCGTGATCATTGGCGGGACCCTGCTCTACCGTCTGAAGATCCGCCACCAGACCGGGGTGCTGGCCGAGCACGCCGCGGCAGTCGCAGCACATCCGTCGTCGGGCGCTGCGCAGTACGAATCAGCAAAGCACGAAGCCCCGGAGGATGCGCTCGCAGTCAAGATGGCCGCGTCGGAAGCTTAGTAACGCCCCCGGAAGGGTCGACGACGGCACTCACCCGAGCGCCGTCGTCGGCCCTTTTGTTTTAATCGGGGACCTGCCCTCTGCCCTGTGACGTCACACAACGGGACGGCATCCCGATCCGGACAGGCCACGCCCTACCCTTGACATGTGACTTTGACTAAGATCCGCACTGCCGCCGCGAGCTCCCTCGCCGCCGCAGGTCTCCTGTTTACCCTCGCCGCCTGTTCCACGCCGGCCGCCACCCAGCCCACCACCTCCGCGCCGGCTTCCCCGGCAACGTCTTCATCCAGCGCCTCCGCCGGGCCCTGCTCCGGCGTGAAGGTCATCGTCGATTCGGGCGCCCTGAAGCAGGATGCCGCTGAAACATCCGTTTGCGTGCCCGCGGACGCGCCGATCCTCGCGTCCAAGGCGCTCGAAGAGGCCAAGGTAAAGACCGAAGGCACCGCCCAATATCCCAAGGAACTGGCATGCCGTGTGAACGGTGTGCCCGCCGCGGACTTCGACATCACCCACAAGGGCGGCACCTACCGGGAAGACTGCAGCAAGATGCCCGCCGCCTTCGCGTACTGGGCCCTCTGGGTCAAGCCGGCCTCCGGTGACTGGGCCTACGCCCAGGAGGGCCTCGCCACCCTGAAGGTGAGCCCCGGAGAGAGCCTGGAACTGCTCTTCACGGTCGACGGCGAACCGGCCGCCCCCGCGGCATGACCTTTCGACCCGCGCCGCTACGTGCAGGGGCGGCCCTCGCCGTCGTCTTCATCGTGGCGCGGGTCATCTACCGCGTCCTATTCAACGGGGCAGGCATTGCTGAGCCGGTTCTGCTCGACCTGCCGGCGATTCGGCTGCCTGCCCCGTACGCCCATGTGGTCCTCCTCGGTCCGGTCACGGCTCCCGGGCTGTGGGCGGCGGTACTGTCCGCCCTGCCGATTGCCGCCATGTTCCTCGGTTTCGGCCTGCTCAACGCCTGGGTGGACGTGGCCCGCGGCTTCGTGCACCTGGCCCGCCGCGGCCCCGTCCAGGGCCTGGCCCGGACGCTTGTGGTGGCCTGGGCGGCGCTCCCGGCGCTCTCCGACGCCGTGACCTCCGTACGCCTGGCTTTCCGGTTGCGGGGCGAACGCTTCGGACCCCGCGCCCTTGTTCCCGTGCTGGAGCGCACCCTTGAGCACGCGGGCCGCGTTTCCGCAGCCCTGGAGCTGCGCGGCTTCGGGAGCAAGGCGGCACACCAACCCGGCCACAGTGTCGAAGCACCGGTCCTCGTCCGGGACGCCGAGTTCCGCATTGGTGACGCGCAGGTGCGCGTCGCAGAATTCACGCCGTCGAGCGGGTCAATCACCGTCATGACCGGGCCCACGGGCTCCGGCAAGTCCACCATCCTCCGGGGTATCGCCGGCCTCCTCTCGCACGTTGATGGCGGAGACATTGCCGGCACCGTGCGCGTGGGCGGAAGGGACCGTGCCGCCACGCCGCCGCGCGATACGGCCCGCCTCGTCGGCGTCGTATTGCAGAACCCCCGCGCAGCCTTCGCCACCACCCGGGTCCGGGACGAAATCTCCCTGGCACTGGAGCTGCGCGGCATGGCATCCGGTAGCGCCAAGGCCCGGGTGCTGGAGGTCGCGGAGAGCATCGGGGTGTCGGCGCTGCTGGACCGGAATGTCAGCACGCTCTCGGCGGGCGAGGCAACGCTCGTAGCCATCGCCGCCGCGGTGGTGGACCAGCCGGACCTACTCCTGGTTGATGAGCCCCTGGCGGACCTTGACGCCGCAGCCCGCGCACACGTTATCGCCGTGCTTGACGCCCTTGCCCGCGATGCCGGTGTCTGCGTCATCGTGGCAGAGCACCGGGCGGAGCCGCTCGTCCCCGTTGCCGACTCGTGGTGGACCATCGACGACGGCGCGCTGATCCCAACAGCAGGGGTACCGGGAGCCGCGCCCTCGCCGTCGCGCCCTGTCGACGCCGGTCCGATGCCGGCACTGCCAGCGGACCTCGCGCCCGTGCTGACGGCAACAAAGCTCGCCGTGCACCGCAAAGGCAAGCCGCTGGTGCGCGACGCATCCCTGACCCTGCACCGCGGTGAAGTGGTGGCCCTGGTGGGGCCGAACGGTGCCGGGAAGTCGTCCCTCCTGGTGGCGCTCGCCCTGGGAGAGGGCACGGTGAGTGAAGGAACGGTCAGTGCAGGAAAGCGCGACGGCGGCACGGTCGACGGCGGGCGCGTCGCCCTGGTGCCGGACGCCTCGGACGACCTCTTCACGAGGGACACCGTCGCCGGGGAGCTCCGCGCGGCCGAACGGCGCCTGGCGCGCAGAAAGAACGGCCAACGGCCCACGCCCGGCTCGGCAGCATCACGTCTTGCCCGTTTACGCGGAGACGTGACGATTCCCATCGGTCACGAGCATCCCCGGGACCTCTCTGCAGGCGAGCGCAGGATCCTGGCCATCGCGCTGCAGACCATGGACGATCCCCAGGTCCTCCTGATCGATGAGCCCACCCGCGGACTCGATCCGGCGGCGCGCACCGCCGTTTCTGCGGCGCTGCGGGCCGCAGCGGACTCCGGCGCGGCGGTTCTGATCGCCACCCACGACCTCGACTTTGCCCACAGCCTTGGCGCCCGGATCCTCCCGATGCGTGACGGCGTCGCGCCCTCTGCCGTGCCGGCTCATGCACCTGAATCGCCCCGTCCCACCCCCCGGCTAGCAGGTGCCGCACTGAAACCAACGGTCGTCGTCGAACAAGACGCGCAGGCCCCGGCGAGGCAGCGCCGCGTCCGGATGCCGCGGGGCGTCGAGCTCGCCGTTCTCGCGGCGGCAAACCTTCTGGCTCTCGCAGCATTCTGCTGGCCGTTGCTAGCCGCGGCCCTCCCCCAGGACGCCACTGCGGCCCTGCCCTACGCGGCACTGGCGATCGCACCCGTGGCGGCAGTCGCCGTCGTGGTGTCCCTGGACGGTTCGGTCCGCTCCGCACACACGGTGGCGTTGCTCGGCGTCCTGGCCGCAGTTGGTTCGGCGGTGCGGGTGGCAAGCACCGGCGTCGGGGGCGTGGAGGCGGTCTTTATCCTGCTGATCCTGGCCGGCCGGGCGTTCGGTGCCCGTTTCGGCATGCTCCTCGGCGCCGCCACCATCGGTCTCTCAAGTGCTTTATGGGGCGGCATCGGGCCGTGGACACCGTTCCAGATCTTCGCCTGTGCGTGGGTGGGCGCGGGGGCCGGCCTGCTCCCACGCCGGGTGCGGGGCAAGGCGGAACTGTGGATGCTGTGCGGCTACGGTGTCGTGGCGTCCTACCTGTTCGGCCTGCTGACCAACCTGTGGTTCTGGCCCTTCGCAGTCGGCGCCGGCACCGGCATCTCCTATGTGCCCGGGGCGCCGCTGGGCACCAACCTCAGCAGCTTCCTGCTGTACTCACTGTTGACGTCGACGGCGGGCTGGGACACCTTGCGCGCCATCACCACAATCGTCGGAATCGCCGTGGTGGGGCGGGCCATCCTCGCGGCACTCCGGCGGGTGAAGCCGGTCTCCGGCGCGGTTCCTGGACCCGGCGGGCAGGCCGTGCAGGCTCAACCTGTCCAGATCCAACCCGCCCAGGCCAAGGACCGGCTTCATCTGGGAGCCTGAGGACACCGTTGGGAAACCCGGCCAGGGCAGTGCCGCGCCGCATCCTCCGTAACTGCGCCTGGGGCTGGGCATATGATGGCCACCAGAGTGGCGGCATGGTCACGAGACGCGAAGGGACGCAGATGGCGGGACGACCGAGGCAGGACAACAGCCAGGTCCAGGGAGCTGCGGCCTCGCTGTTGAACGGTCTTGCTGTACTGGAAGCCTTCTCGGTGCAAAAACCTGTTCTTGGTGTGACTGAGGTTGCTCAACGGGTTGGCCTCCACAAGAGCACCGTCTCACGCATTTTGAGTGGTCTCGCAGAAGCGGGATATGTCCAGCGGGATGAGGAGACGGGGCGGTATCGGCTCGGGCTGGGCCTCCTTGCGTTGGCCGGCCCTTTACTGGCGGACCTGGATGTCCGCCGTGCCGCGGTCCCCTACCTGGAACAATTAACCGAAAGCACCCACGAGACCAGTGCAATCTCCGTCTGGAATGGCCATGAAGCCATCGTCGTGGAGCAGGTGGCCAGCCCCTTTCAGGTCAAACACACTGCCACCATCGGAACCCGGTACAACAAGTTCGAAAGTTCCTCGGTGCGGGTCTTCCTGGCGGAGCTGGCACCGGCCCTCGCGACCGAACTGATCGGATCCGGGCAGATACTACGTACGGCAGGAGATGGACTGCCGGCAGACCACACCACCCACCTGCAGGAAGTCGCCCGTCAGGCCTACGCCGTCAACGACGGCGCAACTGCGGAGGAAGAATTTGGGGTCTCCGCTCCGGTCCGGGATTACCGGGGCAAGGTGGTTGGGTGCATCACTGCATCCGCTCCCCGTTCCCGCGTGCACAAGCACGCCACGAGGGACGCCCTGGTTCAGGCCGTGCAGCATGCCGCCTCGGAGGTATCCACCCGTCTGGGCTGGTCGGTTTCCCTTCCGGACTGAGTCAGCCACGCATCCGGACGTCCTTCGCGGAGTTAACCACTCAGTGGCTGCTGGACCCCACTGCGGGGGTTGCTTCGCCGGCGGAGCCTTAATGGTCCGTCAGTGCACGGGATTTGTTTCCCCCGGGAGGCTGCCCAGCCGAGTCGAAACGCGCTCAGCGGCCTGGAGCACGGCTTCGCGCAGCATCGACTGACTCTTCTGGTACTGAACCCGGGATCGGGGAGCGCTGGCAGTGATGCAGCCGACGACTTCGCCCCGGTAGTCCCGCACGGGGGCGGACACGCCGTATTCCTCGTACGTGGTTTCACCGTCGTTGACGGCATAGCCGTGGTCCCGCACGGCGGCGAGTTGTTCGTGTGCCGGATCTTCGAGCCCGCTGTAGTCCTCTCGCAGGACCGTCCGGCCGGCCAGCAGGCGGTCCGTCTCTTCGGGCGGCAGTTCGGCCAAGAACACACGGACCGAGGAGCTGGCGAACTTGTTATAGCGCGTGCCGATCGCCGCGCTGTGCTTGACCTGATGGGGACTCGCCGTCTGTTCCACGACGATCGCGTTGGTGCCGTTCCAGACGGCGATCGCGGCCGTCTCGCCTGTGGCTTCGGTGAGTTCTTCGAGGTGCGGCAGGGCGGCACGGCGGACGCCGAGCTCGGCCAGCAGCGGTCCTGCCAGGCCGATCATCCCGAGTCCGAGGCGGTATCGCCCGGTGTCTTCGTCGCGCTGCACGTATCCGGCTTCGTCCAGGCCGGTGAGCATCCGGGAGACGGTGCTCTTGTGCAGGCCGACGAGTTCGGAGATCTCCGTGACGCCTAGCAGGGAACGCTTGGCGACGGAGAACGCTTCGAGAACCGTCAGACCGTTAAGCAGCGATGCAGCGGCCCCTTGCGGTTTGTCGTTCGTGATTTGTGGGTCCAGCATGAATTTTCCCTCTCCGGGCGCTAGTGAGCCACCTGTAGCAGTCATGGTACGGCGTGCTTTCCAGTTCCAGCCAGCGGGCTGCCCTCCCCCGCTACAGACACGCGACGGCGCGTCCCAGGAGAAGCGGAACCCGGAACCTGCATCCGACGAATTATTGCTGTTGCATCACTTTAGTTGCTACTTATGCAACGAACAATACCCGCCATCAGTAAGCGCCAAGAACGCCCGCAAACTTCCCGCATTGGCCCATCACCTGACATCGGCACTAAGAAATGAATGCCAAAAGCATTGCGCGTTGTTCATAAAGGAACTAAATTGCTTTCCAAGCAACGATGTGACTCACCACACATCGGATTGCGGGACCGGACCCCCCGGCCCAGCGGACTCCAGCTCCTACCCGGGTGAGAGCGGACCCGGCCGAGAGGCCCCCGGCTTTTCCCTTCAATTCAGTCCTGAACCCACCTTTCGAAAGGACCCCTTATGAAGCGCATCGGAGTAGACGTCGGCGGTACATTCACCGACTTGTATTTCTCAGACGACGACCAGCGCATTGCTGTGGTGGAAAAGGTTCCCTCCACCCCGCACGACCCGTCCGAAGCCGTGATCTCAGGCATCAAGAAGCTCTGTGAGAAGGCGGGCGTTTCGCTTTCGGAGATCGACCAGTTGGTGCACGGGACCACGGTCGCCACGAACACCGCGCTGACGCACACGGGTGCGGAAGTCGGGATGATCACCACCGAGGGTTTCCGTGACATCCTGCACATCGCCCGTCACAAGAAGCCGTACAACTTTTCCCTCCAGCAGGACCTGCCGTGGCAGACCAAGCCCCTGATCAAGCGCCGTCACCGGCTCACCGTCAAGGAGCGCATCACCGCACCGAACGGTGACGTCCTGGTTCCCCTGGACGAGGACGAGGTCCGGGAGCGTGTACGCGAGCTGAAGGCAGCCGGCGTCGAGGCCATCGCGGTCTGCCTATTGCACTCCTATCTGAACCCGGCCCACGAGCAGCGGATCGGGCAGATCGTCGCGGAGGAGTTCCCCGAGGCTTACCTGTCCCTGTCCAGCGAGATCGTGCCCCTGTACCGGGAGTATGAGCGGTTCTCCACCACAGCGCTGAACGCCTATGTCGGGCCCCGGGTTTCGCGATACCTCTACCGTCTGCAGGAGCAGGCCGAAGGATTGGGTTACAAGCGGGAGATCCTGCTGATGCAGTCCTCCGGCGGTATGGTTCCGATCAAGGAGGCCGCCAAGCGCCCTGTCACGCTGATGATGTCCGGACCGGTCGGCGGTCTGATCGGCGGCATGTGGGCCGGTCGTCAGTCCGGCTTCGAGAACGTTGTCACGCTGGACATTGGTGGTACCTCGGCAGACATCGGCGTGGCCTACAAGGGTGAACTGCGCATGCGTCACCTGCTGGACACGAAGATCGGCGACCACCAGGCAATGGTTCCGATGGTGGACATCGACACCATCGGTGCTGGCGGCGGCTCCATCGCGTACGTCGACGCCGGCGGGGTCTTCCGCGTCGGTCCTCAATCTGCGGGAGCTGTCCCGGGCCCGGTCTGCTATGGCCGCGGCGGGTCGGAGCCCACATCGACCGACGCCCAAGTGTTGCTGGGCCGCATGCGCCCTGACCGCGTTCTGGCCGGCTCAGGTATGGATATGGATCTTGAGGGCGCTCGAAAGGCCATGGAGGGTCTGGCAGCAAAGCTCAACATGTCGGTGGATCAGGCCGCCCTCGGCGCGCTGCAGATCCAGAAGTTCGGTATGACCCAGGCGATCGAGCAGAACTCCGTGCGCCGAGGCTACGACCCGCGTGACTTCACCCTCGTCGCTGCAGGCGGTGCCGGCGCACTGTTCGCCTGCGAGATCGCCGCGGAGCTGGAGGTCCCAAAGGTGCTGATCCCGGCCCATCCCGGCATTATGGCCGCCACCGGCCTGTTGGCCACCGACGAGAAGTACGAGTTCGTCGCCACCAACCGGTTCACTTTCGCAGACGCCAACCCTGCCGCGATCCAGGCCTCCTACGAGCAGTTGGAACGCGAGGCCAATGCCCAGCTGGATGCCGAGGACGTGCCGGCCGAACGCCGCAAGCTCGAATGGCTCGCGGACGCCCGCTACGAGGGCCAGGGATACGAGATCCGCTTCACTGCTCCCGAGGGGCCGGTCGACCAGGCCTGGTTGGAAAAGGCCGAGGCAGCCTTCCACGACGCCCACTTTGAGGAGTACGGCCACCGTTTCAAGAACGGCACCGTGGAGGTCATCAACATCCGCGTGGATGCCAGTGCCGTGATGGATGACCTGCCGACGCCGGAAGCGACGAAGTCCGGGTCCCTCAAGGACGCACTGGTGGAAACCCGTCCGGTGACCTTTGAGGAGGGCGGCAAGCCGGTTACGGTGGACACCGGCTTCTACGACCGCGACAAGATGGGGGTGGGTACGGCCTTCTCCGGTCCGGCCATCATCGAACAGTACGACTCCACCGTCGTCATTCCGCCGGGATTCTCAGGAACGGTGGACGCCGCCGGCAACCTCGTTATCGACTGCCCGGCCGCCACGCAGACCGCCGAGAAACTGGCCACCCCGATCCTCATGCGCGTGATTGGCGGCGCCCTGAACTCGGCGGCCAAGGAAATGGCTTCGGTTCTGTTCCGTATGGCCTACTCCTCAATCATCCGCGAGTCCGAGGACCTCGGCGCAGGACTGTTTGACAAGGACGGCAACGTGCTGGCCGAGTCCGACTCCACGCCCATGTTCATGGGCTCCATGCCCAAGATCGTCAAGGGCGTGATCTCTGTCCTGGGCGATGATATCCACGACGGTGACGTTATCCTGCACAACGACCCGTATCTGGGCGCCACGCACTCTCCCGACGTGGCGATTATCGAACCGATCTTCCACGACGGGGAACTCGTCGGCTTCGCCGGCGCCTCGGGCCAGCTGATCGACAACGGCGGCGCGTACTCCGGGCTGATGGTGGACATTCAGGACATCCAGTCCGAAGGCACCATCTTCCGGGCGGTGAAGGTCTACGAGAAGGGCGTCCGGCAGGAATCGCTGATCCGGCACATCCTGAACAACACCCGGACACCCACCTCCAACGAGGGCGACTTCCAGGCGATGATCGCCGCCTGCGAGCTGGCCAAGTCCCGCTACATTGCGCTCATCGAGCGCTACGGCTTCGGCGCGGTCCGCGAGGCCGGCCAGAGCTGGATCGACTACTCGGAGCGGATGCTGCGCCAGGAGATCGCCAAGATCCCGGACGGCGTCTACGAGACCGAGGTGGGCTACCTGGACGACGACGGACGTAACTACGGCAAGAAGCTGCCGATCGTCGTCAAGGTGATCGTCGAGGGTGACGAGATCACCTACGACCTGACCGGGTCCTCCGAACAAGTGCCCACCGCCTATAACTGCGCTTTCGAGGGCACAACGGTCTCGGCGTTCACGTTCATCACCCGCATGATGTTCCTGGACGAGGTCGCCTTCCCGGTGTTTGTGCCCCAGAACGAGGGCATGCTCAAGCCGCTGAAGGTGATCGCCCCGGAGGGCACCATCTTCAACCCGAAGTACCCGGCGGCGACGTTCTCGCGGTTCTCCCAGGTCCAGCGCGCCGTCGACTTGGCTTTGCGGGCCCTCGCCCCCGTCATTCCCGACCGGGTCACCGCCGGCAACTCCGCCCACATCCACTTCATCTCCTACTCCGGCTGGGATGAGAAGCAGGGCGAGTACTGGGTCTACCTCGAGGTCAACGAAGGCTCCTACGGCGGCCGCGCCACCAGCGACGGTCCGGACTCCGTGGACAACCTCATCGCCAACACCCGGAACAACCCGATCGAAGAGCTCGAGTGGCGGTTCCCGATGCGCACCGACCGCTACGAACTGCGTTCCGAGCCGGCGGCGGCTGGCGAGTTCCGCGGCGGGATCGGCATCGTCCGGGAAAACACATTCCTGACCGACACCGCGATCACCTGCGAGGGTGAACGCCACGAGTCGGACGTGCCGTGGGGCGCATTCGGAGGCCATGAAGGCCTCAACGGCACGCTGGTGAAGAACCCCGGCCGGGAAGGCGAGGAGTCCTGGCCCTCCAAGGTCACCGGCCGTCAACTGCTGGCCGGCGATTCTCTTCAGATCATCGTACCCAGCGGTGGCGGTTTCGGTGACCCGCACAAGCGGGACCCGCTGAAGGTCCTCGAGGACGTGCTGGATGGCTTCACCACGGTGGAAGCGGCCGCTCGGGATTATGGCGTGGTCCTTCGGGATGTCAACGACCACCTCACGGTCGACCTGAAAGCCACGGCCGAACGCCGCGACGTCCTGGTCGCGGAGCTGAGCACCACAAGCTGATCCTGGAGCAGCAGTGAGGGGCGGTCTGGGGACCGGTCAGCGATTCTGGCCTCCAGGCCGCCCCTCGCGTTTTGTACTCATCACATCCCCCACCCATCCCCGTGAATTAGGAACCGCTATGTCCACTGCCCCACTCTCCCGATTCGTCGAGTCGGACGTCACCCCCAAGGATGTCCGGCTGGCCACCTGGATATGCTTCTTCGCCTGGACCTTCGCCGTCTACGACTTCGTCCTGTTTGGCAACCTCCTGCCGGTGCTGGCCGCAGACCTCGGCTGGAGTGCGGCCCAGTCCACGGGGATCAATACCTGCGTTACCGCTGGCACTGCACTGGTGGCCTTCGCGATCGGCCCGATCGTCGACCGGATCGGCCGCCGCAAGGGGATCCTGATCGCCGTCATCGGCGCCGCCGTAGCCTCCCTCCTCACCGCCACCGTCGGCTGGGTAGTAGGCCTCGCCGCCGGCCTTGGAATCATCTTCCTGATCCTCGTACGTTCACTGGCCGGTCTCGGCTACGCCGAGCAGGCCATCAACGCCGCCTACCTCAACGAGATGTTCGCCCACCAGAGCGATCCCGCCAAGGCCCGCCGCCGCGGTCTCATCTACTCACTCGTCCAGTCGGGCTGGCCGGTCGGCTCCGTGCTGGCTGCCGGGTCTGTCTACCTGCTGTTCCCCATCGGCGGGTGGGCGCTCTGCTTCGTAGTGGCCGCCATCCCCGCCATCTTCATCGTCATCGCCGGACGTTGGCTCAAGGAGAGCCCCCAGTTCGCCCACCGTCACCAGATCGACAAGATGATCAAGGACGGCCGGGTGGAAGAGGCACAGCAACTCGGTAACAAATACGGAATCGACGTCTCGGAGAAGGCCAGCCCACTCGTCTCCGTCTTCCGCGGGGAATCGCTGCGGTCCACCCTGACAATCGGCGGCGCCTTCCTCCTGAACTGGCTTGGCGTCCTTGCATTCGCGATCCTCGGCACGTCGCTGCTGACGGCACCGGACGGCAAGAACGTCGAGTTCGACAACGCGCTGCTGGTCCTCATCGTCTCCAACGCCACCGCCTTCGCCGGCTACTTGTTCCACGGCTGGCTGGGCGATCGGATCGGGCGCCGCAACGCGATCGGGATTGGCTGGATCCTGTGTGCCGTCTCCTTCTTCGCCATGCTTCAAGCACCGAACGGGAACTTCCCGCTCATCATCGGGCTCTACAGCGCCGGACTGTTCTTCCTTATCGGCCCCTTCTCCGCCCTGCTGTTCTTCACCGGCGAGAGCTTCCCCGTCCACACCCGGGCAACGGGCGCCTCCATTATCAACGCCTCCGGCCAGGTCGGGGCCATCCTCGGCGGCCTGCTGATCACCGCCACCCTCGGCGCCGGCACTGGCTGGATCGACGCCACCCTCTGGTGGGGCGTCATCCCTGTCCTGGCCTCCGGACTGCTGATCTTCGCCGCCCGGAACGTCGACCCCGGCAAGGTCCGCCAGGACTGACAGGCCGCAACTCCCGCACCACAGAAAGTCATCCGCCCGGCAGGAACTCCCTGAGAGTTCCTGCCGGGCGGATGACATTTAAATCGACCGAAGTCAGCGAGTTTCCCCGGCGGCAGATCACCGTCCGCAATTACTCCCTGGAGCCAGCAGAATGCGTGATCTCGCTGCGAATTGATGCGGATTTCGCGGATCTTTTCGAGGTGAAGGAGGCGCGGATCCAGCGGCGCTGGGAGGAAACCCGCCAGCCGGACCGCGACACGTTGACCATCCGGGCCGTCTGGCAGGAGGTCCGAAAGGACGTCGTGATCCACGCCCCCGGCGCAGGCATGTCGCCGGGTTCGTGAGCGTGCTCGATGGCCTACGACGCCGGCGATGCTGCCATGGCGGACGAGCTCGCCGATCGGGCGGCGAAGCTGAAGAAACGGTTCAACGAAGCGTTCTGGCTGCCCGACCGTGGCTACTACGCCGTCGCCCTGGACCGCGACCCGGCGAGCTATCACAACGGTTCCGCCTGGCCCCACGACAATGCGATCATCGCCACCGGCCTGCTCCGCTATGGCTTCGTAGCGGAGTCGCAGCGGATTTCCACAGCCCTGCTGGAAGCGGCAGAGTACCCCGCAGGCCGGTTGCCGGAGCTCTTCTGCGGCTTCAGCCGGGACCAGTTCGCCGCGCCTGTGCCTTACCCGACAGCGTGCTCGCCGCAGGCCTGGGCGGCGACCACGCCGATCCTGCTGGTGACGATTGCCAATTTCGTCCCGGCCGTCCAGGCGCTGCCCGAAGGCATGGTTCTTCGCCGCGGGCACCCGGCCGTGGATTACCGAACTCGTGGAGCAGGCCAGCCGGCACCCGAAGGCTGAAATAAGCGACAGGCCTAACGGGGGCTGCGCCGGGCGAAGTCGCGGGCGACCTCTTCCATGAAGGCGAACTCCACGCCCTCATGTGGCTGACTGTGATCGAAGAGCCTTTCGAGCATGAGCAGGTTCTGCGGCTTGCCGGACACCAAGGGCTTCATCCAGTCTTTTGCGGACTCGGCGCCGTAGTCGATATTGGTCCAGGAGTCCCCGACGCGCACATAGTAAGGGGGAAATCGTTGTGGATCAGGAAGTGGTCGTAGAGGAACCCGCGCTCCAGCAGGATCTCGTTGGTCACCGGGGAGAACTCCCACCACGGCGCCACGTAGCCCACCGGCTTACGCCCGGAACGCCGTTCGATGAGGTCGACGCAGTAGTCGGGGACGTCGGTTTACTGGGGGCGGCTCATGGCGATCGGGTTCTCGTGGCTGTAACCATGCACCCCGATTTCGTGTCCGGCCGTCACGACGGAATCGAACTGCTCCGGAAACGTCTCCACTGAGTGTCCCGGCCAGAACCAGGTCACGGGCATCTCCCGGCGCGGTTCCGTGGGAGAGCAGGACGGCGGCGAGGATGCGCGTCTGGAAGGGGTTGAGGTCCCCCGAGGGGATGGCGCCGGCCAGCACGACGGCACGGCTCCCGGGCTGCACGGCGTGATCCAGCAGGTCCGGCGTCGCGCCGGAGTATGCGGTGACGATTTCCACGCGGGTGCCATCGAACGTGGCCGGCGGCGGCAGCGGCGGGTAGCGGCGGGGCGTGGCCGAAGGGGCTGCTCGCGGTGGTATGCACCTTGCGGGCACCTCGGGCGGAAAGGACCGTTCCGTTGAAGCAGATCAGCGCTCCGGCCCCGCGCAACTGCTGGTCCGCCGCTGCGCGCACCGCCTCCGCGACGTTGCGCGGACCGTC
The DNA here is from genome assembly GCF_042880995.1 of Arthrobacter sp. NPDC058288. Lineage (NCBI taxonomy): Bacteria > Bacillati > Actinomycetota > Actinomycetes > Micrococcales > Micrococcaceae > Arthrobacter > Arthrobacter sp. NPDC058288. The sequence continues at coordinate 27,534 of NZ_JBHVYH010000003.1, forward strand.
CGCCTCCGGGCTGTCGGCTGTGTGCTGGGCGCCGGTGACCACCACGGGCTTGGGTGAGCCATGCACGAGGTCGAGCAGGAATGCCGTCTCTTCCAAGGTATCCGTGCCGTGGGTGACCGCCACCCCGTCGGTTCCCGGATCGGCGAGGGCCCGCCCTACCTCTTCGGCTACCCGGCGCACTGCCGAGGTGTCGATAGCCACGGCTCTCCCCCGGTGCCGTGGCTTCGTGAAGCGATAGTGCCACCCGTGCCCAAAAGCTGGATGTGTGCCACTGTGTGCTTTCTTTCGACCGGGCCGGCCAGGCCGTCAGACCCTGGGCGCCGCTTCGAAGGTCCTGGCGCGCGCGGGCTCGGCGGCCACGGGGTCGTCGTGGTAGCGGCGCAGAGGCCGTCCTGCCGTCTCGGTCATGAGGAAGGTGGCGACGAGGAATGATGCGACGGCGATGACTGAGACGTAGATCGCGGGCGAGAGCGAATATCCGGTTCCGGCGACCAGCCACGTTGCCACGAAGGGCGCGGTGCCGCCAAACACGGCGTAGGTGATGTTGTAGCAGGTGCCCGATGCTGCGAAACGCACGTCGGTCGAGAACATTTCCGACATCAGAACCGAGGTCACCACGTTAGCGGTCACCGCGCCGAGTCCTATGAGCAGCTGGCTGACAACGGCGGTTGCGAACGTTCCCTGTTCGGCGATCATGTAGGCGGGAATGGTGAGGGTGGCCAGGAGACCGGCGGCGGTCTGCATGGTGCGGCGGCGGCCGATGCGATCCGAGACGCGGCCCATGACGGGGGCCAGCGCCGTCGCGAGGGTCAGCGAGATCAGGCTCGAGAACAGCGCGAGGTGCTGGGGCAGGCCGACCACCTTGATCAGGAAGGTCGACATGTACGTGGAGTAGATGTAGAAGGAGAGTGCCGTGAGCATCACGAACCCGCCCAGGCGCAGCATCGCGCGCCACTGAGTGCGGAAAACGGCCCCCAGGGACGGGGCGGGCCGGGAGGCGGAGTCATCGATCATGGCTTGGAACTCTGGGGACTCGTGGAGCTTGGCGCGGATGTAGAAGGCGATCAGGCCCATCGGCACGGACAGCAGGAAGAGGATGCGCCAGCCCCAATCACCCATGGCCGCAGCGGGCAGGACAAAGCTGAGCAGCGCGCCGAGCCCGGCGGCGAGTGCGAACGAGGAGAACGTCGCCGCGGACATGGCGGACGAGTAGCGGGCCCTGTGGTTGTCGGGGCTGTGCTCGACGACATAGATGGTGGCGCCCGCGTATTCGCCGCCAGCGGAAAAGCCCTGCAAACACCGGGCAAGTACCAACAGGACGGCGGCCCAGATGCCGATCGTCTCGTGGCTCGGGATGAGCCCGATTGCCGCCGTAGACCCGGACATGAGCAGGACGGTCAGGACCAGGATCTTTTTGCGTCCAAGGCGGTCGCCCAGGCGTCCGAAGAAAATCCCGCCCAAGGGCCGCAGCGCGAAGGCTACAGCGAACACGGCGAACGTCTCCAGCAGACCCGTGACCGGATCCTTGGATGCGAAGAAGGTAGCGGCAATGTGGGTTGCCATGTAGCCGTAGATGGCAAAGTCGAACCACTCCACCACGGTCCCGGCAAAGGAGGCCCGCACCACCTTACGCAGGCGTTCCGGGCTCACCTTCTCCAGTGAGTTGTCTGCAAGATCGCGTTCCATGTTGTCTCCATTCGGGGGATGGCGCCAAGACCGCGTGATGCTGCAGTTCTAGCCCAGAATACTGCGGGCTGAGCAGCGCACATATGATCCAGGTCACTGTTGATCAAGCAACAACTTATTTCCTTCTATAGCAACCAGTCAAGGATTTTGTCCGCATTACGGGGAAGTTGGTCCGGTGGAGATGTGGCTCCAAATACCTCTGGTGCTGTGTCGATCCGTGCGCTACAGTAGCCACTACAGCAACCTGGTTGCTACCTTAGAAACACGAGAAGCCGAGAGAGTGGAGAAAACCATGACTGAAATGACAGAGACATTCAACGACATCGAATCCCGCCTTGCAGCAGTGCTGGAGGAGGCGTTCGAAGCCGGAACCAGCATCTACAACGAGCGCGGTTTCAAGCGCCGGATCGGCTACGGCAACCGCCCCGCCGTCATCCATATCGACCTCGCAAACGCCTGGACCCGTCCGGGCCACCCGTTCAGCTGCCCGGGCATGGAGACCATCATCCCGAACGTCCAGCGCATCAACGAGGCCGCGCGCGCCAAGGGGGTTCCCGTCTTCTACACCACGAACGTGTACCGCAACCGCGACGCCACCTCCGGGACGAACGACATGGGTCTGTGGTACTCCAAGATCCCCACGGAGACCCTTCCGGCGGATTCCTACTGGGCTCAAATCGACGACCGCATTGCTCCCGCGGAGGGCGAGGTCGTGATCGAGAAGAATCGCGCCTCGGCGTTCCCGGGGACGAACCTGGAGCTTTTCCTAACCTCCAACCGCATCGACACCCTGATCGTGACAGGCGCGACCGCGGCCGGCTGCGTGCGCCACACCGTCGAAGACGCGATCGCGAAGGGCTTCCGCCCGATCATCCCCCGCGAGACCATCGGCGACCGCGTCCCGGGCGTCGTGCAGTGGAACCTCTACGACATCGACAACAAGTTCGGTGACGTGGAGTCCACGGATTCAGTGGTGGACTACCTGAACCGCCTCCCGCAGTTCGAGGACACCGTCCCGAAGACCCTCGCGGATCGCCAGTTCGAGGTGGCGGCCCCGGCGGATCCGGCATAAGCCACACCGCACGCAGAGCCATGCAGCCCGGCATCCCCGGGCCGACCCGACGACAGCCGGCACCCCTCAGCGGGTGCCGGCTGCCGTCGTTCGGGCCGGGGATGCGGTGATGAGTGCCCCACTTCAACTCACACCTTGAAGTACTTCGCCTCTGGGTGGTGGAACACGAACGCATCCGTGGACTGTTCGGGGTGCAGCATCAGCTCATCGCTGAGGACCACGCCCATCCGCTCGGGACGCAGCAGCTCCGTCACCTTGCGGCGGTCCTCCATGTCAGGGCACGCGGGGTAGCCGAGCGAGAACCGCGCGCCGCGGTAGTCGAGCTTGAAGTACCCGGCCTTGTCCTTGGGCTCCTCGGCCGCGAAGCCCAGCTCGGAGCGGATGCGCGCGTGCCAGAATTCCGCGAGTGCCTCGGTGAGCTGCATGACCAGGCCGTTGAGCTCGTAGTAGTCGCGGTAGTGGTTCCCCTTGAACAGCTCAGACGTGACCTCGTCGATCTTGGAACCGGCGGTGACCAGCTGCACGGGCAGGACGTCCACCTGCCCCGATTCGCGCGAACGTACGAAGTCGGCAAGGCACAGGTGCCGGTCACGGCGCTGGCGCGGGAAGTCGAAACGCAGCCGCTCGGTGCCGATCGGACCGCCTGAGCCGCCATCGGGGGCGAGCAGGCCCGGGGTGCCGAGCACGCCGTCGTGATCCTCGCCGTGGTGCAGCACCACCACCTGTTCCCCTTCGGCGACCACCGGGAAATAGCCGTAGGCGACCGACGCGTCGAGCATTCTCTCGGCGAGGATGCGGTCCAGCCAGTAGCGCAGGCGCGGCCGTCCCTCGAGTTCCACCAGTTCCTCGTAGGAGGCGCCGTCATCGCCGCGGCCGGGCTTGAGCCCCCACTGCCCCATGAACGTGGCGCGCTCGTCGAGCAACGCCGCGTAGTCGTGGAGTGCCACGCCGCGCACAATGCGGGTGCCCCAGAACGGCGGCGCAGGAACGGGGTTGTCGGCGGCCACGTCGGAACGGCCGGGCATGGCCTCCGGCTCGGTCACCGTGAACTTCGGGCCACCCTTGTGGATCCGCTTCTTCAGCGGCGGAAGGCCGACGGCGTCCGGGTCGGCGCCGCGGGCCACCTGCACCAGCGGTTCCATGAGTGCCAGGCCCTCGAAGGCGTCCTTGGCATACCTGACTGTTCCTTCAAACTGCTCCGCCAGGTCCTGCTCCACGTAGGCGCGGGTCAGGGCTGCGCCGCCGAGAATAATCGGCCACTTCTTCGCAAGCCCCCGGGACTGCAGTTCCGCGAGGTTCTCCTTCATCACCACGGTGGACTTCACCAGCAGACCGGACATGCCGATCACGTCGGCGTCGTGCTCCTCGGCTGCGGCCATGATCTCGGCGATCCCCTGCTTGATGCCGATGTTGACCACTTTGTAACCGTTGTTGGTGAGGATGATGTCCACCAGGTTCTTACCGATGTCGTGCACGTCGCCGCGCACAGTGGCGATCACCATGGTGCCCTTGCCTGAGGAATCGGACTTCTCCATGTGCGGCTCGAGCAGGGCCACCGCGTTCTTCATCACCTCGGCTGACTGCAGCACGAACGGCAGCTGCATCTCGCCGGCGCCGAAGCGCTCGCCCACAACCTTCATACCCTCGAGCAGTTGGTCGTTGATGATGCCGAGCGGGGACATGCCTTCGCTGCGGGCAAGGTCCAGGTCAGCTTCCAGGCCCTTGCCTTCGCCGTCGATGATGCGCCGCTGCAGGCGTTCGCCGGTGGGCAGGGCGGCGAGTTCGGCGGCGCGCTGGTCCTTGAGCGCTGCGGTGTCGACGCCGGCGAACAGGTCCAGCATGATGGCCAGGGGATCGTACGTGACGTTGCCGTCGGCGTCGTATTCGCGGCGGTCATAGACCAGGTCCAGGGCCACTTTGCGCTGGTCCTCCGGGAGGGAGGCGAGCGGCACGATCTTGGCGGCGTCGATGATGCCGCTGGACAGGCCGGCCTGCACGGCTTCGTGCAGGAACACGGAGTTCAGCACCACGCGCGCTGCCGGGTTGAGGCCGAAGGACACGTTCGAGACGCCGAGCGTGGTGTTGATGCCCGGGTATTTCGTGGTGATCTGGCGGATGGCCTCGATGGTTTCGATGCCGTCCCGGCGGGTTTCTTCCTGGCCGGTGGCAACGGGGAAGGTCAGGGCGTCCACGATGATGTCCTCGACGCGCATGCCCCATTCGCCCACCAGGGCGTCGACGAGGCGGGAGGCGATGGCCACCTTGCCTTCGGTGGTGCGGGCCTGGCCCTGTTCGTCGATAGTCAGGGCGATCACGGCGGTGCCGTGTTCCTTCACCAGCGGCATGATGCGCGCGAAGCGGCTGTTCGGGCCGTCGCCGTCCTCGTAGTTGACGGAGTTGACCACGGGGCGGCCGCCGATGAGTTCGAGGCCGGCCTGCAGCACTGGCGGTTCGGTGGAGTCGATGACGAGCGGGAGGGTGGAGGCGGACGCGAACCGTGAGACGACCTCCTTGATGTCGGCCACGCCGTCGCGCCCCACGTAGTCAATGCAGACGTCCAGCAGGTGCGCGCCAACGCGGACCTGCTCGCGGGCGATGTCCACGCAGTCGTCCCAGCGCTCTTCGAGCATGGCCTGGCGGAACGCCTTCGAACCGTTCGCGTTGGTGCGCTCACCGATGGCGAGGTAGGCGGATTCCTGGTCAAACGGCACGTGGTGGTAGAGGGACGCGATTCCGGCTTCACGCTCGGTGGGGAGGCGGCCGCCGTCGGCGCCCCTCCCGCCGCTGGTGACGGCGGCGCTGGCGCGGAAGGGCGCAAGACGCTCGACGACGGCGGCCATGTGTTCCGGCGTCGTACCGCAACAGCCGCCCACGAGGCCCAGGCCGAATTCGCGCACGAACTGCTCGTGTGCGGTGGCGAGTTCGCTGGGTGACAGCGGATAGTGCGCACCGTTGGGGCCAAGCACCGGGAGGCCGGCGTTGGGCATGCAGGCGATGGCTACGGAGGACTGCTTGGAGAGGTGGCGCAGGTGCTCGCTCATCTCGTCCGGCCCGGTGGCGCAGTTCAGGCCGATGGCGTCGACGCCGAGCGGCTCGAGCGCGGTGAGCGCCGCGCCGATCTCGGATCCCATGAGCATGGTTCCGGTGGTTTCGACGGTCACCTCGACGAAGATCGGCAGCCGGACGCCGCGGGTGACGATGGCCTGCTTGCAGCCGTTGACCGCGGCTTTGGTCTGCAGGAGGTCCTGGCTGGTCTCGATGAGGAAGGCGTCCGCTCCCCCGTCGATGAGGCCCTCGGCCTGCAGGGCGAAGGTCTGCTTGAGGTAGTCGTAGCTGGTGTGGCCCAGGCTGGGAAGCTTGGTGCCCGGACCCATCGAGCCCAGGACCCAGCGCATGCGTCCGTCTGTCTGTTCTGCCGCTTCTGCGCGCTCGCGGGCGATCGCGGCGCCCTTCCGGGCGAGCTCTTCGATCCGGTCGTCGATGCCGTAGTCGGAGAGGTTGGACCAGTTGGCGCCGAAGGTGTTGGTTTCCACGGCGTCGATGCCTGTGGCGAAGTACGCGTCGTGGATGTCCGCGAGGACGTCCGGGCGGGTGTCGTTGAGGATCTCGTTGCAGCCTTCGAGGCCCAGGAAGTCGACCTTGAGAGACAGTTCCCGGCCCTGCAGCATAGTGCCCATGGCCCCGTCGGCAATGACGACCCGGTGGTTCACGGCGTCCAGGAGCGCCTGGGCGCGAACGGGACGGGGCACGGACTCAATATCAAGCGCAAAACGAGGCATCTAAACAGATTACGTGTGGGGGCTGGAAGGTTGCGCTGTGTGTCCGAGTGCTACGGGGGTGTCCGTGTACTACGGCCGGGGGTGGGGTCTGATTGGAATGCCCTGCACCTCCTAATTGAGGCTAGGCAGCATCGTACCGTCACGCCATCGGTACCTATGACGCTACGGTCGGCAAAGAACTGCTGCGGGCTGGCGAGATCGTCGGTGTTCATTTGGTCCAAACCGGCGTCGAAGAACTCGTTCTAATGTCGACTCGGGTCGCCTCGGGCTGTCCGAGATTGCCGGGTAGTCATTGGCGTGCGACGTGGCTTGGCGGCCTACGCCCTGCAAGTGAAGAGCCGGGCTCAATCGTCGCAGCCCAGCGGCATCGGCTTTCCGGGAGGGTGAGGTCGGCGAAGCGGCCGTCATTGAAGCCAACGCGCCTCTCGTAGGCCCACATAGCAGTCACCGCGCAGTTACCACTGGGACCGGGCCGGGCGCTGACGATTCCTGCTCGATTCCGGCATAGGTGGCCCCGCAATCGCTCTTGACGTCGATCAGGATTTGGAGGCCGCCGTTCCAGCCGCGTAGACGCTGTGGTCCGGCTCTGGCTTGGTTGGGGTCGATGTAGAGACTCTGGGGGTGACGCTCTGCTGGGCATCGACAAGGTCGTGGCCCACCCACAAAGCACCGTTCACCAGCCACACAGGCGCTTCAACGCTGGTGGAGCCATGCCCCAAAAGCGTGGGACAGCCGGCGGTCATGTTTGTTCCTAGATCTACGCGAGGCGCTTCATTGGCAGTGGCTTCATTCCGCAGCCGTGCCTTCTACGGTAGACGCCGATTGCGGGCGTACACTACGGGCGTTCGCGCCGTGAAGAATCTTGGTAAGACTAATCCCATTTCCACAACGATAGGAGGTCCGGGTCGGCATCCGTCTCAAGGTATAGCCAAACGCGCTTCAAATCATGGCCACTTGCACCGGAGTGATCGTCCGACGCGAAGGTCATCTTGAAAAGTTTGTGAGCATCCTCCACGGCTTCCCTTACCTTTAACCAAGCGGCATTACTTGCCGTGACAACGTCTTGGTCTTTGCTCAGCGACGGCTCGAAATACACTCGCCTAACGCCCAACTGTTCGCCAAGAAATGGGTGATCGGGCGGAACGAAGAGTCCGTGTTCCGTCTCAGCGTTCTTTTCAACGAGGTGTGCTAGCAGATCGTGACTTGGCTGGTCGCTGCGCAGATCCTGTTGAATTGCGAACTTCACTTTGTCGTACTTGATCAGTCCAAGGTCCACACGACTGCTGTTTACCAGCGATCCCCTGTGCACCACCATGTCCCGCCCCTCCGAAAACGCTCGAAATACGGGGTCGGCCTTCAAGGCATCCAACCGCTGGCGTCGCCAATCATTTTGTCCCTTGCGCTCAAGATCTATACGCAACATATCAAGTACAGATTTGAGCGAATGAAGGAAAGCATTACAGCTGAAGCGGAACTGGGCGGGGTGATGATAATGATCCATCATCTGATGAAGTTGCCAATGCGCCTCTTCCAGCCTCTCGTGGGCCAATGGAACGGGACATTGCTCGCCGCCTGACTCCTCGTCACGATTCCGCGATTGATCTTCAGTCACGGTTTGAGCATAGCCCCGGCTTCCCTGCCTACTGGCTGAAGGATCCTCTTTGCGGTACGCCAGAGATCCCGAGGTGTCACGTCGATCGTGTCCACCGGCAGCAGCACCCGCATTCAGTTCGAGTCTTCAGCCGAGGGCCAGCGTGTTGGCGAACCGCTTCGCTGCGCTGGGCGGAAGGGGAGTACCGCTAAGCTCGGTGGGTTACAGCAAACGCATTCGTGAGAATTGGGGTCACGTTGAAGTTGTCGAGTGTCCGCTTCAGGAAGTTCAAACAATTTGAAAGTGCGGAGGTAACTCTCCAAGAAGGAATGACTCTCGTTGCGGGTGGAAATAACGCCGGCAAATCTACACTGCTACAAGGCCTGGCTGTGTGGGAGTTTTGTAAAGTGGCTACGCTCGCTCAGCGTGGACCGGAGGGACTGCTCGATTCAAGATCAAGCAGTCAAGGATTCGGACTCGGTGATGACGAGTTCTCCCCAATAAACATACCTTCGCTGAAGCACCTTTGGACCAATCTGAAGACCCAGAAGACAGATGACGATGCCGACGGATACACCCTTTCTGTCGCCTGCGCTTGGCAACATGATGGTAAAAATCATGAGCTGGAGTTCAATCTTGCATTGGCAAATGACCGACTATTCATAAAGGTTTCAAATTCAACACTACAACAAGATGATAAATGCCCCATTATCGCTTACCTACCACCCTTTGCCGGCATCTCAGCCAGGGAAGAACGAACATACGGAGCACTTAGACGGCGACGCATCGGCGAAGGACTCGCAGGTGCGATTCTCCGCAATCTATTGCTTGATATGAGGGACAGCAATATAGAACGCCGCGAAGAACTACGTAGTGGATTAGCCAAAATTCGCACTAAGGACCTCAGACGTCTGCGCGAAGAAGATCCATGGGAGCTCTTGCAGCAAACACTCAGAGAAGTATTTTCCGCGGAGCTGTCGCTCAAAGATTTTGACGAGGAATACCATACGTTCATACAAGTCTTCGTGGAGAAGGGCGAGGTTGACGGATATAAGCTCACCCGCCACCCCGGGTATAACCCTAGAGACCTGATGGTCGAGGGCAGTGGCTTCTTGCAGTGGTTGAGTGTTTATACGCTCGCCACGTCGCCTGTAGCGGACGTACTGCTGTTTGACGAGCCTGATGCCCATTTACATGCGGCGCTTCAATCCCAGCTCGTCGAACGACTCGGGGTTCTAACCAAACAGTTCAACAAACAGGTTCTCTTAGCTACTCACTCCAGCGAGATACTTCGACAAACCGCTCCTGCGCGAATACTTGAGGTGCGTTCAGGCGGAAAGTTTAATTACTTGTCAGAAGACCAGCAAAAAGTAAGCCTGATGGTCGGTATCGGATCAGATTACGCTCCGAAAATTGATAGAATCCGCACAACGAAGAAGGTCTTCTTTTTTGAAGGAACTACTGACCTGGACGTTCTCAAGCTGATTGCTGCCAAGCTCGATGTTTCTTGGCCAACTAATTTTGCTGAGTGGCAAACAAGCGACCATCATAAGGAGCGACGACTTCTTTGGCGCGCCCTCCGAACAGAGTATGGCGATATTTCTGCTCTCAGCCTTAGAGATCGCAATGATGACGCACCTGGCACAGTGGCAGATGATTTACGCGATAAGTCTGAAAAGGTGACGGAGGGCTTTAGTGCTTGTAAATGGCGACGTCGCTATATGGAGTCATATCTAATTGTTCCTCGCGCAATATCAGCTGCAAGCGGAAAACCAGAGTCTGAAGTCCGCAAGATATTGCAGGAAGAAATGTCATTAGTCATAAGCGAAGCCGCTTTTCAAGGCACCAACCCGCCATCTGTTGTTCGCGATCTCCGTGGGAAGGATGTATTGGAAAGGTTTAATCTAACCGCGCACAAGGTGGCTAAAAGCCTCCACCCACACGAGATATGCGAGGACTTAGAAATGATGGTTGGTCACATACGAACTTTTGCGGAAGGATAGTTGTAATAGATGACCTGTCCCATCTTCTATGTGTAGGCGAGTACCGTCCCAAACGATTAGGCGAGTAGCATGCATTTTTATAGTTCCGTAAGGGCTAAGCCCGAGAGCGCAAGCGCATGATCAGCGCGGTCCAGGCATGAAGGTACTACTGGATGCCAACATCGTCATCGCTATTGAAGGTGACACGAACCGCCAACATGTTAATGCCGAAGCTGCCGCGACATTACACCGTTTGATTCTTGCCGCTGATGGCGCGCCCTGCATTATCGAGAATGTCCGGGATGATTTCGTGCGAACGACTAACACCCAGCTTCGTACCCGACGGTTAAGGGAGATATCAAAGTATCTAGCTTTGGCACGCCTTAGCATTCGGCCAGACTTCGCCGAGAGGGCCCGCTATAGTTGGCCGCTAAGTCCTAACGACAAGGTTGACGCCGCACATCTGCTGGCAGTCGAGCGTAATGCTGTGACGTGGCTCGTTACTGAGGATCGTGGTATTCACCGCCGAGCCCAGTATCTGGGACTCGCGGATAGGGTGATGTCGATAGCCGATGCCATCGCCAGCCTTAAAGCCCTGCTGTTCGAGCCCATCGAACACTACGCTGTCGAGAGTGTCAGTCCACACCAATTCGACCTTTCTGATCCAATTTTCGATTCCCTGCGGGTTGGTTACCCTAGCTTTGATGCATGGTGGCAGAACAAGGTAGTTGCCGAAAATCGGCATTGTCTAGTTTTGGGGTCGATCGAGCACGTCACAGGTTTTGCCGTTTTGAAGGCGGATTCACCAGACGTAGGCACTCTGCCAGGTCGAGCCTTAAAAATTTGCACCTTCAAAATTTCAGATAGCGCTGTCGGCGCCAAGCGCGGCGAACTATTGCTCGGAACCGTCATAGAACACGCACGCTCAAACTCCTATGATTCATGCTTTGTCGAGGTTCAAGAGCATCATGGTCCGCTGATTGCGCTTCTTCAGGAGTTCGGCTTCTACCGACTTGGTGAAAAGTCTCCAGGCGAACATGTCTTCGGGAAAGTTCTCACACCGCATTTGGACCACGAACACTACGCTGATCCGCTCGAATACAACCGGAGATACGGGCCGGGCGCAATGCTAGTTGAGCGAGCCTACCTAGTTCCGGTGATACCCGCTTGGCATGGAATGCTATTTCCTTCCACGAGTCCTCAACCCAGCCTTTTTGACCAGACGTACGGAAATGCCGTTCGGAAGGTGTATCTCTGCCATTCGAACATCAAGAAACTGAACCCAGGCGACGCTCTCTTTTTCCTCAGAACCCGTTCCGAACAGGCCGTCCACGCTGTGGGGGTTCTTGAAGCGACACTTCGGACCACAGAAGCTGATCAGATTCTAGGCTTCGCTGGGACGCGAACGGTGTTCTCCCGTGACGAAATAGAAAAGATGTGTGATCGGCCCGTCTTGGCCATCAGATTCCGACTCAATGCAATACTTGAGAGGCCTGTCAGTGTGGAAGAACTCCGCGAGCTTGGGGTAGTCAAGAGATCTCCGCAGTCCATTGCCGAGCTGAGAAGTGAGAGGGGGAAGTCGTGGGCACGCAACGTCGTGGAAGAGTAGCTTTGATGTCTATTCGCCCGGAGTTCGCTCAGGCCATCGTTGAGGGGCGGAAGAAGGTTGAGTTCCGGAAGCGGCCTGTCGCTCCTGACGTAAGTCACGTTCTGATCTACGCGACGATGCCCGTTGGAGCGCTGGTGGGTTGGTTCGCGGTCGACGGGCAGTACACGACCGAACCTAAAAATCTCTGGAGAAAATTTCGGGAAGACGGAGCGATTTCGAGAACCAGATTCTTTGAGTACTACAGCAACGGGTCAGTTGGCACAGGTATCCGGGTGGGGTCCGTCGTTCGGTTCGAGAGCCCACTGTTACTTTCATGGCTGGACGGCGTTTCCCGGCCGCCCCAGAGTTTCCAGTACCTATCAGAACAACAAGCATCCGAATTCTTTGACAGCTGCGTTGCAGAAGACCTAGTTACCGCCTAGTACAGACACTTGTTTCGACGCCAGATATCCTCGAATATAGGGATGATTGACTGCGAGAGTGTCAGCGCCTCAGACCTCCGCCACCGGAGCCGCGAACTGCGCTTCATACAGCCGTGCATAAGCCCCGCCCGCAGCCAACAACGACGCATGAGTCCCCTGTTCCACGATCTGGCCGGCCTCCATCACCAGGATGAGGTCGGCGTCGCGGATCGTGGACAGGCGATGCGCAATGACAAACGAAGTCCGGTCGGACCGCAGCGCACTCATCGCCTTCTGCACCAACACCTCGGTCCGCGTATCCACTGAAGAAGTCGCTTCATCCAAAATCAAAACAGAAGGCCGGGCCAGGAACGCCCGGGCAATCGTCAGCAGCTGCTTCTCGCCGGCCGAAACGTTGCCGCCCTCGTCCTCCAGCACGGTGTCGTAGCCCTCGGGAAGGGAGTGCACGAACCGGTCCACGTACGTCGCCGTCGCCGCCTCCAGGATCTCCTCCTCGGTGGCGTCAGGCCGGCCGTACGCAATGTTGTCCCGGATGGTCCCGCCGAACAGCCACGTATCCTGCAGCACCATCCCCATCCGCGAGCGCAGCTCGCGCCGGGAGACGGAGGTGATGTCCACGCCGTCGAGCGTTATCCGCCCCGCATCAATCTCGTAGAACCGCATCATCAGGTTCACCAGCGTTGTCTTCCCGGCCCCCGTGGGGCCCACGATCGCCACAGTCTGCCCCGGCTCTGCAACCAACGAAAGGTCCGAAATGAGCGGTTTGTCCGGTGAGTAGGAGAACGAGACGTTCTCGAACACCAGCCGCCCCCGCCCGCCGTCGGGAGCAGAACCAGCCGCTTCAGGCGACTGCTCCTCCTCGTCCAGCAGCTCGAACACCCGCTCCGCCGACGCCACACCGGACTGCAGCAGGTTGGCCATGGACCCCAGCTGCGCCAGCGGCTGGGTGAACTGCCGCGAGTACTGGATGAACGCCTGCACATCACCCAGCTGCATCGCGCCCGACGCCACCTGCAGGCCGCCCACCACGGCGATCCCCACGTACACCAGGTTCCCGATGAACGTCATGGCCGGCATGATCAGGCCGGAGATGAACTGCGCGCCGAAGCTCGCCTCATACAGCTCCGCGTTCTTCTGCCGGAACCGCTCCCCCACCTCCTGCTGCCGGCCGAACACCTTCACCAGCGCATGCCCGGTGTACGTCTCCTCGATCTGCCCGTTCAGCTCGCCCGTATGCTTCCACTGCGCCACGAACAGCTTCTGCGAGCGCTTGGCGATCATCGTCGTCGTCACCAGCGTCAACGGAATGGTCACCAGCGCAATCAACGCCAGCGTGGGCGAGAGCAGGAACATCATCACCAGCACGCCCAGCACGGTCAGCAGCGAGGTGACCGCCTGGCTGATGGACTGCTGCAGGCTCTGGGAAATGTTGTCGACGTCGTTCGTCACCCGGCTGAGCAGCTCACCGCGCTGGATCGAATCGAAATACCGCAGCGGCAGCCGGTTGATCTTCGCCTCGATCCGCTCGCGCAGCCGGTACACCGTCCGCTGCACCACGCCGTTGAGCACGTACGCCTGGATCCACATAAACGCGGACGCCAGCACGTACAGCACCAGCGCCCACAGCAGCACGTTGGCCAGCGCGGTGAAGTCGATCCCCTGCCCGGGCGTCAGCGCCATGGCACTGAGCATGTCCGCCTTCTGGTTCTCCCCCGCGGCCCGCAGCTGCGCGATCAGCTGCGCCTTGCTCATCCCCGCCGGGAGCTGCTTGGACACGACGCCGGCGAAAATGAGGTTGGTGCCCTCGCCCAGCAGCCGCGGCCCGATCACGGACAGCGCCACCGCAGCGACGCTCAGCACAATCACCAGCACCAGCCACAGCCGCTCCGGCCGCAGCGTGCCCAGCAGCCGTTTGGCGGACGGCCAGAAGTTCATCGCCTTCTCGGCGGGGACGTTCATCCCGGCGAACGGTCCGCCGTGCCCGGGGCCGCCGCGCGGTCTGGGCATGCGTTCGACGGCGGCAGTTCCGCCGGGTGCCCCGCCTGCCGGCCTGCCTGTGGTGCTCATACCGCCTCCTCCGCTGCCAGCTGCGAGGACACAATCTCGCGGTACGTCTCCGACGTCTCCAGCAGCTCATCGTGCGTTCCGTGCCCCACGATCCTGCCGTCGTCGAGCACAAGGATCTGGTCCGCATCGGCGATGCTGGACACCCGCTGGGCGATGATCACCAGGGTGGCGCCGGAGGTGTCGTGCTTGAGCGCCTGCCGCAGCCGGGCGTCCGTTGCGGTGTCCAGCGACGAGAACGAGTCATCAAAAATGTAGAGCTCGGGCCGTTTCACCAGCGCCCGGGCTATGGCGATCCGCTGCCGCTGGCCCCCGGAGACGTTGGTGCCGCCCTGCGAAATGGGCGCGTCCAGGCCGCCCTCCATCTCCCGGACGAACTCCTGCGCCTGCGCGGTGGACAGCGCGCGCCACAGCTCATCCTCGGTGGCATCGGGCTTGCCGTAGAGCAGGTTGCTGCGCACCGTGCCGGAGAACAGGTACGGCCGCTGCGGCACCAGCCCGATGTGCCCCCACAGCTGGTCCGGGTTCAGCTCGCGGACGTCCACGCCGTCGAACTTCACCGAACCGCTGGTCGCATCGAAAAGCCGCGGCAGCAGGTTCACCAGCGTGGTCTTGCCGGACCCGGTGCTGCCGATGATCGCCGTCGTCTGCCCCGACAGGGCGGTAAAACTGATGCCGGACAAAACCGGCTGCTCGGCACCCGGGTAGGCGAACCCGACGTCGTGCATTTCCAGCTCACCGCTGCCCATGCCGCCCCGGCCGGCGGCAGCGGTGACCGGATGCTCCGGCGGCCGCACGCTCGACTCCGTGGTGAGCACCTGGCCGATCCGGTCCGCCGAGACCGCCGCACGCGGGATCATCACGGCCATGAACGTGGCCATCATGACGGACATCAGGATCTGCAGCAGGTAGCTGAGGAACGCGATCAGCGTGCCCACCTGCATGGAGCCGTCCTCGATCCGGAACGATCCGAACCAGATCACCGCCACGCTGGAGACGTTCAGCACCAGCATCACGGTGGGAAACGCGAGCGCCATCAGCCGGCCGGCCCGGAGCGCGGTGTCCGTGACGTCCTCGTTGGCCTGCGCGAACCGGGCGGTTTCGATGTCCTCGCGCACGAACGCCCGCACCACCCGGATGCCGGTGAGCTGCTCCCGCAGCACCCGGTTCACGGTGTCGATCCGCACCTGCATCTTCCGGAACAGCGGCACCATTCGGGTGATGATCAGCCCGACCGCGATCAGCAGCACCGGGACGCTGACAGCAATCAGCCAGGACAGCTGCGCATCCTGCCGGACCGCCATGATCACCCCGCCGATGCTGAGCATGGGCGCGGCCACCATCAGCGTGGCGGACATCAGCACCAGCTGCTGGACCTGCTGGACGTCGTTCGTGGAGCGGGTGATCAGGCTCGGCGCCCCGAACCGGGTGACCTCCTGCTCGGAGAACTCCCCCACCCGGGTGAAGATGGCCCCGCGCAGGTCCCGGCCCAGGGCCATGGCCGCCTTCGCCCCGAAATACACGGCCACCACCGCGCACGCGATCTGCAGCATGGTGATGAACAGCATCAAGCTGCCCACCCGCAGGATGTAGCCGGTGTCCCCCTTGGCCACGCCCTCATCGATGATGTCCGCGTTGAGCGTGGGCAGGTACAGGGAAGCGATGGACTGCGCCAGCTGGAAAATCACGACGGCGATCAGCAACCGCCGCTGCGGCCGCAGGTATTCAACGAGCAGTTTCCAGAGCATCCGGACTCCACTTCACGCCGCGGGGGCTCCGGTGAGCCCGCGCAATCAGATTCGAAGGCCAGTTTACGACCGGAAGCTGCGAGCGGACCGGGTTCCTCTCAGGGCTTAGGGGCGGCTTGGGGGCTGGCGGCCGGTGTGGCGCCGGGTGCGGTGGCGAGTGGCCGCGGGTGCGGCGGCCGGTTGGCTGCCGGCACGCCCGCAGGAGCGGCCGTTCCCGTATGACAAGACGGCTCCCTGGCCCGTCGCTAGGCTGGAAAATTCAGCGCGCCCGCGGGCGCGGAATGCATGGTGATGATGGGGGACCCTTTGGGGGAACAGCGTTTGATTTTCGGCGGACCGGCCACGGTTCCGCCGGTGGTGAGGGCATCGACGGCGTTCTGGCTGGCCAGCGCGCTCGTCGCCGGCGTACTGCCGGTGATCCTGGAGTTTAGCGGGGTTGGCGCCGGCCGGCCCACGCCCGACTGGGCCATGGTTGTCCTCGCGGTCCCGTTAGTGGCCCTGCAGGTGTGGGCTGCCTTTCGGCTCCTCGCCGGCATCAGGTGGGTCCGCACCGTGCTGACCATCATCGCCGTGCTATCCGCCCTGGGGGCGCCGTTTGAGCTGTCGCCCGTTGTGGTGACCGGGCTGGCCCTCACGCTGGCGGGCGCGGTGCTGATGTGGCTGCCCCCGGCGAACGCGTTCTTCCGGGGGCAGTACGAGGCGGCAGGCTAGCTGTTTAGCGGCGGGTTGCCGGCCTGAGTTGCGGATGCCCGTGATCAGGGTGCAGGTTGTGGGCGGCGCGCGTGCGGAGCAACGGGGTGCCGCTGTGGACCGCCGGCTGCGAGGGCCTGATCCGGTGGGATGCTTCGATCGGGCGGCTGTTGCTCAGATCGCGGATCAGGCCGGTCCCGGCGATCTCACGAACCAGCGCGATCCCCTGGGCGGCAGCCCGCTTGGTGGGGAACTTCACGGAAATGGCCACCAGTTCCCCGGCCTTGCCGAGAAGCCTGAACCTGTACCCGCCGTCGGGTGCGCTTATCAATTCGAAGTGTCCGGACATCGTTGTCAGCCTCCACTCTCAAGGTGATTTGTTCACCTTTTCCAGCCTAGCCGCGGTCCTCGTGCACAGATCAGGGCCGAAGGCCCCCTCCGCGCCCGCGCCCGGTCTGCTAACTGCCGCCGGAAGGGTCAGTGGGCTCGTCAGCCCCGGGCCTGGCTGGGGTTTCATGCCGCGGCCTCGCGATTGCTGTGATGGGCCCAGAATTGCAGGACGTGCTGAGTAACTTCACGGGGTGCGATCAAGAGCGGGGCCACGTGGCCGGCCCCGGTAACCTGCGCAAACCGCCCGTCCGGGACGCTGCGCGCTGCACGCTCCGCCTCCTCCGGATCATTCATCGGATCGTCGCGACCCACCAGCATCAGTGTGGGGACCTGCAGCCGGGGCAGGACCGGGCGAAGGTCCGGGCGCTGCAGCATCACCGAGCGCATGGCCCAGTACTTGCCACGCCTGTTTCCCCGTTGGAATGCTTCACTGATCGCCGCGGCAGCCGTGGGCGCTGTCTTCGCGGCACCGCGCCCGGCCAGCACCTCCGCCAGTGACCCGCTGAACGGTCCTGGGCCTAGCATCCGGTAGAGGAAAACCAACAGGGACATCTGGAGGCGCTCAACACGGGACAAGGGATAAGGCGGGGTGCCGATAGTGGTCAGCGTCCGGCAGCGGGACGGGAATCTGTGGGCAAAGACGATGCCCACATGACCTCCCCAGGCGTTACCGACCCAGTCCACGGGGGCCGAGATGCCCAGAGACTCCAGGATCTGCCCGGCAGCGGTGGCGCAGTCTTCGAGGGAATAAAGCCCTTGCGGTCCAGGACTGTCACCGTGTCCGGGCCCGTCCACCAGGAAAAGCTCGCGCTGCCGGCCCAACTCCTCCACGACGGCGTCGAAGGTCCTGGAATCAACAAACAGGCTGTGCCATAAGAGCGCAGGCGCACCGGTGCCGGCGCGGTGGACCATGAGGGGACCAAGAGTTGTATCAATCATGGTCGAGGAAGTTTCCGAAGACATGTTCGGCCTCCAACATGCATTTGAAGAATTTACTTCGGTTTCCGAAGCTTTATGGGATAAAGTCTCCTCCATGCCCCCACCGCCGTCAAGTGATCCCCAGCGTTCCCGGCTTCCCGTCGGACAGCTCTTAGTCCGCCTGCTTGGAGAGTTCCGGCGCGAACTCCTTGAGGAGGCGGAGGCCTATGGTTATGGGGACATCCGCCTGGCCCATCTGCAGATCACGGGAAACATCGGCACCAAGGGAATCCGCCTCACAGACCTGGCGGCGAGGGCGCAGCTCAGCCTGGCCGCCACGTCGGAACTGGTCAACGAGCTGCAGGAACTGGGGTACTTGGAACGCCGGCCTGACCCGGCCGATGCCCGGGCGAAGCTCATCTTCCCCACCGCCCGAGGGCTACAGCTGCTGCGCGAAGCCTCGGATAAAGTCCGGGAGCTGGAACGGCTGTGGGGCGCCTACGTGGGCGAGGAGCGGTTCGAAGCGGCACTACAAACCCTTCAGGACGTCGTGGATGCCATCCGCCGGGCACAGCCGACAACCTAAACACCCCCGACGATCCTCACGAACCTGGCAGAAACCAATCGCCGTCCCTTCCCCGACGGCGGCTGGTCTGCTAGCTGTCGCCGGAGGGGTCAGTGGGCTCGTCAGCCCCGGGCCTGCCGTGAGAATCGTGACCGCCCGCGGACTCGGTCTCCTGGCCGGCTTCGTCTGAGTCGCGTCCGGGTTCGCTCGAGCCGCGTCCTAAGTCGCGTCCTGAATCCGGGAGGTCGGGATCGTCGGAATAGGGTGCGTACAGGCGGGGAACGTCCTCGATGAGTTCATTGGCCGCCATGGCCAGAAGGTCCCGCTGGACCGAGGGCAGGGAAAGCAGCCCCTGCAGGTAGGCTTCGACTTCGTATTCGCCCACGCTGCCGCCGATGCTGAAGTAGTTCAGCCAGAGGTCCCCGGGCGTGAGGCCCACAGCCTTCAGCGCTGCCCGGAGCTGCCGCCGTTGCTCGGGTTCCTGGGGATCGAAGCCCATGGTGGCGCTCACCTAGTTCCTGCCGGCCGGCATCGCGACGGCGGTGCCCACCTCTTCCTCGGTCAGGAGCAGCCTGCGGATCCTGCCAATCGCGGCGGAGAGGTCGTCCAAGGGAAGCTTCTTTGCCATGGATTGCCCTCCGGCCGGTCGCCGGACCATCCGATTCGCCGGACGGTCCGGGGGAAGTCGTGTGCGGGAAAGAGTCGTCGTGTCCGCAGATTCAGCTTAACCCCGGCGGCGTCCGGACCGCATTGGTTCGCGGCAAGGCCACTTTCCGGAATTGGCTATGGTTTCGATGTCTGACCGCCGCCTACCGTGGTGGAGGAAGTCTCCCGCCGGAGCTACCCGCCATCCAGAGAAAGACCAGCATGCCCACCGTTGTGAATGAATATCCCTTCTCCCAGGTAGACGTCTTTGCGCCGGGCCCGAAAGCCGGGAACCCCGTCGCCGTCGTACATGACGCGGACGGACTGACCACAGAACAGATGCAAAGCTTCGCGAACTGGACCAACCTGTCGGAGACCACGTTCCTGCTGAAGCCCTCGCACCCGGAAGCGGACTACAGGCTGAGGATCTTTACACCGGCATCCGAGCTGCCCTTCGCCGGGCATCCCACACTGGGCTCGGCCCACGCCTGGCTGGAAGAAGGCGGACAGCCGTTCCGTGACGGAGAGCTGCTGCAGGAATGCGAGGCGGGTCTGGTGAAGATCCGCCGCGCCGGCACCGATCTGGCCTTTGCGGCACCGCCGCTGGTCCGCTCCGGTGCGGTTGAGCCGGCCGTGCTGGAGCAGGCCGTCGCCAGCCTGGGCATCGACGCCGGACAGGTCCTGGGCAGCAACTGGGTGGACAACGGCCCGGGCTGGCTGGGAATCCGGCTGGAATCGGCGGAGCAGGTGCTCGAACTCCAGCCGGACTTTGCCCTCATGGACCAGCTCCGCGTGGGCGTTATCGGCGGCTACGCGGAGGGAGGACCGGCGGACTTCGAGGTCCGGGCGTTCGTTCCCGGGTTCGGCGTTCCCGAAGACCCTGTAACCGGAAGCCTCAACGCCGGCCTGGCGCAATGGCTCCTCAGCGAAGGAACGGTAGGCGGCAGCTACACCGTCCAGCAAGGCACCGTCCTGGGACGCGGCGGGCTGGTGACAGTCAGCGTCGAGGACGAGGACATCTGGATCGGCGGAACCAGCCGGGCCGTGGTAAGCGGGCGCGTGTCGATCTAGCGGCAGGCGGGGGTGTTACTGCGGGGTCAGTCGGTAGCCCACTCCCCTGACCGTCTGCACCCACCGCGGCGAACGGGAGCTGTCGCCCAGGCGCTTGCGGAGGTTGCCCATGTGCACCTCCAGCACGCGTTCGTCCCGGGCCGCCACCGCGGAATCCTGGACGGCAGGCTCATTCCGCAGATGGCGGGAAAGGTCCGCCCGGGTCAGCACTGCCCCCTTGTTCTGGAGCAGCGCGCGGAGCAGTTCGAACTGGGTCCGGGTGAGGTCAACGGCTTTTCCGTCCACTGATACCGCGCGGGTGCTGTCCATCAGGGCAAGGCCCCGGTGTTCAAAGTCCCATCCGATCCCCGCATTTGAATCCGCGTTCGGGGCAGCGGAGGCAGGTGGACGGGTTGGAGAGTTGGCCGGAGCTGCCGTTTGCGCACCGTAGGGTTTGGCGACAAAGTGGCCGGCGGCGCACTGCGCTGCGTCCACTAGAGCGTGGCGTCTGGGCCTGCGGAGCATGGCGGCGATCCTGGCCCGGAGCTCGCGGGGACGGAAGGGCCTGGGCAGGTAGTCGTCAGCGCCCGCTTCGAGGCCCAGCAGTGCATCCGCTTCGCTTGCCCGCGCGCTGACCATGATCACGTAGGCGTGGCTGAAGGTACGGATCCGGCGGGAGGCCTCGATGCCGTCGAAGCCGGGAAGGCCCACCTCCACAGTGACCAGGACGGGGTCGTGCTTCCGCACGGCATCCACGCCTTCCGCGCCGGACGCCGCGGCGACGACGTCGAATCCGGACTGGACGAGCAACTCCTCCAGAGATGCCCTGGTGCGACCGTCGCCGTCAACCACCACAGCAATGCCGCGCGTAACCATCAAAACTCCTCGGAAATTCTCGTGTTTATTCAGCTTTAGTAAGTATCACTAATTCCTCAACCACGAATTGCGTAAAAATTGTGGATTTATTGAGGAAAGTCAAAAAGTAAATATCGGCATTCATCTATTGCCAACCCAACCCCACTGAATGATGATCATCTTGTGCTCACTGGGGGCGCGGCGCTGCTGTGATCAGCGCAAAAGTAGGGGGCGTTAAATGGTTTCCTTGAGGTCTCGCGTCGCAAAAGCGGTCTGGCTGAACAGACCGCTTGCCATGCTGGCGGCCGCCAGCCTGGTCATGTTGTCCGCCACAACGCCGGCGCATGCCGCCGACACCACCCCCATGGACCCGAACCCGGGGCCGGCGGGCAGCTTCGCCTGGAAAGGGTTCAACTGGGAAAAGCGGTTCTGGGGCGGTGCACCGCAGTTCAACAAGACCTTCGACGCGGCCAACGTCAGCAATCCCGACGGCAACGGCTACGTCACGCTCTCACTCACCAACCCGACCGGAAGCGCGCCTGTCGGAGCTGAGTTCCAGTCCACCCGGCAGGGATTCGGCTACGGCACCTACAGCACCACGGTGGAGAAGGACGTGAGCGCCCTCCAAAAGGAAGTGGTGTGGGGGTGCCTGTTCACCTACGATCCCCTGGCTTCGCCCGGGTACAACGAGATCGATCTCTGCGAGGCATCAGCCTGGGGCGGCGGTGCAAGCTACGGGGAATCCTGGCCGGTAACGCAGGCGCACGGCTACTGGTTCGATGCCACCAAACCGCCGGGGCAGGGCAACAACACCATCGTCTTTAATACGACGAATGACGCAATCCTCACCCACAGAATGGTCTGGGAACCGGGAAAGATCACGTTCGAAACCTTCGCCGGCGAGGGATACGGGGGAATCCTGCTCAAGCGCACCGTCCTCCAGGGAAGCACCGTTCCCGTGCCGGCCAAAGAAGCCATCCACTTCAACCTTTGGGTCACTGGTGGTGGCGGGGGCGATCCCGAACATGTGAAACCTGAGTCCGTGGTGCTCCGGGACTTCTCGTTCACGCCGGCCGCCAGCACAACGCCTGTTGCCGAGTCCCCCATCAAGCTGACGGCGGCCAACAGCAAGGTCAAGGGCGTCAATTCCACCACCGTGAAGTGGTCCGGGGCCACGGGGTCCAGCGTCACACTCTGGATCAACGGCGCCGCGAAGACCGTCCCCAACACCGGCAGCTATGTGAACAAGTTCAAGGGCGCGGCAACCACAAACTACAAGGTCTGCGATGCAGTTGCGTGCTCCAACGTGGTGAGCGTGGTGACCTGAGCCGAACACGAGCAGGTGGCCCGGATTCGTTGTGAATCCGGGCCACCTGCCCGATCAGGCTGAAGTTACTTGGCCCGGACCGGCACGATCCGCTTGACGGCCATACCGAGCGCCACGAGGGCGAAGGCTGCTAGGGCGAACCAAAAGAGGTCACCGGCCCCGGTTGCGGCGAGGGTTCCGGCACCGGCACCGGCTGCTGCGGGAGCTGCGGGGTTGCTGTACATAGTGTTACCAAGCTTTCTTTTTGTTGAGTGCTGCATCCACGTAAGCCTTCGCGTGGACCACCTGAAGGAACAGGTCGATCAAGAGTTCGTACATCGTTGCGGCCGCCAGCATGTACTTCCAGCCACGCAGCCGCACAGTCACTACCCGTTCGATCACGAAGACACCGGTCACGGCCATCCAGAAGGGCTGAATGTGCAGTCCTTCCCCCGTGCCCAGTGCAAAAGCCACCGTTCCGAAGTAGGCCAACGACACCACGATGCCTGTCACGGAGAGGGCCTGCCTCCCCCAATACGGCCGGGTGACCCTGGTCCAGCCGTACTGGGCACAGTTCTCCACCGCTCCGCGTTTCCACCTCAGCCGCTGCGCCCAGAGTTCGCGCCAGGTGGGCATGATCTCGGTGACCAGCGTGCAGTCGGCCGGTGATTTGATGCGGTAATTGAGGGTCAGCAGTGCGAAGGACAACTCGTTGTCCTCGGTCAACACGGAGGTGTCGTAAACGCCTCCCCTGCCGTTGCCCGGCGGAAGGGTGCCGTCAAGCCGGGCTTCGATGACGTCCACCAGGGTCCGGACACGGAAGAGCGCGGCCGTTCCCGTAACCACCAGGCATTTGCCGTGCAGCCGCTTCACGTCCCGCGCGTACCGTGCGTACTCATTCCGCTGCAGATGGCCCACGAACCCGCCGCCCTCGGCGCCGCGGAAGACGCCGCCCACGGCACCAAGCCGCCTGTCGGCACGCAGGTGACCGGTTGCACGCTCGATAAAGTCATGGTTCAACTGCGAATCGGCGTCCTGGACGAGGATCATGTCTTCCGGATGTGCGCCGGGCAGCAGTCCCTCCAGCGCAAAGTTCAAGGCGCCGGCCTTTTTGTCCGTGTTTCCGACCGTGCGGATGACCTCCGCTCCGAGCGCCAGGGCGATTTCCTCGGTGGCATCGGTGCAGTTGTCGGCAACTACCACCACCCTGTCCGGCGGTTGGGTCTGGGATTTGAGGGATTCGAGCGTGTCAGAAATACCTGCAGCTTCATTATGCGCAGGGATAAGAACTGTAATCACAGTAGTTCGGCACCCGCAGTTCCGGGAGCAGAATTCACATAGTCACGCACAGGCTCCGCAGCTCCCCACCGGAATTAGTCAATTGATTGTTGACTTCGAGTTTTTCAACCGGAACGCAAGCAGGCGGAAAGTATTCGAAAAGGAATCCGCAATCTTCCGTCAAGGAAATGCACACTCAACGGGACCTCAATTTGCCATCTTGAATGGGGCGAAAATACTCAATGCCGGGAGTCGGGGCGGCGGCTTAAAAGCAGAAGTCGGGGTGCTGTCCTGGGACAGCACCCCGACTCCGTTAGCGGGCCACACTCATGGCCCGGGACATACTTTGCTGCTTACAGGAGGCTGTTGCCGCCCTCGTTCACGACGGAACCTTCAGACACAGCCGAAGCAGCAGCATCCAGGCTGGCATTCGCATCCAGATTCACGCCGGCATCCAGATCCGAAACAACGCTGCCCGCAGCAGAACCCTCAGTCGAGCCCTCGCTCCAAGTGCCGTGACCGTCGTTCACAACCGAACCCTCAGACACAGCCGAAGCCGCAGCATCCAGGCTCGCATTCGCATCCAGATTCACGCCCACATTCACGTCCGAAACCACGCTGCCCGCAGCAGAACCCTCATTCCAGGAACCCTCATTCCACGTGCCGTGACCGTCGTTCACAACCGAACCCTCAGACACAGCCGAAGCAGCAGCATCCAGGCTGGCATCCACATCCAGGCTCACGCCGGCATCCAGATCCGAAACAACACTGCCCGCAGCAGAACCCTCAGCAGAGCCCTCGCTCCAGGTGCCGTCGCCGTCCTTCACAACCGAACCTTCAGACACAGCCGAAGCCGCAGCATCCAGGCTCGCATTCGCATCCAGGCTCAGACCAGCATCCAGATCCGAAACAACGCTGCCCGCAGCAGAACCCTCATTCCAGGAACCCTCATTCCAGGAACCCTCATTCCACGTGCCGTGACCGTCGTTCACAACCGACCCCTCAGACACAGCCGAAGCCGCAGCATCCAGGCTGGCGTCAGCATCCAGGTTCACGCCCAGGCCAACGGCAAGGTCGGTGACGGCGCTGGTGTCCGTGGAACTCCCGGTGCCGTGCCCCCAGGTGGAGGTCCCGCCGTCGTTCACTACCGAGCTATTTACTACCGAACCCTCAGCGGCGGCGGAAGTGGCAGCGTCCAGGCTTGCGCCAAGGTTCAGGCTGATGTGGCTTCCCGAGCCGAGGCCCAGGTCCGACGTCGTGGTGGTGGAGTCCGAAGCAGAAGCTGCGCCCGCGCCGAGGATGAGAACTCCGCCGGCAAAAACGGCGCTGCACAGAGTGGTGCGTACGAAAAATTTCATGACAATTCATTCCTTACTAGTGAGGTGAGCCAGGCACGGATGGTGCGTGGCCAGGTGCCGTCCGCGCAGAAGGCGCGGTACCGGCGTCACTAGTCGGGGGAAAAGCCGTGCTCCAGGCTGACCGAACCGGGCAGCTCATCAGAGGGATTGCGGACGTCCTTGAGCGAGATCTGCTTCAAGGAAAACTGGAAGGCGGGAACGTCAGCTGCGACGCTGGATCCGCTGTCGCTACCTGCCCGAAGCAACGAACCGGAGCTCGACGGCGCCGTAGCGGGCGACGCTGGCGAGGGCGTTGCGGGACCTTCGGGTGCGGGAGTCCCCGCTGTCATCACAACGGTGCTGCCCTGCTCACCGGCCGTAGCGACGGGTGAGATGCCCGCCGAAGGTACGGCGGCCGGGGACGTGGCGGCGCTGGACGGTTCAGGTTCCTGCGGAACGGACCCTGCCGTGGACGGCTGGGCGGGGACGTCAACAGGGGCCGGGACGGCGTCGACCGCGTTGCCGGCAACCTCCCCGGCGACGGAACCAACGGAAGCCAGAACGGGTTCGGTGACATCAGCCACCAGCCCCGTGACCGGCGCCGTGATGTCGGCGATCGTTTGGGTCGCGGGGACGACGGCGTCGGAAGCGAGCGACGTTACGGGTGCCACCGCGCTGGTGACCTGCTCGACGACGGCGGTCACCGGTGCCGCAACCGGAGCCACAGCGGTGTCCACGGGCGCCAGAACCGGTTCGGCGATGGCCTGAACCTGCGGCGCAAGCGGGCCTGCCACAGTGGCAACAGGTTCAGTCAGCGCGGCAAGGGGACCTTGTTCATCCGTTGCAGCGCCAGAGGCGGCGGAGTCGGCAGTGATGGGGTCGGTCACGGGCGGCAGCAGGCTGGAAGCCTGTGCCGAGACGGCGCCAAAGACCACCCAGGCGGCCGCGAGCAATGTTGCCAGGATGAGGGACCGCAAGGCGGAGGGAAGCCAGGATGCATTTCCGCGCATTGCCTCACCTCCCGATCATGGCCGGACGTCATCGATTACCGCAGGACTTACAAGCGATTCGCTGCTGCCATGAACGCGGATGGGTACGGCTCGAAGAAATTGGCGGTTTTGACCTGCAGCCCGGATTCCCCTCAACGCCCCCAATGCTGCGCTACGGGGAGCCGCCGGCGCCAGGGCACAGCCCGGGACCGTTCTCCGTATCCCGGGCGCTGCGCCCTTGCCCCGAGGTTCCAGTCAATGCCCCGCGGCAGGCTCGCCACAGAGGCCAAAGCCCCGGAATGCTTCTCGCCGTGATGATCAACGCCGGTGCCCCTGATGCCCCGGCGGACTTCCAAGGGCGGCAGAGCCGGGCCGTTCCGGGCTGCCTATGCGGTTTGGCAGCGGTCGGACGGCCATCAGCGGGGTCCGGATCGCAGCAAGTGCGTCGGCCAGCCGGAGGGCGCCAGCCGCCCTCATGCCGGCCGTGAGCGGCACGGTGCCAGCCTCGCTGGTGCAGTTCAACAGCGCCGCGGTGACCTCGGCGACCAATTCCGGGAACCGGCTGAGCCGGTAGTTTCCGTAGGAGGGGTTTTCCGCTTGCCGCAGCGTCCGGGTGACCAGCACGGCGGCTTGCGTCCTGCGCGCCAGGCCGAGTTTCATCAAAGCGGAGGACACGAGGTTCTTTATGGTCTTTTCCGCCAACGACATTTCCTGGCTGATCTGCCGGTTGGTCATCCCTTTCCCCAAACCGACGGCCACGTTCAATTCCTGTCGGGAGAGCCTCAGGAGTCCCTCGTCCGGCCGGTCCATACCGGGACCGGGGACCGGGCACCGGATCCCTGCCTGGAACCTGCGGCTGTAGGAGGTATCCCCGCCCAGGGCGCGTCGGATCAGCCTGAGCTGTTCCGTGTTGTCATCCTGTTGTGACAGGCACCCCCATGCTCCGGCCAGGATCGAGTCAATCAGCACGGTTTCGTCAATTTCCCCGGTCATCACAACGCACCGGATAGACGAGTCTGCAGCGGCGACGGCCCGGCACACTTCGGCACCGGAACCATCCGGAAGGTCATCGTCCAGGATGACCAGGTCCGGGCGCAGGGCAGGGATCCGCCGGACGGCTTCACAGGCGGACCCTGACTCCCCGACAATTCTGAACCCATGGGACTCCAGCAGCCGCCGAAGCCCCCGCCTCACAACCTCTTCGTCGTCAAGGACGTACACGCTCTGGCCGGTCGACTCGTAGCTCGGTCTGGTGTCCTGGGCAGCCATCATTGCCGCTCCGTTCCTTCGCCCTTGGAGACCGAAAAGGCGCTGTTGCTGTTGCTGGCGCCGGCCTCACTACCGCGAGGACGAACCTTGCCGGATCCCCGTCCGGTGCCTGCTGCCGCACGTTCACGCGCGGGTCCTCACTCCCCACGCTAGACCTAATAGTGGCCGGGCGACAGGCCTCAGCCAACCTCGCATCCAGGAATCCCCGCCTCGGCCTGTGCCAGTCGGATCGGGTGGCGGGAAAGAGGGTCCGGATGAGTGCTGAAAGCGGCCACGTCGTCGCGGAATTCCAAGGTCACCAATACCAGGCAGGAGGGACGAAAGCAGCGACAGTTATGAGAAGGCCCAGGACAGTCACGATCCAGTTCGACACCGACCGCTCCGAATAATGCAGGAGCCCGATCACGCCGAGGATCAGCGCGAATGCTGCAGACATTGCCCATGCGCGACTCTGCGAGAGCAGGAAGAAAACCGGGCTCTGCGTGGGGGCCGTGGCGCCCGCAACCGCAAGGGCGACCAGCATCTCGATGAGAAGAAGGCCGCCGAGGAGAGCCGTCCACCTTCCAACGGGCGTGTGAGGCTTGAACGCAGCTGCCATTTCAGCTCCTAGTGGCCGGCAAAGACGAACTCGGCGATCGCCCAGTAGACGGCGGCAGTTGCCACCAACGCCGTCAGAACGAGGACCAGGGCGGACCGTTCGCGGTAGTGCAGGACTGCGATCAAGCCCGAGGCAGCTGCGGGTCCCCACAGCAGAACGCCCAACTCCGTCACGATTTGCGTGAGCACCGGGTCGGAGTCGAATGGCAGCAGCGATGAGGCGACCATCGAGGCGAGGGCAGCAAACGATAGGCAAAGCGCCCAGGCACCGATCGCAGTCCGAGGCAGCAACGTAACGCGCTGAGCCGAGGCCCGGAAGGAAGCGAAGGATCCCGTCAGGTAGGCCGCGAACGCCACGGCTCCGCCAAGAAGATAAAGATCCCCGTTTCCGATCGTTGGCGCGACGATGGTCAGGACCAGGGCAGCCGCAGCCAGCGCGAATGCCCAGCGACCAAGGCCGGTAGCGAGGATGCGGCCCAACGCCTGCTTCTTTGAACGAACAACAGCCAACAGTGCGAGGGTGACGGCCGCAATGATGCTGACCCATGCAGCGGGCCCGGTCACCTTGTCGATGTCCGCAAACTGGGTTCCGGCTTCGAAACGAAGCAGCGGGGTCAGGTCAAGAAGGAGCAGGCAAAGGATGAAAAAGGCCAGCGCCCAGCGGGCAAGCGGCGAGCGGGGAAGGAACCGCGTGTCCGGCGCAACCATAGCGTTTTTCAGGGACGAACTCATAAGGGCACTCTGCCCGACACCTTCAGGGCGAGATAGGGCTGAAAGGCCCGCCGCGGGGCCTCGACCTGCCGCCCACCCCGCACTCCCCCAACGTTTCGCCCACGGCGCACACGCTTAGTTCGTACGAACCGCAACCCGTAGACTTGGCGACACTATGGATGACCCTCCTTCACATATGCCCAAGCCCCTCCACCTTCTGACCGGTTCACCGGCCACCACGGGAGAGGGGCGCCCGAATGTATGAATGGATCATGCTCGGTATCGGCCTTGTCCTCACGGTAGGTACCGGCTTCTTCGTTGCGTCCGAGTTTGCTCTGGTCAACCTTGACCGCAACGACCTTGAAGCCCGCCAGGCCCGCGGCGAGAAACGCCTGGCGCCCACCATCAAGGCACTCAAGATCACCTCGACGCATCTCTCCGGGGCACAGCTCGGCATTACGCTGACTACGCTCCTCACCGGCTACACCTTCGAACCGGCCATCAGTAAAATGCTCAGCGGCCCGTTGCTGGCGGCGGGCCTGCCTGGGTCCGTGGTGCCCGGGGTCGGCGCCGTGGCGGGTATTTTCCTGGCCACCATCTTCTCGATGGTGATCGGCGAACTCGTCCCCAAGAACTTCGCCCTGGCCCTCCCGCTGGCCACCGCCAAGATCGTGGTCCCGTTCCAGGCCCTGTTCACCGCCGTCTTCAAGCCGGTGATTCTGCTGTTCAACAACACCGCCAACGGCATCATCAGGTCGTTCGGCATCGAGCCGAAGGAAGAGCTTTCCGGCGCGCGCAGCGCCGAGGAACTCAGCTCGCTGGTGCGGCGCTCCGCCCTGGAAGGGGTGCTCGACGTCGACCATGCGGTCCTGCTGCACCGCACCCTCCGCTTCTCTGAGCACTCCGCTGCCGACGTCATGACGCCCCGCGTCCGGATGACGGCTGTGAACGCCGATGATACGGCTGAACAGATCGTCACCCTGGCCTCGTCCACCGGCTACTCGCGTTTTCCGGTGATCGGACGGGACCGCGACGACGTCCTGGGGGTCCTGCACGTCAAGCAGGCGTTCGCTGTTGCCCTGGAGGACCGGGCCAGCGTGACCGCCGCCAGCCTCATGATCGACCCGCTGCGGGTCCCTGAATCCATGGGCGTGGATACGCTGCTGGTCCTGCTCCGCAAGCAGGGCCTGCAGGTGGCCATCGTGTCCGACGAGCATGGCGGAACGGCCGGCATCGTCACCCTGGAAGACCTGGTGGAAGAGATCGTGGGCGAGCTCGAGGACGAACACGACCGCGCACGCGTGGGCGTGGTCCGGACGGGCCGCTCCATCACGTTCGACGCCTCCCTGCGCCCCGACGAACTGCTGGACCGGACGGGGATTGAAGTGCCGGACGGCGAAGAGTACGACACCCTCGCGGGCTTCGTTACCGACCAGCTGGACCGGATCCCCGAGCTCGGCGACGAAGTCACCGTGGACGGCGGAACGCTGCGCGTGGAACGCGTGGTGGGCACCCATGTGGAGCGCCTGCGCTTCACGCCGGACGAATCACAGGAAGCACCCCAGAGCCCGCATGACCGCATCATCGACACCCTCACCTCGGAGCTGACCCATGAGTGAATACCTTCCCGGCATCATCTGGCTGGTAGTGCTCCTGGTGGTCAACGCCTTCTTCGTTGGAGCCGAATTCGCGGTCATCTCCGCCCGCCGGTCACAGATCGAGCCCAAGGCCGAGGCCGGCAGCAAGGCCGCGAAAACCACCCTGTGGGCCATGGAGCACGCCACACTCATGCTGGCCACCAGCCAGCTGGGCATCACCGTGTGCTCACTGGTGATCCTGAACGTTTCCGAACCAGCCATCCACCACCTGCTGGAAATCCCGCTGGGCCTGACCTCGCTCTCCGGCGAGGCAATCGGCATCATCGCCTTCGTGGCCGCGCTGCTGCTGGTGACCTTCCTGCACGTGGTCATTGGCGAAATGGTCCCCAAGAATATCTCGTTCTCCGTTCCCACCCGGGCCGCGCTCATCCTGGCGCCGCCGCTGGTGATGGTGGCACGGGTGTTCAAGCCGGTGATCTGGACCCTCAACGGGATCGCCAACTCCATCCTGCGGCTCTTCAAGGTGCAGCCCAAGGATGAGGCCACCAGCGCCTACACCCTGGACGAGGTGGCGAACATCGTGGAGCAGTCCACCCGGGACGGCATGCTCACGGACACTACCGGCACGCTGAATGCAGCGTTCGAATTCACCGCCAAGACCGTGGCGGACGTGGAAGTGCCCATCAGCGAGATGGTGCTCCTCCCAGCCTCCTCGACGCCGGCGGACATCCAGGGCGCGGTGGCCAGGCACGGGTTCTCCCGCTACATCCTCACGGATGACGACGGCGTGCCCTCCGGTTACCTGCACCTCAAGGACGTCATGGACCTGACGAGCCCGGAAAAGTTCGCCAGGTCCGTGCCTGCCAAGCGGATCCGCCGGCTCGCGTCCGCGTTCAGCGGCAGCGACCTCGAGGACGCACTGGCCACGATGCGCCGCACCGGCGCCCACGTGGCCCGGGTGTTCGACGAGCACGGCAACACCACCGGCGTCCTTTTCCTGGAGGACATCATCGAAGAACTGGTGGGGGAAGTGCAGGACGCGACGAGCGCCTAGCCGCGGCCGTAATCCGCGATCAAGCCCCGGCTGAGTTCGCGGACTTCGTTCAGCTGAGCCGACAGTCCCGCCAGCACCACGGCGGCGTCGGCGGTCTGGGAGGCCGAGTCATTGTCCGCGAGCCCATCAGCGCGAAGGTTGATCAGGGACTCAACCAGGCGGAAAACCAGCTCGCCAAGCGGCGCGCTGCCGGGTCCTCCGGCCGCCGGCAGGAACTCCTCCACCCTTTGGCCTAGGTCCCGGTACAGCTGACGCAGCTCGCGCCTGTCCGCCATGAACGGCTCGAAACGCTCGGCGCGCGCTTCCGGCAGGTGGTACAGGATGCCGAGGTTCCACCGTGCGCTGCATAACAGGCCGCCGTCATAGAGCGCGACTGCGTGGAGGGCCGCGGCCGCCGACACTGCGCCAGCCGGCCGGGGAGCCGCGCAGACCGCCCTCGCGAAGTCCAGACCACCGGCCACGGTGCCCTTCAGCAACTCCCCGAGGATGTCATCCTTCGTGCCGAAGTGATGGTACAGCGAGGACTGGCGCATTCCCACGGCATCGGCGACAGCCCGCGTGGAGGTGTTCGCGAAACCCTGGCCCGTGAAGAGTTCGGCGGCCGCATCGAGGATTTCGTCCCGGGCGGTGGCCCCCGGGCGCACTGGCTGCTGCTTGCGGGGTCGTCCCGGTCCGGCTGAAGTCACCCCACATTCTTACACCGCATGCAGGTGCTCAATGCGCAGCCCGTGAAGGCCGCGGGGAACGGTTAGTTTTTGTTCACAGAACTGAAACACCTCGAAATCCAGCTTTTACACGGGTGAAACGGAACCGGGACACTGCACTGGAAAACTATCAAGTGACCGGTATTTCGGGAGGGGCCATGCAGCGGCTACCCAGATGTGGTCACCAGCCCCCCCCGTTCCAGACACGGAGAAACCGATGACTTCCACCATTTCGACGGCGACCGCCCACGCAGACGATGCAGACCTGACCTCGCTCGGCTACCAGCCCTCACTGCACCGCAAACTTGGCCGCTACGCCTCCTTTGCCGCAGGATTCTCGTTCGTTTCCATCCTGACCACGATCTTCCAGCTCTTCGCCTTCGGCTACTCCTTCGCCGGACCAGCCTTCTTCTGGACCTGGCCGGTAGTACTGATCGGCCAGCTGCTCGTTGCCCTCAACTTCGCCGAACTCGCCGCACGCTACCCGCTCTCCGGCGCCGTCTACCAGTGGTCCCGCCGGATGGGCGGCGAAGTGGTGGGCTGGTTCGCCGGCTGGTTCATGGCAATCGCCCAGGTTGTCACGGCAGCCGCCGCCGCCATCGCACTTCAGGTGGTCCTCCCGCAGCTGTGGGACGGCTTCCAGATTGTGGGTGGCGATCCCGCACTGGCCACCGTCACCGGCGCCGCCAATGCGGTGGTCCTCGGCGCCGCCCTGTTGGTGGTCACCACAGTGATCAACTGCCTGGGCGTCAAGCTCATGTCCCACGTCAACTCCATCGGCGTAACCTGCGAAATCGTAGGCGTCGCTGCCGTCATCCTGGCCCTGGTTTCCGCAGCCCAGCGTGGACCCGAAGTAGTGGCGGACGTCAGCGTGGTGGCCGGCTCGGACCTCGGCGCCGTCGGCGCGTTCCTGGTTTCCGGCCTCATGGCCGCCTACGTCATGGTCGGTTTCAACTCCGCCGGGGAACTCTCGGAGGAGACGAAGAACCCGCGGAAGACAGCTCCCCGCACCATCCTTTCGGCCTTGGTCATTTCCGGAATCGGCGGCGGCCTCATGATCATCACCGCCCTGATGGCCGCCCCCAGCCTCGACGACGGGCGCCTCGCCACCGAGGGCCTCCCCTATGTGCTGACCGCCGTCCTGGGAACCTTCTGGGGCAAGGTCCTCCTGGTGGACGTCGCCGTCGCGATCTTTGTCTGCACCCTGGCCATCCAGACGGCGGGGTCCCGCCTGGTGTTCTCGATGGCCCGAGACGGCAAGCTCCCCGCCTCCGCACTTCTCTCCTCGGTCCACCCGGAGCGCGGCACACCGATGTGGCCGTCCATCGCCATCGGCGGCCTCGCCGTCGGAGTCCTTGCCATCAACATCGGAAACGCCGCCCTGTTCACCACGCTCTGCAGCGTCTGCATCGTCATGGTGTACCTGGCATACCTCCTGGTCACTGTTCCGCAGCTGCTCAGCCGCCTGCGCGGAGACTGGGACCGGGTGGGCCAGACCATGCCGGGCGGGCTGTTCTCGCTGGGACGCTGGGGACTTCCCGTCAACGTCCTGGCCGTACTCTACGGCGCCGTGATGGTGGTCAATCTCGCCTGGCCGCGCCCCGAGGTCTACGACCCCAGCGGCGAAAACGGACTTCTCCTGTTCTCCGCGCCCCTCATGGTGGGGGCCGTGCTGCTCCTGGGCATCTGGGTGCGCAGCCGCAAGGCCTCCGACGTGCCCGCAGCCTAGGGACCCGCCACTGATGACCAACGCCACAGCCACCACCGCCAAGGAATGACTGACATGACACAGACCCTCGAAGCCGCACAGCCCGCCGCCGGAACCGACACTGCCGGAACCGCCACCACGGCGGGTGCGCGCGCCCATGCCCGCGACCAGCACGGACGGACTGCGGACACCATGATCCATGTGCCCGCGAGCGCAGCACCCGAACGCCTGACGTCCGGGCTGCCGGCAGGAGCCGCCGCCTCACTCACCTGGGCAGAATCGCTCGCGTTCGGGCGGTACACGCACCTGGAACTGGCCCGCGGAACCAGGATCCGGCTGACCGATACCGACGGCGACGCCTGCGTCCACGCCGTGCTCTTCCGGGCCGGTGCGAGCTACGAGCGGATCAACGTCGCGGACACCGTCAAGGTCCCGTGGCAGGCCTACCTTGGTCCGGGCCATCCGCTGCTCTCCGATGCCGGCCGGTTGATGGCCACCCTTGTGGCCGACTCCTCCGGCAGGCACGACGCCCTCACCGGAACCACCGGCCTCGCAGGCAACCAGGCCAAGTACGGTGCAGGCTCCGCGCACAGCGCCTCACCCGCAGGCCGCGAACTGCTCACCCTCGGCGCCCTCAAGCACGGCATCAGCCAGCGCGAAGTGCCGCCGTCGATTTCCTTCTTCAAGGGCACCGCCGTAGACGCGGACGGCACCCTCCGGTTCACCGGCAGCGCCGGTGCCGGCACCGCCGTCGAACTGCTCCTCCACATGGACGCGGTGCTGGTGCTCGCCAATACGGCCCACCCGCTGGACCCGCGGCCGGACTTCACCGGAAGCACCGTGGACATCGTTGCGTGGCAGGCGCCCGAAGACCTCGCAGCCCTTGCCGCCGGAAACCTGGGATTCACGCCCGGCCCCGAGCACCTGCTCGCCCTCCAGAACACCGAACACGACTTCACCGCAAGGACTTCCGCATGAACACCAGCACACTGACCGTCCAGCCGCAGGCAACCCAGCCGGACGCCGCTACTGCCGCCCTGGTCCCGGGGCTCGTCGTCCTGGACGAATACGTAGAAGCCCGCGGTCCGTGGTCCGCCGTAGTGGAAGCCGGGGACGTCCTCACCATCGTGGACCTTGAGGGCAACCAGGCCGTGGACTGCCTCCTCTACGCAGACGGAGACACCGCTGTCCGGTACTCCGCCGCCGCAACCATCGCCGCGCAGGGCTCCATCTTCCTCACCACCGGTTCCGTGCTCAGGGCTGACAGCGGCGAACCGCTCATGACCGTGGTGGCCGATGAAGTGGGCGTCCACGACACGATCGGCGGCGCCTGCTCGCAGGAATCCAACACGCTGCGCTACGGCCAGCACACGCACGAACAGCATGCCTGCGTGGAGAACTTCCTCATCGAAGGCTCCAAATGGGGCCTCGGCAAGCCGGACCTGGTCTCCAATATCAACTGGTTCATGAACGTACCCGTGGACCCGGACGGTGCCCTCGGCATCGTGGACGGGCTCTCGGCCCCCGGCAAACGCGTGGCACTCCGCGCCGAGGCCGACACCCTGGTCCTGGTTTCCAACTGCCCCCAGATCAACAACCCCTGCAACGGCTTCAACCCCACGCCCGTGCGCATGATCGTCACCCGCCCGGAGGCCTCCCGATGAACCGCTTCGACACCCTGCTCGTCGCCAACCGCGGCGAAATCGCCTGCCGCATCATCGAGTCCGCCCGGAAGATCGGGCTGCGCACCGTGGCCGTCTTCTCCGAGGCGGACCGCGGCGCCAAGCACGTGCGCCTCGCCGACGAAGCCGTCTTGCTGGGACCGGCCCCCGCCAAGGAGTCCTACCTCCGGGTCGACGCCATCCTGGCCGCCGCGGCAGCCACGGGCGCCGGCGCCATCCACCCCGGCTACGGCTTCCTGTCCGAGGACGCCGGGTTCGCCGAGGCCGTGGAAGCCGCCGGGCTGGTCTTCGTGGGCCCCACTCCGGACCAGCTGCGGATCTTCGGCACCAAGCACACCGCCCGGGACGCCGCCCAGCGCGCCGGAGTGCCCATGATCGCCGGCTCCGGACTGCTTGAGGACCTCGACGCAGCCATCGCCGCCTCCGCCACGATCGGCTTCCCGCTGATGCTCAAGGCAACCGGCGGAGGCGGCGGCATCGGCATGGCCGTATGCCGCACCGAAGCCGAACTGGCCGAGAACTACGCCCGGGTGGCCCGGCTCGCCAGCTCGAGCTTCGGCACCGCCGGCGTCTTCGCCGAGCGCTACATCGAACACGCCCGCCACGTCGAGGTGCAGATTTTCGGTGACGGCGAAGGACGCGTGGTCAGCCTCGGGGACCGTGACTGCTCCCTGCAGCGCCGGCACCAGAAAGTCCTCGAAGAAGCGCCTGCGCCGGACCTTCCGGCCGGACTGCGCGAGGAACTGCACCGCAGCTCCCGTGCTCTCTGCGCCTCCGTGGGCTACCGCTCCGCCGGTACTGTGGAGTTCGTCTACGACCCCGTCCGGCAGGAAGCGTCCTTCCTCGAAGTGAACGCCCGCCTCCAGGTGGAGCACCCGGTCACGGAAGCCGTGACCGGCGTGGACCTGGTGGAATGGATGCTCAACCTGGCCCAGCAGCAGCCCGTGCTGGACGGCCTGCCGGACAGCCTTCCGGTGACCGGCCACGCCGTGGAAGCCCGGATTTACGCCGAAGACCCCGCCCGCAACTTCCAGCCCAGCGCCGGAACCGTCACCAACGCCCAATACCCGGGCGCCGACGTCGTGCGTGTTGACGCGTGGGTGGAAACCGGCAGCGAGGTGTCCACCAACTACGACCCCCTCCTGGGCAAGCTCATCTCCTTCGGTGCCAGCCGGGACGACGCCCTCGACTCCCTGGCGGACGCCCTGGCGCAAACCCGGATGGACGGCATCGAAACCAACCTCGGCATGCTGCGCTCCGTCACAGGGCTGGACGTGGTCCGGGCCGCCGCACACTCCACCAGCACCCTGGACAGCGTGGGCGACCCCGAACCCCGCATCACCGTGGAGCGCCCCGGCCTGCAAACGAGCGTGCAGGACTGGCCCGGACGGACCGGCCTCTGGCAGGTGGGCGTGCCGCCGAGCGGCCCCATGGACGACCTCTCCTTCCGGCTGGGCAACGTGGCGCTGGGCAACCCCGAAGGGGCACCCGGACTCGAGTTCACCATGGCCGGCCCGGCGCTGCGCGTCACCCACGCCACCACCGTCTGCGTCACCGGCGCCGAGGTCGCCGTGACCGTCAACGGCGAAGACGTCCCGGCCTGGGAACCGGTCACGGTTCCCGCCGGCGGCGTGCTCGACGTCGGATCGGCCGAAGGTGCCGGGCTGCGCGGCTACATCCTCTTTGAGGGCGGCCTGGACATCCCCAAATACCTCGGCAGCGCCTCCACCTTCACCCTCGGCCAGTTCGGCGGCCACGGCGGCCGCGTGCTGCGCGCCGGCGATGTGCTCCGCACCGCTGCCGGCACGGCGCCCGACACTGTGCCCGCCCCGGTCCCTGCCGAAAGCCGACCCGCCTTGACCAGGCAGTGGGAGCTCATGGTGGTGGAAGGACCGCACGGCGCCCCGGAGTTCTTCCAGCGCGAGGACATCAACGAACTGTTCGCAGCCTCCTACGAAGTGCATTTCAACTCGGCCAGGACCGGCGTCCGGCTGATCGGCCCGAAGCCCCGCTGGGCACGGAACGACGGCGGCGAGGCGGGCCTGCACCCCTCCAACATCCACGACACCGCCTACTCGGTGGGCGCCCTGGACTTCACCGGGGACACCCCCATCCTGCTCGGCCCCGACGGTCCCAGCCTCGGCGGCTTCGTTTGCCCGGTCACCGTGGTGACCGGCGAGCGCTGGAAGCTCGGCCAGCTCCGCCCCGGCGACACGCTCCGCTTCGTTCCGGTGAAGACCGTCCAGGCGCCGTCTGCCAAAGA
The DNA here is from genome assembly GCF_042880995.1 of Arthrobacter sp. NPDC058288. Classification (NCBI taxonomy): domain Bacteria; kingdom Bacillati; phylum Actinomycetota; class Actinomycetes; order Micrococcales; family Micrococcaceae; genus Arthrobacter; species Arthrobacter sp. NPDC058288. The sequence goes on from NZ_JBHVYH010000003.1 coordinate 65,096, forward strand.
GCTCGGGCCGGCCCGGCAGCAGCTGCTGCTCCCCGCTTCCAGCAGCGGCCGCTCGAAGGGCGACGGCGACGACGGCGTGCTGGGCCGCGTGCCCGAAGGCGACGGCCGCCCGGCCGTGACCTACCGCCGCTCCGGTGACGACAACCTGCTCGTGGAATACGGCGACATGGTGCTGGACCTAGGCCTTCGCGCCCGGGTCCACGCCCTGCACCAGGAGCTTGAGCGGCTGCGGCTTCCCGGCATCGTGGACCTGACACCCGGCATCCGCTCGCTGCAGGTCAAGGCCGATCCGTCCGTCCTCCCCACCTCGCGCCTGCTGGGCGTCGTGCGGGAAATCGAGGCCGCCCTCCCCGCCAGTTCGGAGCTGGTGGTTCCAAGCCGCACCGTCAGGCTTCCGCTGTCCTGGGATGATCCCGCCACGCGTGAGGCAATCGAGCGGTACATGGCGGGCGTGCGGGACGACGCACCGTGGTGCCCGTGGAACATCGAGTTCATCCGCCGGATCAACGGGCTGGACTCCGTGAACGACGTCTTCGACACCGTCTTCAACGCCGACTACCTCGTGCTCGGCCTGGGCGACGTTTACCTCGGCGCTCCCGTGGCCACGCCGCTGGACCCGCGGCACCGCCTGGTTACGACGAAGTACAACCCCGCCAGGACCTGGACCCCGGAGAACGCCGTGGGCATCGGCGGCGCGTACATGTGCATCTACGGCATGGAAGGTCCGGGCGGCTACCAGTTTGTCGGCCGCACCACGCAGGTCTGGTCCCGGCACGCCACCGCCGCCCCGTTCGAGCCCGGCTCGCCGTGGCTGCTGAGGTTCTTTGACCGGATTTCCTGGTACCCGGTCAGCCCGGAGGAACTCCTGGACCTGCGGGCGGACATGGCTGCCGGCCGGGGCCGGGGCGTGGAGATCGAGGACGGCACCTTCTCCCTCGCCGAGCACGAGGACTTCCTCGAGGAGAACAGCGATTCGATCGCCGCGTTCCGTGCACGGCAGGAGAAAGCCTTCGCCATCGAACGCAAGGCCTGGGAGGACGCCGGCGAGTTCGACCGTGCGGAAAAGGCCGTCGCCATCGCGCCGCCCTCCGAGGAAGTGGTGGTTCCCGACGGCGGAACCCTGGTGAGCTCGCCGTTCGCGGCGAGCGTCTGGAAGGTGGACGTGGCCCCCGGGGACAAGGTGGTGGCGGGCCAGCCGCTGGTCTCCATTGAAGCCATGAAGATGGAAACCGTGCTGACCGCGCCCAGCGACGGCATTGTGCACCGGGTGCTGCCCAGCGCAGGATCCCAGGTGGTGGCAGGCGAACCGCTGGTGGTCCTCGAAGCGGCGGAACTGAACGAAACAGAACTCGTTCTCGAAGGGAGCGCGGTATGAGCGGCATCAGCGGATCAGCCACCGCCCGGGTGACGGCGGCACTCGCCGCGATCGACGCCGTCGACCGTCCCGAAATCTGGATCACGGTCCGGAGCCGTGAGGACCTGCTGGCCGAGGCCGCGCGCATCGACTCCGACGCGGCGTCCGGCGACCTCCCACTGGCCGGACTCCTGCTGGCGGTGAAGAACAATGTGGACGTCGCCGGAGTGACGACGACGGCGGCGTGCCCCGGTTTCGGGTACGAACCCGCGGAAGATGCTGTGGCAGTGGCGCGGCTGCGTGCCGCCGGCGCCCTGGTGCTGGGCTCAACGAACCTGGACCAGTTCGCCACCGGGCTCGTGGGAACCCGCAGCCCGTACGGCGCGGTCCGCGATGCGCGGCGGCCGGACCGGATCTCGGGCGGCTCCAGTTCAGGATCCGCCGTGGCCGTGGCCCTGGGGCTGGCGGACATCGCCATCGGAACGGACACCGCCGGCTCTGGCCGGGTTCCGGCGGGGCTGCAGGGAATCGTGGGCATCAAGCCCACCCTCAACGTGGTGTCCACGGCGGGAATGGTGCCTGCCTGCCGGTCCTGGGACACTGCCACCATCCTGGCCCGCGACCTGGACACCGCCGAGCTGGCCATGGGGATCATGGCGGGGGAATCGCGGACATGGCCTGCGGACGTACGCCTGGCGGCGCCGTCCCGGCCGCGGGTGGCCTACCCGGCGTCGCTTCCGGCGCTGCCGGAGGCGTGGGTTGCGGAGTTCGGCGCCCAGATCGAACGGCTGCGGTCCACCGGTGTGGACGCCGAGCCGATCGAACTGGACGTCTTCCTGCAGGCGGCCCGGCTGCTGTATGACGGCGCACTCGTGGCCGAGCGCCACGCCGCCGTCGGGTCCTTCATTGACGCTGCAGTCGCGGGCGAGCCCGCAAGCGGCACGGCCGTCGGGCTGGACCCGACGGTCACCGGCATCATCACTGCGGCAGGCCGTGTGCCCGCGCATCAGTACGTCAGTGACACAGCGGCGCTGGAGGAGCTGAGGCGCGAAGCCTTGTCCCGGCTCGAGGGGTTCGACGCCTTGATCGTGCCCACCACTCCCTTCCACCCCACCTTGGCTGAGGTTTCCGCCGATCCCGTGGGCGTGAACTCGCGGATGGGTACGTACACCAACTTCTGCAATCTCTTCGATATGTGCGCCGTCGCAGTGCCTGCCGGCACCGTCGCGGACGTCGGAAGTGATGGCGTTGCGCAGTTCGGCCTCACCGTTGTGGGAAGAACGTTCGACGACGGTGTAGTGGCCGATATCGCCCGCAGGATTGAGGCGACGCCGGACCTCCCGTCACTGTTCGCTTCCGGGGCCGCACCGAATCGGGCCGCCCTTAGCCGTGCCGACGGGGAACGGCTGCCGTGGCCCGTGGCCGCCGGCGCGCAGGCCGTGCCGCTCGTCGTGGTGGGCGCCCACCGCAAGGGGCAGCCGCTGGTGGACGAACTGGAACGGCGGGGCGCGTTCTGGGACGGTCCGGTTACCCTGGCACCCCGTTACCGGATGGTGGCGCTGGACACTCAGCCGCCGAAGCCCGGCGTCGTCCGTTCCGACGAGGGCGCGGAACTGGCCGCAGAGCGGTGGCTGCTGTCCGAGGCCGCTCTGGGATCGTTCCTCGCGGAACTGCCGGAACCCATGCTGCTGGGATCGGTCCGGCTCACTGACGGATCAACGGCCGTCGGTTTTGCCTGCGACGCTGTGGCGGCGTCCCGGGGCAGGGACATCACGCATTTCGGTGACTGGCTGGTGGCCCAGGCCGCGGCGGAACATCCCGCGGACAGAGCCGGCCAGGGCATCTGGAGGCAAACCGGCGAGGCTTTACTGACAGGTCTGCAGCGCGGGCGGGGGTAGCTCAGCCGCCCAGCACCACGTTGACGGGCGGCTCCCCCGCCAGCATCAGGTCGATCTGCCGCTGCAGCAGCCGGCCCATGCGGGGGCGCATCGCCGAACTTGCTCCGCCGACGTGCGGGGTGATGATGACGCCGGGTGTGCTCCACAGCGGGTGGTCCTGCGGCAGCGGCTCGGGATCCGTGACGTCCAGCGCGGCGCGGATCCGTCCCGACGCGGTGTGGCGGACCAGGGCCTCGGTGTCCGCCACCGGGCCCCTGGCCACGTTGACCAGCAGCGCGCCGTCGGGCATTGCCGCCAGGAAGGCGTCGTCGATCAGGTGCGTGGTGGCGTCGCTGAGCGGGACGCCCACCACCACAATGTCATGCTCCGGCAGCAGTTCGGGCAGCTCGGCGATCCCGTGGATCACGCCGCTCTCGTCCGTCCGCCGCCGGCTGGCCACCCTGGTGACGCTGGTTTCGAAGGGGATGAGCCGCTGCTCAATCGCCTTGCCCACGCCGCCGTAGCCCACGATGAGAACGCGCCGGTCGGCCAGGCTGGCGGTGGGCCGGGCTTCCCAGACGCCGTCCTGCTGGTTGCGCATCAGCCGCGGAAACTCGCGCTGGCTGGCCAGCATCATGGCGAGGACCAGTTCCGCGGTGGAGGTTTCGTGCACGCCGGCCGCGTTGGCGAAGACCCGGCCGGCCGGCAGGGAGTCCGCAACGCCGTCGTACCCGATCGACTGGCTCTGCACCAGGTCGGTGTCCACGGCTTCAAGGTTCCGGAGGACCCACGTCCCGCCCATGTACGGCGGGACCACGATGTCGATCTGCGCCTGCGGCGGTTCGCCCGTGAAGTCCCACTGCAGCACGGTGACATCCGGGTGCGGCGTCAGGTATTCGCGAAGTACGGCATCGGGCAGGCTGACAGTGATCTTCCGGGTCATGGGTGCCAGCCTAGTGGAGGGACGGAGCCCGGCGAATTTCCCCTACACGGTGGTGTCGGGGTCCTGTCCAGGGAGCTCCATCCCTTGCTGGGGCGGCCAGTCAGTTGTCAGTGCGGGATGCGCCAGGGCGGGATGCGGAACCGGGGCGGAGGTAGTCCCGGAGCAACGGGAACTCCGTGCGCACGTGGGCGTCCAGTTCCGCGATGAACCTGGGCGTAAAGTAGAGCCGCAGCAACGGATCCAGCACCCGGCCGATCCCCGGCCATCCGGCGCTGATCGTGTGGCGCACCGACACTCCGCCCGGTGCCGGGGTGAATTCCAGGGACAGGCGGGCAGGTAGGGGCACGATCTTCCGGAAGCGCCACACGAGCCTGCGGCCCGGTTCGACCGCTTCCACCACTCCCCGCAGGCGCAACCGGCGCCGGCCGACGAACTCGTCCATGACCACCGCGTCTCCTACCCCGGCGACGGCCCGCCCCAGCACGTGGAGCTGAAGGTGGGTGCCCGGCCACCAGTTCCTGTACCGCTCATCGGTGCAGGCCAGCATGAAGTCGGTGACGTCCCGGCCCGTCAATCCCGCGACGTCGACTCTCGATTCGGTCACCAGCATCGGCGCAACCTGTACCGCCGTGCAGCCGGGAGCCCCCGCGCGGGGGCTGCCAGGTCCGGGTTGTCAGAGGAAAGTCCCATGGGCCAACGCTACGCACCGCGCAGGCAAGGTCAAGAGCCTCCTCTAGCGGCAGCGGAAAGATTCCACACTGCGTTGCGGGGCACTTTGCGTCGGTGTAGCTTGGCGGGATGCTGAGCATTGGCTCGATCGTGATCCGCGTTGATGACCTCCAGGCCCAGATGGCCTTTTGGCAGGCTGCCCTGGGCTTCGAACCCCGGCATGATCCCGGGGACGACTTCGTCATTCTGCAGCCCCCGGGCGGCGCGGGCACCTGCATCTCGCTGAACCGCGTGCCGTCCTCGGTCCACCTTCCGCCGCGCATCCACCTGGACCTTTACACCGAGGACCAGAGCGGCGAGGTGCAGCGTCTCCTGAGCCTGGGCGCTACCCGCGTTGAGTGGAGCAAACGGCCAGCGGACGCGGACTACGTGATCATGGCCGATCCGGAGGGCAACCGCTTCTGCGTCATCGATACCGCCGGCCCCGGCGACCCCTGACCGGCGGCTCCGAGACGAGCACATAGCGTCACACATAAACGCTCACCAGCGCACAGGTGTGCCACAAAAATCATTGACTTGCACCGTTGCGTACTGTTAGAACTGATCGGAAAGCGGTTTCCGACTTATCCCCAACCACCAACCATCCCGGACCACGGGTCGGATTCTGTCGATATTTTGAAACGATACAAGTGCGATGTGAAGCAGCCCTCGACGCTGGTTAGCCACGCGCCTTTGAAGGAGACGGACAATGACGACCGAAGCAATACTCAACTGGCTCGACGGCGACGCTCCCGCGGAGCTCTCCGGCGGCACCACCTGGGGCATGCCCTTCGCCCGGGGCTCGCTGGCCGGCGTCGGCGGACTCTCCCTCTCGGACGCCGAAGGGAGGCCGGTCACCTCGCAGGCCTGGCCGCTCGCAACGTGGCCGGACGGCTCGCTGAAGTGGGCCGGCGTTGCCCTGCCGGCAACCGACGCACCCTCCGCGCACTACCGGGTAATGTCCGACGGCGGCGCCTCGCCGGAGGCCGGGCCATCACCGGAGGCTGCACCCGTCCAGGAGATCACCGTGTCGGAAACCGAAGACTCCATCACTATCTCCACCGGCACGCTGGAAATGGTCATCAACCGAACCGGCTCATCCCTGTTCGCCACCCTCTCCCGCGGCGGCACCGTGGTGGCCCGCGACGGCAAACTGGTCAGCCTGCTCCAGGACGGTGTCCCGGCCGGCCCCGGCAGCGTCAGCCGGGAGGCGTTCACCGGTGAGGTGACCGCCGTCGTGCTTGAACAAAGCGGTCCGGTCCGCGCGGTGGTGCGGCTGGAAGGCTCGCACCGGCCGGACAGCCACAGCGGTGACGGGCGCAGCTGGCTGCCGTTCGTGGTCCGGTTCTACTTTTACGCCGGAGCCCGCAGCGTGCGGATGGTCCACTCCTTCATCTGGGACGGCGATGCCGAGCGCGATTTCCTGGCGGGACTCGGCGTCCGGTTCACGGCGCCGCTCGAGGGCCCGCTGCACGACAGGCATGTGCGCATCGCAGGGGCCGACGGCGGTTTCCTCACCGAGGCGGTGCGCGGCCTGACCGGCCTGCGCCGCGACCCGGGCGAGGCCGTCCGCCGCGCCCAGATCGAGGGACGGGCCACCCCACCGCTGGAGGAGTGGAGCGAACTGGTCTCCCGCCGGCTGCACCTGATCCCGGCCTGGAACGACTACACCCTGACCCAGCTGAGCGCCGACGGCTTCGAGCTCCGCAAGCGGACCGGCGAGGGCCACGGCTGGGTGGGAATCTCCGGCGGCACGCGGGCTGCAGGGTTCTGTTCACTCAGCACTCCCGGCGGCGGCTTCGGCATCGGGGTCCGCAACTTCTGGCAATCCCACCCCGGCCAGCTGGACATCCGCGGCGCCGCCACATCCGAGGCAGAGGTGACGGCGTGGCTGTACTCCCCCGAGGCCCAGCCCATGGACCTGCGGTTCTACCACGACGGGCTGGGGCAGGACACGTTCGAGGAACAGCTCGAGGGCCTGGAAATCACCTACGAGGACTACGAACCGGGATTCGGCACTCCCCGCGGCATCGCCCGCACCCACGAACTGACTCTGTTCGCCTACGACTCCACTCCTGACACCCGCGCCCTCGCCGCCGATGTGGAGGCCTCCTCCACGCCGCCCCTGCTGCAGGCCGCCCCGGAGTACCTGCACTCGGCCGGCGTGTTCGGCGACTGGTCCCCCGTGGACCGCAGCACACCGGAGCGGGCCGGGCTGGAAGACAAGCTGGACTTCCTCTTCGATTTCTACACCGGCCAGGTGGAGCAGCGCCGCTGGTACGGATTCTGGAACTACGGCGACGTGATGCACACCTACGACTCCGACCGGCACGTCTGGCGCTACGACGTGGGCGGATACGCCTGGGACAACTCGGAGCTCTCCCCCGACCTGTGGCTCTGGTACATGTACCTGCGGTCCGGGCCGGCGGACGTGTTCCGTTTTGCCGAGGCCATGACCCGCCACACCGGCGAAGTGGACGTCTACCACCTCGGCGAGTGGCGCGGCCTGGGCTCCCGGCACAACGTCCAGCACTGGGGCTGCAGCGCCAAGCAGCTGCGGATCAGCACGCCCGCCTACCGCCGGTTCTACTACTACCTGACGGCCGACGAACGCACCGGCGACCTGCTCGCCGAACTCGTGGACAGCGACCAGAACTTCCTGGGCCTGGACCCCACCCGCAAGGTGCGCCCGGACATCGCCACGTACCGGCCGGACCGCAGCGCGCTGGCCGTAGGCCTGGGAACCGACTGGGGATCGCTGGCCGCCACCTGGCTGACCGACTGGGAACGCACCGGCAACCCGCGCTCCCGGGACCGCCTGCTGGGCACGATGGCGGACATTGGCGCCCTGAAATACGGTTTCCTCACGGGCGAAGCGCTGTACGACCTGGACAAAGGAAGGTTCGACGCCGGCCGCGATGCGATCAGCGTTTCGCACCTGAGTGCGGTGTTCGGCTTGGTGGAGATCTGCAGCGAACTGGTCAGCCTGGTGCCGGATGCCGCGTTTGAACGCGCGTGGCTGCAGTACTGCCGGCTGTTCCTGGCCTCGGAAGAGGAGCAGGCCGCCGAGGTGGGCCGGCCACTGGAGGGCATCCACCTGACCCAGGCCCACAGCCGGCTCTCCGCCTACGCGGCCGCGCGGCTGGGTGACGCTGAATTGGCCGCGCAGGCCTGGGACAGCTTTGCGGAGGGCGGCGAAAACCTCAACCACCAGGAGGCGTTCATGCTGCGGAAGATCCAACCGCCGTACGTCCTCGCGCCCGTGGACGAGGCCCTGACGGTGTCCACCAACGACGCCGCGCAGTTCGGCCTGGCGGTGATCCAGAACCTGGCCCTGATCGGCGGACACCTTCCGGCGCTCCAGCAGGTGCGCTAGGCGGCAGCCCAGGGCTGGGTTTCGGTCCGGATGTTCTTCCCCGAGTCCACGGACTGCTGGATGGTGAGGGCAAGGTACTGGTCCTGGCAGGCTTCCGCCAGGCTGTAGACCTCCGGGCCGCCGTGAACGTAACCGGCCATGCCTTGCAGCAGGGCTGCGACGGAAAGTTCGTCGTCGGCGAGCCGGGCGGGCAGGAACGGGTTCCGGTAGAGCCAGTTCCCGCCCTCCACCAGGCCCCGGAGAAACAGGCCTTCGTGGTTGCCCGCCTGCCCGGCGTCGATCCGCCGGATTTCGCTGCGCAGGGGCGTGCGGAAGTCCTCCACGTAGCGCAGCTCGGTGTCGCGGAGTTCGCCGCGGTCGCCCCGGACCAGCACGTGCGGAGAACGTATCCAGGAGCGGTACTGATCCGTGGTGAAGTCGAAGACGCCCAGCCTGCCGCCGAAGTCCAGGCGCGCGGACACGTGGGCCTCGTCGATCAACCGGTCTTCTTCCGGGTCCCCGGAGCGGTCGGGTCCGGCCTGCATCCGTGAGCGGAACTCGTGGGCGGTCACCTCGGCGTTTTCGAAACCGATCCCCAGCAGCCGCCTGAGCACGCTGACCCCGTGATATCCGTGGCAGACCGAGGCACAGGCCTCCGTGACGCTGCCCAGTCGGCCCGAGCGGGCGATGGCGATCTGTGCCGAGAGCAGCGGCTCCAGATGATATTGCTCGGCAACCTGGATCCGTGCCCCTTCCTCCACCAGCCGGTGCAGGGACAGGAGCCCCTCAAGATCCGGCGCCGGCGGGGTCTCCGTCAGCACGGGAAGACCGTGCGAGGCGGCATCAGCGATGACTCCCGGCGCGGCGCCCGCATTGACGGATACAACCGCGAAGTCCGGCGTTGTTTCTTCAAGGAGGGCCGCCAGAGTGGGATACGCCGGGACGCCCCACTCCGCTTCCACCGCTGCCCTGCTTTCCTCCCGCCGGGCCACCACGCCACAGACCCGGAAGAGGTGCGGAAGCGCCCGGGCTACACGGAGGAAGAAGCCTGCCCGGTAGCCCCCGCCGATGACGGCGAAGTCAGTTGGCGGCGTGGCGCTCCCGCGGGCCGGAACGTGGTCTCCATGAGAAAGCGGTTTCATGCGTTCAGTCTGCCCGTCCTGCGGCGGTCAAACCAGCCCCCCCTTCCGAAAGGCGGGACGACGGCGCCGCGCCAGTGCCGTCGTCGTCCGCTCAGCTCCCGTCAGCCGGGTCAACGGCTGAGGTGCCGCCACCCGGGCCGGCGTCCGACCCCGCCACAACCACAATCGCTCCGATCAGCAGCGCGGCGTTGGCCCAAAATATACCCAGCACACCCAGTGGTGCTGCCGCGGCACCCATCGCGACCGGCAGCGAAATCTGCGCGAACCGGTTGACTGTCAGCCGGAGGCCAAGGGCTGCCCCGTGGTGGTTGGCGTGCGTCAGCGAGGTAACCCATGCCATGGTGAGGGGCTGGGGTATGCCCAGCCCCAGGCCGAGGCCCACCATCACGGCAACGGCACCGTAGAGTCCGGTCAGGGGCAGGGCGAGCAGTCCTGCGGCTGCCGCCGCGATGGAAACGAGCAGCAGCGCTTTCCGCCCGAACCGGGCAATGAGCCGCATAAGGCCCAGCCTGCTAAGGACGGAAACGGCGGCGCGGAGCGCCAGCAGGACTCCGACAGCGGTGGCATCGATATTCTGCTCCGTGGCCCAGACCGGCACAAAGGCGTACATCAGGTCAACGGTGACCAGCACGGCGCCGCTGACCGCGAGGGACCGCCACATTCCGGGGGTCTTCAGGACTCCGCCGATCTTTGCCGGCTGGGTATTGACAGTGTGGCGCTTCCTGCGGAGTGCTCCGTCCGTGCGCCGCAGGAAGAAGTAGGCGGGTGCGCCCAGCAGGGTGAAGCCAAGGCAGACCAGCAGGCCCAGGGTGGTGTCCGGAGCAGCCCCGCCGCCGGTTCCGAGCGATGCCGCAACCGTCGCCGCGGGCGGGCCGATTAGCTGGCCGATCGAGGCCGCCGCCGTCAGGGTCCCGAATGCGCCCTCCGTCGAGCCCTTGGCGCTCACATGCGCCACGAACGTCTGCTGTCCCACCATCACCAGGAGGTTCCCTAAGCCGATGAACGCGCTTGCCACCAGGAGGAATGGCAGCCCCGGCACGGCAAAAAGCATGGCTGTGCCGGCTGCTGCCGAGATCAGGCCGATGAACGCCATGCCGGTTCCGCCCCGGCGATCGGAAATCCGGCCCGCCGGCAGCGCTACGAGAAGGGCGGGCAGGGCGAACGTGGAGGCGAGGAGTCCCAGGAACACGGGATCGGCGCCGAGGGCAAGGGCACGGTAGCCGATCATCAAGCGGACACCCACCCATGCCGCCTGTGAAAGGACGGCCTGGGCACTCAGTGCGGTACGCCATGGCATCGCGCTCACGCCGGAACGGGGATTTCGGCGGTGCCGCCGAACAACCGGGTCAGGTCATCGATGCTGTCCCGGGCGGCCTTGTACCTGACAGGATCCAGGTGGAACACGGCCAGTTGGAGTGCATAGGCCAGCGCCACGGGAACCAGCTGGGTGCGGTACTCGGGGTCGTCGCCCAGCCTGGCGGTGATGACGTGGTCCGGGCTGGGACGGAACCGGTACCCGGGCACGTCGGTGATCACGATGCTTTTCCCTCCCCTGCGGGCAGCCTCGGAGTTCAGCGCGGCGAGCTGGCGGGGAGCCTCCCGCAGGGCAAAGGAAATCAGCGTGCTGTCTTCGTCGAAGCTGACGAAACGTTCCGCCAGGTCCTTGGGGGTCGGGCTCAGCGCCACCGCGGTAAGCCCGAGCCGCCTGAGGCGCCGCGCCAGCAGCTCGAGCGTAGACCTCTCATCAGGGTTGGAAAACAGGTAGACAGTCTTCGTCGCGTGCAGTATCCGTGCAGCAGTTTCCAGGTCCGCCTGCGGCACGAACTGCGGCAACCGCTGCAGGGCCCGGATTTCGTCCGCGATGAAGGCTGCGAGATCATGCCCGGACTCACCGCGCATGATGGTCCCGCCGGCCTGGAGCGCTTCCTCATCCCGTCGCATATCGCCGCGCAGCTCCGGATAGCCGCGGTATCCGAGTTTCTTCGCCAGCCGGACCACAGTGGACTCATGCGTCTTCGCGCGCTCGGCCACTTCGGCGGCCGTGATCCCGGACATCCCGTCCCCCAGCAGCACGTTCATGACGCGCTCTTCCGACGCGCTGAGCTGGACCGTACTGCTGGCTATGACCGCTTTGAAACCCATGCTTGTTACCGTCTCATGAACATGCAATCTTGCGCAAGATTGCATGTTCGGCGGCCATTACCGTACCGGAGCGGGTTCGGCACCGGCTGATTCGGCACCGGCTGATTCGGCACCGGCTCGTTCGACGGCGGCATCCGCCGCAGGTGCCCCGCCCGCCGTCGTGCCCTCCGCCGTCGTCCTTTCCTCCGCTTCCCCGGCGAAGGCACGGAGCATGGCTTCGCGGTCGAACTGGCCTTCCCATTTGGCCACCACGAACGTGGCCACGCAGTTCCCCAGCAGGTTCACAGAGACGCGCATGGAGTCCATGAGGCGGTCGGCCCCCAGGAGCAGGGCCACGCCGGCCACCGGGAAGATGCCCAGGGCGGCCGCGGTGGCGGAGAGCGCCAGGAAGGCCGAACCCGGGACGCCAGCCATGCCCTTGGAGGTCAGCATGAGGATGCCGAGGGCGGCAAGTTGCTGGCCAAGGTCCAGGTTGTGACCGAAGGCCTGGGCCAGGAACAGCAGGGAGATGGACAGGTACAGCGCGGCCCCGTCCAGGTTGAAGGAGTAACCCGTGGGCACCACCAGTCCCGTGGTGGCCCGGGAGCAGCCGGCGTTGGTCAGCTTGGTCATGATGCGCGGCAGGACGGACTCGGTGGACGCCGTGCCCAGCGCCAGCAGGAATTCTTCGCGGCTGTACTTGATGAATTGCCACAGCGGCACGCGCGGATACACCCAGGCCACCACGAACAGCAGTCCGATGAAGATGATGGCCGCACCGTAGCAGGCAGCGATCAGCAGAGCGTACGTGCCCAGCGAGCCGAGGCCGTACTGGCCGATGATGAAGGCCATGGCGCCGAACGCGCCCACCGGGGCAACGCGCATCACCCAGCCCATGATCTTGAAGAACAGCTCCAGCACGGTCTCCAGGAGGGTCACCACTGGCAGGCAGCGTTCCCGGCCCACCACCACGATGGCCGCGCCAAAGAACACCGAGAAGCAGAGCACCTGCAGGAGGCTGTTGGAGGCGAAGGCGCCCACCACGCTGGTGGGGATGATGCCCAGCAGGAATGCGCCGGCGTCCTTGGGCGGGGCCGTGCCGGTCTTGGCGTTGAGGGCGTCCTGGGACAGGGTGCTCGGGTCGATGTTCAGGCCCGCGCCGGGCTGGACAATGTTGCCCACCACCAGGCCGAATACCAGGGCGAAGAGCGTGGCGCCGGTGAAGTACAGCAGCGCCTTCACGCCCACCCGGCCCACGGCCTTGACGTCACCCACGGCCGAGATGCCCGTGACGATCACCAGGAAGATCAGCGGAGCGATGATCATCTTGATCAGCTGGATAAAACCGTCCCCCAGCGGCCGCAGGGCCGAGCCGAGTTCCGGCCAGAAGTGGCCAATCCCGATGCCCAGGCACACGGCCACGAGGATCTGGAAGAAGAGGGATTTATAAAGGGGCTTCTTCAGCGGTGCACTGCTTGCCTCGGGCACCAGGGGCGAGGGGAGTTTCATCAGGGCTGCCAATCAACGGGGGAAAGGCGCGCTGGACGCCTTCAGGTCATAGGCAACGCTAGGGACCCCGTGTTTCCGGAATGCTAAATCCGTACTGCGGAATTGTTTAACCGCAGAATGGAATCTGCCGCCGGTTCTGGCGGTGCGGCCCTACACCTGGTCATCCCAGGTGCCAGCGCCCTCCGCGGCATCCTCCGGCTTGCGTTCCGCGTCCGGCTCGCCGCTGCCGACGTACGACGCCGGAACGGTGCCTCCCGCCTGCGTCTGCTGTTCTTCGCGGATGTTCTTCGCCGCGCCAGCACCGGGACGGGGCTGCTGCTGATCGGCGGCGTCCGGATCGCCCGGGCCGATCAGGTGTGCGGGGTCGGTTGCAGCTTCCTGGGGGTCAGTCATGATGGCGCCTTTCGTTGGTCCTGGACTCGGTTCTCCCTGCCGGTTTCAAACGCCGGCCGGCACTGCCAGCCTATGGTTCCTCATGACACTGCAGCGACTAATCCGGATATACAATGTCCAGAATTTGGTCCGGTTTTCCCCGTAAAATCGCGGAAAATAGGTGTGCAACGGCACTGGCGCTTGGCCGGAAGCGGGCGGACGATTGTACTACCGGGCTACGAAATGACGTCATCGGACGGGCCCGGAGTCAAGCCCCCCCGTCGAGACCGGGCGTGCTGTTTGAAACCGGATGGAACTGGTTGCCGCGCCACCAGCAAGTGATGCCGCGGCTTACTCGTCCTGCCCGAAAATGTTCCACTCGCATCCTTTTGAGGAGCAAAAGAAATGTCCACAACTACCCCAACTAAATCCCGCCCCTTCGGAACCCGATTTGCATTGATTTCGGCTGTTTCGCTGGGTCTTATTGGCGGACCTGTTGCACTGGCTGTGCCTGCTGACGCCTCGACGTCGCTACGCGGCTGTACCGTTGACCCGCTGAAGCCAACGGACGAACGGAACAACAGGGCGGACTTCAGAATTCGCGTCGATTGCAACGGCAAGAAGACCGTCGAAATCCGTCAGAGGCGCTTTGAGCAGGACAATCGGCGTCACGACGAGCTCCTGGGGCGCACCACCTTCACGGAGCGTTTCGACAGGAATGACGGCCGCATCACCATCCACAGCAGGGACAAGGTCGACAAGGACAAGGGCCGTGACCGCGTGTACCAGGAAGTCTCCTTCCGGGTGAAGAGCGGCAACAACTGGTCCGACTGGACCCGCTGGGAGAAGAGCGACGTCGCCGTCATCCGCTGACCGCTCCGTCGTCTGATCCGTACCGAGCCAGGGGCGCCATGCCCCTGGCTCTTCCGTTCCAACCAAATCCGTTTCAACTGGATCCGTGTCAACCAAAGGAGACGCCGTGAGCACACGAGCGGAAAAACAGATTCTGGTCAACGTGCCGGTGAGCGAGGCCTACAAGCAATGGACCAGGTTCGAGGACTTCCCACGATTTATGAGCGGGGTGGAGAGCGTCACCCAGCTCAGTGAGGAGCGCCTGAAATGGGCGGCCCGCATCGCCGGAGTCCGCCGGGAATGGGAAGCCAGCATCCTGGAGCAAGTGCCAAACCGCCGGGTGGCCTGGGCAGCTACCGCAGGTGCCACCAACTCCGGCGCCGTGGAGTTCGACGACGCCGGGAGCGGCAGGACCTCGGTCAGGCTCACCCTGGAATACCAGCCCGAAGGCTTTGTTGAGAAGGTGGGCACCCTGCTCCACATAGTGGGCCGCCAGGCGGAGCACGACCTCAAGAAGTTCAAGCAGTTCATCGAACACGAAGGCCACGGGACAGGTACTTGGCGGGTACCGGTTCCCGGCAGCGCGCAGGCCGGCGACGGCCCGGAGTACAACCGGTTCGCGCATCCGTTCGATCAGACCAACGGGCTGGTGGACTTCGAGGGAGAGTCCGACGAGACATCAGAGGGCGAAAACCACAGCGCCGCCGAACGCCTACGGGAGCAGCACCGCCACGACGGCCACCTTCCGCCGATGGGAGGCGGCCTCGGACAGCACTGAACCGGCGCAAAGCACCGCCCGCATCCTCACGATGCGGGCGGCACTTGGTTCCGCCGTCGGCGGCTGTTCAGCGTCCGGCTGTATTACTTATCGCCCTACTTATCGGCGCCGACGTAGGTGACTGACGGCATCGCCGGAGTTTCCATTCCCTCGCCAATGAAGAAGCTCGGGTGCGGGGGCTGGTTGTAGGCCACGTTTTCACGGGCCACACCCGTGCGGTACATCGGATCATGCATCAGGGTGCGGAGGCGCACCTCGGTGGGTGACGTGGTGGTGTAGATCCGCAGTTCGGTGCTGTCGCCGGATGGGAAGGCCAGTTCCTCGCGCCAGTCACCCAGCAGGTCAGCCTGAAGGGACGGGTTGCCCTTGGTGGTGTTGTTGCTCCGCGCACCCGTGGCGGTCAGGAGCCGATCACTCGTCTCCGTTTCCCAGTTCCACTTGGAGATGGTGGGCACGCCGACGGACGTTGCGGCGTCATAGTCGTGGTCCACGATTTCGCGCAGCGGGTCGCCGTCCCACCAGGCCAGGAAGTTGGCGGCCGGGATGTTCTCCGCGATCAGTTCACCCTTCGCAGACATCAACTGCCCCACCGGCGAATTCCAGGCGGCACTGCCACCGATCGCCCAGCCTTCGGCGCCGGCATAACGGGGGTCGATATCGCCCGCAGCTCCGCGTCCGGTGTCCTTGATGGCCGGGATGCTCCACAGGACTTCACCCGTGGCGGCGTCACGGAAGGTGGCACCCCGGTTGCCGCTCTGGCTCATGCTTTCGTGCACGGCGAAGGTTTCCAGGCCGGGCCGGGACGGGTCCAGGTCGCCCGTGTGGATGGCGTCTCCGTGGCCCAGCTTGGTGTTGTACAGCGGCTGGCCGTTGTCATCGATGGTCATGGAGCCGAAGACGAACTCGTCCTTGCCGTCCTGGTCCACGTCAGCCACGGACAGGTTGTGGTTTCCCTGGCCCTTGTATTCAGCGCCGGCGACGTCGGAATCGAACTTCCAGCGCTGCACCAGCTTGCCGTTGACCAGGTCATAGGTGACCAGGACCGTCCGGGTGTAGTAGCCCCGGCTGAACATCATGGACGGGTGCTCGCCGTCCAAGTACGCCACCGCGCCGAGGAAACGGTCCACGCGGTTGCCGTAGCCGTCGCCCCACGCGGCCACGGAACCGCGCGGCGGGTCGTAGTTGACGGTGTCCAAGATGGTTCCGCTGGCGCCGTTGAAGACAGTCAGGAATTCAGGCCCGGAGAGGACATAGCCGGCGGCATTGCGGTAGTCCGCCGCCGGATCGCCGATCACGGTACCGGATCCGTCCGTGGTGCCGTCTGCGGTCTTCATCGACAGCTCGGCCTTGCCGTCGCCGTCAAAGTCGTAGGCGAGCAGCTGGGTGTAGTGGGCGCCCGCCCGGATGTTGTGGCCCAAATCAATGCGCCACAGCTTGGTGCCGTCCATCTTGTAGGCGTCCACGTAGACGTTGCCCGTGTAGCCGGACTGCGAGTTGTCCTTGGCGTTGGACGGCGCCCACGTCTGGATGATCTCGTATTTGCCGTCTCCGTCCAGGTCGGCCACGCTGGCGTCGTTGGCGGAGTAGGTATAGGGCTTGCCGTCCTTGGTGACGCCGCCGGCCGGCTTGTCCAGCTTGATGGCCAGGTAGTTCTGCGCCATCGGAGTGAACTCCTCGGTGAGCTGGTTCCGCCCGTCACCGTTGCCGACTGCCTTGATGACGTACTTGGAGGACGCAGTCCCCTCCGGATCCACGTACATGGTGGCGTTCCGGATGGGATCCACTGTGAGCTGCACACCGTCGCGGATCACATGGAAACCGATGCTGTCCCGGTCCAGGCCCAGCATCCGCCAGCTGAGCGTGACGCCCTGGTCGGTGAGGACCGCCACGGGCGCACGGTCCAGGTTTTCCACCTCGCGCTTAAGTGCGGACTGGCCTGACTTGGCCGCCTGCTGGGCCGCCTGGCCGGGATTGGCCTGGCCGGCATTCACGTGCGCCGGATCCGCCTGGGTTGGATCGGCTTGGGTTGGATCGGCTTGGGCTAGCGGGATGCCGGTGAAGACAAGGGCAGCGGCCGCCAGGGTTGCCGCAGCCGCCACGGGTGCCGCCTTTCGGAACCGGCCGTTCTGGCGGGGAAGGGAACATTTCGCGGGGTATGCCAAAGAACATCTCCTTTGATGCTGAAGGCAGCTAAGTCTGCCGTCAATCGGTGTTTGTATCGTTTCATTTCTGCGCTGGCCCCCACCCGGGGACGATTCCGGGAGGGGGTAGGGCAGCAAAGAAAGCGCTTTCCGCACCTAACATTTACCAGGGTGTGACTGGATCGGTCAAGAACTTTACGGTGGAAAGTGGGAGAAAATGTTTCGTTCCGTTTGCTTGTGACCGAGTGGGAACCACTGTCAGCGGCCGGCCCTTGACACCCTCATCCTGTTCAGGCACAAGTCCAGCCCGGCCGGTACCTCGGCGAATTAGTTGGACGGCGAAGGACTCATTGGAGATTCGGATTCCGTCGGAGTCACGGTGACTGTTGCCGTCGTCGTTTCCGTAACGGTTGGCGTTGAGGTTCCGGTGACCGTCGACGTCGAAGTTCCGGTCGGCGTCGGGGTGGCCGTTCCGGAGGAACCACCCTCCGCCTTGTCCAGGACTTCGTTGACCAGGTCTTCCAGCTCCTTCTGGTCGGCGTCGCCCAGGTTCGCCCCGCCCTTGGTGGCCACCACCAGGAGGCGGCCCTGCGCCGCGGAAACCTGCATCAGCATGTCCGAAGCGTTGCCGCCCCGGGTGCTGACCGTCGCGAACGTCTCCTCGCCGTTGGTGTCGGCATTCAACTCCTTGCTGGCCACGTCATAACGCTGCCCCAGCACTGAGAGCGTGAATTTGGCGCACTGGTCCATCTTGCCGCTTACATCCTTGAGCAGGCCGGCGGCGTCGGGCCCTTCGCTTCCCGACTGGGCGGACAACGTGCGCGGCTGCGAGCCCTCGGAGATGGCAATGGCAACGTCACCGCTTTCAACCTTGTCCAGCAACCCGGCCGTGGCGATCCCCTTGCAGCCGGCAGGGTCGGTGGTGGCGGCGCTCATCAGCAGGTTTGCGATGTTACTGCCCTGCGCCACCTGGTCCTTGGAGTAGAGCTTGAGTTCATTGCCGTCCTTATCGGTCCGGCCGGAGATCAGGTCGCGTAGTTCGTCTTCACTGTAAACCTTGGCCTGCGCCGCGCTGGTGGTTGCGCTGGCAGTGGGTGAAGGGCTTTGGCCTCCGCCGCCTGTACATCCGGCCAAAGCCAGCATCGCCGCCGCCGCAACACCAAGGACTGGAAATTTCTTCATGGGAACCACCTCTTCAGATAGCAAGCATGCTTATGGTTCATAGGGTACTACTTCCCGGGCGCCATGGACCTTGGCGCTTTTCTTCCTACAATTTAAGTGGCGGGAATTGCGGCAGCCAGCCGCATGGGCCGCACCACTAGGAGGACCGCAATGGGTTTGGGTGACAGGATCCACAACGCCGCGGAGCGACTTCACGGCAAGGGAAAGAAAGCCGCCGGCGAGGCCGGTGGCAACCGCCGGATGAGGGCCGAAGGAAAGGGCCAGGCCATTAGGGCCGACCTCAAGCAGGCCGGCGAAAAGTTTAGGCACGCCTTCAAACGGCATTAAGGGACAAACTGAAGAAGCGGGCGGCTCCGAAAGGAACCGCCCGCTTCTCTATCCCCCTACACAGCAGTTGTCCGTGAGAACGGGCGGGCAGGGACAGCTGCCTGAACCGTGGAAAAAGCTCAGCTGGCGGAAACACGGCCCGGCAGCGCCGCGTAAAGGTCGTCCGGGTCTTCTTTCTCCCGGGGCGGGACGCATCGCCCGGTGGAGGCTGCCACCGCGGTGACGCTGCTCCTGTTTTTGGCTGACTCTTCGACCGCGGTCAGGACGCGCTGGACCTGGAGCCCGTCGTCGAACGACGGCGACGGCTGGCTTCCGTCCCGAATCGCAAGGAGGAAGTCGCGGATCTGGTGGGTGAAGGTGTGTTCCCAGCCGATCACGTGGCCCTGCGGCCACCAGGCAGCCAGGTACGGGTGCTCCGGCTCGTTCACGAGGATCCGCCGGAATCCCTGCTCCCGGACAGGAAGGCTGGCATCGAGGAAATTCAGTTCGTTCAGGTTCTCGAGGTCAAACGTCAGCGACCCGCGGGAACCGTAGATTTCGAGCTTGAGCGAGTTCTTTTGGCCCGTGGCAACCCGGGATGCCTCCACGGACGCGCTGATGTTCCCCGTCATGCCAAGGGTGGCCCAGGCGGCATCGTCCACTGTCACTTTCTCCGCACCGTTGGGGCCGGGACGGTCGGTGACAAAAGTCCTCAACGTTCCGGTCACCTCCGTGACGGTTTGACCGGTGAGGTGCTGGACCTGGTCGATGGCGTGCGAGGCGATGTCACCCAAGGCTCCGGATCCGGCCGTTTCCTTGCGGAGCCGCCATGTCATGGGAGACTCGGCGTCGGAGAGCCAGTCCTGCAGGTAGGCGGCGCGGACGTGCCGGACAGTGCCCAGCCGGCCCTCTGCAATGAGCTCGCGTGCCAGTGCCAAGGCAGGGACACGGCGGTAGTTGAAGCCGATCATCGACTGCACGCCCCGGGCCCGGGCTTCCGCGGCGGCTGCCGTCATGGCCTCGGCCTCCGCGATGGTGTTCGCGAGCGGCTTTTCCACGAGGACGTGCTTACCGGCGGCCAGTGCAGCGATGGCGATTTCCGCGTGCATCCAGCCCGGGGCACAGATGTCCACGATGTCGATATCGTCCCGTTCAATGACGGCACGCCAGTCCGTGGCGGACTCGGCCCAGCCGTATTTGGCTGCGGCTTCGGCCACCTGGGCGGCGTCCCGGCCCACGAGCACTTTCTGCTCGATGGCCGGGACGTCGAAGAAACTGGCCACGTTCCGCCACGCATTCGAATGGGCCTTCCCCATGAAGGCGTAACCAATGGCGGCCACGCCGAGCGGGCGCGAAACCGGCGGGAAAGGTCGGGACGAGGGTGCGGAGGTGGTCATGTGTTCGTTCCTAGGGAGTGGGTGTTTTGCGAAAATAGAGGGGCCTAGGCTTCCTCGAACCAGCCCCGTGCAGGGTTGGAAACCTCAGGTGCCTCCCGGAACTGCTCCGGCTGGGCCACCCAAGCAACGCCGTTGGCGATGACCTTGCGGATCTGCGGCTGGTGGTACACCGGGTATTCCTGGTCGCCGGGACTGAAGTAGAAGATCCGGCCCTTTCCCCTGGAGAACGTCACACCGGAGCGGAACACCTCGCCGCCGGCGAAGGAGCTGATGAAGATCAGGTCATCGGGTTCCGGAATATCGAACAGTTCGCCATACATCTCCTGCTGGGGGATGACGATGGGGCTTTCGATGCCGGCCGCGATCGGGTGGGAAGGCTTGACAGTCCACACGAGCTCGCGCTCTCCTTCGTTGCGCCACTTCAGCGAGCACGTGGTACCCAGCAGCCTGGTGAAGATCTTGGCGAAGTGCCCGGAGTGCAGCACCACCAGGCCCATGCCTCCCAGCACGTGGCGCTGCACGCGTTCCACCACTTCGTCGCTGACTTCCTGGTGTGCGATGTGCCCCCACCACAGCAGGACGTCCGTCTGCTGCAGGACTTCCTCGGAGAGTCCGTGCTCGGGGTCGGCCAGGGTGGCTGTGGAGATTTCGGAGTCCGGGTAGTAGGAACGGAGCCCGGCGGCAATGGCGCCGTGGATCCCTTCCGGGTACATCTGCGCCATGGTTTCCGGCTCGTTGCGGGCCTCGTGGACGGCCTCGTTCCAGACGACGATGTTCAGTTTCTTATCAGGCATATCAGAGCACCACTTCACGTTTTTCGAGGGCGGACTTGTAGCAGGCATCAAGAATCAGGGCGCGGCTGAGGGCAAGTGACCCGTCGTGGCTTCCCCAGACTGTCTCGCCGCCGCGC
This sequence comes from Arthrobacter sp. NPDC058288, assembly GCF_042880995.1. Lineage (NCBI taxonomy): Bacteria > Bacillati > Actinomycetota > Actinomycetes > Micrococcales > Micrococcaceae > Arthrobacter > Arthrobacter sp. NPDC058288. The sequence goes on from NZ_JBHVYH010000003.1 coordinate 86,043, forward strand.
ACAGCGGCAACGAAGTCGTCGACGACGGCCTGATGGGCGCGTCCGGGTTCGGCCACTACTTCAAAGTCGGCGTTTTCACCGTTCTTTTCGGTAAAGACGTGCACATCGGCCACGGGGTTTTCGGAGGCGCCGACAGAGCGCAGTTCGGCACCGCCGTCGGTTCCGTAGACAGTGAAGTCCATCAGGTCCCGCTCATCGCGGTAGCTGGCCCATCCGGCTTCCACGATGAGCGTCCCGCCGCCTTCCAGCCGGATGAAGGCAGATGCGAAGTCTTCCACTTCGAACTTGTGGCTGGAGTTCGAGGCGGTGTAGCGGGCGTTGCCGCCAAGGCCGCGCGGACCGAGTTCGGAGTGGGTCGACGCCGAGACAGCCAGCACTTTGGGTTCGCCAAGGAGGTGCAGTGCATAGTCCAGGACGTGCACGCCGATGTCTGCCAACGGACCTCCGCCGGCGAGTTCCGGGTTGGTGAACCAGCTGCCCAGCATCGGAATGCCCTGGCGGCGGAGCCAGGATGCCTTGGCGTAGTACGGGCGGCCCAGCGTGCCGTCGTCGATCACTTCCTTGAGGGCCTGGATGTCGCCGCGGCGGCGGTGGTTGAACGCTACGTCCAGGACCCGCCCGGCCTCGCGGGCGGCGTCCACCATTGCCTGCCCCTCCACACCGTTGCGGGCCAACGGCTTTTCGCTCAGCACGTGCAATCCGCGTTCCAAGGCTGCAATCGAGATCGGCGCGTGCAGGAAAGTCGGCACGGCGACGCTGACGGCGTCGAGGCCCTCAAGCTCGATCATGTCTTCCCAGCGGGCGAAGGCATGGGGAATGCTGTACTCCTCCTTCAGCCGGGCAAGGAGTTCTGCTTCCATGCCCGCGACGGCGACAATTTCGACACCGTCGATGTTGCTGTATGCCTTGAGGTGCTGCTGGCCGGCCCAACCAATGCCTACAACTCCCACCTTGAGGGTTGCGGACGGGGCCTGCTGCTGAATGCTCACGTTGTTCCTGTTCTTTCTGTGATTCTGGTTGGAGTCTGTGGAGGGGTCTGCGGCCTGTGGTGGCTAGCCCTTGACCGCGCCGGCCGTCATGCCCGAAACGATGCGCTTCTGGCACACGAGCACAAGGATGACGAGCGGGACCGTAATGATCACCGACGCAGCGCTGATGGTGCCCAGTGGCTGGTCGAATTCGCTGGTTCCGCTGAAGAAGGCAATCGCCACCGGGACCGGGCGGGCCTCCGGCGAGGTGGTCAGGGTGACGGCAAGGAGGAATTCGTTCCAGACCGAGATGAACACCAGGATCGCTGTCGTGGCCAGGCCGGGGACTGCCAGGGGCAGGATGACTTTGCGGAAGGCCGTGAACGGCGTGGCGCCATCCATGTACGCGGATTCCTCGAGTTCCCGCGGGATCTCCCTGAAGAAGGACGTCAGCGTGTAGATCGCCAGCGGCAACGCGAACGTCAGCTTCGGGATGATGAGGCCAAGCAGTGTGTCGTACAGGCCGATTTCGCGCCAGATGGAGAACAACGGGGCCGCGATGGCGATTGCCGGGAAGGTTGTCACGGAGAGGATCAGCGTCAGGATCAAGGCCTTGCGGCGCATCTTCAGCCTTGCCAGGGCATAAGCAGCGAAAGATGCGAACACCAGTGCCACCGTGGTAGTGACGACGGCGATAATCACCGAGTTGCGCAGGGCCAGGAGGAACTCGGGGTTCTGGAATACCACGAGGTAGTTCTCCAAGGTGGGCTGGCTCGGGAAGAGCTCGCCCTGGGACAGGCTCGCCCCCTTCTTGAGCGAGGTGTTGACCAGCCAGTAGAACGGTATGAGCGAGAAGCCCATGACGGCTACGACGAACACCCAGACAAGGGGGTGCAGTTTCGCTTCACCCCGGAGCCGACGCTTCGGTGCCCTGGGGCGCGTGGCGGGTTCCGCCGTCGGGCGTTCTGCAGTCAGCGTGCTCATTGTTCCTCCTTGGCGACTTCTCGGATGTTGCCGCCGGCGAAGCGGACGTAAATGACGGAGACCACCATGACGGTCAGGAAGGTCAGGATGGACAGCGCCGATCCTTCGCCCACCAGCCGGTTTTCGCGCAGCTGGGTGTAGGCCAGCATCGACATGGACTCTGTGCCGTTGGCGCCGCGGGTGAGCACGAACGGCAGGTCGAAGACGCGCAGGGCATCCATGGTGCGGAAGATCGCCGCGAGGACGATTGCGGGACGCAAGAGCGGCAGGGTGATGTGTACGAATGCCTGCCACTTGCTGGCGCCGTCGAGTTCTGCGGCCTCGTAGGTCTCGGAGGAGATGACCTGTAGGCCGGCCAGGATGATGAGTGCCGCGAACGGCGTGGTCTTCCAGACGTCGGCCAGAACGATCACGGCCATGGCGTATCCGTGCTCGCCGAGCCAGACGACGTCGCCGCCGGGCAGTCCGAGGGCGGAGAGGACGTTGGTTACCAGCCCCATGTTTGGCTGGAACATCGTCTGCCAGGTGATGGCGCTGACCACGGTGATGATGGCATACGGCAGCAGAACCACCGTGCGCAGGAGGGCGCGGCCCTTGAACGCGAGGTTCAGCAGCAAGGCCATGGCCGTACCGAGCACCAGCTCCAAGGAGACCGAAAGTCCGGCGAAGAGGAAGGTCTGGCCGAAGGCAGCCCACCATTCAGGGCTGCTCAGGGCGGAGATGTAGTTCTCCAGACCGACGAATCGGGAGAGGCCGGCAGTGCGGACGCTGTACTGGTTCAGGGAGAGCCAGATCGCGTAGCCAATGGGGACCGCCGCCACCAGGGCCATGATGACCAGGGAGGGGCCGGTCATGCGGAGCGCTAGCCGCCGCTCGGCCCGGTCGCGGCCGTTCACGCCGCGACCGGGAACAAGTGTCTTGATGGCCATGTTTAGAAGCTCGCCTTGGCGGTGGCGATCTCCTCGGCCATCTTCTTCACGGCGTCCTCGGCGGAGGCAGTACCGGAAAGGACGGCGTAGACGTTCTTATAGATCGCCTGGGAGATCTGCGGGTAAACCGGGGAGATCGGGCGGGGCTTGGCACCTTTGACGGATGCGAGCAGTTCGGTGGCGAAGGGCATCTTTTGGAGGACTGCCGCATCGGAATAGGCGGCTTCATTGACCGGGGCCTGGGAGTAGTCCATGGCCACGTGCTTCTGCCAATCCGGCGTGGTGGCAAAGTCAATGAACGCCACGGCCCCGGACTGGTTCGTGGAGTGGGCGGAGATGGCCAGGTTCCAGCCGCCCAGCACGCCGGATGCCTTGCCGCCTTCCCATGCGGGCAGCGGCGCCACGCCAAAGCTGCCGGCCAGCGATGTGGCGTTGAGCAGGCGGTATACATGCGGCCAGTTGCGCTGGTAGCCGAAGTCGCCGGACTCATAAGCGAGACGGGCGGGGTCTTCGTTGTACGTCAGGACGGCGCGGTCAGCTGAGCCGTTCTTGAGCCCGTTGCTCATGAAGTCGAGGACCTCGCGGGTCTCCGGCGAATCAATCGCCACGTCGCCCTTGTCGTCGAGTACTTCGCCGCCAGCACTGTAGAGCATTTCGAGGAAGTTCACCGTCAGGCCCTCGTACTGCTTGCCCTGGTAGACGAATCCGTTGCCGGGAGCCTTGGCTGCTTCTGCATAGAGCTGCTGCCAAGTCTCAGGCTTGGCCACCTTGTCCTTCTGGTAGTAGACCAATCCGGCGTTCGTGAAGAACGGCGAGGCCCAGTACTTGTCCTGGTACTTGGTGGTTTCCACCGTGGACGGAATGAGCCGGTCCTTGTTGGACTCTACGAGCTTGGTCTGGTCCAGCAGCCAGCCTTGGGAGGCGAACTCGGAGGTCCAGATGACGTCCGTGACGAAGATATCGCATTCGGTGGACTTGCCTTCGAGACGCTGCACAGCCTGCGTCCGGGCCTCGTCGGTGGTAGCTCCGATCTCGGTGTACTTGGCGGTTACTTTGCCGTTCGCCTTGCCGAAGGCCTCGGCCGTGCCCTTGTAGATGCCGGAAGCGTCCTTGCCGCCACAGATGCTGACGCTGCCGCTGGCGTTGGCTCCCGACGCCGGATCGGCAGCTGCCGCTTTTTCCGCGCCTTGGGGTGCGGCTCCCCCGCCGCAACCGCTGATCAGGAGGCCCGCGGCGATAGCCGCTGCAGCGACAGTGACCAGGCGGGTACGCAAGGAACCTGCGCGCAGTTCGGTCATGTGCGCGGATGTCTGTGATGGTGCGGTGTCCTCCTGGAGCGGAGAAGCAGGTCGAATCAAGTCCACAAGTGGCTCCTTTGGGGGTCTGTGGGCGGTGGGAAGTTCAGTGGGGCGGCGGCTGCCGCGAACCCTGAACATGGCTTCTTTGCCGATGGTTCGTTGAATTTTGGAATCGATTCCAAAACTGCGCAAAATGTAGGGCCTCGCGGCCCGTGGAATCGATTCCAAAATAGTGTGACAGGGACCACGCGAGGCTGTCAACCCTCTTTGCTTAGCCCTTGGTGGAGTCCCGCACCACGAGCTCGTGCGGGAGGAAAGTCCGGCCGCGGCGGTGGGCGCCCGGCACGGTCATCCGCTCGAGGAGCTCGGCGAATGCCACACGGCCCATCTCATAGGCCGGCTGCCGGACCGTGGTCAGTTCCGGGACGCACATTTCCGCCTGGGCCGAGTCATCAAAACCTGCCACGGCAATGTCGTCAGGAACCCGCAACCCGGCGTCGGTGAGTTCACGGACGCACCCGGCCGCGACGATGTCGGTGCCGCAAAACACTGCATCCGGCAGGCCCCCCGCCTCCAGGAGCTTCCGGGCAAGGCTACGCCCTGAGTGGAAGCCGAAATTGCCTTCGCCGAACAGGATTCGGTCCGACGCCAAGCCCGATTCGGCCAGGGCCTGGCGAAAGCCCTCTTCGCGCAGCCGGCCCGAGCGGGCACCCCTGTGGGCGAGCATCGCCAGCCTCTTGCCGCCGGTGTCGATCAGGTGCCGGGTGATGTCGTAAGCGGCCTGACGGTCGTCGATGGACACGCCGAAGGCCGCTTCGGCGTCGACGATCTCACAGACCTGGACGACGCTCATCTGCTCTGCAACGGCATCAACTTCCTGATCCGACATCGTCGGCGAAAACAGAACCAGTCCATCCACGGAGCCATTCCGCAGCATGTCCACCAGTTGCTGTTCGCGCTCCAGGTCCCCGGACGTCGCTGCGATGAGGCTGACATAGCCGGACTCCGCGGCAGCGTCGCCCACACCCCGGAAGACTTCACTGATCACCAAGGAGTCCAGGTTCTTGGCGAGGGCCAAAACACGCATTGTCCGGTCCCGGCGAAGGTCCCGGGCCGAGGCAAGCGGCCGATAGCTGAGCTGTCGAATTGCGGCATTGACCTTTTCCTTGCTCGACTCACTGACAGCCGGACTTCCGTTGAGAACACGGGACACCGTCCCTACAGACACTCCCGCTGTTCGGGCGACGTCCTGGACTGTCGCTCGCGCCATTCGATTGTCCTTCCGCGACCAGTGACAATGGTCCTTGCCGCCACACCACTGCCGTGCCTTACCGGCGTTCCTCAGCATAGCCGCCGGGGAGAACGGCGATGCCAGAATCAATCGGATCCGGGCACAGCCCAGGTGTCGGCGCAGCCGATGCCGCCCCGAACCCTCCCCTTCGATGCGCCTTATGCCCGCACCCGCCCCGTCCCCCTTGACTCGCACCCCACCCTTCTCTAAACTTTTCATAAAGCAGAATCTAAATTCCACAAAGCGGAAAATGTTCAGGCCGGACCGGCAGGAGCAAGCCGAGAGGAAAATAGATCAAAGCCCCTCCTCGGAAGGACCTACGATGACGTACACAGTGAACTGCTCCATCCTCCTGACGGAGCTGCCCTTGCTCGAGCGCCCCGCCGCCGCAAAGGCAGCCGGTTTTGACGCCGTCGAGTTCTGGTGGCCCTTCGAAACGTCCGTTCCCGCGGACAGCGACATCGCCAAGTTCGAGGACGCCATCAAGGACGCCGGCGTCCAGCTCACCGGCCTGAACTTCAACGCCGGCAACATGCCCGGCGGCGACCGCGGCCTGGTTTCCTGGAAGGGTCGTTGCTCTGAGTTCAAGGACAACATCGAAGTCGTCACCGGCATCGGCGAGCGCCTCGGCTGCAAGGCCTTCAACGCCCTCTACGGCAACCGCCAGGACGAGTTCACCCCTGAAGAGCAGGACGAACTCGCGGTCAAGAACCTCGCCGCAGCAGCAGAAGGCGTCGCCCGTATCGGCGGCACCGTCCTCCTAGAACCCGTCAGCGGTGCCCCCTGGTACCCTCTCCTCAAGGCCCAGGACGCCCTCAACGTCATTGCCCGGGTCAAGGAGGAGTCCGGCGCTGAGAACATCAAGCTCCTCGCCGACTTCTACCACCTCGCAGTCAACGGAGACGACGTCGCCGCCGTCATCGAAAAGCACGCAAAGGACTTCGGCCACATCCAGATCGCCGACAACCCCGGCCGCGGGGCTCCCGGAACCGGTGAGCTTCCCCTCGGCGAATGGATCGCCCGCAGCCGCGAACTCGGCTACGAGGGCTACATCGGCCTCGAATACAAGGAACCGCAGGAAACGGCCTTCAGCTGGGCCATCCGCCAGCGCGTCAGCCAGTAGCAGTTTCGACGAGCTCAACCACCGGCACCACCACAGACTTCAGAAAGAGAACCATCATGAGCAACGTTGCAGTCATCGGACTCGGAATCATGGGCCTGCCCATGGCCATCAACCTCGTCAAGGTCGGCCACACCGTCACCGGCTTCAACCGCAGCCAGGACAAGATCGACAAGCTTGTCTCCGAAGGCGGCCAGGGCGCCACGAGCATCGCGGACGCCGTCAAGGACGCCGACGTCGTCATCACCATGGTCCCGGACTCCCCCGATGTTGAGGGCGTAGTCAGCGGACCCGACGGAGTCTTCGCCAATGCGAAGAAGGGCACCTTGTGGATTGACGCCAGCAGCATCCGCCCGGACGTCGCCAAGCGCCTCTCCGAAGAGGCAGCAGCAGCAGGCATCCGCCCGCTGGACGCGCCGGTCTCCGGCGGCGAACAGGGCGCCATCGACGCCGCACTCTCCATCATGGTGGGCGGCGCAGCGGCCGACTTCGAAGCAGCCCAGGACGTCCTCAACGCCGTCGGCAAGACCATCGTCCACGTCGGCCCCGCCGGCTCCGGCCAGACGGTCAAGGCAGCCAACCAGCTGATCGTTGCCGTCAACATCGAGGTCCTCGGCGAGGCCATCGCCTTCCTTGAGGCCTACGGCGTGGACACCGACGCAGCGCTCAAGGTCCTCGGCGGCGGCCTGGCAGGCTCCAAGGTCCTCGACCAGAAGGGCCAGAAGATGCTGGACCGCAACTTCGACCCCGGCTTCCGCCTGGCCCTGCACCACAAGGACCTCGGCATCGTCACCTCCGCAGCCCGCGAAGCCAACGTCGCCATCCCGCTCGGGGCAGTCGTCGCACAGCTGGTCGCCGCCACCGTCAACCAGGGGGACGGAGGCCTGGACCACTCAGGCCTCTTCAAGCAGGTCCTCCAGCTCAGCGGCCGGAAGTAACCCCACCCTCCGCCCTCCCTCCCGAGTTTTTGTCCAGATAATCGGCCCAACTAGCCCTTTATCTCCCGGTATCTGGACAAAAACTCACTTCAGCACACCCAAAATCAGCCCGCAGAGGGCACCCACAGACTTCCCCTAGGAGTACACAATGACCAAGATGCGCACCGTTGACGCTGCCGTCGCGATCCTGGAAAAGGAGGGCGCCACCGAGGCGTTCGGCCTGCCAGGCGCGGCGATCAACCCCTTCTACTCGGCCATGCGGGCCCACGGCGGCATCCGCCACACGCTGGCCCGCCACGTTGAAGGCGCCAGCCACATGGCGGACGGCTACTCCCGCGCCGCGGATGGCAACATCGGCATCTGCATCGGCACCTCCGGCCCTGCCGGCACCGACATGATCACCGGCTTGTACGCCGCCTGGGCCGATTCCATCCCCATGCTCTGCATCACCGGCCAGGCACCCGTTGCCAAGCTGCACAAGGAAGACTTCCAGGCCGTGGACATCGAGTCCATCGCAAAGCCCGTCACCAAGATGGCCATGACCATCCTGGAACCCGGCCAGGTTCCGGGCGCTTTCCAGAAGGCCTTCCAGCTGATGCGCTCCGGCCGCCCCGGCCCGGTTTTGCTGGACCTGCCGATCGACGTGCAGATGGCCGAGATCGAATTCGACATCGACACCTACGAGCCGCTGCCGGTTGAGAAGCCCCGGGCCAGCCGCAAGCAGCTGGAAAAGGCCCTGGACATGCTGACCGCAGGCGAGCGTCCGCTGATCGTGGCCGGCGGCGGCATCATCAACGCCGGCGCCTCCGCACAGCTCGTGGAACTGGCCGAGATCCTGGGCGTTCCGGTCATCCCCACCCTGATGGGCTGGGGCGCCATCTCCGACGACCACCCGCTGATGGCCGGCATGGTGGGCCTGCAGACCTCGCACCGCTACGGCAACGAGAACTACCTGCGCAGCGACTTCGTGATCGGCATCGGCAACCGCTGGGCCAACCGCCACACCGGCGGACTGGACACCTACACGGCCGGCCGCACGTTCGTGCACATCGACATCGAGCCCACGCAGATCGGCCGCGTGTTCTCCCCGGACTTCGGCATCGCGTCCGACGCCGGCGCCGCGCTGACCGGGCTGGTGGAGCTGGCCCGCGAACGCCAGGCGGCCGGATCCCTGCCGGACTACTCCGGCTGGGCCGCCGAATGCCAGGAACGCAAGGCCACCCTGCACCGCAAGACGCACTTCGAGAACATCCCCATCAAGCCGCAGCGCGTGTACGAGGAGATGAACAAGTCCTTCGGCAAGGACACCACCTACGTGTCCACCATCGGCCTGTCCCAGATCGCCGGCGCCCAGATGCTGCACGTGTTCGGCCCGCGCAAGTGGATCAACGCCGGCCAGGCCGGTCCCCTGGGCTGGACCGCTCCGGCCGCCCTGGGCGTGGTCCGCGGCAAGCCGGACGAGACCGTTGTTGCACTGTCCGGTGACTACGACTTCCAGTTCATGATCGAGGAACTGGCCGTGGGCGCACAGTTCAACCTGCCGTACATCCACGTGGTGGTGAACAACTCCTACCTGGGCCTGATCCGCCAGTCCCAGCGCGGCTTCAACATGGAACAGAACGTGTCCCTGGCCTTCGAGAACATCAACAGCCCCGAAACCAACGGCTACGGCGTGGACCACGTCAAGGTCGCCGAGGGCCTGGGCTGCAAGGCCGTCCGGGTGGAAGACCCCAACGACCTGGGCGCCGCGTTCGACAAGGCCAAGGCACTGGCCGGCGAGTTCAAGGTTCCCGTGGTGGTTGAAGTGATCCTGGAAAAGATCACCAACATCTCCATGGGCGTGGAAATCAACGCGGTGAACGAGTTCGAGGAACTGGCAGAGACCAGCGCCGACGCCCCCACCGCCATCCTCGCGATGCAGGCCTAATCATGCGGATCGTGATCGCACCGGACAAGTTCAAGGGCTCACTGTCCGCACCGGAGGTGGCCCGGCACCTGGACGCCGGGCTGCAGTCGGCAACCGGCCACAACCTTGACGTCCTCCGGATTCCGGTGGCCGACGGCGGCGAGGGCACCCTCGATGCCGCCGTCGGCTCCGGGTTCACCCGCCGGAGCGCCGTGGTCAGCGGCCCCACCGGGCAGCCGCTCCGGGCGGACTTCGCGGTCCGCGGCCGCGAGGCGGTCATCGAAATGGCCGCCGCGTCCGGCCTCGCGGTCCTCCCCGCCGAACACGGATCATCCGGCCGGCCGGATTCCGCCAGCGCAAAGAACGCCACCAGCCTGGGCACCGGGGAACTGATCAGGGCAGCGCTCGACGCCGGATGCCGGCAGATCATCCTGGGCGTCGGCGGGAGCGCCAACACCGACGGCGGCGCCGGCGTCCTGCAGGCACTCGGCGCGCAGCTCCTCGACGCCGACGGCAACGAACTGCCGCCCGGCGGCGCAGCCCTCGTCAGGCTGGACCGGATCGATTTTTCCGGATTCGACTCCCGGCTGGACGAGGCGCGCTTTGTCCTGGCCAGCGATGTGGACAACCCGCTCCTGGGAGCCGAAGGTGCCCCGGCGATCTTCGGCCCCCAGAAGGGCGCCACCCCGCAGGACGTGGCAGCACTCGACGCCGCCCTGGCGCACTTTGTGGACGTCCTCGCAGCCGAAATCGGGCCCCGCGCGCTGAAGGCCGCGAACGCACCGGGCGCCGGAGCGGCGGGCGGCGTGGGCTACGCAGCCATCGCGGTCCTGGCCGCGACGCGCAGGCCCGGGATCGACGTCGTACTTGAATTCACCGGTCTCGCCGACCGGCTGGCCGGGGCCGACCTGGTGATCACCGGCGAAGGCAGCCTGGACGAACAGAGCCTGCTCGGCAAGACGCCCATGGGGGTGGCGCGAGCGGCTGCCCGGGCCGGTATTCCGGTGGTGGCAGTCTGCGGCCGGACCACGCTGACGCCGGCACAGCAGAAGGATTCCGGATTCCGGCAGGTCTACCCCCTGACCTCGCTGGAGGCCAAGGTAGAAATATGTATAGCCGAAGCAGCACCACTGCTTGAACAATTGGGAAAGCACATCGGCGCGGAACTGGCGGACCTGACCCGGTCCGCCACCACGGTTGATTCCGCCGCGCCAGCGACCAGCGCCCGCACTAAGGAGCCCCTCAATGTCTGAAGAAAGCTTTGACCTCGTTATCCGGGGGCAGCGCATCCTCACCACCGCCGGCATCGCGCCCCGTGAAGTGGGCGTGCGCGGCGGCAAGATCGTGGCCATCGAACCCCTCGGCAACGGCCTGGCCGGCGCCGAAGTGATCGAACTCGCCGACGACGAAACCCTGATCCCCGGCCTCGTGGACACCCACGTCCACGTCAACGAGCCCGGCCGTACCGAGTGGGAGGGCTTCGCCTCCGCCACCCGTGCCGCCGCCGCCGGCGGCGTCACCACCATCATCGACATGCCGCTGAACTCCATCCCGCCCACCACCACCGTGGAAGGCCTCAAGCTCAAGCGCGAAGTCGCCGAGGACCAGGCCTTCGTGGACGTCGGGTTCTGGGGTGGCGCAGTGCCCGGCAACAAAGCGGACCTGCGCCCGCTGCACGACGAGGGCGTGTTCGGCTTCAAGTGCTTCCTGCTGCACTCCGGCGTGGACGAGTTCCCGCATCTGGAGGCGGACGAGATGGAAGAGGACATGGCCGAGCTCAAGTCCTTCGACTCGCTCATGATCGTCCACGCCGAGGACTCGCACGCCATTGACCGCGCACCGCATCCGGGCGGCGACCATTACTCCACCTTCCTGGCCTCCCGCCCGCGCGGCGCCGAGAACAAGGCCATCGCCGAGGTGATCGAGCGGGCCCGCTGGACCGGCGCCCGCGCCCACATCCTCCACCTGTCCTCCTCCGACGCACTGCCGATGATCGCCAGCGCCAAGCGCGACGGCGTGCACCTCACCGTGGAGACCTGCCCCCACTACCTCACGCTGATGGCCGAGGAGATCCCCGACGGCGCCACCGCCTACAAGTGCTGCCCGCCCATCCGCGAGGCCTCCAACCGCGAGCTCCTCTGGAAGGGCCTGCAGGACGGCACCATCGACTGCATCGTCTCAGACCACTCGCCGTCGACGCTTGACCTGAAGGACCTGGAGAACGGCGACTTCGCCGTGGCCTGGGGTGGCGTCTCCTCGCTGCAGCTCGGCCTGTCGCTGATCTGGACCGAAGCCCGGCACCGCAACATCCCGCTGGAGCAGGTTGTTTCCTGGATGGCCGAGAAGCCGGCCGCCCTGGCACGGCTGTCCAACAAGGGCCAGCTGGCGCTCGGGTTCGACGCGGACTTCTCGGTCTTCGCACCGGATGAGGCCTTTGTGGTGGACGTTTCCAAGCTCAAGCACAAGAATCCCATCACGCCGTACGACGGCAAGGCGCTCTCCGGCGTGGTCCGGAAGACATTTCTGCGCGGACATGAAATCGACGGCCAGACCCCCGGCGGCAAGCTGATCCGCCGCGGCGGCGTCTGAGGCATAACGCCATGGCAGTCCAGGTACATTCTCCGCGTGGCATATGTGCTGCCGGCCAGGCGCAGGCTGGTCCGCAGCTCAAAGCCCATGGCCTGGCCGTCTGGGTAACCCCGGACGGCGACCAGGACATTGACGACGCCGTCATGGCGCGCGCCGCGGAACTGTTGCTGGCGCGTGCCCTCAAGATTGCTCCGGAGGCGGAAGTCCACGTCTGGCCCGCCGCCGGAGCTGCAACTTCCGCTGCCCAGGCCGGCCCGCCGGGGGGACCGCACGGGCCAGCCGGCAGCGGAACCCGGGTGCCGTCGTCGTCCGTTCCGGAGGACTCCCCGGCGGACGACGACGGCGCAACTCCCCTCCCGCCGTCGGCCGGTCCCGCGTGCCTGGTGTCCGTGGACCTCGCTGCGGGTGAAGTCCGGCTGGACGGCACGCTGGTGGCGCTCACCGGCGTCGAGTTCAAGCTGCTCCGCTACCTAGCGGAAAACTGCTCGCGGACCGTCAGCCGGGAGGAACTGCGGTTGTTCCTGGAGTCGTTCGATTCGCCCGCGGCCGCCTCCCGCTCCATCGATGTGTACGTAGGCCGGGTGCGGCGGAAGCTGCGCCGCGGACGGCACGCAATCGCCACTGTTCGCGGCGGCGGATACCAGTTTGTCCCTGGCCCCCACACCAAAGTGCGCGGACCGGCGGAATACTGCATCTGACCCGGTGGTTGTGCCAGTACAGCCGTCTGCCGCACCCGCTGAGTACGCAGCTCTTTTTGTCAGTAAACAGACTCCCGAAGGATCACCATGAGCCCCACCCTGACCACCAAGCTCCAGCCCGGAACCCAGGCCCCGGACTTCACCCTGCCGGACGCCGAAGGCAAGCCGACCTCGCTGGCCGATTACCGCGGCAAGAACGTCATTGTGTACTTCTACCCGGAGGCGGCCACCCCCGGCTGCACTACCGAGGCCTGCGACTTCCGCGACAGCCTCGAATCCCTGCAGGGTTCCGGCTACGAGGTCCTGGGAGTCTCCCCCGACGCCCCCGAAAAGCTCGCCCACTTTACCGGCGACTTCGCCCTGACCTTCCCGCTGCTGGCCGACGAGGACCACGCCGTGGCACTGGCCTACGGCGCCTGGGGCGAAAAGCTGCGCGACGGCGAAGTCACTGAAGGCATCGTCCGTTCCACCGTGGTGCTCGACCCCGAAGGCAAAGTGAAGCTGGCCCAGTACCAGGTCAAGGCCCAGGGGCACGTGGCGGCGCTGAAGGAAACCCTGGGCGTCTAACCGCCTCCTCCCCCGGGCGCCTCTCACTTATCGCAACAAAAGCCGGAACGCTCACTCACCGAGTGAGCGTTCCGGCTTTTTCTGTCAATAGTGAGAGAACGTTCGGCGGGTGGCCTCAGGCCGGTTCAGCGGCCAGCGCTGGCTGACGCACCTGCGCCGGGGTGAAGCGGGCGCCGGCGTCGGGGAATCCAGGGACCTCAATCCGTGCGTGGCTGTGGACTTCGGTGACCGTGTCCCGGGTGTGCTGGGCGATCTTCGCCATCGTAGTGACCCACATTCCGTCCATGTCCTTAACCCGGCTGATCAGCTGTTCCAGGGCCACGGCCTTGGAGGGCCGGCCGGAGATGAACGGGTGGTTGGTCAGCACGAAGCAGCTCCCGGCCGCATGGTGCGCCTCCGCTTCCAACGTCCACATTTCCAGGACCTTGGCGGGGCTTTCAATCACGCCGCTGCCGGTAACGCCAGGATAGAACGCGTACTGCTCCCAGTCGTCCAGCGCCCAGTCCACCGGGATTTCCACCAGATCCCTGGAATCGCCGTCGGCGACGCTGAAGCGGTACGGTGCATCGCCGTCGAGCAGGCTTGAGTCGTACAGGAAGCCGCGGTCTGCCAGGAGCGCCGGTGAGTGCCAGTTCAGTTCCCACCACGGGGCCCGGTAACCGACCGGGCGCACACCCGCCACTTTGGCCAGTGCTTCCAGGCCGCGGTCGATGTACCGCCCCTCGGTGGCCGCGTCGATGCCTTGCATGGGTTCGTGCAGGTAGCCGTGGTGGGCGATCTCGTGGCCGGCGTCCACAATCCGGCGGACCACGTCGGGGTAGCTTTCGGCCGTGAATCCGGGGATGAAGAACGTGGCCTGGATGTCCTGGCGCTGCAGGATCTGCAGCAGCCGGGGCACCGCAACCTTGGGCCCGTAGGACTGGTGCGTCATGAGCGACATCCGGCGGGTGCTGCCGGGGTCGTGGGCGATGGTGCATGACTCCGCGTCGACATCGAAGGTGAAGGACGCGGCCGCCCGGTAGCCTTCGGGCCAGGTGGTGGGGTGGGCGGAGTCCGGGAAGGCGGGGAATTCCATGGTCCGAATCCTTTCTACAGCGAAACTGCGGTGGTGGACGGGCGGGCTGCAGCATCCGGGACGGCCGTCTCCGGGACGGTTACCTGGACCGATTGGACAACGGCTCCGGCCAGAAACTTGCGGTGGACCCGAGGGCCAAGAACCGCGTAGCACGCTGCGCTGCTGACTCCGCCGGCGAGCCAGGACAGATCCCAGCCGCCCAGGGCCACTGCGATGGGGCCCTGCATGATCGGGATGAGTCCGTACATGAACAGCCAGGTGGCGAAAATACCCACCAGGAGGGAGACGACGCCGGCCCAGTTGACTCCGGGGAGGCGCTTGGTAGCCACGCCATCGAACAACCGCGCGGTATCTGCGGGCCAGCGCTTCTCAATCCAGAAGTAGTGCACCAGCATGACGCCGCCCCAGGCCGCCACCCAGGCGACAAGACCGATCAGCCAGGCATCCAGGACTGACGCGAAGTCCTCCTGGAAGATGAAGAACACGACGGCGATGAGCGAGAACACGCCGACGAACAGGTTGAGCTTGCGCCTGCTGATAGAGATGTCCAGTGCCTGTGTTGCGACCGAGAAGGTGTAGATGTTCAGGATGTTGGTGGCGATGGGTCCGTGGAGCACCATGAGCAGCACGGGAAGGGCCAGTGCCCCGAAGTTCTGGACAATGAGTTTGCCGGGGTCGATTTCACCGGTGTTGGTAGCAAGGCTGGCGCCGAGGACGCCCAGCCAGACGACGGGGATGAACTGGCCGAGCACCGATGCGAGGTAGACCTTGCGTTTGGGCACCTGGGTGCTGACGAAGCGGGAGTAGTCTGCGGCGTAGGTGAACCAGGTGATCCCCCAGCCGATACCGATCGCCGTCATGACGGCGCTCATCGCGGCGATCCGTTCCGAACCTTCCAGGATGTGGCCGGCCGGACCGGCGTAGGTCCAGTCGATCTTCATGCCGAACCACGCCACTGCCGACATCACGGCGAGGATGATGATGGTGGGCGGCACAGTCCACTTTTCGAAAGCGGCGATCGCTTTGTAGCCGAACCAGGCGATGGCCACCTGGACTGCCATGATGAACGTGGCGATGCCTATCTTCCAGGCGTAGTTACGGGCTTCTGGGTCCACCCACCCGAGGGTTCCGAACAGGGCCATCACCAGGTCGAGGATGATCCAGGTGTTGACCGCGCACCATCCGATCACCAGGAGCGCCTGGATGGAGGCCGGCAGGTAGTTTCCGCGCCGGCCGAATGCCGCGCGGGCCAGCACCATGCCGGTGGCGCCGGTCTTCTGTCCGAGCAGTACGAAGCAGCCGAACAGGAGCATCCCGATCAGGTTCCCCAAAACCAGAACGGTGACGGTGTCGGCAAAGCCCAGGCCTAGCTGGATGCCCAGCGCGCCGAGCACCCAGTTGATCGGGGCGAGGTTGGCGCCGGCCCAAATCCAGAACTGACCGGAAACCTTGCGGGTGCGCTGCGATTCGGGGATGGGCTGGAGCCACGCTTCGTGGTCTTCGCCGGCTGCGGGCACGTGGCCGGCCGGGGCAGTGGAGTTGTTTTGCATGTGGGGCCTCCGTGGGAGAAAGGGGATACAGCCAGAGTATGTGCCGCAGACCACACACAACAAGATACGATATGTATATCAAAAGACCCATTTGCATGACGGAGCGTAATGCCAATAAAGCTCAGTGAGATCCTGAACCATCCCACCTTCACCGCCGCCGATCCCGTGATCCGCGCCGGTGCTGGCGCAGTGGCGGGTACGCAGCTGCGGTGGGTGCATTCCAGTGAAGTCCTGGACATCGCGCCGTTACTTAGCGGCGGCGAGCTGCTTCTTACGGGTGGCGATGCGCTGGTTACTGCCTCGGATGCCCGACGGGTTGAGTATGTGCGTCAGCTCTCAGAGCGCGGGGTCGGTGCGCTGGCCGTGGAAACGGGCCAGCGGCTCGCCTCGCTGCCGTCGTCGATGATCCAGGCGGCGGAAACCGCCGGGCTTCCCCTTATTGAGTTCCGCAAGGTGGTGCCGTTTGTGGGCATCATGCAGGCGATCAACTCGATGCTGGTCAGTGAATCCGTAGCCCATCTGCGCCGAGCGGATGAGGCCAGCCACGCCATGGCCGTTGAGCTGGCCCACGGGAGCAGCCTGGATCAGATCCTTGCCGTGCTGGCCGGAATCATTGATGCGACGCTGGAGCTCTCATCCGTGTCCGGTGTGACGTTGGGCAACGCCGGGCCGGATGGCGCCGGGACGCGTCCGCCGGGCGGCGCTGATTCCCAGCCGGCAGAAGCCCCTGAATCCGGCATCGGCTCCCCGCCAGGGCCCGGCGGCACGGCAGAGCCGGGCGGCACGGCAGGGCCGGGCACCGGCGGCACGTTGATCAGCATTGATGTGCCGGTCCGCGGCGTGCCCTCCGCGAGGCTGCTCATCAACGTGCTGGCCGGCGGCGACGTCAACCTCGCGCGTGTGGCCGGCGGCCGCTGTGTGGATATCCTGTCGCTCGCGCTGCTGCAACGGATGCCGCCCGGGCTGAAGGAAGTGGCCGGAACGGCGCTGCTGCGGGCTGTCAGTTCCGGCAGCCAGCCCTGGCGGCTTCAGCAGCTCTCCCCCGCCGCCGGGATCCTTCCCTCTGCGACGGTGGTCGCCGTCGTCGTCCGGTCCTCCACCTCACAGCAGCTGAGGGCAGCCATGGACAACATCCTCAAGCGGTCGGCGCAGCAGAGTGCCAGCTATGTGGACAATGCCGAGCTCCTCGCGCTTGCCGCCCTCCCTTTCGACGGTGCGGCGGCCGCGCGGGCCGGGCTGGTGGCGGCACTCAGGGAGCTCCCGGTCGAAGCGGGAACCATGACGGCGGTGGGTCCGCTGGCGGCCGGGATCGAACAGGCACCGTGGTCGCTTTCGGAGGCGAAAAGCGCACTGGATCTCGCCGTGAACGGCTCGCTTCGGGCCGCGGCCCGGCCGGCGTCGGACACGGAATGTGTGGTGATCGACGTCGAGGACCTGGCCGTTGAGCGTCTGGCGGTGCAGCACCTGGACCAGGGCACGCGGCAGGATTTCGTCCGCCAGCAGGTGGGGCCCCTGCTGGATCACGATGCGCGGCGGAACTCCCAGTTGCTCGCGACCCTGGCAACCTGGCTGGACTCGGGTTGTAACACCGCGCAGGCTGCCCGCGAACTGCACGTGGAGCGGCAGTCAATGCATCACCGCCTGCAGCGGATCTTTGAGTTGTGCGGCGGCGATCCGCGCGGAACCGGACGCCTCGCTGCGCTGCACCTCGCCACCCGGCTGGCCGCGCTGTAGCCACCAGCAGCGGCCGGGTAAGACGCTCTCTCACTTAACGCAAGAAAAACCGCGATGCTCTCTCACTTTCCTGGAGAAAGTGAGAGAGCGTCGCGGTGAAACCGACCGGAAGTGAGAGAGCGTCGCGGTGAAACCGACCGGAAGTGAGAGAGCGTCGCGGGTTGCGGAGGGGGCGGGCTTAGCGGAGCACCACTGTCCTGTTGCCGCGCAGGATCACCCGGCCCTCGCAGTGCCAGCGCACCGCGTTGGACAATGCCTTGCACTCGGTGTCGCGGCCGGCGGCCACCAGGTCCTCCGGGCCGTAGGTGTGGTCCACCTCCACCACCTGCTGGGCGATGATGGGGCCCTCGTCCAGCTCGCCGTTGACGTAGTGCGCCGTGGCACCCACCGTTTTCACGCCGCGAGCGTAGGCCTGGTGGTAGGGCTTGGCGCCCTTGAAGCTGGGCAGGAACGAGTGGTGGATGTTGATGGCGCGCCCGTCCAGCTTGCGGGTCAGGCCGTCGCTGAGAACCTGCATGTAGCGGGCCAGCACCACAAGTTCCACGTCGTGCTCGTCCACCAGTTCCAGCAGCCGCGCCTCGGCCTCCGGCTTGGTGGCGGCGGTGACGGGCACATGGAAGAACGGGATGCCGTGCCATTCCACCAACGCCTGGTGGTCGGTGTGGTTGGACACCACGGCCACCACGTCCACCGGCAGCTCGCCGATCCTGGCGCGGAACAGCAGGTCGTTGAGGCAGTGCCCGAACTTGGACACCATGATCAGCACGCGCCGCTTGGAACCGTGCGGCTCCAGCCGCCAGCTCATCCCGAAACGGTCAGCCACCGGGGCAAAAGCGGTCCGCAGGGTGTCCGCCGTGGAGGCATCGCCGTCGGACGCAAAGTGCACCCGCATAAAGAAGTGCCCTTCGGAGCGTTCGCCGAACTGCTGGTTGTCGATGATGTCGCAGCCGTGTTCCAGCAGGAAGCCGGAGACGGCGTGGACGATGCCCGGCGACTCGTTGCAGTCGAGCGTCAGGACATGCTCCACGGTGGTCGCGGGCCCGCCCGCGAGGGACGGGAGGGACGAAGTCTCAGTCTTAATGGCGGTCATGGCTCAGCACTCGATCACATTCACGGCGAGGCCTCCTCGGGAGGTTTCCTTGTACTTGGTTTTCATGTCGGCTCCTGTTTCGCGCATCGTTTTGATGGCTTTGTCGAGGGACACCTTGTGGCTGCCGTCGCCGTGCAGGGCAAGGCGGGCGGCGTTGATGGCTTTGACGCTGGCAATGGCGTTCCGTTCGATGCAGGGGATCTGCACCAGGCCGCCCACGGGGTCGCAGGTCAGCCCGAGGTTGTGTTCAATGCCCACCTCGGCGGCGTTTTCCACCTGTTCGGGTGTGCCGCCGAGCACCTCGCACAGCCCGGCTGCTGCCATGGAGCAGGCCGAGCCCACTTCGCCCTGGCAGCCGACCTCGGCGCCTGAGATGGAAGCGTTGATCTTGAAAAGAATCCCGACGGCGGCTGCCGCCAGCAGGAAGCGGACCACGCCGTCGTCGTCGGCTCCGGGAACAAACTTGACGTAGTAGTGCAGCACCGCCGGCACAATACCGGCCGCGCCGTTGGTGGGGGCGGTGACGATCCGCCCGCCGGCGGCGTTTTCCTCGTTGACGGCCAATGCGAAAAGGTTGACCCACTCCATGGCGCGGAGCGGATCGGTGACGCCGGTGTCCGCGGTCAGGGTTTTGAACAACGACGGCGCCCGGCGCCTGACGTTCAGCCCGCCGGGAAGGATCCCTTCCGCGGCGCAGCCGTTGTCCACGCATTCGCGCATGACGGCCCAGAGTTTCAGCAGCTCCGTCCGGAGCTCCGCTTCGCTGCGCCACACTAGTTCGTTGGCGAGCATGACGTCGGAGATGGACATCCCTTCGCGGCGGCAGATCTCCAGGAGTTCGTCGGCCGTGGTGAAGGGGTACGGCAGCGGGGTGTCGTCCGCCACCACTTTGTCTCCGGCGTCGGCGTCCCCGTCAACTACGAAGCCGCCGCCAATGGAATAGAAGCTCCGTTCGCTGAGCACGGCGCCGGTGTGGTCCAGCGCCCGGAACGTCATGCCGTTGGGGTGGGCGGGCAGGGACTTGCGGCGGTGCAGCACCACGTCCTCGTCCCAGTTGAAGTCCACCCGGTGGTGCCCGCCGATCCGGAGTTCGGCGTCGAGCGCGGCGGCAGCCACCTGGTCGTCGGCGGTGGAGGTGTCCACCGTTTCCGGGTCCAGGCCCTGCAGGCCCAGAACCACTGCCTTGTCGGAGCCGTGGCCCCTGCCGGTGGCGCCGAGCGATCCGAACAGTTCGGCCTGGACCCGGACGGTGGCGCTCAGGTGGCCGTCACCTTTGAGCCCGTCGGCGAACAGTTTCGCCGCTCGCATCGGGCCGACCGTGTGTGACGACGACGGCCCGATGCCAACGGAGAAGAGGTCCAGGGCGCTCAGCGCCATCAGGGCACCTCGGGAGAGGCGTATTCCCTCATGGCGTCCAGGAGCCAGCGGCCCAGGAAGTCCGCGAACGAAGCCCGCGGGAACAGCCGGAAGCTGTCCTCGCCGTTCTTCAGCAGGACCACCGGGATGTTGCCCACCTCGGTGTTCAGGGCAGTTCCCGGGGTGATGCTGCGCGGGTGGAGGTCCAGGGCGCAGCCCTTCTCCAGGACGGCCCGGGCACGCGGGCCGGAGAGCTCGAACGTGGTGCGGTTGGCGGAGAGGTCCACCACCTGGCCGGGAGCGTCGCCCAGGGCTGCCGTGAGGGAGCCGATCAGGTCCCCGCCGAGGGAGTCGTGGGCTTCTTCCGGTGCCACCACCAGGAACTCGGACGGGCCGAGCCACAGGACGCTGATGCCGTCCGAGCCGGCCACTTCGCCGCACCGTGCCGGCAGGCCGCCGGCAACGGCAGCGATGCGTGAGCCCTGCTCGGAGCGGGGGTCAACGCGGATCCCCGCCATGGTCTGGAACGGGCCTTCCCTGAGGACAACCGTTCCCTCCACGGAGCCGGACTCCAGCGCTTCGGCCAGGTGGGAGGCAGGGCTGCGGCGGATGTCCCGGAGTCCATTGATGCCTGTCAGTGCTGCTGTGTTAGCCATCTTTGCGGGTCCCTTCGGGGTCAAAAAGTACGGTTTCTGCGACAACCACGTCAACCAGCTGGTCGCCGGCGGCGGCCACGAGGGTCTCGCCGATGCGGTTGCGGCCATTCTTGATCAGGGCCAGCCCGAACGACCTGCCCAGTGCTGCGCTGTGGTAGCTCGAGGTCACGAAGCCCTGCATGGGGACGGGACCGTAGGCCGGATTGACGGTGATGCCCTTCTCCACGAGCTGGGTTCCTTCCGGCAGCCGCAGCGTCCCGTCCACGGGGAGGACGCTGACCAGGTGCTTGCGGTCCTCGCGCTTGGCATCGGCCCGGGCGTAGGAGCGCTTGCCGATGAACTCCTTGGCCTTGGAGACCACCCATTCCATGCCCGCGTCCTGCGGGGTGACGGTGCCGTCGGTGTCCTGGCCAACGATCGGGTAGCCCTTTTCGGCGCGGAGCACGTGCATGGTTTCCGTGCCGTACGGGGTGATGTTGAATTCTGCCCCGGCGGCGGCCACGGCTTCCCAGGTGTTCAGCCCGTACCAGGACGGCACGTTGATTTCGTAGGCCAGCTCACCGGAGAACGAGATCCGGCAGATCCGGGCCTGCACACCTGAGGCAAGGGTGGTTTCGCGGAAGGTCATGAACGGGAAGGCTTCCGCTTCCAGCCCGCCGTTGGCGGCCAGTTCGGGTGCCACCTTGGCGATGACCGCGCGGGATTTGGGTCCGACGACGGCGATGGTGCTCCACTGTTCGGTGACCGAGGTGCAGTGCACGTCCAGCTCAGGCCATTCGGTCTGCAGCCATTCCTCCAGCCAGTCCAGCACCTTCGCGGCGCCGCCGGTGGTGGTGGTCATGAAGAACCGGTCCTCGTCGAGGCGCAGGGTCACGCCGTCGTCGAAAATCATGCCGTCCGCCATGCACATCACGCCGTAGCGGGCGGAACCCGGGGCGAGCTTCTTGAAGGCGTTGGTGTAGATCCGGTTGAGGAACTCACCGGCGTCCTTGCCCCGGATTTCGATCTTGCCCAGCGTGGTGGCGTCCATGAAGCCCACGGATTCGCGGACGGCGGCGCACTCGCGCAGCACGGCGGTGTCCATGTCCTCTCCGGCCTGCGGGTAGTACCAGGGGCGCTTCCACTGCCCCACGTCCTCGAACAGTGCGCCCTTGGCAACGTGCCACGGGTGGATCGAGGTGACGCGGGCGGGGTCGAACAGCTCGCCGCGCTGGCGTCCGGCCAGTGCCGCGAAGGCCACGGGGGTGAACGGGGCGCGGTAGGTGGTGGTGCCGATGTCCCCGATGCCCCGGGAGGCTTCGCCGGCGGTGCGGAGTGCCGCGGCGATCACGCCGATGGCGTTCACGCCGGAGGTCTTGCCCTGGTCGTTGGCGGTGCTGATGGAGGTGTAGCGCTTGATGTGCTCCACGGACCGCATCCCGGCGCCGGTGGACCGCAGCACGTCAGCCACGGACTGGTCGCGCTGGAAGTCCACGAAGTGGTGGTGCCAGTCATCCGGCGTGCCTTCCTGGCCCGGAACCAGCCACAGCTGGCGGGTGGGGGCGGACGCCTTGGGCTCACCGATGACGGCGGGCTTGGTTTCCGAGGCGAAGCCGGCTGCGATGGCTGCCGAGGCTCCGGCGGAGATGCCTTCGGCGAGGCAGTCCTCGAGTTCGAAGCTGCCGCGGCCGGAGCCGATGGTCTGCTGGTCCGGAACCACAGTGCTCGGCACGAACGCCGCCAGCTCATCATCCCAGCGCAGCTTGCCCTGCCGCTGCGAGTGCAGGTGCACCAGCGGGCTCCAGCCGCCGGAGACGGCCAGCAGGTCGCAGGCAATCTCTTCGATGCCGGAGGTGAGTTCGCCGTCGTCGTTGATGCTGCGGACGGTGACGCTGGCCAGCCGGCCGCTGCCGGCGTCGCCCTCACCGTCGCCAGAAGCGGCGGTGTTGGCCACCGCGCTGCCGATCAGCACCCGGGTGCCGGACTCGACGGCGGCCGCGGCCACCTCCGTGAGGCGGGGCCGGGCGTCCACGACGGCCGCCACCTTGACCCCGGCGGCGCGCAGGTCCGAAGCCAATGCGTAAGCGCTGTCGTTGGTGGTGCTGATGACGACGCGCTGCCCGGCGGCAACGGCGTACCGGTTGAGGTAGCTGCGGACGGCCGAGGCGAGCATGATGCCGGGGCGGTCGTTGTTCTCGAAAACCAGCGGGCGCTCGTGGGCGCCGGGAGCAACCACCACCTGCTTGGCACGGATGTGCCAAATCCGCTGCCGGGAAACGCCGGGGGCGGCAGGGCTGGAGAGGTGGTCCGTGCGGTTTTGGACGGCGACGACGTAGTTGGCATCGTAGGCGCCGAAGGCCGTGGTGCGGTTCAGGACGGTGCATTCGGCTGCGGAGACGAGCTCGGCTTCCACGTCAGCCACCCATTCCAGGGCCGGCTTGCCTTCGATGACCTCGGCCAGGCCCGGTGCGGTGGATCCGGACAGGAGCGATCCGCCCAGTTCGGGCTGGTCGTCCAGCAGCATCACGCGGGCGCCAGTGCGGACCGCCTCGCGGGCCGCGGCGAGGCCGGCGGGGCCGCCGCCGATCACCAGGACGTCGGTGTGCACGAACTTCTTGTCGTACTCGGCGCGGTCCTCCTCGGGGTCGAGGCGGCCCAGGCCGTTGAGCAGGTCCGCCTTCAGTCCGTCCACCAGGGTGACGGTGGTGGCGGGCAGCATGGACTCGGCCACGTGGCCCGGGAACCGTGCCTCGACCCGGACCAGCGCGTTGGATTCCTCCACGCCGGCGGACATGATGCCGCGGGGGCGGTCCTCGTAGAGCGAGTTGCCGGCTGCGATCCGGCCGTTGGCGAGCAGGGCCGAGGCCAGCGTGTCGCCGGGGTGGCCGGTGAATTCCTCGCCGTCCACGGTGAAACGCCAGGAGATGCTGCGATCGATGCGTCCGCCGGCGGCGAGGCGGGCGTTCTGGGAAGTCACTTGGTTGCTCCTTCCGGGGCGATGGTGCCGGGGGCAGTGCTGGTTGCTGAAATGCTGGTTGCAGAGGTGCTGGGCGCGGTGTCCCCGGTAGTGGTGCTGTCAGCGGCGGTGCTGGCAGTGCCGGACTCGGGCGCCGCCGGGACGGACACGTCAGGCCGCGGCGTGCCCATCGGGTAGACGGCCTGGATGTCGTAGCTGACGGTGTCCCGGAGCATGTTGAACCACTGGCGGCAGCCGGTGCTGTGCAGCCAGCGCTCAGCGAACGTGCCCTTGGTGTTGTCGCGGTAGAACAGGAACTCGGCCCATTCACGGTCGTTCATGTCGTTCGGGTTCTCCGGGTACGGCACGTGGGCCTGGCCGCCGTAGTGGAACTCCGTCTCGTCGCGCGAGCCGCAGTTGGGGCATGAGATAAGCAGCATGTGCGTCTTCTTTCTGTGGGACGGCGGCTAGTGGGCCACGGCGGCTGCGCCGTGTTCGTCGATCAGGGCGCCGGTTTCGAAGCGTTCCAACGCAAACGGCTTGTTCAGCTTGTGCGGGGCGCCCGTGGCGATGGTGTGGGCGAACGTGAGTCCGGCAGCGGGGGTGGCCTTGAAGCCGCCGGTGCCCCAGCCGCAGTTCACGAACATGTTCTCCACCGGGGTGGTGCCCACGATCGGCGAGGCATCCAGCGTGGTATCCACGATCCCGCCCCAGGTCCGGAGCACGTGGGCCCGGGCAAAGATGGGGAAGAGTTCGACGGCGGCGGCCATCTGGTTCTCGATCACGTGGAAGGAGCCCCGCTGGCCGTAGCCGTTGTAGGAGTCGACGCCGGCGCCCATGACCAGTTCGCCCTTGTGGGCCTGGGAGACATAGACGTGCACGTGGTTGGACATCACCACGGTGGGGTGGACCGGTTCGTGCAGTTCGGAAACCAGCGCCTGCAGCGGGTGGGACTGGATGGGAAGCCGGAAGCCGGCCATTTCCGCCAGCACCGAGCTGTGGCCGGCGGCGCACAGGCCCACCTTTTCGGTGTTGATGGTGCCGCGGTTGGTCTTGACGCCCACCACGCGGTCGCCGTCCTTGAGGAAGCCGGTGACTTCGCAGTTCTGGATGATGTCCACGCCCAGTTCGTCGCACTTGCGGGCGAAGGCCCAGGCCACGTGGTCGTGCTTGGCGATGCCGGCGCGCGGCTGGTAGGTGGCGCCCATGACGGGGTAGCGGATGTTGTCGCTGATGTTGAGGATCGGGCAGAGTTCCTTGACCTGGTCCGGTTCCAGCCATTCAGCATCCACGCCGTTGAGCTTGTTTGCGCCCACGCGGCGGATGCTTTCGCGGACGTCGCCGAGGGTGTGGGCGAGGTTCATGACGCCGCGCTGGCTGAAGAGGAAGTCGTATTCGAGCTCCTCCGGCAGGATTTCCCAGAGCTTCAGGGCATGCTCGTAGATGGCTGCGCTCTCGTCCCAGAGGTAGTTGGACCGGATGATGGTGGTGTTGCGTGCCATGTTGCCGCCGGCCAGCCAGCCCTTTTCGAGGACCGCGATGTTGGTCATGCCGTGGTTCTTCGCCAGGAAGTAGGCCGTGGCCAGGCCGTGCCCGCCGCCGCCCACAATCACGGCGTCGTAGGAGGTCTTGGGCTCCGGGTTGCGCCAGAGGAAATCCGGGTGCTCGGGGAGCTGTTGGGTGCTCACTGGGCTGCTCCAATCATGTCTGATTCGAACGCGGCGATCTCGCCGCCGTCGTTCTGGGAAAGATGCGGGTACAGGGGGAATTGTTCGGCGAGGGCGGTCACCCGGGCTCGGAGTTCGACGACGGTTTGGTCACCAATGGTGCCGTTGGCAGCAGCGGCGATGAGCGCCGTCGCGATGATGTCCGCAACCTCGGCGAATTCCACGGCGCCGAAGCCGCGGGTGGCCAGGGCGGGCGTTCCGATCCGGAGGCCGGAGGAAACCATCGGCGGGCGGGGGTCGAACGGCACGGCGTTCCGGTTGACCGTGATGCCGATCCGGTGCAGGGCGTCTTCGGCCTGCTGGCCGTCGAGTTCGGAGTTGCGGAGGTCCACCAGGACCAGGTGCACGTCGGTGCCGCCGTTCACCACGGAGATGCCGGCTGCGGCGACGTCGTCGCGGAGGAGCCGTTCGGCCAGCAGCTTGGATCCCTGCAGCACGCGTTCCTGGCGTTCCTTGAATTCCGGGGTGCCGGCCAGCTTGAAGGCCACGGCCTTGGCGGCGATGACATGCTCCAGCGGGCCGCCCTGCTGGCCGGGGAACACTGCGCTGTTGATCTTGCGGGCGTATTCTTCCTTGGCCAGGATGACGCCGCCGCGGGGACCGCCGAGGGTCTTGTGCGTGGTGGTGGTGACGACGTCGGCGTACGGCACCGGGTTGGGGTGCAGCCCTGCGGCCACCAGGCCGGCGAAGTGCGCCATGTCCACCATCAGGTACGCGTCCACGAGGTCGGCGATGCGGCGGAACTCGGCGAAATCGAGCTGGCGGGAGTAGGCGGACCAGCCGGCGACGATCAGCCGCGGGCGGTGCTCCAGTGCCAGCGCTTCGACCTCGGCCATGTCGATCCGGAGGTCCGATTCACGCACGTGGTACGGGACCACGTTGTACAGCTTGCCGGAGAAGTTGATCCGCATGCCGTGGGTGAGGTGACCGCCGTGGGCCAGGTCCAGGCCCATGATGGTGTCGCCCGGGTTCAGCAGCGCGAACATGGCGGCGGCGTTGGCCTGGGCGCCGGAGTGCGGCTGGACGTTGGCGAACTCGGCGCCGAACAGGGCCTTCACCCGGTCGATGGCCAGCTGCTCAATGACGTCAACGTGCTCGCAGCCGCCATAGTAGCGTTTGCCCGGGTAGCCCTCGGCGTACTTGTTGGTGAGTACCGAGCCCTGTGCCTCCATGACTGCGGACGGGGCGAAATTCTCCGAGGCGATCATTTCCAGCGTCGACTGCTGGCGGCCCAGCTCATGGGCGATGGCCTGCTGGACCTCGGGATCGACTGCGGAAAGTCGCTCGTTCAACTGCTCAACCACGGATGCTCCTTTGAAATACCACTATTGCTATGACTGATATATCAGTGTGAGGTCAATGGTATGATTGGGGTCACACGAGAGTCAATAGCCGGGAGCAAAGTGGCACTGAGCTTCCGGTTGGTAGCGAAGAACGGAGCGGCACATTGAATGCACTTCCTGCACTGCCACCCGCCGAGGACGAAGTCCTGTCCCAGGCGGAGGCCGCGTACCGGCAGCTGCGCGACAAACTGATCATGCTGGAGATCAGGCCGGGCGAACCCATCAATGACGGCCAACTGGCGGCCGAGCTCGGATTCGGCCGCACCCCTGTGCGCGAAGCCATTAAGCGGCTTGAGGTGGACCACTTGGTGGTGTCCTATCCGCGCCGGGGAACCTTTGCCACCACCGTGGACTTCACGGAACTGGCCGACGTCTCGGAGGTCCGGGAGCTGCTGGAGCCGCTGGCGGCGCGAAGTGCAGCAACCAGGGCAAATGCCGCCATGCGCCGCGCACTGCTGGACGTCGCCACGATCATCGCGGAGCTTGATCCGAGCCCCGCCGAGTCCCGTGAGCTGATGCGCTACGACCTGACGGTGCACCGGCTGATCTACAAGGCGGCCGCCAACCCGCACCTGGAAGACACCCTGATCCGTTACGACAACCTGGCCACCCGCATCTGGTGCCTGGTCCTGGACAAGGTGCCTTCAGTGAGCGGCCACATCACCGAGCACGTGGAACTGCTCAAGGCAGTGGCCGCGGGCGACGCCGACAAGGCCGGAGAGCTGGCCCTGCACCACGTCACAAGCTTCGAAGAAACGATCCGCAAGGTGCTCTAAGCAGCACCCCTGCAGACGCTCTCTCGCTTTTCGCCGCAAAAGCCGAGGCGCTCTCTCACCTTTCGCCATAAAACCCGAGACGCTCTCTCACTTTCTTCAAGAAAGTAAGAGAGCGTCTCGTATAAAACAGCAGAAAGTGAGAGAGCGTCCTGGCTGCTTCCTAGTGGCCGCCGCCTCCGATCACTCCCGCTTCCACGGCCTTCGTGACAGCGTCCGCCTCGGCCTGTGTCAGCTTGCCGCCGGTGACAGCCTGGTCAAGCCGGGTCTTGAGTTCGGCCGCCCGTTCGGCCTGGCCGGCCGTGCGGATTTCCTCCAGGGCCGCGGTGACCTTTGACTCCTCGACACCGAGCGACTCAGCCAGGGCCTTGGCCATCGCCGCGTCCATCGCGGTACGGTCCGGTTTGGTGCCGTCGGCTGGCTTGGTGCCCTCGGCCGGTTTGTTGGCATCCCGGAAAGCCTGAAGCGCCTCGGTCACCTTGGACTCGTCCACGCCAAGCTTGGTGGCCAGGTCGGCAGCCAGCTGGCCGCGGTCGCCGCCCTTGTGACCCCCGCGCATGCCGCCGTCAGTGGCGGTTGATCCGTCGGTGGACGCTGTGCCCTGGGCCGTTGCGCTGGGGCTCGGGGTTTCGGCCGCCGAGGCCATCCCGGTGACTCCCAGTCCGGCGCCGAGCGCCAGTGCCCCGGCCGTCAGGCCGAGCGTGATTCTCTTCGTGCGTGACATCTGATGTCTCCTCGATCCGCCGCGTGAACGGCTCTTTGGGTAGAACGGCCGGTTTGCACCGTCCTTCACTCAAAGATGCAGCGCCAAGGTAAGGCGTTGCTGTTCGGATCCTGTCGGCAGGCTGTGAATGCGGGCCGGGAGAGCACGTGAATGGTCGAAGGCGTCCGGGCAGGGCGGGTCAGCCGTTCCTCTTCCAGCTCTTCGGCCACTTCACGTTCAGCAGCAGCAGGCCCAGCAGGAGCGAGTCCACTGTCATGATTGCGGCCATAAGGTAGGCCCAGCCGATCATCATGCGTTGTTCACCGCCAACCTGCGGCACGAAGTCTTGGCGGGCATCGATGGTCGCATGACAATCTCCTGACGTGGATCCCCCCAGTCAATCGATAGTCCATCAAGTGTGGCATGGCCGCAGACAGGACGGAACGGCCGGGACTACTCGAATTAAGCCGCCCTGACGCACAAGTGGGCGTACCGAACACTGGCGACCCCAGTGTTAGTGGCTGACGGCGTCTGCAGCTAAGTTGGTACAGGTCCGGAGACGATTTGGGGGAGCTGAATTGCGAACTTTTTGGGGAAAAGTGAGGCCTTGGTGGCCGGCCGCTGCCGCGGGTGCCGCCTATGTGGCAATGGGTCTCGTCGGCGCGGCTTTTACAAACACGGCTGAAAGGTCAGGCTGGGCAGTCGCCGTAGTGCTTGTCCTGCTGGCTTTATTTGTTGTCTTTTCTGTCGTGACGCTGATCCGGATTGTCCAGGGCATCGGTAGCCTTCGCAGAAGGGCCGGCTGGTTGACCAAGTCCGAGAAGCAGCAAAGAGCTGCACGTCAGGCATTCAGGGACGGACGCCGGCGGGCAATCGAGCTCAAGGCGCATTTGTTGGCTGGTGGCCACCCTTTTCTGCTTAGCACCTGGGACGTGATGCTTGAGCCCGATGAGGCACTGATCCTGGATGCCCCGATGACTTATTCTCGCTTCTACGGCACAGACGCGGTCTACAGCCACGTCTCGGGCTTTGCAGTGGGCCGCCCGGCCTGGGTGCTTGCCGCGATGGCAGGGCAGGCAATGGGCAACGCCTCGCGCCGTAATGCCGCCGTGGCCGCGGCCAGTCCGATGTGGCGCGAACACCAGACGTCGCGCACGCTCGTCACCGACCGCCGCATCCTCTGCCGCACCAGCACCGGGTGGCTGAGCTTCTACTACGCCGGTGTCTCCGTGAGCTACCCCAGCCCGGAGGAGTCGACTCTGGTACTGGAGTTCCACGACGCGGAACCCATTAGCTTGCACGGCTCGGAGGGTGCCTCGCTGTGCGTCCTGGCGACGGCTAGCCTCTACGGTCGCGATGCCCTGGCCCAGCACCCCGCACTGGAGTCGTTCCGGGAGCTGGAACCTGCCGAGGAATCCGCGGCGGGGCCGTCGACTCGGTAGGTTCCAGCTCTTCGTCGGCCTCGTTAGATAATCGCCGCACGCAGCTGTTTGGCGGCCAGTGCCGGATCCTCTGCACTGTAGATGGAGCCGCCGACGACGGCGACGTCCGCACCGGCACGCTGTACGGCTTCAATGGTGGAAAGGTTTACACCGCCGGCCACGGAAAACGGCACCCGGGCCTCCTCCCCTGCGCTAAGCAGCACGTTCAGGTTGTAGCCCGGCTTGGCCTGCTCATCGAGGCCTGCGTGGAACTCGATGAACTTGGCGCCGAGCGCACGGGCTTCCTTGGCGCGGGTGACTTTGTCCGCGACGCCGATCAGGTCAACAACGATGCCCTTATTGTGGGCCTTCGCCGCCTTCACCGCTCCGGCAATGGTGGAGTCGTCCGCGCTGCCGAGGACGGACACCAGGTCCGCACCGGCGCCGAAGGCGATCTCGGCTTCCAGCTCTCCGGCGTCCATGGTCTTCATGTCCGCGAAGACAATCTTGTCCGGGTGGGCTGTCTTGACGGCCGTGACGGCGGTCAAGCCGGCGTTCTTCACCAGCGGAGTGCCGAGTTCGATGATGTCAACGTATTCGGCAACCTTGCCCGCGAGTTCGAGGGCGGCTTCGACGGTCAGGACGTCCATGGCGACTTGCAGTTTCATGCGGTGTCTCTTTTCTGGTTGGGGTGGGGTCTCGATGGGGGTTGGTGGCTTATTCGAGGTTCGCGTGGCGCCGCCAGAGTTCCTCGGCAGCGGCCGCGTCCTCGTCCCAAAGGCTTTGGAAGACGGCTTCGGTGGTGGTGAACAGCACCTGTTCAAAGAGACTGCCCGAATACTGCCGTGACACGGCCGAGCCGTGGTCCGTCTTCCGGGCGGCCGGGATAAGTACGACGGCGGAAGCAACCGCCGCGAGCGGCGAACCGGCGTCGGTGGTGTAGACGGCGATCCGTGCGCCCTGGCCGGCCGCGGTTTCCGCCGCCTTGACGACGCCGGCCGTGGTGCCGGAACCGGAGGCGGCGAGCAGCAGGTCCCCTGCGCTGATGGCCGGCGTGGTGGTGTCACCGACCACGTGCACCGTCAGGCCCAGGTGCATGAGCCGCATGGCCGCCATCTTTAGGACGAGCCCGCTGCGGCCGGCTCCGGTCACGAAGATCCTGCTGGCCAGCCGGAGCTCGGTAACGAGCGCCGCTACCTGATCCGGGTCAACGCGCCCGGATACTGCCCTGATTTCCTCCTGGACCAGTTCCCTGTTGCGGCCAAAGGCCCGGGACGCACCGGCCGGAACTGCCGGATCGGTTTCGGCGATGACACTCATCGGCTGGTTCCTCCTTCACGAAAGCAGCTACCTGTCCATCGTCACCCGCCAGCCGGGTGGGTCCAACGCCATCATCGGACGGTCTTAACTACCCAAAGGGATAGGTTGAGACCCGCGCAGACGTACACTGGGCAGGTGAATGCCTCCGACACATCCCTGCTGGAAGCCGTTGCCGGCCTGGCCACAGCACCACTGGCCACCATTGCCCAGCGGCTGCGGGAGGCCACCCTCCCCTATCTGGGAAGCAGCGCCCTGGTCATCTTCACGGAGGACTGCACGGGACGCCCGCAGAAGAAGGCCGGTGACGAGTCGATCATCAGCCGGGTCTCCATCGCCGAGCTGGACCTCATCCGGGCATCGCTTTCCGCTGCAAGTGAAGGGTTGCCGGGTGGCCGGTGGCAGGGTAACACCGTGCTCGGCGGCAAGGAACATCCGGTTCTCGCCTTGTCTTCACCGAGCAACGCCCTGCTGGTCCTTGCTGATCCGCAGCCGCTGCCGGACCCGATCCGGCACGAAGC
This sequence comes from Arthrobacter sp. NPDC058288, assembly GCF_042880995.1. NCBI lineage: Bacteria > Bacillati > Actinomycetota > Actinomycetes > Micrococcales > Micrococcaceae > Arthrobacter > Arthrobacter sp. NPDC058288. Next base: position 117,532 of record NZ_JBHVYH010000003.1, read on the forward strand.
GGCAGATCGCATGCTCCGCTACCTGTGGACGCTGGCAGCGGAGCGGATCAGGGAAAAGGTTGCGGACGCGCCGCCGTCGTACCTCATCGAATCCCGCGCGGCCTCGGCCGAGCGGGTGAGGGTAACGGCGGAACTGGTGGACCACCACTCCACCACCCTCGAAACCCTGCTCGCCGCGCTGCGGTCGCCCGCCTTAAGCGACGACGCAGCACGAAAGTCCGCCACCGACGTCGCCGCCAGGGCGTTGGTGGGACTACGCACCCTCAGCGACCGCACCACCGACCTCGTGGAGGAACCGGTGGCCACGGCGTTCCAGCGGCTCCGCGAGGACCTGAAGCCGCTCATGAACTTCAGCGGCATCGACGTCCAGTTCATCGAGCCGCCTGTGAACGGCCGCGCCCTGCCGGGCGAAGTGGCGCACGCGGCCCGCGCGATCGTCCGCGGGCTGGTCCTTGCCATGGTGGACCAGGCGGGAGTGCGGCGGATCCGTACGCAATGGGATTGCGACGGCGAGAACCTGCTGGTCAACGTCCGCGACGACGGACCCGGCGAACGCTCCGCGGCCGCACCCGCCATGGCCCGCCTCGCCCAGCGGGTGGAAGCACTCGACGGCAGCATGTCCGTGGAGGTGATGCCCGGCTGGGGTGCCGACGTCGCCATCTCGCTCCCCCTTGATCCGCCTGCCCGCCCGCTGGCCGACGTCGCCGACTGGAAGCTCGGGGACCGAGAACTCGAGGTGCTCCAGCTGCTCGCCGCCGGACAGCGGAACCGTGCAATCGCAGCAAAGCTGCACATCAGCGAGAACACCGTGAAGTTCCACCTGCGCAACATCTACCGGAAAGTGGGCGCCACCTCCCGCACCGAAGCGATCGCCATGGCCCACAGCAACGGCGTGCGATAGGCATGGCAATCCAGGTCCGTCCGGCGGCCCGGTTCGAGGACGTAAAAACGATGGTGGGCCCCAAACGGCCCGACGCGACCGTGTGCTGGTGCCTGAGCTACCGCATCCCCTCCAAACAGAACCTGGCGCTGCGAGGCCCGGAACGCGGTGAAATCGTCAAGGAGTTGGTCCGGCAGGACCCGCCGCCGGGGGTTCTCGCGTACGACGGCGGCGAAGTGGTGGGCTGGGCCGCCGTCCATCCGCGCGCCGACACCAGCTTTGCCCGCAACCGCAAGATCCCGCACCTCGACGACCTCGATGTGTGGTCGGTGTGGTGCATCCGGGTGAGGCCCGGGCACCGCGGCAAAGGGATCTCCCACCACCTGCTCAAGGGCGCCGTCGAATTCGCCCGCAGCCATGGCGCCCCCGCCATTGAGGGCTATCCGGTGGACAACCAGGGCAGCCACGTGGACCTCACCATGGCCTACGTTGGCACGCGGAGCCTCTTCGAGCGGGCCGGGTTCACCATGGCTGCCCCCACTGACTCCGTGCTTAGTGGCTTTCCCCGGGTGCTGATGCGCCGGGACCTCCGTTGACGACCCCGCGCTTAAGGCAATGCCGCCTGACGCACCGGTCTCGGCATAGGATCGACTGTGTGGAACTAACCGAGAGGACGCTCTAGGCGGCCTTGTGGCGGGTAAGCAGGCCGCAGAAACTACTTGAGGGTATGGATCATGGCTTCGAAGAATGACCCTGAATCCGACGTCGACGCGGACTCGGGCCAGCACGGCGGCGTCCAGTCAGTGGACCGGGCAATGGCAGTCCTGGAGATCCTGGCGCGGGACGGCCATGCGGGCGTGAGCGAAATTGCCGAAGAGATGGGCATCCACAAGTCCACCGTCTCCCGGCTGATGGGTTCACTGGTGGCCAGGGAGATGGTCCACCAGAACAGCGAACGGGGCAAGTACCAGCTGGGCTTTGGCATCCTGAGGCTGGCGAGCTCCATCCCCGGACGGCTCAGCCTGGTCCGTGAAGCCCGGCCTGTGCTGGAAGGGCTGGCCGAGGAATTCAAGGAGACGGTGAATCTGGCCGTCCTGCGCTCAAACTACGCCGTCAACGTGGACCAGGCGATGGGCCCGTCCACACTGGCTACCTATGACTGGGTGGGCGGCCTGACCCCGCTCCATGCGACCTCGAGCGGCAAAGTCCTCCTGGCGGCGCTGTCCGCCGACGACCGGGACCGCATCCTGAAGGACACCGGGCTTCCGGCCCGTACGCCGCGGACCATCACCAACCGGGCCGAGCTGGAGAACCAGCTGATCGACGTGGCACGCGAAGGCTACGGCGTGGTCCGCGAAGAGTTCGAAATCGGCCTCAACTCAATGTCCGTGCCGGTGTACAACCACCTGGGCGCGGTGATCGGTGCGGTCAGCATTTCCGGGCCGGCCTTCCGTTTTGACCCGGAAAAAGCACCGGGCCTCCTCGAAGCGCTGAAACAGGCGGGACTGCAGATCAGCGCAAAGATGGGCTACACCCGCCGCTAAGGCATCAGGTCCAGGACGCCCCACGCCGGCAGCGTTCAGAGGTCCTCGTTGAGCCGGTCGGTGAGAATCCGGTTGGCGTTGAACTGCAGGATGCCGAGCGACTCCTTGATCAGGGGTGAGGCGATGCTGCCCCTGCGCACCGCTGCGACGATGCGGCGCGTGGGTTTCGTCTGACCGGTGATGCGTAACCGAACAACGTTTTCGGCACCATGCAAAGGCGCCAGCCGGGGCAGCAGGCCGACGCCCAGCCCCGCTCCCACGAACGCGATGTGGGTTTCCCATTCAACGGCTTCATGGGCGACCCGCGGCGTCACCCCGACTGCCGTGAACGCCGCGCTGAAGAGGGAATGGTACGTGGAACCGGCGGCCTCCGTAATCCAGGGTTCCGATGCCAGCTCTTCAAGCGTCGCTGTTTGGCGTGATGCCAGCGGATGGTCACCGGGAATGATCACGTCCAGTGGATCGTCGAGCAGAACTCTCTGCTCGAAGCGCGGATCGTCCTCACCATAACTGTCGGACTGCATGGCGACGATAACTGCAAGGTCGATTCGTTCCGCAATCAACAAGTCGAAGCAGCGGGCCGGTTCAGCCTCAAGAACCTGCACCTCCAGCAGGGGGCGTGTTGAGCGCAGGGTGGCGGCCAGCGGCGCGAGCAACTGGGCGGCTGCTGAGGAGAATCCGCCGAGGCCAAAGTGGGACTGCACCTGGTCGCCAGCCTCCATGGCTGCGGCGCGCAGGTTCTCCCATTGGGCAATGAGGGGATCCGAGCCCGCCACCAGAAAACGTCCCGTGGCGGTAAGACGCAGGCCCCGGCCGTCTTTCGTCAGCAGCTGCATTCCAAGCACCCGCTGGAGTTCCCGCAATTGCGCGGAGACGGCAGAGGGAGAATAGCCCGTGAGCTCCGCGGTCGCGCCTATGGTGCCGCACCGGGCGAATACGCGGAGTGTGATGAGCCTCGGATCGATCATGCATCTATTCTGCATGGTTATCCTCAAAATCTTGCGCTTTTGTTGCAGCTGACGTGACTCTAATCTCATTACAAGGTCTTCGACCACGCCGTTAGCACCCGTACACCCGTGGTCAACACGCAACACCCACTACCCATGCCTCCCGGGAGGAAACCCATGACTGCTTCAGTGAACGTCCCCCTCAATTCACGCGGAAAACTCGCTGCATCCTTGCCGGCCGAGCAGCTGGCAGAAATTACCGCGTTGTTTGAGTTCCGGCGCACCGGCTACTCCCTCGATGCCCCTTTCTACACCGATCGCTCGATCTTCAACATCGACATGGAGGCCATTTTCGGCCAGCACTGGATCTTTGCCGCCAGCACCGCCGAACTGCCGGAGCCGGGCGACTACGTCACAGTCGACTACGGGCCCTACTCCCTGATTGTGCTGCGCAACGACGACGGCGCCGTGAACGTCCTGCACAACGTTTGCCGCCACCGCGGCGCGCGCGTTCTCACTGAAGCTGCCGGGTCAACCGGAAACCTGGTCTGTGGCTACCACTCCTGGACCTACTCCCCGGAGGGCAACCTGATCCATGCCTCCGCGCCGGGTGAAACGAAGTTCGACAAGAGCTGTTTCGGCCTCAAGCGTGCCCACGGCCGCGAGGTCGCCGGACTTATCTTCGTCTGCATCGCGGATGAACCGCCGACGGACTTCGACGAAACCGCAAAGATCTTCGAGCCCTACCTGGCGCCCCACGATCTCTCGAAGACAAAGATCGCCTACCAGCAGAACATCATCGAAGAGGGCAACTGGAAGCTCGTCATGGAGAACAACCGTGAGTGCTACCACTGCGACGGCCACCCGGAGCTCGCCTGCTCCCTCTTCCCCACCTGGGGCCTGACGGAGGGCCTGATCCCGCCCCATCTTGAGGAAGTGTGGAACCGGAACAAGGAGGCTCAGTCCTCCCTCGAGGAGCGTTGCCGCCGCTACGGCCTTCCCTACGAGGTGGTCGAGCAGCTTGACACGCGCATCGCCGGAATCCGCATCTCGCGGGAATCACTCGATGGAGAGGGTGAATCGTTCTCTGCCGACGGTCGGAGGCTTTCAAAGAAGCTCCTCGGTGACTTGCGCGACTTCCGCCTTGGCCGCTGCTCGATGCACCTGCAGCCCAACAGCTGGTTCCATTTCCTCGGCGACCACGTCATCACGTTCGGCGTCTTCCCCATCAACGAACACCAGAGCCTGGTACGCACCACTTGGCTTGTGGCTGACGACGCCGTGGAAGGCGTCGACTACGACCTGGAAAAGCTCACCTACACCTGGAAGCAGACGAACCTGCAGGACAAGGCGTTCGTGGAGCTCTGCCAGCAGGGTGCGGGCAGTCCCGCCTACGAGCCCGGTCCGTACATGAAGAGCGAATACCAGGTCGAGGCATTCATCAACTGGTACGTGCAGCGCGTGCAGGAGCACTTGGCGTGATTGAACTCCTCACTGAAACGGCAATCCAGGAACCACAGCGTATTCGCGGTCTTGAGATGCCCTGGAACAGGGTGATGGGAAGCACTGAGACACCCGCCCGGGCCGCCCGTGCTTTGGGCCCATGGCATCCGCAGGAGTTCATGGCCGAATGCGTCGAGACTATTCCCGAGGCCGGCGCCATGATGACCTTCGTGTTCCGCCGCTGCGACGGTGCGCCCCTGGCGTTCCGTGCCGGCCAGTACGTGAACGTCGCATTTCCCGTGAATGGCGAGGACCAGGAACCGGTGGACCGCAGCTACTCGCTGTCCAGTTCGCCCACCGAGCCGTGGACCTTCAGCATTACCGTCAAGTGCGACCCCACGGGACTGGTCTCGCCCTGGGTGCACGAGAACGTCAGACCCGGCACCGTTCTTGAGATGCTGGGACCGGTGGGAGCATTCCACCTGCCCGATGCCGACCGACGGGCACGGTATCTCCTGCTTGCTGCCGGCGCAGGCATCACTCCCATCATGTCCATGGTGCGGACCATCCACTCCCTGCCCGGACACGCCGATGTTGTGGTGCTCTACCACGGATCGGATGCTGGAGGCTTTGCCTTCCACCGGGAACTGGCCTATATCGCCTCCGTGGACTCGCGCGTCAAGGTCCACTACTCCCTGGGCGACCGCAGCGTGCCGGAGGGGTGGGAAGGGCTCAGCGGACGGCTGACGGCGGCCATGCTCGAGGAGGTGGCCCCCGATGCCAACGGCCGCCAGGTGTACGCCTGCGGTCCCGAGGGTTACCTGAATACCGCCACCGAGCTCCTCCAAAAGGTCGGCGTCGATGACACTTCCATCTATATGGAGTTCTTCTCGGGAGACCGCCAGACGCTCCTTGAATACCAGGCGGAGGTGGCGTTTGCAGCCGACGTCGCGGAGGAGATCGCCGAGGAGATCGCAGAATCCGCCGAGGACTACTTTGAAAGCCAGCCCGCCGCATTTGGGCTCTACGAGCCCGGCTACGACGCCGACGGGACTCTGCAGGCCTCGGGGTTGCCGCTGGAAATCAGCGACCCGGAGGCACCCGGGTCCGACCCCGCCGTCGACAGCCCGGGCCTGGAGCCGGAAGCCGGCTCCCCTGACGCCTCGAGCTTCAGCACGGTGGGGACAGGCAGCCTCACCATGTCTTTCATGCGTACCGGCATCAATGTCCGGATCGATCCCACCGAGCGCATCCTCGAGGTGGCCCAGCGTGCGGGCGTCAGGATTGGCGCGAACTGCAAGGAAGGCATGTGCGGCTCCTGCAAGGTCGTCAAGCTTTCAGGGGAGATCGAGATGAACCACCAGGGAGGGATCCGGGCGCGGGAAATCTCTGCGGGGAAGTTCCTGCCCTGCTGCTCCACGGCGCAGACGGACCTGGTTATCGATGCCTAGCCCCTGTCCCGGTCCACTGTCAAGGCGCAGCCGGATTCCCTGAAATAGGGCTTAAGACTTCAGAAAACCTTGACAGCCGACTGTGATGCGGACCACTCTGTTGCTTATGGCGAGACGTGTTGATCTTTACGGAACAACCGCCGCGATGGAGCAAAGCTCACCTTGAACAATGAAATGCCAGGAAGGCCCCGATCTTCCGCCCGGCTTGGGGACGCCGGAGTACAGCTTCAGCCCATGAATTCAAACCAAAGGACTTGACATGGCTTTGAACAGCGACATCCGCTCGGATGCCCACCCCCGCCTTGAGCTGGAGGAGCCCAAGCTCCTTCCTGCACCCGAGAACTCTCCTTCCTCCCACGATTCACACGATGCCGAGGACACCGAACAGATCATGCAGGAACTCCGCCAGACCAAAGCCGAGCAGGCTGTGGCAGAGCGGCGGAACCGCAAACTCACCCTCGACAAGGCCACCTTCGGCATCACCGGGGTCCTGGCCCTGGCCTTCGTGGCGTGGGGCTTCCTGGGCCGGGACAGCCTGGCCGCCACGTCAACAGCCGCCCTCGACTGGGTAATGGAGTACACCGGCTGGCTCTTTATGGTCCTGGCCTCGCTTTTCGTTGTTTTTGTGCTCTGGCTGGCCCTGGGCAAGTGGGGCAACATTCCCCTCGGCAAGGACGGCGAGAAGCCCGAGTTCCGGACCGTGTCATGGATTGCCATGATGTTTGCGGCCGGCATGGGCATCGGCCTGATGTTCTACGGTGTGGCCGAGCCGCTGTACCACTACATCTCCCCGCCGCCTGGAACGGTGGACGGACGGACGCCGGCAGCCATCCAGACGGCCATGGCCACCTCCATCTTCCACTGGACCCTGCACCCCTGGGCAATGTACGCCGTCGTCGGCATTGCCATGGCCTACGGCACCTACCGCCTGGGCCGCCGCCAGCTGATCTCGGCAGCGTTCACGTCGCTGTTCGGCATCAGGACGGTGGAAGGGCCGGTGGGCAAGTTCATCAACATCCTGGCGATCTTCGCCACGCTCTTCGGCACGGCGGCTTCCCTGGGTCTCGGCGCCCTCCAAATCGGCAGCGGCCTGACCTCGAACGGCTGGATCGGCGAGATCGGCACACCGGTCCTGGTGGCCATCGTTGCCATCCTGACTGCGTGTTTCGTGGCCTCGGCGGTGTCCGGCATCAGCCGCGGCATCCAGTGGCTGTCCAACATCAACATGGTCCTGGCCGTTGTCCTGGCGCTCATCGTCTTCATCGCGGGGCCAACGCTGTTCATCCTCAACCTCATCCCGGCCGCGGTGGGCGACTACGCCAGGGACCTGGCCGAAATGTCCTCCCGCACCGAGGCCGTCGGTGACGAGGCCCTGCGCACCTGGATGTCCGGCTGGACTATCTTCTACTGGGCCTGGTGGGTGTCCTGGACGCCGTTTGTGGGCATGTTCATCGCCCGCATCAGCCGCGGCCGCACCATCCGGCAGTTCGTCACCGGCGTCCTCCTGGTACCCAGCATCGTCAGCGTCATCTGGTTTGGCATCTTCGGCGGAACGGCCTTCAAGATCCAGGAGGACGCGGACAAGGCAGGCACCGCCGGCCTCGTGTCCATGGCCAGCGGGTCACCGTCAATCGACTTTGACGGAGCTCTGTTCGACCTGGTGAAGAACATGTCCATGCCTGCCTGGCTCACCGCAGCAGTGGTGGTTCTCGCCATGGTCCTGGTGGCCATCTTCTTCATCACCGGAGCCGATTCCGCATCGATCATCATGGCATCCCTGAGCTCCAACGGGTCCTCCGACCCGAAGCGCGGCCTGGTCATCTTCTGGGGCCTGCTCACCGGCGCAGTAGCCGCCGTCATGATGCTGGCCGGCGGTGATGAACCCTCGGAGGCGCTCTCCGGCCTGCAGCGGATCACCATCGTGGCAGCCCTGCCGTTTGTGCTGGTCATGCTGCTGCTGTGCTTCGCCCTGGTCAAGGACCTGCGCCGGGATCCGCTGTCCCTCCGGCGCCGACTGGCGGACTCCGTAGTGGAGCGCGCCATTCGCAGCGGCGTGGACCAGCACGGCGGCGTCCAGTTCGATCTCGTTACCAAGCATCAGTGTGATCAGCGCTGTCCGGACGACGGCCGCTGCGCGGCTTCCCCCGCTGACACCCAAGCCCCCGCAAAGAATTAGGAGTAGACCATGACCACAGTCCTCGAAGGCCGCCCCACCGGTAACGCGACGGTGGAGGCCGGCGACGTTGCCCGCGTCCGCGGCACCGACACCGTACAGTATGTCCTTACCCTTGCGTGCCCGGAGCGCCCCGGAATCGTCCGGGCCATCACAGCATTCCTGGCTGATCGCGGCTTCGACATTGTTGAACACCAGCAGTTCGATGACCACATCAGCGGCAAGCTCTACCTGCGCACGGCCTTCACTCCGGGAGACAAGGAAGTTTCCGCGGAAGGCCTCAGCGCGGAGTTCGCCGCCATCGCCGATGAGTTCGACATGGAATTCGCCATCCACGATGGCCGCCCCCAGCGCCTGCTGGTGATGGTTTCCAAGTTCGGTCACTGCCTCAACGACCTCATCTTCCGCTGGCGCGCCGGAAGCCTGGGTGCGGAGATCGCCGTCGTGGTGTCCAACCACGAGGACCTTCGCCCCATGGCGGAAGCCGCCGGCCTGCCGTTCATCCACGTCCCGGTGACGGCCGCTACCAAGCCCGAAGCGGAAGCGCGCCTGCTGGAACTGGTGGCCGAGTACAACGCGGACCTGGTGGTGCTGGCACGCTACATGCAGGTCCTGTCCAACGACCTGTGCGCCAGCCTCCGCGGCCGCGCCATCAACATCCACCATTCCTTCCTGCCCGGATTCAAGGGGGCCAAGCCCTACCACCAGGCCTATGACCGCGGCGTGAAGCTCATCGGAGCCACCGCGCACTACGTCACCGCAGACCTGGACGAGGGACCGATCATCGAGCAGGAAGTGTTCCGGGTGGACCACAGCCTGGACCCGAATGCCCTGGTCACTGTAGGCAGGGACGCCGAATCGCAGGCACTCTCCCGGGCAGTCAAGTGGCATTGCCAGCACCGGGTCCTGCTCAACAACACCCGCACCGTCGTCTTCCGCTAACGCCAACGCCTCTTACGCAAAAACAGGAGAAACAACCCATGAGCGCATCACCACGCGTTGTCATTATCGGCGCCGGCATCGTCGGAACCAATCTTGCCGACGAACTCGCCACCCGGGGCTGGACCAACATCACGGTGGTGGAACAGGGCCCGCTGGAGCTTGCCGGCGGCTCCACGTCGCACGCGCCGGGCCTGGTGTTCCAGAACAACCCGTCACGGACCATGACCGAATTCGCCACCTACACGGTCAACAAGTTCCTCTCCCTGAGCAAGGACGGCCAGTCCTGCTTCAACCAGGTGGGCGGCCTGGAACTGGCAACTACCCCCGAACGCCTGGCCGACCTCAAGCGCAAGATGGGGGTGATGACCTCCTGGGGCGTCGAAAGCCGGATCGTCGACGCTGATGAATGCGAAAAGATCTACCCGCTGTTGAACACCGGTAAGCTCACCGGCGGCCGCGAGGTCCTGGGCGGCCTGCTCATCCCCACCGACGGCCTGGCCTTGGCCGCCCGCGCGGTGCAGTTGCTGATCGAGCGCTCCAGCGAGCGCGGCGTGACCTTCCTCGGCTCCACCACCGTGACCGGCATCGCCCAGGAGGACGGTAAGGTCACCGGCGTCGAAACGGCCGACGGCGTGATCCCGGCGGACATCGTGGTGTCATGCGCAGGTTTCTGGGGCCGTGAACTCGGCAAGATGGTGGGCCTGGAAGTCCCGCTGCTCCCGCTGGCCCACCAGTACGCCATCAGCACCCCGCTGCCCGAACTCGAGGGCGTCAACGAGCTCCCCAAGGGCGCCAGCAAGCCCATCCTGCGCTACCAGGACAGGGACCTGTACTACCGCGAATGGGGCGACCGCATCGGCATCGGCAGCTACGCCCACCGCCCCATGCCGGTGGACATGTCCGCCCTGCCGAAGGTCTCCGCAGAGGAAATGTCGGACCACCGCATGCCCTCCCGCCTGGAGTTCACCTTGGAAGACTTCCTGCCCGCTTGGGAGGACAGCCAGGACCTGCTGCCGGCCCTCCGCGGGGCCGAGATCGAGGACGGCTTCAACGGCATTTTCTCCTTCACCCCCGACGGCGGCCCGCTCATGGGCGAGTCCCCCGACCTTGCGGGGTTCTTCGTGGCGGAGGCCGTCTGGGTCACCCACTCGGCTGGTGTGGCCAAGGCCATGGCGGAGCTGCTCATCGAGGGCCAGCCCCGCACAGACCTGCACGGCTGCGAACTCACCCGCTTCGAGAAGGTCCAGACCAGCGACGAGTACGTCAGCGAAACCTCCCAGCAGAACTTCGTGGAAATCTACGACGTGCTGCACCCGCTGCAGCCCAAGGAATCCCCGCGGGACCTGCGGGTCAGCCCGTTCAACGTCCGGCAAAAGGAGCTCGGAGCGTTCTTCCTGGAGTCCGCCGGCTGGGAGCGCCCGCACTGGTTCGAGGCCAACCGCGGGCTGCTCGAGGAACTTCCGGCTGAGTGGCAGGCACCGGAGCGGGACGAGTGGGCCGCCATGTTTTCCTCCCCCATTTCGGCGGCCGAAGCGTGGAAGACGCGTACCGCCGTCGGGCTTTACGACATGACGCCGCTGAAGCGGCTGGGCGTCAACGGCCCGGGCGCCCAGGCTCTGCTGCAGCGGCTCAGCACGGGCAACATCGCCAAGAAGCCCGGCGCCGTTACCTACTGCCTGCTGCTGGAGCACGACGGCGGCATCCGCAGTGACGTGACCGTCGCCCGGCTCGCGGAGGAACAGTTCCAGCTCGGCGTGAACAGCAACGTGGACTTCGACTACCTCCGGGTCGAGGCCAGGAAGCAGTCGGCGGCGGATCCGGCGCAGTGGGTGCACGTCTCGGACATCACGGGCAGCACCTGCTGCATCGGGCTCTGGGGGCCGCTGGCACGCGAAGTGATCGGCAAGGTCAGCTCCGACGACCTGACCAACGACGGCCTGAAGTACTTCCGCACCAAGGAAATCTCCGTAGGGGGCATCCCGGTCACGGCCATGCGGCTCTCCTACGTCGGCGAGCTCGGCTGGGAGCTGTACACCACCGCCGAGTACGGACTGAAGCTGTGGGACCTGCTGTTCGAGGCAGGCCAGGAACACGGCATCATCGCGGCCGGGCGCGGCGCGTTCAACAGCATGCGGCTCGAAAAGGGCTACCGGCTGTGGGGCACGGACATGACCTCGGAGCACCACCCCTACCAGGCCGGCTTGGGCTTCTCGATTGCCAAGGACAAGACGGGCTTCGTGGGTTGTGAGGCCCTGGCCGCGCGGAAGGAACAGCCCGCGGACAAGGTGCTGCGGTGCCTGACCGTGGACGACGGCACCTCCCTGGTCCTGGGCAAGGAACCCGTGTACGTCAACGGCGAGGCCGCCGGCTATGTCACCAGCGCCGCCTACGGCTACTCGGTCCGCAAGCCCCTCGCGTACGCCTGGCTGCCTGCCGCGGTGTCCGAGGGCGACGCCGTGGAAGTTGAGTACTTCGGCCGGCGCATCGCGGCCACCGTCTCGGCCGAGCCGCTGTTCGACCCCGGCATGGAGCGGCTGCGCGGCTAGTTCGATGGCGGGTCAGGCGGCCGCACGCCCGTCCTGACCCTGTACTACGCCAGAACGACGGCGACACACCGGCACGTCCGGAGTGTCGCCGTCGTTCTCGGTTAAAGAGGGTCACGACGGCGGGCGGCGGGGCGGCGGGGGCGGGCGGCGGGGACGACGGCGGGCGGCGGGGCGGCGGGGCGGCGGAAGCGGCCGCTTAACCCGCGTAAGCGTCGGTTTCGCGCTGGAGGCGGCGGGTGATCATTTCCACCCGCTTGGACATGTGCGTGCCCACTTGGAGACGGTCGCCTGGCCAGCTGGACGCCTCCCGGGAGTCCTCCAGGGCCTTGGCCAGGGCGCGGGAAAGGGAGTACACCTTCCACGAATGCTTCAGGTAGTGCAGCGCCCGCCTCTTGTACCGGGGGGCTTCCCGCACCAGTCCGACGGCGGCCCGTGCCAGGGCTTCACCCAGCAGTTTCTCCCCGCTTTGAATTCGTTCCATGCGAACCTTCACCATCCCCGGTGCGCAGACTGACTCTTACTTGACCCTTCCCTTCGAGTGTGGCGAACGTAGCTCAGCGTCGGCTCAAAGAAATGCAAGGATTTGCTCAAGGTCCGGCCGGCGAGCCGACGGAGTATGTTGGGAAGCTGACGAAAGGTGGATCTCCATGACGGAACCGGACTGGGTAAAACACGCCATCTGGTGGCAGGTCTACCCCATAGGCTTCGTGGGGGCGGAGCAGTCCGCCGCGGAGCGGGCATCCAAGGCCCCGGCATCCAAGGAGCCGGCATCCAAGGAGCCGGGCCAGCCTGTGGCCCACCGGCTGGGCCAGCTGGTCCCCTGGCTGGACTACGTGCTGGAACTTGGAGCGTCCGGGCTCGCGCTGGGGCCAGTCTTCGCCTCGGAGACCCACGGCTATGACACCACGGACTACTTCCGGATCGATCCCCGGCTGGGCGATGACGCGGACTTTGACGAGCTCATCGCCCAGTGCCACGCCCGCGGGTTGAAGGTCCTGCTCGACGGCGTCTTCAACCACGTGGGACGCAGCTTCGGGGCGTTCCAGGATGTGCTCAGCGACGGCCCGGAAGCCCCGTCCGCGTCGTGGTTCCGCCTGCAGTGGCCGGACTCCGGATGGACGCCGGGCACCGAGCCCGGCTACGAGGACTTCGAGGGCCACCATCACCTGGTGGCGCTCAACCACGACGAACCGGGGGTCGCAGCCCTGGTCACGGACGTGATGAAGCACTGGCTAAGCCGGGGAGCGGACGGCTGGCGGCTGGACGCGGCGTACGCCGTGCCGCCGTCGTTCTGGGCCCCGGTGCTGGCTGAAGTGCGCCGCGAGTATCCGGAGTCCTATTTCGTGGGCGAGTACATCCACGGAGACTTCGCCGAGGAGGTGGAGCGGAGCACCCTCGACTCGGTCACGCAGTACGAACTGTGGAAGGCCGTCTGGAGTTCACTCAACGATGCCAACTTCTACGAACTCGCATCCGCGCTCGGGCGGCACAACGGGTTCCTGGACACCTTCGTGCCGCTCACGTTCGTGGGCAACCACGACGTCACCCGCCTGGCCAGCAAGCTGGCGAACCCGGACCAGCTGGCGCTGGCGCTGACCGTCCTGATGACCGTGGGCGGAACGCCCTGCATCTACTACGGCGACGAACAGGCTTTCCGCGGCATCAAGGAGGAGCGCGCCGGCGGAGACGACGCCGTCCGTCCGGCGTTCCCCGCCGGCCCCGCAGAACTGGCTGCGGCCGGCTGGCCGGTCTACCACCTGCACCAGGAATTGATCAGCCTCCGACGGCGGCATGCCTGGCTGCACCGGGCGCGCACCACGGTTCTGACGCTCAGCAACGAGCACCTCGTCTACCAGGTCCGTAGCGAGGGTAATGCAGGCGCCGGTAGCGCAGGCGACAGCGGCGCAGGCGCCGGCGGAGTGCTGACAGTCGCGCTGAACCTGTCCGGCACGCCGGCGGACCTGCCCGTGCCGTCCGGTTCGGGCGGGCTGCTGGCCGGGCGGGCCCACCGGCGTCCGGACCGGGACGCCGTGGGCCTGCCCGGTTACGGGTGGGCAGTGCTCGGAGAGGGCTAGCTCTCCTGGCCGGTCCTGTTAGCCGGCCGCCGCGGTAGCTGCCTCGCTGCGCCCAGCCGGGGCATCCGCCGCGGTTTCCGCGGGGTGCGGCACGAAACGGACGAACATTGCCTTGAAACCGGGGGTGTTGGATTCCCGCGCCACGTTTTCCTTATGAACCAGGGCGTTGGCCTCGGGGAAGTACGCCGCGGCGCAGCCCTTCGCCGTCGGGTAGGCCACCAGCCGGAACTTGTCCGCCTGCCGGTCGTTTCCGCGGAAGGTGCTCACCACGTCCACCAGGTCCCGGTCCTTGAAGCCGAGTTCGGCCAGGTCCTCCGGATGCACCAGGATCACCCGGCGGCCGTCCGAGATGCCGCGGTACCGGTCATCCACGCCGTAGAACGTGGTGTTGTACTGGTCGTGGCTGCGGATGGTCTGGAGCACCAGGTGCCCTTCGGGCGGAGTCAGGTATTCCAGCGGGCTGACCGTGAACCGTCCGCGGCCGATGTCCGTCTTGAACGAGCGCGTGTCACGCGGCGGGTTGGGCAGCACGAAGCCGTTCTTGGTCCGGACCCTGGTGTTGAAGTCCTGGAAGCCCGGGATGACGCGGGAGATGTGGTCCCGGACCACGTCGTAGTCCGCGGCCATGGCCTTCCAGTCCACCGGGTGGTCCTCGCCGAAGGTGGCGTCGGCCATCCGGGCGATAATCACCGGCTCCGCGAGCAGGTGGTCGGACACCGGGTGGAGCCTGCCCTGCGTGGAGTGGACCACGGACATGGAGTCCTCGACGGACAGGAACTGGGCCCCGCCCGGGTGCTTGTCGTCCTTGTCCGTCCGCCCCAGCGTGGGCAGGATGAGCGAGGTGCGGCCGTGCACCACGTGGGACCGGTTCGGCTTGGTGGACACATGCACGGTCAGGCCGATGCGCTGCATCCCGGCCTCGAGGGTCTCGGTGTCGGAGCAGGCCAGGGAGAAGTTGCCGCCCATGGACACAAAGACGTCCACGTCGTCGCGTTCGAACGCCTCCATCGCTTCCACGGCGTCGTAGCCGTGGCCGCGGGGTGACTGGATGTTGAACTCCCTGTCCAGCGCTTCGAGCAGCCATTCCTTCGGTTTCTCCCAGATGCCCATGGTCCGGTCACCCTGGACGTTGGAGTGTCCGCGGACCGGGCAGGCGCCGGCGCCGGGCTTGCCGAAGTTGCCCTGCAGGAGCAGGACGTTGACCATTTCCTTGATGGTGTCCACCGAGTGGGGCTGCTGCGTGACGCCCAGTGCCCAGCAGAAGATCGTGGCCTTGGACCGGATCAGCATCCCGGCCACGTCCTCGATCTGCTTCCGGGCCAGGCCCGTCGCTTTCTCGGTTTCGTCCCAGTCCAGCTCCCGGCGGGCGTCACGGTAGGCGTCGAAGCCGTCCGTCTGCGCGTCGATGAAGGAACGGTCGACGACGGAACCCGGGTTCCGCTCTTCCTCGGCCAGCAGCAGGTGGCCCAGGGCCTGGAACAGTGCCAGGTCCCCGCCCACCTTGATCTGCAGGTACTCGTCCGCCAGCGGCGTGCCGCCGCCCACGACGCCGGCGATGGTCTGCGGGTCCTTGAAGTTGAACAGGCCGGCCTCCGGCAGCGGGTTCACCGCCACCACCTTGCCGCCCTTGTCCTTGCACTCCTTCAGGGCAGAGAGCATCCGGGGGTGGTTGGTGCCCGGGTTCTGCCCGACCACGAAGATGAGCTCGGAATCGTGGATATCGTCCAGCGACACGGTGCCCTTGCCGATTCCGATGGTCGGGTTCAGCGCCGAGCCGGAGGATTCGTGGCACATGTTGGAGCAGTCCGGCAGGTTGTTGGTGCCCAGGGCCCGCGCAAACAGCTGGTACATGAACGCCGTCTCGTTCGCCGTACGCCCGGAGGTGTAGAAGACGCAGCGGTCCGGCGTGCTGGCCCGGATGTGTTCGCCAATCAGCTCAAAGGCCTCCGCCCAGGAGATCGGCGAATAGTGCGTTTCGCCTTCGCGGATCACCACCGGCTCGCTGAGCCGGCCCTGGTTGCCCAGCCAGTACTCCGTTTTCCCTGACAGTTCGGCGATGGAGTGCTTCGCCCAGAACTCGCCGCCCACCGTGCGCAGCGTGTTCTCCTCGGCCACGGCCTTGGCGCCGTTCTCACAGAACTCCGCCGTCTTGCGTTTCTTGTCCGATTCAGGCCAGGCGCAGCCGGGGCAGTCGAAGCCTCCGCGCTGGTTCAGCCGGAGCAGCGAATGGGCCGTCCGGGCCACCCCGGCCTGCGCCACGGCGCGCTCGAGCGCCACCATCACAGCCTTGACGCCGGCCGCTTCCCGTTTCGGCGGGTGGACTTCAAGGTCGTCCTCGTTGATGTCCTCGACCGGGGCCGGCTGCCTGCCGAACTTGAGGGGTTTCACTGGCTTACCTTGGCCAGCGTCTCGCGCTCCGCGGCAATGGTGGTGCTGTCGCCGTGGCCGGTGCGGACCACCGTAGCGGCAGGCAGGGTCAGCAGCCGTTGGCGGATGGACGCGAGGATGGTGGGGTAGTCGCTGTAGGACCTGCCCGTGGCGCCCGGGCCGCCGTTGAACAGCGTGTCCCCGGTGAACACCGTCCCCTCGTCCTCGAGCTGGAAGCACGTGGACCCGGGCGAGTGGCCCGGGGTGTGGAGGGCGCGCAGGGTGGCCCCGCCCACCTGGAACACATCGCCGTCCGCGAGGTAGCGGTCCGGTTTGACGTCCGGATAGACCTGCTCCCACAGCACCAGGTCGTCAGGGTGCAGGTAGATCGGCGCGCCGACGGCCCCGGCCACGGCACGCGCCGCCCCGATGTGGTCGTTGTGCGCGTGCGTCAGCAGGATGGCCAGGACTTTCCGGCCGCGGACCTGGCTGATGATCGCCTCCGCATCATGCGGGGAGTCGATGATCACGCATTCTTCGTTGTTTCCCACGATCCAGACGTTGTTGTCCACATCCCAGGTGCCGCCGTCGAGCGAAAACGTGCCCGAGGTGACCAGGTTCTCGATGGTGACGCTCATACGGACGCCGCTTCCGGGGCGGTCTGGGCGGCGGCGACGGTTTCAGCGCCCGGGTGGATTTCGACCACGGAACGCAGCACCTTGCCCTCGTGCATCTTCTCGAAGGCCTCCTCCACCTGGTCAATGGTGATGCGTTCGGAGACAAACGCGTCCAGGTCCAGGTTGCCCAGCTTGTAATGCTGCACCAGCATGGGGAAATCGCGGGACGGCAGGCAATCGCCGTACCAGGAGGACTTCAGCGATCCGCCGCGGCCAAAGACGTCCAGCAGCGGCAGCTCAAGCTTCATGTCCGGCGTCGGGACGCCCACCAGCACCACGCGGCCGGCAAGGTCGCGGGCGTAGAACGCCTGCTTGTACGTTTCGGGGCGGCCCACCGCTTCAATCACGACGTCGGCGCCGTTGCCGCCGGTGAGTGCCCGGATGGCTTCGATGGGATCTTCCTTGCTGGAGTCCACTCCGTGGGTGGCGCCCAGGGACTTGGCCATTTCCACCTTGTTGGCGTCGATATCCACCGCGATGATCGTGGTGGCGCCAGCCAGCTTCGCGCCTGCGATGGCGGCAATGCCCACGCCGCCGCAGCCGATCACGGCGACGGATTCGCCGCGCTTGACCTCACCGGTGTTGATGGCGGCGCCAATGCCTGCCATCACGCCGCAGCCGAGGAGCCCGACGGCGGCGGGATCGGCGTCGTCGTCAACTTTGGTGCACTGCCCGGCGGCAACGAGCGTCTTCTCCGCAAACGCACCGATGCCCAGCGCGGGCGAAAGCTCAGTGCCGTCCTCCAGCGTCATCTTCTGCGTCGCGTTGTGCGTGTTGAAGCAGTACTGCGGCTGGCCCTTGGCGCAGGCGCGGCACTCGCCGCACACGGCGCGCCAGTTCAGGATCACGCGGTCGCCGGGGGCCACTTCGGTGACGTCCGGTCCCACCGCGCTGACCACGCCGGTAGCCTCGTGGCCCAGCAGGTAGGGGAAGTCCTCACCGATGCCGCCCTGCTTGTAGTGCAGGTCCGTGTGGCACACCCCGCACGTGAGGATGTCCACCAGCGCTTCACCCGGCCCCGGGTCCGGCACCAGGATGGTCTCCAGCGAAACCGGAGCGTTCTTCTCCTTGACGACAACGGCTTTTACTTTGTGAACCATGATTCTTGTGTTCCTTTCCTGAGCCCGGGGGGCTCGCTGGCAACGGCACCCATTGCCAATCTAGCTGACTCGTTGCGGTTCCAAATCTTCTTCCAGCGGCTCAAGGCCCTGATCGGCGCCCTGTCCGGCGCCCGAAACCCGGACCTGATCCGGGCCTGGGACGGCGGCGTGCGCTGCTGCCTGGGCTGCGGCGGGCACTGCGGCGTGCTCAGGATCTACAAATTGCGCATTACACAACACGATGCGCACAGCGCGTACTGGAAATATGACAGTCGTCACACGGGGGTGTCAATAGACCGCCGGAGTACTACGTCCCGGGGTCCATCGCGGCGTCGCAACAGGCTTCTGCGCGATGCAACAAAACGCAACTGCGTCGCTTTCAACGCAACCAATTTTCCACACCCAGGTTCCTCAGGTGCACTCACCGAGTCCTCAAGGGGCGGAAAGTTCATATCTTGGAAACCAAAAGGTATTGACTGTGTTCCACGTCACGCCTAATCTGGTGCAACAGCGTTGCGCTGAATGCAACCACAAACAATTTGGTGGATACATGAGTAACGAAACTTCCTCTCCCGCTCTTGCGGGAGGACCGGGCGCGGAGCAGGATGGCGTGCATGAAGGCCGCCGCGCCGGCCGCAGTACGTTGAGCGGCCAGAATTTCCAACCTTCTGACAACGATGTCAGCAGGGAAACGCGCCGCAGGGTCATTGCGGCCAGCTTCATCGGCAACTTCGTTGAATGGTTCGACTACGCCGTTTACGGCTACCTTGCCGTTACGATCGCGACGGTTTTCTTCCCCGAATCCGATCCCCAGACCGGGCTTCTGCTGACCTTCGCCCTGTTCGCGATTTCCTTCCTGGTCCGCCCGCTCGGCGGGTTCGTCTGGGGCCACATCGGTGACAAGGTGGGTCGGCGGACCGCTCTCTCCCTGTCGATTCTGATCATGTCCGGAGCGACTTTCTGCATAGCCCTCATTCCGGGCTACAACACAATCGGAATCTGGGCTCCGATCCTGCTGCTGATCATCAGGGTCGTGCAGGGCTTCTCAGCCTCAGGAGAGTACGCCGGCGCATCGGCGTTCCTGGTCGAATACGCCCCCGCCAACAAGCGGGGCGTCTACGCGGCGGTGGTTCCTGCGAGCACCGCAGCAGGCCTGCTCCTTGGTTCCCTGCTGGCGGGCCTGCTGACAGTCCTGATCAGTTCCGACGCGATGCAAAGCTGGGGTTGGCGCCTGCCGTTCCTGCTGGCCGCACCGATGGGACTGATCGGACGCTACATCCGAACCAAGCTGGAAGACACTCCGGTGTTCCGCGAATTGGCAGCGGAGGACGAGGCCGTCAAGGCACCCGTCTCCAGCCTGTTCCGGAACCACTGGCGGCAGCTGCTCCAGGCCGTGGGAGCTGTGCTCCTGAACGCCGTCGGCTTCTATGTGATCCTCAGCTACATGCCCACCTACCTGTCCTCAGAACTGGGCCTGGGCGCAACGGAATCCTTCCTGGCCACCACCATCGCGTTGATCACGTACATCGGGTTCATCTTCCTCACCGGGATGCTCTCGGACCGTTACGGCCGCAAGAAGGTGCTCATCAGCGCGTCCGTTGCATTCATCGTGCTGACGGTGCCGGCGTTCGCCCTCCTGGGAACCGGGAACTTCCTGATCATTGTCCTGGTCCAAATCCTGCTGGGGGCGATGCTCACCCTCAACGACGGCACGCTCCCCAGCTTCCTGGCCGAGATGTTCCCCACCCGTGTCCGCTACAGCGGCTTCGCGGTCAGCTTCAACCTCTCCAACGCCCTTTTCGGCGGCACCGCCCCGTTCATGGCAACCCTCCTGATCGCTGCCACCGCCAGCGATCTGGCACCGGCCTGGTACCTCGTCGCCGCGGCAGTGATCTCCCTGATCGCCGTCTCGCTCTCCAGGGAAACCTGCAACGAGCCGCTGCGCCACGAATAGCCAGCCAAACAACTTCCACTCACCTCAAGTAACTGCACCACGGAAAGGCAACACCACCATGACCATCACAGCATCCGAGAACGCAACGTCCGTCGCCGAACTGGAGCGGCTCAAAGTCCTGAAAAACGGCGACAAGGTCAAGCTGACGTTCTCCGACACGGAGTTTGAGCGCCGCCTCGCCGGCCTGCGCCGCATCATGGCAGAGAAGGACCTGGACGCCGTCGTCCTGACCAGCTACCACTCCATCAAGTACTACTCCGACTTCCTTTTCACCACCTTCGGCCGTTCCTACGCCATGGTGGTCACCAAGGATGACACCGTCACCGTCACCGCCAACATCGACGCCGGCATGCCCTGGCGCCGCAGCTACGGCGACAACATCGTGTACACGGACTGGCGCCGGGACAACTACATCTTCGCCATCCAGGAAGTGCTGCGCACCCGCGGCATCAACCCGCGCCGCCTCGGCGTCGAGGACGACTCGCTGCCGCTGGATAACCGCAACAAGATCCAGGCCGCTTTCCCCTCCGCGACCCTCGTGGACGTGGCGCAGGCGGCCATGCGCCAGCGGATGATCAAGTCCAGCGAGGAGATCGAGGTCATCAAGCACGGGGCGCGCATCGGCGACCTTGGCGGCGAGGCCATCCGCAACGCCATCACCGCCGGGATCACCGAGTACGAGGTCGCGCTGATCGGCACTGAAGCCATGGTGCACGAGATTGCCCGGACCTTCCCGGATTCCGAGATCCGCGACACCTGGGTCTGGTTCCAGTCCGGCATCAACACCGACGGCGCGCACAACTGGGCCACCACCCGCAAAATCCAGGAACACGACATCCTGTCCCTGAACTGCTTCCCGATGACCTCCGGCTACTACACCGCCCTGGAACGCACCCTGTTCTACGGCGAACCGGATGCCCGCTCGCTTGAGCTGTGGAACATCAACGTCGAGGTCCACAAGCGCGGCCTGGAACTGATCAAGCCCGGCGCCGTCTGCAAGGACATCGCCGCGGAGCTGAACGAGATCTACGTCGGTTACGGGCTGCTGGCCAACCGTACCTTCGGCTACGGCCACTCCTTCGGTGTCCTGAGCCACTACTACGGCCGCGAAGCCGGGCTGGAACTCCGCGAGGACATCGACACGGTCCTGGAGCCGGGCATGGTGGTTTCCATGGAGCCGATGATCACTGTCATGGACGGCCAGCCCGGTGCCGGCGGCTACCGCGAGCACGACATCCTGGTGGTCGGCGAGGACGGCGCGGAGAACATCACCAAGTTCCCGTTCGGTCCGGAATACAACATCATCGGGGCCTAGCAAGCACCGGAGTTACCACCGCCGGAAAGCGGCGCCACGTCCTTCGTGGCGCCGCTTTCCGGCTTACATACGGAATGATGGTGCACACCATGACCTCTGCAGAAGCTTCCGAAACCAGCAGCAACGGCGACGCCAAAGGCACGTCCGTCATCGTCAACGCCATCGCGGTGCTGCGAAGTTTCACCGCGGACGAGCCGCTGCTCGGCGTCACCGAGATCGCCAACCGCGTGGGCCTGCACAAGAGCACCGTTTCCCGCATCCTGGCCACCTTCGAACAGGAGCACCTGGTGGAGCGTGATCCGGAGACCCGCAGGTTCCGCCTGGGCCTGGGCCTCATCGCAGTCGCCGGGCCGCTGCTGGCCGAACTCGAAGAGCGCCGGGTGGCCTACCCCGTCCTGCGCGAACTGACGGAGCAGACCGGGGAAACAAGCGCCCTCATGGTGTGGAACGGCTCCGAGTCGATGTGCGTGGAGCAAATTGCCAGCCACCACCAGATCAAGCACACCACCCCGCTGGGCGCCCGGTACAACGATGCCCTCAGCGCTTCGGTCCAGGTCTTCCTCGCCGCCGAGCCTGCCGAGCGTGTGAGGATGTTGCTCCGCAGCGGCGAAATTGCCTATCCGGGCCTGGACGACACCAGCCTGGAGGCCTACCTGATTCGGCTTGGCGACGTCGCCCGGCGCGGCTGGGCCACCAATTACGGCGAGTCCTCCCTGGACGAGGTCGGCCTGGCCGCCCCCGTGTTCGACCACCGCGGCGACGTCGTAGCGGCGGTCCTCATCCCGGCACCGCGTTTCCGGGTCTCCCCGGACACGCTGCAACGCCTCGGGGAATCCTGCAAGGCAGCCGCGGACCGCGTCACCGCCCGCCTCGGCGGCGCCTCCCCGGCGCGCTAACCCGCGCCCCGAGACCCCGCGCGTCAGGTGGGGATGATGCGGAACAGGAACTTGGTCCGGACCATGACCCACAGCAACGCCACAATCAGGGCGTACGCGGCGGTGTTGAGCCAGATGTTCCCCTGCTGCAGTGCCGGGATGTTCGCCACCACGGCGATCAGCACCACGTGCATGATGAAGACGTACAGCGTGGCCCGCCCCAGCGGAATCAGCAACCAGCCGACGGCGCGTTCGATCGGCTTCCAGTAGGCCGTGAGGAGCGCATAGGCCGTCACCAGCAGGGTGAGCACGTTCAGGAGCCGCCCCGGTTCCAGGTACGTCCGCCCGAAGAACTGGTCATAAACGGCGCGGTAGTTCGCATCGGACGTCAGCGCGAGCCGGACATCGTATTCGTTGGCCAGGTAGGGGTTTGCCCAGGACATCACGGCGAAGGCCACAGTGATGGCGGCACAGACACCCACCACCCAGCGGTGCGCGGACAGCCAGGCCACGAGGGTCCGCCGGTAGTAGCCGCCCACCAGGCCCAGCACAAACAGGACCTGCCACACCATCAGCGGGAAGGAATCCTCGAACTGCGACGGCAGGATCCGCAAGCGGAACACGGTGCCGGCGATGTACAGCGCGGTGGTGGCCGCGAGTACCCACAGCACCTTGCCGCGGGCCAGCGCGAGCAGGATCAGCGGGCTGACCAGGAGCATGATGACGTAGAGTCCCATGACGTTGAACTGCCACGGCCCGAACTGCAGGAGCAGCACCGCGGGGATGACGGCCCCGGACACCGGGAACTGCAGCAGGCCCTGCATGCCGGTATAGAGGTCGTAAGTTCGGCCGGCTCCCGACCTGCCGGCGCCGCCGGTGCCCTGGTCCGTGAACGTGGTCAGCACATCCGAGTTGAAGAGCGGAAGCAGGCTGAGGACGAACACCAGGACAACAACTGCTAGCGCGGTCACATACAGCTTGCCCGCGCGCCTGCCGGTTTTCTGTGCAATCTCGCCAATGTTGTCCTGGGCCTTGGGCCCGTAGACCATCCCCAGCACCAGCCCGGACAGCAGCACGAACAGCTCGGCGCCGGAAACGAAGCCGATGGTTTCCTGGGTGAGCAGCTGAAAGAGGGACGTCATGCCCACGTGGTTCACCACTACAAAGAGGATGGCCAGCCCGCGCATCAGGTCAACCCGGGAATCGCGCGACGACGTGTCCGAATATGTCCAGCCCTTCGCCGGGCGCAACCGCACCGGCAGGAACCACAGCAGGATGGCGCCTGCCAGCAGGGCGGCCGCCGCAATCCCCGCCGGAACACCGGACAGCGTGTTGCCGGGTGCCCCGCCCAGCCCCTCCACAGTCCTGGTGACCGGCCCGGTGACGAGCGTGGAATCCTTGAGGGCGGCGCCGGCGGCGGCTGCCACGTCCGGGTTCCGGGTAAGGCGCCAGTCAATAATGGTGTTACCGGCGTCCCCCATGTCCGTTTTCTCGTCCCACACGACGGCGGCAATCCGCTCCAGCTTGCCCGGCGCCGCCTCGTCCAGGACCTGCCTCCACCAGCCGGACTTGATCTCGGCTTCTGACGGTCCGCCCGCCGTCGGACTGAAATAGGCCGCCGTCTGGAGCAGCAGCGGCTTGTCCCGCTTGACTGCGTAGGACTCGTAGAAGTCGGAGTCACCGCCGTCGGAACCGGCGCCCTGAACGGAGGCAGCCCCTCGGGCGGTTCCGTTGAAAAAGGCGGCTAGTTCCCCGTCCCTGGGCAGTGTGTTGACGGCGGCTCCGCCGCCCGTGTCGTCATGCAGTGCCGTCAGGCCCGTCCAATCAACCGCGTCGTCTCCCGGGTAGTACGGGGCGTACGGTGCGTCCGACCCGTTCCAGTCGCCGTCGGAATTGGTGTCCAGTGCAACGAAACCCGGGGTGCCGGGTGCCGGGGCATCACGGTTCCTGGTGAACGGGTAGTCCCGCGCCTGGAACGGCTGCCACACCATCACCGCATTTGATTTCGATTCGAACGCCTGGGCCACCGCGCGGAACGCCGTCACATAGTCCCCGGGCTGCTGTCCCCAAGATACCCAGCTTGTGTTCATGTCCGGGGCGAAGCGGATCAGGAGCTTCCCGGGGAAGCCCTGCGCGAGTTCCTCAAGCTGCCCGGCAAAATCGGCAGCACCGGCTGCGTTCACGTCGGTGAGTGGGACCGAGGGATTCACGGTGAGCAGGGCATGGGCCCCGGACGCGGCACTCTGGGCCAGGAACTCCCGCAGGTAGCCTTTTTCACCGCTCGTCATGGGAAAGGAGACGTCGTGGCCGAGGAGCGCAGGAGTTGCCTGCAGCCGGTCGGCAAAACCGGCGGCGTCGTCCTCGCCCCATTCCAGCACGCCGCCCAGGAGCGGCTTCCCCGAGGAGGCGCCGAGGTCCTCGCCGCTCTTAGTATTCGACGCCGGGATGGCGGCTTGCGCAGCCACGGCAGCCTGCGCAGCCACGGCAGCCTGTGCGGCCCCCGCCGGCAGGAAGAGCACAAGGGAGAGCACCAGGAGTGCGGCCCTCAGGAAGGTTTTAAGCGGATTCATGCGGGCCGCCTTTCGGGAAGAGGGCCGAGACGGTCGTTCCGCCGCCGGGGGTTTCCGTGACCGAGAGTTCTCCGCCGTGCGACTGGACGATCCGCACGCAGGTAGCCAGTCCCAGGCCCGAGCCGGGGGCGTCGCCGGGACGGTGCAGCCGGACCAGGGGTTCAAGGACCCGTTCACGGTCGGCGGCGCTGATGCCCTTGCCGTTGTCCGACACCCGGACGGTGACTCCGCGGTCGTCTGCCAGCGCATAGACCTTGACTTTGAGTTCGCGCGCCGGGCTGCGGTAGTTGGACGCATTGCCCAGGAGGTTCTGCAGCAAGGACCGCAGCTGCGCCGGATCAGCCAAGACTTCCGCGTCCTCGCACTCCAGCCCGCCATCAACGCTGAACCCGTCGCCCAGGTCGCTGACCGCCGCCGCAACGGTGTCCTTGAGGGACACCGGACGGGGACGCAGCATTCCGCCCACCTGGGAGTAGCTGAGGACGCCGTCAAGCATGGAGAGCATCCGCCGCCCGCTGCCTCCGATGTGTTCCAGGTAGCCCGCAGCCGGACTGCCGGGACGGATGTCCTCGTCGTCCTCACTCAGTTCCACATAGCCAAGGATGGTGGTGAGGGGGATCCGCAGGTCATGGCTGACCCGGCCGGCAAAATCTGCGAGCTTGCGGTTGCTGCGTCCCAGTTCTTCCAAAGCATGCTGGAGCTGCAGGGTGCGGTGCTGCAGTTCCAGCACTTCCACGACCTGCGCCGCGAGGACATCCAGCATGGCGGTTTGTTCGGCGGAGAGGGTGGCCGGAGCATCGGAAAAGACGCACAGGGAGCCCAGCGCGAACCCGGAACCGGTCAGCAGCGGGGAGGAGGCGTAGAACCGGACGCTTGCGATCTCTCCGGTCACAAAAGGATTGGCCGCAAACCTGGGGTCGGCTGCAGCGTCGGGCACCACGGTGGTGCGGCCCTGCTGGAAGACCTTGGCGCACATCGAGTCTTCGCGGGCGCAGAGCCCTGGTTTCAATCCTGCAGCCGCGAGCTGGACCTGCTGCTCGGGTGTGATGATGTTGACCACGCTGAAGGGCACGCCACAAAGCTTCGCGGCAAGATCCACCAGGAAGTTCAGGGCGCGCGCCGCGCTGGCACTGGGACTCTCTTCCAACAGTCCGAACTCCCCGAGCACGGAGCGCCGTTTAAAGTCAGCGCTAGCAAGGCTGTGCCCATCTGCTTGAGCCACTTGAGTCCCTTCCCCATCCAGGACACCCGGCCAAGCGCCGCAGTCCCCCCAGCAGGAGTTTAGCGGAGCGGATTGCCGCTCACAGGGGTGAGGTAGTCTCTTGACACCAACCGCAAATTTCGGGTTGACTATTACGCATGCTGAAATAACAGTTCCATGATGCGGAATGCAGGCGAATGCGGCGGCCTTGACTGGATCCGCGAATGCACCTGTAGCGGGGTACTCCCTTTTCCGCATAGCCGACGCCATGGATGCCAGCATTTGCACGA
This sequence comes from Arthrobacter sp. NPDC058288, assembly GCF_042880995.1. Classification (NCBI taxonomy): domain Bacteria; kingdom Bacillati; phylum Actinomycetota; class Actinomycetes; order Micrococcales; family Micrococcaceae; genus Arthrobacter; species Arthrobacter sp. NPDC058288. The sequence continues at coordinate 143,882 of NZ_JBHVYH010000003.1, forward strand.
GGGATGAACAAGCATGCAGCTTGCCGTATTCAACGGGGCGGACCGCGCGGAAGTCACCGCGGCACTTCGCCCCTGCATCGACGTCCAACGCTGGGTGGACCAGATCGCGGACGCACGACCCTTTGCCAGCAGCAAGGCCCTTCTGGACTTCGCCCGCGACGCCGCCGCCCCGTTCACACCGGACGAGGTGGAATCGGCCATGGCCCACCATCCTCGGATCGGGGAAAGGCCCACCGCTTCCACCACGGAGGCATCCATGTCCCGGTCGGAGCAGGCAGGAGTGGATCCCGCGGACCAGGACATTGCCACGGCATTGACCGAAGGCAACCGCGCCTACGAGGAGAAGTTCGGCCGGGTGTTCCTGATCCGGGCCGCCGGACGCACCGCGCCGGAAATCCTGGCGGCGCTGCACGAGCGCCTCAACCACACCCCCGAAGAAGAAGACGCCATAGTGGCCGGCCAGCTGCGTGAAATCGCCCTGCTCCGGCTCGAAGGAGTGATCAGCGAATGACCGTTTCACAGGTGACCACCCACATCCTGGACACCGGATCCGGGCGCCCGGCTGCCGGCGTCGCCGTCGGGCTTTACGCGCGCGACGGCGGGGGCTGGAGCCTCGTTGGGTCGGGCACCACCGATGGTGACGGTCGGGCGAAGGACCTCGGCCCGGAACTGCTCCCCGCCGGTACGTACCGGCTGAACTTCGCCACCGGCGCCTACTACGGGGGGCTGGGCACGGCGACGTTCTTCCCGGAAGTAGACCTGGTGTTCACCGTCTCCGACGGCGGGGAGCACTACCACGTGCCGCTGCTCCTGAGCCCCTTCGCCTACTCGACGTACCGCGGCAGCTGACGAGTTTTTGTCCAGATACCGCGGCCAAACGCTCCTCGAAAGCCCATTATCTGGACAAAAACTCGAGACTGGCGGGGGCGGCCAACCCATTCAACACAGGCAGTAGGCTAGAAGGCATGGCTTCTGAAGACACCCCCGCCGAGAGGCGCGAAATCACCGTGCGCCGAGCACCCAAATACGTGCCGTTCCTCATACTTGGCGGACTCGTGGGCATCATCGTTGCGGCGGTCATTGCGTTCGCGCTGCCCGGAGACCCGAGCTACGAACCCAGCTCGGTCTTCGGCTTCTTCCTGGTCCTTTTCGGCGCCGGCGGCGTGATTCTGGGCGCCGTCGTTGCCCTCCTGCTGGACAGGCTCAGCGTCCGCCGTGCCGAACATGCCGTTGTCGAAGCTGTCCCGGACGAGGCCGCGGGCATCGACACGAACGACGGCGATGACACCGGCACCCCGGCCGGCCGGCAGTCATAAACGGGCAACCGGAAAAGTCCTACCCCATCACGTGAGATAATCGACCAGTGGCACGCGGCGATGGAAAACTTTCTCATGATCTTCTCCCTGGCGAAAAAGGCCCCCAAGACGCTTGCGGCGTCTTCGGGGTCTGGGCACCAGGTGAAGAAGTAGCAAAACTCACCTATTACGGGCTGTATGCATTGCAGCACCGCGGTCAGGAGTCGGCTGGCATAGCAACCAGTGACGGCAAGCGGATCAACGTCTATAAGGACATGGGGCTCGTATCCCAGGTCTTCGACGAGACCACGCTGAACACCCTGACCGGGCACCTGGCCGTCGGCCACTGCCGCTATTCCACGACCGGCGCCAGCCACTGGGCCAATGCCCAGCCCACGCTTGGCGCCACCGCCACGGGCACCGTGGCACTGGCCCACAACGGCAACCTCACCAACACTGCCGAGCTCAATGCCATGATCATTGAGCGCAACGGCGGCCAGCTCAGCGGCGAAATGAAACAGGGCAACACCTCGGACACCGCCCTGGTCACCGCACTGCTGGAGGGCGAAGAGGGCAAGTCCCTCGAACAGACCGCCATCGAGCTGCTGCCCAAGATCAAGGGCGGCTTCTGCTTCGTCTTCATGGATGAAGGCACCCTCTACGCCGCACGCGACACCTACGGCATCCGCCCGCTTGTCCTTGGCCGGCTGGAGCGCGGCTGGGTGGTGGCCTCGGAGCAGTCCGCCCTCGCGACCGTGGGCGCCAGCTTCATCCGGGAAATCGAACCCGGCGAATTCATCGCCATTGACGAACAGGGCGTGCGGTCCCAGCGCTTTGCGGAGCCGACGCCGGCAGGCTGCGTTTTCGAGTACGTCTACCTTGCGCGTCCGGACGCCGCCATCGCGGGGCGCTCCGTGTATGAGTCCCGTGTGGAGATGGGCCGCCAGCTGGCCCGCGAGAACACCCAGGAAGCGGACATCGTCATCCCGGTCCCCGAGTCCGGAACCCCGGCCGCCGTGGGCTACGCCGAGGAATCCGGCATCCCGTTCGCGCACGGCTTCGTCAAGAACTCCTACGTGGGCCGCACGTTCATCCAGCCCTCTCAGACCCTGCGCCAGCTGGGCATCCGCCTCAAGCTCAACGCCCTCGAATCCGTGATCCGCGGCAAGCGCGTTGTGGTGGTGGATGACTCGATCGTCCGCGGCAACACCCAGCGCGCCATCGTCCGGATGCTCCGGGAAGCCGGCGCCGCCGCGGTGCACGTGAAGATCTCCTCCCCGCCGGTCCAGTGGCCGTGCTTCTACGGCATCGACTTCGCATCCCGGGCGGAACTGATTGCCAACGGCGCCACCATTGAGGAAATTTCCCAGGCAATCGGCGCCGATTCGCTGGCGTACATCTCCGAAGACGGCATGATCGGTGCCACCCAGCAGCCGCGCGAACGCCTCTGCACCGCTTGCTTCACCGGCAAGTACCCCATCGAGCTTCCGGGCTCCGACAAGCTGGGCAAGAACCTGCTGGAGCGCACGGACCTCGGCGGCCTGCCCGCTGCAGGGTCCGGCACCACAGCAGCTCCCGCCGTTGCCGTAGATTCCGAGGAGGACCCGGCCGGGAAGCCCGGCGCCACGGGCTGCGATCCGGGTCCGGACGCCGAGTTCGAGAACCTGCTGACCGACGCCGACCGTCTGACCGCTGACAAGAAAGAGTCCGTATGACTTCCGCATCTTCCTCCGCCCAGAACGCCGGCATCACGTACGCCTCTGCCGGTGTTGACGTCGAAGCGGGAGACCGCGCCGTCGAACTCATGAAGGACGCCGTCAAGGCCACCCACAATTCCTCCGTGATCGGCGGAGTGGGCGGCTTTGCCGGACTCTACGATGTTTCGAGGCTCCTCACCTTCAAGCGGCCGCTGCTTGCAACGTCCACGGACGGCGTGGGGACCAAGGTGGCCATCGCCCAGGCCATGGACATCCACGACACCATCGGTTTCGACGTGGTGGGCATGGTGGTGGACGACATCGTAGTGGTGGGCGCCGAACCGCTTTACATGACCGACTACATCGCCTGCGGCAAGGTGGTCCCCGAGCGCATCGCGGACATCGTCCGCGGCATCGCGGCAGCCTGCTCCGTGGCCGGCACCGCCCTGGTGGGCGGCGAAACCGCAGAGCACCCGGGCCTGCTGGGTGAGCACGAGTACGACGTCGCCGGTGCCGCCACCGGTGTTGTCGAGGCCGACGCCCTGCTGGGTCCGGACCGCGTCCGCGCCGGCGACGTGGTGATCGGCATGGCCTCATCCGGCCTGCACTCCAACGGCTATTCCCTGGTCCGCCGCGTCATCAACCACGCCGGCTGGGCCCTGGACCGCCAGGTTTCCGAACTCGGACGCACCTTGGGCGAGGAACTGCTCGAGCCCACCCGCGTCTACGCCGCCGACTGCCTTGACCTGGCCCGCACTTTCCCGGTCACAGCCGGCGCGGCCGTCCACGGCTTCAGCCACGTCACCGGCGGCGGCCTCGCGGCGAACCTGGCCCGCGTCCTCCCCCAGGGCCTCATCGCCACGGTGGACCGCGCCACCTGGGAACTCCCCGCCATCTTCAAGCTGGTTTCGGAACTGGGCAACGTCCCGCTGGCCGACCTCGAGCGCACCCTGAACCTCGGCGTGGGCATGGTGGCGATCGTCTCCCCCGAAGCCGCCGACGCCGCGGTCAACCGCCTCAACGACCGCGGCCTGCCGTCCTGGATCATGGGCACCGTGGAAGAGAACTCGGACTCGATCGTGAAGACCGGCCCGGACTACGTCCAGGGTGCCAAGGGTGTTGACGGCGGCGCAGTCCGACTGGTGAACGCCTACGCCTGAGCACCCCGCCTGGGCAACTCATCGAGTGCTCCGCAGCCGCCGTTTCGGGAACTGAAAACGGCAGTTGGGGAGCACTCGCTTGCTTAAGCCTCCAGTTGCTCAAACCTCCAGGACACTGAATACCCCGCCCTGGGGGTCTTTCAGCGTGGCGATGGTTCCTGCCTCGTCGATGTCGTCCGGCTCAACGAGGACCACGCCGCCTGCTGCCACCGCAGCTGCCACCGCTTCCGGGACGTCTGAAACGCCGAAGTACACCTGCCAGCCGGGTTCGAGCGTGTCCTGGGCATCGCCGGGAACCCTGGCGATGCCGGCCACCTCCGCGCCGTGCACCATCAGCGTGGTGTACGTCCCGCCGTCGTCCTGCGGATATTCGGTGACCTCATGCCCGAACAGCTGCTGGAAGAACGCGACAGCTGCCTGCGGTTCGGGTGTCAGCAGTTCAGCCCAGGCCAGCGCCCCGGCCTGGTTGTACCGGGCGGTGCCGGTATGCGTTCCCGGCTGCCACACTCCGGTGGTGCCGCCGCCGGGCGGCGCAACGAACACCAAGACGCCGGTGTCCGCCACGTCCTCGGGACCGAACTCCAGTATGCCGCCTGCATGGGGTGTTTCCTCGGCTATGGCGCCGGCGTCATCCGCGGCAAAGTAGATGTTCCACTGCGCGGCCGTTCCGGACTCCTGCTGGAGGGGATTCTGCGGCGCAATGACGGTGATGAGGTCCCCGTCCAGGTAAGCCTTCGAATAGCTTCGCCCGTCCGGTGTGGGCAGGTCCTCATAGCGCCATCCGAACACGCTTGCGTAGAAGGACTTGGCCGCCTCCACATCCTTGGCCTGGAGGTCCGTCCAGCAGATCTCGCCCGCATTGAAAGTGCTGCGCTCGGTCATAAAATTGTTTCCCTTCGACCCGAACAGTGTAGGCGTACAGCAGAAAGGCCCGTCAGGGCACACCGGAAACCGGCGCGCCCTGACGGGCCTGATATCTGAGGTCAGCACCCGGGGTGCTGGGAAAGAAGAGCCGAAGCATCGTACGGATCACTGTGGTGAATGAACGACGGCGGCACGCCACTGAGTGCCTTACGGCAGGTTCAGCGGGCGACAACTAACCGATTCGACGGGTGTCAACCTCGTCGTCGTCTTCTTCCAAATCATCCGCGTACTTATCCACATAGGCCGAATAATCCGGCTCTACCGGCTCACTCGAGAAACGGCTCGGTGCACGACCCTCGGAGCTCTTGAGCTCACGCTGAAGAGCAGAGTAGTCAGTGTTCGGGGAATAGTACTTAATATCCCGAGCCTGCTTGGTAGCTTTTGCCTTTTGACGGCCGCGCCCCATGGCGTGACCCCCTTTTGTACTCGGACCGGAGGTGGTCACCATTGGCGTTAGTGAGGCCCCGGAATGTTTGGTCAATTTGTCGTACACCTAGATTACATGCTTTCAGCGGTAACTGCTCCCCGGAACGGGCCTCCGGCGGACAGCAGCCACGTTTACGCAGGTCCGGGCCTTCTGCAGCCCCCGGTTTTTCTTCGGTAGAGTCGTTTGAGCGACTCCACGCCGGCGGCCGCAGCCACGGCACAGGGCGGGGAAAAGACGCCGGGAAGGATGAATCTCCACGTGAATGACGAGAACGCTACGGACACCAGCGCCGGGGACCACAGGACTTCCCCGGACGTCGGGTCGCCACCTGCGGTGCCGCCTCCGCCTGCCAGCAACACCCGGAGAACCTCCGGGCATAACTCCGAGCAAAACCAGACCCTGTTGAAGGTCGGGTTCGTAGTGGCCGGGGTTGTACTGCTGGGCCTCTTCATCTGGTGGCTGGCCAGCCTGATCGCCAGCGGCAACGAGCAGGCCGCCAACCAGTCCCCCGCGCCGACTGCCGCGGAGACGGCCCAGTCTGCGCCGGCAACCCGCAGCCAGCTTCCCCAGGACGGCGTCAGCGCCCTGGACTACCAGCTGGGCGACTGCTTCGAGAACTTCGATCCCGAAGCTACGGATTCCCGGGTGGTGGCCTGCACCACGGGCCACTCGGCCCAGCTGGTTGCCCTGTACCGTTACCCGGAATCGGACTCCTATCCGGGCATCGCCGCGCTGCGGCAAAAGGGCCGCGAGATCTGCCAGGACGCCGGCCTCACCGAAGCCGTGGCAAACTACGCCCTTATGCAGCGCAACGCCTACCCGAGCGACACCAGCTGGGAGAAGGGCGACCGGCGGGTGGACTGCTACGTCACGGCGGACAAGGGCAACATCATCATGGAATCCCTGATCCCGTAGGACCGCACCGCCGGACCGCCTCCACCCGCCCTTGCGCTGCTAGCCCTTCCGCCGCACCGACAGGCCGCTGCCGGCGAGGGCGCCGCCGTCGGGCGCTTCCTGTCCGCCCAGGCTGGCAATGGTGAGTTCGTCGACGTCGGCCGCGGTATCCACCAGCACAGTGTCGCCGTCGGCGATGTCGCCGGCGAGGATGGCCTTGGCCAGCCTGTCGCCGATTTCGCGCTGCACCAGCCTGCGCAGCGGCCGGGCGCCGTAGGCGGGATCGAAGCCCGTCATGGCCAGCCAGGCGCGGGCGCCCTCGGTGACTTCCAGCTCAAGGCGGCGGTCACGCAACCGCTTGCCAAGTTCGGCCACCTGGAGTTCCACGATCCGGGCCAGCTGCTCGACGTCCAGCGCGTCAAACAGAACCACTTCGTCCAGCCGGTTCAGGAATTCCGGCTTGAAGGACGCGTGCACGGTGGCCATCACGGCGCTGCGCTTGGCATTGGCATCCAGGGTCTGGTCCACCAGGAACTGGCTGCCCAGGTTCGAGGTCAGCACCAGGATCACGTTTCGGAAATCCACGGTGCGGCCCTGGCCGTCGGTGAGGCGGCCGTCGTCGAGCACCTGGAGCAGGATGTCGAACACCTCGGGATGGGCTTTCTCCACTTCGTCCAGCAGCACCACGGAGTACGGACGACGGCGGACGGCTTCAGTCAGCTGGCCGCCTTCCTCGTAGCCCACGTAGCCCGGAGGGGCACCGACAAGTCGCGCGACGGAGTGCTTTTCGCCGTACTCGGACATGTCGATCCGCACCATGGCGCGTTCGTCGTCGAACAGGAACTCCGCCAGGGCCTTCGCGAGTTCGGTCTTGCCCACGCCGGTGGGTCCCAGGAACAGGAACGAGCCGGTGGGCCGGTTGGGATCGCTGATGCCCGCGCGGGCGCGCCGGACGGCGTCCGATACTGCAGTGACGGCCTTCTTCTGGCCGATCAGCCGCCTGCCGAGTTCCTCTTCCATGTGCAGCAGCTTCTGGCTTTCACCCTGGAGCATGCGGCCGGCCGGAATACCGGTCCAGGCCGAAATCACCTCGGCGATGTCACCAGCCGTGACCTCGTCCGCCACCATGAGTTCCTGCTTGGCACCACCGCCGGCGACCCGGGCGGCTTCTGCCTCGGCGGCAGCTGACAGCTCGCGTTCCAGTGCGGGAAGTTCTCCATACAGGATGCGGGAGGCGGCGGCGAGGTCGCCTTCGCGCTGGTACTTCTCAGCGGCCGAGCGCAGCTCATCGATCCGGGCCTTCAGGTCACCGACATGGTTCAGGCCGGCCTTTTCCGCCTCCCAGCGGGCGTTCAGTGCAGACAGCGCTTCCTTTTTGTCCGCCATGTCCGCCCGCAGCGCGGCGAGGCGTTCCACGGAGGCGGCGTCCTTCTCGTTGGCAAGGGCAAGCTCTTCCATGGTCAGCCGGTCCACCTGGCGCCGCAGCTGGTCGATCTCCTCCGGCGCGGAGTCAATCTCCATGCGGAGCCGGGACGCCGCCTCATCCACGAGGTCGATCGCCTTGTCCGGGAGCTGCCGGCCGGAGATGTAACGGTTGGACAGCGTCGCCGCAGCCACCAGGGCGGAGTCAGCGATGGACACCTTGTGATGTGCCTCGTAGCGTTCCTTCAGCCCGCGGAGGATGCCGATGGTGTCGTCCACGCTCGGCTCGCCCACGAACACCTGCTGGAATCGGCGTTCCAGGGCAGGGTCCTTCTCGATGTTCTCGCGGTATTCGTCCAGCGTGGTGGCACCGATCAGGCGCAGCTCGCCGCGGGCCAGCATGGGCTTGAGCATGTTGCCGGCGTCCATGGAGCTGTCTCCGGAGGCACCTGCGCCCACCACGGTGTGGAGCTCGTCGATGAAGGTCACGATCTGCCCCTCGGAGCTCTTGATCTCCTCGAGCACAGCCTTCAGCCGTTCCTCGAACTCGCCGCGGTACTTGGCTCCGGCCACCATCGAGGCGAGGTCCAGGGCGATGAGGGTCTTGCCCCGCAGGCTCTCCGGTACGTCATTGGCGACGATGCGCTGGGCCAGGCCTTCGACGACGGCGGTCTTGCCGACACCCGGTTCGCCGATGATGACCGGGTTGTTCTTGGTGCGGCGGCTCAGCACCTGGATGATGCGGCGGATCTCGGCGTCGCGGCCGATCACCGGGTCCAGCTTGCCGGACCGGGCGATGGCGGTAAGGTCCGTACCGAACTTCTCCAGTGCCTGGAAGGTGTTCTCGGGGTCGGCGTTGGTGACCTTGCGGTCCCCGCGGACACCCGGCAAGGCGGCGAGCAGGGCTTCGTGGGAGGCCCCGGCGTCGCGCATCAGCTTCCCGACGGCGTCGCTGCCGGCGGAGAGTCCCAGCAGCAGGTGCTCGGTGGAGACATACGTGTCCCCCAGCTTGTCTGCCTCGTTCTGGGCATTCTTGATGGCCTGCAGGGCGGCGCGGGACAGCTGGGCCTGCTGGACGGACGTACCGGAGGATGCCGGGAGGGACTTGATGGCGGTGCTTGCCTGGACGCTGACGGCGTCCGGATCGGTGCCGGTGGCGCGCAGGAGTGCGACCGCCACGCCTTCGCGCTGGTCCATCAGCGCCTTGAGCAGATGGGCAGGCTCAACCTGGGGATTTCCCGCCGTTGAGGCGTTCATGGCTGCTGCCGAAAGAGCCTCCTGGCTCTTGGTGGTGAACTTGGCGTCCAAAGAGAGCTCCTTTCGGGGATAGATCATCTCTTAAAGTTGAGTGTACATGACTCAACTTTGCAGACAGGTCCTACGGTCCATGTTTGCCCACGGCGAAATGGCTGTCTAGGGGCGATTGGCCCCCGCCGGCTGGTCCAGGCAGAGTCGAGTCCAGCATCAGGACGGGGTGATGCCCGTGATGACCGCGATCCAACCCAGATGGCGCGAGACCGCGGCGTGATCGTTGTAGAGGCCGGCAAACCCGGAGGTGTTGCCGGCAGGCAGGATGCTCGACGTCGACAACACACCAACCAGCTTCCCGGCGACAATAAGGGGCCCTCCGGAGTCACCGGACAGCGGGTGCCCCGTCCGGGACTGAGTCCGCACGGACAGGCCGCCGGAAGCGTCTGAGCCCTGCCCCGCCACAGTTACACCGGCGGCCTTGAGCTGGAACGACATGACCCCCGATCCCTCAGCCTGGTCACCCCAGCCGAATACCCGCGCGGCCGAGCCCGGCGCCGGAAAGGTCCTGGACAGGCTGGCGTATTGCCCGGGGTGCGGGGCGGAGAGCTTGAGTAGCAGCACGTCGCCCGCCGGCGAGGGATACCGGGCAGCGACTGTCCGCACCGAACCGCCGACCCCCAGGTACGGGGTGCCGAGACGGACCGACTGAAGTCGCGCAGAGTCGCAGTGCTTGGCAGTAATCACCCAAACCGCCGAGATCTGGCTACCCGCGCAGCCCACCTTCGTCCCCTCGGCGTCATACGCGACCTGGACGGCGAAGGGTGCGTCAGACATGGCAACCGCCTCGCCGCCGGCAATGTTCGTGCCAGCCGGGCCCGGCTCCAGGGGATCCGAAGCCTGGAAAGTGGAGGCTGGTGGCTCGGGGGGCGGCGAACCGGACGCCGGGGCCAGCGGCAGGGCAATGAGAAGCGCTACGGCGCCGGTCACCCGTAGGGCGCGGCGACCCTGGAACCTTCGGCGACATCGCATTTTCACATGGTAGGACTGCAGCCCGGGAAACGTTAGCCCTGCTGGCGGACATGCAGGAGGGCGGCTCCCCCAAGGAACCGCCCTCCGGCTGGCGCAGGAGCCTGCGCATGACATGCGCACAGCCCGACACGCAGGAACTTCCGTGGTGGACCGCCGCCTGCGCGGGGCAGGCAGGCGGTCCGGTAAAAACACTACAACGCCATCCCGGTTATGTCACGACTGTGACAAAAGCTGTCATGTCGTGATGGGTATTCTGGGAGCCATGGACCAGACTCATGATGCCGGCAACCCCACCACCCAGCACGTCTTCCTCGACAAGGAAAGCCCCGCCGTCTGGCGTGCGCTGAACGGTCTTGGCCTGAAGGCACGGGAGGCGGCCGACGAAGCCGGCATCAGCAGGGCACTGACGGAGCTGCTCAACGTCCGGATCTCGCAGATCAACGGCTGTGCCTACTGCCTGAACATGCACGTCGCCGATGCCTTGAAGAACGGCGAAACCACGCAGCGCCTCGCGGTGCTGTCCGCCTGGCGGGACACCGCCTTGTTTACGGAAAAGGAGCGCGCAGCCCTGGCGTTGGCGGAATCAATCACCACCCTGCCGGACGCCCATACCCGTGAAAGGGAGGATGCCTACGCGCGGCAGCACTTGAACACGGCCGAATATTCGGCGGTGAGCTGGCTGGTGATCACCATGAACGCGTTCAACCGCGTGTCCATCACCAGCCAGCACCCCGTGCGGCGCGACGTCAAGGACGAATCCGAGGCGCGTTAGGAAGCCTGTGCCCGCGCAGCCTTCATGAGTTCCGCGCAGCGCTCCCCGATCATCACGCGCATGTCGTGCGGATCGGTTAAGTACCGCGGATCCACCTTGGGCTTGTCCCGGTAGTCGCGGCTGCGGAGCCGGACCGTCCCGCGTGACCTGGCGTGCGTGACGTTGGGCGTCAGGCAGAAACCGTTGTCCGTCATCGGGAAGCCCTGCCGCAGCGTGTGCATGTCGAAGGGGACCGGGCCATAGTGGAACATGAGATCCGGCCGGTCCAGGCCTCCACCGAGAGGGTGGCCATCAGCACGGACAGGGCGATCAAGCCGATCTTCACGGCGAGGTTCTCCGGGATGCGTACTCACGCTTTTGGTGCCGGTTGCGGCGTTTTGAAGGCTTTTGCTAGGCAGGGTAAACGGCCACAGCGGCCGCCTTGATCACGAAGTAGACGCTCATTCCCGGCGCCAGCCCCAGGTCCGCGGAGGCGGCCGGAGTGATGTCTGCGGACATCCCGTCGGCACGCACCCGGATCTGGTCGCCATGCTGCTCCAGGTCGGTGACGGTGACGGCGAACGAGTTCCGCGGACTGCCGTGCGCGTCCGTCAGGAACACGGAAACGGCCGACGGCGGGAAGGCGGCTACGCCGGGCTGCCCGGCCAGGCTTGCGGCCCCGGAACCGTCCGGAAGGGCTTCCTGGTCCGAGTGCCCGGCCACCTCGCGGCCCTCTGCGGTGCGGATCCCTGTGGCCGTGAGGGTTCCCGGAATGAGGTTGAGCCCGGCCAGCCCGGCGGCGAACCGGCTGCGGGGCCGCTGCAGGACCTGCCGGGTGGGTCCTTCCTCGGTGATCCTGCCCTCTTCAAGGACGATCACCCGATCGGCCAGCATCAGGGCGTCAAGGACATCGTGGGTGATGATGATGGCGCGGCGCCCGGCCAGGACCTTCTTCAAAAGCCTGCGGAGCAGCGGCGCGGCGTGGATGTCCAGGGCGGCCATGGGCTCGTCCAGCAGCAGCAGTTCCGGGTGGGCTGCGAGCGCCCGCGCGACAGCCACACGCTGGGCCTGGCCCCCGGAGAGTTCGGCAGGACGCCGGGCTTCAAGGTCCGCTGCATCCACCGCGGCCAGCCATTTCCTGGCCGACTCCCGCGCCGCTTTCCTTGCCGTTCCGGCGCTGCGGGGTCCGAACGCCACGTTTTCCAGGGCGCTAAGGTGCGGGAACAGAAGAGGTTCCTGCGCGAGCAGGGCCGTTCCGCGGTGGTGCGGTGCAGTCCAGGCGGTGGCGCCGCCGTCGAGGTCGAACAGCACTCTTCCGTCGATCTCGGCGCGACCGGTATCCGGCCGCAGCAGCCCGGCAATGACGTTGAGGAGGGTCGATTTCCCGGCACCGTTGGGGCCGAGCACCGCAACGGTTTCGCCCGGCGCAAGGCCCAGGGCGACGTCGAACCCGCGGGCACGCACTGTTGCCTGCATGTGGAAGCTCACGGGGCACCGTCCAGTCGCGGCCCGTCCAGTCTTGTCCCGTCGAGTCCTGTCCCGTCGAGCCGGGCGGCGCCGGTGCTGCCCCTCGGGGTACTGCGTTGGCCGTGGTGCCCCGGGCGCCGGTAAGTCAGCCCCACCACTGTCACGGCCACAGCCACCAGGACGAAAGAAAGCGCCACGGCGGCATCGGCGTCCGTTTCCCGCTGCAGGTAGATTTCCAGCGGCAGCGTCCGGGTCACCCCCTCCAGGCTCCCCGCGAAAGTGAGCGTCGCACCGAATTCGCCCAGGCTCCGGGCGAAGGACAGCACGGCGCCTGAGGCCAGGCCGGGCAGCACCAGCGGCACGGTGACGCGCCGCAACACGGTGGTGGGGCGGGCACCCAGGGTGGCCGCCACTGCCTCGTACCGTCCGCCGGCTGTGCGCAGCGCTCCTTCCAGGCTCACTACGAGGAACGGCAGTGCCACGAAGGTCTGCGCGAGCACCACCGCCGTCGTCGAAAACGCGATCTGGATGCCGGCGGCTTCGAGGCTGCGGCCCAGCAGGCCCTGGCGGCCGAAGGTGTACAGGAGCGCGATGCCGCCCACCACTGGCGGCAGCACCAGCGGCAGCAGTACGAAGGCGCGCAGCAAACGCTGGCCGCGGAAGCTCGAGCGGGCCAGCACCAGGGCCAGCGGCACGCCGAAGACGATGCACAAGGCGGTGCTCGCGGCCGAGGTCCGCAGGCTGAGCGCCAGGGCCGTCAGGGAGGATTCGGACGTGACCAGCGGTATGAACTGGGGCCAGTTGACCCTGGCAGCCATGGCGGCCAAGGGCAGGAGCACGAACAGTGCGCCTGCCGCTGCGATGGCATAGATCCAGCGCGGGATGCCGTGGTACCCGCTCACGTTGCCTCGGTCCATCCTCAGGGCATCCCGAAGCCGGCGTCGGCGAGGATTTTCCTGCCGTCAGCGCCGGACACCATGGCGATGAACGCTGCGGCCAGTTCCGTGTTCCTGCTGGAGCCTACAGTGGCGATGGGATAGGTGTTGACGGCCATGCCCGCTTCGGCGAACGGGATGCCCCTCGCCTTGTTGCCGGCGGCCTTGACGTCGGTGACGTACACCAGGCCCGCGTCGGCTTCGCCAGAGATCACTTTGCCCAGGACGTCCGTGACGGATGATTCCTCGCTGACCGGGGCAAGCGTGACGCCGGCAGCCTTTTCCACGCTGTCCGCCGCGGCCCCGCAGGGTACCTGGCTGGCGCAGACCACTACTTTGACGCCGGGCCTGGCGAGGTCCGCGAAGGAACTGATCGACGCCGGGTTGGACGGCGGGACGGCGATCTGCAGGACGTTTGTGGCGAAGTTCGTCGCTGGGCCGTCGACGAGTCCCGCGTCGGCGAGCTTGGTCATGTTCGTAGTGTCCGCGGAGGCATACACGTCAGCGGGCGCACCCTGGCTGATCTGCGTGGCCAGGTCCGAGGACCCGGCGAAGCTGAGTATCACCTTGGTGCCCGGGTACTTCCTTTCAAACTCTTCCGCAAGCGTTGTGAAGCTGGCTTTCAGCGAAGCCGCCGCAAAAACCGTCACCGTCCCGGAGAGCTGGCCGGCCGTATCCGCGGACGCGCCGCCCGCCCGGCCGGCCGACGTCGACTGAGCGCAAGCGGCAAGGCTTACGGTGAGGGCGGCCACTGTCAGCAGCGCTGCCAGGCGCGGTTTCCGGGGGTTCACACGATGCTCTTTCCCTGCGGCGTTTCAATGATCACGGTGGTGGCTTTGACCACGGCCGTGGCCACGGAACCGAGCTCCAGGCCGAGCTCGCGGACGGCTTCGCTGCTCATCAGGGACACGACGCGGAATGGCCCGCACTGCAGTTCCACCTGGGCCATGACCTTATCCGCGGTGATTCCCGTGACCAGGCCGACGAACCGGTTGCGCGCCGAACTGCCCACCCGGGTGGGGTCATCCGGAAGCTGTGCGTGCTCGCGGGCCAGGGTGGCCAGCTCAAAACCGTCCACGGCCAGCCGGCCGGATTCGTCCTTCACCGGAGTGAGGCTTCCGTTCTCGGTCCAACGGCGGACGGTATCGTCGCTGACACCGAGGAACCGGGCTGCTTCCGCAATGCGTATGGTCGGCATTTGTTCAGCCTATTACCTCATATGCGGTTTTGAAAGCATGATTTATCCTCATATCCGGATTAGCCGCCGTTTGTGCACTCCTCCGTAAGTCTCAGCCGTAGCCCGCCAATCCCCGCCGCAGTACCATTTTCCCTGGGGGCGAAGCCGCCGGCGCCGAGGAGCGTTGCCATGAAATGGATCAGGCCTGACAGTCCGGACTATGACGAATCCCGGAAGCTTTTCAACGCAATGATCGACCGGCGCCCGGCCGTCATTGCCCAATGCGGCACCCCCGCCGACGTTGCCCACGCCCTCCAGCATGCGCGCGACAACGAACTGCCCGTGGCAGTCCGGGCGGGCGGCCATTCGGTGGCCGGGATGTCCATGAACGACGGCGGCCTGGTGGTGGACGTCCGGCCCATGAAATCGGTCAGGGTGGATCCGGAAAGCCGCACGGTCACCGCCGGAGCGGGCCTCACCTGCGGTGAATTCGACCGTGCAACACAGGAACACGGCCTCGCCCTGACGGGCGGCCGCGTCTCCACCACCGGACTGGCCGGCTTCACGCTGGGCGGCGGCTCCGGCTGGCTGGAGCGGGCCTTCGGCTTTGCCTGCGACGACCTGGTCTCGGTGGACCTGGTCACTGCCGGCGGCGACCAGGTCACAGCCAGCGCACGGGAGAACCCGGAACTGTTCTGGGCTTTGCACGGCGGCGGCGGCAACTTCGGCGTGGCCACGTCCTTCACGTTCGGACTCCATGAACTGGGCCCGAAGGTTCATGCCGGCTTTATGCTCTGGCCGGGGGACGCAGCCACAGATGTCAGCCGTGGCTTCCGGGAACTTGCCCTGGCGGCACCCAACGAGGAATGCGCAACCCTCATCTACCTGACAGCCCCGCCCGAGCCGTTTGTTCCGGCGGAGATGGTGGGAAAGATGGCGGTTGCCGTGGTGTACATCTATGCCGGGGGCGCCGACGAAGGCGCGGAACGGGCCAGGCCGTACCGCGCACTCCACCCGGCAGTGGACCTGCTGGGAGATACCAATTACGCCGACTTCCAATGCTCGCTGGACGATCCTCCGGGCATGTACAACTACTGGAGCGCCGACTACCACAATGAACTCTCCGACGACGCCCTGGATGTCATTATTGACTCTGCGCGAAGGCTCCCCGGCCAGCACTCCCAGCAGCTGATTGCGCACTGGGGAGGTGCGGTGGGCGGACCGGCCGCGGCAGCCACACCGTTGCTGAACCGCAATGCGAGCTGGGTCAGCCACCCGTTCGGGCTGGGTGAAACACCGGAGGAGGGCGAGGAAGCCAGGGCGTGGGTTAAGCATTTCCGCCATGACATCGCGCCGTACGCCACCGGCGGGGTGTGGCTGAACTTCATCGGCGATGAAGGCCAGGCCCGCGTCCGCGCGGCGTTCGGGAACGAGAACTTCGACCGGCTGTCCCGGGTGAAACGCGACTTCGACCCGGACAACGTGTTCCGCGGCAACCAGAACATTCCGCCTGCAACAGAGTAGGGAGCGTCACGCCGACCAGGGCTGAGACGTCGATGGCGCTCCAAGTGAATCGTCCGGGAACCAATTGACGGGCGCTTAGTTCTCCACAAGGGAGACGTCGCGGACGGCTCCCTTGTCCGCTGAGAGAGCCATGGCGGCGTAGGCGCGCAGCGCGGGCGAAACCTTGCGGTCCCGGTTCCGCGCCTTGTAGCCGCCGTTGGCCCTGATGTTTTCGGCGCGCGCGGTGAGGACCTGATCTTCCACGTCGAGGTGGATGCGGCGCCGCGGTATGTCGATGGTGATGATGTCACCGTTTTCCACCAGGGCGATGGTTCCGCCGGCGGCCGCCTCGGGGGAAACGTGCCCAATGGAGAGTCCGGAGGTTCCGCCTGAGAAGCGCCCGTCGGTGATAAGGGCACATTTGGCGCCCAAGCCGCGGCCTTTGAGGAACGACGTGGGGTAGAGCATCTCCTGCATGCCGGGACCACCACGCGGGCCTTCATAGCGGACCACGACGACGTCGCCGGCTTTGACGCGTTTGTTGAGGATGATGTCGCAGGCGTCTTCCTGGGAGTCGACTACGACGGCGGGTCCGGTGAAGATGTGGATGGATTCGTCCACGCCGGCGGTTTTGACGACGCAGCCGTCCGGTGCCAGGTTTCCGCGGAGGATGGCCAGCCCGCCGTCTGACGAGTAGGCGTGGTCGATGTCCCTGATGCACCCTGCCTCAGCGTCGCGGTCCAGGGTGTGCCAGCGTTCAGACTGGGAGAACGCCGACGATGAGCGGACCCCGCCCGGAGCCGCGTGGAACAGTTCCACCGCGTCCGGTGAAGGATCTTCGGAGCGGATGTCCCAGCGCGCGAGCCATTCCTTGAGGGACGGGGCGTGGATGGAATTGACGTTTTCGTTCAGGAGTCCTCCGCGCTGCAGTTCTCCGAGGATAGCGGGCATGCCACCAGCACGGTGCACGTCCTCCATCAGGTATGTTCCGTTCGGGGCTACCTTGCAGAGGCAGGGCACCCGGCGGGAGAGCTGGTCGATGTCGGTGAGCGTGTAGTCCAGCTCCGCTTCGTGGGCCGCCGCCAGCAGGTGGAGGATGGTGTTCGTTGACCCGCCCATGGCGATGTCCAGGGCCATGGCATTTTCGAAGGCTTGGCGGCCTGCAACGGCGCGGGGAAGGACGGTTTCGTCGTCCCCGTCGTAGTAGCGCTTGGTGAGATCCACGATGGTGGAACCTGCGTCCTCGTAGAGCGTCCGGCGGGCCGTGTGGGTGGCGAGGGTGGAACCGTTGCCGGGCAGGGAAAGGCCCAGTGCTTCGGTCAGGCAGTTCATGGAGTTCGCCGTGAACATGCCGGAGCAGGAGCCGCACGTGGGGCAGGCGGATTCTTCCACCGACAGGGCATCCTCGTCCGAGATGGACTCGTTGGCGGCGTCAGTCATGGCGTTGACGAGGTGAAGGCGCTTGCGGACCGTTCCGTCGATCAGGACAGCGGTGCCGCCCTCCATGGGACCGCCTGAGACGAACACCGTGGGGATGTTCAGGCGAAGCGCCGCCATCAGCATTCCGGGCGTGATTTTGTCGCAATTCGAGATGCACACCAAGGCATCCGCGCAGTGGGCGTTGACCATGTACTCAACGGAGTCGGCGATCAGGTCGCGGGACGGCAGGGAGTACAGCATCCCGGAGTGCCCCATGGCAATGCCGTCGTCAACGGCGATGGTGTTGAATTCGCGGGCGATGCCACCGGCGGAGTGGATGGCCTCGGAGACTATCCGTCCCACCGGGGCAAGGTGGGTGTGGCCGGGAACGAATTCAGTGAAGCTGTTCGCGACGGCAATGATGGGCTTTCCGAAATCCTCACGGGCCACGCCGGCGGCGCGCAGCAGTGCGCGGGCGCCGGCCATGTTTCGGCCGTGGGTGACAGTGCGGGAACGTAGAGGAGGCATCGTATTAGGCGGTTTTCTCGAAGGCTGCTGTCTGGACGGTTTCGCGTTCCTCCAGGGCTCCGGTTACAGAGGCCGTGAGGCTGTTGGCGATGTGGGTGCGTGCGAGGTTGGCCGCGCCGGCGCCGTCCCGGGCAATGACGAGCTCGAGGATCTGGTGGTGCTGGTTCAGGTCGATGGTGCGGGGCTCATCGCCGGAGGGGAGTTCGAGGCCGATGCGGCGGTAACGGTCGGACTTGTCCCACAGGTCATCCAGGAGTTTGATCATGACGTCGTTGTGCGAGGCGGCGTAGACAGCGCGGTGGAATTCCCTGTGCACGGTGATGGCGTCCTCGCCCCAGACCCGCGTGACCGGCAAGAGCTTCTCGGCTGCCGTGCGCATTGCTGCAATATCGGCGTCGGTCCGGCGGGCGGCTGCCAGTTCCGTTGCTGATGGTTCCAGTGAGAGGCGGACTTCAAGGAGTTCGCGCGCTTCGGAGGCGCTCATGTCAGCCACGCGGGAATCCCGGTGGGTGTCCATGATGATCAGGCCCTCGCTGGCGAGCCGGCGGATCGCCTCACGCAAGGGCGTGATGCTCATGTGCATGTTGTCCGCCAGTTCGTACTGGGAGATGCGCGAGCCCGGAGCCAGGCCACCGGAGAGGATCAGCTGGCGGAGTTCGTTGTACGCCAGGCTGCCCTTGCTGGAAAAGACGTTCGTGGTAGTCATCTGACGCTCCGAATCTCTTACCGAGGTATGGCCCCCGCTGTTCACACTTCACTGCCTTGGAAACATCTTATAAGAAATTCCTCCGAAAGACTTGTGCGCCCCATCACTCCCGGGCTAACCTTGATCCCAAGATCTTATAAGATATTCGCTCGAAGGGCTTATGCCGCTCGTCACCATCTCGGATTAGCTTTAATCCAGGTCTTATAAGAAATAAGATACCCACTCAGGAGAGATTCAAAGATGAAAATCGTTTCCGCCCATGTTGGCACCATTCCCATCAGTTCCTCGATCCGGAACGCCTTCATTGACTTCACCAAGATGGACTGCACGATCATCGCCCTGGTCAGTGATGTGTTCGTCGACGGAAAGCCCCTGGTTGGCTATGGATTCAACTCCAACGGCCGCTACAACGCGACCGGCATCCTGAAGGATCGCATCCTTCCGCGCATCATGGATGCCCCGTCCGAGGATCTTCTGGACGAGGACGGCCAGCTCTCGCCGAAGAAGGCGTGGGACCTGATGATGTCCAACGAAAAGCCCGGCGGCCACGGCGAACGCTCGGTGGCCGTCGGCGTCGCTGACATGGCCCTGCATGATCTCGCAGCGAAGATCGCCGGCGTCCCGCTCTACCGGTGGATCTCTGACCACTACGGCGACGGCAACCCGGACAAGGACGTCTTCGTCTACGCCGCCGGCGGCTACTACGCGCCCGGCAAGAGCCTCGAGGACCTGCAGAACGAAATGCGCGGCTTCCTCGCCAAGGGCTACAACGTGGTCAAGATGAAGATCGGCGGCGCCGACCTGGCCGAAGACCTCCGCCGCATCGAAGCCGTGATCGAGGTCCTCGACGGCGACGCTTCCCGCCTGATGGTGGACGTCAACGGCAAGTTCGACCTCGAGACAGCGCTGGAATACGGCAAAGCCATCGACCAGTACGGGCTGTTCTGGTACGAGGAGGTCGGCGATCCGCTGGACTACGCCCTGAACGCCACCCTCTCCGAGCACTACAAGAACCCGATCGCCACCGGAGAGAACCTGTTCTCCCTCCAGGATGCCCGGAACCTGGTCCGCTACGGCGGCATGCGCCCGGACCGCGACTTCATCCAGGTCGACCCGGCCCTGAGCTACGGCCTGACCGAATACCGCCGGATCCAGGACATGCTCGCCCAGCACGGATGGTCCTCACGCCGCTGCATCCCGCACGGCGGACACCAGTTCTCCCTGCACATCGCCGCAGCCCTCAAGCTCGGCGGCAACGAGTCCTACCCGGGCGAGTTCCAGCCCACCGGCGGCTTCACGGACGACGCCGTCATCGTCAACAGCCGCGTAGCCCCGGGCGACCTGCCGGGCATCGGGCTCGAGGGCAAGGCCGAGTTCTACAAGGTCCTGCGCGCGCTGCACAACTAACCAATCCGGTAGTGCCCCGGTCCCGGGCAGCATCACTGCCCGGGACCGCACCCCTCCACCTTTCTCCGTCCGACGTGCAAAGGAGCACCAAGATGTCCTCCCACACCATGCAGAACCCGCAGCATTCCGCCCACCCGCCCAAGCAGCGATCCCGGTTCGGCCGGCTGATTCGCGAACTCTGGTTCCAAGTCGTCCTCGGCGCCGTCCTGGGCATCGCCGTCGGCCTGCTCCTGCCATCCGTCGGCAAACAGCTCACCCCGCTCAGTGACTGGTTCATCGCCCTGGTGAAGATGATCGTCATCCCTGTGGTGTTCTGCGTGGTGTCCCTGGGCATCGCGTCGATGGACAGCCTGCGCAAAGCCGGGCGTATCGGCGTGAAGGCCCTGGGCTACTTCATCGTCCTGTCACTGGTGTCGATGCTGATCGGCCTGGTCGTCGCCAACGTCTTCCACCCCGGCACAGGCATGAACATCGATCCGTCCAAACTGGACGCCAGCAAGGTTCCGGCAGCAGCTAACAAGGGCTTCGATGGTCTTGAGTTCGTCAGCAACATCATTCCCGAATCGTTGTTCGGGGCCCTGACCGGCCACACCATCATTGCCGCGCTCATGGTCTCCATCGTGTTTGGCGCCGCCCTGAACGTCTCCGGAGAGTCCGGCGCGTTCCTCACCAAGGGCATCCAGGCCCTGTCCACAGTCATCTTCAAGATCGTCAGCTGGGTCATGCGGCTCGCCCCCATCGGCACGTTCGGCGCACTCGCGGCCGTGGTGGCCAACTACGGCACCCAGAGCCTGCAGCAGCTTGGCTACCTTGTCCTGCTGTTCACCGCCACCTGCGTCGTCTATGTCGTCGTGATCCTGGGCACCATCGCCCGTGCCTGCGGACTGAACATCTTCACGGTGATGCGCTATCTCAAGGCCGAACTGCTGATCGCCCTGAGCACCTGCTCCAGCGAAGCAGTCCTACCGCAGCTGATCAAGAAGCTCGAAAACATGGGCGTCGGCAAATCCACCGTGGGCATCGTCATCCCCTCCGGCTTCTCCTTCAACCTCGACGGATCCGCCGTCTACCTGACCATGGCCTCGGTGTTCCTGGCCCAGGCCGTCGGCATGGACCTCTCCTGGGAACAGCAGCTGGTCATGGTCGGCGTCATGATGCTCACCAGCAAGGGCACCGCGGGCATCGCGGGCGGCGCGTTCATCGTCCTGGCCAGCACCCTGAGCTCAGTGGGCGGCATCCCGCTGGCCGCCCTCGCCCTGATCGTCGGCATCGACCGGCTCCTGAACGAAGGCCGCGTCTTCATCAATGTCCTGGGCAACGCCATGGCAGCCGTCGTCGTCGGTAAATGGGAAAAGGATTTCGACCCGGAACAAGCCCGCAAAGCACTGCACGCCTCCGGCCAGAAAAAGAAGGCCATCGAATCAAACACGCCGGCCGCGGTGGAAGCGGACAAGGTCGACGTCCACTAACACCGCACCCGGCCAGGGCCGCCGCGCGCACCGCGGCGGCCCTGACCGGCACGGCAGCGCATCCGCCCCAAACAAGAAGAGGAACCCAGCCACACCATGGCCCCCCGCATCCTGATCACCACCGACTACCTCCACCCCGGAGATGCCGTTGACCAGCTCCTGCGCGAACACGGTCTGGAACCGGTCTACTCTCCATCCCGGGGGCCCCGGACCCCTGAGGAACGCCGCTCCTTGTTCGGCGGCATATCCGGTGCGATCCTAGCCAGCGAGCCGGTCACCGCAGACATGCTCACCGGCGCTGCCGCCCTGCAAGTCATCGCACGCAGTGGCGTGGGGTACGACTCCATCGACGTCCGGGCCGCGGCCGCACAAGGAATCAGGGTCTGCAACGCCCCGGGAACAAACCACCACTCCGTCGCTGAACTGACCATCGGGCTGATCATCATGGCCGCACGCCGCCTCCTGGAGGTCACCAGCGCAGTCCGCCAGGGTCGCTGGCCCCGGGAAGCCGGCCATGAACTGCACGGTTCCACCCTCGGCATTATCGGTTTCGGCCCCAGCGGACGCGCCACCGCAAGCCTTGGCGTCGCCCTTGGCATGACTGTCCTGGTCAGCACCGCCTACCCTGACGGTGATAACCAGGCGGTCCGGTTCACTGATCTCGACACCGTCATCCGCGACGCCGACTACCTCTCGCTGCACACCCGCGGAGGCCAGCGCGCCGGCACACTCATCGACGCGTCCCGGCTGCAGGCGATGAAACCCTCCGCTGTCCTCATCAACACGGCCCGCGGCTCGCTCGTGGACGAAGGGGCCCTGGCCAACGCACTCAACGATGGCATCATTGCCGGCGCCGCGCTGGACGTGCTCGAAAGCGAACCCCTGCCCGGCGACAGCCCCCTCCGGGGCCTGGATAACGTTCTCATCACCTCCCACCTCGCCGGACAGACAGCCGAAGCCCGGGCTCGGGCCGGGCTGGCAGCCGCGCACGCCGTCATTGACGTCATCGAAAACCGTGAACCGGCACACCCGGTCGACCGCTAAAGCCGAACACACGCCAACTACGAAGAAGGATCCTGATGTCGAAATCCCACCGCATCGCAGTCATTCCCGGCGACGGAATCGGGACCGAAGTTGTGCCCGAGGGGCTGCGCGTCTTGGACGCCGCAGCCTCAGCCTTCGACCTCAACCTCACCTACGAACACTTCGATTACGCCTCCGCTGACTACTACACCCGGCACGGGAAGATGCTGCCCGACGGATGGTTCGAGGAACTGAACCGGTTCGATTCCATCTTTTTCGGCGCCGTAGGATGGCCCGACGTCGTCCCCGACCACGTCTCGCTGTGGGGCAGCCTCCTGCAGTTCCGCCGCCACTTCGACCAGTACGTCAGCCTCCGCCCGGTCAAGCTCCTGCCCGGCGTGCCCAGCCCCCTGGCCGGCAGGGTTCCGGGCGACGTGGACTTCTACGTCGTGCGCGAAAACACCGAAGGCGAATACTCCAGCATCGGTGGAAAGATCTTTGAGGGCACCGACCGCGAAACCGTGGTCCAGGAAACCGTCATGACCCGCACCGGCGTGGACCGGATCCTCAAATACGCCTTCGACCTGGCCCAGAGCCGGCCCAAGAAGCACCTGACCTCCGCCACGAAGAGCAACGGCATCTCCATCACCATGCCCTACTGGGACGAACGGGTGCAGGCCATGACCGCCGCCTACCCGGGGATCAAGGTGGACAAGTACCACATCGACATCCTGGCGGCTAACTTTGTCATGCACCCCGATTGGTTCGACGTCGTCGTCGCCAGCAACCTCTTCGGCGACATCCTCTCCGACCTGGGCCCGGCCTGTACCGGCACCATCGGCATCGCCCCCAGCGGCAACATCAACCCTGAACGCAAGTTTCCCAGCCTGTTCGAGCCGGTCCACGGGTCCGCCCCGGACATCGCCGGCAAGGGCATCGCCAACCCCATAGGTCAGATCTGGTGTGCCGCGATGATGCTCGACCACTTGGGGGAACCGGAAGCCGCGGCCGCCATCACCACCGCCATGGAAACCGTCCTTGCCCGCGGAACCCATGCACTTACACCGGACATGGGCGGCAACGCCACTACCGAAGAACTGGGCAAAGCCGTGGCCTCGGTCCTGACCGCACCATGACCCCATCAACCGGCCCCGGCAACCATCGGGCACCTGCCTACGGAGAGCGGATCATGCTCCGGCAGTACATCCATTGGCGCCGGCTTATCGGAGCGACTGTCCAGATCCGCCAGCACGGCAGGATCATCCGCACCGGAACCGTCGATGATGCGATGGCAGACTCCACCGCACTCTGGATCGCAGGCGACGCCGCCCAACCACGCACCATGTACGAAGCCTCGCTCGGGATCGAGGTGTGGACAGAACCGGAAGAAACCGAAGACGGGCTCCGCTACCACCGGATGACATCCCTACCACCATCATCAACCTGAGTTAGCACGCAGACCCATGACGCAGCGCACCTACATGCCCCAAAGCATCGAAGACACCACCCACGCCACCCCGCCGCTCAATGATGTTCCCCAGGCCATACGGCCCGAACGAAACATCCCCGCTGAAATTGCCCGTTCGTGGCTTTTGGTGAACGCAATGAAGCCTGAGCTTTTTGACGTCTCGGCCGTGTCGCGCGCGGACTCGATCATCCTGGATATCGAAGATGCAGTGGACCCATCGCAGAAGGATGCGGCCCGCGAACACGTGATCAACTGGCTGACCGCCGGCGGCCAGGCCTGGGTCCGGATCAATGACGCCACCAGCCCGTTCTGGGCCGCTGACCTCGCCGGCCTGCGCGGTACCCCGGGCCTGCTCGGCGTCATGCTGGCCAAGACCGAGTCCGCGGACCAGGTCACCGAAAGCTACCACCGCATGGACGGCAAGACCCCCGTGATTCCGCTGGTGGAATCCGCCGTCGGCATCGAGGAAGCCAACAACATCGCCAAGGCCCAGGGCGCCTTCCGCCTGGCGTTCGGTTCCGGCGACTTCCGCCGCGACACCGGCATGGCGGCCACTCCCGAGGCGATGGCGTACCCGCGGGCCAAGCTGGTTGTTGCCAGCCGCGTGGGCAACCTCCCCGGCCCCATCGACGGCCCCACGGTGGGGACCAACCACCCGATCCTGCGCGAGCAGACCGGTATCACCGTGATGATGGGCATGACCGGCAAGCTCTGCCTGGCCATCGACCAGACCAACGTCATCAACGAGGTCATCAGCCCCACGCCGTCGGACGTCGCGTGGGCCACGGACTTCATGGCCGACTTCGAAGCCAACGGCCGCGTCATCCGCGACGGCTCCGACCTGCCCCGCCTGGGCCGCGCCGGGAAGATCATGAAACTCGCGGTTGCCTTCGGGGTGCAACCGGCACTCTGAATGCCCTCACCGCGCACTGCCGTAAACAGCAACCAAGATCAGGAAGAGACAACGAATGGCCTACGCAAATTACCAGTACAAGGGTCGCAACTTCATCGGCGAAGTTGACGGCGACCACCTCGTCCCGCTGGCCGGACTCACCGACGTCGGGCCGGAAACATCCGTAGAGCTCCTTGCCAGTGCTGCCCGTCTGACCGAATCACGGGTTGCCCTGTCCGACGTCACCCTGCGCGCTGCGTCGCCACGGGCCGGGAAGATCCTCTGCGTGGGTTTGAACTACAAGGACCATGCCAACGACGCCAGCACGGCCGTCTTTCCCATTCTCTTCCCCAAGTACACGTCCACCCTCGTCGGACCCGATGACGACATCATCTTGCCGCCCGAATCCACCCAGGTCGACTTTGAGGGCGAACTCGCCGTCATCATCGGCAAGACAGGCCGGCGCATCGCCCAGCAGGACGCCATGGACCATATCCTTGGCTATTGCGTCTCCAACGACGTCACCATGCGTGACTTCCAGAACAAGTCCCACCAATGGCTACAGGGCAAAGTCTGGGACAACACCACCCCGCTCGGACCCTGCATTGTCACCCCTGCAGAAGCCGACATCACCAAGGCGGTCATCAGCACAACCCTGAACGGGCAAGTGGTACAAAAATCTGACCTCTCCCACCTGATCTTCAGCATCCCCACACTCATCGCCACCATTTCCGAATTCACCACACTGGAGCCAGGGGACGTCATCCTCACCGGCACACCATCCGGAGTGGGATACCGCCGAGACCCCCAACTGTTCCTCAAGGACGGCGACACCATCACTGTGGCCGTGGAAGGAGTCGGCAGCATCACCAACAACGTGCGGGCGGAAGTCTAGAATTCCTCCATGGCCATCTACCTGGATCCGCCGCTCTGGCCAGCCCACGGAACCCACTTCTCGCACCTGATCTCGGACTCCTCCCTCGACGAGCTGCACCGCTTCGCGGCGGCCGCCGGCATCCCGGAGCGGGCGTTCGACGGCGACCATTACGACGTCTCCGAGGCCAGGTACGACTCCCTCGTCGAGGCCGGCGCCATCCCCGTGGAGGCCAGGATCCTGGTCCGCAAACTGATTGCCTGCGGGCTCCGCATCCCTGCCCGCCAGCGCGGCAAGGCCCTCAAGGTGCCATTGCTGAACCGCTGGAACGCCGTGCTGCCCGGCCATGACGCCCTCTTCCTGGACCTCCTGGACCGGTGGGGCGAGGAGCACCGGAAGTACCACGGCCGCACCCACCTGCTGTCCGTCCTCGAGGCCCTGGACCTGCTCACCGAGCCGGCCGACCCGCCACGCACCGTGGTCCTTGCCGCCTGGTTCCATGACGCCGTCTACCGCGGGATCGCCGGCCAGGACGAGGAGGAATCGGCCCGGCTGGCCGAGGACAGGCTGCTGCATGCCGGGCTGTCCGAGGATGAAGCGTATGAGGTGGGGCGGCTGGTCCGGCTCACCGCCGATCACCGCCCGGAGCCGGGGGACGACGACGGTGCCCTCCTGTGCGACGCGGACCTGTCGGTTCTCGGCGGCGAACCCAAGGCGTACGGCCGCTACCTCAGCGCCGTCCGGGAAGACTTCGCGCACATCGGTGACGCCGACTTCGCGGCGGGACGTGCCGCCGTCGTGCGTCACCTGCTGGAGCTGGACCCGCTGTTCAACACGGACCGCGGCCGTGAGCTCTGGCTTGACTCCGCCCGGCGGAACCTGGCGGGCGAACTCGCATGAGCGAGGTTCAGGCGGCTCACCGGCAGCTGCCGTTCACGGTGCGCTTTGAATGGGGGTACGACGGCGCCATGGCCGTAGCGCCCGGATCCGAACTGGCTGTGGTGGTGGACGTCCTGTGCTTCACCACGTGCGTGAGCGTCGCCGTGGACCGCGGTGCCGAAGTGTTTCCCTACCGCTGGAAAGACAGCACTGCTGCTGATTTTGCCGCGGGCGAGGACGCGGTCCTCGCCGGCCGTCGCGGCGGCAGCGGGGTGAGCCTTTCCCCTGCCAGCCTGCGCTCCGCGCCGGCTCTGGACAGGGTGGTGCTTCCGTCGCCCAACGGCTCTACGCTGGCCCACTCCCTGGCGGGAACGGTGCCGCGCGTGGCGGCGGTGTGCCTTCGGAACGCGCGCGCCACCGCCGAGTGGGCGGCCCGGAACCTTCCGCCGGCAGCGGTGATCGCCGTTATCGCGGCCGGCGAAAGATGGCCCGACGGCGGACTCCGACCCGCGCTGGAGGATCAGTTGGGCGCGGGTGCTTTCCTCGCGGCGCTCCCTGAGCACCGCCGGACCGGCTTTTCCCCCGAGGCGCAGTGGGTCATGGACGCGTTCACCGCTGCGGAGCCGCGGCTTGGTGACACGCTGCTCGAATGCTCCAGCGGCCGGGAGCTCGTTTTCGGCGGCTACCAGGAGGACGTGGAGATCGCAGCGGAACTCAACGGAAGCGCCGCCGTCGCGCTTCTCGACGGCGGCGCGTTCCGCCGGGCCTAGCGGTAGCTGGTGACGAACGGCCGGTCGGAGGGCACAATCTGCTTGCCGAGCGGCATCAGCGAAACCGGGATGAGCTTCAGGTTGGCGATGGCCAGCGGGATCCCGACGATGGTGATGGCCATGGCAAACGCGGTCACCACGTGGCCGATCGCGATCCAGATGCCCGCGACCACCAACCAGATGACGTTGCCCAGCAGCGAGAACACGCCGTTTCCGCCCGGTTTGTCCACCACCATGCGGCCGAAGGGCCATAGCGTGTAGGACGCAATCCGGAAGGACGCAATGCCCCAGGGGATGGTCACGATGAGCAGGCAGCAGATGATCCCCGCGAAGAAGTACCCGAGCGCCAGCCAGAGCCCGCCGCAGACCAGCCAAATGATGTTGAGCAATGTCTTCATACAGCCATTGTCCCCCGCCGGAGCCCGATCAGGCGTCGGGGATTGCCCTGAACCCTCCCTGAATTCCGGGCTCGAATTTCGACGCTTCAGCCGATGATCGGCCGCTCTTCAGGCAAGTGGTAGAGCCTCGGATGCGCAGACAGGGCCAGTGCCGAGGCCACGGTGATGGTCCCGATGCGGCCGACGAACATCAGGGCCATCAGGACCCATTGGGCGCTGGCTGGCAGGTGATAGGTGATACCGGTGCTCACCCCCACTGTGGCAAAGGCGGAAATGGACTCGAAGAGCACCTTTTCGAGGCTGTAATCGGTGAGCATCAGGAGAAGGAGTGTTCCCGCGATGACCGCGGCGACGCCTAGCAACGCAACCGAGAGCGCCTGGCGCTGCGCCGAGGAGCTGATGGACCGGTGGGCAATGGTGACCTGCTCGCGGCCGCGGACCTCGTTCCAAATGGCGAATCCCAGGATCAGGAAGGTGGTGATCTTGATGCCGCCCGCGGTCCCGGCACTCCCGCCGCCGATGAACATGAGGATGTTGGTGACCATCAGGGTTTCCGGCGTGGCGGCGCCGTAATCGATGCTGTTGAAGCCCGCGGTTCGCGGAAACACACTGCCGGCCAGTGCCCCGAGGAACTTGCCGCCGGTGCTGAGGGGACCCAGGGTTTCGGGCCGGTTCCATTCGAAGACGGCGAAGAGCACGAAACCGGCTGCCAGCAGCATGAGGGTGCCGTAGACGGTCAGCCTGACGTGGACGGTCCACCCCTTGACCCGGAACCCGTCCCGCATCAACGCGATGATGACGGGGAAACCCAAGCCTCCGGCAACCACTGCCGCGCAGATGGGGACGATGATCCAGGGGTCCGCGGCGAGCCCCACCAGGTTGTCGCTGTAAAGGGAGAATCCGGCGTTGTTGAAGGCGGACACGGCGTGGAAGACACCGTGCCAGAGTGCCGTGGCCGGGTTGGCGTCATACCCGAACCAGAACCGGAGCGTCAGCACCGCCGCCGTGCTGCCCTCGATGGCAGCCATGATTTTGGCGACCCGCACCAGCACGGACCGCACATCGCCGAAGTTCAGGGTATGGGTTTCGGACTGCGCCACGAGCTGCCCTCGTAGGCCGAGGTTCTTCCTGACCAGCAGTGCGAGCAGGGTTGCCAGCGTCATGATGCCGAAGCCGCCCACCTGAATGAGTCCGAGGATGACTGCCTGGCCGAAGGGCGTCCAGAACGTGGCCGTGTCCACGGTGATGAGCCCCGTGACGCAGACGGCGGAGACCGAGGTGAACAGGGCGGGCATGGCTGTGTCGGACTCAGTGGGGTAATGCGAGGCGGGAAGCATGAGCAGCCCGGCTCCCAGCATGATGACGGCAAGGAACGCTACCGGCACCGACCTGACCGGGTGCAGGAGCAGGCGCCTGATGCGGCTGTCCCCGGTCCGGATATCGGTGCCCGCTTTTGCCGTTCCGCTCAGCGGTGCCGCCATGGGAAGATCCTCTCGTCGGCGGGCGCGAAGGGGCTTAACGCGCCGTGCCGCTATAGCCCGCCGTTTGTCCGGCGCATCACGGAGCGTAGCACCGCGCGATTCCTGCTTAACCCGGTCTTTACGAAATCCTTACGCTCCCCCGTCACGGCGTCACGGCGGCCCGGGCGCATACTGTTGGCAGCGTCCCGGCGAAGGGCTAACGTCACAGCAAGGGACGGTCCGCAGAAGGAGGCTCAGCGTGACCATTGTTGACAATGCCGTCTATGTGGATGGCCGCCGGACCACCGACCCGGAAGGACTAGAGGAGACCTACTTCCTGCTGCGGCAGCGTGAGGGGATGGCCTGGATCGGGCTGTACCGGCCGGACTCGCAGGAACTGCGTTCCGTGGCGGACGAGTTCGAACTCAGCCATCTGGCGGTGGAGGACGCCCTGACCGGGCACCAGCGGGCCAAACTTGAGCACTACGGCGAAACCCTGTTCCTGGTGCTGCGCCCGGCGCGTTATCTCGACGACGTCGAAAAGGTCGAGTTCGGCGAAATCCATGTGTTTGTGGGCACCGATTTTGTGGTCACCGTCCGCCATGCCGAGTCACCGGACCTTGCCCGCGTCCGCCGCAGGATGGAATCCCAGCCCGAGTTCCTGGCGCTGGGACCCGACGCAGTGCTGTACGCCATCCTCGACCAGGTGGTGGATGAGTACGAGCCGGTGGCCGCCGGGCTGGAAAACGACATCGACGAAATCGAGGATGACCTCTTCGGCGGCGACCCCGACGTGTCACGCCGGATCTATGAGCTCTCCCGCCAGGTCATCATGTTCCAGCGCGGAACCAGCCCCCTCGCAGGGATCCTGCAGGCCCTTCTCACCGGCACACCCGAGCACCGGCCCGGCCCCGAACTGCAGGACCACCTGCGCGACGTCCTGGACCACGTCCTGCGGCTTGGCGAGCGGACCGCTTCCTTCAGGGCCCTGCTGCAGAACGCGCTCACCGTCAACGCCGCGCTGGTGGCCCAACGGCAGAACGATGAAATGCGGCGCCTGACGGAATCCAGCTTCGCGCAGAGCGAGCAGGTCAAACGCATCTCCTCGTGGGCTGCCATCCTCTTCGCCCCCACCCTGGTAGGCACCATTTACGGGATGAATTTCCGCACCATGCCTGAGCTGGACTGGGTCTTCGGCTACCCTATGGCGCTGGGCCTGATGGCGGTCATGGGCGTGATCCTCTACGCGGCGTTCAGGCACAACAAATGGATCTGACCGCGCTCCGGCGGGCCCTCTCCAAAACTGCAGCCAAGTCCCGCGTGCCGGGAATGTCCCTGGCCGTCGTGTCACGGGACCGCGTGCTGTATTCCGGCGCGACCGGGTATGCGGACGTCTCTGCCCTGACGCCGGCAACTGCGGACACGGTCTATCCATGGTTTTCGATGACCAAGCCGGTGACGGCCACTGCCGTCCTGCGGCTATCCGACCAGGGGCTCCTGGACCTGCACGCACCTGTGCATGAATACCTGCCCTGGCTGCGCGCCCCCGGCCCTGCCCAGCCCACGGTGTGGCAGCTGCTCAGCCATTCGGCGGGGCTGGGCAATCCGCTGCCCGTGACGTGGATCCACCCCGCGGGCGCAACGGGGCCGGACCAGGAAGAGATGCTGCGGAAACTGATGGCCAGGCGCCGCGCGTTCCGCTACCGGGTGGGAGGTGCCGGGCACTACTCGAACGTCGGCTACCTTGTGGCGGCGCAGATCATCAGCCAGGTCTCCGGCGAGCCGTTCACACGCTATGTCCAACGCGAGATCCTCACCCCGCTGGGAATGGGCTCAACCGGTTTTTCGTATCCGCCCGGGCGTCAGGCGGCCACGGGTTATGTCCGGCTCCCCCGGCACCTTGCACCGTTGCTGGCGCGGATCCTCCCGCCGGGGACGCTGGGTCCACGGCACGGCGACTACTCGTCACTGAATCCGTTCCTGGTTGACGGCGCAGGCTACGGCGGCCTGGTGGGTACCGTACTGGACGCGGCCGAGTTTGCCCGGCTGCACCTCAATGACGGGCTGGCCGCCGCCCCCGGAACCACGGCTTCCGGAACCACGGCCCCCGGGACTGCCGCCGGCCCCACGGCGAACCGCATCCTGCAGGAATCCACGGCCCGGGCCATGCGCGAAATCCATGTCCGGGGAAAGCGGTTTGACCACTCCGCGGGCTGGTTCCGGAAGCACACCCACGGGCCTCACGGGTCCTACGTGGAGCACTTCGGCACCGGGCTGGGGTTCTGGAACATCATGCGCCTCTACCCGGAACGCGGCAGGGCAGTCGTGCTCATGTCCAACGGCTCCACGAGCTACGACTACGCCGCTTTGTTTTCCCTGATCCTCCGGATGCCATGGACCTGAGCCGGTCTGGGCCTGAGCGGCCGCGCGGCTTGCGCCGCGGCTTGCGGCGCGCCTTGTGGCGGGTCCTTCGGGGCTAGCTCTGCTTGACCAGGGCCGCCTCCACGTTGATCTTGACCTTGTCACTGACCAGCAGCCCGCCGGCTTCGAGGGCCGCATTCCACGTCAGTCCGAACTCCTTGCGGCTGATTTCGGCCTCGGCGCTGAAGCCCGCCCGGGTGGCACCGAATGGATCGACAGCCACGCCGGTGAATTCCACTTCGAGTTCCACGGGCTTGGTGATGCCGCGGATGGTGAGGTCACCGGTGACGGTGTAGTCCTCGCCGTCACCTTCGATGCCGGTGGCCCGGAAGGTCATCTCGGGGAACTGCTCGACGTCGAAAAAATCCGCCCCGCGCACATGGGCATCACGGTTGGCGTCGCCGGATTCGAAGCTCGCCGTCTTGACGGTGGCGTGCAGGCTGGACGCCGACAGGGACGTGCCCACGTGCGCCTCGGCCGAGGCGTCAGTGAAGCGGCCGCGGACTTTGCTGATGCCGGCATGGCGGACCGTGAACCCGATTTCGCTGTGCGACATGTCGAGGGTCCAAATGCCGGGGGTAATACCTTGGGGCAGAGTCACAACGGGTCTCCTTTGACTCGGTTGGCGGGCGTGGCCCGCCGGGTTCTTCGGGGTGCTCCCCAGCTGAATGCTAGCGAAGACCCCTAGCCACGGCTAGCCTCCGCGCCCGGCACCTCAGCCGGGCCTGTAGCCGCAGACGCAGACGCAGCCCATTTAGGCTGCCAGCCGATGGCGGGGGCAATGTGGCGGACAATGGTGCCCAGCAGCTTGGCGTTGAAGTCCACGCCCAGCTGGTTCGGGACTGTGAGGAGCAGCGTGTCGGCAGCCTGCACCGCGGCGTCTGCCGCAAGTTCCTCGGCGATCGCCTCAGGCTCGCCCACGTAGCTCTTTCCGAACCGTGCCACCAGGCCGTCGATGATGCCCACCTGGTCCCGCTTTTCCCGCAGGGCGCTGAGGCCGAAGTACCGGCGGTCCTCGTCGTCGACGATGGGCAGGACGCTGCGGCTGACCGATACCCGCGGCGTGTGCGGGTGGCCTGCACCTGCCCAGGCAGTACGGAACATGCTGATCTGCTCCGCCTGCAGCTCGTCGAACGGCACACCTGTGTCTTCGGTCAGCAGCGTGGAACTCATCAGGTTCATCCCCTGCTCCGCGGTCCACACGGCGGTGGCGCGGGATCCGGCGCCCCACCAGATCCGGCGGGCAAGATCCGGCGAGTTCGGCTGCACCGGAAGCCTGCCCGGTCCACCGCCATAGCGTGGATCCGATTCGGCCACCCCGGCACCGGTGATGGCATGGCGGAACACCGCCGTGTGCCGGCGCGCCATGTCGGCGGGGCTCTCGCCGTCGGCCGGAACATGGCCGAACACCGCCGCTCCGTCCCGGGCAGGTTCGGGTGAACCACGGCTGACCCCGAGCTGCAGCCTCCCGCCGCTGATCAGGTCGGTGGCCGACGCCTCCTCGGCCATGTACAGCGGGTTCTCGTACCGCATGTCGATGACGCCGGTGCCCATTTCGATCCTGCTGGTCCGGGCGGCGATGGCGGCCAGTAGCGGGAACGGGGATGCCTGTTGCCGGGCAAAGTGGTGCACCCGGAAGAAGGCGCCGTCGATCCCCAGTTCCTCAGCTGCCACGGCGAGGTCGATGCCCTGCAGCAGCGCATCCCGGGCCGTGCGGGTACGGGACCCCTCAACGTTGCCCCAGTGGCCGAAGGAAAGAAATCCGATGCGCTTCATGACTGCGGCAACAAGAACCGCACGCCATCCATTCCGGCTCGCGCCGCGCACCCCAGGGGAAGGGCGCTAAGCCTTCGCCGCCAGCACGAACGCCCGGATCTTCGCCAGGTCCTTTACTCCGCGGGAGCTTTCAACGCCGGAGGAGACGTCCACTCCCCACGCACCGGCTTCCTTTGCGGCCCGGGCGACGTTAGCGGGGTCGAGGCCCCCTGCCAGCAGCCAGTTCCGGCCGGCCAGCCCCTTGGCCTGCACCGAGGCGTAGTCCCAGGCCTCGCCGGAGCCCGGAACAGCGGCGTCGATCAGCAGCAGTTCCTCGCCCCAGCTGCCGAATGCTTCCGGGGAGGCACCCATGGTGACGGCCCGGATCACCTTCATGCCGGCGTCGTGCGCTGCTGTGACGTCCTGCGGGGTGCGGTCCCCGTGGAGCTGGATCCAGCCCAGGCCGGCGTCGCGGGCGACGGCGATAGCGTCCGCCACCGGCTCGTGGCGGAACACGCCCACGGCCGGGGTGCCGGCCGGAACCTCGGCCAGAAGCTCCCGCGCGCGGGCGGGCGTGACCTCGCGCGGACTCCTGGTCAGGACAAAGCCGACGGCGTCCGCACCGGCGCCGGCCGCCTCCCGGACCGACTCCGGCGTACTCAGCCCACACACCTTGACGAACATCCTTGGCTCCTCCTGCCGCATTTCCTTCACCTGACGTTAGCAAGCCCGCGAAGCCCTACCCGACACCCCTGCACCAACCTCCCTGCCGACGCCGCCCGGCGCCAGGCCGCTAGGCTGGGCGGATGGAGATCATCCGCTATGCCGAACTCAGGGCCGAACCGTGGCGCAACAAGGGCGGGGTCACCCGCGAACTGGCCAGCCATCCGAAAGCTGCCTCCGCCCAGGACGGCGCGTGGGACTGGCGGGTGAGCATCGCCGAGGTGTCCGAGGCCGGAGAGTTCTCCGCTTTTCCCGGGATGGACCGCGTGCTCACCGTGATCGAAGGCGAACTCCTCCTGCTGACGGTTGACGGCGCCGAACACCCGCTGGAAAAGTACCGGCCGTTCCGTTTCTCCGGCGACGCCGACGCCGCCGGCGCACTGCCCACGGGCGACATCCGCGACCTGAACGTGATCACCCGGAACGGGGCGTTCAAGGGATACACGTCCATCATCGAACTCTCCAAGAAGCGCGCGCACCCTGTCTTCGAGGGACAGCTCGGAATCCTGCTGCAGGGCCAGGCAACCGTCAGCACCGGCACCGCCGGAGGCGGGGAGACCCCGGGCGGCAGCGAAGCACCCGACGCAGCCCCGGCGGCCGGCGAGCCGGAGACGCTGGGCCGCTATGACGCCGTCGTCGGCTCTGACTCCGGCACGCCGGAAATCCTTGGCAGGGGATTCCTGGCGGTCGTGTCGATAGACCGCGTTACCGGCTAAGGCCGGGTTACAGGCTGGCGGATGCCTGCAGGTCCTCCCGCTGTGACGGCCGCCCGTTCGGGGCAAGCGCAGCGGCGATCACCACCGAGCTGGCCGAAGCCCAGGCCTGCGGACGGCAGCTCGCCGGGAACGGCACTGGGGTGCGCATGGTGTCCGAGCCGTGGCCGCCAAAGAGCTCCGGCAGCCGCCAGTCGTTGGCTTCGGCCACATGAAGCAGCCCGGCGGCGAGCTGCGCTGCCTCATCCGGGAAGCCGTCCGCCAGCATGCCGCTGATGATCAGGGCCGTGTCATGGCTCCAGACGGCGCCCGCGTGGTACCGGGTTGGCCAGTAGCCTCCGTTGGTGGTGGACAGGGTCCGGACGCCGTAGCCGGAGAACATGGTGGGGTCCATGACGCGGCGCACCACGATCCGCTGCTCCTCCTCATTGAGGATTCCGGTGCCGAGCAGGTGTCCCATGTTGGAGGTCACGCCATCCACCGGGCGTTTGTCCGCATCCAGGGCGAGCGCCGGGTAGGGACCCAGTTCGTCCTCGCACCAGAACTGCGCCCGGAAGCGCTCGGCCATTCCTGCCGCGTAGTCACGCCATTCCTGCGCCCCGGGACGTCCGAAGACGTCGAGGATTTCCGCGCCCACCACGGCGGCCTCGTAGGCGTAGGCCTGGACCTCGGCGAGCGCGATGGGCCCCTTCGCCAGTGAGCCGTCGTGCCAGCGGATGGCGTCGCCGGAGTCCTTCCAGCCCTGGTTCACCAGGCCTTGCCCGGAGGCGTCGAGGTATTCCAGGAAGCCGTCCCCGTCGAGGTCGCCGTGGTCCCTGAGCCATTCGAGGGCGTCCTGGAGGTTGGGCAGGAGTTCCTCCACCTCGTCATCCGGCATGCCGGCTTTCCAGGCGTCGTGCAGGAGGCAGATCCACAGCGGCGTCGCGTCAATGGTTCCGTAGTACACCGGCGGCAGGCGCAGGGCATGACCGCTCTCGGCCATGGTCAGGACGGTCCGGCGGACCTCGTGCAGGATCTTGCCGGGCTGGACGGCCGTGGTGTGGTCCGTCTCCGTGCCCTGCCGGCCGGCGAGCGCGCGGAGCGTTCCGCCGGCGATGGCCGTGTTGACGGGCAGCAGCATGCGCGCCGCGATGATGGAATCGCGGCCGAACATGGTGAAGAACCACGGGGCGCCGGCCGCCAGGAACGTGTCATGCGGATGTGAGTGGTGGGCCAGGCGCAGGCTGTTGAGGTCGCTGACGGACCGTTCCAGGAGCCGGTTGAGCCGGGGGTCGTTTGAGGCCGGAGCCACGATGGGTTCCCCGTCCGCGGCGAGCATCGGGGAATCCTCGTCCGTCAGGTCCACCGCCCAGGCCAGCTCCACGGGCACGCCGGGAAACACCTGCACGGCCCAGTCGATGGTTACCGTGCTGCCATGGATGCGGACGGTTCCGTCGTCCGCCGTGAGTGCCAGGGTGGTGTCCTTGTCCCGCCAGGACCAGGTGGTCCCCTGCGGTTCCACCGGGGTGCCGCCTTGGCCGCCCTGCTTGATGTCTTCCATCGTGGTGTTGTCCGCGCCAAGGGTCAGCCGGACCGTCAGCGACACCGGCTCCCGCATGGCCGACTCAAGGCGCAGCGTCTCAGCCACCCGTCCGGAGCAACCGGTGAGGCTCTCAGTGTCCGCGCCGGGACGGATCCGGCCGGATTGGGCCGAGCGCGTCCGCACCAGCGAGAGCAGCGGGTCCGCCACCTCGGCATCCGCGCGCACAAAGTAGATGTAGTCGGTTTCCTTGGAGGAACGCAACTGGGTGGACACCCATTCAGGCTCCCGCCCGTCCACCGTGAGGATTGCGGTATTGAGCACGCGGTCATCTCCGCAGTAGATCCCTTGCGCTCCGGCATGCCGGATCTGTCCGTGGGCGTCGGACCATGCCTGGATGGGTGCGCTGAAAACGCCGGAGAGATTGTGCAGGTATGGCTGTTCAGAGGCCACGGTGAAACAACTCCTGTGCTGCTGGGTGTGGGTGCGGAGGCTGGTGTCCGCATGACCGGGCGTGAACCTGGCGCGGAAATTTGATCGATCAAATTTGTGCGGTTAAATCCTCTCACACGTTAGTGTGTGAAAAAAGGCGCGCCACGGCGCGCTCGTGGCGGGACGCCCGCCGGTCCCCTGCATGCATTCCACCGCCCAGTACCCGCATCCCTAGGAGCCCCGCTTGCCCCGGCCCACCCTCGCCAGCCTGGCCGGCGAACTTGCCGTGTCACGGCAAACCATCTCCAACGTGCTGAACGCGCCGCACAAGGTCAAACCCGCGACCCGGGAGCGTGTCCAGGCCGCCATCGCCGCGGCCGGCTACCGGCCCAGCGCGGCTGCCCGCCAGTTGCGCACCCAGCGGTCCATGAACCTCGGCATGCGGCTGCTTCCCGCCACGGACGGCATCAACGGCGCTGTCCTGGACCGCTTCCTGCACGCGCTTACTGAAGCAGCCCAGTCGGCGGGCTACCGGCTGACGCTCTTCTGCGCCGACTCGGACACGGACGAAATCCGCCAGTACGAACAACTTCTGGATGTCGCGGGGCTGGACGGATTCATCCTCACCTCCAGCACCCCCGACGACGCACGGACCCGCTGGCTGCAGGAACGCGGCACGCCGTTTGCGGTCTTCGGCCGGCCCTGGGACGCCGCCGGACACCCTGCGGCCGCACACCACCCCTGGGTGGATGTGGACGGGGCAGCCGGAACGGAAGCGGGCGTGAAAGTCTTGCTGGCCCAGGGCCACTCCAGGATTGGATTCCTGGGCTGGTACACGGGCGATCCGGTGGGCGCCGACCGCCACCGCGGCTGGAAGCGCGCCATGACTGCGGCAGGCCACGGCCGGGATGTGGCCAACCTCGGCGTGGAAGCGGAGGACACCGTGGCCGGCGGCGCGTCAGGAGCAGCCCTGCTCGTCTCGAGGGGAGCCACCGCCGTCGTCTGTTCCAGCGATTCCCTGGCGCTGGGTGCCATGGAGACGCTACGGGAATCACGGCTTGGCAGTTCCGGGTCCGGGCTGACTGCCGGCCGGCCCGCTGTCGTTGGCTTTGACAACACTCCCGTCGCTGCGGCGCTGGGACTGTCGAGCATCGCCCAGCCCGTGGAAGAGGCCGCGCGCCACATCATCCGCGTCCTGGCTTACGAGCTGGCGGGCAGCGGTCCCGTTGCCGGAACGGGCACCGTTGGTACAGCGGGCGGCGCCGTCCCTGCAGCCCCCGCCCCGCCGGAAAGGCAGCTCCTCCTTGCACCGCGGGTGGTGGAACGGATTCCGCTGCCGCTGGCGGCAACCGGCACCAGCTAGCGCGCAGCTAAGCCACCGGCCTGCGAAGCACCGGTGAGCTTGGCCACCAACAGTGCCGCCCGCCGTCGGGCGTTGCTACGCTGGAATCAAGGTTCCCGTCCGGAACCTCCGGACGACGGTTCAGTACCCGGCACGCGACAAGACTGGCCAAAGGATCTGTCATGTCGTGGTTAATCCTCATCCTTTCCGGGGCGCTCGAGGCCGTGTGGGCCGCAGCGCTGCACCGGACGTCGCAGGCCAAGGGCCGCCGGCGCGTCCTGCCCGCGGCGGTCTTCCTGGTTTCCGTCATCGCCAGCACCGGCGGCCTCGCCATCGCAATGCAGTCCATCCCCACCGGTACTGCCTACGCGGTCTGGGTGGGTGTCGGCGTGGTGCTGACCTCCGCTTACGCGATGGTCACCAAAGTGGAACGGGCGACGGCGGCGCGGCTGCTGCTGCTCGCCGGTATCGCGGCGTCCGTGGTGGGCCTGAAGGTGGTGGCGTAATGACCAGGAATGCCACTGCGTGGCTGGTCCTGCTCGCCTCCGCCGTGCTGGAGGCCGTCTGGGCCACGGCCCTGGGACTGTCCGACGGCTTCTCCCAGGCACTGCCAACTGCCGTCTTTGCCGTCACCGCAACACTGAGCATGGCGGGACTGGGGATCGCCGTGAAATCGATCCCGCTCGGGACCGCCTACGCCGTATGGGTGGGCATCGGCGCCGCCCTGACAGTGGGCTGGGCCATGGCCACCGGCGTCGAGCCCGCCAGCCCCCTCAAGCTGCTGTTCATTGCCGGGATTGTGGGCTGCGCGGCGGGGCTGAAACTGCTGCCGCAGGACCGGTAGAGCCGCGCACCACCAGGTCGGACGCCAGGACCACCGGCGAGCGGCTGGAATGTTCGCCGGCAATTTCGGCCGCCAGGGCATGCACGGCGGCGTGCGCGATCGCAGCGACGGGCTGCCGGAGCGTGGTCAGCGGCGGATTCGTGAGCGCCATCAGCGGTGAGTCGTCGAAGCCGACGATGGACACGTCCTCCGGCACGCGCAGCCCCCTGGCCTGGACCGCGCGGATGGCACCGAGGGCCATGACATCGGAAGCACACACGATGGCCGTGTGGCCGGAGTCCAAAAGCTCATTCGCCGCGCTCTGGCCGCCTTCCACTGTGAACATGCTGGTGGCCGTGTGCGGTTCCGGGTCCTCGGTGCCCAGGTACTCGGCCAGGGCGGAGCGGAACCCGGCCAGCTTCTGCCTGCTCGGGATGAAGCGGTGCGGGCCGATCGCCAGCCCCACCTTCCGGTGCCCCAGGCTGGCGAGGTGCTGCACCGCAGTGCTGATAGCCGCGGCGTCGTCATTGGACACGGAGGCGGCGGCCAGTTCCGGGCGGGGACCGTTGACCAGGACGAAGGGGATGCCGCGGCCGCGCAGCCGGTGGTAGCGCTCCAGGCTGGCCTGGCCGTCGGCGTGTGAACTGCAGATGAAAATGATCCCGGATGCTTCCTGCGCCACGAGCATTTCAATGTACTCGTCCTCGGAGCGTCCCCCGCCCGGCAGGGCACAGAGGATCGGGATGAAGTCCTCCTGGGACAGGAGCGATACGACGGCCTGTGCAATTGCCGGAAAGATCGGATTGGTCAGGTCCGGGACGATGATCCCCACCTGGCCCCGGGTGGTGCTCCGGGCACGGTCCGGGCGCTCGTAGCCAAGGTCGTCCATCGCGGCGAGGACCGCCTGCCGCACCTCGCGCGAAACACCTTTCCGGCCATTGACCACACGGGACACGGTGGCGATGCTGACGCCCACCTTCCGGGCGAGGTCCTCCAGCTTCGGTCGCTCCGGGGCGGTTGGGTCTGCGCGGCCCGCTGTCGTGCTCATACGGCTCCTTCACCGGAACAGCAGTCCGGAAGTCATGGTGCTCCCAGTGTACGTAAATAGCACGCTGTCTTTTCATGAAAACAGAGCGCAAAATTTTCTGTAAACAGTTGACGTGCATCACAACCGCTACCTAGGCTCATCGGTATCCCCGCTCACCGCCGATGCCGTTCTGGGGCATTGCCAAGGAAGGTCTCCCATGATTCGCCACTCCCGCCTGCCCGGGTCACCGCCCGCCCTCAACAGGAAAGTACTGGCTGCGCTGGCCGCAGCCTGCGTCACTCCCCTCACCCTGGGCGGCCTCGCCCTCCCCGCTTTTGCGGACCACACCGCCGCTCCCGGCACGGTGGCCCTCGTAGGATCGCTGCAGTCCGAAATCGGCTGCCCGGGCGACTGGCAGCCGGAGTGCACCGCCAGCCGGCTGCTGCCGGTGGAGGCATCCGCAACCCTGTACCGGGCCACCTTCGATGTCCCGGCCGGCACTTACGCCATGAAGGTCGCCCTCAACAATTCGTGGGACGAGAACTACGGCGCAGGAGGAGTGGCGGGCGGCGGCGACATCGTGCTCAACGCGCCGGGAGGGCCGGTGACGTTCACGTACGACCACGCCAGCCACACCCTCACCGATGACGTGCCGGATGCCCTGGGAGCCGAGGCCGGGGCGCACTGGCTGACGGCGGACACCATCGCATGGAAGGCCCCCGCCGCCGAGGGCACGAGCTACCGGCTTTACAGCGCCCCCGACGGCGGCCTGGCGGTTGCGGACGGTCAGGTCACCGGGGGTTCCTCCCTTCCGCTCGAACCCGACGCCGAGGGGTTGGATGCAGGCCTTGCGGCCAAGTATCCGCACTTGGCGGGCCTCGCCTCCCTGCGGTTGACTGACGCCGGCTCACGCCAGGCCAAGGAACTGCTCAAAGGCCAACTGCTGGTGGCCGCCGTCGGCCCGGACGGCAAGGTCACAGCCGCCACCGGGGTCCAGGTTCCCGGAGTCCTGGACTCGCTCTACCCCGGTGCGGCAGAGCAGGAACTCGGCCTGGCATGGAAGGGCAAGCGTCCGGAGCTTTCGCTGTGGGCCCCCACGGCCCGCAGCGTCACCGTCCGCACCTACGCCTCCGGCTCCGGCGGCGAGCCCGTGGCCGCCACGGCAATGAAACCGGGCAAGGACGGCGTATGGTCCGTGGTCGGGGACAAGGACTGGAACGGCGCCTACTACCTGTACGAAGTGGAGGTGTTCGTTCCGGAAACCGGCAAAGTTGAGCGGAACCTCGTCACGGACCCCTACAGCGTGGGCCTTTCCGCCAACTCCGAACGCAGCCTGTTCGTGGATCTGGATGACAGGTCGCTGGCACCGGCCGGCTGGGCCAAACTCCAGAAGCCCGCGCTCAGCAAGCCGGAGGACCTTTCCCTCTACGAACTGCACGTGCGTGACTTTTCCATCACCGACGAATCCGTTCCGGCCGAGCACCGCGGCACCTACAAGGCATTCACGGACACCGGCAGCAACGGCATGAAGCGCATGCAGGAACTGGTGGACGCCGGGATGAACGCGGTCCACCTGTTGCCCGTCAACGACATCGGCACCATCGAGGAGCGCCGCAGCGAACAGCGCGAACCGCTCTGTGACCTCGCCGCCCTTCCCGCCGACTCCGAGGAACAGCAGGCCTGCGTGGCCGGGACTGCGGCCAAGGACGGTTTCAACTGGGGCTATGACCCCCTGCACTACACAACACCGGAAGGCTCCTACTCCACCAATCCTGACGGACCCACCAGGATCACTGAATTCCGCGGAATGGTGGCGGCCCTGAACACCACGGGCGCACGGGTAATCCAGGACGTCGTCTACAACCACACTTCCAGTGCCGGCCAGTCCGGCAGCAACAACCTCGACCGGATTGTCCCGGGCTATTACCACCGCCTGAACGCCGTCACCGGATCCCTGGAGACGTCCACGTGCTGCGCCAACACGGCCACCGAGAACGCCA
The DNA here is from genome assembly GCF_042880995.1 of Arthrobacter sp. NPDC058288. Classification (NCBI taxonomy): domain Bacteria; kingdom Bacillati; phylum Actinomycetota; class Actinomycetes; order Micrococcales; family Micrococcaceae; genus Arthrobacter; species Arthrobacter sp. NPDC058288. The sequence goes on from NZ_JBHVYH010000003.1 coordinate 185,862, forward strand.
TGATGGGCAAACTCATGGTCGACTCGCTGGTGACGCTGGCCAGGACCTACAAACTGGACGGCTTCCGTTTCGACCTCATGGGGCATCACTCAAAGCAGAACATGCTGGACGTCAGGGCTGCCCTGGACAGGCTGACCCTGCCCAAGGACGGCGTGGACGGCAAGAACATCGCCCTGTACGGCGAGGGCTGGAACTTCGGCGAGGTGGCCAACAACGCCAGGTTCGTGCAGGCCACCCAGGCGAACATGGCCGGGACCGGCATCGGCACGTTCAACGACCGCCTGCGCGACGCCGTACGCGGCGGAGGCCCGTTCGACCCCGATCCGCGGGTCCAGGGGTTTGCTTCCGGCCTGTTCACGGATCCCAACGATTCCCCGGCCAACGGCACCCCCGAACAGCAGAAGGCCGCCCTTCTCCTGGCCCAGGACCTGGTGAAGGTAGGCCTGACCGGCAACCTGAAGGACTACTCCTTCATTGACCGCACCGGCGCCGCCGTCAAGGGCTCGGACGTGCCCTACAACGGCGCCCCGGCCGGATACACCAGCGATCCCCAAGAGGCCGTCACCTACGTGGAAGCCCACGACAATGAGACGCTGTTCGACGCCCTCGCCCTGAAGCTGCCGCAGGACACGGCCATGGCCGACCGCACACGGATGCAGACCCTCGCGCTCAGCACCACGGCCTTCGGCCAAGGCATCTCCTTCTGGCACGCCGGAGGCGAATCGCTGCGCAGCAAGTCGCTGGACCGCAACAGCTACGATTCCGGTGACTGGTTCAACGTCCTGGACCACACGGACGCCACCAACGGTTTCGGCCGCGGCCTGCCGCCCAAGGCTGACAACGAGGACAAGTACGGCTACATGCGCCCGCTGCTGGCAGATCCGGCCCAGAAGCCGGCTCCCGCGGACATGGCAGAAGCCCGTCAACGGGCCGAGGAACTGCTGCAGATCCGCAAGAGCACGCCGTTGTTCCACCTGGGCGACGCCGGGCTGGTCCAGCAGAAGGTCTCCTTCCCGGGAGGCGGCCCGGAACAGACCCCGGGCGTGGTGGTGATGCGCATTGACGACTCAGCCGGGACGGACGTGGACAAGAACCTGCGCGGACTCGTGGTGGTGTTCAATGCCTCGGACGAGGCCACGAGCCAGACCGTGTCCGGCACCGCGGGTTCCGCCTATGCCCTGCACCCGGTGCAGGCAGGGGGCGTGGATTCCGTGGTCAAGAGGGCCGCCTATGACGCGCAGTCGGGGACTTTCACCGTCCCCGCCCGCACCGTGGCGGTGTTCCAGGCCAGGTAACGGCGAATTAGGCTGGTGCCCATGGCATCTATCCCGCCGGACGCGCTCCGGCATCCGGAGGTGAGGGCGGCCGCGGCGGACCTGCGCGGCCGCCTCGCGTCCGGGAAACGGACATTGCTCGGCATCACGGGCCCGCCGGGGTCCGGGAAGTCCACCTTTGCAGCGGCCCTGCATTCCCTCTTTGGCCCGGACGTCGCCGTGGTGGTGCCGATGGACGGCTTCCACCTGGGCAACGCGATCATCGACGGCACGCCGCTGCGGCAGCGCAAGGGGGCCATAGACACGTTCGACGCCGGCGGTTACCTCTCACTGCTGCGGCGGCTCGCGCGGCGCGATGAGCCGGTGGTCTACGCCCCGGATTTCCGCCGGGAGATCGACGAGCCCGTGGCAGCCTCCATTGCCGTTCCGGCCTCGGTGCCGCTGGTGATCACCGAAGGGAACTACCTGCTGGCGGACCCTCCCGTGTGGCAGCAGGTCCGGGCGCAGCTGGACGAGGTCTGGTTCATGGACGCTCCCCCCGTACTGCGGTTGGAGCGGCTGGTGGACCGGCATGTGCACTTTGGCATGGACCGGCCGGCCGCGGAGCAATGGGCCGCCGGCTCGGACGAATCCAACGCGCGGCTGATCGAATCCACCCGCACTGCCGCGGACCGGATCATTCCCTGGTCCTGACGATTCCCGTTTGTTGTCGGTGGCCGGACAGCAGTTCCCGTCTTATTTCAGCGGCGGACAGCCAGTGCCGCGCAGCCCTGTTAGCCTGCTCCTAGGATCACCGGACCATCATCGGGTCTCAGCCGGTGGCTGGGTCCCCCCGTGGCTCCTGGACGCAGAGGACAACAGCACATGGATGCGCAAGCGCCTGGCAAGGCTTCAGGAACGGCCGCCCCACCACCGGTGGACACCGCCACCGGTGCTGGGCGCACCTGGAGCCTGCAGCGCGAATGGTCCAGGGCTTTCCTACTCATGCTCGCCGCGCTGCTGATCGGCGCCGTGGTCACGATCGTGGGTGTGCGCGGCCTGATGGACCAAGTGCAGGAAACATCCGACCGGCTGCAACTCGAGCTCGAAAAAGTGGAGATACTCCGGTCCGCCCTCGACAGCCACGAACAGCTGGGGCACCAGGTGCTCTCCGGCGCAGCCGTGGACCGCGCCGCGTTCCACCGGCAGCAGGAGGAAATTTCCCGCCTCTTCGAGGATGTCTCCGCCGTCCTGCCCGCTGAAAAGCACGCGCGGGACACGATTATCGGTGCCCGGCAGTCCTGGCAGGAAGCCCTGACCGACCATGGCCTGTGGGGCAGCCAGGTGCTGTTGCTCAAGGGCAGTCACGTCGAGGAGACGCCGGCTTTGGCCGCCTCCAGCGCAGGAATCCGCAGCCAGCTGGCGGACATCCGGCGCTACTCCCTGGCGGAAATGGACAAGGGACTCGCGCACAGCGCCGAACTCGAACGTTTCCTGGTCATCGCGCGCAGCATCCTGTTCCTGGTGGCCGTGGGCGCTACGGTGTACTTCCGGCGCAGGATGGCCAAGGACCTCATGCGGCCGGTGGGGAGCCTGCACCAGGGCGTCCGCAAGCTGCGGGCCGGAAACTACAACCACCGCATCGAAGTCTTCCGCCGCGATGAACTCGGCGAGCTGGCGGAGGCTTTCAACGGCATGGCCGCCGCTGTCCACAGCAGCCACGAGGCCCTCACACACCGGGCAACCCACGACCCCCTCACCGGCCTGGCAAACCGGGCGGCCCTGATGGAACGCCTCACGGCATCTTTTGGGGCGGGAAGCACCCGCAGGAACCGGCACGAGGGACTGCTGTTCATCGACATCGATGACTTCAAGGAGGTCAACGATTCGCTGGGACACGAGAGGGGTGATGCCCTGCTCATCCAGCTGGCCGCCCGGCTCAAGGGCTGCGTCCGCTCCGACGACGTCGTTGCCCGCCTTGGCGGGGACGAGTTCGCGATCGTTGTGATGGACGACGACGCCGGCTCGGTCACCGCCGGGATCGCCGAACGGATCCACGGGGCGTTGCGCGCACCGTTCTTCCTCGGCGACGACCGCCTGACTGTCACGGCCAGCATGGGCGCGGCCCAGCGCCGTCCGGAAACCACGGACGCTGCCGAGCTGCTGCGGCAGGCGGACTTCGCGATGTATCTTGCCAAGCACGGCGGAAAGGCCCGTTTCCAGCTTTTTGACGCCGAGGGCTACAACCATATGACCTACCGGGCCGCCCTCAAACGGGATTTGGCCTCCGCCGTGGCCGCCGGCCAGTTGCGCCTCGAGTATCAGCCGATTGCCGATCTGAACACTGGAACCATCCTCGGAGTGGAAGCGCTGGTGCGCTGGGAGCACCCCACGCTGGGACTGCTGGCGCCGTCGGAGTTCATTCCGCTCGCGGAGGAAACAGGTGACATTGACGCCGTCGGCTGCTGGGTGCTGGACACCGCGAGCCGCCAGGCGGCCGGCTGGCGGAAATCCCTGCCGCAGTGCGAAGAGCTGTGGATTGCCATCAATCTCTCCACCATCCAGCTACCCAACCCGCGGAACCTGGCCGCCATCACACGCATCCTTGCCGACCCCGCGGCACAGGCGGACAAGGTGGTGCTCGAAGTGACCGAAACAGCCCTCGCGGGCAGCACGGACGGCGGTATCGCCGCACTCAGGACCCTGAAGGAAACCGGCGTGCGCGTGGCCATCGACGACTTCGGGACGGGCTATTCCTCGCTGAGTTCCCTGGCGGTGCTGCCCGCTGACATCCTCAAGATCGACCGTTCGTTCCTTGGGCGGCAAGCGTCCGAGGCGCAATCGGCCGCAATGCTCGAAGGCATCCTGGGACTGGCCCGTATGCTCTCCCTCGAAGTGATCGCCGAAGGTGTCGAGGAAGCCGGACAGCTGGACCTGCTCCGCAGCCTGGATTGCCGGATGGGCCAAGGCTACTTCCTGGCCCGGCCGGGTTCCGCCGAGGCGGTCGAAACGCTCCTGGCTTCGGGTGCCCGCCTGCAGCCCGGCCCGGCAGAGCTCGAGCAGGCCGTCGATTCATGAGGAATACTTGCCCTCCCGCCGGAGTTCTTGGCTGGGACGGCACTATCCGGACAGGCACAGCAGCGAAATGGAGACCACTATGGCACCGGCATCCGCATCACTAGTCCACCTCGGCGACGGATTGAACGTCAGCCCCTTGGGATTCGGCGGCATGGCCCTCACCCCGGTCTACGGCGAAGTGGACCAGGGAGAGGCCTTGCGGACCCTGCACCATGCAGTGGATGCCGGCGTCAGCTTCATCGACACGGCGGACATCTACGGCGGCGGCAGCAACGAGGAACTGATTTCCCGGTTGCTCAAGGAACGCCGGGGCGAAGTGCAGCTGGCCACCAAGTTCGGGCTGGTAGGCACTCCGTCCACCGGCTACACCGACATCCGGGGCGACGCCGCCTATGTGAGGGAGGCGGTGGACGCCAGCCTCCGCCGCCTGGGCACCGACACCATTGACCTGTACTACATGCACCGCCGCGACCTCCGCGTTCCGATTGTGGAAACCGTGGAGGCCATGGCGGCGCTGGTGCAGCAAGGCAAGGTGCGGCACCTCGGCCTGTCGGAAGTGACGGCCGAAGAGCTGCGGGAGGCCAACGGCGTCCACCCGATCGCAGCGGTCCAGAGCGAATGGTCCATCTGGAGCCGCGATGTGGAACGCAACGTTGTTCCCGCGGCGGCCGCGCTTGGGGTGGGGTTTGTGCCATATTCACCGCTGGGCCGGGGATTCCTCACCGGCACAGTGGACGCTTCGAAACTCGGGAGCGGCGACTTCCGGCGCAACATCCCCCGCTTTGCCGCGGACGCGGCGGACGCCAACCAGGGAGTAGTGGCAGCGGTTCAGGCCGTCGCGGCCGAGCTCACCGTCGCCGGCAAGCCGGCAACTCCGGCCCAGGTGGCCCTGGCCTGGCTGTTTGCCCAGGGCAAAAAGCTCGGCCTGCCCGTCGTTCCCATCCCCGGCACGCGCAAGGCGGAACGGATTGATGAGAACCTGGGTGCGCTGTCGCTCGACTTCACCACTGCTCAACTGGAGAAGCTCGACGCCGCAGCGGACGCCGTCGTCGGCTCCCGCTCCGCGGATCCCAAGTGGGTGTCCCAAGGCCGCGAATAGGGTTTCCGTAGACTGAAGCCCATGGATTCCCTCATTCACGACCTGCGTGACATCACCATCCGCCGGATTTCGGTCAGCGAGATGGACAACAACGTTTATCTGCTCACCAGCAAGGCCTCCGGCGCACAGCTCCTGATCGATGCGGCCGATGATCTGGCCGCCATCCAGGCGCTGCTTGCCGAGGCTGCCGCGGATACCTCCGCGACGCCCAGGCTGGCGCTGATTGCCACCACCCACCAGCACTGGGACCATGTCCGCGCGCTACCGGGCCTGGTGGCGGCCACCGGAGTGAAGACGGCGGCCGGGACGGATGACGCCCCGGAACTGCCGGTTCCGGTGGATGTCCTGCTGGACCACGGGGACGTGGGCAACTTCGACGGTTTCGACGTAACGGCAGTGCACCTTCGGGGGCATACGCTGGGGTCGGTGGCGCTGGTGTACCAGGACCCGGCAGGACCTGCGCACATCTTTTCCGGCGATTCGCTGTTCCCCGGAGGCGTGGGCAACACCCAGAAGGATCCGGAGCGCTTCAACCAACTGATCGCCGATGTGAGCGAGCGGCTGTTCGACGTGTACCCGGATGACACCGTGGTGCACCCTGGCCACGGCAAGCCCACCACCCTTGGTGCGGAGCGCCCGCACCTTGGGGAGTGGCGCGCCCGCGGCTGGTAGCTTTCGCTACGCTTTCAGGCTTGCGCGGCGCTTCGTGATTTGCGCGGCGCTTCATGATTTGCGCTGCGCTTCATGATTTGCGCTGCGCTAAATGCCGGTCGCTGCGGATATACCCGCAGCGACCGGCATTTTGCGTCTCGCCCGCTACTTTTGGTCGCGAAAACGCGAGCTTTAGCGGCTGCGGCGTTCGTTCGAAGCCGGAGCCGACGCGCGGCGGGGGCCGCCGCTGCGTGCCGGACGGCCTTCGCCGGAGCGGCCGTTGCCGCCGCCTGCATAGGATCCGCCCGAGGTTCCGCCCGTGTTGGAGGACCAGACTGCAGCGTTGCCGCCGGCCGAGCCGGACTTGCTGCCGGCAGCGGCGCGCTGGCCCGTTGCCGGACGTCCGCTGCGCTGGCCGCCCGTTGCTCCGCCAGTGCGGGGAGCGCCACCGCGCTGCGCACCGGTGCGGGGAGCACTGGTGCGGGTTGCGCCGCCGCGTGCGTCGCCACGGCCGTCGGACGTACGTGCGTCAGATCCGCGGCCGGCCGCTGCACGGCCCCCTGCAGCGGGAACATCGTTGTGGTGCGAGTAGGCAGTGGCACGGCCGCGGCCGCGTGCATTGCGACGCTCGGCGCGCTCAGCATCTGCGCGGTCCTGGTTCTTCTCCGCCACGCGTTCAGCGGCGTTGCGGGCTGCGGCCTGGCCTTCGTAGGCCACGGCACGGCGCTCGGAACGCGGAAGATCCGTGCGGGGAGCCTCGGCCGAGACCCGTCCGCGTCCGCCACGTCCTCCGCGGCCACCCGCGGTGGGTGCAGCCTGAGTGGAGCGGCGGGCGCGCTTGCGCTCCGCGTTGGCACCGGTGGAGGTGCCGCCGCCGTGCTGCGCGGCCTTGGCGGCGAGCAGTGCGGCGCGGGTACGCGGATCGATCTTGTCGGCCATTTCGCCCACCAGTTCGGCAACCAGCGGGGAGTTGGCGGTGACGCGCTCGAAGTTGACCTCGACGCCGGCAGCCTTCATGAGCTTCTTGACGTCGGACTGCTGCTCCGGGAGGGTCAGCGTGACCACGGTGCCGTCGGAACCGGCGCGGGCCGTACGGCCTGAGCGGTGGAGGTATGCCTTGTGCTCCGTGGGCGGGTCGACGTGGATCACCAGTTCGACGTCGTCCACGTGGACGCCGCGGGCTGCGACGTCGGTGGCCACCAGGACGCGGACGTCGCCGGAGGAGAACTCGGCGAGGTTGCGGTCACGGGCGTTCTGCGAGAGGTTGCCGTGCAGGTCGACGGCGGGGATGCCGGCGTCGGTCAGGGTCTTGGCAAGCTTGCGGGCGTGGTGCTTGGTGCGCATGAAGAGCACCCGGCGGCCGGCACCCGAAGCGAGTTCAACGATCAGCTGCTTCTTGACAGTCTGGTCGTTGACGACGAGGACGTGGTGCTCCATGGTGGTCACCGCGGCCTGCGGATCGTCCACGGAGTGTGTCAGCGGGTTGGACAGGTAGCGCTGGACGATCTTGTCCACGCCGTTGTCCAGCGTGGCGGAGAACAGGAGCCGCTGGCCCTGGCTCGGGGTCATGTCCATGAGCTTCTTGACCACCGGCAGGAAGCCGAGGTCGGCCATGTGGTCGGCCTCGTCGAGCACGGTGACCTCGACAGCTTCGAGGGTCAGGATGCGCTGGCGGATCAGGTCCTCCAGGCGGCCGGGGCAGGCGATGACAATGTCGACGCCGGCGCGCAGCGCCTTCTCCTGGCGTGCCTGGGAGATGCCGCCGTAAATCACGGTGGTGTTCAGGCCCATGGCCTTGGCCATCGGCTCGATGGTGGCGTTGATCTGGGTGGCCAGCTCGCGGGTCGGCGCAAGGACCAGGCCCATCGGGCGGCCGGGCTTGCGGAAGTGCTTGGCTTCCCGCTCAGCGAGTCGTGCTACAAGCGGGATGGCGAAGGCAATGGTTTTGCCGGAGCCGGTGCGGCCGCGGCCCAGGACGTCGCGTCCGGCCAGGGTGTCCGGGAGGGTCTTGACCTGGATGGGGAACGGCTCGGTGATTCCCTGGGCGGTGAGGGTGTCGGCAAGTTCTTTGGGCGTGCCGAGGGCAGCAAAAGTAGTCATGTGTTTCAAAGGTCTTTCAGGCGGTATCCGTGCGGATATCGGCCCCCGGTGCCGGTTGGCCCAGGGGTTCGCCGAAGAAAAGTCAGGTGATCAACCGGGCTGCTGCCAACCTTGCGGTAGCGGCGGCCGGGACCAAATAGAACGCGTTCATCGACGCAGGATGTGCCTCTCACATGAAAAAAACCCACTCCCTGCCGGAAAAATCCTTCGGGGATCCGGTTGATGAACCGAATCAAAGTGGGCATCACTGCACATCAAGTTCCACCAGTCTAGCACCCGCACGCCGCAGCCCCCGCTTCGGGGGACCGGCGATGAGGGCTTTGGACTCTTCGCAGCCCGCAACGCCCCGCCCCAGACTGGGCGTATGTGCGCGGAGACCATGGTCCGGCTGACCGACCTCAGAAAGATTTTCGGCAGGACCATCGGGCTCGACGGCGTCAGAGCACGTGGCCTACTGCGCGCACCTGCGCCGCCGCGACGACCGGAAACGATCGCTGGAACTCGCGGACCGCCTGGGCCTGGACCTGGACCGCCCGGCGCGGACGCTCTCGCGAGGGGACCGGCAGAAGCTTGCCGTCATCCTGGCCGTGATGTCCAGGCCGCGGCTGCTGGTGCTGGATGAACCGACAAGCGGCATCGACCCCCTGGTGCAGCAGGTGTTCCACGCCATCCTGCGCGAGCACACCTCGGACGGTGGCTCCGCCCTGTTTTCCTCCCACGTCCTGGGCGAAGTGGAACGTGTAGCGGACCGGATCGGCGTGGTCCGCAAGGGCCGGCTGGTCGCCGTCGAGCGGCTGCAGGAACTCGCGGCGCGGTCCCTGCACCAGGTGCGGGTCCGGTTCGCCGATGACGTTTCCGCGGAGGATTTTTCGGGCGTTCCCGGACTGCGGGATTTGGTGGTTGATGGACGAAACGTCAGCTGCAGCGCTCCGCAATCCGCCCTCGACTCCTTGTTGAAGCGGGTTAGCGCCCGCCGGGTGGAAGACTTCGAATGCGCAGAAGCACCGCTGGAAGATACCTTTCTCAGCTACTACGGCATGGATCGGAATGGCAGCGCCGAAAACGCCATGGCGGGCCGGGATGCTGACTAACGTCCTCACCAAGACCCTCCGCGACCAGGGCAAGGGCCTACTGGCATGGTCGGCAGCGCTGGTGCTGATCGTGGCCATGTACGCCGGCGTGTGGCCCTCGGTGCGCGACCAGCCGTCCATGGGTGACTTCATCGATCAGATGCCCGAAGCTTTCCGCTCCATGTTCGCAACCTCGGGAGCGGACATGTCCACCCCAACCGGCTACATCCAAATCGAGCTGCTGTCCTTCATGGGTCCCATCGCGGTGCTGATCTACGCCATCGGCGCGGGCGCCGGCTCAATCGGCGGTGAGGAGGACCGACACACCATGGACCTGTTGCTCTCCAACCCGGTGAGCCGCACCCGGGTGGTACTCGACAAGTTCCTTGCCATGACCCTGGCGACCTTCCTACTGGCGGCCGTCATGGGGCTTTCGCTGCTTCTCGAGGGCCGGCTCGTCGACCTCGACCTGCCGCCGGGCGAGGTGGCCGCGACCATGCTCCACCTGGCCCTTCTTGGCGTCGTCTTCGGATCGCTGGCACTGGCACTCTCAGCAGCGACCGGCAGGACGGGGCTGAGCCGGGGCCTGCCTGCGGGGCTTGCAGTAGTTGCGTACATCGTGAACGCACTCGCGCCGCTGGTTGACTTCTTCGACCGGATCCAGAAGGCATCGCCGTTCTACCAGTACATTGCCCACGATCCTTTGCGGTCCGGTGTCGCCTGGGACGGCGTCCTGGTAGCCGTCGGCACAATCGCGGCCCTTGTAGTCTTCGCCGTCTTGGGTTTCCGGCGCCGGGACGTGGCAGCCTAGCCCCCAACACCCCACCGCATGTGATGCAGCTCACACAAGGTCCAGCGTGAGGATTGCCGTGCGGGTTGCGTCTTACTGATGACGGCACCACAGAGGTGCCCGTATCAGATGACCAGGAGTGATTGTTTTGACGACCCAGACCCAGGCCAAGACCCCCGCCGATGTGACCAAGTCCCAGTCCCCTGCCGCACCTTCAGCTCCCGCCACGCAGGTCAAGCACGCCGGCAAGGACGGCCGCGGAGCCACCACGGTTGCCGACGGCGTGGTGGCCAAGATCGCGGGCATCGCCATCCAGGAGATCGACGGCGTGTATGCCCTCGGCGGCGGCGCGGCCCGCGCCCTCGGATCCCTGCGCGAACGCGTGGGCCAGAAGGACCTCACCCAGGGCGTGAACGTTGAAGTAGGCCAGACGCAGGTGGCCGTGGACGTGACCCTGGTGGTCGAGTCCCCGCATGCACTTCAGAAGGTGGCAGATGACGCCCGCGACGCCGTGTACACCGCCATCGAAGACCTCGTCGGAATGGAGGTCACGGAGGTCAACGTGACCATCACGGACATCCACGTCCCGTCCGATGACGAGGACCAGGCTGATCAGGCCGCCCGTGAATCGCGGGTAGCTTGAGCCCCGCAATCGCCGGCGCCGCCATCGGAGCCGTCCTGGCGGTGGTGGCCCTGGCCTTCGGCTTTTGGGGCTTCCTGCTGGCCGCCCTCCTGATGGGTGCCGGCGCAGCCGCGGGCCGTGCCGCGGAGGGCAGGCTGGACGTGCGCGGCGTCGCGGACGCCCTGCGCGGCAAGCGCTCATCCTCATGAGCCCCGGGCTGAGGCCCCGTCCGGAGACGGGCAGCCAGGGTTGGCAGCAACGGACGGGCCACACCAGGATCACTGCCAGGGCGCTGACACAGGCCGCCGAGGCTGTGGCCGCGGAGGCCTTCGGACTTCCGGCAGGCACGGTCAAGGCAGGCCTGCGGGACGACGCCGGGCTGCTCGCCATCACCGTAGCGGTTCCGCTTCCCGCTCCGCCCCTCCTTGAACTACCTGCCGCGGGCACGGAGGCAGTGCCCGGCTCGCCCACCGTGTTTGAACAGTCGGACCGGGCCAGGGCGGCCATCATCAAGCACACCGGCGCAGTTACCGGAACAACAGTCAGCCGTGTGGATATCCGCTTGACGGATTCCCACCGGGCTGGCGGAAAGGCGCTGTTATGAGCGGAAAACTCCACATCGGCCGGATGGTCCGCCGGGAATTGCATTCCTCGCGCGCCGCTGCTTCCGCAACCACGGCAGGCGCCGCTTCCGGACTCCTGCTCTGGATGGCCCTCGAGACAGCACTGTCCGCGGCCGGGCAGCCGGCCGTCGTCGCACGGCCGTTGGATGCGGGAAGGTGGCTTGCGGACACGGCGGCCTCCGCAGCCCCGTCCCTGTTGACTGCCGCAGGTGCCGGACTGGGCCTGGGCGGCCTGTTGCTCCTGATGCTTGCTGTTGCACCAGGACGCCGCCCCCGGCATGCGCTCGGCAGCAGCCGTGCAGCCGTCGTCGCGGACCATGAAGTCATCGCCGCAGCGATGTCCCGGGCCGCGCGCCGGCAGGCGGGCCTTGCACCGGACCAGGTTTCCACCACCGTTGGCAGTCGGAGCGTCAGTGTCACCATCCAGCCGACGTCGGGCATTCCGGTCGACGCCGACGCCGTCAAGGCGGCCGTCGACGGCGAACTCGCCACGTACGCGCTGCGCCGCCGCATGCGGAGCAGCGTCCGTGTCACCACCAGAGGGGCGCTCGGACAATGACAGGAACACACCGCGCCCTGAACCGGGCCCTCCTTGCGCTCACCGGGCTGCTGCTAATCGCAGCCGGGGCCCTCGCCGCGGCCGCCGGAACTCTTCCCGGAGCCGCAGCGGAATGGGCTGCAACCGGGAGGGAATCCTGGGGCCGGATCCGCGAACTGCTGGCGGCCGCCCCGCTGCCCGATGGCACAACCAGCTGGTGGACGATTGCCGCCGTCGGCGGCCTGCTGCTGGGCACGGCACTGATGACCGGCTGGGCAGCCTCCCAGGGCGGGGGCCGTACCCGCATTGTGGCGGAAACGCCCGACGCCGGGCAGGGAACCACCACCGTGGAAACGGGCCTGGTGTCCCGGCTGGTCGCGGAAGCCCTGGCGGGCAACCGATTAGTGCTGTCCACATCCGTCAGCGCGTGGCGGGTCCGGGGTCCGGCCGGGAAGGAATCCGCGATAAAAATCAGGATCCAGGCACGCCAGGGCGCCTGCCCCAGGGAACTCGCGGACACTGCGGAGCAGCTCATCGCCGGACTCGACCGGATGCTGGGCCATCCGGTTCCTGTCCTGGTTCGAATCACTGCCGGGACCAGGACGCGCCCGGCCCCACCCGACCGCGCCCATTGACAGCCACGCCGCAACACCCTCTTGAATCACCACCAACCGAAACCGGGAACAACCCGGAACCGTCGCGAAAGGACATCCCATGGGACTCGACGACAAGGGACGCAACACCGTCATCAACCACCTCGGGGGCGCCAAGGAGCAGGCCGGCAAGCTGACCGGCAACAAGGACCTGCAGCGCGAAGGCCAGGCGGACCAGGCCCGGGCGAAGCTCGGCGAGGCCGCCGAGACCGCCAAGGACGCAGCAGCCGACATCGGCGGAAGCATCAAGGCAGCGGCGCAGAAGCTCAAGGACAGCCTCGGCAAAGGCTGAGCGAGACGGCCGCCACCCGGGGTGAGAGCTGCCCTGCCTGAAACCCGCCGCCCCTGAGAGGAAAGCAGAACCAATTGGACGGTCCATCATCCGTGCCGCACGGCCTGGAGCTCGTTCCGGATGCCATCCTTGCCGGGCGCGCCTCCGACGGGGACACCGCCGCCTTTGAAGCCCTGGCCCGGCGCTACGGACCTCAGATGCGGGCATGCGCCCGCCGGATCACCGGGTCCTTCGCTGACGCCGACGACGTAGTCCAGGAGTCGCTGATGCAGGCCTGGAAGCAGCTGGACACGCTGCGGGACAACGGGGCGGTGAAGAGCTGGCTCCTGCGCATCACGGGCAGCCGCAGCATCGACCATTTAAGGCGGCGTAAGGTCCACCCGGAGCTGGCCGCGGAACACGAAGCCACGGCCGGCGGCGCGGGCAACCACCACAATCCCGAATCGGCGGCAGTGAATGGCTCCCGGGTCGCCGCACTGAAGGCGGCGCTGGCCCGCCTCCCGGAAGAGCAGCGCCGCTGCTGGGTCCTCAAGGAGTTCGGGGACCAGAGTTACGAGGAAATCGCCTCGACGTTGAACATCAGTGCCGACAGCGTCCGTGGCCGGCTGGCACAGGCGCGGGTCACGCTGGCCCGTGAAATGGAGGAATGGCGATGAGCATCCCGGACAGGAACCTCGAATGCGGACACAGCCTCGAAGAGCTCAGCACCTATCTGGACACCGGGGACATCCCCGATCCCCGGCACCTGGCGGAATGCCCTGACTGCCAGGCGGCCCTCGCCTCCCTTCGCAACCTCAAAAGCCTGGGACGCGAATTCCTCGGCGAGGAAATCGCGGCAGCGGGGAAGGGGACGGACGACTGGATGCAGTCGATCCTGGACAACCTGCGCCTTGAGGTGCGTCCCGGCCGCACCATTCCGCTGCGGCCGGAGCACCCTGGGGACACCTTGTCCGAAACAGAGGGCGCCATCACGGCGCTGGTCCGCGCCGTGGGCGACGGGATCGAAGGGATCGCCGTGGGCAAGTGCCGGCTCCGCGGGGATGTCACAGTGCCCGGAGCTCCGGTGACGGTTGAGGTCCAACTGGCTGTCCTCTACGGCCATCAGATGATAGGCAAGGCCGCCGCGCTCCGTGAGCACCTCGCCGAGGCACTCGCCCGCCACACGGAACTTAACATCGCGGCAATCGATCTGGCGGTCTCTGACGTCCTGCAGCCGCGTGCAGCCATGCCGCCCACCACAGAGGAGACCCAGCCATGAACCAGCCCCTGCCCGCGGCCGACGGGCTCTATGAGGTCATCCGCTCCGTGGACGGCGTCATTGCCGTGTACCCGGCCCGCCCGGGCTGGCAGAACATTGCAGGCGCAGCGCTGAGCGCGGTCACCGGCGTCCAGGCCGCGCCCGTCCTTGTCCTGCCCGTTCAAGATGTGAATGGCACGACGGCGGAGGTCAGGACCCGGATCGGGATCAGTTCCGCACACCGGGCTCCGGAGGTCTGCCGTGAAGTGGCGGCAGCAGTCCGCCGGCAGCTTGAACCCCTGTCCGTCACCGTGGACGTGCAGGTGGCCGCGATCTCAGACCCCCGGCCGACGCCGCGGTAGCCGGCGCCCGCTCCCGGGGGCCAATCATTGTTACGTCCAACAACGGACTACAGTTGATGCCCTGAGGCTCGACGTTTGTCGAGGGGCGAGAGAAACGGACAGCGGCTGATCCGCCGTCCCGGGAGGCGACGAGAAGGAGGCCCTGCCATGGCAGCACAGCCCGGCACCACGCCGGGGCATGCCCTTTCCCGCTGCGGAAGCCGGCTAACGATCAGCGCCGCCCGCCGTCGTCGTCCCGGCCTCCCACCCCGGAGCGCCGGTTGCACCGCCGCGAAGGGGGCCGCCAACCGGCCCCTAGTCTTAATCCACACCCCCAACTGTTACCTCCGTCACATTCCGTGGCGGCTCCGTGCGGACGGCCGCGGTGCAGCCTGCCGGACGGCAGACCGCCCGCGGCGCAGCCCGCCTGAGACAAGGAAAGAAGCACTGATGTCTGAACGCACCACCACGGTTGCCAGGAACACTGCAACGGAAACCGCCAGCGGAGGCCACAGCCAGGAACCGCACCTCGCCCGGGCACTGGGCAACCGCCACATCCAGCTGCTGGCCATCGGCGGCGCCATCGGCACCGGCCTGTTCATGGGCTCCGGCAAGACCATCTCCCTCGCCGGCCCGTCCGTCATCTTCGTCTACATGATCATCGGCTCCATGCTGTTCTTCGTGATGCGCGCCATGGGCGAAATCCTGCTCTCCAACCTGAATTACAAGTCCTTCAGCGACTTCGCCGGTGACCTCCTGGGCCCCTGGGCGAGTTTTTTCACCGGCTGGTCCTACTGGTTCTTCTGGGTTGTCACGGGAGTGGCGGACATCGTGGCAATTGCCGGCTATGTGGACAAGCTGGCACCCGGAACCCCGCTGTGGATCCCGGCGCTCATCACCCCCGTGGTGCTGATCCTGCTGAACCTCCCCACGGTCAAGGCCTTCGGTGAAGCCGAGTTCTGGTTCGCCATCATCAAGGTGGTTGCCATCCTGGCGCTGATCGGCACCGGCATCGTGATGATCGCAACGCACTTCACGTCCCCCAACGGCGCAGTGGCCAGCCTCGCGAACATCTGGAACGACGGCGGCATGTTCCCGCACGGCATGTTCGGCTTCATCCTCGGCTTCCAGATCGCCATCTTCGCCTTCGCCGGCATCGAACTGGTGGGCACGGCTGCAGCCGAAACCAAGGACCCGGAGAAGAACCTTCCGCGGGCCATCAACTCCATCCCGATCCGCGTCCTGCTCTTCTACGTAGGCGCCCTGGTGGTCATTATGGCGGTCAACCCGTGGCGGACCATCGACGCCGCCAGCAGCCCGTTCATCGGCATGTTCACGCTGGCCGGCCTGGGCATCGCGGCCGTGGTCATCAACCTGGTGGTCCTCACCTCCGCCGCCTCCAGCGCCAACTCCGGCATCTACTCCACCTCGCGCATGGTCTACGGCCTGGCCCAGGACGGCAATGCCCCGAAGGCTTTCGGCAAGCTGAGCATCCGCAAGGTCCCGCAGAACGCCCTGCTGTTCTCCTGCATCTTCCTGCTCGCCGGACTGGTGCTGCTCTACTCGGGTGACTCCGTCATCGGCGCCTTCACGGTGGTCACCTCGGTCGCCTCCGTGCTCACCATGTTCGTCTGGTCCATGATCCTGGTCAGCTACATCATGTTCCGCCGACGCCGGCCCGAACTCCACGCCGCGTCCGCCTTCAAGATGCCCGGCGGCGCGTTTATGCCGTACGTGGTTCTGGCATTCTTCGTGTTCATGCTGGTGGCGCTCGCCCAGGCCGAGGACACCCGGCTTGCCCTGGTGGTGGCTCCCCTCTGGTTCCTGATCCTGGGTGCGGCCTGGTACTTCAACCGCCAGACCCCGCTCCAGCAGGCCCGGATCGAAGAGTGGAAGTCCGAGTCGGATTCGGACAAGGCAAAAGTCAACGCCCTGAGCTAAGGCCTTTTACGCGCCGCAACCCGCGGCGCAACAACTACAGCGACGACGGCGATGGCGGCCGTGAGGGCGAAGACTCCTGCGAAGGAGCCGCCCGAAACACCGCCCGCCGTCGTCGTTGCCGTTCCTGCCGCCGTTCCGGCTAAAGCACCGAACACGATCCCGGTGGTGGCCAGCGCCAACGCGCCGCCCAGGGAGTCGGCAATGGACATGGCCGAACTGTTGAACCCCTCGGTATCCGGCGTGGACATGGCCAGGGTCATTACGCTCAGGCGCGGATACATCAGCCCCATGCCGCCGCCGGCAGAGATCCAGCCGGCGATCGCGACGGCGGACGGCCAGCCCAGGAGCGTGGTCACCAGGGCAAGGACGACGGCGGCGAGCACCATCACTGACCCGATCTTCATGGCCCGGAGGTTGCTGAGCTTCGTGCCCATCCGGCCCTGCACAGCCGAGGCACCGGCCCACGCAAGGGCGCCGCCGGTGAGGGTCAGCCCGGCGAACGTCGGCGAAAAGGAATACCGCTCCACCAGCAGGTACGGGAGGTAGACCTCTGCCCCAAAGAAGGCGGCCGAGACGAGCCCACGGGCCAGGATGACGCTCGGCAGCCCCCGCCGGGCAAGCAGGGTGCCGCGGGGCACCAGCGGGCGCACCGCCACCAGGGCAACCACGACGGCGGCCGCCGCCAGGTAGCCTCCGGCTCCCGGGACCTGCGCGGAGAGATTCAGGCCCAGCACGGCAAGCGCCGCCAGGGTTGCCCACGCGAGCCGGCGGAAGGACCACCGCTGCGTACCTGTGGTTCCTTCCGGTGTGCCGGCCTTGGCGGGGGCGGCTTTGGCGGGGGTACCGTGCAGGCCGTGCAGCGCGGGAACGATCATCAGGAGCGCCGGCACCACCAGGCCCACCACACCCAGGAAGACCCAGTGCCAGCTTGCCGCCTGGGCCACGATTCCGGCCGCGAAGGGGCCCACCAGGGACGGAATCACCCAGGCCGCGGAAAACGCAGCGAAAATCTTCGGGTGCAGCGCCGGCGGGTATACCCGCGCCACCACGACGTAGAGGGCCACGGTCATGGCTCCGCCGCCCAGGCCCTGTACCAGCCGTCCGCCCACCAGGGCAGGCATGCTCCCTGCCGTTCCGGCGATCAGCAGCCCCAGCACGAACAGCGCCACGGAGGCGTACAGGGGCCCCACCGGTCCGCGGCGGTCGGACCAGTTGCCGGCCGCCACCATGCCGATCACACCAGTGGCGAGCGGTCCGGCGAAGGCCAGGGCGTACAAGGCGGCGCCGTCCAGCTCGCGGCTGACCAGCGGCATGATGGTGGCCACGGCCAGGGACTCGAAGGCGGCCAGGAACACCAGGGCGCACGCGCCGGCCGTCACCAGCAGGTAGCGGCGGTGGAGGATGCCGGCCGTCTCGGGGGCGGCGGCAGGGGCGCTTCGTTGCACGGCGGGAGCCTGATTCGTCGTCATGGATGGTGCCTGCCATTAAACACCCCGGGCCGTGTTGTTCGGGGTGGTCCTGAACAACACGGCCCGCGGTGCGTGCCGGCAATCCGGCCCGACGATAGAGAGATGCGTACTCCACGGACGGTTCCGGGACCGCCGCCGCGCTCAACTACCGGATCCCGGTGCCCAAACTGCGCCGGCTGGCCGACGCAGGGCCGGCGTCGCTGCGTCCGGTGGCTACGGCCCGGTTCTGACCCCGTACGCCACCGTTGGGATTGATCCATGTCGCCGTTGCGAGAAGGGTTACGCCGCGACCACCATCGACGAGATCGCCGCGGCAGCCGGCACCACCAGGGTCACCTTCTACGCCTACTACCCCTCGCGCAGTGATCTCATGAAGGACTTCATGGCACGGGTGAACGCGGTGCTGGACCGTGCGGACTGCTCGCCGTGCCGCTAGGCCTCCGGCCCCAGGCCGGCGGACGGCACAACCGCTCCGGTGGCGGTTGAATCGGGGTTGAGCATCCAGCCCACCCGCTTGGCGGCGCTCAGGACCACGACGCTTTCCGCCAGTTCGATCCCTGGGATCCGCTGCTGGAGGGCCAGCTCTGCATTCATCACCTCGGCCAGGGAGTGCAGCCACATGATGATCACAAAGTTGGTCCGCCCGGTGGTGGAAGCGGCAAGCCTGACGTTGCGGAGGCTGCGCAATTCGGCCGCGGCGGCCTCGTGCCGGCCGGGCGGCACATTGGCGAACCATTGGCATGTGACCGGGTAGCCGGAGTACTTCTGCGCGATTTCGCAGCGGAAGGACAGCAACTGGCTGGAGAGAAGGCGGTTCAGCTGCCGCTGGACGGTGGCCGGGTTCCGGCCCAGGCTGCGGGCGATATCCGCTGCCGTTGCCCTCCCGTCCTGCGCGAGGAACGGAATGAGGTCCAGATGGCTTTGCGGCAGCGGGGCGCCCGTACCGGCGGGCGGCACGGAGCCGGCTGCCTCGGGTCCGGCTAGAGCGTTGAAGGCGTTCTGCTGTGCCTTGCTCAGAACGTTGAGCCGCCAGGCGTAGCCGCCCACATAAAGCCGGGTACACAGGGAGGTCCGGTATTTGAGCAGGCCCGGGATCTCTTTGAACTGTGGCACCACGAACTCGCTGAAGCGGCCCAGGGTGGGTGTGATGACCGTCAGCATCAGGTCGCGGTTGCTGGCGGCTTCCTCCACTGTGACCACCTCCGGGATGGCCGCGAGCGCCGCGGTGACCTCAGCGCGCTGCCGCATTTCGCAGTCCACGTCCACCAGCGCAAGGCACATCTGCTTCGGGTCGCCGATCAGGTGGGCTGTTGTCCAGGCGGCGCCGGCAGTCCGAAGCCTGTCCCAGCGGGCCGCCAGGGTGGTGGCATGCACGCCCAGGATCCGGGCGGCATCTGACCAGCTGACGCGTGGCGCGATCTGCAGCGCGTTGATCAGTTCAAGGTCTTCCTCGCTGACATCCATCCGGCGCCGCCACCTCTCCCCGTGCGCGAATCCTGCAGATTCCATCTTACTTTGATTTTTTCGAGCTATTTTCCTGATTGTGAACCAGCTCACTCCAGAATGGACGCACGTCACTAACCACTCGTTCGGGAAGCAGGAGAACATATGTCGATCACCGCCGATGCCAGGGAGCTGCAGGGCGAAATCGCCCGGTTCCGCCACGAGCTGCATCGGGAGCCGGAGATCGGCCTGGATCTGCCCCGGACCCAGGAAAAGGTACTCAAAGCGCTGGAAGGCCTGCCGTACGAGATCACCCTCGGTGAGAGCACGACGTCGGTCACTGCGGTGCTGCGCGGCGGCGCGCCGCACGCGTCGGCCGAGAAGCCGGCGGTCCTGCTCCGCGCGGACATGGACGGTCTGCCCGTCCAGGAACGCACCGGCGTGGACTTCACCTCACGCATCGACGGCACCATGCATGCCTGCGGCCATGACCTCCACACGTCCATGCTGGCCGGCGCCGCCCGGCTCCTGGCCGACCGCCGGGATCAGCTCGCCGGGGACGTTGTCCTGATGTTCCAGCCCGGCGAGGAGGGTTTCGACGGCGCCTCCCACATGATCCGCGAAGGCGTCCTGAACGCTGCGGGCCGGCGCGTGGACGCCGCTTACGCCATGCACGTGTTCTCCGCCCTGGAACCGCACGCGCAGTTCTGCACCAGGCCCGGCGTCATCCTGAGCGCCTCGGACGGACTCTTCGTCACGGTCCTGGGTGCCGGCGGCCACGGCTCCGCACCCCATTCCGCAAAGGACCCCGTCACGGCCGTGGCCGAGATGGTGACCGCCCTGCAGGTGATGATCACCCGCCAGTTCAACATGTTCGATCCAGTGGTCCTCACCGTGGGCCTCCTGCAGGCCGGCACCAAGCGCAACGTCATCCCGGAATCCGCGCGCTTCGAAGCCACCATCCGTACCTTCTCCGATGCCTCCCGGGAACGGATGATGACGGCGATTCCCATGCTCCTCAAAGGCATCGCCGCCGCCCACGGACTGGAGGTGGACGTGGACTACCGCGCCGAGTACCCCCTCAGCGTCACGGATGAAGACGAGACACACACCGCCGAAAAGACCATCCAGAAGCTGTTTGGAGATTCGCGCCTGACCCGCTGGGCCACCCCGCTCAGCGGCTCGGAGGACTTCTCCCGGGTGATGGCCGAGGTGCCCGGCACATTCATCGGGCTCAGCGCCGTTGCCCCCGGCGCAGACCACACCTCCACCCCGTTCAACCACTCCCCCTACGCCACATTCGACGACGGCGTTCTCTCCGACGGCGCGGCGCTCTACGCAGAACTCGCCGTTTCCCGCATCGCAGCCCTCGCGGCTGCAGCCAACTGACCTTCCCTTCTCTTTTGGAGCCCCACATGACTTCCACCGTAGGCATGCCAGCCGAGGTCCAGGTTCACAAATCCCACGTCCGGACCCTCATCGGAACCGGCATCGGCAACGCCGTTGAATGGTACGACTGGGCCATCTACGCCACGTTCTCACCGTTCATTGCCAGCGCACTGTTCAGCAAGGCGGATCCGACGTCGGCCTTCCTGGCCACGCTGGCGATCTTCGCCGTCGGCTTCGTGGCCCGCCCGTTCGGTGGCTTCGTGTTCGGTTGGATCGGCGACCGGATAGGCCGCAAGACGTCCATGACGTTCGCCGTCGGCCTAGCAGCCCTCGGCAGCCTGCTGATCGGCGTCGCCCCCACCTTCGAAGCTGTTGGCGCCCTTGCGTCCGTCATGCTGCTGGTGGCCCGCCTGATCCAGGGCCTGGCCCACGGCGGGGAGCTGCCGTCGTCGCAGACCTACCTCTCAGAGATGGCGCCCAAGGAAAAGCGCGGCTTCTGGGCAACCCTCATCTACACCTCCGGCACCGCCGGCATCCTGGCCGGGACCCTGCTTGGCGCCATCCTGTCCAACGTCCTCAGCCAGGCCGACATGAACGCCTGGGGCTGGCGCATCCCGTTCCTGGTCGGCGGAGCGCTGGGCGTCTACGCACTCGTGATGCGCGCACGGATGAAGGAGACGGCGGCGTTCGAGTCCGAGACTCCCACGGAAAAGCACGAGCCCATGTGGCCGCAGATCTGGCGGCACCGCAAGCAGGCCCTGCAGGTCATCGGCCTGACGGTCGGCCTCACCGTGAGCTACTACATCTGGGGCGTCGTGGCGCCCAGCTACGCCGCAACCACCTTGAAGATGGACCGCGGCGAAGCCCTCTGGGCCGGCGTGATCGCCAACATCGTCTTCATCGCCGCCCTGCCGTTCTGGGGCAGACTGTCCGACCGGATCGGCCGCAAACCGGTCCTGATCATGGGCTCCGCCGGCGCCGCCCTGCTGCACTTCCCCATGACCTGGCTCTTGAAGGACTCCCCCTGGCAGCTGGCCGTCACAATGTCCGTGATGCTGTTCTTCATCGCAGCCAGCGCCGCCATCGTTCCGGCCGTGTATGCCGAGCTCTTCCCCACCAAGATCCGCACGGTCGGCGTCGGCGTCCCCTACTCCATCTGTGTTGCGGCCTTCGGCGGCACGGCCCCGTACCTGCAGACCTGGCTCGGCACCATCGGACAAGCCAACCTGTTCAACGTCTACGCCGTGCTCCTGCTGCTGATCGGCATCGCGTTTGTCTTCACCATCCCGGAAACCAAGGGCAAGGACCTGACGCATTAGCGTTCCCCGCAGCGTCACAGGCCGGGTACGCACACCGGAGGCCCAGCGGGATCTGCGTACAATCGACCGACAGTCATCTATTAAGGGAACCATGAAGAAACTCACCACGGCCCTGCTCGCCGCCGGGCTCATCATCTCCGCTTCCGCTTGCTCCGCGCCGGCAAAACTGACCACCGCTGAAACCTGCGACCGGCTCAAGATTGTTGTCACGGACCCCAGCGCCAACGCCGGCAAGACCGGAATGGTCATCCTGGGCAACAAGCTCCGCCCGCTCGTGGGAGGGGCCTCGGACGAGATGAAGCCCGCCGTGCAGGCCATCCTGGACTACGCGGACGAGAACGCCAAGGAGAACCCGGACGCCGGGAAGGTGGCCGAACTGCAGGCGGGCTACCAGAAGGCCGGCGCCACCTTCGGGCAGCTCTGCAACAACTAAGGAACCCCTAGGGGCGGCCGGACGTGCTCCGGCCGCCCCTCAGCGTTGACGCAGGGGGAACGCTTCTGGCCCAAATGGACGGGGGCGCCCTTCAGTGTCTGCGCCGCTGAACGTTTTCCGGTCGATCCTGATCAGCAGGAGCGCAATCGCAATGCCGGAATCATCCTTGGCCACGCCGAAGAGGGCAAGGTTCTGCATTGGGACGAACACCATGCCCCGGCCCATCAGGATCAGCGCGGGCAGTATGTTCACAACGTAGCTGCCGTCCGCACTGACCCGTGTCAGGCACAACCTGGCGGGGGAGTTTGATACCCCACAGGGTAAATTGAAGAGGCCTCCGGCGCCCTGTAGAGTCCCGCCAAGGACACGCAGTTAAGGATCAGCATGAACGCAGAGGAACGGCCGGAAAGCGGGAAGCTGGACGGGGCACCACCGGGCCACGCCGGCCCGGCCCAGTTCATCCCGGCCCGGCCCGTCCCGGAAGGTCGCAGCCTGCAACGCCGCGTGGTCACCGTCCTGGTCGGCGGCCAGATCCTCGGCGGCATCGGCATGGGCGCGACGCTTTCCCTGGGTTCATTGTTGGCAGCCCAGCTCTCCGGATCCAACGCGTGGTCCGGAATGGCCGCAACGATGAGCACTCTCGGCGCCGCCCTCGCCGCCGTCCCCCTGGCCCGGCTTGCCCAGGCCCGCGGGCGCCGGGTCTCGTTGTCCACGGGCGCCCTCATTGCCGGCGCCGGGGCCGTCGTGGCTATCACCTCCACCGCAGTTGCCGTCTTTCCGCTGCTCCTGCTGGGCCTCATGCTCCTCGGAGCGGGCTCCGCCGTGAACCTGCAGGCACGTTTCGCCGCAACCGATCTTTCACTCCCCGGGTCGCGGGGCCGGGACCTCTCGATCGTGGTCTGGTCCACAACAATCGGAGCCGTTCTGGGCCCGAACCTTTTCGGCCCCGGCGAGGTGGTGGGTGCCGCACTCGGCCTGCCCCCGCTGACCGGCGCCTTCGCCTTTTCAGTGGCCGCCCAGCTTGCAACCGCCGTCGTCTATGCAACCGGCCTGCGGCCGGACCCGCTCCTCACCGCGATGGCTTCCCGCGTTCCCGACCTCGAAGTGCCCCAGCCCAAGAGCGGCATACGGATCCTGCGGAGCAACTCCAGGGCGAGGTATGCGGTGGCCGCCGTCGCCCTCAGCCACGCCACCATGGTGGCACTCATGTCCATGACGCCCGTCCACCTGCGCGACCACGGGGCCAGCCTCACAGTGGTTGGCCTGACGATCAGCCTGCACATCGCCGGCATGTACGGGTTGTCCCCCGTATTCGGCTGGATGGCGGACAAAGCCGGCCGGCTGCGCACCATCCTGCTGGGCCAGGCCATGCTGTTGTCTTCGCTGGTACTGGCCGGATTCGCGTCGGAGTCAGGCCCGGCAGTGACCGCAAGCCTGATCCTGCTGGGGCTTGGCTGGTCCGCCTCGGTGGTTGCCGGGTCTGCATTGGTGGCCGAATCGGCACAGGTGCAGGACCGGCCGGCCATCCAAGGCGTTTCGGACCTGAGCATGAACGCAGCTGCGGCTACCGGCGGTGCGCTGGCCGGCCCGGTGCTGGCCGTCGTCGGCTATTCCGGGCTTGGCCTGATTTCCATCGCACTGGTGGCCACCGTGATCACCTGGACCGCGCTGCAGCCGCGGTCCAGGGCCACCGAACTGAACTGACAGGACATTCGGAAGACGGGCCGCCACGGTCCGGGCCGCTTCCTGCTGGCCGGCAGTCCGGGATGATGACGGCGGCGGCAGTTACGTCACGTGACGCTCCGTGACTTTCCGGACGCCCCGGACGGCCGCCGGGGCTTGCCGATGACGCTTTGCGTCACCGCGTGAACCCCGGTGAACGTGCGCGTCGCGGACCGTTGATAGTGCCGCACCCCGAACCGTAATCTCAGTCCAAGCGCTGGCACCGGGGCACCGGAGACGCTCCACAAGAGCAGCAGGCCCAGCCACTGACCCATGACGGAGGACGGCAGAGATGCCGCCTCGGGCCTCCGTCCCTTCGACCTCCATCCCCGACTGTCATCCGGCGGCAACCCTGTGCAGGCACGCCGCTTTCGTGAAGGAATCCCCATGTCATCGCATCAGAACCCAGAAGGATCCACCCGCATCGTGGCGGGCCAAAGCACCAAACCCCAAAACTCCTCAGCAAAGCGCAAGCGCGCCCTGGGAATCGGCATCGCCGCCGGGCTCGTCGCCCTGATAGCCGGCGGCGCCGCAGTGGCGTCGAACCTTAGCCGCAGCACCGAAGCGCAGCCGGCCGCGGCAGCTGCCGCCGGCACGCCTGCCGCGGAGTTGAAGCTGGGCTACTTCGGCAACGTCACGCACGCCCCGGCGCTGGTGGGCGTGAAGGAAGGTTTCATTGCCGGGAGCCTGGGCGATAGCAAGCTCAGTACACAGGTGTTCAACGCCGGTCCGGCCGCGATCGAGGCGCTGAACGCCGGCGCGATCGACGCCACGTACATCGGCCCGAACCCGGCCATCAACTCGTTTGTGAAGAGCCAGGGTGAGTCCGTGAGCATCATCGCCGGTGCGGCGGCGGGCGGGGCGCAGCTGGTGGTGAAGCCGGAGATCGGCTCGGCGGCGGATTTGAAGGGCAAGACCCTGTCCACGCCGCAGCTGGGCGGGACGCAGGATGTGGCGTTGCGGGCGTGGCTCGCCGGGCAGGGGTACAAGACGAACACCGACGGCAGCGGGGATGTGGCGATCAATCCGACCGAGAACGCGCAGACGCTGAAGCTGTTCCAGGACGGCAAGCTTGACGGCGCGTGGCTGCCGGAGCCGTGGGCGTCCCGGCTGGTGCTGCAGGCCGGCGCGAAGGTGCTGGTGGACGAGAAGGATTTGTGGGACGGGTCGCTGACGGGCAAGCCGGGCGAGTTCCCCACCACCATCCTGATTGTGAACAAGAAGTTCGCCGCGGACCACCCGGACACCGTCAAGGCCCTGTTGAAAGGCCACGCCGAGTCCGTGGCCTGGCTCAACTCCGCGGCCGCCGCCGAGAAGTCCGGCGTCATCAACGCCGCCCTCAAGGAAGCGTCCGGCGCCGAGCTGAAAGCCGACGTCATTGACCGGTCCCTGCAGAACATCGTCTTCACCGTGGATCCGCTGGCCGGAACCTACAAGAAACTGCTCGAGGACGGCGTGAAGGCCGGCACCACCAAGCAGGCGGACATCAACGGCATCTTCGACCTCACCGCCCTGAACAGCGTCACCGCAGAAACCGGCGGCAGCAAGGTCAGCGCAGCCGGTCTCGGCAAGGACTGAGCCACAGGCGCCGCGGGGGCTGAGGGGCGGCAGGCGCCGCCCCTCCAGCCGCTTAACCCCCGATGAAACGGTCCCGCCCGGCCCGGTAGCCGAACACGGCAGCAAACGCCCCCACCGCAAGAAACAGCACACCCGCCGCGGCAAAGGATCCCGTGGCCTGATGCAATTGCCCCACCATCAGCGTGCCCGTGGAGCCGACGCCGTAGCCCACCCCCTGCATCATGCCGGAGAGGTGGGCTGCCGTGTGCCCGTCACGCGTGCGGAGCATGATCATGGTCAGCGCCACCGCGGTCAGGCTGCCCTGCCCGAGGCCCAGCAGCCCGGTCCACACCCAGATGAAGTCCAGCGGCCCGAAAATGCTCAGCGCGAACCCGCCGCCGGTCATCAGCGCCACCACCGTGTTGATGGCCCGTTGGTCGCGGAACCGCGCGGCCAGCGCCGGCGCGAACAGCGAACCAAGCATCTGCAGCACGATGGACGCGGAGACGATCAGCCCGGCCGTCCCGCCGTCCACTCCGCGTTCCCGCAGGATGGGTGCCAGCCAGGCGAACACGCTGAAGGACATCATCGCCTGCAGCACCATGAAGATGGTCACCTGCCAGGCGACCGCTGAGCGCCACACGTTCACGCCGTCGGCAACGGCCTGGTGCCGCGGGTGCCGCTGCCGAAGGGCCAGTGGAAGGAACAACAAAAGGACGACGCCGGCGGGCAGCGCCCAGAACCACAGCGCCGCCGTCCACTCCCCCGACGCGGAGAACACCGGGTAGGTGAACCCCGCCCCCAGTGCGGCCGAGGCGCAGATCGCGGTGGTGTAGAGCCCGCCCATCAGCCCCAGCCGGTGCGGGAAGTCGCGCTTCACGAGGCCGGGCAGCAGCACGTTGCACAGGGCGATGGCAGCGCCGCAGGCCGCTGTTCCGGCCAGCAGCGCCGGCAGGTGGCCGGCGCCCGGCAACTCGACAGGGCGCAGCAGGAGCCCGGTGGTCAGCACGCCCATGGCTCCGAGCAGCACCCGTTCGGCACCGAAACGCCGGGCGAGGACAGGAGCCAGCGGGGCGAAGACCCCCAGCAGGGTCACGGGCACGGTAGTGAGGACCACCACCGCCCAGCCCGGCAGCCCGGCGTCGGACCGTATCTCCGGAAGCACCGCGGCGAAACTGGAGAACACCGTCCGCAGGTTCAGCCCGATCAGTACCAGGCAGACGCCGAGGTAGATCAATCCGCGGCGGCTACTGATGTGCGTAGGTTCGGCGGCGGGCAGTTCGTCGATTTCGGCGTCCACCAGCGTGCCGGGGGCCGCTTTACGGCCGCGGCCGGCTGCGGTGGTCTTTGCTGCGGCGTTGTTGGCTTGGGTCACGCGCCCCATTCTCGCAGGAGTTATCCACATAACGCCGAATCCCGTCACCTGCCCCGCCCGGCCGTCCCTAGTCTGAACTCGCCACGTCCTGGCGCCACAGGACACCCCCCGCAAAGGCATGAGGAGACCACATGTCCACACGCCTGGCAGCCAGTCCCGGGTCTTCGGCTGCTTACAGCGGCTGGTCTCAACTATTCTGGAGGGGATGAGTGAATCCCCAGAAACCCCCCAACCGACGCACGCCCAGACACCGGAGGAAACCCCGGATTCGGCCCCGGAGCAGTCGCAGCCGTCCCGGCCGGTGACGCCCGGCAGCCAGGCCTCGTTCGGAACCTACGGGGGCCGGCCGGTCAGCTTCGTGCGCCGTGGAACCCGGTTGCAGGGCCGCCGCCAGCAGGCTTGGGAGGAGCACTCGGACCGCTGGGCGGTTGACGTCCCGCGGCACATCGCCAACACCTCGGTGCACCCGGACTACGTGTTCGACGCCGAAGCGGAGTTCGGCCGCACTGCCCCCCTGATCGTGGAAATCGGTTCGGGCCTCGGCGACGCCGTCTGCCACGCCGCGGAGGAGAACCCGGACTGGGACTTCCTGGCCGTGGAGGTGTACACCCCCGGGCTCGCCAACACCGTGATCAAGATCAACAGCCGCAAGCTCAGCAACGTCCGCGTGGTGGAGGCCAACGCGCCGGAGGTACTTGCCACCATGCTGCCGGCAGGTTCGGTCAGCGAGGTCTGGGTCTTCTTCCCCGACCCCTGGCACAAGTCGCGCCACCACAAGCGCCGCCTCATCCAGCCCGAGTTCGCCGCGCTCGTCGCCACCGCGCTGAAGCCGGGCGGGCTGTTCCGCGTGGCCACCGACTGGTCCAACTACGCCGTGCACGTCCGCGACGTCATGGCCGGGTCGGCCGATTTCGTGAACCTGCACGACGGCGAACGCAGGGGTCCCGAAAGCCCGCTCACCCAGGTGTGGCAGTCCGGCGTCGAATCCCTGGTGGGCGGCGCGCCCGTCAAGGAGGGCCGCGCCCCGGTAAGCACCGAACACACCGGACCCAACGAGGGCGTGGACGAAACGGGCGGCTGGGCGCCGCGTTTCGAGGGCCGCATCCGGACAAGCTTCGAAAACAAGGCCCACGAAGCAGGCCGCCTCATCTTCGATCTCTGCTACCGGCGGCTGTGAGGCACCATGGCCTCCCCGCAGCCTCTCGCCCCGCAACGCCCCTGCGCTGATTCCCGCGGGCTGGCGGCCGGCATCACCAGCCTGGTGTCCGCCGTGCTGGCACCGGTTGCGGCCGTGTTCGGCTAGGCGCCGGTCAGCTCACCTTGATGGCGCCGACCACTTCCTTGAGCAGGCCGATCCGCGGCTCGAGCTGCGGGTCGACGTACGGCCAGATCACCACGACGCCGATGAACCGGTCCTTTTCCCACACCCCCACGGTGGCGGCCGCCTTCGCGTCGCCCCGTTTATCGTCGTAGCCGACGACGACGGCGTAGGCGGCTTTGCCGGGCAGGTTCAGTTCACCCTCGGTCAGCAGGTTGCCGCCGCGCTCTTCAAGGTAGTGGGCTGACATCAGGTGCGCCCAGCCGTTGGCCTCGGCCGGACCTTCCACGGAGGTGTCATCCTTGATGACCGTGACGAGGACGTCTCCCAGCAGGCCGTACTGTTCGGTGTTGGGGCCTGCGGTCGAGTCGTCCAGGACCAGGGTGTGCTCGGGGAAGTCCGCAGTGAAACCGAGCGGGGATTCGATGTGAACTGTCATGGCTGGTGGTTGCTCCTTCAGCGGTAACTCAGTGTTTATGGGGCAGCGTCGTTGATAGGCCAGGCGAAACTACAGCCGGGAGAGCTTGGTGTCGTTCGGGACCTTCTGGTACGTGCTGACGTTAGTGCTGACCTGGTTTTCCGTGCTGACCTTGACCTCGCCGGCCTTGACATCGAACCCGGCCTCGTTGGACGCCGTGACCACGCTGTTCACCTGGACGGTGGCCGAGCCTGCCTCGTAGAGTTTCGCGGCATCCCGGGCGGCCGCAGCGTCGTTCCCCAGGGCCACGTTCTTCATGTAGCTGTCGATCACGGTGCTGTTTTCCGGCGTGTAGTCGATGTCGATCTTGACGGTGCCCTGGGTGCCTGCCGTGACGCTGGACTCGACGCTGCCGGCCTTGACATCCATTCCCTCCTTGACGCCCTGCGCCACGGTGCCTTCCAGGGATAGGGACACGGAACTGAGGTTATTGTCCTTGTCCATGTTCAACTCCAGGCCGCCCTTGCCCGAGGCCTCGAAGGTCCGCCCGTCCAGGTCCAGGTTGCCTTTGGCGGAAACTTCCACGCTGCCCTTGGACGTCCCGTCACTGAGGTTCTTTTCATAGGCCAGTTCCAGCTTCGCGGAGGCGGCGGCATCGGCCGAATCGGCCCCGGCCTCAAAGCTCAGCGATCCCTTGGCCTTGTCCTCATGGCCGTTGGAGCCGTTGTCTGAAGCGGCCTCGTTCAGGGTGTCCAGGATGTAGTCCGGCGGGTTACCGGCCACGTCCTTGATATCACCCACACTGTCCGGCGGGAGGTCGGCGTACATCTGGTTCCGCGCAGCCATGGCTTCTTCAATGCTGTCGAACGTGTATTCGCGGGCCACCTCGCCGGTCAGGGTGGCACCGGCGGATCCGGAAGCGTCGTTCACGCCCAGGCCCATGTTGCCGTAGACCTTCACGGTGGCCGAGCCATCCGCGTTTTCCACCACTTCCGTGCCCACCTCGGCGCCGCCGTGGACCCACAGGACACGGGCTTCGATCGAAGCCTTTCCCGTCTCCGTGTAGACCGGGATGTCCTCCTTGGCCAGCTCCAGCAGGTGCTGCCGGGCGAGGTCCTGCGCTGATTCCGGGATCCCGCCGTCCATGGTCATCAGGTCCTTGGCCAGCGGACCCTCCGGGCCTTCGCCCTCGATCAGGTACTTCTTGTCCGCGGCCGAGAGGCTGTCCCACCATTTGGCCTGTTCCTCCGGGCTGGCCCCGGCCATTGCGTCCAGCTGACCCTGGAGGTCGGCGCGGTGTTCCGCGGCCTCGCGGGCAGCTTCGAGCTTCTCCTGCGCCCAGTTCTTCATCTGGTCGAACAGGCCCTGCAGCCCGCCCGGCCCGGCGCCGGTGCCGCCCGCGCCGGCCGCCGAGGACTTTTCCTGTTCCGCGGCGTTCTGGAGGAGGATCTTCGAGTTCTGCCGGAGGCTTGCGACCACCCGCTCGATGCTGGGACGGTGGCTGCCCGTCCACTCCTGCCGGAAACGCTCGCCGTCGCCACCTTTCCAGGGGGCGGCAAGGATCTGGCTCTGCAGCGACGACGCCCTGGTGCTGAGCTGTGAAGCAGCTTTGTCTGCGGCCTTGGCCAAGGCGCGAAGCTGACTGACGTCAGCACCGTAAAAAGTCATGATGTCTCCCCAGAGAATGATGCAGTTGCAAGGTGGCGGCTGGTCCATATCGTGCCATGTTGCACCAGGGGGTGCCATGGGCATCACTCCCCATGGGGCCCCGCCAGCAGCCTGAGTCCGTCCGCCACCATCCTGCCGCGGTGGATCACGGTGCGGTCCGGGAGCCGGTCCATGACCGCCGCGGCGGGCCGGGCCGCTGCCACCGCGTCGAAGCGCTCCAGCCTGCAGTCGGCGTCCACCTGCGCGAACGTCCGCACGCGCGTGGTTCCGCGAGCCACCATCATGCCCAGCGCCGTGGCCGCCCGTTCGGTGATGGGCGTTTCCGCCCGGCGCCAGTTGTTGCGGTCGTTCAGCATCATGGTCCACACCCCCGCCCCGCCGGTGTGTCCGCGGAACGGCAGTCCAAGCCGGTTGGAGTCCAGGTGCACGTGGACGTCGGAAAACGCGGGGAGCAGCAGCCTCCCCCGGCCCTCCACCACGGTGACGCCCGGACCGGCCGCCGTGGCGGTTCCAGGCCCCGCCTGCGGCGCGGTTCCCTGCGCCGGTTCCCGCTCCGGGAGGTGAGGTGCGACGGCGGCAATCACCCCGCCGTCGAGCGTTACATCGGAGCGTTCGCCGCCCCAGGGACGGATGTCGCGGATCAGGGTCTCCGCTGTACTGCTGGGTGGCCATCGTTCCAGCCTACTGTCGCGCCGGGCATCGGACCGGGAGCTGTTCCGGAGCCTGTTCCCGTGGCACGATTGGCCTTTAACACTGCCATCGGGACAGACCCGGGGCCACGAGAATTGCACGAGGATCCGGACATCAAAAAAGAACTAAGGGAAGCCGCCGGGACGGCTGAGGAAGTCACCAACTCGCGGCCACTGGAAATCATGGCCCGTGCAGGGTTCGCGGTCAGCGGCATCCTGCATTTCCTGGTGGGCGCCATCGCCATCCGCCTGGCCATGGGCGGCCAAGGCAAGGCGGACGTCAGCGGTGCCGTGCAGGAACTCTCCGGCCAGCCGGCCGGTCCCATCCTGCTGTGGAGCAGCTTTGTGGCCTGCGTGGCCCTGGCCATCTGGCAGACCAGCGATGCGATCTTCGACTTCAGCCATCTGCCCAAGCGCGAAAAAATCGGCAAGAAACTCAAAGCGGCCGGCCAGGCCGTGGTCTTTGCCGCCTTCGCCGTGACGCTGGCCTCGTTCGCCATCGGCACCGGGAAGGACAACAGCCGGTCCACCAGCGATTTCACCATCGCGCTGATGAAAGCCCCAGGCGGCGTTGCGCTGCTGATCGTCATCGGCGCCGCGGTGGCCATTGCAGGGATCGTGTACGGGATCCGCGGCGTCCGGAAGTCGTTCGAAAAGAACCTCAGGATGCCTGCCCCGGGCACCACGCGAACCGCAGTGTCCGTCCTGGGCGTGGTGGGTTACGTCGCGAAGGGCTTCGCGCTGCTGCTGGTGGGCCTCCTGATTATCATTGCCACGGTCAGGTCGCACCCGGAGGAATCCACCGGGCTGGACGGAGGCTTGAAGGCCCTGCGGGACCAGCCGTTCGGGCTCTACCTGCTGGCCGCCGCCGGAATCGGCCTGATCTGCTACGGCGTGTATTCGATGATGCGGGCAAAGCTGGCGAAGATGTGAACCGCCTGGGGCACCCGCCCGGCTAGGGTGGACGCATGCCCCAGGTACGCGCCGAACGATTTATCCGACTCGACCCTGAGACCGCTTTTGCGTTCTCCCAGACCACCGGCGACTTCCGGTTGAAGTGGGACCCCTTCATTTCGGCGCAGGGCTGGCTGGACGGCGCCAAGGCCGCGGGCAAGGGCGTCCGCACCCGGACGGTCTCGAACATGGGGCTGGTGATGGTGAGCGAATACGTCTCCTATGCACCGCCCCGGAACGTGGGCATGACGATGGTTTCCGGGCCGTGGTTCTTCGGCAACTTTGGCGGCGGCTGGCGTTTCACCCCGGCCGACGGCGGCACCCGGGCTGTCTGGAAGTACACCTTTTCCTGCCGGCCGGCGTGGCTGCGGCCGGTGGCGGAGCGGATCGGCAGCTGGCTGCTGGGCCGCGAGATCGAAAAGCGCATCGAGGCTTTCGCCCGGGCGTGCGAGGACCCGGCGCTCGTGGCGGAGTTCCGCTCGCTGCAGCCCTGACCCAAGCCTCCGAGTCCGTGGCTCCGGGCCGGGGGCTGCGTGCCGTCACGCAGCCGCCGGGCCGGCCCCCCGATCTCGCTCGGCCGGCACCAGCTCAGTCGCCTTCGAGGGCGGCCCGGACACGCGCGCCGATGCCGTGCAGCCGCTCCGCCGGTTCGGTGGCGTAGACCAGCCGCACGTACCGCGGCGCCACGTCCTGGCCCCACGCCGTCATGGGGGTCGCGGCGATACGGCCAACAGCCAGGAGCCGCCGGGACAGCTCCGGCGCCCGCATCCCCAGTGCCTCCGCATCCAGCAACAGCGACCAGCCGCCCTCAGGCACCACAACGGGAAGCCCGGCCAACTCGGCGGTCACCAGGTCGCGGCGCGACTGCCACTCCCGCACCGCCCCGGTGATCCCGTCGTCACTGTTGGTCAGTGCGGCGAGGACCCCTGCCTGGTTGAAGCCGCTGGCCACGGCAGTGTTGTAGATCGCGGCGAGGGCCACGTCTCCCATCACCTCCAGGGGGCCGGCCACCCAGCCGACGCGCCAGCCGATCATGCGGTAGGTCTTGGAAACTCCCCCCATGGTGATGGTGTGCGGGGCGAGCTCCGGGAACGACGCCGGATGACGGTACGGCAGGCCGTCGAACAGGATCCGGTCCATGGCGGCGTCATATAGCAGCCAGCAGTCCGCGTGCAGGCAGGCATCACGGACGGCACCCCATTCGGCGTCGTTGAGCACGTGGCCGGTGGGCATCGCGGGGCTCATTAAGAGGATGGCCCGGGTGCGCGCTGAAACCGCCGCGGCCAGCCTCACCGGGTCCAGGCGCCAGCGCCCGCCGGAGACCATCAGCGGAACGAAAACCGGCACGGCCCCTGCAAGCCGGACCCTGTTGATCATGCCCGCATAAGTGGGATCCGTGAGGATCACTTCGTCGCCGTGGTCCACGGTTGCCAGGAGCACGCTCAGCATTCCGGCGAGCGCCCCGCCGGTAATCACCACCTCGGAACGGGGATCGTAGGAGAGCCCTGTCTGCTGCCGGAGCCGGTGCGCCACGGCCTGGCGGAGGGCCAGCGTGCCGGTGAAGGGGAGCCAGCTGTTGGCGGCCATGTTTCCCACAGCCTCGCGGGTGGCGATGATGGCCGACGGCGGCGGCGCGATGTCCGTGTCCAGGTTCTCCATCCGGAGCACGTCGGGATCACCACCGACGGCGGCTGCCACCTTGTCGATGCCGAAGGGCTGAATCCGGGCAAAACGCCCGGTCCTGCCGCGGACCATGTGCCCAGCGTCCCACCGGGTGCAGATCGCGTCAATGGGCTCCGGACGAGCCGTCCACCATGGAAATGACAGCCACTGTCTGTTGGCCCTCGTTGCGCAGTTCCACGCTGCTGATCCGGCTGATCTGGGTGGGTGTTGCCCCGGTGATCCTGGACCGGCCCCCCGGAGTCGCCGACCAGCTGCAGGCACGGTCCTCGGTGCCGTCCCGGCCCTTGACCCACAGGGATAAAGTGCCCCGGGTGGGCAGGCTGGTCCCGGAAAACGAGACCTCGGTCCCCCACGCCTTCTTCGCCAGGGCAAGCTGGACCTGGAGACCCCCCGGGGCCTCCACCGAGTAGCTGGCGTCCGGCCGGGGAGGCTGGTTGAACAGCGGAGCGGCCAACACCCCCGCCGCCAGGCATGCGGCGGCCACCGCCCCGACGAAAGCCGCCCACCGCCGTCGTGATTTCCGCCGCCGTGCTGCCAGTTCGTCCAGCAGCGCGCCAGGCTCCCCTGCGGAAGCCACTACCCCCAACGCAGTGGCTTCCGGGGCTGCCGCCGCGGGCGCCCGCCCGGCCAGGGCGACGGCGTCGACTACGGGGAGGGCATCCAGCAGGGCCGGCAGGCTGGCGAGTTCGTCCAGCTCCCGCCGGCAATCCGGGCACCCGGCGAGGTGCTGCTCGAACCGCGACACGTCAGCCTGCTCCAGGCCGCCCAGCAAGTAGGCTCCCAGCAGTTGGTGCACGTTCGCATCGCTCACCGCTGCACCCCCATTTCGTCAAGGATGGTCCGCAGAGCCCGGACCGCATAGAACGCACGGGACTTCACCGTCCCGGCGGGAATGCTCAGCTCCGCGGCCGTTTCCGCGACAGTGCAGCGCCGGTAGTGCAGTGCCACCAGGACGTCCCGGTGTTCGGAGCTCAGTCGCAGCAAGGCTTCCTCCATCAGTACGCGGTTGAGCAGTTCGTCAACGCGTTCACTGGCTTCCGCGGGGTCTGCCACGTCCCTTTCGGCCGCTTCGAGGGGACGGCGCTGGGCCTTGCGGTAGTTATCGATCATGATGTTCCGGGCGGTGCGGAAGAGGTAGCTCCGCAGGCTGCCGGTAATCTCCGGGGCCTGCTGCCAGACGCGGAGCACCGTTTCCTGGACCACATCCTCAGCCAGTTGCGGATCCCGGCAGGCGCTCAGCACAAAGCGCCGCAGCGCCGGGCCGTGCTCCCGGTATATCGCTGCCACCACGTCTTCATCGAGTGGCATCCCCGCCCCTCCCGCTGTACTGATGGTGCCCTGCATTGTGTGATGCCCCATGGTGCCGCGGCCGGCCGGATGCCCGCCGTTCCCCCGTTACGACGCCGTCCGGACCGAAATGGTTCACCGCCGCCCGCGGTCCACGGAGGCGCCTTACTGAACGATTCCGCTTGTGAACCATTTTGTTCCCTGGTGCGTCGTACCGGATAGCGCCGGCCCGCACTGATCCCGCACCGTTTGGCCGGCACGAATCCAAGGAGCTGGACATGAAGAAGCACTGGGGAACAGGCCTGTACGTTGTGGCGCTGGCCGCGGCCCTCACCGCCTGTGGCGGCGGAACGGGGACCTCGAGTCCCACCACTGCGCAGGGTACGACGGCGGCCTCCGCTCCGGCGGGAACCTCATCGTCCGCGGTCCCCGCCGGAGCGGCTGTACTGAAGACGGGGCCGTCGGCGGCAGGCCGGATCGTAGTGGATGCGAAAGGCATGAGCGTGTATTTCTTCACCAAGGACGTAAAGGACTCCGGCACCAGTGCGTGCACCGGCGCATGCGTTGCCGCGTGGCCGCCGGTTCTCACGGAATCGGCCACGCCGGCCGCGGAGGGCGTCACGGGAACGGTGGCAACCATCGCCACGCCGGAGGGAAAGAAGCAGGTGACGATCAACGGCCTGCCGGTCTACTACTACGCCAAGGACAAAGCCCCCGGTGACATCACCGGCCAGGGCGTCAACAACGTCTGGTACCTGGTGGGCCCTTCAGGGGACATGCTGAAGCCCGCGGCTGGCGGCTACTAGCCAACGGGTTAGCGCTGAGCCCGGCCGGGCACGCGGCTAGCGGACAGGGGAGGGAGCCGGCAGCTCCGGGACGGGCAGCTCCACCGGCGATGTGGGAACAAGGTCGGACGGATCGGGGCTCACGGGGGCAGTTGGAAGCGGCTTGCCCGAGGGCAGCTGTCCAAGTCCCGGAACCTTGGCCGGGTCGCGGGGATCGGGTTTCCCCGGCAGGGTGTGTCCGGGCGTGGGGACGGTGCCCGGCGATGGGGTGGCGGGCTCGCCGGCGCCGCCGTGACCGGGTTGAGTGCCGGAGACTGATCCGCCGTCCGCCGGCGAAGGCACCGGTGAGGCGGGCGCGGGTGCGCCCGGCGCCGTTCCACCGGTACCCGGCACCGACTGGTCGGGCGTGCTTCCCCCACCTCCCGGCGTCATGGTCCCCACGAAGAAGGTCACTGCATGACCGACGTTACCCAGGGTGTGGCGGAAGTTCTCATTGGTGGCCGCCGCAGCGGCACCCCCGGCCGCCAGGGCGGCCGCGACGGAAAGCGCCGTAAGCGGCAACCGGCGTTTGCGCCGTCGTCGGGCGGCCAGCTCATCCAGGGCCGGGTCGGCGTGTGCCGGCTCGGCGGAGGCTGGCTCGGCGGAGGCGGCAGGCAGTGCCATGGCGAGTGTGCGGGGTTCAGCAGGAACAGCGGGAAGCGCTGTCAGCGTTGCGGCTGTCGCCATCAGCGCTTCCACCGCGGCGGACGGCCGCGGGCTGTCGGCGGCCAGTGCACGCAGTTCCAACAGGACAGGGCGCAGTTCGCCCGCGTCTTCCATGCCGGCGTCGGCCAGCAGTTCGTCGATGATCCGCTGGTTCCGGGATGAGGAGTTGTCACTCATGATGTGCCTGGCTTCCTATTGAGGCGCGTTCCCTAAGGGCGATGAGCGCCCGGCGATGCAACTGTTTGACGGCCCCGGGGGTCCGGTCCATGATCTCGGCCGCCTGTTCCACGGACAGGTCCGCCACCACCCTCAGGGCGAGGACTTCCTGGTGGTCCGGGCTGAGTCCTTGAAGGAGGGCTCCTGCGCCTCCGCTGTCCACCTTCGCGAGCGCCAGTTCCTCGGCAGACGCCGAGCTGCGGCCGTCGAGCTCGGACTCGTAGGGGCTGAGCGACGGAGTGCGCTCGTTGCGGCGGTAATAATCCACCATCCGCGCGTGCGCAATGGAGAAAATGAGCGACTTGGCGCCCTGGAGTCCGCCGCTCAGTCCGTCAAGCTTCGGATAGAAGGCAAGGAACACGTCCTGGGTGACCGCCTCCGGATCATCCACGCCGCGAGCCCTGAGGTAACCAAGCACTGCGCCGGAGAACTTTCGGTAGACAAGGGTGAACAGCACGGCGGGGTCGGTCCCGTCCGTGTGCACGTATTCATCTGCCAAAGTGTCCAGCACCCTAAGGCTCCTCCATCCCGCTCAGTGCGGTCACATCTGTCCGAGGTTCGGAAGGCTGCGAACCTGGGCCGGCAGCACCGCGGGACTTCCGCCGCAGCGAAAAGTCCCGCGGTCCACCATAGGCGGCTGTGTTACGGACGGCCAGCTGAGGTGGGCAGCTCAGGGAGCTGGGTGGGGACCTCGGCGGGGATTTCCGGGGTGGCCGGAACTGCTGCCTCGGTGGGCAGCTCCGGGGCTTCCGGAACCTCCGGAGCCTGAACGTCTGCTGCGGCCTCGCCGGAGCCCGTACCTTCAACCTTGCTGCCCTCGGACTTGGCTGCTGCCTTGCCTGCGGCAGTTACGTCCGCGCAGTAGCTTTCGATGTTGGCTTCGCCCTCGGCGGCGATGGAGAGCGACTTGAAGCCGGTGGAGGATGCGTCCAGGCCGCCCTTGGTGAAGGCGGTGCACAGGCCAAAGGCGGCGGGGCCGGTGGCATCCGGGCCGACGGCGGTTGCCGAGGCTTCGGCGGTGGCGTCGGCATCGGTGCCGGCGGCTGCACCATCGGCCGAAGCGGAAGCCGAAGCGGAAGCGGACGGCGTGGCGGAAGCGGATGCTTCGGCCGCGGCGCCTGCCGTGGCGGTCTCGGAGACGCCGCCGACGTGCGGGGCGGGGGCGCCGAGCAGTTCGTGGGCGCTCTGCTGAACGTCAGAAGGAAGGGCTCCGGCAAAGGCGGCTGCGCCGGTGCCACCGACCGCCAGCGTACCGGCCGCCAATGCGCTCGCGGCAACCTTACTAGTGGCAAAAACAGTGAACAAGGACATGAAACCCTCCGAAAACATATACAACAGTGTCAGTAACGGCCGGGTTGGATCCGGCCACTCGAGCTGTGCGGATGCGGTCCGCACTCCCCTTACATCGCTGCGGGTTCCGGAAAGGTTACGCGGTGCCGGAATTCTTTTGCGGGACCCCGGCAAGGCCCGCGGCCGCGGGGCCGGCGCCGGGACCGGCACGGGAGCGGCTGGCTCAACCACAGGTGCTGTCCCGCCGGCGCTGTGAAAAGATCAAGCATGCGTCCGATGCAGCACTCCAGCAAACTCCAGAACGTCCGTTACGAACTCCGCGGACCCATCCTCCAGGCGGCAAAGGAGATGGAAGCCGAAGGACACCGGATCCTCAAGATGAACTTGGGCGACACCGCGCCGTTCGGGCTGGAGACCCCCGAGTCCGTGGTGGTGGACATGATCCACCACCTGCGCGGGGCGCAGGGCTACAGCGATTCCAAGGGAATCTTCTCCGCGCGCACGGCCATCTCGCAGTACTACCAGACCCGCGGCCTGATGCAGATCGGCGTCGAGGACATCTTCATCGGCAACGGCGTCAGTGAGCTCATCTCCATGTGCCTCCAGGCCTTCATGGAAGACGGCGACGAAATCCTCATTCCGGCGCCCGACTACCCGCTGTGGACGGCGGCCGTCACCCTGACCGGCGGCAAGCCAGTGCACTACCTGTGCGACGAGGACGAGCACTGGTGGCCGGACATGGCCGACGTCGAAGCAAAGATCACCAAGCGCACCAAGGCAATCGTGATCATCAACCCGAACAACCCCACAGGAGCCGTGTACCCGCGTCACGTCCTGGAGCAGTTTGCCGCGTTGGCGCGCAAACACCATCTGGTGCTGTTCTCGGACGAGATCTACGAGAAGATCCTGTACGAGGACGCTCAGCACATCCATACAGCCTCGGTGGCCGAGGACATCTGCGTCCTGACGTTCAGCGGCCTCTCCAAGGCCTACCGGATGCCGGGATACCGCGCAGGCTGGGTCGCAGTCACGGGCCCGCTAGCGGCAACACTGGCCTACCGGGAGGGCCTGGAGCTGCTGGCGTCCCTGCGCCTGTGCCCCAATGTCCCAGCCCAGCACGCGATCCAGACGTGCCTTGGCGGCTACCAGAGCATCGAGGCACTGGTCCGGCCGGGCGGCCGGCTCCGTGAGCAGCGGGACCGCGCCCATAAGCTGCTCACCGCCATTCCCGGCGTCACATGTGTTCCCGCGGCGGCGGCCATGTACCTGTTTCCGCGCCTGGACCC
Organism: Arthrobacter sp. NPDC058288; assembly: GCF_042880995.1. NCBI lineage: Bacteria > Bacillati > Actinomycetota > Actinomycetes > Micrococcales > Micrococcaceae > Arthrobacter > Arthrobacter sp. NPDC058288. The sequence continues at coordinate 225,156 of NZ_JBHVYH010000003.1, forward strand.
GGAGCTCTACCCGTTCAAGAGCGACGAACAGTTCGTCCTGGACCTCCTGCGTGAACAGAAGATCCTGGTCTCGCACGGAACGGCGTTCAACTGGCCCCGGCCGGACCACTTCCGCTTCGTCATCCTTCCCTCAGTGGAAGACATCGAGGAAGCAGTGCGCCGGATCGCCGCATTCCTCGCCTCGTACCGGACCGGCGTGGCGGACGACGCGTAGCGGAGCCGTTGCGCGCCGTCCGGAAACCCGGCGGGCAGAATCAGGCCCGGGTCAGGACGTGGCTGCCATCGGCGTATAGCTGAAGGACTTGAGCGTCAGCGTCCCGTCCTTCGTCAGCGCCCTCAGTCCGTTCGGCGCCCCGGCCGGGAAGACGAGCGAGGTCAGGGTTCTCTCGCCGTCGTTGACGAACACTTCCACGGAGCTGTGGTCCACATAGATTTCAAGCCGGACGCGGCCCTCGCGGGGTGCTGACGGTGCCCGCCGGAGCACGCCGTAATCGGGCGCGAGGCCGGCTGTTTCTTTGGCCGCCCCGTCCCGCGTGACGAAGGCGGTTCCCGATTCGAAGTCATAGCCCACCGTGGCAAAGACCCCGTTTTCGGCCAGCAGCTCCACCTTGGCCTCGGAGCCGTCGTCGCCTGCCGCGCGTTCGAGCGTGAGGTCGAGGCGGTACGCCCCACCCGCCGAAGCGGGACGGCCCGTCGCGGGAAGCCCGGCTGCACCGTCCGGAGTCAGTTTCCGGTCTTCCACGGTGGCGGTGTCTCCTTCCAGCGACTTCAGCGCACTCGTGGGGGTGGAGACGAGCGTGGGCTTGCCGGAGACCGTCTTCAGCCGGATATCCCTGACCAAAGTGTCGGCGCCGCCGTGCCAGTCCTCGGTGGGTAGTTTGCGCGCATAGGCCCAGTTATTCAGCCACGCGATGGCGTGGCGCGACCCCATGCGCTGGCTTTCCGTCAGCCGTGGATCGTCCCAGGTCACGGCGGCGTAGAAGTCGGAGCCGTCATCCAGCCACTGGTGCTTCTGGTCTGATGGCTCGAACCGGGTCCCGTCCCACGTCCCGGTCCAGTAGGCGACGCCGGTGGACTTCCCTTCCTCGGCACCGTTGGCACTGGCTGCAAGGACCCAGGTCCGTTTGGCGGGATCGCCGTCGACGTCAAGCTGGAAGAATTCGGGGCATTCAAGAATTCCCAGGCCCTTGCGTTCAAAGGCCGACAGGTAGCGCCATTCCTTCAGGTTGGCGGAGGCGTACAGGCCGATCTTTTCGCCCTCCGCCAGGGCCATCACCCACTGGTTGTTCGCGTCATCACGGATGATCTTCGGGTCGCGCCAGTGCTGCTCCCCCGGGTTGTCCATCACCGGGTTCCCGTCGTAGGGCTTGAATGTGTAGCCCTTGTCGGTGGAGTAGAAGAGCGACTGCCGCTGGATGCCGTCGTCCTGCTGCGTCATGACGGCGATGACAGCACCTTTGCCGAACCCTGCGGAGTTCCCGTAATCCACCACGGCGCTGCCCGTTTCGATGTCCCCCAGGCCGTTCTTGTACTTTTCAATGGCCACCCCCTCGTCTTTCCAGTGCACCAGGTCGGTGCTGGTGAGGTGGTACCACTCAGTGCCGTTCTCCTCCGGGTAGCCGGCGTTGTAGAGGTAGTAGTAGTGCCAGAGGCCGTCCAGCCAGAACGGCCGCTGCGGATCGTTCATCCAGTTTTCGCGGGGGGTGATGTGGTAGCCGGGGCGGTAGGCGGAGGCTCCGTCCGGCCGCGCGAACGCGGACTCCGCCGGCGCGGGAACCTCGGGCCCCGCGCCCAGGTCGGTCAGCATGGCCTCCACTGCAGCGGCTGTGACGCAGTCCGGGCGGGGGATGTCCGCGGAACCTGCCCGTACCGCCTGGTCCTGGCTGCTGGAACGTACCAGGACGTCCTGCCCCGCCCGGGCGGCGGCCACCCATCCGTCGGCGCATTCAATGGCTCGGAGGTCGGAAACGCCGTCGGTCCGGAGCGGGTGCGCCAGGCTTTCCAGGCTGCGGTCGCCCCCGGCCAGCCAGAACGAGCCATAGCGGCCGGCATCTTTTTTGGCCTCCGCCTGGGCCTCAGCGAGGTCTGCCAGCGCGTCCGCGGCGGGGCTTTCCGGGCCCGGCTGCTGCCCCGCACCCACCACGATGGCCACCGCCGCCAGGACAAGCACCAAGGCAGCGGCCACCGCGGCCCATAGGGCCCGGGGCGTGAGTTTGCTGGAGAGAAACCTGAGCGACATGTCCACCGATCATCGTGATGCACAAACGCCGCCGCCGGTATAAGCCGGCGCCGGCGTTTGTGCATGTTGGTCTGATTTCGCTCAATTTTACAGGGGCCGCGCTTCCGCGTTACCGCCGCGGTCCCGCCGCCTTCCCGCCGGGCGCCCCCGGCAGGGCGGCGCGGGGACCCTAGGCGTCGGCCTCTTCGAACTCCACAGCGGCAACTATCTCCTTGGTGGCGGGGCTGATCATGTAGGCCTCGTCGTCCTCTTCCACCATGATGAAATCACCCTGGTCAGTGGTGAAGTGCCAGGCGAGGACGGTCTCGCCGTTGTGCTCGTAATTGGGATCGCCCATGGTGATCTTCTGCAGTTCCTGACCGGCGACGTCGCACAGTTCGCGGATGATCAACTCGAACTCCGGGGCGTTCTCCAAGGCTTCTTCCGCCGCTTCTGCCTGGCGTTCCGCAAGGTTGGGGATCCGGGCCACGCGTTCGGCGATGTGCAGTTCCAGCTGCTCCCCGTCAAGCAGCAGCAGGCCTTCCTGTCCGCGGAGCCAGGCGGCGTTGAGCGCGAGGATGTCCTCGGTCTCCAGCAGCGACTCGAATTCGTCATCGAGCTCTTCGAGTTCCCGGACCGCCTCCGCGGCGGCGGTCCCGCCGTCGTCATCGGCGCTGCTGAAGGCTTCCGTGTCCCCATCCAAGTACGCGTCAGCGTCGTCCTCGGAGAGCGCGTCGAAGGCCGCGGCGGTGCGGTTGAACAGGGCCAGGTGGGCGGTGGCGCCCATACCTTCCAGTCCTTCGCGGACGTAGGCGTCGATCTCGTCGCGCTCCGGCACCGTGAAGACGTACTGGGCAAAGCCGCCGGCCAGCGCCTGGGTGAGGTAGAAGTCGACGTAGTAGCTGCGGAGCGCGTTCGGCGCGATTTCCGGAGCGTCGAGGAGCTCCGCATACATGGCGTTGACCACGGTCACGTTGGAGTCCACAACGTCTTCGTTGGCCGCCTCGGCGCTTTCGGGTGCCAGGACGACGGGGTGCTTGCTGGCGGGCTGACCGGTGCTCATGGAAAATCCTCACTGCTGAAAGCGGGTGGTGCTCAGGACCCTTTCACGCTAGGGGGCGCACCGGTCCGCAGGTTGAGGAAGAGCTGAACGTTGGGCGAAGTTTCAGGGCCCCTTCCGGCTCGGTAAGATGGATCAGATAACCTGCAGATTTTTGACCTGCTGAAAGTAGCGCGCACCATGCCATCCCAACCGGACGAGAGTGCGGCACTGGCAATACAGACCCCCGCGATCAACGACCGCTCCCTCGCGGCCGGACTCGCCTACGCCATGGGCAGCCGGGTGTCGGGGATCTCCTTTGATGCCGCCACCGGCCTGATGCTCGGCAAGGTCCGCGGCGGGTCGGACGCGCCGTATTCAACCACCGCGAAGCTGGTCCGCAAGGCGGGCGGCTGGAGCTGCACGGTGGGAGTGTGCAGCTGCCCGGTGCGGAAGGACTGCAAGCATGTGGCCGCGCTGCTGTTCGCGGCCGAGGACAACCCGGCCACCCGCGTCCAGCTCCTGGCCCCGGCTGAATCCACCCGGCTGTCCCGCGAGCCCCTCGTGCAGGACATGCCGGACTGGGAGCAGGCACTGGGCCCGCTGATTGCCCGGCCGGGAATCACCCCGTCCACCAACGGCATCCCGCTGGCCCTGCAGTTCGACATTGAAGAGCCGGCCCCGCATTTTTCCTACACCGGCCGCCGTGATCCGCTCCGCAGCGTGCGCCAGCTGAAGGCGCGCCCGGTGATCATGGGCGCCAAGGGCAAGTGGATCCGCGGCGACGTCTCCTGGAACACCCTGAGCTACCTCAACTACCGGCGTGAATGCAACGAGGCCCACGTGGAGTGGATGCAGGAATTCCTTGCCTCCCACACCGCCCTCGCCAACCGGCAGCACAACTCCACCGCGCCCTGGCTGGGGCTGAACACCTACGCCGGGAAGAACCTGTGGAGCCTCCTCGCCCAGGCCCGCAAGATCGGCGTCGCGCTGGTCCACGCCGGCAGCCAGGAGCCCGTCCGGTTTGTGGATGAGCCGGCCGCGGTGGGGCTTAACCTGACCCGCTTCGGCACGTCCGCCGGGGAAACGGGCAGCGGTGCCGCCGTCGAGCCGTCCGCCGCCGGTACCGCCGGCGAAAATAGCAAAACGTCCGACGACGGCGGGTTGACACTGGCGCCCACCATCACCGTTGAGGGAGAAGTGGTTGATCCGGCGTCCGTGGGGACGATCGGCCGGCCGGCCCACGGGATCTTCCTGACATCCGGAGCGGACGCCCTTCCCGGCACGGGCACCGGATCGATCATTACCCTGGCTCCGCTGGAAAGCGGGCTGAGCGAAGAACTCCTGACGTTCGTCACGGCCGGCAGCACGCTGCACATCCCGGCGCGGGACGAGACCCGCTTCCTCACCGGCTTCTACCCCAAGCTCAAACAGGCCGCCCGCGTCACCGCGTCGGATGAGTCCGTGGAACTGCCCACGCTGGCCGTGCCCACCTTGTCGCTCCTGGCCAACTACGGCGCCGACCACAAAGTCCGGCTGCACTGGGAATGGCACTACACGTCGGGGAACCTCGTCACAGCGCAGCCCCTATGGCGGCATCCGGGCGACCACGGCTACCGTGACGATCCCACGGAGGCCCGCATCCTCGAGGCGGTGGGCCAGCCCTGGGAGGTTGTTCCCAAGCTGGGTGAATCCGCCACCGGCGGCTGGGGCACTCCGCGGCTGGCCGCCTCGGCCGAGCTGAGCGGCCTGGACACCCTTGCCTTTACCGAGGAGGTGCTTCCCCGGCTCCGCAACACCCCGGACGTGGTGGTGGACACCTCAGGTGAGATCGCCGACTACCGGGAAGCCGAAGAAGCCCCCGTGGTGGCCATCTCCACCAAGGCCACGGACCAGCGCGACTGGTTCGATCTCGGCATCCAGATCTCCCTCGAAGGCCAGCCCGTTTCCTTCGCAGCAGTGTTCTCCGCCCTCGCCGCCGGCCAGACGAAGATGCTCCTGCCCAGCGGCGCCTACTTCTCGCTGGACCTTCCGGAACTCCACCAGCTGCGGGCCCTGATCGAGGAGGCCCGATCCCTTCAGGACAACAAGGACGCGCCGCTGCAGATCAGCCGGTTCCAGGCCGGGCTCTGGGACGAACTGGCGCACCTTGGCGTTGTGGACGAGCAGGCCGCCGCCTGGCGTGAGGCCGTGGGCGGACTGCTGGAAGGCGGCATCAAGGGGCTGCCCCTGCCGGGGGCCCTGAACGCCGAGCTTCGCCCGTACCAGCTGGAAGGCTTCAACTGGCTCAGCTTCCTCTACAAGCACGGACTGGGCGGGGTACTGGCTGACGACATGGGCCTGGGCAAGACCGTCCAGGCCCTAGCGCTGGTCTGCGCGGCAAAGGAAGCCGCCGCGCCTGAGGGGACAGCGTCTGAGGGGAAAGCGGCCGACGGCGCCGCACCTTTTCTCGTGGTGGCCCCCACCAGCGTCGTGGGCAACTGGGAGGCCGAAACCGCGCGGTTCGCCCCCGGACTGACCGTCCGCGCCATCGGCGAAACGTTCGCTAAGAACGGCGTGGACCCGGCCGAGGCCATGGCCGGAGCGGACATCGTAATTACGTCCTACGCCCTTTTCCGGATCGACTACGAAGCGTATGCGTCGCGGGAGTGGGCCGCCCTGGTGCTGGACGAGGCGCAGTTCGTCAAGAACCACCAGTCCAAGGCCTACCAGTGCGCGCGCAAGCTGCCGGCAGGGTTCAAGCTGGCCATCACCGGCACCCCGCTGGAAAACAACCTGATGGAATTCTGGGCGCTCACGTCGATCGTGGCGCCAGGCCTGTTCGCCAGCCCCAAACGGTTCGCCGAGTACTACCAGAAGCCGGTGGAAAAGAACGGCGACAAGGGGCAGCTGGACAAGCTCCGCCGTCGTGTCCGTCCGCTCATGATGCGGCGGACCAAGGAACAGGTCATCCACGACCTGCCGCCCAAGCAGGAGCAGATCCTGGAGGTGGTGCTGAACCCGCGGCACCAGAAGGTATACCAGACCCACCTGCAGCGCGAGCGCCAGAAGATCCTTGGCCTTATTGAGGACGTCAACAAGAACCGCTTCACCATTTTCCAGTCCCTCACCCTGCTCCGACAGCTCAGCCTGGACGCATCGCTGGTGGACCCGTCCCTGTCCGGGGTACGGTCCAGCAAACTGGACGTGCTATTCGAGCAGCTCGAGGACCTGGTGGCCGAAGGGCACCGTGCACTGATCTTCAGCCAGTTCACCGGCTTCCTGGGCAAGGTCCGGGAACGGCTCGTCGAGGAGAAGATCGAGTTCTGCTACCTCGACGGCGGGACCCGGAACCGCTCCGACGTGGTGAACGAGTTCAAGAACGGCTCCGCCCCCGTGTTCCTGATCAGCCTGAAGGCCGGCGGCTTCGGCCTGAACCTGACCGAGGCGGACTACGTGTTCCTACTGGACCCCTGGTGGAACCCGGCGTCCGAGGCACAGGCGGTGGACCGTACGCACCGGATCGGCCAGGCCCGCAACGTGATGGTCTACCGGCTGGTGGCCAAGGACACCATCGAGGAAAAGGTCATGGCGCTGAAGGCAAAGAAGTCGCAGCTGTTCGCGGACGTCATGGAAGGCGATGCGCTCTCCGGTGGTTCCTTGACGGCCGAAGACCTGGCAGGCCTGTTCAACGACTGACGGCTGACCGGCTCCGCGTTTGGGAAACTGATGTTGGGGGCCGGCCCTCCGCTACGGGTGCCTCAGCCCATGGCCGGGGCCAGGGACCTTCCCCCGGACAGCTGCCTCCGGGCCCAGCGGGCGAGTTTCTTGCCCTTGCCCTTCCACCAGTTGTCCTCATCCTTGTCGTGGTGCAGGCGGAAAATAATCATCACCATCACGAAGACGCCCATGGCTACGTCCATCCACGACCAGAACACGGCGTCAACCAGGACGCTGATGCCCATGACGAGGACAGACGGGACTGCCAGTGTCCGGAAAACGGTGCTGGCCACATAGCGCCGATGTGACCGGGGCACCGACAACGCTCGGACCATGTCAAAACAAAGGCAAGCCACCACCATTGCCTGCCCCAGGGACAGGATGGCCAAACCGGCCATCGATCCGGCGAACAGGGCAACGGATTCCATCCCCGCGCTCACCGGATGCCGCCCTGCCGGGCAGTGCGCGGACAAAACACCTTGGGAATGCACAAAACACACATGAGAAAAACCCCCAGAGACCAGAGACCAAGCTGTGAGACCAAGCTGTGGTCCATTCAAGCCGCTGCCGCGGCGGTCCGTCACGAGTAGTGTGTACTCTATTCTGCCGGCGGGTGGCGCCGCACGTCTCCCAAGTACCGCACATCTGAGTACTCACTCCGGCTCGCCGTTTGCCGTTTGCCGGGGTGATCCTCGTCAGAGCGTGATCTTGCGGCTGATGACTTTTTCGGCCGTATCGTAAATGGTCTGGTTGTGGGCACGGGCATAGTCGCGCAGCATCGAAAAAGCCCGGTTCATGTCCACGTTTGCGGTGTGCGAGATGACGCCCTTCGCCTGTTCAATCTGGATGCGGGTGTTCAGCGCGCGCTGCAGCTGTTCATTGATGATGGCGCTTTCCCTCGCGGCGCGTTCCTGCAGGAGGGTGATGGTGGCGACGTCGGCAAACGCCTGCGCAATGGCTGCGTCTTCCGCGCTGAGGGGGCCGGTCTCACGGCCGAAGAGGTTCATGGCACCGATGGTCCGGCTGCGCAGGCGCATCGGGACGGCGTGCAGGGACCGGAAGCCCTGGGCCAGGGCGGACGCCTGGAACAGCGGCCAGCGGGAACCGTCCGCCGCAATGTCGTCAACGGCCACAACAGCGCCGGTGCGGTAGCAGTCCACGCACGGACCCGCGCCGGCCTCCAGCTGAAGCACCTCCACCAGCTGGCTCTCCTCGCTCGTGGAAGCCATCACCTGGAGATCTCCGGCCGGATCCACCAGCACCAGCCCGGCAGCGGCGGCGTCGAGTATTGCCACGGATTCCTCCACCAAGGTGTGCAGGAGGTCGAAAACGTCGTAATCCGCCACCAGGGTATCCGCTATTTTGACGAACGCGGCACTCACGCGCCCCGCGCGGCTCATCATCGCCATGAAGGGATTCTACTGCACGTCAAGGTTCTCCGTTCACCCGTAATTCGGGGTGAAGTCAAGGGTTTTGGCGACGACGTCACGGGCCACGTCGCGGACCGTGCGGCCCTGCGCGAACGCGTGCGCCCGCAGCATCACCAGCGCGTCTGTGGCGGAGGCCCCGGTCTGGGCAAGGACCATTCCCGTGGCCTGGTGCACTTCGCGCCGGGAAAGCGGCGATCCGTCAGGCGGCGCGTCTGTCCCGCCTCCCGGGGCCAGGGTGAGGAGCTGACGGAGCAGCTGCCACGTCGCGGCATCGGCCAGCTGCAATGCAGTCGAGTGGTCTGCCGGACTCAGCGGGCCGGCATCGGAGCTGTACAGTTCCACCACGCCGATGTCTATGGCACCAAGCACCAGTGGGAACACGAAGAGCGCCGAAACATCAAGGTCCCGCAGGGCTTCGGCGAAGACGGGCCAGTCCGGGTGGGAACCCGAGCACACGTAGGGAAGGAGGACCGGCCTCCGGGTTCCCAGCGCCTCCCAGCGCGGGCCCTCGCCCAGGTCGAACTGCAGCTCGTCAATCCTCGCCGACACCGTGTTACTGGCACAAACCATCGTTTCCGGAGCCAGACCGGAAAAGACGGAAATCGATGCTCCGGTGACGGGCAGCGATTCCAGGAACCCGTTGCAGAGGCTCCCGTCCAGCCCTTCGGTCACCGAGCAGGAGCGGTCAACCATGGCTGGACCACACCGTGCCAACCGCATCCGGGCCGCGGAAGGACGTCGCTTGAACCATAGGAAAGGCACCTTCCATGCATCAACGGCTGCTGTTCTTACAGTTTATGCCTGTTCACTGGTCAATCCGCTGGCCCAGGTCCTGTTCACCCCTTGCCAGGCCGGATATAGTTAAGTGTTGCCCCGGACCCCGGTAGCGCCCATTGTCGGCGAGCTACCCAGGAGGAGTCCATTCAATGCGCGGCCGCCAATTCCTAGAAGCATCGCTCACTAATACGGCATCCCCGGACCATGGGGAGTTGTTGAGGGCCGCCATGTCGGCCAGCCACTGGCGCCGGCCCGATTTGAGCCTGAACCGAAGTTCCTCCGAGGCAAGGCAAACCACGATGCCGTACGATTCCGAACGCTGGCGTGACGAGCTATTGACGGAGATCGAGGACCTCGTGGGGCAGCTGAAGGCCAAAGTGGCGCGCTACTCGCTCCTGCGTTCCGACCCGTCCCTCCAGAACCCGTTGCATCCGGACAACCGGGCTGCCACGGACTGGATGCACGAGGCCCTCGAGGATATCGCTGCGACGGCGCTCGGCATCGAACTGGCGACGCAGGAGCGGATATTTCGCGCGATCTCCGACGTTGACCGGGACGCCACCATCCAAGCCAACCAGGAACCAAAGACAGGAACTGCAGGATGATCAGCGCTATCGAGGTCGGCCGGACCTTACTTGTCGAAGCCGCTGACCCCCGCCTCATTGATGAGGAGTTGAACGCGGCGGTGGAGCAGGCACGGCAGCACGCCATGGAAGAGGGCACATCCGGCATCCTGGTGACACGGCTGGGCCACACCACGTTCACGGTAGCGGTCAGCGCGGACGTTCCCTTCGGCCAGACGCACGAGCGCCAGGGCCCGTCCGTGAGCGCGAGCAGCGCCCGTCCGTGAGCGCGAGCAGCGCCCGGGGCGTCGCCGTCAGTTCAAGCTAGCTCGTCCCCTGCCTGTTTCTGTCAGATCAGCATCGCTTCACGCACCTGCCCGGCCGATTCCGCTCCGCCGCTGCCCCGGGAGCTCACGCGGCCGGCGGCCAGCACGTAATAGCTGTCCGCGGCGTTCAGCGCAAAGCCGATGTGCTGTTCCACCAGCAGGACCCGCATCCCGCTCCGCTGGGACAGCTTGATGATGGTTTCCTGGATTTCGGCCACGACATTGGGCTGGATCCCTTCGGTGGGCTCGTCGAGGATGAGCAGCGTGGGTTCGGTGATCAGCGCCCGGGCGATTGCCAGCTGTTGCCGCTGCCCGCCGGACAGGAGGCCGGCCCGGCGAGCCAGCAGCGGGTTGAGCGCGGGAAACATGTCCAGCGCTTCGGCCACGCGTTCCTTGGCGTTCCTGCGTCCGTCAGCGACGAGCTGAAGATTCTCCAGTGCGGTCAGCTGCCCGAACGACTGCTGGCCCTGCGGGACGTAAGCCATGCCGCGCGCCACCCGCTGGTGCGGCCGGAGGGCGGAGATGTCCTCCCCGTCCAGGGTGATTGTTCCGCGGGTGGGCTTGAGAAGCCCGACGACGGCACGCAGCAGCGTGGTCTTCCCGGCACCGTTGTGGCCCAGGATGGAAACCACTGACCCGTCAGGGACGGTGATATCCACTCCGGAAATGACCTGGGTGCGTCCGTAACCGGTCTGCAGGTCCGTGATTTCCAGCATCAGTGCCCTTCCATTCCGGCAGTGCCGAGGTAGACTTCCTGCACTTTTCGATCGGCCTGCACCTGCGCCACGCTGCCTTCGCTCAGGACCTTGCCCGCCGCGAGGACGGTTACCGAGGTGGCGAACTCCCGGACGAAGTCCATGTCATGTTCGATCACCAGCGTGATGCGGCTCGCCGCGATCCGGCGGAGCAGCTGCCCGGTTTCGTCGCGCTCGTCCTGGCTCATTCCGGCGATGGGTTCGTCCAGGAGCAAGACATCCGAGTCCTGGACCAGCAGCATGCCGATCTCCAGCCATTGCTTCTGCCCGTGGGCCAGGGTTCCTGCCTGCTGATCCGCAGCCTTGGCCAGCCCGATGATCTCAAGGGCTTCCTGCACGGCAGGGTCCACGCCCTTTCGCCTCCTTAGCAGCTCGCGGGCCTTCCTGCCGGGGCCGGCGGCGATGTCCAGGTTCTGCAGGACCGAAAGATTCTCGAAGACGCTTGCGGTCTGGAACGTCCGTCCCACGCCCAGCCGAGCAATCTTGTGGACCTTCCTGCCCAGGATTTCGGTGCCGGTGTGATTCACGGACCCCGTGGCACGGACCAGCCCGGTGATCGCGTCGATGATGGTGGTCTTGCCTGCCCCGTTAGGTCCGATCAGGAACCGCAGGTCGCCCTGGATGACATCGAGGTTGACTTTATCCACGGCGACGAATCCGTCGAAGGCCACGGTAAGGTCGCGGACCTCGAGGTACTTGGGCCGTCCGTGGCGGAGGCCGCCGGCCTGAGGCTCGCCGTCGGGCAGCAGCGTGGGTGTTGTCATCGGCTTGCCCTTTCCGGGATAGTGGCTGGTGCTGTTGCGGAGTCCGGGGTTGCCGCGGGGGCAGGCGCCGTGCTGCGCTGGCCTGTCCGGCGCTGTTTCAGCTGCGAGATGAGCCGCGGCAGCGACGCGAGGCCGCCCGGCATGAAGCCGATGACCAGGACGAAGAGCAAGCCTTGGAAATAGACCCAGAACGACGGGAAGGTGGAGGCCAGGCTGGTCTGGGCGATGGCCACGCTGAGGGCTCCGAGGACGGGGCCCAGCAGCGTTGCCCTGCCTCCGATGGCCACACCGATGAGGAAGGCGATGGATGGAATGACGCCGACGTCGGCTGGCGAGATGATCCCCACGATGGGTACGAACAAGGCGCCGGCGATCCCTGCCATGACAGCTGCGATCACGTAGGTCACCGTTTTGATGGTGGCCGGGTCATAGCCCAGGAACCGGACCCGTTCCTCCTGGTCCCGGACTGCGACGAGCAGCTCGCCGAAGCGGCTGCGCATGAGCCGCCGGGCCGCCGCTAGGGCCAGCAGCAGCACCACGGCAGCGATCGAATACAGCATCAGCTTGTTCGCGGGGTCCTTTAGGTCGAACCCGAAGAACGATCGAAAGCCGCTGAGTCCGTTGGAGCCTCCGGTGGTGGCCTGCTGGCCAATCAGGAACACTGCGAAAGCGGCCGCCAGGGCCTGGCTGAGAATCGCAAAGTAGGCACCCTTGACGCGCCGTTTGAACACGGCCAGTCCCAGGACGAGCGCTACAAGCCCCGGAACAAGGACGACGGCGATGAGGGTTACCGCCGGGCTCCGGAACGGCTCCCACCACCCGGGGACCTCGCCGCTGCCGTACAGCGACATGAAGTCCGGAACGCCGGACCCGCCGAAGAGGGAAGCGTCCGCAAGCTTGAGGTGCATGGCCATGATGTAGGCGCCGAGCCCGAAAAACACGCCTTGCCCGAGCGTGAGCATGCCGCCGCGCCCCCACGCCAGTCCGATCCCCACGGCAACGATCGCGAAGCAGATGAACTTTCCCAACAGGGCGAGGTTGAAGACCGAAAGCGCGGCCGGAGCAACCACGAGCAACAGCACCGCGCCGAGCGCGAAGCCGGCCAGCACCCCCCACCGGGATTGCAGGAAGGTGCTCATGCCAGGCTCCTTGTCTTGAGGCTGAAGATGCCCTGCGGGCGCAGCTGCAGGAAGACGACAATCAGCACCAGGATCAGGACCTTGCCGATGCTGGCCGTCGTCGAAAACTCAAAGACGGACTGCAGCACGCCCAGCGCGAAGGCGGCGATGACGGCGCCCTTGATCTGGCCGACTCCGCCGGCCACCACCACCAGGAAGGCGTCCACGATGTAGTTGGTGCCGAGGTATGGGCTGGTGGAGCCGATCAGCGTGACGGCTACGCCCGCCACTCCGGCGAGGCCCGATCCGACAAAGAACGTCAGCTGGTCCGTGCGCCGGGTGGAGATGCCGCTGGTTTCGGCCAGGTCCCGGTTGAGGACCACCGCCCTGATGCGGCGCCCGAGCGGCGTCGCCTTCAGGATGAGGGCCAGTCCGGCCAGGCAGACCAGTGACAGCAGCAGGATGAAGAGCCGGGTGAGCGGGATGGGCGCTCCCAGCAGTTCGATGTTTCCCTGCAGCCAGCCCGGTGCCCGGACGTCCACGCTGGGCGCACCGAAGATGTCCCGGGCGGCCTGCTGCAGGATGAGGGCCACCCCGAACGTGACCAGCAGGGTATCGAGCGGCCGGTGGTACATCCGGCGCAGCAGTACAGCCTCGAGCACCAGCCCCATCAGGCCCCCCACGAGGAAGCCCACCGGAATGGAAACCAGCAGTGAGATGCCGGCATCGGAGAAACTCCGCTGCACCACGAAGGCCGTGTACGCACCGGCCATCATGAACTCGCCGTGGGCCATGTTGATGACCCCCATCTGGCCGAAGGTCAGCGACAGCCCCAGCGCGGCCAGCAGCAGCACCGAGCCGAGACTGAGTCCGGCAAACATCTGTCCAATCAGCAGTTCCATTCCAGCGGGCCTTTCCTTCGGGTTACTTCAGGGTGGTGGAATCTGCTACTTGGCCAGGTCCTTGGCCCAGTCGTAGCTGGCCAGGAACGGGTCGGGTTCCACCGCCTTGGGTGAAGACCAGACGGTGTCGATCAGGCCCTCGGAGTTGATCTTTCCGATCCGGGGGGTCTTGGTGATGTGGTTGTTCTCGCCGTCCACGGTGACTGTTCCTTCGGGTGCCTCGAACGTCACGCCGCCTGCCGCCGCCTGGACCTTGTCCACCTCAAAGGATCCGGCCTTTTCCACCATGGCCTTCCACAGGTACAGCGAGGTGTACGCCGCCTCCATGGGGTCGCTGGTCACGCGGTCGGCGCCGAACTTCGCTTTGAACGCTGCGACGAACTTCTTGTTGGCAGGGGTATCAAGGGTCTGGTAATAGTCCCAGGCCGTGAGCTGGCCCTTGACGTTGTCCAGTCCGACGCCGGGGACTTCCTCTTCGGCGATGGACACCGAGACCACGGGCATGGATTCGGCCGACAGGCCAACGCTCTTGTACTGCCGGAAGAAGGCCACGTTGCTGTCGCCGTTGAGGGTGTTGAAGACCGCGTCGGCTTTGGAGTCGCGGACTTTGTTCACGATGGTGGAGAACTCCGTGGACCCCAGCGGGGCGTAGTCCTCGCCGAGGACCTTCATCCCGTGTGCTGCCGCGTAGGCCTGGATGATTTTGTTGGCCGTGCGGGGGAAGACGTAGTCACTGCCCACGAGGTAGATGGATTTGGTGCCCTGCTCAGCGAGGTAGTCGAGGGCGGGGATGATCTGCTGGTTGGTGGTGGCCCCGGTGTAGAAGATATTCTTGGAGGCTTCCAGGCCTTCGTACTGCACGGGATAGAACAGCAGGGCGTCGTTGGCTTCGAAGACGGGGAGCATGGCCTTGCGGCTGGAGGAGGTCCAGCCGCCGAAGACCGCAGCGGTGCAGTCCTGCTGGATCAGCTTTCCGGCGCGTTCGGCGAATTTTGTTGGTTCGCTGGCACCGTCCTCGCTGACCACCTGCAGCTGTTTGCCCATGACGCCGCCGGCGGCGTTGATTTCCTCGGCCGCCAGGCTGAGGGAATCGAAGACGGTCTTTTCACTGATGGCCATGGTGCCGGAGAGCGAGTTGATGAATCCCACCTTGACGCTGCTGCCGGACGTGTCAACGCAGGAACTGGCGCCGCTGGCGGTGGAATTGGCGGACGCCGGGTCCGAAATCTGGCTGCCACAGCCGGCCAGGGCGGTCACCATGGCCGCCGCGGCCAGGGGGATCAAAGCGCGCTTAGTTACTGAAACCCTCATGATTACCTGCTTCTCGCTCCGCGCTGCCTCGCGGCAGCGGCTGGTCTCCAGGGCCTTCAGGGTGACCCGTGGGGCTCAATCTAGGAGCGAATTGTTTCGCCAGGCATGTCGGTTCGTTTCCGCACTATTTCAGGCCGGGACCAGCCCGCCGGTATAGCGCACGGAGACGGTAAGTTCGCTGACAAAATGGCGGAAAACCCCCGCGGCAAAGTTAACCTTAAGGAAACTTTCCCGCCGTCATCTTGGACTTAGCGGCGACACATAGCCCTGAGGAGCAGCATGGCCAGCGAGCAGAACGCACAAAGGATCCTGGTTGTCGGTGCCGGTGCCACCGGCGGATATTTTGGTGCGCGCCTGGCGCAGGCGGGCCGGGACGTGACGTTCCTCGTCCGGGAAGGCCGGGCAGCCACCCTGCGCCGGCGCGGCCTCCGCATCACGGGCCTCGGCCGGGAAGACGTCCTTGAACCCAGGCTGGTCACCGCGGCGGGCCTCGACGCCCCGTACGACCTGGTGCTGGTGACAGTGAAGGCCTCAGCCCTCCCCCAGGCACTGGCGGACATGGCGCCGGCAGTGGGGCCGGAAACCGTCATCGTGCCATTCCTGAACGGCATGGCCCACCTGGACTCGCTGGTGGCTGCTTTCGGCGCCGGCCGGGTTCTTGGCGGGATCGTCAAGGTGGTCACCACCGTCACGGACGACGGCGACATCCTGCAGATGAATCCGCTGGCCACCCTCACCGTCGGAGAACTGTCCGGGCCGCCAAGCGACCGTGTTTTGCGGGCCGTGGACACCTTTACCGTGCCCGGGTTCAAGGCTTCGGCCACGGCAGATGCGCTGGCATCGATGTGGCACAAATGGGTCTTCATCGTCGCGGCGGGCGCCGTGACCTGCCTGATGCGGGGACCGGTGGGCGCCATCGTGGCGGTGCCCGGCGGCACGGACTTCGTGCACTCGGTGCTGGCGGAAGCCGGCGCCGTCTCGGCCGCGGCCGGCTATCCGGTGCCGGACCGCGAAAAACAGCTGTCCGTGGACATGCTGACGCAGCCCGGGTCAACCTTCACGTCGTCGTTGTACCGCGACGTCGTGGCCGGCCTTCCCGGCGAGGCGGAACACTTGTTGGGAGATTTCACCCGGCGTGCACGCGTCCTCGGAGCGGACACCCCGCTGATCGACCTGGCCCTGATGCAGCTCAGGGTCCAGGCCGAAACCAGCTAGCGCTGCTTCTTCCCTGCCTACTTCTTAAGGAAGGCCAGGAGTGCTTCGTTGATTTCCTTCGCATGGGTCCAGCACATCCCGTGCGGCGCCCCCTCGATCTCCACATAGTCTGCGTTGGGCAGTGCTTCCTTGAACCGGCGGCCGGCGACATCAATGGGCAGGATGTTGTCCGCGGTTCCGTGGACGATGAGGGAAGGGACATCGATCTTCGGGATATCGGCGCGGAAGTCCGTCAGCCAGGTGGGCTGAGCAGCCACGGAGGCGTGCGCGGAGGATTTACTGGCTGTGGCCCAGTTGGCCCGGAGCGCTTCTTCGCTGAGGCGGCTGCCCAGGGTGTCGTCAGTGTTGAAGAAGTTCTTGAAGAACTCCGTGAAGAACGCGTAGCGGTCTTCTTTCACCGCGCGAAGCAGGCCGTCGAACACGTCCTGGGGGACGCCGTCGGGGTTGTCTTCCGTCTTCAGCAGGAACGGTTCGAGGGAGCCGAGGAACACAGCCTTGGAAACCCGCTCCGAGCCGTAGGTGCTGAGGTAGCGGGCCACTTCACCCGTGCCCATCGAGAAACCCACCAGCACGGCATCGGCGAGGTCGAGTTCGGTGAGCAGGGTGTTGAGGTCGGCAGCAAACGTGTCATAGTCGTAGCCCTCGGTGGGCTGGCTGGACTTGCCGAAGCCGCGGCGGTCATAGGTGATGACCCGGTAGCCCGCCTCCAGCAGCGCGCTGGTCTGCCGTTCCCACGATGCGCCGTCCAGGGGGTAACCGTGGATGAGGACCACGGGCTGTCCCTGCCCGTGGTCCTCGTAGTAGAGCTCTACGGTGGAGCTGTTTTCTTTTCCAACAGGGACAAAAGCCATGAGGCGTTCCTTCCGGGACAGTGAAGACTGGCAGTGAACAGGCGTAACCATCCACTCTGTTCCGGCATCCATGAGCTGTCAAGAACAACAGCGCACCAGCGCAGGTCAGTTCACTCCGTCGGCCGGGGGCGCCACACCACCACAGCCTGGGAGCGGGCGCGGGGTCGCTGGCCGCGGGCCAGGCTCACGACGTCGCCGGCTGCTCCGGCCGCGAAAATGCGCGAATCCAGCGGGCTCCGGCGGCGTCCCAGTTCCTCGGTTAGTTCAGTCACCCGGCGCTGCAGCGCAGCCACCTGGTTTTCCAGCTGGAGGATCCGTTTGATGCCCTCCAGCGACACCCCTTCGTGGGAGAGCCTCTGCACCTCGCGGAGCACGTTGACGTCCCGCTGCGAGTACCGCCGGGATTTGCCGGGTGCGCGGCTGGGCGAGACGATGCCCAGGCGGTCATACTGCCGCAACGTCTGCGGGTGCATATCCGCAAGCTCAGCCGCCACCGAGATCACGAAGATCGGCTGATCGAAATCAATGTCCATGGCCGGCCCCTCCCGCTAGTCCCAGTCCGTGCACGTGCGTTTCCTAGAGGCGTGCCTTGGCTGCCAGGCCGGCCCGCACGTCCTGGCCGTCGGTGGCCGCGGCGAACGCCTTCACCGCCTCCTCGGCCTCCTTGGTCAGCTTCTGCGGAACCACGACGTCGATAGTCACCAGAAGGTCGCCGGTGGCCTTCGCGTGCTTGACCCCGCGGCCCTTGACGCGCAGCGTCCGGCCGGACGGCGTCCCTGCCGGGACACGGACTTTGACCTTCTCGCCGTCGATCGTGGGCACCTCGATGTCAGCGCCCAGGGCGGCTTCCGGGAAGGTGACCGGAACATGGATGCGGAGATTGTCGCCGTCGCGCGTGTAGAAGTCATGGCCCTTGACGTTGACGGTGACCATCAGGTCGCCGTTGCCAGCCGGGCCATACTGTCCCTTGCCGCGGACGCGGACTTTCTGTCCGTCCTTGATCCCGGCCGGAACACGGACGTCGATCACGTCGCCGTCCGGCTCGCGCAGGCCGATGGTGGTGCCGCGGATGGAACCGGCGAAGGAGATGGTGGTGGTGGCAGTACGGTCGGCGCCCTTCTGCGGGGCGCGCTGGAATCCGGCTCCGGAACCGGGTCCGCCGAACTGTCCGCCGAAGAGGTCGGCGAACTCCGGCGGAATGCCGCCCGAAGTGCTGTAGCCACCAGAGTGACGGCCGCCGCCACCGGTGAAGAGGCCGCCGAAGAGGTCCTCGAAGCCCGCACCGCCGGCCGCGCCGCCCCCGCCGCCGGGAGCAAAACGGGCGCCGCCACCCATGGCACGGATGGCGTCATACTGCTGGCGCTCATCCGGATCCGAGAGCACGGAGTAGGCCTCGGAGATGTCCTTGAACTTCTTCTCCGAGGCGACGTTCCCCGCGTTGGTGTCCGGGTGATGCTGCCGAGCAAGCTTCCGGTAGGCCTTCTTGATATCGGCGTCGGAAGCGTCCTTGGCGACTCCAAGGATCTTGTAGAAGTCCTTGTCGACCCAGTCCTGGCTAGCCAATGGCGTTTCCTTTCAAGTTCTACTGTGGCGGGCTCCGAGCGATACAGGGGCCCCCGCCCCTTCGCGTGGTGGCGTGGTCCTTGCGGACCAAGCCACCACGCTCCGGCAGGCCCGATGCCACTCCCTGGGCCCCTGTATCGCTCCGAGCCTGTAATCAACCCACCTTAGGCGACATTAGCCGCCGGTGGCGCCGGTTGAGTTAGGCCGGAACTGCGACGATAACCTGTGCTGCCCGGAGGACCCGCTCGCCGGATTTGTAGCCGGAGCGCAGGACCTGGCTGACTGTGTCGATTTCGACGTCCTGGCCGGGTTGCTGGATGAGGGCCTCGTGGATCGTGGGATCGAACTCCACCCCGGTCTCATCGATGCGCACCAGGCCATAGGTCTTCAGCGCGCTCTCCAGCTTGGCGGCGATCGCGGCGAACGGGCCGTCGGCCAGGTCGCCGTGCTGGCGGGCGGCGTCGACGTCGTCCAGCACCGGAAGCAGCGAGTTCAGGACGCCGATGACGGCCATCTCCCCCGCCACGGCACGGTCGCGTTCCACGCGCTTGCGGTAGTTGACGTATTCGGCCTGCAGGCGGCGGAGATCGTTCCTGAGTTCCTCCGCCTCCTCGGCGCCTACGCCCTGGGCCACCGATTCCTCGGCCGGAACATCAACACTGTTGAGGATGTCCTCGGCCTGGGACAGCGCATCCCCGGAACCGGTGCTCCCCGCGGGTGCGTGTTCCTGGTCAGGGTGGCGGGCCTGGCCGGTCTTCGGATCAACCTTGCGGTTGTCGTGGATGACCGGCTTCTGCGGCTCGTTCTCCTGGCGCTCGTTCTCCCGGTTGTCGCGCGCGTGCTGCTGGCCTGCGGAAGAGCTGTGCTCTTCCTCGTTACCGTGATGCGGCATGACTACTTCTTCTCGTCTTCGTCAACGATCTCGGCGTCGACGATGTCTTCATCAGCCTTGGCGCCCTCGGAGCCCGCGGCACCTTCTGCGCCTGCGGCACCCGTGGCACCGTCCGGCGAACCGGCCTGTGCGTAGATGGCCTCGCCGAGCTTGCTCTGGGAAGCCTGCAGCTTCTCAAACGCGGTCTTCACGGCGGCGTCATCGGTGCCTTCGAGGGCCTTCTTGAGGGCGTCGACGTCGGCCTTGACCTCGGTCTTGACCTCTTCAGGCAGCTTGTCGGCGTTGTCCGCGATCAGCTTGTCCACGGAGTAGGCGAGCTGCTCGGCGGTGTTGCGGGTGTCGGTTGCCTCGCGACGGGCCTTGTCCTCGGCTGCGTGCTCCTCGGCGTCCCTGACCATGCGGTCAATGTCTTCCTTGGAGAGCGCGGTGCCACCGGTGATGGTCATGGACTGTTCCTTGCCGGTGCCCTTGTCCTTCGCCGAGACGTGGACGATGCCGTTGGCGTCGATGTCGAAGGTGACCTCGACCTGCGGGACGCCGCGCGGAGCCGGAGCGATGCCGGTCAGCTCGAAAGTGCCCAGCGGCTTGTTGTCGCGGGTGAACTCGCGCTCGCCCTGGAAGACCTGGATAGCCACGGACGGCTGGTTGTCGTCAGCCGTGGTGAAGGTCTCGGACCGCTTGGTGGGGATGGCCGTGTTGCGCTCGATCAGGTGCGTCATGACACCGCCCTTGGTTTCGATGCCGAGGGACAGCGGGGTGACGTCGATCAGCAGCACGTCCTTGCGCTCGCCCTTCAGGACACCGGCCTGCAGCGCGGCGCCGACGGCGACGACCTCATCCGGGTTGACGCCCTTGTTGGGCTCCTTGCCGCCGGCGAGTTCCTTGACGAGCTCGTACACGGCGGGCATGCGGGTGGAACCGCCCACGAGCACGATGTGGTCGATCTCGGAGAGCTTGATGCCGGCTTCCTTGATGACGTCCTGGAACGGCTTCTTGGTGCGGTCCAGGAGGTCCTTGGTGAGGTCCTGGAACTTGGCACGGGTCAGCTGCTCGTCCAGGTGGACCGGGCCGTCGGGGGTGACGGAGAGGTACTGGAGGGAGACGTTGGTGCTGGTGGAGGAGGACAGCTCCTTCTTGGCCTGCTCGGCAGCTTCACGGAGGCGCTGCAGGGCGATCTTGTCCTTGGAGAGATCGATGCCCTTGACCTTGAGCTGGTTCAGCAGGTAGTTGACCACGCGCTGGTCCCAGTCGTCGCCGCCGAGGTGGTTGTCACCGGCGGTGGCGCGGACCTGGATGGTGGAGAAGTTGTCTTCGTCCTTGCCCACTTCGAGCAGGGAGACGTCGAACGTTCCGCCACCGAGGTCGAAGACGAGGATGAGTTCATCTTCCTTGCCCTTGTCCAGGCCGTAAGCCAGGGCCGCAGCGGTGGGCTCGTTGACAATGCGGAGGACGTTGAGGCCTGCGATTTCGCCGGCTTCCTTGGTGGCCTGGCGCTGGGCGTCGTTGAAGTACGCGGGAACGGTGACCACGGCGTCGGTGACCTTTTCGCCAAGGTAGGACTCGGCGTCGTTCTTCAGCTTCATCAGGATGCGCGCGGAGATTTCCTGCGCGGTGTACTTCTTGTCATCGATGGCGACGTTCCAGTCAGTACCCATGTGGCGCTTGACGGAGGCGATGGTGCGATCGATGTTGTTGACGGCCTGGCGCTTGGCGATCTCGCCGACCAGGACTTCGCCGGACTTGGAGAACGCAACGACGGACGGCGTGGTGCGGCCGCCCTCGGCGTTGGCAATAACGGTGGGCTCGCCACCTTCGAGAACGGAGACGACGGAGTTGGTGGTTCCGAGGTCGATACCTACTGCACGTGACATGTGTTGCTTCCTTCTTTCCTTGGAAACGCTGGTCGAGATTCAGGCACGCCCACTGATTGAGCGATCTACACTCAACTCTACTCAGGGTCGGATTTAAGTCAATCCAAAGTTGAGTCAACCACGCTCAACTCACTGGGCCGCCAGCGTGAAGTGGGCGCCCATGGAGCACTCCAAGGCTGGCAATCCGCGGTTTTCCGACGTCTATCGCGGCCGCGTGACTGCGGTTTCGCTGTGCGTGAAACCGGCGGCCGGGGTAAGCCGGCCGCCGGGTCAGTGGCTGTCAGGGAACGTCGCCGGACTCCTCGGCAGCACCGGGGCCGGCAGCACCGGGGCCGGCTTTACCGGCTTTACCGGCAGTACCGGCGTTGCCGTAGTCGCCGTCCGGATACTCAGCGTCCTCCGGGATCACCAGGTTCTCCCCGGCCGTGCCGGCCTTGCCGTAGTCGCCGGCTTCGTATTCGCCTTCCACGGCACCGGCAGGTTCCTCGACGTCCCCGGCGGTTCCGTAATCGCCTTCGGGATATTCGCCGTCGCCGGTTGCGGCCTCGGCCTCATGCGCAAGTCCGGCCTTGCCGTAGTCTCCGTCGACGTACTGGCCGCTGTCACCTTCGACTGCCGGCGCCGGTTCGGTGCTGCGCTCCGCTACGTATTCGCTGTTCTGGGGCTTTTCGCTGTTCTGGGGCTTTTCGCTGTTCTGGGGCTTTTCGCTGTTCTCTGACACTGACGGTTCCCTCCTGGAAGCATCGGGCGCCCGGACGGGTGCAGGGGCAGTCTATCCATCCGCCCGGCGCTCCAACAGGGGGACGTCAGTTGCGCACGACCTCCAGCTCGATGGCCGCCCAGGACAGCGCCGGCAGGCTCGCGCGGACTTCACCGCCGGCAGCCTTGACACCTTCGAGCGGGGTGAGCCCCACGGCATGGGGGTTGGCCTGCGTGTTGGTGACGAACCGGTCCGCCCCATCGGGTATCCGGAGCACGTCGGCCCGGACCACCTGCCGGGCATCGAATCCTCGAAGGACCACCTCGATGTCCGCTGCTTCCTCAAGCCCGCGGTTGGCCAGGAACAAGGCCATGCGGCCGGTTTCCTCGTTCCAGGTGGCGCTGACGTCCACGAGGTCGGCATCGCCGAACTTGGCGTTGCTGTACTTGTCCGAGTCCACGGCCAGCCGGAGGATCTGCCCGTGTGCCAGTTCGGCCATGCGGGCGAAAGGATGGAAGATGGTCTGCTTCCACGCCGGACCGTTTTCCTCGCTGAGAATGGGGGCAATCACGTTGACCAGCTGCGCCTGGTTGGCGATCTTGACGCGGTCACCGTGGCGGAGCAGGGAGTTTAGGAACGTACCGACGACGACGGCGTCCGTCACGTTGTATTGATCCTCGATCACACGGGGGTGCTCACGCCAGCCGTGCTTGCCCACCTGTTCAGGGCTGTCGGCGTCGCCCGGCCGGGTGTACCAGACGTTCCATTCGTCGAAGGAGAGGTTGATGTGCTTTTTGTGCTTGCCCTTGGCCCGGACGGCGTCCGCGGTGGCGACGACTGATTCGATGAAGTAGTCCATGTCCACGGCGCTGGCCAGGAAACTGCCAGCGTCGCCGTCGTGCTCCTGGTAGTAGGCGTGCAGCGAGACGTAGTCCACCTGCTCGTAGGCGTGGGTCAGGACGGTCTGCTCCCAGGCGCCGAAGGTGGGCATCCCCGAGTTGGAGCTGCCGCAGGCCACGAGTTCGATGTCCGGATCCACAAGGCGCATGGCCTTGGCGGCTTCCTGCGCCAGCCTGCCGTATTCCTCCGCAGTTTTGTGCCCGATCTGCCAGGGACCGTCCATCTCGTTGCCCAGGCACCACAGCTTGATGTTGAAGGGATCCTCGTGGCCGTTCTGTCGGCGGAGGTCGGACAGCCGCGTGCCGGAGGGGATGTTTGCGTATTCCACCAGTTCGCGGGCGGCATCCACGCCGCGGGTGCCGAGGTTGACGGCCTCCATGACCTCCACGCCGGCTTCGCGGGACCAGTCCACGAACTCGTGCAGGCCGAAGGCGTTGGTCTCGAGGGTATGCCAGGCGCCGTCGAGCCGGCGCGGCCGCTCCGCCACGGGCCCGACGCCGTCCTCCCAGTTGTAGCCGGACACGAAGTTGCCGCCGGGATACCGGACCACCGTGGCGCCGAGCTCCTTGACGAGGTCCATGACGTCGCGGCGGAAGCCGCGCTCGTCCGCCCGGGGATGTCCCGGTTCGTAAATGCCGGTGTAGACGCA
Organism: Arthrobacter sp. NPDC058288; assembly: GCF_042880995.1. Classification (NCBI taxonomy): domain Bacteria; kingdom Bacillati; phylum Actinomycetota; class Actinomycetes; order Micrococcales; family Micrococcaceae; genus Arthrobacter; species Arthrobacter sp. NPDC058288. Next base: position 248,699 of record NZ_JBHVYH010000003.1, read on the forward strand.
GCGGCCCATGTGTTCAACAAAGGATCCGAAAATCCGGCGGGGAACCTCAGCTACGGTGAAGTCGCGGTCAATGGTGATGCGTGCGCGGGACATTTTTACTCCAGTCCTGGTTTTGGCTTGGGTTGGATGGTGCGGCGGTCGGACGAGGTGCCCGGACTAGGTGCCGGCGAGGCCGGTGGTGGCCACGCCCCTGATGATCTGGCGTTGGAAGAACAGGAACACCACAATCAGGGGAAGAGCGGCCAGCAGCGCGGAGGCCATGTTCTGGGCGTACTGGATCCCGTAGGCGCTCTTGATGGTCTGCAGCCCCACGGGCAGGGTGAGCAGCGAGCTCTCATTGGTGGCAATGAACGGCCAGAGGAAGTTGTTCCAGGCGCCGATGAACACGAAGATGGCCACGGCGGCCAGGATGGGCCGGGAGAGCGGCAGCACGATCGTGGTGAAGATCCGCAGCCTTCCGGCGCCGTCCATCAGCGCCGCCTCCTCGAGTTCCCGCGGGATCTGGTCGAAGAACTTCTTGAGCACGAACACCATCGGCGAGTGGATCACCTGCGGCAGGATCAGCGCCCAGTACGTGTCGATCAGGTTCAGCGACTGCATCTGCTGGAACAGCGGGATGATGAGGACCGGCGGCGGAATGATGATGGAGGCCACGATCACGCCCATCAGCATCCTCTTGCCGCGGAATTCGATCCGCGAAATGGCGTAGGCCACGGACGCGGAAATCACCAGCGTGATGGCGGTAATCGCCGCGGAGGTGAACAGCGAGTTGAGCGTCCAGGTGGGGATGTTGCCGCTCTGCAGCACTTTGGCAAAGGCATCGAGGGTAAAGCCCGACGCCGGAATCCAGCTGATGGGGGTGGACGCGGCGTCGGTTTCGCTCTTCAGCGCAGTGACAGTGGCCCAGGCAAAGGGCACCAGCCACGCAACAGCGAGGACAGACACGACGACGGTGGCAAGGACGCGGGACAGCGGCGCCTTCGCACGCCGGTTGGTCACGGTTTCGGCATGGCCCTTGGGCTGGAGCGCGGGTTTGGAAAGTGTGGTGGTGGCCATGGCTAGGCGCTCCTTTTCCGTGTGATGAAGACCTGCGCCAGCGCGATGAGCAGGATCAGGCCGAAGAAGATGTAGGAAATGGCTGCGGAGTAGCCCAGCCGGTAGCCCGTGAAACCGGCCTCGAAGATGTACTGGACGATGGAACGCGTCGCTCCACCCGGTCCGCCCTCGGTCATCTGGTAAATCTGGTCGAAGACCTTCAAGGACGCGAGGATCTGCAGGATCACGATCATCACTGTGGTGGGGCCGAGTTGGGGAAGGCTGATGGAGAAGAACTGGCGCCAGCCTCCGGCGCCGTCGAGCGAGGCGGCTTCATAGTGCTGCTGCGGGATGTTCTGCAGCGCGGCCAGGTACAGGAGGAAGTTGAAGCCAACCGTCCACCACACGGTGGCGATCACGACGGCCCACATCGCCACTGCGGGATCGTTCAGCCACGCCACCGGCGGAATGCCGAGATTTGCGAGCATGTCGTTGAACAGCCCGAGCTCCGGGTTGTACATCCAGGCAAAGAACAGCGAGACCACGGTGGAGGCGAGCAGGAACGGGGAGAAGAAGGAGAGCCGCCACAGCCACTGCGCCGGAAGGCCCATGTTCACCAGCGCTGCCAGCGCCAGGGCGATGACCACCAGCGGCACGGTGCTGATCAGCGTGAAGTACAGGGTGTTCCCCAGCGAGCGCCACATGTCCGAGTCGGCGAACGCCTCGGTGTAGTTGGCCAGGCCGATGAACCCGCTGTTGGCGCCGGTGAGGGACTTACCGGTGAGGCTCATCACGGCGCCGGAAATCATGGGCCAGACCAGGAACATCAGGAAGAAGGCGAGGAACGGGGCGGAGAAGGCCCAGCCGTGGATATTGTCACGCCTGGATCGCCGGGATCTCGCGGCGGGCGCTATGGTGCGGGCGGTGCTCATGGGGACTCCTTTGTCACAGGCGGGTTGGTGCTCACGTCGATTCTCAAGCGGGGTTCGGCGGCGTTGCCGGGCCTGGTGCTCACACCGGGTTCGGCATCGCGAGGACTGTATTGATGCGCTTCATGAAGGCATCCCAGCCGTCTGCGGCCTTGTCCCGTCCAAGGAACACGTTCTGGACGTTTTCGGCGAAATAGCCCTGGAAATCGGACCCGGAACCGGTGAACCAGGCTTCGGGGTCGTAGTTGATGATGTCCGCTGCGTGCGCGTAATCCGCCTGCGGGGTCAGGGCCGCGTACTCCTTGGACTTCACCACCGGCTGGTAGGCCGGAATATGGCCGGCCTCCGCCCAGCTCAAGGAGCCCTTGAGCATGGAGGCGACGAACTGATACACGCCGCGGCGCTTGGATTCGTCCAGCGAAGCCTGGTGTGGCAGCACGAACGAGTGCGAGTCGGCGAAGGCCGCCGGCGTTCCGAAAAGGGTGGGGATGGTGCTGGCACCGAGCGGAACACCGGCCGCTTTCATGGTGGGCAGCTCCCACACTCCGGTGAAAAGCAACCCCGAACCCTGGCCGGCGAACTCCGCGATGGCCGTTCCGCCGTCGCCGCTTTTGGTGGAAATCGTGTTGTCCAGCAGGGACGTGATGAACTCCAGGCAGTCGATGGCAACATCCCGCTCCACCTGCGCGGGCGTCCCGGGATCCAGGACGAAGTCCGCGCCGTGCTGGCGGTAGAGGGTATAGAACAGGCGCCACATCTGCGCGCCGTCACCCAGGTACCCGTAGGAGAGCCCGTGCTTGCCGGTGACCCGCTGCAGTTCGCGGCTCACCTCGAGGAATTGTGAGGGCGATGAGATCTCCGCCAGCCGGCCGTCTTTCCCCAGCACTCCGGCTTTGTCCGCCAGCTCGGTGTTGTAGAGCATCACGAACGGGTGCGAGTCCAGCGCAAGTGAAAATACCTGGCCATTGAACTGGCTCTTTTCCCAGATCCTCGGGCCGAAGTCTTCCGGGCGTACGCCGAACTCCGCCAAAAGGTCCAGGTCCCAGGCGTCCAGCAGTCCGCCGGGAGCGTAGCCGGGCACACGGGCCGCATGCATAACAGCCACCTCCGGCGGCCGTCCGCCCGCAGAGGCCATGGCCAGTTTGGTGTAATACGGCGCACCCCATGCGAGCACGGTGGGTTTGATCCTGAAGTCAGGGTGGTCTGCGTTGACTTTGTCGATCATGGCCATCATCTTGATGCCGTCCCCGCCGGACAGGAGGTGCCAGAACCGGATATCGTTCCCCGCCGCCTGGGCCGCACCTCCGCACCCAGTCAGGCTGGCGCCGAGCGAAAGGCTGCCTGCGAGCACACCGCCCCCGAGCAGCAATTGCCTGCGGGTCATCTGCATCGGGCGTGAATCAACTTGCTTCACCGTCACTCCTTTGGACGTAGCCGTTGGAAAAGATCGCCGGCCGTCCGGGCTCCTGCGGCCCGGCTGGGCCGGGCCTGGCGGCTGTGGGCTGAGACACACTTTATATCGTTGTAAATTGAGATACAAGGAAAATTTGTTAGCGCTCACAAAGTGGTAGCCGCCACTCTTCTGCCCCCACGTGCAGCAGCCGTTATTCGAGCCCGGCGATGCCGGCAAGCACCTGCAGGTGATGTTCGAACAGCGCGTCCTTCGCAGAGAAGGTTCCCTCGCCGTACTGGCCGAACACCTCGAAGCTGATAGCCCCGAAAAGTGACGTCCACACCAGCGCTCCGCGCGCCAGCAGCCCGTCCGGGATTGCCAGGCCCCGCTCTTCGCGGATGGCCTTCAAGTCGGCAGCCAGAGCCGAAGGCACCGCGGCCGGAGGCGCCGCAGCTGCGGGGCCCGGTTCCGACCCCAGGGCGCCGGCCCGCCAGGCGCCGTCAAGGAGGGCCATCAGGCTGTAGATCACCCGGGTCCCGGGTTCCGTGGTGCGCTCCGCCGGGGCCCGATACCCGGGCACCGGGCTGCCAAAGAGCAGGGCGTAGCGGGCGGGCTCGCGGAGGGCCCACGCGCGGACGGCGCGGCCCAGCGCCCGGAAGCGCCCGGGGAAGTCCCCCTCCGCAACGCGGCCGACGGCGGCATCCACGTCGTCAGCCAGTTCACCGTAGGCGTCGATCAGCAGCAGGGTGAGGAGTTCGTCCCGGTTTTGCACGTAACGGTACACGGCGGAGGACACGACGCCGAGATCCCTGGCCACGGCCCGAAGCGACAGTGCCGCCGCTCCATGGAGGGCCAGGTGCTCGCGCCCCAGGCGGACTATGTCGTCAACGGTTTGCGCCCTGGCGCGCTCCCTGGGAGTGCGGAGGGGCGGGGTGGCGGCATCGGTAGCTGGCATGCCTCCAGCATTCCACGCCTTAGAGCAGTGTCAACAATTGAGAGCAGCGCTCTTGACTTGCTGCACCGGTCAGGGCATTCTTATTTTCGAGAGCACTGCTCTCTCACAAGGAACCCAAGCAGACTGAACATCCCGAGAAAAGAGAATCCAATGCCCGAACTGTATGTGGTCACCGGCGCCGGCCCTGTTGGCTGGACCGTGGCGGAGCAGCTTGCCGGCCAGGGGAAGCGGGTGCGGGTCCTGACGCGCTCCGGCAGCGGCCCGGAGCACGCCCTCATCGACAGGATGTCCGTGGACGTCTCCGACCCCGCGCTGCTCGGCGAGGCTTTCGCAGGGGCGTCCGCCGTCTTCCACTGCATCCACGGCTCCGCTTACGCTGCGGACGCGTGGGCGCAGGAGCTTCCGGCGGCGGAGGAAGCGGTGCTGGCAGCCGCCGGCGAGGCGGGCGCCGTCGTCGTATTTCCGGAGAGCCTTTACTCCTATAGCCGGCCGGACGACGTGATGGCGGAGGACAGCCCGCGGGAGGCGCAGGGCGGAAAACGCGGGGTCCGGACGGCCCTGCTGAAGGGGCGCGCGGCGTCACCCACGAACACCGTCAGCGTGGTGGCCGGCGATTTCTTCGGGCCGCGGGTGCGGACCGCCCACGCCGGCGAACGCATGGTGCCGGCAGTGCTGGCCGGGAGGAGGATCCTGGTGATCGGCAGCGCGGACCAGCCGCACTCGTTCACGTATGTGCCGGACCTTGCCGCGGCCATGATCCGCGCCGCCCGGACGCCGTCCCTGTGGAACCGGGTGTGGCACGCGCCCACGGGCCCGGCCGTCACCCAGCGCCAGCTTGCGGCGGCCTTCGCGGAAGCCGGCGGGGCGCCGGCACCCAAAGTGGGCGCCGTTCCCGGCTGGCTCCTCCGGGCCATGGGTTTCTTCTCCGCCGGCACCAGGGAGCTGGCCGAGATGCTCTATCAGTTCGAGCGGCCGTTCGTGATGGACTCGCGCGCCAGCGAGTCCGCCCTGGGCCTGCGCCCGACTCCACTGCCGGAAGCTGCAGCGGCAACGGTGGGGTGGTGGCGGGCGCAGGCGTGACGCCGCAGCGCGCCTACCTGCGCCCGGCGCCCTCCAGGTCGGTCTCCAGGCTGCCTTCGTCGCCGCGCGAGCCGGCGAGCGCCCGTTCGTCGTCCTCCAGCCGGGCCGGCTTACCGGGCCACCAGATCCGCCGGCCCAGATCGTAGGAGAGCGCCGGGACCAGCAGTGAGCGGACCAGCACGGTGTCCAGCAGGACCCCGAAGGCCACGATGAAGGCGAGCTGGACCAGGAACATGATGGGGATGACGCCAAGGGCCGCAAAGGTCGCGGCGAGGACCACGCCCGCGGACGTAATGACGCCGCCCGTCACGCCGAGGCCCCGCAGGATTCCCGGCCGGGTGCCGTGCTTCAATGATTCCTCCCGGACCCGGCTCATCAGGAAGATGTTGTAGTCCACGCCCAGGGCCACCAGGAACACGAAGCCGAACAGCGGCACCGTGGCATCGGCGCCGGGGAACCCGAAGATGTTGTTGAACACCAGGGCCGATACGCCCAAGGCGGCGGCGTAGGAAAGGACCACCGAGGCCACCAGCAGGACCGGGGCAAGTACCGAGCGCAGCAGCAGCATGAGGATCACCAGGATGACGGCCAGCACCACGGGGATGATGACCACCAGGTCGCGCTGGGCAGTGGTGTTGGTGTCCAGGGCCGTGGCGGTTACGCCGCCCACCAGCGCGCCGGCGTCGATCTTCTTGAGGTCTTCGCGGAGCTTCACCACGACGTTTTCGGCATCATTGGAATCGGCTGCGTAGTTCAGGGTTGCGTTGATCAGCACCTTACCCTCGCGGACATCGGGCGTGCCCGGGGCGCCCGGCGCCCCCGTGATCGGCACGCTTCCCTCCGCCAGGAGGTAGGCGTCGCCGACGCCTTCGGTCGCCTTGGTCTTGTTCAGCACCTCTTGCGCTTTCGCTTCGTCGGCGACAATCACCGCGGGACTGCCGGAGCCGGCGTCGAAATGGCGGGCCAGGGCGTCCTGGCCGTCCACCGCATTGGAGGCGGTGAGGATGACGTCTGTCTGTGGCACCCCGTTGGCTTTGAGCTGCAGGATGCCCGCGGATGCCACCAGGAGCAGCAGCACGGAGGCTATCCAGACAGTACGGGGCCGGCGGGACACGAGGGAACCGGTAGCCCGCCACAGCCCCTTCTGGCCTTCGAGGCCGGTGACGAACCGAGGTTCGCGTTCGGTCTCGGGCACCAGCTTGGGACGGAACGGCCAGAAGGCGGCGCGGCCCAGCAACGCCATCAGGGCCGGGAGCAGCGTGAGGGCCGCAAAGAGCGAACACAGGATGCCGGCTGCCGCCACCGGGCCCAGCGCCTTGTTGGAGTTGAGGTCGGAAAACAGCAGGCACAGCAGCGCGATGATCACGGTTGCGCCGGAGGCCAGGATGGGCTCGAAGGAGGCTTTCCAGGCCGTGAGGACAGCGGCGGGGCGGTTGGTGGTGTGGGTCAGCGCCTCGCGGAACCTGGCGACATACAGCAGCGCGTAGTCCGTGGCTGCGCCGATGACCAGGATGGAGAGGATTCCCTGGCTTTGGCCGTTGAGCTGGATCCAGCCGAGCTTGGCCATGCCGAAGACCAGCAGGATCGCCGCACAGAGCGCGAACACTGACGTGAAGAGCACCGCGATGGGCAGCAGCAACGAGCGGTAGACAATCAGCAGGATGATGAACACGGCGGCAAGGGCCACGAGGAGCAGGATGCCGTCAATGCCGGCAAAGGCGCTCACCAGGTCCGCGGTCAGCCCCGCGGGGCCGGTTACGAATGTCCGCATTCCTTCCGGAGCTGACGCCTTGACCTCGTCGCGGAGCTCTTGGACGATTTCCTTGACCTCGCCCGAAGAGGAAATGGGCACCACGAACTGGACCGCATCGCCGTCCTTCGACGGGATGGGCCCGATGACGGTGCCGACTGCCTGCAGTTCCTCCAGCTTGGCTTTGAGGGCGGCCGACTCGCCCAGCTGCGCAGGCGTGAAGGCCGAATCGCTCTCGACGACTATGACGGCCGGAATTTCGTCGGAGTCCCTGAACTTTGCCTGCCAGTCCTGCGCCTCCGTGGCTTCTGCGCCGGACGGCAGGAACGAGGCCTGGTCGTTGGACGACACTTCGTCCAGCCGGCCGAAGGTGGGGCCGCCAATACCGGCGACAGCCAGCCAGGTCAGCACCAGCAATACGGGTACCAGCCAGCGGAGCCAGAACGGGACGCGTTCCCGGGAGTGGGGTTTGGGTTTCATGGTTCCTTCTGGAGGTAGTGGACGGGAGTAGAATTTATTCCAGCATAGATTATCTCTCTCATGGAGATAAGTGCCAGGCTAGCTTGTTTTGAAGATTCCGGTCTCGCGGGAATGGCGGCCCGGCCCGGAAGCAATGTCAGGCTGCCGGATCACCGGGCTGAAGTAAGATCCTCAGGACGGCGGCCATAAAGAACAGCCCGGGAAATAGATGGGAGGCAGGGATGGCAGACGACGACGCAGTCCGCACTCCCGGCGGCCCCCCGGCGCTGGTGTTGCTGCTTCAGGAGTTCACGCTGGAAGCCAACCGCTACGTGGACACCGCGGGCGGCCGGAATGACATGCATCGCACGGACCTGAACGCCCTGGCCGTCATCATGCGGCATGCCGCCAAGGGCACGGTGGTCACACCCGGCGTCCTGCGGAAGGAACTCCACCTCAGCTCCCCCGCCACCACGGCCTTGATCGACCGGCTGGACCAGTCCGGCCATGTGGTCCGCGAGCGGCTGGGCTCCGACCGCCGGCAGGTCCAGCTCCGGATGACGCCGAAGGCCTACCGTGACGGCGGTGCCATGTTCCTCCCGCTGGCCCGCCACATGGGCGCGGCCATGGCTGAATTCACCCCCGCGGAACTCGAGGTGGCGGCACGCTTCATGGAATCCATGACCCAGGCGACCATCCGTGCGGCACAGGAAGCGGCAGGGCAGGGCGAGGGGATGGGCGGGTGAAGCCTGGCTGCGCCGCCTACTGCTCGGCGGCCGACATGTCGCCGACGCCTGGCGTGCCGTCCGCGATCGCGTAGCGCTGCAGCACCGCACCCTTTGGTGAGGCAACCACCGGTTCGATGAGTGTGAGGTTGGTCGGAACCACCCCGTCGGCGAAGACCTTTTTGCCCCCGCCGAGGAGGATCGGATACACCCAGAGCGTGAGCCGGTCGAAGAGCCGCTCGGCGAACAGGGTCTGCACGAAGTCGAGGCTGCCGATGACGTGGATGTTCTCGTGCCGGTCGCGCAGTTCTCGCACGGCGGCGACGGCGTCGGGACCCAGCAACGTGGAGCCGGCCCACTCTAGGGCAGGCGTCCGGCGCGAGGCAACGTATTTCGGCAGGCTGTTGAACAGCCGGGCGATGCTTCCGTCCTCGTGCGGCCAGTACGCGGCGAAGATGTCGTAGGTCCGGCGCCCGAGCAGCAGCGCGTCCATCCCCGCCATCCCGGAGTTGACCTGTTCGCCAACGACTTCGTCTATGAGCGGCGCCTGCCAGCCGCCAAACGCGAACCCGCCTGCAGGGTCCTCTTCCGGACCGCCGGGCGCCTGCGCGACGCCGTCGAGCGTGGTGAACAGGTCGATGTGGATGAGTCCCATGCCGTGCTCCGTCCTCTGTCGCCCGTCGTCGGCAGTCATCGACCCGGCGACGACGGGATCACTTCGAGCTTGCCACGCGGCTGCCTCCGGGACAACGGCTATCAACGGCTCGACGCGAGGCCCGCCACGTGTCCGGCAAGGCTCCGGCCGAGTCACGACAACTGCTTGTTTTGGTCCGCTCGATTGCCGCGCATTTTCCCGGCGGAGCGGTAGCGTTTCCTTATGAGTGCACAGCAGCCTGAAGACGTGTACACGCACGGACACCACGAGTCCGTGGTCCGCGCCCATGCCTCACGGACCGCAGAGAATTCCGCCGCGTTCGTGATCCCATACCTCACCCCGGGCACTTCGGTGCTGGATGTGGGCTGCGGGCCGGGCAGCATCACCTGCGACTTCGCCGGCCTCGTGGCGCCGGGGCAGGTCACCGGGCTGGACCGCTCCCCTGACGTGATCGCGCACGCCGCCGCGCTTGCCGCCGAACGCGGCGTGGAGAACGTCGGCTTCGTGGCCGGAAACATCTACGATCTGGACTTCGACGACGAAACGTTCGACGTCGTCCATGCCCACCAGGTCCTCCAGCACCTGACGGACCCCGTGGAGGCCCTGCGCGAAATGCGCCGGGTCGCCAAGCCCGGAGGCATCGTCGCAGTGCGCGACGCCGATTTCCACGGCATGAGCTGGTACCCCGCCGTCCCGGAACTGGACGAATGGATGGAGCTGTACCAGCGCATTGCCCGCCGAAACGGAGCCGAACCCGACGCCGGACGCCGGCTGGTCTCGTGGGCGCAGGCCGCCGGGTTCACGGACGTGGCCCCCTCCAGCAGCAACTGGCTATACGCCACGGGCCAGCAGCGCCGCTGGCAGGCCCGGGTCTGGGGCGAGCGAGTCCTGCATTCGGCGTTCGCGGACCAGGCCCTGGAATACGGCTTCGCCAACGCCGCCGACCTTGCCCGGATTTCCGCGGGCTGGCACCGCTGGGGTTCCACTGACGACGGCTGGTTCCTGATCCCGAACGGCGAGATCATCGCGCGGGCCTAGGTTCGCCACGTCCAGTTACGGGCGGTGTGGCGCGATAAATCGCGGTACCCATTCCCCGCCGGCCCATCCGTACCTAGGATGCAGGAAGACCATCAGCGAGGAGAATCCCCATGCGCAAGTTGACCGCCGGCCTTTTCTACTCTGTGGACGGGGTGGTTGAATCCCCCAATCTTTGGCAGTTCGACAGTTTCGACGAGGAACTCGGCGCCGGGATGAACGAAATGATGGCCAGGGTGGAAACCGGACTCCTGGGCCGGGTGGGCTACGAGCAGTGGTCCGGCTACTGGCCCGGCGCGGCCGCTGACGCCGACTTCGGCGCGTTCATCAATCCCCTGCAGAAGTTCGTGGCCTCCAGGACCTTGTCGGGCGAACTCGAATGGCAGAATTCCCGGCTTATGGACGCACCGCTTGAGGAGTTCGTAGTCAACCTCAAGAACGGCGACGGCGGCGAAATTGCCGTGTTCGCCAGCATCTCGCTGACACGGCAGCTGCTTTTCGCGGGGCTGCTCGACTCTCTGATGCTCATGGTGCACCCGGTCATTGCCGGAAGCGGTCGGCGGCTGTTTGAAGACGGCGATCCGGTGACGCGGCTGGAGCTGCAGGATTCGCAGCGGACCAGCAAGGGGAACATGATCCTCAGCTACGGCGTCCGCCCCTCAGTCCAGCGCCCCTAAACTGGATGGGTGCAACCCTCCCTTTGGCTGGCCCTGGCCGGCGCCGGCGTCCTGATCAGCTTCACCCCCGGAGCGGGTGCCATCAACACCATGAGCAACTCGCTGAATTCGGGTTTCCGGCGGTCAATCTGGGGAATCCTGGGCCAGCAGGCTGCACTGGTGATCCACGTACTGATCGTGGCCCTGGGCGTGGGTGTCCTGGTGGCAAGCTCGCCGGTGGCATTCAACGTCATCCGGTACGCCGGCGCGGCCTACTTGGTCTATCTGGGCATCAGGCAGTTCCTGCACAAGCCGGACCTGGACCAGGAGAAAGCTGCCGAGCTCCGGAATGAACCGGCAGCTTCCATGTTCCGCCGGGGCCTGTGGGTCAACCTGCTGAACCCGAAGGCCGTCGTCTTCTTCCTGGCCTTCATGCCCCAGTTCATCAGGCCTGAGCAGCCCCTGCTGCCCCAGTATCTCGTCCTGACCGCCACTGTGGTGGTCATCGACATTCTGGTGATGTGGTTCTTCTTCGCCGCCGCGGCCAAGTCCTTCCAGCGTTTCACGCACAACGCCCACGGGCAGAAGGTCCTGAACCGGACCTTCGGGGTTCTCTTCGTGGCCGTGGGCATCATGCTCGCGCTGATCCACTAGGAGCAGGGCCCTCCAGCACGCGGCCCGGCCTGCAACGCATCATGCGTCGCCGGCCGGGCCGCGTGCTGTCCGTTCGCGCTGCTCCCCCCTTAGGCGGCCAGCGGAACCTCCGGGCTGCCGGCAGCCACCACCAGCTCCGGCCCGTCCGCGGAAACAGTGACCTGTCCCCCGGCCGCCAGGCCTGAGCCCACCAGCAGATCGGCGATCCGGTCATCGAGTTCGCGTTGGATCACGCGACGCATCGGCCGCGCACCATACTCGGGTTCGTAGCCCCGCTCGGCAATCCAGTCCACCGCGTCCTCGCTGACCACCAGCCCGATGCCCTGGGAGCGCAGGCGGGCTTCGGTCTCGTTCAGCATCAGCCGCACGATCCGGCGCAGCTGGGCCTGGTCGAGCTTGCGGAACAGGACGATCTCGTCGATGCGGTTAAGGAACTCCGGCCGCATCGATTCACGCAGCCGCGCCAGCACGCGGTCGCGCAGGGCCTTCTCCGAGCCGAACGCGCTTCCCTCCCCGGTCGCGGTGAACCCGGTGGGCCCCGCCTTGCTGGCCAGGAACTCCGAGCCCAGGTTCGAGGTCATGATGACCACCGTGTTGCGGAAGTCCACGGTGCGCCCGTGCCCGTCCGTCAGGCGTCCGTCGTCGAGGACCTGCAGGAGGAGGTTGAACACGTCCGGGTGGGCCTTCTCGACCTCGTCAAGCAGAACGATCGAGTACGGATTGCGCCGCACCCGCTCGGTCAGCTGCCCGGCCTCGTCGTAACCCACGTAACCCGGAGGGGCACCCATTAGGCGGCTCACGGTATGCCGTTCACCAAACTCGCTCATATCGAAGCGGATCATGGAGTCCTCGCTGCCGAAGAGCGAGCCCGCCAGCGCTTTGGCGAGTTCGGTCTTGCCCACACCGGTGGGGCCCAGGAACAGGAAGCTCCCGATCGGCCTGCCTGCGGCACCCATGCCCGTGCGGTTGCGGCGAACGGACTTCGCAATCAGGCTCACGGCGTCCTCCTGGCCCACCACCCGCTGGTGCAGGTCTTCTTCCAGCCTGGCCAGCCGTTCCCGGTCACCCTCGGTGATCCGGCTCGCCGGAATGCCCGTTGCGCGGGAGATGATCTCGGCGATCTCCGCTTCACCCACGACGGCGGACCCGCCGCCGTCGGCTTCCTGGCTGGCCGTGCCGCCGTCGAGCTTCTCCTTCAGGGCTTTCGCTTCGTCCCGGAACCGGGAGGCCGCTTCGAAGTCCTCCGCGGCAATGGCGGCGTTCTTCGATTCCTCGAGCGCGTCCAGCCGCCCGAGGAGATCGGAAGCGTCCTGGCGGGACCCGAGCTTCAGGCTCAGCCTGGCACCGGCCTGGTCGATAAGGTCGATCGCCTTGTCGGGAAGGAACCGGTCCGTCACGTATCGGGCGGACAGTTCGACGGCGGCCCTGACCGCCTCGTCGGTGTAGCGGACACCGTGGTGTTCTTCATACCGCTCGCGCAGCCCGGAGAGGATCTGCACGGCATCTTCGATGGAAGGCTCCCCTACCTGCACGGGCTGGAAGCGGCGTTCGAACGCGGGGTCCTTTTCCACCTTGCGGTATTCGTTCAGCGTCGTGGCGCCCACCACGTGGAGTTCGCCGCGGGCCAGCCTCGGCTTCAGGATGTTGCCGGCATCCATGCCGCCTTCGCCCGCGCCGCCTGCACCAATGACGGTGTGGAGCTCGTCGATGAACAGGATGAACCGGCCCGGGTTCGCGGTGACTTCGTCCATCGCCTTGGTCAGGCGCTCTTCGAAGTCGCCGCGGTAGCGGGTTCCTGCAAGCATGGCCGGGAGATCCAGCGAAATGACCCGCTTGTTGCGGAGCTGCTCCGGCACGGTGTCGGCGGCAATGGCCTGCGCCAGGCCTTCCACAATGGCCGTCTTGCCCACGCCGGCTTCGCCGACCAGCACCGGATTGTTCTTGGTGCGCCGGGCAAGGACCTCTATGGTCTGGGCAGTTTCATCGGAGCGTCCGATGACCGGGTCAAGGCCGTCGGAGAGCGCCAGGGCCGTCAGGTCTGTCCCGTAGGTGTCCAGCGTCGGAGTTTCCGAAGCGGTGCCGGAAGCGCTTGCGGATGCTGCAGTTTCCGGGGTGCCGGCTCCGGTCGGCTCGGTGCCGGCAGCCTCGCGGGCCCCTGCCTGGAAGGACTCCGGCGTGACGCCGGCCGCGGCGAGCACCTGCCCTGCGGGTGCATCTTGGTTGAGCACCAGGGCGAAGAACAGGTGCTCCGGGTCGATGTACGTGGATCCGAATGCCCGGGCAACCTGGTAGGCGTCCAGCAGTGCGCGCTGGGCGGACGGCGTCAGCGCCGGAGCGCTAGCCGCTGGCCGGCCGGACTTCTCGGGCAGGCGTTCTTCCGCGGCCCTGGCCACGGCCGCGGGGTCGGCCCCGGCGCGGCGCACGTAACCGATGGCCGGTTCCGCACCGGCCATCGTCCGCAGGATATGCAGGGCATCCACGTCACCGTGCCCCAGGTCCACGGCGAACTGGCCGGCGAGCGAGAGCACCTCATGGGTGCGGCGGCTCAGCAGCCGGGTGATGTCCGTGGGGCGCCCGGACCGGGCCGCGCGCTGGCCCTGCAGGTAGCGCGCAAGGAACTCGTCAAACGAACCGCTGCCGGTACCGGCAGGTCCAAAAAACGTTGGCATGTACCCTCCGTAGGTAAAGTTGAGTGCAATTGACTCAAGTCTCTAGCTACGAAGATTATTCCCGGTCCGGGGACGGGGCCGCAAGTGTCCGTTCGCGCCCGCCCCCGGGGCCGCAAGTGTCCGTTCGCGCCCGCCCCTGGGCCGCAAGTGTCCGTTCGCGCTACTGGAGCTGACCGTTGGCCGGCGCGAGCTTCCGCAGGTCCGCCTTCCGGATCTTGCCGCTCGCCGTCCACGGCCCGCGGCACTTCGCCCCATTTGCCGTCCGGCACGCCGATCACCGCCACGCTGCCCACGGCCTCCAGCTCGGTGATGGCCTGTTCCACCTCCGCCGGGTAGAGGTTCTCGCCGCCGGAGATGATCATGCCAGGACCTCGGATTCCTGCTGGCCAAACTGCACGCCGCAGGGTCCGTTGTGAACAACAGGGCGCTGGCCGAATTCGACCTCAAGGAGCGCTCCTACTCCGTCCTGATCCTGGCCAACAGCGGACTCGAGCCGACGCAGCGCGAAATGGCCGACTTCCTCAGCCTGGACCCCAGCCAGATTGTGGCCCTGGTGGATGAGCTGGAGAAGCGCGGCCTGGTGGCGAGGGCGCCCGGGAAGCAGGACCGCCGGGCAAAGACCGTGACGGCAACCGCCAAGGGAGGGCGGCTCCTCGAGCAGGCCGGCGAGGCTGCGCGAAGGGCTGAAGCGGAAGTTCTGGACGGGCTGCCCGCGGAGGAATCGGCCCAACTCAAGGCGCTGCTCCGCAAAGCCCTGTGGGGTGCCGGATTGCCCGGGTGAGGGTCGGACCTAGCGGGCCGTCCGGGCCTAGCGGGCCGGGCCTTCCGGGCGGGAGCGCCCTTCGCGTTCGGCCTGGTTCCGGCGCGCCAACTCTGCCATGACCACCGGCCCCACCAGGCCGGCGTGGTTCGGGCCCGGGGTGTTTCCACTGTTCCTCAGGAGGCCGGCCAGCGCTTCGAGTTCGCCGGTGGGGACAGCGGACAAGGACGCGTACGCCTTGACGACATGCCGTTCGGCGATGCCGGCATGGCGGCCCCGGTTGGCGTGTAGTTTGCGGCGCATGGGACATCCTCAACGAAGAATCCGGAGGCTGCCTGCATAACCCGGAGCCAGAATACCGCAGACCGGCTCAGTCGTGGAACGGCTCGCCCGTGGTCCGGTGGTCCGCGTGGTTGATGGTTTCCCGGATCAGCCGGACGAGGTGCCCGTCGTGCAGCGAGTAGATGACATGCCGGCCGCTCTTCTTCGCGTCCACCATTCCACTGAGCCTCAACTTGGCCAGATGCTGGCTGACCACGGTTCGCGGAACGGCTGCCGCCGCAGTGAGTTCAGTGACGCTCTTGGGGCCCCGCGAAAGCTGCCACAGCAGATGCAGGCGGGTAGGCTCGGCCAGCATCCGCAGCGTGGCGGCGGCGTTTTCAAGCAACTCCGCGCCAGGGGTGACCGGGTGGACGAGCGAGGGCTCCTCAGCGCCGACGCTGAACGGACTGCTCGGCTGACTGCTCAACGGTCTGCTCCTTGATGGCGGCTGGATCTGCTCCTGAAGGGGTCTTCCGGGGCCAGAACAGGAAGGCTCCTGCACTGCCAAGTATCGCAAGGATTGTCAGCGCCACAGCAGCCCAGCCCAGGCCCGCGGCGGCGCCAATCCAGCCTGCCAGAGGGTAGCTCAGGATATAGCAGGCGTGGGAGAGCGAGAACTGAGCCGTGAAGACGTACGCAAGGGTGCCCTCGGTGGCGGCCTCCCGAAGCAACCGGGAGGAGGGTGTAATGACGGCGGACGTGGCAGCACCCAGCAGGAGCCACAGCGCCAGCAACGGCCACCACCCCGTGTCCGGAGATGCCAGGAATATCACCGCCGAGGCACCGCCGAGTGCCGGCGGGATCAGGGCGGCTCCGGTCATCATGACGGCGCGGTCTCCGAAGCGGTCAAGGAGCCGCGGGGCGGCCAGGGCAACAGCCATGGAGCCGGCGCCGAAGCAGGCAAGGGCGATGGCGAGATCGGATCCCGGACGGTGCAGGCCGTCCCGGACATAGACCACGGTATTGACCAGGACCAGGGCAGTCGGCGCGGACACAGCCAGGTTTAGAGCCAGAAGTGATCTCAGCCGCCGGTCGCGCCAAAAGATCCGCGTTCCCAGGGTGGTCCGGTGCCACAGGGAAGGCTGGGGACCCCCGGCCGGACCGGACCGGGGCAGGGCTGTCATCGCGACGAGGATCGCCGAGGCCAGGAAGCCTGCAACCGTACCGAGGAACAGCTTGTTGTAGCTCATTACTGCCAGTAGCAGCGCTGCGGCAACCGGGCTGACCAGGGCTTCCATGTCGTAGGCGAGCCGGGAGAGCGAAAGGGCGTAGGTGTAGTCCCGGGGATCCTTCAGGATGGTTGGTATCAGCGACTGGAACGCCGGGGTGAAAGTTGCGGACGCAGACTGGAGCAGGAAGATCACCACATAGATCTGCCACGTTTCGGTGATGAACGGCAGGCACAGGGCCATGGCCGCCCGCACCAGGTCAGCGGCGATCAGCACGGGCTTCTTGGGCAGGCGGGCCACCAGCGCGGTGATCACCGGGGCCAGCCCCACGTAGGCCAGCATCTTGATGGTCAGCGCCGTACCAAGGACGGCCCCGGAGTTTTTGCCAGCGATCTCGTACGCCAACAGTCCGAGGGCGATGGTCAGCAGACCGGTCCCCGCCAAAGCCACGATCTGGGCACAGAACAGCCGGGCATAGACTCCGTTGCGAAGGACCGCGAACACTGGACTCCTCAGGTGCATAGGTGCACTAATGTGCACCTATAGACTAGCGGAGTGGCGCCGGGACGCAACCACCTAACGGGATGACGGCTTGTGGTCGGTGCCGCGCATCCGCACTGCCACCACAACACCGGATCCTCCGGTAAGGGCGGCAACGACGGCCACTGCCGCAGGGATGCCGTAGGCGTCGGCGATGATTCCGGACAGCAGGGCGCCGACCGCAAAGCCGCCGTCGCGCCACAGCCGGTAGATCCCCACCGACCTGGCCCGCCATTCAGGGTGGGCAACGTCTCCGATGGCGGCCAGCAGAGTCGGATAGACCATGGCCGTGCCTGCCCCCAGCAGCACCGAAGCGGCCAGCCAGATCTCAAAGCCGGCACCAAAAGCGACCATGCCGAGCGCGACCGCCTGCACCAGCATGCCACCCACAATCAGCGGCTTGCGCCCGATCCGGTCCGATAGCGCGCCGGTCACCAACTGGCCGGCGCCCCACACGGCCGGGTACACCGCCGCGAGGATGCCGATGCGTTCAATCGTCAATCCGGCCGCGGCGAAGAGGACAGGGAACAGCCCCCAGGCCAGGCCGTCATTCAGGTTGTTCACCATTCCCGCCTGACTCACGGAAGACAGCGACTTGTCACGGAAGCTCGTCAGGGTGAACACCTCGCGGTCGCTGAGCTGCCCGTGCGCCCCCTCGTGGGCCGCAACGTGGTCGGCGGCCTCAGCCCTGGCGTGGTGGTGCGTTTCCCGCACGGTGAGTACGGAAAGGCCCAGGCCGACGGCGATAAACGCAGCACCCAGCAGGAACGGACCGGGGCGCAGCCCGTAGGTGGAGGCGATGTAGCCGGTGGCCAGGGCGGTCCCGGCGACGCCGAGGTAGCCGGCCGCCTCATTGAAGCCCATGGCCAGGCCCCGGCGCGACGGACCCACAAGATCCATCTTCATCATGACGGTGGTGGACCAGGTCAGTCCCTGGCTGATGCCGAGGACGACGTTGGCCGCGACGATCCACCCCCACGACGGCCCGAAGATCAGCATCAGCGGGACGGGCAGCGCGACCAGCCACCCCGCCACCAGGACCGGCTTGCGCCCGTAACGGTCCGACAGGGTCCCGGCGAAGTAGTTGGTTGCCGCCTTGGCCACGCCGAACGCCAGGATGTACGTCAACGCGCTGGTGTAGAGGTCCTGCTTGAAGACCTCGCCGGCCAGGAGCGGCAGCACGGTCCTCTCCTGACCCAGCGTCCCGCCGACAAGGGCATTGACCGCCACCAGGATCATGAACTGCGCAAGGTTTTGCCGCAGGCCCAAAGTTATGGCGTTCTTCGTACCGGGCTGACGTTTCGGAAAGGTGTTGCCGGGGGTCATGGGTCTGTTCCTTGGGTTCAGAAAGGGCCCCCGACGGCTCACGGAGTGACGGCCGGGCATCCCGCCCCACAGCGTAACCACACCGTTCGGAAGGGCCGACGGCGACTGGGGACAGCCCGGGTCTCAGCGGGCTTTTCGCCGCCGGCCCCATATCAATTTTAGGAGATTACGCCCCGCTGCGTGCGAGTGGACGCTACCCGTTTTCCCCCGGTTGCGCTATGCAGACGGGGTTCCGGCCACGCGGCCTGCGGCACGTGCGGAGCGGTTGCGCCACCAGCGGCGGACGAGATCCACCATGGCCAGGAGTCCCGCCAGTGGCGAAAGAACCGCTGCGGTGTAGACGAACAGCAGCCACGTGAGCGTTGCAATAGGAGGCTGGCTGGTACTGAGGAGGGAGAGTCCGCCGAAGAAGGCCACTGTCCAAAAAAGAACGACGCCGAAGAGCACCGCCGCAGCAGGGAAATACTCGTTCGTCACTACGGTCATCACAGTGTTCAATGCTCTTCCTCCTGACTGGTTTGGCGCCGGACTTCACCGCGTCAATCTCAGTATGGGGCCAGCCAAACCAGGATTCCGGCAGGACGCAGAAAGCGTGACGAAAATAACCAGAGTCCGCGCCGGGAACTGCTCAGCCGGGGCTCTTTACCGACGCCAGCACTGCCAGCGCTGCACGCAGCCGGGCATCGGCGTCGTTGGCTACTTCCGCGACGGCAGGGCTTGCGCTGAGCTGCACCATGGTCTGCGGGTCAATGGCCTGGATGGTCGTCAGGTCCGCGTCCCGGCCGCGGCGCACCACGACGTTGCAGGGCAGCAGTGCACCGAGGTCCGGCTCGGCGGCAAGTGCACGACTGGCCAGTGCAGGGTTGCAGGCGCCCAGAATGACGTAGTCGCCGAGTGCTTCCGCGGCGTCAGCTCCAAGTTTGGCCTCAAAGGTCGCGCGGACGTTGATTTCCGAAAGGATGCCGAACCCCTGCCCGGCGAGCGCCTCCCGCGTCTGTTCGACGGCGTCACTCCAGGACAGCGGGACGGTCACAGTGTGGGTATAGGTCATATTGTCTCCTTGGACGTGGCCGGCGGGCCGGAACGGCTGGGTTTTCTTGTCGATGATTTGCGGCTTGGCTGCGGCTTAGGCGAGGGACAGGAAGAGCTTTTCCAGCTCTTTCGTGTCCATGCTCGCATCCTTGCGGACAAGGCATTGCTCAAGACCGCTGGCAATGATGGCGAAACCCGCACGGTCCAGCGCCTTTGACACCGCGGCCAGCTGGGTCACGACGTCTTTGCACTCGCGGCCTTCTTCGAGCATCCGGGTTACTGCGGCCAGTTGCCCCTGGGCCCTCTTGAGCCGGTTGATGACCGGGGCGAGGTCGGTTGAATCGAGTTCCATGGTGCCTCCGGGTAAGGGTTGTATGCACTTACAATATACCCCCTGGGGTGTTTTTGACTACCCCCAGGGGTATCTGTAATACTCGGTGGGGTATTCAGCTTTTGTCTGATCCGTCTTGAAAGGACATCCATGACACGCCCCTCCGCTTCGGCATCCTCCTCCGCTTCGCCGGCAGCCCCCGCGGTCACCGCCCTTGATCCGGAAACGCTGCAGACCTGGTTCCAGGAGCACAAGGACCTCGTGGTGATCGACGTACGATCGGCCGCAGAATTCGAATCCCTGCACATCCGCGGGTCGTACAACGTTCCGCTCCCACTGCTTTCCGAGCACACCGACGAACTGGCCGCCCGGCTGGGAAGCCGTGTTGTGCTTGTCTGCCAGTCCGGTGCACGGGCCGAGCAGGCACGGCAGCGCCTCGGCGGCGCAGGCATCGGCACGGCTTATGTCCTGACCGGCGGCGTGCCGGGCTTCGCAGCTGCCGGCGGAAACGTTGTCCGAGGCAAGGCCCGCTGGGACCTGGAGCGCCAGGTCCGCCTTGCGGCCGGCTCCCTGGTGGTGCTGGGCCTGGCCGGCGGAAAGTTCGTCTCGCCCAAGATCCGGCTGCTCGCAGGAGCCATCGGCACGGGCCTGACATTCTCCGCAGCAACCAACACCTGCGCCATGGGTCAGGCCCTCTCGGCGATGCCGTGGAACAAGGCAGCCAAGGAACCCACCCGCGAGTCCGCCATCCTGCAGCTGCCCGCGGCAGGCGTGCAGACCGATCAGGACCGGGCGCAGGCGGCATGATTCCAGCTTTGGCCCTGGGGCTACTCGTCGGGGTTGTGCTCGGCGTGGTCGGGGGCGGCGGCTCGATCATCGCCGTCCCTGCCCTGGTGTACGGAGTGGGCCTAAGCCCCGCGGAGGCCATCCCCACCTCCCTGCTGGTGGTGGGCCTCTCGTCGCTGGCGGCACTCCTGCCACGGTTCCGCGAAGGCATCAACTGGCCCGTTGTCCTCCTGGTCGGAGCGGCCGGCATTCCGGCCGCCTGGGGAGGCGCGGCCGTGGGCCGGCTGCTGGATCCGAACGTACTGATGCTGGCATTCGCGGGCATCATGGTGGTTGCCGGCGTCCGCATGCTGATGCGCACCAAAGAACTGGAGGGTTCTTGCAGCACCGGCCCCGCGCGGGCCCTCCGCTCCTGCGCCCCTAAGGCCGTCGGCGTCGGGCTGCTGGTCGGCTTCCTGACCGGGCTGTTGGGAGTTGGCGGCGGATTCCTCATCACGCCGGCCCTCACGCTCTTCCTGGGGCTGCGTATGAAGCAGGCCGTCGCTTCCTCCCTGGCCATCATTGTCATCAACTCCGCCGCAGGCTTCGGAGCACACGCCGCCGGATTCACCATCGAGTGGTCCACAGTCCTTGCTTTCACGGTGCCGGCCATCCTCGGATCGCTCGGCGCTGCCCGTCTGGCCCGCCTGCTCAAGGACAGGCACGTCCGTATTTCGTTCGCCGTTCTCATCTTCGCTGTGGCCGCCTGGGTCACGGCCAGCACCGTAACAGCCTGACCGGCACCCGTCTGTCCGCCAGCAAGAAGCCCCCAAGAAGGAGAACCCAATGGGACTGATCGACTCGCTGAAGAAGGCCTTCAGCAAACCGTACAAAACCGTCTCGGTGGCCGAGGCCAAGGAGCTCCTGGCATCGCGGGCGGTGCTGATCGACGTCCGCTCCGCGCAGGAATGGCGAACCGGCCACGCACCCCAGGCCAGGCATCTACCCCTGGACAAGCTGCAAACCGGCGTAACGGGCCTGCAAAAGGGCCGTGCCGTCGTCGCCATGTGCCAGTCGGGGGCCCGCTCCGCCTCCGCCGCGCGGCTGCTGGCCAGCCAGGGTTACCAGGCATATTCGCTCCGCGGCGGCATCGGCGCCTGGCGTCAAGCCGGCGAACCCGTCCGCTAACCATCCACCCACATTCCGGAAAGGAACCCGTCATGGCTGAAATCACTGTCACGGAAACTGAGCAGCGGCGCGCCAGCGCACAGATCCTCGACGTCCGCGAGGACTTCGAAGTCGCCGAAGGCATGATCCCCGGCGCCCTGCACATCCCCATGGGGCAGCTGCAGGCCCGCTTGTCCGAGCTGGACCCCGCCGTTCACGTCATCGTCGTCTGCCGCAGCGGCAACAGAAGCGCCCGCGTGGCAGATGCACTCAATGGCGCCGGATTCAGCGCAGACACAATGACCGGCGGCATGATCGCGTGGAGCCGCGCAGGACTCCCTGCCACCCAGCGCTCCTAAACCACCCGCAGCCGCCCCTCCCCCATCCCGGCCATACGTAAGGAATTCAGCCATGGCAACCATCGACATCACGGAAGAATCGCTTGCCCGGACGCTTGAGGAGAACGACATTGTCTTCATTGACTTCTGGGCCGGCTGGTGCGGCCCCTGCCGCATGTTCGCCCCCACCTACGACGCAGCCTCCCGGAAGCACCCGGACATCGTTTTTGCCAAGGTGGACACGGAAGCTGAGCAGGCATTGGCTGCTGCTGCCGGCATCACGTCCATCCCCACGCTGATGGCCTTCCGGGACAAGACCCTGGTCTTCTCCCAGCCGGGTGCGCTCAACGCGGCAGGGCTGGAGCAGGTGGTCCAGGGCGTCAAGAGCCTCGATATGGCAGCGCTGCGCGCGCAGGCAGCGCAGCATCAGTCCTGACGGATATCCACAGAAGCCGATGCGCACCACCACGCCCGGCGATCTCGCGGCAATCTGGCCCCGCACGGTGGTGGTGGACGTGCGGGGGCACGACGCGGTCAACGTCGCCGGAGGCATCACAGAGTGGTACCGGGAAGGGCATCCGGTCAGCTACGCACCGCCCATCCCGGACGCACTTCCGTCCGGACAATGGAAATCGTTAGTGGAGAAACTAGCGAAATGGCGCGCCCGGAGCACCGGCTGACGGTTCCGAAAGCACGGCGGCAGACCATTTGCGATATACCCCCCGGGGTATTATTATTTTGAGTAGACCACCACCGGAACCCACAAACCCTTAAGAAGGAGAACCCATGCTTCTCGAGCGCATCTACGATGAAGACCTCGCCCAGGCCAGCTACTTCATTGGCTGCCAGCGGAAGGGTGAGGCAGTTGTTGTCGACGCCCGCCGTGACATCGACACCTACCGCTCCCTCGCAGCAGCCAACGGCATGAAGATTGTGGCCGTTACCGAGACCCACATCCACGCCGACTACCTCTCGGGCACCCGCGAACTCGCGGCTGCGACCGGGGCCAAAATCTATGTCTCCGGCGAGGGCGGCCCGGACTGGCAGTACGGGTTCGACGGCGAGCGCCTCTTCGACGGCAGCAAGATCACCATCGGTAACATCACCGTCCAGGCCGTCCACACCCCGGGGCACACGCCGGAGCACCTGTCCTTCCTGATCACCGACGGCGCGTTCAGTGCTGAACCCGGCTACCTGCTCTCGGGCGACTTCGTCTTCTCCGGCGATCTGGGCCGCCCCGACCTGCTGGACGAAGCAGCCGGAGGCGTGGACACCCGCTTCCTGGGTGCCAAGCAGCTGTTCTCCAGCCTCCGCGACAAGTTCCTCACCCTGCCCGACTTCGTCCAGGTTTACCCGGGACACGGTGCCGGGAGCGCCTGCGGCAAGGCCCTCGGCGCCATCCCGTCGTCCACGGTGGGCTACGAGCGGCTCTACGCCTGGTGGGGCCCGTACCTGGCCGCCAATGACGAGCAGGGATTCATCGACGAGCTGCTGGACGGCCAGCCGGACGCACACGCCTACTTCGGCCGCATGAAGCGTGAAAACCGCCAGGGCCCTGCCGTCATGGGCGAACGTGCCCCGCTGCCGGAACTCGACACAGCCGCCGTCGTCCGTGACCTGGCGGCAAACAACGTGACCTTCGTGGATACCCGCCCCCACACCGAAGTACACCAGGGCACCGTGGCCGGGGCACTGAACATCCCCGCCGGAAAGTCCGTTGCCAGCTTCGGCGCGTGGGCCGTTGACCCGGAACGGGACAGCCGCCCGCTGGTCCTGCTGGCTTCGGGACAGGAGCAGGCACAGGAGATGTGGGACCACCTGGTGCGGGTCGGAATCGACAACGTGGGCGGGTACGTGACCAGCATCGACGGCCTGCCCGCAGCGACTCCGCGCCTGGTCCAGCCCGAGGAACTCGAAGGCTTCGACGCCGCGGCCGTCCTGGACGTCCGCAACCGCACCGAACACACGGCCGGGCATATCCCCGGATCCCGGCAGCTGAGCGGGGGCCGGGTGCTCTGGAACCTGGACCAGCTCCCCACCGGCGGGACCATCGTGACCTACTGCCAGAGCGGCGTCCGCAGCTCGGTGGCGGCCAGCACCCTGCGCCACGCCGGTTACGACGTCGTGGAACTGGACGGCAGCTACGCCGCCTGGGCCGCTATGGAACAGTCGCTCCAGATCGCTTCGACCCGCTAATCCCGCGGCCGGCCGGCGCCGGCAGCTGGTCCAACCGCGCAAGACCCCCGCCCGGACATTTCCGGGCGGGGGTCTTTCGCCGGGTGAGAACGGGGAACTCCTTCACCGGGGGATGTTCTCCGAAGACGGCAGTGCTGGATTTCCCGAAAGCCTCAGCTCCGGCTTCGGATGAGCGGGCGTGGCGGTCCAGTTTTGACTGTGCCTGCTTCAAGGACGAAGAAGATGAAGGAAAGGAAGGCTGTCCTCTCGCCGCTAAGGATGCGCGGCGGAAGGAGTTCGGGCGGCGTGTCTGGAGAAGGCCCTGGTTCGCACACGGCGGCTACGCGGTATCCCGCCGATGTGAAGGCGCTGATCATCGCGTGAAGTGGTCGGTGCCAGAAGGTCAGGACCGCAGGCTCGCCGTCGAACTCGTAATCCTCCGAGTACTGCCGGAGGGCGAAGTAGTCCTCGGTTGGCTGGTTGACCACGCTGACCGTGGGGTGGTTGACCGACAGGATCAGGCGACCGCCCGGCTTCAGTACGCGCCGCAGTTCAGCGAGTGGTGCCGACCAGTCCTCCAGATAGTGCAGGACCAAGGACGAGACAACGTCGTCGAAGGAGCCATCGGCGAAAGGGAGCGGCTTGGCGAGGTCGGCCACGCACAGGTCCGCGGTCGGACCCAAACGCCGCCTTGCCAATTCGAGCATCGCAGGACTGGAATCGAAGCCGGTCACGATGGCGCCCTTCGCGGCCAAGGCGGCGGACAGCGGCCCCGAGCCACAGCCTGCATCGAGGACGCGGTGACCGGCCACATCGCCGGCAAGGCCAATCATCGCCGGCCGCTCGTAATAGGCATTGAGGAGGCTGGACTCATTTTCAGCCGAGTAGTTCTCGGCAAAGTCGTCATAATGATTGGGCTTCACTACTCTTTCCCTTCAGGCGAATCCTCACGGGCAGGACAATGGGGCTGATCCTAGCAAGCGAGAGCCTTCCCACCCTTCCGCTGACAGGACACCCCTGGGCCAGGAACTTCTGCAGAGAATATCCAATGTCCGAGCCTGGGTCTACACTGAAACTATCGAACATATATTCGAATAAGGGTGTGTTGTGGGCATTGTTATCGGTCCCCGTGTGATAGATGCGGGCACGTCTCTGCTGTCGGTATTGATCTCTCCGGTACCCGTCGCAGCGGGATACCCGTCGCCGGCGCAGGACTATTTCGACGGCCGGATCGACCTCAATGAACACCTCATCCAGGACATCACCAGCACGTACATCGTGCGGGTGTCCGGAGACTCGATGGAAGGCGCCGGGATCAGCGACGGCGACGAGCTGATCGTGAACCGGGCCCTGGATCCCAAGGACGGATCGGTCGTCATAGCGGTGCTCGACGGCGAACTGACCATCAAGCGGCTCAGGGTCACGGCATCGGGAGTGGTGCTTCAGGCGGACAACCCCCGGTATCCGGACATCCGGGTCCCGGCGTTGGCGGACCTGGTGATCTGGGGCGTGGCCACGCGGTGCCTGCACCATGTCTGATACGCAGGCCGCGCCAGAAAGGCGAGCCCAGGACTCGGTCCGGCAAATCGCCTTGGTGGACGTCAATTGCTTCTACGCCTCGGCTGAGCGCGCCTTCGATCCCTCGCTGGAAGGCCGCCCGCTGGTGGTCCTCTCGAATAACGACGGCTGCGCGGTCACCCGGTCCCCCGAAGCCAAGGCCCTAGGCATCCCCGTGGGCGAACCCTGGTTCAAGATCGCGCCCCGGGCCAAGGAGTGGGGACTGGTGGCCAAGTCCAGTAACTACGAGCTGTACGGGGACATCAGCGCCCGCGTGATGGAGCTTCTGGGGCGCTACTCGGCCTGGTTGGAGGTGTACAGCATCGATGAAGCCTTCCTGGGAGTCAGAGGCAGCCCGGATGAGCTCCTGCGTCTCGGCAAAACAATCAAGACGGCTGTGCGCCGCAACGTCGGGGTGCCGGTCTGCGTAGGCATTGCCGGCACCAAGACCCTCGCTAAGCTGGCCAACAAATGGGCGAAGAACAACCCCGCCCTCAATGGCGTGTGCCACTGGGACTCCATGCCGGCCCCGGCCCGCGAAGCACTGATGGGCCGGGTATCCGTCATGGAACTCTGGGGCGTTGCCACCCGGCTCACCAAACGCCTGAACAGCATGGGCATCCACTCGATCCTGGACCTTGCCCGCGCCGATCCCGTCCGGATCCGCGACCGGTTCTCGGTGGTGCTGATGCGCACGGTCCTGGAACTGCAGGGCACCGCGTGCATCCCCCTGGAGGAAGAACGCATTGGACGTGACCAACTCATCTTCAGCCGATCCTTTTCCACGCCCATTACCACCGCCGCGGACCTGCGACAGGTCATGAGCGTCTATGGCCAGCAAGCCAGCGCCCGCCTGGCCAAGCACAGCCTGCAGGCCAAGGTCCTCACAGCGTTTGCCGGCACCTCGTACTACAACCCGGTTGACACGTCCTACCCGTCAGTCTGCGTCACTTTACCCATGCCCACCGCGGATCCGGTGCTGTTGACCAGGGCCGCGCATGCCCTGCTCCCCCGGATCCAGGAAGGGACCAAGTATGTGCGCGCGGGCATCATGGTCACCGACCTGCGCCCCACCGGCCGGCAGTCGCCGCTGCCGGCATTTGCCAACCCGCACGAGGAACGGGGCATCGGCACCCTGCTGGAGGACATCACCCGCCGCTACGGGCGCGGCTCCGTGGGTCTGGGCCATGCGGGAATCCGGGGCGGACCGGACTGGTCCATGCAGCGCACCATGCTCTCGCCCAGGTACACCACACACTGGGACGAGCTTCCTGTGGTCAAAGCAGCCTGAGGACCCGCTGTTACACTCTGCACATGATCGGGCTTCCCTTCGCGGGAGATGGGCTTGTGCACGGCGTTCTGACAGGGTTGGGAATCGCCGCAGCCCTGTTGTTTTACGCCTATGAGAAGGGCCGCCGCGGCCTTACTGATCCCCGGTTGTGGCCCATCGCAGGCTTCGCAGTGGCATTCGGTGCCATCGGATCCCGCGTGCTGACCTGGGATATCTCCCGGCAGGTCTCCCTGGCGGACTGGTGGGGCAACGGCGACCGCAGCATCCTCGCCGGCCTGGTCGGCGCATGGTTCGGGGTCCATCTGGGCAAACGGCTGACAGGCTACAAAGAGTCCACGGGCGACCTGCTCGCACCCGCTGTCGCGCTGGCGATGGTTCTCGGGCGGGTCGGCTGCCTCCTCACCGAACTGCCGGGCATTCCGACCGGCGGCGGTTGGGGAATCGTGCTCACCCCCGCGCAGGCTGCGCTGATCGGCGGGCCCGCCGGGGCCGGACTCCATCCGTCCTTTGCCTACGAGATTGCGTTCCACGCCGCCGCGCTCGCCGTCATGTGGCGTTTTCGCGACCGCCTCCCGCATCCCGGAGACCTTTTCATCTGTTATGTGACCGCCTATGCGCTGTTCAGGTTCGGGGTGGAGTTTGTTCGTGGCAATGAGGTGATCTGGCTGGGAATGAGCCGCCCCCAGTGGTTCCTGCTGGCGATTCTCCCCCTGCTGGGCTGGCGGATCCGGCGGGTGTTCGGGAAACCGCTCCGCCCGGAGCTGAAAGGAAGAGTGGCATGAGCGAGGACACCCCTGACATTCCCCGGAAACCTCCCCCATCCCCACCTCAGAACCCACCCGCGGATGGCCACGACCGGCAAGGCGGCCACGGCTCGGTGCAACAACCGACGGGAGGCTCCATGGCGCTCGGGATCGTGCTCGGCGCCTTGGCACTCTACGTCGTCTACGTTGGGTCCCTTATGGCCGTCGGACCCTACGCGTTTGGCTCCCTCGGCCTCGGCGGGCTGGCTGCATTCATACCGATCGTCGTGTATTTGCTGCTGGCCATCCTGCTGGCCGTGAGGCGCCGGACGTCACGCTTCGGCGCAGGGCTTCTGATTGGCCTCGGAATTTTTGTCCTTTTCGGCGGCGGCCTCTGCGTCGGATCCCTCGCCCAGATGGGAGCCTGAATATGAATCCTTCACCTCTGGCCGCAGGACGGGCGCTTCCCGGTCCCGGCCAGCCGTTGCGCGGCGACCGGATCCACCGCTATGTCACGGCGTTCTGCCCACGCTGCCATGAGACCAATCCTCCGCTTGCCCAGGTGCGGCGCCTGTCCGGGGTCCTGCTCATCCGTGATGATCGCGTGTGGCTCGAACGCGGCTGCCCCGATCACGGCCTGGTGCGCACGCTGTACGACGAATCGCCAGAAATCCTTCGCTACCTGGAGAAATGGCAGGCGCCCACCAAGCAGCACGTCCCCGACCAGGCGGACAACTTCCGCCCGATACCCGAGGCTTACGCCTATGGGCTTCCCGCCATGCAGACGCAGCACACGTGCATCCTCCTGCAGGACATCATCGAGCACTGCAATCTGCGCTGCCCCACGTGCTTCACCTCGTCCGGCCCGCAATTACAAGGAGTGGCGCCACTCACCGAGGTGCTCGCGAATATCGATGCACGGCTTGCCCGGGAGAACGGGCGGCTTGACGTGTTGATGCTCTCCGGCGGCGAGCCCACGCTCTACCCCCGCCTCGCCGAACTTCTGGAGGAGCTGGTCGCCCGGCCGATCGTCCGGATCATGGTGAACAGCAACGGCATGCTGATCGCGACCGACGACGAGCTGCTGGCGCTGCTGGCCAAGCACCGCGACCGGGTGGAGGTCTACCTCCAGCACGACGGGCCCTCCAAGGAGGCATCAATCCATCACCGCGGTGGCGATCTGACCCGCTACAAGGATGCGGCGATCTCGCGGCTGTCCGAGGCGGGCGTCTTCACCACCCTGACAATGACGGCAACGCTCGGCGTCAACGACGGCGAGGTGGGCGCCGTCGTCATGCGGGCCCTGGAAACCCCGTTTGTGGGAGGAGTGGCGCTGCAGCCGGTATTCGGCTCCGGCCGCGGACACGGCATCGATCCCCTGGACCGGCTCACCCACACGGGAGTGCTCGAAAGGCTGGCGGAGCAAACCAACGGGGTGGTCTCGTGGCACGACCTGACAGCCCTGCCGTGCTCACATCCGCACTGCGCGTCCGTCGGCTACATGCTTAAGGATGACTCCGGGGTCTGGCGGTCGCTGACGGCCCTCATCGGGCACGATCAGCTGCTCGCCTGGCTGGAGCTCAACCCGGACAGCATCGCCAACCGCATCGCCGACAGCGCTATTCCGCTCGAGCTGCGCACCCTCATGAAGTCCTCGCTGCTCGACCTGCTGAGCGAACAGTCATCGCTGTCCCACCCGAAAACAGTGGATCTCTGGAAGAACATCTGCAACCAGTGCGACCTCGGCATCGGAACACTGACCACCCTGGCGGCGGGAAAGCTCCCGGGCCAGCAGCAACGGCTGCGCCGGCTTCTCGGCGAACGCATCACGCGGATCATGGTCAAGCCCTTTATGGACATTTCGACCATGATCGAGGAGCGGCTCACCCAATGCTGCGTGCACGTTGGAACCAAGAGCGACGGCGGCGATCACCAGTGCGCTCCGTTCTGCGCCGTCCAGGCGTGGCCGTCCCTGTCCAGGCAACGGATGAGCACTGCTACAGGCCAGCGGCTGCTCCCGGTGCGCCAACTCTAAGGAGGATGATGAGTTCCGATTCCGACGCGAAGCGCATCGCATCCGGCCCCTTGCCGTCGCAACTGGTGCGCGCCCACGGCACCCGGCACGGCGCCCACGGTGTCCAGCAGGACGCCGGCCCGGATCCGCAGTCCGGCGCTCCATTCGATCCGCTGCGCCTGTGCATCTTCGCCACAATAGCCCTGCTGGGCTGGCTGGCCGGCCCGGTTGCCTTGGCGGTGTTCGCGGCCATCGGATTCGTCGGATACTGGAAAGCCCGCCGGAAGGGGCTGACAAAGTCGAACTGCTACCTGCGCGACACCAGGCTTGTACTGGCCTATCTCGGCCTCCTCCTGGGCGCCGGCCTCTGGGGCATGTACGACCTGCTGGCGCGACTGGCCGGCTTCTGAACCCGGCTCGTCAGGCAGCCAGCGGTGAACCGAACATTTCCGCGGCCCGCCGCAGCAGGTGCTCCGGGACGTCGGCTTCGCCGCCGCGCTCGGTCCTGCCAAGGAACACGGCCGTACCCCTGGCAGCATCGGACAGGTCGAGGCCGGCCTCCCGGATGAGTTGGGCTGCGCGGATGTTCGGCGGCAGGTTCATGAGGTGGCTTTCGGCGTTGAGGTAAACGTGCCAGTCGCCGCGGCTGACGGATTCCAGGTGTCCCCCCACCAGCTCCCGAAGAGTATCGGTAGTCGCTTCCAAAGCCACGGTCCTTAGGGGATCGCCCAAGCGGGCCGGAATGACGAGTGCAGTACATGTAGTGCTCATTTTTCTTCCTCAGTACTCATAACTGAGATGCCACTCAATCTGTTCCCGCCCATGCAGTGCCCGCGGGAAATATGACGGAATCCGAAACAGTATTGACTGAAACGTAATGCGCACGGACCGTGACTAGCCAAGAGGGGGCACCATCCCCCATGCTTGCTCCATGTCCTCAATGTCGAGCCCATACCGGATCATCGCGGTGTGCACCGGAAATATCTGCCGGTCCCCGATGGCCGAGCTGATGCTGGCCGAGGCCTTCGCAGCAGCGGGGCTCGCCGGCGACGTCGTGGTGGATTCAGCCGGAACCACCGCCTATGAGGCCGGCCGCCCGATCGATCCCCGGGCCGCCCGCAAGCTGGCCGCCCATCAGCTCGCCTCCAATGCGCACGTGGCACGGGAGTGGCGTCCCGAATGGTTCCGTGACCGCCACCTGATCCTCGCCCTGGACGTGGACCATTACGGCTGGCTCCGGGCCACGGCCCCCGACGGGGAGGCCCTGGCCCGGATCCGGATGCTGCGAAGCTTCGACCCGGCAGTCTCCGGCCGGGACCTCCTGGACCAGGGCATAGAGGATCCCTGGTACGGCGGCCATGCCGACTTCGACGTCACCTGGGACCTTATCAAGGCGGCTGTTCCCGGAATCGTGGACCATGCCCGGCGGGAACTGCGGCAACAGAACCAGTCAGCGCAGCAGGTACGCTCTATTTCATGACCCCTGCACCCGTGATCATTGCCATCGACGGCCGGTCCGGCGCAGGAAAAACCACCCTCGCAATCGAGCTTGCCGCGCGGCTCCGCGAGCATCACAAGGTGTCGCTCTTCCACCTCGAGGACGTCTATCCCGGCTGGAACGGCCTGGCGGCGGGCATCGAACGCTACGTCACCACCGTGCTGGCTCCACTGGGCCGCGGCGAAGCTGCTGAGTGGATCAGCTGGGACTGGGAGAAGCACTACGACGGGCAGGCGCGGACAACGCTGCCGGCAGAGATCGTGATCGTGGAGGGTGTGGGCGCCGCGGCGGCCTCCGCCCGCCCGCTTCTGGACGCCGTGATCTGGGCGGAGTCCTCCGACGACGACCGCCGCACCCGCGCCCTGGCCCGCGACGGCAGCACCTACGAACCGTTTTGGGACCAGTGGGCAGCTCAGGAGGATGAGTGGCTGGCAACGGACCCGGTGCAGGACCATGCCGACATCCGGGTCCTCAACCGGGCCGACGGTACGGCCCCGGATGATGTCCTCCGGGCCCTCCAGTACCTTCCCGCCCTTGCGGCCGTGCTGCTGCCCGAACTCTCGGCCCGCCGCGGCCTCCAGCTCCATGCCGAGCGGCTGGACGGCGTTCCCGACGCCGCCCGGCTCTTTGACGCCCTCTACGGCGGCTCGCCGAATGCCGTATGGCTGGACTCCTCGCTTCGAACGGAGGGAACGGCTGCCGAGCGCAGCCGCTTCAGCATCCTGGCGGACGACGGCGGGAGCTTCGGCCAGGACGTCCGTCACCGTTCCGGCCTGACCCGGCTGACCACCGGCACCGCCACGGTTGCCACTGCCGGACCGTTCTTCCGCTGGCTCGACGGAGTCTGGGGGCGCCGGGCGCTCCGGGCACCAGAGGGCTACACGTGCGAATTCACCCTTGGCTGGCTGGGCTACCTGGGCTACGAACTCAAGCGCGAAACCGGCGGCAGCGACGTCCCGTCCGACATCCCCGATGCCGCCATGATCTTCGCCGGCCGGGCCGTGGTCCTGGACCACCGGGAGGCCAGCGTGTGGCTCCTCGCCCTGGAGGCCCCCGACGCCGCGGAGTGGCTGGAGCTCGCCCGCTCGGCCGTCGCGGCGGCTGCCGAGGCGCCCACCGCACGCCCCGGCGACGGCGCGAACCCTGCCGTCGTCGCCGGCACCGCCGTCGTAGCCGGAACAACGGCCGCCCCCGTGTTCACCGGCCGTGACACCGAGCGGGCCTACAAGCTGAAGATCGCTGAAGCCCAACATGAGATTGCCGAGGGGAACACGTATGAGGTGTGCCTCACCACGGCCGTCAGCGCGGCGGTGCCGGCCGGCCCGGACGGGGTGGACCCCTGGCGCACCTATCTGGCGCTGCGCCGGAAGAATCCGGCACCGTTCGCCAGCTATCTGCGGTTCGGCGGGCTCACCGTGGCCAGCACGTCGCCGGAGCGTTTCCTGCGGATAGCGGCCGACGGCGCCATGCGCGCCGAGCCGATCAAGGGCACCCGCCCCCGGGCCGAGGAACCGGTCCGGGACCAGGAACTGCGCGAGGACCTGGAGTCCTCCCCCAAGGACCGGGCCGAGAACATCATGATCGTGGACCTGCTCCGCAACGACCTCAGCCACTTCGCCGCGGCAGGTTCAGTCACCGTCAGCAGGCTCTGCGCGATCGAAAGCTATGCCACGGTCCACCAGATGGTCAGCACCATAGATGCGAGGCTGAAGCCGGGGCTGCCGCGCGCCGAAGCCGTCGCCGCCTGTTTTCCCGCGGGCTCCATGACGGGGGCGCCGAAGATCAGCACCATGGCCATCCTGGACCGGCTGGAAGGGGCGCCGCGCGGGGTCTATTCGGGCGCCATAGGCTATTTTTCCCTGAGCGGGGCGATGGACACAGCCGTGGCCATCCGGACGCTGGTGATCCGCGCCGACGGTGCCGGCGGCACGGAGCTGAGCCTCGGCGTCGGCGGTGCCATCACCGCCGATTCCTCGCCGCAGGAGGAATACGACGAAATCAGGACCAAGGCATACGGAGTCCTCTCCGCGCTGGGCGCGGCCTTCCCGGAAAGCTGACCCCGGCAGCTGCGCGTCCCTACTGCAGGGTGGCCGTGAGCCGCGCGACGTTGTCCACGTACTTGACCGCCATGGGCCGCTCCATCCAGTCCTCCAGCGTCAGCTCGCGGGAGATGCCCCGGTAGGTGTCCTCCACAGAACGCATCTTGGCAACGATGTCGGCGCCAAGGAGCATCACCGAAACCTCCAGGTTGAGCGAGAAGGACCTCATGTCCATATTGCTGGACCCCAGGACCGCCACTTCGTCGTCGATGGTGAAATGCTTCGCGTGCAGCACGAACGGCGCCTTGTACAGGTAGATCCGCACGCCCGCTTCCAGCAGCGCCTCGTAGTAGGACTGCTGAGCGTGGTGGACCAGGAACTGGTCCCCCTTTTCCGAGACGAAAAGTTCGACGTCGACGCCGCGTTGTGCCGCCGTCGTCACCGCATAGAGCAGCGAATCATCGGGGACGAAGTACGGGCTGCAGATGGAGATCTTGTGCTGGGCGGAGTAGATGAGGGTGTTGAAGAGGCGCAGGTTGTTCTCGGTGATGAAGCCGGGGCCGCTGGGGACGGCCTGGGCGGTCACGGCGCCCGCTGCCGACTCGGGCTGGTGGGCCAGCTGGTCCTCCAGGGACTCGTCGGTCTCGCTGAGCCAGTCGGTGGCGAAGACCACGTTGAGCGTGGTGACGATCGGCCCGCGCAGGCAGGCCATGAGCTCCACCCACTCGCGCCCCACCTTGCGGTGCCGGGGATTGTTGTAGGAGGGCTCGATCAGGTTCTGCGAGCCCGTGAAGGCGATTTCGCCGTCGATCACCATGATCTTGCGGTGGTTGCGCAGGTCGGGCCGTCGCCACTGGCCATGGACGGGATTCAGCGGCAACATGGGCCGCCACTGAATCTTGCTGGCCTTCAGGCGCGCGATGAGCTTGCGGTAGCCCTTGATCCGCAGGGTGCCCAGGTGGTCGAACAGCACACGGACCTGGACGCCGCGCTCCGCGGCCTCTTCCAGGGCGGTGAACAGGTCGTCGGTGATGTGGTCCGTGCTCATGATGTAGAACTCGGCGTTGACGAAGTTCTTCGCGCCGCGCACTGCGGTGGCCATGGCCTTGATGGAGTCGGGATAACCGGGCAGCAGCTCCACGCTGTTGCCGTCCACCATGGGCAGCGAACCGAGGGTCTTGTTCAGTTCTGCCGCCGAGGCCACCCATTCCGGGCCGTCGTATTCGATTTCGACGGCGGCCAGCTGGGAGGTGCCGGCACGGACCCGCTTGTTCACGGCATCCTGCTGTGCCCGGCGTTTCCGGGAGAGTTTGAAGTTTCCAAAAAGCAGGAACAGGATCAGGCCGAGAGCGGGCACAAAGAAGATTCCCAGCAGCCAGGCCATGGCCGTGGTAGGGCGGCGATTACCGGGAATGATGCCCAGCGCCAGCACCCGGATTATCAGGTCAACAATGCTCAACGCCAGCACGAGCCAGTAAGGCGCGGTGCCCACCAGCGGAAACGGCCACAACACAGACAGACTCCAACGGTTACTCGCCCGCCGGACCGGTTCCGGAGAGGCGTCCAGCACAGCCTATCCTCCGCGGGGAGGAAGCGGTGCCGAGGCTAAGCTTGAGGCATGACTCCTGCTGCCCCGGCCACCGTTCTAGTATTCCTTGACCCCCGCTTCGACGACGGCCGGATCGCCGATGCTTCCCGGCCGCAGCTGATGGCCACGGACCAGGGTGCCACGCGCGGAGACGGCGTTTTTGAATCCATGCTGGCCGTTGGCGGAAACCCGAGGAAGCTCGATGCCCACCTGCGGCGGCTGCAGGGTTCGGCCCGCGCGCTGGAGCTGGACATCCCCGCGGAGGACACCTGGCGCCGGGCCATCGCGACGGCAGTGGCCGAATACCGGTCCCAGCATCCCGCCGGCACACCGGAGGAAGACGAGACGGTGGTGAAGCTGATCTGCACCCGCGGCGCCGAGGGCGGAGCGGCCCCCACCTGCTGGGTCCAGGCTTCCCCCGTCCCCGCCGCAGGCCGGCGCCAGCGCGAGACCGGAATCGACGTTATCCTCCTGGACCGCGGCTACGACAGTGAAGTGGGCGAACGGGCGCCGTGGCTGCTGCTGGGCGCCAAGACGCTCTCCTACGCGGTGAACATGGCGGCCCTGCGGTACGCCCACAACCAGGGGGCGGACGACGTCATCTTCACGTCCTCCGACGGCCGCGTCCTCGAAGGCCCCACGTCCACCGTCCTGCTGGCGCACCTTGACACGGTCGACGACGGCGACGGCGGCACCCGCACGGTACGCCGCCTCATCACCCCGCAACTGGACAGCGGCATCCTCCCGGGAACGTCGCAGGGCGCGCTCTTTGCTGCCGCCAAAGCCGCGGGCTGGGAACTCGG
Source organism: Arthrobacter sp. NPDC058288 (assembly GCF_042880995.1). NCBI lineage: Bacteria > Bacillati > Actinomycetota > Actinomycetes > Micrococcales > Micrococcaceae > Arthrobacter > Arthrobacter sp. NPDC058288. The sequence continues at coordinate 284,151 of NZ_JBHVYH010000003.1, forward strand.
CTACGGCCCGCTGGAGCCAAGGGACCTCTTCGATGCCGACGCCGTGTGGCTGATCTCCAGTATCCGGCTGCTGGCTCCGGTGAACCACATCGACGGCAAGGAAATCGGCACGCCCGCGCTCCGGAAACAGCTGACCGACGAGCTCAACGAGCTGTTCGCCACCATCGAATAGCTGCCGCCGCCCCCACGGAACGCTCTCTCACATCCTGCCGGTTTTACCCAAACGCACTCTCACATCCTGCCGGTTTTACCCAAACGCTCTCTCACATCCTGCCGGTTTTACCCAAACGCTCTCTCACATGATCCGCTGCCGTGCGGGCAGCCGCGTCGATCCGCGAGCGGTGCGCAGCCCACTCAGCGGGGGTGCGCGTCGTCAGGTTCGGGTCGCCCGGCCGCTGGCCGGCTGAACCGTCGATGAGCTCGCGGAGGATGTCCGCGTGGCCCAGGTGCTGGGCGGTTTCCACACACATGTGTACGAGGATCTGGTGGAGGGTCACGTGCATGCGTTCTTCCGGCCACCAGGGCACCTCGCCGGGCGCGTCCAGCGGCAGTGCGTCAATCGTGGCGTCACTGTGCTCGGCGGAGAACCGATGGAGTTCAATGATCTGCTCCCGGGTTTCCTCCGGACCAGCCCACATGTCGGCGTCGGGTTCCGCGTCCTCAGCGTCCCAGGGCAAGTTCCGCTGACTCGGGCGCGCGAAGACCTCGCCGAAGTATCCGAGCTCCACGCTGGCCACATGCTTCACGAGGCCCAGCAGGTTGGTGCCGGTCGGCGTCAGGGGTCTCCGGGCGTCGTACTCATCCAGCCCGTCGAGTTTGGCCAGGAGGTCCGCGCGCCGCGTGCGCAGGTAGCGGTGCAGAGTTGCCTTGTCATCCATAGCGGGCACTATACCCACCCCTCGCTCAACGGTGCTGCGCAGGATTGCAGGCAGCCACAACTGAGAGAGCGTCCCGGAAAAACCGGCAGGAACTGAGAGAGCGTCCCGGAAAAACCGGCAGGAACTGAGAGAGCGTCTAATTGGCGGGGCCGGCGGACCCTGAAATGGAGGCTTCGTGATCGGAAGAGGTTCGCCAGGCGGCCCAGTCGAGCGGCTGGACCGAGGGGCGGCCAAGGAGGTATCCCTGCCCGTAGGCCATCCCCAGGTCCATTACGGCCGTGAGCTCGGCCTGGGTTTCGATTCCCTCGGCAACCAGGTCCGCGCCGACTTGCCGGGCAAACTCCACCATGGCCGCGCCCAGGGTCTTCTGGCCCGCGGCGTGGTCGATTCCCGCGATGAGGCTACGGTCGAGCTTGATGATGTCCGGGCTGAGGTGCGTGACCTGGCTCATCGAGCCGAACCCTGCCCCCGCCCCGTCGACAGCCAGCCGCAGTCCGCGCAACCGAAGGGGTGCCAGTGCTGCCACGACGGGATCGTATTCATGCTCGGCAAGCCGTTCCGTCAACTCGATGACGATCCGGTCCACGGCCAGTTGGGATTGCTCCACGAACGCCCGGAGCCGGGGGTCGAGGCAGGTAGCTGGCGACAGGTTCAGAGCCACATACACGTGGGGCGGCAACTGTTCCGCGGCAACAAGGGCTGCCTGCAGGGCGGCGAATTCAAGGTCCGTCCCAAGGCCCACGGCAGCAGCCTCATTGAACCAATGATCCGCACTCGCGCCGTCGTCGCTGACGAAACGCGTCAGCGCCTCCACCCCGACGACGTTCCGGCTGGGAAGTTCGTGGATGGGCTGGAACGCGGTGAGGAGCATCCTGTCGCCGAGGATCGCCTCGATGCGGCGCCTGCTCCGGCGGGTGAACAGCACCGTACTGCCGTAGTCCTCATCGGGAGTCGGCAGGTCGGGACTGGGAAGGGCGTCCTCGGAGTCGTCCGACTGCTCGTCCGTGATGCTCCGGGTGGCCATGAGGTGCTCCAGGAGAGCGCGTTCAGGATTACCCGGGTGCGATTCCATCCGGCTGCGCAGCTGCTCACGTGCCCACTCGCTCTGAGGAGTGGCGTCATCCAGTACCGACTCGATGATGTCCCACGCCTGTCCACGGATCGTCGGATCACTCACGTCCGAAGGCGGGATCGACTGCGGTCCCCGGAAAGCAGCCGACTCTCCATCGGTCAATGCTGGAAAAGAAGTCTCATCCATTGACATTGGCTATTCCTTTATAAGTGCTGGTCCCGGCTGAGCCCGGGACCCGTCCATGATTGCACCGCGCACTGATTAGAGGATGCGGGAACCGCGAACGTTTCAAAAGCGTACAACGAGACCGTGCTATGTGTCTCTAGCTGTGTCCGAGTCGTGATGCTAAGCACGCGAGCTAATCCTCCACGAATTCCGCGGCCAGATGGATGTGGTTATCGGCCAGCCACACCGGATTGAAGGCCTTGCTCAGGTAGTTGCTGCCGGCGTCGGGCGCTATTGCCACCACCACAGAGCCGTGCGGCGCGGCGCGCGCGACCCTGAGTGCCGCAGCCACCGCAAGCCCGGACGAGGGCCCCAGGGACAGCCCCTCTTCGTTCAGCAGCCGGTGCTCCGTCGTGTACACCTCATTGTTGGGGATGCGCAGGAAGCGGTCCACAATGCCGCGATTGAAGATCTTGGGCCACTCGGCTTCCGGCCAGGAGTTGCCCACGCCGTCCACCAGGATCTCGCCCGGAGGGCCCCCGCTGTACACGGAACCAACAGGGTCCGCGGCGATCACCTCCACATGGCCGCCGGTCTTTTCCTTCAGGTACCGGCCGTTGCCGCTGATGGTGCCGCCGGTGCCGATCCCGGCCACGAAATGCGTCACTTTCCCGGACGTCTGCTGCCAGATTTCCGGCGCTGTCCCTTCGTAGTGGGCCAGCGGATTGGCCGGATTATCGAACTGCTGAGGCCGCCAGGCTCCCGGGTTTTCTGCCGTGATCCGGGCCGCGACGGCCCGTGCGTTCTCCGGCGACTCCGACGGCGCGGCCCAGTCCGTCACCACCACCCTGGCGCCATAACGGTGCAGCGCGGCGAGCTTCTCGGATGAGATGGTGTCCCCGGTGACCACCACCACGGGGTGTCCGGTGAGGGCACCGATCAGCGCCAGCCCGATCCCGGTGTTCCCGGAAGTGCTCTCCACAATGGTTGCCCCCGGCCGGAGCTCACCGCTGCGCTCAGCCGCGCGGACCATGCTCAGTGCTGTCCGGTCCTTGATGGAGCCGCCGGGGTTGTCGGATTCGAGCTTGACGTACACCGTACTGCCCAAGCCCTTGCCAAGGACGTCCAGCGGCACCAGCGGAGTGTTTCCCACCTGTGCCAGGACGGCGCCGGCATCTGCCGCAACATCAGCCTCCCGGACCGCGTGCCTGCCCGTCATGGTGCCCATCGCTGCCTTTCTGTGCTGCCGGCGGCATGGGGTCCCGGGCCGCCGATCAGGGCACTGTTTAGGCCGCTGCCGAGGAGGACGTCCAGCTCAGCGCGCGCCTCGTCCACGAGCGCCGCGGCCGGCAGGTGCCGGGCCAGCAGGCCGGAAAGGCTGTCGACGACGGCGGCCGTCCCTTGTCCCAGCGGTCGCACCGCCCGCGCTTCCGCCCCGCCCAGCAGGTACGCCGCTGTCAGCGCCTCGATGGCGAGCAGCTTCCCGGCAGCATCGACGGAACGCTCCAGCTGCTGGAGTGCCAGCGGCGCCAGCGTGGAGTGATCTTCGACGTCGGCGGACAGCGTGGGCGCACCGAGTGTTGCCGGCGCCGCCAGGAATTTGAGCTCGGACAGCAGGCCGGCGGCCGAATACCAGAGCAGCCCGGGCAGCTCTTCCGGCTCCAGCGGCGCTCCGTTCGTGGCAGCTTCGAGGTGCCGCTGGCGGATCCGCCGCTGCGGGGGGTAGAGCTTGGCGATCCGGCGTTCGCTGCTGATCCCGAGGTGGGCCAGTCCCAGGCGCAGCGCCTCGAAGGCCAGGGCCAGCTGCATGGGCTGGAAGTTGCCGCCGGAAACCATCCGCCCGGAGCCGATGTCTGTGAGGGGGTTGTCACCCCGACCGTTCAGCTCCACTTCCAAGGCATCTTCCAGGGCAGTGATCTGGCACCGGACGGCGCCGTGGGTCTGGGGTGCCGCCCGGAAGGAAAGGGCGTCCTGCACCGAAACCTCCCGCTCCGAGTCCTCCAGCCACCCGCCCTCGAGGAGCCGCAACACATGGGCCGCTGTGACCGCTTGCCCGTGCACGGCTTTGGCAGCCTGCACAGCCGGTGAAAACGGGCTGAGGTTGCCGCCGCCGTCGTGCCTTGCGGTCGCCTCAAGCGACAGCGCGAGCGCCGTGTCCGCAAGGTCGGCGAGCCGCAGGATGCGGTGCAGGACCAGCGCGCCGACGCCGATGGAATAGGAGTTGGAGCTGACCAGGGCCAGGGCTTCGCCGGGCGCCAGTTCCAGCGGAGCCAGCCCGGCGTCGGCCAGCGCCTGGCCGCCGGGCACCAGCTGCCCGTCCGACCCCACGGCCTGGCCCTCCCCGATGGCGACGGCGGCCACCGCGGCCAGCTGGGTGAGGTCGGCGGACCCTACGGATCCTTCGCGCGGGATGGCGGGGACCACGCCCCGGTTGAGCATGTCGGCATAGAAGCGGGCTGTTTCCGGCCGGACTCCGGAGCCGCCGCGGCTGAAGCCCACCAGCCGTGCCAGAATCACTGCCCGGACCTCATCAGCGCCCAGCAGGTCCCCCACGCCGCTGTTGTGGTACCGCACCACCTGCACCTGGTAGGCGAGGATCGACGTCTCCTCCACAGCGGTGTCGCGCCCGGAGCCGAGCAAAGTGTTGAGTCCGTAGACGCGGTGGCCGGAATCGATGGCCTGCTGCACCACCTCACGCGAGAGCCCGATCAGCTCCTGGGCGTCCACGCTCAGGACGAACTTCACGGCCGGATCGGCCGCGGCTTCAGCGATGTCCCTGGCGCGCAGGTGCGCCGTGCCGATCAGGAAGGTGCCGCTGCCGTCGCCCATGGCACTAGAAGTCCAGCAGGTTCCGGCGGAAGCCGCCGTCGCCATAGCTTGTCCGGAGCAGCCCGCGGCGCCGCAGCACCGGGGCCAGCCGGTCCAGCACGCCGTGAACCGTGGCCGGATCAACGAAGCCGGAGAACAGGAAGCCGTCCCCGCCCACCCGGACGCCGGTTTCCTCAAGGTAGTCGGCGATCTCCTCGACCGTGCCGATGATGCTGTCCCCCGCGCCGCCGCTGCGGGCCTGCAGGAGCTGGCGCAGCGTGGACCCGGGAGGGCCCGCCTTGGCGAAATGGTCCAGGGTGCCCTGGTTGCTGTTCGTGGTGAGCTCAGGGAGGGTGGCGTCGAGGTCGAACTGTTTGAAGTCGATCACGGAAAGGTAGGAGATGGAGTTCAGCTGGCTGTCGATGTCGCGCTGCGTCAGTTCCCGGCGCTGCTCCCGGAGCTCGTCGGCTTCGGCGCGGGAGCCCACCACGGCGGGCTTGAGGACATACAGCACCTTGACGTCGTCGGGGTTCCGCCCTGCCGCCGCCGCCTCGGCCCGGATCGAATCGCGGTAGGCCTTCATGCCGTCCGCTCCCCTGGCCAGGCCGATCGCGACGTCGGCGTTGCCGCCCGCGAATGCCTTGCCCCGCGGGGACGCCCCGGCCTGAACCAGGACGGGTTCCTCAGGCAGCGGCGCGGTGTTGAGCGGGCCCCGGACCTTGAAGAAGCGGCCGTTGTGGTTGATCGGGTGAACCTTCGTATGGTCCGCGAAGATCCCGGCGTCCGCATCCTCGACGATGGCGTCCGGATCCCAGCTGTGCCAGAGCTTGCGCACCACCTCCACGAATTCCTCCGCTTTTTCGTAGCGGAGGTCATGCTCGATCTGCTGGTCCAGCCCGTAGTTCTGCGCGGCCAGGTCGCTGCCGGAGGTCACCACGTTCCAGCCCAGCTGGCCGTTGGAGAAGTGCTGCAGGGTGGCCAGCAGGCGGGCCGCGGTGAACGGCGGGTAGAAGGACGCGCTCACCGTGGGAACAATGCCCAGGTGTTCCGTGGCGGAGAGCAGGTAGGGCACCAGGGCCAGCGGATCGTGTTTGGGCGCGAAGGACGCCTGCGCCAGCGACACTTCAGCGGTCCCGCCGTAGGTGTCCGGCACCGTGAGGGAATCCTCGATGATGAACAGGTCCAGCCCCGCACGTTCGAATTCCCGCACGGCGTGCTGGTAAACGGCGGGTTTCTTCCAGTCGTACCCGATGCCGTACCCCGGCGTGCCCCAGCCCTGAACGCCGAAACCGTGACCCACGAACCAACCGAAGTGCAGCATGGGACTGACTGTATTCCGGTTCGATTCGTTCATAGCTGCCTGATTTCATCCGGCGTTACGGCGGTTCATCTCCCGTCATTATCCTCCCGGCATGGACTTTTGTAACCGCAATATGGGGTCACTCACGGGGCACCGGAAACGCGGAGGCGGCGCCGCTTTCGGCTGTGTCCCGTTACGGAAGATGACGACGACGGCGGTGCGGGCCGCCGTCGTAAGTGTTACGTTTTTGGGGAGTAATGAGAACCGGCGCCAAGCCCTGACTGGCCGGTCGGCAACCCTCCTTCCGCGGCGGGGTGCCTCAGGTGAATACTCGGCATATCGATATTCGAGCTGCAAGCGTGAGAGAAGGAGATCCGTCGTGTCCGACGCACCCGCACCGCTGGCCCCGGCCGCCAACCCGGCCGCCGCTGACCAGGAACAACCGGCCCTGCCGCAGGAAAAGCTGGCCTACCGGCTCATCACCGGCCCCGACGACCGCTCCTTCTGCGAGCGCATCTCCGCGGCCCTTGCCGATGGCTATGTCCTGCACGGAGGCCCGGCGGCAACCTTCAACGGCACCAGCGTGATCGTGGCCCAGGCCGTGATCCTGCCAGCGGCCGTCGCCAGTTCGGACGCTGCAGTGGCAACCGCAGTGGACGAACTTGAGTTCGACGCCGATTTCCCGGGCGAAGGCTTCGAGGGCCACGCATGAGCTACGCCGGAGACCTGAGCCCGCAGGACGCCTGGGCCAAACTGGAGCAGGGCGCCGTCCTGGTGGATGTCCGCACCGAGGGCGAGTGGGCGCACATTGGCATCCCGGACACCAAGGCCACGGACAACGATCCCCTCTTCATCCAGTGGACCTTCCCCGGCGGCATCCCCAACCCGGATTTTGTCGACCAGCTGAAGCAGCAGGCCCCCGAGGACTCCGGCGTCGAACTGGTGTTCCTCTGCCGTTCCGGCGTACGGTCCGTCGCCGCGGCAATCGCCGCCACGCGGGCCGGGTTCACCGCATACAACGTCCTCGAAGGCTTTGAAGGGGAACCGGACCGTTTCGGCGAACGCACCGTCAACGGCTGGAAGAACCGCGGCCTGCCCACCAACCTCGGAAAGAACTAAGTGACCTTCAATCCCGACGCCGCCGGCTGGAGCCCCGACACCCAGGCTGTCCGCGGCGGACTTGACCGCACCAATTTCCAGGAAACCGCCGAGCCGATCTTCCTCAACTCGGGGTTCGTCTACGAATCCGCGGCAGCTGCCGAGCGGGCATTCACCGGCGAGGACGAACGGTTTGTCTACTCCCGCTACGGCAACCCGTCCGTCGCCACCTTCCAGGAACGCCTCCGGCTGCTTGAAGGCACGGAAGCGTGCTTTGCGACGGCGTCCGGCATGTCCGCCGTCTTCACGGCGCTGGGTGCCCTGCTGGCTGCCGGCGACCGGGTGGTTGCTGCCCGCTCACTGTTCGGCTCCTGCTTTGTGATCCTGAACGAGATCCTGCCCCGGTGGGGCGTCGAAACGGTGTTTGTGGACGGCCCGGACCTGGAACAGTGGCGCGCCGCCCTTTCGGAGCCGACGACGGCGGTCTTCTTCGAGTCGCCGTCCAACCCGATGCAGGAAATCGTGGACATCGCCGCGGTCAGCGAACTGGCGCACGCGGCAGGGGCGACCGTCGTCGTCGACAACGTCTTTGCCACTCCGCTGCTGCAGCGCTGCGGCGAGCTCGGCGCGGATGTGATTGTGTACTCCGGCACCAAGCACATCGACGGCCAGGGCCGCGTCCTGGGCGGCGCCATCCTCGGCACCAAGGAGTTCATCGAAGGCCCGGTCAAGCAGCTGATGCGCCACACCGGGCCTGCGCTTTCCGCCTTCAACGCCTGGGTGCTGACGAAGGGCTTGGAAACCATGGCGCTGCGCGTCAACCATTCCTCGGCCTCCGCGCTCCGCCTGGCCGAATGGCTGGAGAACCAGCCGGCGGTCAGCTGGGTCAAGTACCCGCTGCTGAAGTCCCACCCGCAGTATGAGCTGGCGGCCAAGCAGATGAAGGCCGGCGGCACCGTGCTGACGCTGGAGCTTTCGCCCTCAGGGGGCCGGAGCGCGAAGGAAGCAGCCTTTGCGCTGCTGGACGCGCTGCGGATCATCGACATTTCCAACAACCTTGGCGATGCCAAGACGCTCATCACCCACCCGGCCACCACGACGCACCGCGCCATGGGGCCGGAGGGCCGCGCGGCGATCGGGTTGAGCGACGGCGTGGTCCGGCTGTCCGTGGGACTCGAGGATGTTGACGACCTCATGCGCGACCTGGAGCAGGCGCTCAAGCAGATCTGAGGGACGGCTACCTGTTTCTTCCTGCCCCGCCGAACGTCAGGTGTCCAGTTCCCAGTGCAGGCGGATCGCTTCGGCTATCGGGCCGGCCGCAACGTCCACGGTGAAAGCCACGGGCGCGGTTCCGGTCTCTTCGATGACGGTGTCATGGTAGACGCGCCCGCATGCCGGGCACAGCGTGTAGAGGTCCTCGTCCCCCGGCCACTCGGCCAGCCCGGGCGGGACGGGAGTTCCCTCGCCAAGGTGCACGGGCATGCCTTCGGAGTTGGCCTGGATCAGCCCCTCGTCGCTGACGGTGTTTCCGCAGACGCAGGTGATGGTGGTGACATCGTGTCCCGTGACTGTTGCGTATTCGGTTTCCATGGCGCGCTCCGGGGTAGTAGGAACCTGTTCACGACTGGCGGACGCGCAACAGCACGGGCGCCTTCTCGCGCGCGGTGATGGCCTCGGTCCGGCGCATGCTCACGTCCACAGCGTGGGCGACCACTGCGGCCAGCCCGGCAGCGGCGTCCGAGGTCCTGGCAAGGCCTTCCTGCATGGCAACACGCTGTTGTTCCGAACCGGTCCCCCGGCCCAGGATTCTCCGCACGCCTTCCCGGGCAAGTTCCAACTCGTCCTGTTCCGCCAGGACTGGCGCCACATAGTCCACCAGCGCGTCCACCACTTCCTCTGCGGGAGCGGGACGGAACGTGCCGAAATCCAGAAGGTCTCCCCGGAGCCCGCAGTTGCTCGCCTGCCACGCGGCCATCCGCAGCAGCACCGTCGGCACGGGCGAGGGGTCCACACCGGCCCGCCATTCCCTGCTGGCCGATTCCACCAGGCCGCGCACCAGGACGGCGATCAGGGCGGCGTCCTCGGCCTGCAGGCAGACGTCCGCAACCCGGACTTCCACGGTGGGATGGTTGCGGGAAAGCCTCGCGTCAAAATAGATCATGCCTTCGTCAAGCAGCACGCCGCTGTCCAGCAGCCGGGTGACCACGCGGCGGTACATGGAGTGCGTCCCGAAGATCTGCGAGGGACCCGACGTCGGCCAGCGGTTCCAGGCCTGCGTGCGGTAACTCTCGAAGCCGGTTTCCACGCCGTTCCAGTACGGCGAGTTCGCGCTGAGCGCGGTGAGCACCGCCAGCTTGTCCCTGATCCGGTCGATGACGGCCACGCCTTCTTCCGGGGATTCGACGAAAGTGTGGACGTGGAACCCGCAGGTCAGCTGCTCGTGGACGGTGAGGCCAAAGCGCTCCTGCATGGTGGCATAGCGGGGATTCGGCGTGGTGTGCGTCGTGGAGGCAATCGGCGAAGTCGCCAGCGCGGCCACCCGCGCATTGTGCTTCTTCGCGGCGGTGTCCGCCAGGGCCCGGCCCTGGAGGATCTGGAGGAGCAGCTCCTCATAGTTCAGGCACGGGCGGGTTTGCGTTTCGATCTGCTCGAGTTTCAGTTCGGCAGTCAGTCCGGTGTCGTTGTCGTCACGGGTTGGATCGTGGGGGTCCGGGATCCGGGGTTTGTCCGGGGCATCGTCCGCAGCAAGCTTCCGCCCTGCCAGCAGGGCGTCCGCCAGCGCCAGCGGCTCCCCGGTCACGGGGTCCACAATCAGCAGCTCTTCCTCAACCCCGAAAGTTCGCATGCATACATTGTGCTCCTGTACGGCCCTGTACGACAGGCGCCGCAACGGCGCCTGTCGTACAGGGCAGGACGGGTCAGTCCTGGAAGTACTCGATTTTGGCGCCGATGGTGTTGAGCCGCTCGGCCAGGTCCTCGTACCCGCGCTCGATCACGTAGATGTTGCGCAGCTCGGACACCCCGCGGGCGGCCAGCATGGCCAGCAGGATGCATGCAGCGGGGCGCAGCGCCGGCGGGCAGCCCACCTCGGCGGCACGCCACCGCGTGGGTCCATTGACATAGATCCGGTGCGGATCCAGCAGCTGGACCCGGGCGCCCAGCTTGTTGAGCTCGGTCAGGTAGATGGCGCGGTTCTCATAGACCCAGTCGTGGATCATGGTCTGGCCTTCGGCATTGGCGGCAATGACGGCGAAGAAGGGCAGGTTGTCGATATTCAGGCCCGGGAACGGCATCGGGTGGATCTTGTCCGTGGGGGCATGCAATGCGGAGGGTTTGGTGGTGACGTCCACCAGCCGGGTGCGGCCGTTACGGGCGAAATACTCCCCGGAAATCTCGAGCTCCTGGCCCATCTGCTCCAGGGTGGCGAGTTCGATCTCCATGAACTCGATGGGAACCCGGCGGATGGTGACCTCGGAATTGGTCACGATGCCGGCGGTGATGAGGCTCATCGCTTCGATGGGGTCCTCCGACGGGAAGTATTCGATGTCGACGTCGATGGAGGGCACCCCGGTGATTTTCAGCGTGGTGGTCCCCACGCCGTCGATCTCCACGCCCAGGCCCTGCAGGTAGAAGCAGAGATCCTGGACCATGTAGTTGGGGCTTGCGTTGCGGATCACCGTGGTGCCGCGGCGGTGGGCGGCGGCCATAATGGCGTTTTCGGTGACCGTGTCGCCGCGTTCGCTCAGTACAAAGGTGCGGTTGTCGCCGTCGGCCGGCGGAGCCTGCACCGAATAGAAGCCCGAGGTGGCTTCCACGGACAGGCCGAACTGGCGCAGGGCCTGCATGTGCGGCTCCACGGTGCGGGTGCCCAGGTCGCAGCCGCCCGCGTACGGGAGCCGGTACTCCGCGGACTCGTCCAGGAGCGGTCCCAGCAGCATGATCACGCTGCGGGTGCGGCGGGCAGCCTCCACGTCCATGGAATCCAGGTCCAGGACGGCGGGGCGGCGGATCTGCAGGTCGTTGGCATTGAGCCAGGTGCATTCGACGCCGATGCTCGTGAGGACCTCCACGATCCGGTTCACTTCCTCGATCCGTGCCAGCCGGCGCAGCGTGGTGGTGCCGCGGTTGATGAGGCTGGCGCAGAGAAGGGCAACTCCGGCGTTCTTGCTGCTGTTGACGTCCACCGAACCGGACAGCGTGCGGCCGCCCTCCACCCGGAGGTGTGTCATCTGCGGCCGGCCCACTTTGACGATGCTGCGGCCAACAATGGCCTCGAGCCGCTGGATCATTTTGAGGCTGAGGTTCTGCTTGCCCTGTTCCATCCGGGCGATGGCGCTTTGGCTGGTGCCCAGCTCGGCCGCCAGCTGCCCCTGGGTCCAGCCCTTTTCGCCGCGGGCATCGCGGAGCAGCAGGCCAACGTGTTCAGCAGTCTCTTGAGTCATACAAGAAAAATATCACGCATGAGCTATTCGGGGGCGCGAAACGCCGCAAAGCGCTACCTAGCTCACAGAATATTCACCTCATGCGATATGCGGTGTGATAGCCGGCCGCTATTGCTGCCCGAGGAACACCATGTTCCACGTTCCCGCCGCAACGGCCGCACAGACCGCCACGGTGGCGATCAGCACACCGCCGAGAACCACCCAGATGTCCAGCGTGCTGTACGTGGACTCACGCGCCCAGGTCCGCTGCGCACCGCCAAACCCCCGAGCCTCCATAGTGACGGCCAGCCGTGAAGCCCGGCGCACGGCCTGGACCAGGAGTCCGAAGCTCTGCCCCAGCGTCGCCCGGAGGCGCTGCACCGGGCTCCCGTGCGAACCCACGCCGCGGGCGCGCCGGGCCATGCCGATTGTCTGCCATTCCTCGGCCATCAGCCCCACGAGCCGCATGGCGGCCAGCGTGCCCAGCACAAAGCGGTGCGGCAGCTTCGCTTTCTGGGCCAGGGCGTCGGCCAAGTCCGTGGGGTCCGTGCAGCTCATCAGCAGCACCGCGGGAAGGGCGATCGCCAGTCCCCGCAGCAGGAATCCCAGCCCGAGCTCCAGTGACCCTTCACTGATGGACCAGATGCCGACGTCGAGCAGTATCCTTCCGGCGTCCGGCGACAGGATCGAGGTGCTCCAACCGCCCAGTGCGGCCGCCAGGATCAGCGGCCAGCCACGCTGCCAGAGCAACGCGACGGTCAGTCCGGCCAGCGGAAAGAGCAGCAGCTCGAAGGCCAGCGCAACGGAGGCGGACACCCAGTCGATGGACAGCGCCAACACCACGGTCATCAGCATGACGACGGCGAACTTGGCCAGCGGATTGGCCCGGGTCAGCAGGGCGTGGTTGGCCTGGAGGGTCAGCGCTTCCCTCATGGTGCAGCCACCTCCGGGTTGCGCAGTCCGGACCGGCCGGGTTCTGGCGCGCCCAGTTTCAGCTCGGTGCCGCCCAGGACATCGCTGAACTCCTGGTCGTGGGTCACCGACACCACGGCGGTGCCGGCGTCGAGGAGTTCGGACAGGAAGGATGCGAGCTCGGCCCAGGTGTTGGCGTCCTGGCCGAATGTGGGCTCGTCGAGGATCAGCACGCGGGGATGTGCGGCCAGTACGGTGGCGACGGACAGCCGGCGCTTCTCCCCGCCGGAAAGCGTGTAGGGGTTCGCGTCCACCAGCTTGGTCAACCGGAGGCGCTCCAGGAGTTCGTCCACGCGGTCCTCGCCGTGGCCCAGGTGCCGCGGGCCGAACATCAGCTCATCCAGCACCCGGCCGGTGACGAACTGGTGCTCCGGCTCCTGGAACACGGTTCCGATCCGGGAGATCAGCTGCTCCGCCTTCCACTTGTACGGGTCAATGCCGGCGCCTTCGCTGAGGTCAAGCGTGGCGGAAACCGTCCCCGCCACCGGCTGGAGCAGCCCTGCGAGGGTCAGGGCAAACGTGGACTTTCCGGAACCGTTGGGCCCCGTGATGGTCAATGCCTGGCCCGCCCGGACCTGCGCGGTAATGCCGGACTGCACCGGGACCGGCGGGACGGCCTTGAAGCGCCGCCGGCGGGGGCGTTCGCGGGAGACTGCGAGGTTCTCCGCGGCCAGCAAGAGGTTCCCGGCCCCCGGATCTCCGTTGGCGCCGGAGGTCCCGGAGGCACCCGGCGCTCCCACGCCGTCCGGCTCCAGGGCTGCACCGGTTCGCGCCCGGGTGGCGGGAACGTATCCCGGCACCCAGACGCCTGCGGCAACGAGCATGTCCCGCGCCTGCGCCAGGACCTGGTCCGGGGGGCCGTCCAAGAGCACCGCGTTGTCCGTGGCGGATCCTGGCTGCAGCACCACGATCCGGTCCACAAGGTCTTTCCAAACGCCCACGCGGTGTTCCACCACCACCAGTGTTGCCCCGGTCTTGTCCAGGCACCGGCCCACGGCGTCGCGGACTTCCAGGACGCCCGCAGGGTCCAGGTTGGCAGTGGGCTCGTCGAGGAGCAGCAGTCCCGGGCGCATGGCGAGGATGCCGGCAAGCGCGAGGCGCTGCTTTTGGCCGCCGGACAGGGCCGACGTCGGGTGGTCCAGCGGCAGGTGGGCCAGTCCGACGTCGTCGAGCGCCGCTCCGACGCGCGTCCAGATGTCCGCGCGCGGGACGGCGAGGTTCTCTGCGCCGAAGGCGACGTCGTCCCCTACGCGGGAAAGGACCACCTGCGTCTCGGGGTCCTGCTGCATCAGGCCGGCGCGCCCGCGCTGCAAACGCGGCGGGGCGCCGTCGATCAGCAGGGTGCCGGTCTCGTCGGAGTCGTCGGCATCTGGCGTTCCGTCGTGGCGGGCTCCGGAGTCGCTGTCCCCGAGCACCCCGGCGAGTGCGTGCAGCAGCGTGGATTTGCCCGCTCCGGAAGGACCCAGCAGCAGCACGCGTTCGCCCGGCTGGATGTCCAGGTCCAGGCCCTGGACGGCAGGGAGGGGCCGGCCGGCATGCCGCCAGCCCCAGCCGCGCGCCGTAACCGCTGCCGGGCGGACGGTGTCGGAAGACGTCATGAGCAGTGTGCGTTCATCAGGAGAAGACGGGCTCCGTCGCTGCCTTGCGGGAGGCGAAGGAGCTCAGCACGCCGGTCCGGGCCAGGCCGCGGGTGGCGAGCCAGGACAGGCCTCCGGCGATGATGGCGCCCGAGATGGCCGTAAAGATGATGTAGGCCAGCTTGTCGCCGGCGGCGTAGGCGATGTTCCAACCCCACGGGGCGAACGAATCGTTCAGGCCGCAGAAGAGGCCTGCGGCGGCACCGGCCAGCAGCGAAACGGGCAGGTTGAACTTCCTGTAAACGAACACCGCGAAGATGATCTCCGCACCGAGCCCCTGCACGAAGCCGGAGAACAGCACGGAGGCACCATACTGCGACCCCATGATCAGCTCACCGGTGGCGGCCACTGTTTCGCAGAACAGGGCCGCTCCGGGCTTGCGGATGATCAGCATGCCCAGGACGGCGGGAATCATCCAGCCGCCTGCGATAAGGCCGGTCAGCGGCGGGTAGACGGCGTTCATGGGCGGCGAAACTGCGGCGGCCCCCTGGGACCAGGCCCAGAAGATGACACCACCGGCTACGGCGATCAACGCGGCAACCACGATGTCCACCACACGCCAGTTGTACTTGCTGTTGCCAAGCGTCTGCTTGGCCGTCATTCCAGTCATTTTCTTCCTCCTGAGGTACAGGAGGGGAGAGTGTTCCCCGGACCGTCCACGGCTTCCGCCGCCTGCTGCCGGACACTCTGAGAACTCGACTCCCTTGCGCCGGTACTAACCGGATCAGGTTCGAGGGTCTGCGGCTGTCCGCACTCTCAGCGCCCGCCTCCGGTTCCCTGGAATATTCCAGTGATGCCCGACGGCGACGCTCCCCTGTCGTATCAATTCGCCCTTTGTGGGCGTGGATCAGTTTACACCCGCGGACCCGCGAAATCCCGGTGCGGGTGTCACAATGCGCGGTGATCCGGGCGGGGTGATGCGGTTAGGCTAGGGGAAGCCCTGTTTCCGTCGTTTCCCACCTGTAAGGGGTACTGGAGTGAGTTTCTTCATCAAGCTGCTAGGAACCGGAGTGAGCCTGCTTGCCGGATTTGCCGGCACCAAGGCCGTTGACGTCGTCTGGGAAAAGATCACCGGCCGCAAGCCCCCGAAGGGCGACAAGGACGACGTCCCCACCACCCTGCGCAGCGCCCTGACCTTCGCACTGATCTCGGCGGCTGTCAGCGCCATCATCCAGGTCCTGGCCAACCGGGGCACCCAGCGTGCCATCACCCGCTTCGCCAAGAGCCAGGACATCGTTTAGTCCCACCCGGGAGAGTTTTTGTCCAGATAACGGGAGGTAATTGACCTCCAAGTCGCGATATCTGGACAAAAACTCCACCAGGGGTGGCGCCCCGGAACTTGCGGGCCGCCACTTAGGCTGCGCCGTCGTCGTCCTCGTCGGCGGCGCGCTTTTCTGATTCCTGCCTCGCGGCGGCCTTCTTGTCGGCTGCCTTCAGCACCACGGCCTCCAGTTCATCCGTGGTGAGCAGTTCCTTGTGCAGGTGCTTGGTGCGGTAGCCTGCCCGGCCCACCATGTGGGCGGACACCGGAACGGTGAGCACCTGGAAGATCCACGCCACGAACAACACGGGCCACACCCACCAGGTCCGCAGCTGCAGGCCCACCGAGGCCAGCAGCAGGAAGAGTCCCAGCACCTGGGGCTTCGTGGCGGCGTGCATCCTGCTCATCAGGTCGGGGAAGCGCAACAGGCCGATGGCCGCACCGAGGGACATCAGGGCGCCCACCACCATAAAGACGGCCGACACTGCATCAATGACTGTGTCCACGGCGGAGGGTTCAGGATTCATGGGGCTGCTCCCGCCGGTCGGCCACGAAGCGCGCCACGGTCACGGATCCAATGAACCCGATGATGGACAGCGCCACGAGCAGCATCAGGTTGTTCAGGTGCCCGTTGACGGCCATGTCAATGCAGAGCGTGGCACCGATGATGGCCAGCAGCACGTCAGAGGCCAGCACCCGGTCCAGCAGGGACGGGCCGATGGCGATCCGGACAATCGCCCCGGCTGCCGCCAGGGACAGGATCACGGCCGTTACGGTCAGGACGACGTCCATCATGCGCCCACCTCCTGTTTCAGTGCGGCCAGTTCCTCGCGGGTGCCCATAATCCTGATGAGTGCCGCCTCGGCATCCCGGACCTCTTTGCGCAGGTTCACAATGTCCTCTCCGCTCCGCACATTGAGTCCGTGGATATAGAGGGTGGACGTGGAGCGGTCCACTTCCACCACCAGCGAGCCCGGAATCAGCGAGATGACGTGGCCGGTGGCGGTCACCATGAGGTCCGAGTGGCTGCGCAGCTTGACGGCGACGACGGCGTTGGTCACCTTGGGCCCGCGGGCCAGCGCCAAGTACAGCACCTGGAAGCTGGCGGCCACCACTTTGCCCAGGAACACGATTGCGAACGGGACTGCCCGCACAATGCTGAAGCGGCCGCCCAGCTCCACCGGGGGCAGGTAGAAAAGCCGTGCCACCACAACGGCGATCAGCGCACCGAACAGCAGGTTACCGGGGCTGAAGTCCTGCCAGAGCGCGGCCCAGACGAACACCAGCCAGACCAGCAGGGGCAGTTCCTGCCGGATCGAGATCCGTCGCCGGTTCATTTCTTCCCCTCCTGCTGTGGGACCCCAGGCTGTCCAGGCTCAGGCTGCGCGATCGGGGGCACGGGGGCGTTTTCGCCCAGCACGGCCTGGATGTACGCGGACCGGTCCAGCATTTCCACGGCCGACTGGTCCGCCACCCGGAAGAGCGGCCCGGCAAAGACGGTGAGTGCCACGCCGAAGGCAACAAGGCCCAGGGTTGATCCCACCATGGTCCGCGGCAGCAGCGTGACGTTGCGCTTGCCCGCGCGGTCGCCCGTGTCGGAGTCCTCAGGAGCCGCCAGCAGCACAGGGTCCGGGTTCTCTGCGTCCTCGGGCTTGCGCCAGAACGCGCGGTTCCAGACACGGGCGACCGCCAGGAGCGTCAGCAGGCTGGTCACAACGCCGCCGATCACCAGGGCGTAGGCCAGCGGGGTGCCAAGCTGCACACCGGCCTGCAGCAGCCCGAGCTTGCCCAGGAAACCCGAGAACGGCGGGATGCCGGCCAGGTTCATGGCGGGGATGAAGAACAGCAGGGCCAGGATCGGGGACAGTTTGGCCAGGCCGGCGACGCGGTCGATCGACGAGCTTCCGCCGCGGCGTTCGATCAGGCCGGTGACCAGGAAGAGGCTGGTCTGGATGGTGATGTGGTGGGCCACGTAGAACACCGCAGCGCCAAGTCCGGCCACCGAGGACATCGCCAGCCCGAACACCATGTAGCCGATGTGGCTCACCAGGGTGAACGAGAGCAGACGCTTGATGTCGCTCTGGGCCAGCGCACCGAGGATTCCCACCACCATGGTCAGTAAGGCCGCCACCATCAGCGGCGTGTTCAGCGAGTCCCCCGGAAAGAGGAGCGTCTCGGTGCGCACCATGGCATAGACGCCCACCTTGGTCAGCAAGCCGGCGAACACCGCAGTGACGGGGGCTGGTGCCGTGGGGTAGGAGTCAGGCAGCCAGAAGGACAGCGGGAAGACAGCCGCCTTGATGCCGAAGGCCACCAGCAGCATCACGTGCAGCAGCATCCGCGTTCCGGGGTCCAGGTCCGCGAGCTTGACGGCAAGATCCGCCATGTTGATGGTTCCGGTGGCGCCGTAGATCATGGCGATGGCGATCAGGAACAGGACGGAGGACACCACGGAGACCACCACGTAGGTCACGCCGGCACGGATGCGGGGGCCGGTTCCGCCGAGGGTCATCAGCACGTAGCTTGCCGTCAGCAGGATCTCGAACCCCACGTAGAGGTTGAAGAGATCACCCGACAGGAAGGCGTTGGACACGCCGGCCACCAGGATCAGGTAGGTCGGGTGGAAGATCGACAGCGGCGCGTCCTGGTCGCCGTCGGCCATGCCCTGGCCGGTGGCGTACACCAGCACCGCGAGGCTGACCGTGGAGGAGACCACCAGCATCAGGGACGAGAACTGGTCCACCACCATCACGATGCCCCACGGCGGCAGCCAGCCGCCGATGTTGACGGCCGCGGTTCCGCCGTCCCAGACGGAAGCCAGCAGCACGCATTCGAGCAGGAGTGTCAGCGAGAGCAGCGTGATGCTGACGGCCCGCTGGGCCCGGGAGTGCCGGATCAGCACGAACGTCAGGGCGGCACCGAGGATGGGAAGTACGACGGCGAGCGGGGCAAAGCTTGCGATGTTCACTTCACGCCTCCTTCCGGGCCGGGAGTCACGTTTTGGGAGCCGGGCTGCTCTTCCGCAGCGGCGTCCTTGGCTTTGATCTTGCGGTCGCCGGCTTTCACGGTGGCCACGCCGCCTTCCGGGCGTCGGCCTGAAGTGCCGTGGCCTGGAACGTCGCCGGAGCCGCTACCGGCGGACAGGTCCGAATCACTGATGCCTTTGCCGTCCGAACCGATCATGGTCAGCGGGAATTCCGAGGTTTCCACCGGGATCTCGGAATCGTCCTCCGCGTCGAAACTGGGGGTTTCGGCAACGCGGATGTCCTCGACGTCGTCCTGGATCTCATCGCGGCGCGCCAGCACCCAGGTCCGGTAGATGATGCCCAGCATGAAAGCCGTCACCGCGAACGAGATCACGATCGATGTCAGGATCAGTGCCTGCGGGAGGGGGTCGTTGTAGTCGCGGGGGTCCGTGTCCTTGCTGAACATGGGTGCCAGGCCGGCGTAGCCGCCGGTGGCCAGGATCAGCAGGTTGGTGGCGTTGGCCAGCAGCATCAGGCCCAGCAGCACCCTGGTGAGGCTGCGTTCCATGATCAGGTAGATGCCGCAGGCATAGAGCGCGCCCATGACGGTCAGCAATGTCAGGTTGACGCTCATGCCTTCCCCCTCCCGGTGGTTTCGGCGGGAACTCCGTCCGGTTCCTGCCCTTCGGTCTCGCCCTCGGGGTCCTCTTCAAAGTGCTCATCGATTTCTGCTCCCAGGCTGCGCAGCACGTCCAGCACCAGACCCACCACCACGATGTAGACGCCGATGTCGAAGATGGTGGAGGTGACGAACTTGATGTCGCCGAACACCGGCAGCCACAGTTCGATGATGGCGCTCTGGAACACCTGGCCGCCCAGCAGGAGCGGCACCACTCCGGATGCCGCTGCCGTGGCCAGCCCGATTCCCAGGAGGGTCCCCGCACCCACGGGGGTGGCCTCCCGCAGTTCGAAGCGGCCGCCGGCAAGGTAGCGGATCGTCAGGGCGAGTCCCGCCGTCAGGCCGCCGGCGAAACCGCCGCCGGGAAGATTGTGCCCGGCAAGCAGGAGGTAGATGGAGAAGACGATCATCGAGTGGAACACCAGACGGGTGACCACTTCAAAGATGATGGAGCGGCGCTCGGGGGCCAGGGTGCGACCTGCCACGAGCCACGCGTCCCGGGTGGAGGCCGCAAACTTGCGGCTCAGGGCCAACGCGGCGCTGTCACGGGAGCTCTGGCCGGCTCCGGAGCGCCGGCCCACCGTCCCTTCTGCCACGGAGGAGGCGGCCCGGATGCCGTCTCCGCGCCCCCTAACAAAGATGAGGCTGGCCACGCCCGTGGCAGCCAGGGCCAGGACGGAGATCTCGCCGAAGGTATCCCACGCCCGGATGTCCACGAGGGTGACGTTGACGATGTTCAGTCCCCCGCCGCCTTCGTAGGCAAGCCGCGGGAACTCTAGGGCGACGGGCGTCGCGACCCGGGCGCCCATCGCGTAGATGGCCACGAAGATCATGGTGACTCCGAACGCCGCCCCGATGATCACGCGGATCACCCGGTACTTGCCGCCGGTGCGGTCGCGGAGTTCGGCCGGCAGGCTGCGCATGGCCAGGACAAACGCCACCAGGATGATGGTTTCCACCAGCATTTGGGTCAGGGCGAGGTCCGGTGCGCCCTGCAGTGCGAACATCAGGGCAATGCCGTAGCCGGTCACGGAGACCATCAGCACGGCGAGGAACCGCTTGTTTGCCCGCACGGCAGCCAGTGCCCCGATCACGATGCCGGCCCCGGCCACCAGTTGCAGCGGCGAATTGGGATCGATGAAGTACAGGCCGTCCGGCAGCGGCTTCCCGGCAATGAGGAGGGCGGTGAGCGGAAGCGCGAACGCCACGGTGAGGATCACCGCGAGGTAGAAGAACAGCGAACCACGCTGGGTGCGTCCCGTTACCCATACGGCAACGTCATCCAGCGCCCCGATGGTCATTTGGTAGGCGCGGTCGCCGTCCACCCACGCCGGTACCAGGCTCTGGCCTCTGGCGACCATGTTGCGGCCGTAGAACATTGCCAGGCCGAGCGCGAAAGTGATGGCCGTCAGGCCCAGCGCAGGCGTGAGGCCGTGCCACAGCGCGAGGTGGCCGGCGGCGGTGGCCGGATCACCGCCGTCGTGCACGAACTCCGCGGCGTACGGCTGGATCCAGCCGTCCACCGGCGCCGGCCACAGGCCGTAGACGATAGTGAGCAGGCTCAGCAGTGCCGGGGCGGCAAGGAAGGACGGCTTGATGGCCTTGAACGGTGTGGGCGCGATGCCCGGCTTCGACGCAAAGGCGCCCCACATAAAACGGGCACTGTAGGCGAAGGTAAGGATGGATCCAAGGACCAGCCCGGCCAGCACTACCAGCCCCCAGGGGCCGGCCGCATCACCGGACGTGCCGTAGTGCACGAAAGCCTCGAACACCGATTCCTTGGCCACGAAGCCTGCCAGCGGCGGGATGCCGGCCATCGAGGCGGCACCGATGGCCGCAACCACGGCCAGGGCACGCGAGGCCTTGTAGACGCCGGAGAGCTTGCGCAGATCGCGGGTTCCGGACTGGTGGTCGATGATCCCCACCACCAGGAACAGGGTGGCCTTGAAGAGCCCGTGGGCCAGGAGCAGCGCCAAACCGGCCAGTGCCGCGTCCGGTTTGCCGAGCCCCACCACCATGGTGAGGAATCCCAGCTGGCTCACCGTGCCGTAGGCCAGGATCAGCTTGATATCGGTCTGCCGCAGCGCCCTGTACCCGCCCACCAGCATGGTGGCCAGGCCCAGCCCCAGCACCATGGGCAGCCAGTACGCTGTTTCAGCGAACCCGGGCGCCAGCCGTGCCACGAGGTAGACGCCGGCCTTCACCATGGCAGCGGCGTGGAGGTATGCGCTCACGGGGGTGGGCGCCGCCATGGCTCCGGGGAGCCAGAAATGGAACGGGATCAGCGCGGACTTCGTCACGGCACCGATGAGGATCAGAACGACGGCGGCGGCCACGGCTCCCGCTGCCGGTCCGGCGGCCAGCCCGGGAGCCTGTTCCAGGATGGCCGATATCCGGTAGGTTCCGGCGCTGGAGCCCAGCATAATGAGGCCCACCAGCATGGCCAGGCCGCCCGCCGTGGTGACCATCAGGGCCTGCAGGGCCGAACGCCTGGCGGAGAGCCGGGTGCGTGCGTAGCCGATCAGCAGGTAGGACAGGACGGTGGTGAGTTCCCAGAAGATGAACATCAGGAGCAGGTCGTCGGCCGTGACCAGGCCGAACATCGCCCCGGCGAAGGCCAGGAGCTGGGCGCCGAAACCGCCCAGGTTGCTGTCCTTGTTCTTGAAGTAGCGCGCACAGTAGACCAGCACCAGGGCACCCACGCCGAGCACCAGCAGTGACATGATCCAGGCCAGCGGGTCCATCCGGAACGCCAGCTCGATCTTGAGTTCCGGGATCCAGGGAAGAATCTCGGTGACGGCGCTGCCCGTGAAGGGTGGCGTTGCGGAGGCTTGGCCCGAGGCTCCCTGGTACACGGCGTCGCGCTGCAGGAGCAGCCAGACGAATGAGCCGGCGGGGACCGCAGCCAGCGCGTAGAACGTATTCCTGCGGAACCTCCGGAAGAAGAACGGCGCCACGGCAGCCACCGCGAAATGCACGGCAAGGACTGTGATCACTGGTATCTCCGCAACGTCAGGAATTCGATTGTCAAAAGTTGGAGCAGGCGGTCATTCGTCAGGTTCGGTGCACACAGTTTATCAAGCGGATGCAAACACTTTTGCCACCCGCCCGGGCGTCGCGGGGCGGATTCCCCGCGACGCCGGGGAGTTTCCACCCCCTGTTCACTCGCCGTTGCAAATGGTTCGTCGTATCGCCAGGGCCGGATAGCATTCAGCCTATGAACCCCGTCACCGCTTCCGCGGCTACGCAGCCCCCGTCCGAACTGGAGTCCGGAACGTTGGCCACCAGCAAGGGCAAAGTCCTCGCGTGGGCCGCCTGGGACTGGGGTTCGGCGGCTTTCAATGCCGTGATGACCACCTTCGTGTTCACGGTGTACCTGACCTCCAACGCCTTCGGCGGCGAGGACCAGGCGTCGGCGGTGCTCGGCGGTGCGCTGGCGATTGCGGGGGCGGCCATCGCCCTGCTGGCGCCGGTGACGGGCCAGCGCTCGGACACCGGCGGCCGCCGGAAACTGTGGCTGGGCGTCAACACGGCCGCCGTCGCGGTTTTGACCGGATTGTGCTTTTTTGTGTTTCCGCGGCCGGAGTTCCTGCTGCTGGGCGTCACGCTCATCGCCCTCGGCAACGTCTTCTTCGAATTCGCCGGGGTGAACTACAACGCCATGCTGGCGCAGATTTCCACTCCAAAGAACATCGGCAAGGTCAGCGGCTTCGGCTGGGGCATGGGATACCTGGGCGGCATCGTCGCCCTGCTGATCGTGCTGCAGCTGTTCGTCCAGCCGGGCTTTGCGTGGTTCGGGGCGTCCACCGAAGACAGCCTCAATATCCGCCTCGTGGCGGTGTTCTCTGCCCTCTGGTTCTTCGTCTTTGCGTTGCCAGTCCTGTTCGCCGTACCCGAGCTGCCCCGGCCGCAGCGGGCCGCCAAGCTGGGATTCCTGGCTTCCTACGGCTTGCTGGTACGCCGCATCAAGGCGATCTACCGGACCAGCCCGCACACCATCTTCTTCCTCCTGGCCAGCGCTATCTTCCGCGACGGCCTGGCCGCCGTCTTTACCTTTGGCGGGATCATCGCTGCGGGAACCTTCGGCTTCGAACTGAAGGAAGTCATCTTCTTCGCCATCTTCGGCAACATCGTTGCGGCTGTGGGAGCCATGATCGGCGGCTTCCTGGACGATCGGATCGGGCCGAAAGCCGTCATCATCGGCTCGCTTGCCGGCCTGCTGATTGCGGGAACCGTCATTCTGGTCCTGGGCAACGGCAGCTACGTCTTCTTCGGCCAGGCCTGGGCGGGCACCACCACGTTCTGGGTCTTCGGGCTGTTCCTGTGCCTCTTCGTTGGGCCCGCCCAGTCCTCCTCCCGCGCCTACCTTGCCCGGCTGGCGCCGCATGGCGAATCCGGCGAGCTCTTTGGCCTGTACGCCACCACCGGCCGCGCGGTCAGTTTCCTGGCACCGACACTTTTCACCCTCTGCATTGCGGTGGCGGCGCCGCTTGTGGCGCCTGGTGAAGCCCAGCGCTGGGGCATCCTCGGCATCATGGTGGTGCTGCTGGCCGGGCTGCTGGTGCTGCTGCCGGTCAAGGCGCCCGGAAAGGTCGAGATCGCCGTGGTTCCCGCGGCCTGAACGTCCGGCCGGCAATTCGTCAATTCGACCCTCCAACACCCTCCGTGCGGACTAGGCTGGTGCCATGAACGTGGATGAGACAGACCTCCCTGGCCTCGGCAGGCGCAAGGATTTCATGACCGCTTCCGGCCGCCGGATCGGCGTGGTGGAATACCGCGAGGGTCAAACCGAGCTGATCGTTTCCACCTGGGACGATCCCGACACGTGCCAGGCGTCCATCCCCCTGACCGCCGACGAAGCCGCGGCCCTGGGCAACCTGCTGGGCGGGCAGCGCCTGGCCATGCAGCTCTCCGAAGAGCACCGTGAAATCCCGGGAATTGTTACCCGCCAGTTCTCCATCGGCGGGGACTCACCGTTCCATAACCAGCCCATGGGCAAAGCCTGCATCCGCACCCGCAGCGGCGTCTCCATCGTCGCGATCATGCGGGAAGGCGAGGTGCTCCCCTCCCCGGGGCCCGACGTCGTCCTCCACCCGGGCGACCTGCTCGTGGCGGTCGGAACGCAAGAAGGTCTTGATACAGCAGCCGATATCCTGCGCAACGGCTGAGCGGCATGGATCCGCTCGCGCTAACCCTCATCGAGCTGGGGGCCGTCGTGTTCTGCCTTGGCCTGCTGGCCAGGCTGGCCGGGCGGATCGGAATGTCCCCCATTCCCCTGTACCTGGTGGGCGGTCTGTTTTTTGGTGCCGGCGGACTCGTCAAGCTCGAAGGAATGCACGAATTCGCGCACCTTTCCGGCGAGATCGGTGTGATCCTGCTGCTACTTATGCTCGGATTGGAATATACGGCGGCTGAACTGGTCACCGGCCTCCGGCGGTCCTGGCAGGCCGGCGTCCTGGACCTCGTACTGAACTTCATTCCGGGGGCGGGGCTCGCCGTGCTGCTGGGCTGGGGCCTGGTGGGAGCAATGGTGATGGGCGGCGTCACGTACATCTCGTCCTCCGGAATCGCCGCCAAGGTGATCACCGACCTCGGCCGGATCGGTAACCGCGAAACCCCGGTGGTCCTTTCCATCCTGGTCTTCGAGGACCTGGCGATGGCCGTCTACCTGCCCGTCCTCACCGCCACGCTGGCCGGGGTCAGTTTCCTGGTGGGATTGCAGACGGTCGGGATTTCGCTCGGCGTGGTGACCGTGGTGCTGATAGTGGCCCTCCGGCACGGGCACCACGTGTCCAAGGCAGTGCACAGCGAAAATTCCGAGGTGTTCCTGCTGAACCTCCTCGGCGCGGCGCTCCTGGTTGCAGGTCTGGCCGCCGCCATGCAGGTCTCGGCCGCGGTGGGGGCGTTCATGCTGGGCATCGCCATTTCCGGTGCCACGGCGCACAGCGCAACGCGGATCCTCGAACCCCTCCGGGACTTGTTCGCGGCCATCTTTTTCGTGGTCTTCGGACTCAACACCGATCCCTCATCCATCCCGCCGGTACTGGGGTGGGCGCTGATCCTGGCGGTCGTCACGGCCGCCACCAAGATGATCACGGGAATCTGGGCGGCGAAGCGGGCAGGAATTGGCCTGCCCGGCCGTTTCCGCGCGGGGGCCGCCCTGATTGCGCGCGGCGAGTTCTCGATCGTCATCGCCGGCCTGGCGGTGGCGTCGGGTGTGGTGCCGCACGATCTCGCGGCACTGGCCACGGCCTACGTGCTCATCATGGCAATCATGGGTCCGCTGGCGGCACGCTACGTGGAACCGGTCGTGAAGATGCTGCGCCGCCCGGCGAAACCCCGGCCTGCCGCCCGCCCCATCTGACGCTCCCTCAGATCCTGCCGCCTTTACGGCGACGCTCTCTCAGATCCTGCCGCCTTTTCAGCGACGCTCTCTCAGATCTCGGTGCGGTGGAAGTTCAGGTAGCTGCGGCTGGCGGTGGGACCGCGCTGGCCCTGGTAGCGGTTGCCGTACTCACCTGAACCGTAGGGGAATTCGGCGGCGGAGCTGAGCTTGAAGAAGCACAGCTGGCCGATCTTCATGCCGGGCCACAGCTTGATGGGCAGAGTGGCCATGTTGGAAAGCTCCAGCGTGACGTGTCCGGAGAACCCGGGATCGATGAACCCTGCGGTGGAGTGCGTCAGCAGCCCCAGCCGGCCCAGCGAGGACTTGCCTTCGAGCCGCGCCGCAATGTCGTCCGGCAAGGTGACGGTTTCGTAGGTGGAGCCCAGCACAAACTCGCCCGGGTGCAGGATGAACGGCTCGCCGCGGTCCACTTCCACGAGGCGCGTCAGCTCAGGCTGGTCCTCGGCGGGGTCGATGTGCGCGTACTTGTGGTTGTCGAACAACCGGAAGAACCGGTCGATCCGGACGTCCACGGAGGACGGCTGGACCATCACCGGGTCATACGGATCCAGGACAATCCGTTGGGAATCAATTTCGGCACGAATATCGCGGTCAGAGATCAGCACACTCAAAAATACCGCACCATTGCCGAGCCCGTTGTCCGGGGTTACTGTTACTGCTGATAAGGAACGTCATCTCCGATACAGGATGAGTCTGATGTTGCGGCTGTGACGGTTGCGCGCTCCCCATGAAGGAGCCGGCACCGACGGATCTGGGGTTGGCTTGAGGAAGATTTCGGCACGGACATTGGCAGCCACGATCTGCGCACTGGCGCTCACCTTGCCTGCGGCCGGCCAGCTGGGGGGACCTTCCTCAAGCCCGGAATCCGCTCCGTCCTCCGTAGCGGCCTGGCAGGCGCAGAGCGTCGCCCTCGGTCCGCCGTCGTTCGTGTCCGACGGCGCCACGGCCGCCGTCGATAACGCACCGGGGCAACGCCTCGCCCCCGCCGTGGACCCGGACATCACGGACGTGGACCCGGGCGGCACAACTGCCGCTGTGGCCGATACCTCAGGAACGACCGACGCGGCGGGCGGCGCACTCCCCACCGGCACTCCGCCGCCGTCAGCGGAAAACCCGCCGGAGCCGGCGTCCGTTCCGCCATTGTCCGCAACCGACGCCGATCTGGCGGCCCTCACCCAGACCAGGCCGCAGACCCAGCCGGTACCCGCCGCGGGCACCGAAGCCCTCCGGACCGAATCACTGACCACGCAGGCCCTCGTCAGGGACGACCCGTCGTCCCAGATTTTGGCGGTGTTCAACGCCATCAACAGCTACCGCGCGTCCTTTGGACTGCCCGCGGTGAAGTACCACGCCACTGTTGCCTCGATGGCCCAGGAGTGGTCGGACAGCATCGCGTCCCGGGAAGTGATCGAGCACCGCTCAAGCTTCTGGACAGATTCCCGGGCCCTCAGCCCCACCAACGGCGCCGGTGAGGTCATCGCCGTCCGCTGGGACCGCGACGCCGCACAGCTTGTGGAGTGGTGGAAGGGCTCACCCGCCCACAACGCAATCCTGAAGGACCCGCGGTTCAACGTGATGGGCATCGGGATCACCTTCACGGACGGCAACTGGCAGACCACGCCCAACCGCTACACCATGTGGGGAGTGGTGGACTTCTTTGGATACGGCACGCTGCCTGCGGGAACCACCAGCAGCCCGGGCGGCAGCACGGCAATGCCCGTTCCGCCCGCCAGCGTGTGCGATCCGCTGGTGCGGCACATGCCGCCAACCGCGGACCTGGCGGTGGCCGCCATCAAGGGCCCTGCCGACCTTGTGTCGGTGAACTCATCCGGTGAACTCATCAACCGCCCGTCCCTGGGGAACCGGCAATACGGTGCACAACAAGTCATCGGGACCGGATTCGGTTCTGCGAAGGAACTCTTTGTCACGGACTGGGACCGGGACGGCGTCTTTGACGTCCTGGTCCAGTGGACGGATGGAAGGGTCACGCTCCACGCAGGCTCGGCGGCCGGCGGATTCCTTCCAGCGGTGGCGCTGGGCCAGTCCGGGTGGGCCGGAATGACCCTGGCAGTGGGCGGCTGGTGCGCCAACAACAGGCTCCCGCAGCTGGTGGCACTGGACGGCGCCGGGAACCTCTGGCTGTACCCTAACCGCGGGAACGGGGACCTGGCGGAGCGGAGCCTGATGGCGTCCGGCGTGTCAGCGAACCGGCTCGCAATGGTGGATTACGACGGCGACGGTTTCCAGGACCTGCTGGCACGGCAGCCGGACGGGTACGTCCGCCTCTTCCGGGGCTCAGGCGCGCCGGTACCGCGCGCTGAAACCCGGGCCGTGGTGGCCAGCGGCTGGTCGGACGTTACAGCCGTCCGTCCGCTGCGGGATGTGACGGGCCTGAACTCAACGGGACTGGCCCTTCGACGCGCTGGCGACGTGGTGCAGTATTGGGACCTCAGCACCGGAACCCTGGCGTCGCCGTCGTCCATCACCGGAGCGTGGGCGGGTCAGCGCCTCGCGCAGTAGCCGGCTCAAAGGTCGGTTACGGCTCAGCCGGCCGTGACTCCAGGACTTCCTTGAGCCGTTCCAGCTGCGCGACTTCAGACTTCATGGTCCGTTGGATCATGAAGTCCATCAGTCCGGCCAGGCCCTTGGGCCGGGACTCCAGGGCAAACCTGACCCGGGTGTTTGTTCCCTCGGTGCTCAGGTAGTAGCCGCCGTGCGGGCGGGCCGGGCCGGCAACCACTTGGAACTGGATCTCGGCGCCCGGGCGGAGCTGGGTGATCCGGAAGTCGGCGGCGATGGGGCGGCCCGCCGGGCCGGCCAGGGTCTGCTGGTAGACCGCACCGCAGGCGCCCACCGCCCCTGAACGCAATTCGATGTTCCGGATTCCTTCCCGCCATGAGGGAAGGTTCAGCCCGTCCTGCAGGAACTGGTACACGGTCATGGCATCGCGTTCCACGACGACCTCGTACTCTGCAAATGCCACGGGGATCCCTTGATTGTCGGACAGCTTTCGTGCGTAGCCCGTTCCCCTGATACTGCAGCTAACCCCAACAGGATAGTCAGCCTGGACGGTTGCGGCGCGGCCGCGGCCGTGCCTTAACCGAAGAGTTATCGAAAGGACCGAAGCGTTATCGAAAGGGTGCTGTTGCCTGGCGGCCGTGTCCCTGTTCTGGGACGACGCACGGCTGAGGTAAAGTAAATCCGGTTGACGCAACCGGGACACGGCCGAGGTATATGGCTGGTCCCTCTGCGGCTGTAGCTCAATGGTAGAGCGCTAGCTTCCCAAGCTTGATACGCGGGTTCGATTCCCGTCAGCCGCTCCAATCCTCCTGCCGGGCCATTAGGCGGCTACCTGTATCGTCAGGAGTCAGGAACCCCTTCGGTTCCGCTACAGGAGCAATCATGGCTGACAAGTCCCCGCGTCAAGCAGCATCCGCGAAATCCGGCAAATCCATCAAGGAAAAACGTGCCGACAAGAGGGCAGCGGCAGCGCCGCCGAGCTCCCTCGACAAGGCAACCGCCACCAAGGCAGCGAGCCCCAAAAAGAAGTGACCGGTTCCGCGAACCACCTCAGCCTCGGAGTCATCGCCAGCACCCGCAAACCTGACGAACGCCGGCTCCCGCTCCACCCCCTTCACCTGGACCGCATCGCGCCCGAGCTGCGCCGGCACATTATCCTTGAGGAGGGCTACGGTGAACGGTTCGGCGTTTCGGACCGCCATCTGGCATCCCTCGTGGGACGGATTGCCACCCGCGGCGAGATCATTGCCGACGCCGACGTCGTCCTGCTGCCCAAGCCGCAGCCGGAGGACCTGGCGGACCTCCGCGACGGCCAGGTCCTCTGGGGCTGGCCGCACTGCGTCCAGGACCGTGCCATCACCCAGCTGGCCATCGACAAGAAGCTCACGCTGATCGCCTTCGAGGCCATGAACCACTGGGCGGGCGACGGCGGCTTCGGCCTCCATGTCTTCCACAAGAACAACGAACTGGCCGGCTATTGCTCGGTCATCCATGCCCTTGCCCTCACCGGCTCCACGGGCGTCTACGGCCGGCGGCTCTCCGCCGTCGTCATCGGTTTCGGGGCCACGGCCCGCGGCGCCGTCACGGCGCTTAACGCCCACGGCATCCACGACGTCCAGGTGCTCACCAACCGCGGCGTCGCCGCCGTCGGCTCGCCCATCCACTCGGTGCGGATCGCCCAGTTCGACCATGACGACAAGGCGCCGTTCCTCAGCCAGGTCATCACGGAGCGCGGCAGGGTTCCGCTGGCGCCGTTCCTGGCCGAGAGCGACATTGTGGTCAACTGCACGCTGCAGGACCCCAACGCTCCGCTAACGTACCTGCGTGAAGAGGACCTCAGCGCGTTCCGTCCGGGCAGCCTGATTGTGGACGTTTCCTGCGACGAGGGAATGGGCTTCAGCTGGGCGAAAACCACCACCTTCGCCGAGCCCATGCTCACCGTGGGAGACCACATCGACTACTACGCCGTGGACCACAGTCCCTCCTACCTGTGGAACTCCTCCAGCTGGGAGATCAGCGAGGCGCTGCTCCCCTTCCTGGAAACCGTCATCTCGGGTCCCGGGGCATGGGCCGGAAACGAGACGATCGCCCGTGCCATTGAAATCCGCAGCGGGGAGATCCTTAACAAGGACGTGCTGCAGTTCCAGCAGCGGCAGGCGGAGTACCCGCACGACCCTCTGGACGCGTAGCGGGCTGCTGGGGCGCCGGCCCTGAGGGCCTGCGTCCCGGCCGCTTCGCCTTCCGGCTGACAATACGGACGAGGTGGCGCCGGTCCTTGAGGTTCACCTTGAGGGTCAGCTCACCGCGCCGGGCCAGTACGACGGCGACAGTCACCGCCGCCAGGACCGGCACCCCGCCGGAGACCAGGATGGCGGTGTGCGGGTCCAGGTGCTCGGCAATCCAGCCCATCATGGGGCCGCCGATGGCCTGGCCGCCGATCAGCACCATGATGTACAGGCTCATGACGCGTCCCCGGATTCCCATGTTGGAACTGACCTGCACAAGCTGGTTGGCAGCGGTAAGGAACATCAGGCACCAGAAGCCGGAGAGCACCATGGCGGTGCCGAACCACACCATGGACGGGGCCAGGGCCGCGAGGCAGAGCATCAGGCCGTACATTCCCGCCCCCAGCACCACCGACCGCAGCCGCAGCTGGCGGCGGCGGGTGGAGGTAACAGCCCCGGCGAGCGCACCAAGCGCCACCAGTGCGTTCAGCAGGCCGTAGCCTCCGGCGCCGGCGTCGTACACATGGTCCGCGAAGGCGGCCAGCAGCACCGGCAGGCTCATGGCGAAAACGGCGATGAACCCTGCCATCAGCCACGGCCAGTAGATGGTGGGCTTGCTCAGCGCGTACCGCAGCCCCTCCCGGAGCATGCCCTTGCGCTTCGGCGCGGGCGCAGTGATGAACAGCTGGTCCTTGCGCAGAAGCAGCAGCATTGCCACCGTGGAACAGCAGGCCGCCGCATTGGCAGCGAACGCCCAGCCGGCACCTACCGCAGTGAGCAGAAGCCCGGCAAGTGCGGGCCCGATCAGGCCGCCCAGCTGGAAGGTCGTTGAGTTCACGCTGATGGCGTTGCGCAGGTAGGTGGGGCCCACTAGTTCATTGACGAAGACCTGCCGGGCCGGCTGGTCCAGCACGGTGACCAGCCCCAGGACCAGGGCGATCGCGTAGACGTGCCACACTTCGATGCGCTGGCTCAGCGCCAGGATGGCAAGGGCCGCGGCAAGGACTGCGGCAACCGACTGGCAGAGGATGAGGATCTTCCGTTTGGGGAACCTGTCCGCCATCATGCCGCCCCACGGCCCCAGCACCAGCGACGGCATGAACTGCAGCGCCACCGTGATGCCGACCGCCGTAACGGAGCCCGAAAGCTGCAGCACCAGCCAGTCCTGCGCGATCCGTTGCATCCAGAGCGCGATCACAGCGATGAAGTGTCCGATCGCAAAGATGCGGAAGTTGGGGACGCGGAGGGAGATGAAGGTTTGGCGCCAGGGCAGACGTTCGCTGACGACGGCGATCGGCTGGGTGACGTCCCGGGGCTGCGGTGCGGTCTGCGGTGGCGGGGATGCGGCGGAATCGATGACGGGCTGGCTGACGGTTGCCGTGAAAGGCGGAGGGGGTGCCACAGGGAATCCTCAAAGGTGCGGGCGGGCGGGATACGTCCACGCTATGGTGGCCCTAGGAGATTATGGAAGCGTATTGTTCCTATAACTAACATTGCGAACCGCAATAGTACTTCCCCAGCCCCGCAGGAGTGCCATGTTTGAACCCGCCCAGCTCCGCTCCTTTTTGGCGGTCGCCGAAACCCTCAGCTTCACCAAGGCGGGGGAGCGGCTGGGGCTGGCCCAGCCCACGGTCAGCCAGCACGTGCGCAAGCTGGAAGCCGCGGCCAAGCGGGTCCTGATTGCCCGGGACACCAGGGACGTACGTCTGACGGACAACGGCGATGCCATGGCCGGCTTCGCGCGGACCATCCTCGCGGCCCACGATGCGGCGTCCCGCTATTTCTCCGGGTCCGCGATGCGCGGCCGGCTCCGCTTCGGGACCGCGGACGACCTCGCGATCACCGGGCTCCCCCGCATCCTTCGGGAGTTCCGCCAGATCTATCCCCAGATCAACCTGGAACTCACCGTGGGTCAGAGCGACCAGCTCTACCGGAAACTGAACGCCGGGCAACTCGACCTGGTCTTCGTGAAATGGGTGGCCGGAGCAAAGGACGGCACGGTGGTCCAGCACGACGCCTTTGCGTGGGTGGGCCTGGAACAGACCGTGCTTGAGCCCGGGGACCCCGTCCCGCTGATCGCCTACCCGTCGCCCAGCCTCAGCAGGAAGCTCGCCATCGACGCCCTCGAATCCCGTGGCCGGACCTGGCGAATCACGTGCACAACCCGGCAGATCAGCGGGGTCCTGGCCGCTGTACGGGCAGGAATCGGCGTCGCCGTGATGCCGTCCTCGCTGGTTCCGGACGATCTGAAGATCATCACCCGCCGCTTTGACCTGCCGCCAGTAGGGGACGTCGATTTCACGCTGATCCGGAACCCGCTCGCGAATGCCGAGGTAATCGATGCGCTCACCCAGGCGATTGTGGGGCGAACGATTAAGCGCTCCGCCTAGGAATTGGCGCCCGCCCCTGGTGGGCGCAACGGAGGTGATCGAGCAAGTAGGTAGTCGGCCCCGCGCAAGTGGTTATTCCACGTAAGTGATTGAAGTTATTACGTGCGTAAATTATGCTGAATTGTGTTAAAGGTTAAGCAGAAGCCGCTGACAACGATTCGATGACGAACCGTGTCCGCCCACGCTGCCTTGGGGGCGCCTGACGGACAAAGTTCGGGATAGGCATGCTATGACGCCAACCACGAACCACCCGCATCTTTCAGTCTCAAATCCAGTCCACTCACTCAAAACGGTACGCCCGCTGGGCATAGGGACCCACCACAACACGCCGGTGCACCACGAATCAAGCGCACACGCTGACCTGGTCAGCCAGCGCGAACCGCATCCCGCCGCCACCCTGGTGGACACTGAGTTCGTAGGCAGCCCCTACTGCGAACGCTGCGGGACGGATGAATTCATCTACCTGGAGACGTTTGTCCCGGCAAAGTTCCGGCACGACGGCACTCTCCGGAAGGCGGGTGAAGTCACCTACTTCTGCACCGGATGCGAAGAATTTTCGGCACACTCGGTCCCGGCCTCATGGGTACCCCCGGGCTGGTACTTGGGCTAAGGAACGGTTCCCGCCGTTCACCAAAACAGTTTTCACGTCAGCAAATGTAAAAACGCCGCCGGCAGGCACCCGAGGGTGCCTGCCGGCGGCGATTGTCTTCTGGGCGATTGTTTCCTGGCTGGGGCCCCCGGACGACAGGGCCCCAGGCCCTTGGATCAGGAGCCCCCTAGATCAGGCTGTCCGAAAGGTGGTTAGGCGTTCCGAACCGGTGCGCGGTGATGCTGACAGCCTGCTCGTGCAGGAACGGGAGCAGTTCCACGCGGCCGGCTTCGGTGACCGGGTGGGCGTAAACGGCCAGGTCCGGCCGTCCGCCGGTGGCTTCAGCCAGCGCCTTCGCGTCGCCGCCCAGGAGCCGGATCCGGCCGCCGGACAGTTTTCCAGCATCGGCGAGCCTGGCTGCGGAGGCCAGCCACGCGGCGTCGTCCTCCACCGTGACGGCGATATCCAGGGCGGTGAGCGCTGCCAGCAACGGGGCGGGCAGTTCGACGGCGGTGGAAACCGTCAGTGCCGAACCGGCCAGGACACCGGCGGCTACCGTCCTGACCAGGGCCGCGAGCGGTTCGCCTTCGGAGAGGCGGACCGTTACCGGCAGGGAGCGGTAGCGGAAGATGTTCCGCTCCGCGCTGAGTCCTGAGACATCCTTGGCGGTGCCGAACTCATCGGCCCAGGCAAGGGCGTCCGAGGCCAAGGCCCGCTCCAGGGCTTCTACGGCGGGAGCGTCCAGTGAACCCTTTGCAGCAGCGGCCACGCGGCGGACGCCGGGGTTGGTCACGGCTGCCTTGGGACTTCCATCAGCGCCGCCTGCGGTGCTGGCTTTGCTGACCCAGTCGCCCAGGCCGGCGAGGTAGTTGGGTCCGCCGGCCTTGGTACCGGCGCCGACGGCCGACTTCTTCCAGCCGCCGAACGGCTGGCGCTGCACGATGGCCCCGGTGATGCCGCGGTTCACGTAGAGGTTGCCTGCCTGGATGCTGTCCAGCCAGAGTCCCACTTCGTCGGTGCTCAGTGAGTGCAGGCCGGCGGTCAGGCCGTACTCCACCTGGTTCTGGATGGCGATGGCGTCTTCCAGGGTGGCGGCGGTCATCACGCCCAGGACGGGCCCGAAGAACTCGGTGAGGTGGAAGTAGGATCCGCGGCGCACGCCGTAGCGGACGCCCGGGCTCCAAAGCCGGCCGGTTTCGTCGAGCTTGCGCGGCTCAACGGCCCAGTTTTCGCCCTCGCCGAGGGTGGTGAGGGCATTGAGGAGCTTGCCGTTGGCGGGTTCGATGATCGGACCCATCTGGCTGGCGGGGTCCTCGGGGTAGCCCACCTTGAGTGACGTGACGGCGTCGATCAGTTGGTTGTGGAACCGTTTGGAGGTGGCCACCGAGCCCACCAGGATCACAAGCGAGGCGGCGGAGCACTTCTGCCCGGCGTGGCCGAAGGCGGAGTAGGCCACGTCCTTGGCCGCAAGGTCCAGGTCCGCGCTGGGCGTGACGATGATGGCGTTCTTGCCGCTGGTCTCGGCCAGGAGCGGCAGGTCCTTGCGGAAGGAGCGGAACAGTTCGGCGGTTTCGTAGCCGCCGGTCAGGATGACGCGGTCCACGGCCGGGTGCGAGATGAGCTGCTGGCCGAGCTCACGTTCGCCGAGCTGCACCATGGTGAGCACGTCGCGGGGTACGCCGGCCTCCCAAAGGGCCTCAATCATGACGGCGCCGCTGCGGCGGGCCTGCTTGGCCGGCTTGATGACGACGGCGGAGCCGGCGGCGAGTGCCGCGAGGGTGGAGCCGGCCGGGATGGCCACCGGGAAGTTCCACGGCGGGGTCACAACGGTGAGCTTGGACGGGACGAAGGTGGCGCCGTCGACGTCGTCGAGCTTGCGGGCCGATTCGGCATAGTAGTGGGCGAAGTCCACAGCCTCGCTGACCTCGGGATCACCCTGGTCGATGGTCTTGCCGGTTTCGCTGGCCATGACCTCGAGCAGGTCCGCGCGGCGCGCCTCCAGGATGTCGCCGGCGCGGTGCAGGACAGCGGCGCGCTCGGCGCCGCTGAGGGCGCCCCAGGCCTTGCCCTTGTCGACGGCGGTGGCGATCACCGTGTTGAGGGTCTCAGCGTCCGTGATGGTGGCCGCTTCCACGGAGGCGTTGCCCAGCGTGGAGGACGGAACGCGCTCCAGGATGGCCCGGCCCCAGTCGCGGTTGGCGGGCAGGGACGGGTCCGTGTCCGGAGTGTTTTCGAAGGAGTCATGCGGCATCGGCTCGGCCGGGAGGCTGCGGTTCTGCCGGCGGTTGGGGCCGGGGACTTCGTCGTCGAGCTCTGCCAGTGAGGCAAGGAAGCGCTGCTTCTCACGCTCAAAGAGCACTTCGTTTTCGGAAAGTTCGAAGACGGCGGACATGAAGTTGTCCTGGCTGGCGCCTTCTTCGAGCCGGCGGATCAGGTAGGCGATCGCGACGTCGAACTCGGCCGGGTGCACCACGGGCGTGTAGAGGAGCAGCGAGCCGACGTCCTTCTTGACGGCTTCGGCCTGGCCCTGCGCCATGCCCAGCAGCATCTCGAATTCGATACCCTGCTCTGCGGTATCCGCGATGCCGCGCTGCTTGGCCAGCAGCCACGCGAAGGCGATGTCGAAGAGGTTGTGGCCTGCGACGCCGATCCGGATGTTCTTGATCCGGTCCGGGTGCAGCGAGTAATTGATGACGCGCTTGTAGTTGGTGTCCGAGTCCTGCTTGGTGTTCCAGGTGGCCAGCGGCCAGTCGTGCAGGGAGGATTCGACCTGTTCCATGGGCAGGTTCGCGCCCTTGACCACGCGGACCTTGATGGCGGCGCCGCCGTTGGCGCGGCGTTCAGCAGCCCAGTCCTGCAGGCGGATCATTGCCGCGAGGGCGTCCGGCAGGTAGGCCTGGAGCACAATGCCGGCCTCGAGGTTCTTGAACTCCGGCTTGTCCAGGATCCTGGTGAAGACCGCGATGGTCATGTCCAGGTCCTTGTATTCCTCCATGTCCAGGTTGATGAACTTGGCCTTCTGCCCTCCGGCGGCGAACGAGGCGGCGCGGGTGAAGAGCGGCGTGAGCTTCTCCACGACGTGCTGGACGGCCTCGTCGAATGCCCAGGCGGAGTGCGGTGCAACGGTGGAGGACACTTTGATGGACACGTAATCCACGTCGGGGCGGGCCAGCAGGGCGTGGGTTCCCTCGAGGCGGCGGGAAGCCTCGTGCTCACCGAGCACTGCTTCGCCGAGGAGGTTGACGTTGAGCTTGATGCCGTCCTTGCGGATCTTGGCGATGGCCGGGCCGAGCTTGGCATCCGTGGCATCGACGATCAGGTGGCCCACCATTTCGCGGAGCACCTTCCGGGCCACCGGGATGACAACCCGCGGCAGGACGGGGGCCATGGTGCCGCCCAGGCGGACGGCGCTGCGCATGTACCAGGGCAGGAAGGCAGGGACCTTCGGGGCAAGGGCCGCCAGGTTGCGGGCGGCGACATGCAGGTCCTCGGGGCGGACAACGCCGTCGACGAAGCCGACCGTGAAGTCGAGTCCGTTGGGGTCCTTCAGCACGCCGGCGAGCTGTTCAGCGGAGGCGTCCACGGGAACCTTGGCGGCCTCCGTCAACCAGTGGCGCACCAGACCGATGGTTTCCCCGGCCAGGGCCTGGGCATCGGCTACATGGGAACCGGCCGCAGGGGCCGATTCGGCGACCGTCTTTCCGGCGAGGACACCGGGCTCCGTTGAAATGTGGG
Organism: Arthrobacter sp. NPDC058288; assembly: GCF_042880995.1. Taxonomy (NCBI): domain Bacteria; kingdom Bacillati; phylum Actinomycetota; class Actinomycetes; order Micrococcales; family Micrococcaceae; genus Arthrobacter; species Arthrobacter sp. NPDC058288. Next base: position 321,273 of record NZ_JBHVYH010000003.1, read on the forward strand.
TCATGGCTAACACTCGTTCTTTCCGTTGGTGAGGACCTTCTTTCCACCAGTATGAGCCTGGCGTAACTTAAGATAAAGCGACGTTTTCTGAGCAATACAGGTTAGAGAATCTGATGAATCAAAACCCCGTCCGAACGTTCGGAAACCACCCCCCGACGCTCTCTCACTTCCGGCCCCTTTTGGCCGACGTTCTCTCACTTCCCGCCCGAAACGACGAACCCCCTCCCACCGGGGTGGGAGAGGGTTCGTCGATAAGGCACCGGACCGGAGAGAGCGTCCGGTTTTGTGGTGCAGGAGGTGAGAGAGAGTTGAGTAGCTACGCCAGGGGGCGGTGCATTTCGACGGCTTCTTCATGCCGCGGACTGTTCGGATTCATGAGCGAGTGCTTGCGGCCGTAGCCGAAGTAGATGATCAGCCCGACCACCAGCCAGACGAAGAAGCGGAGCCAGGTTTCCCAGTGCAGCTGGAACATCAGGAAGGCCGAGGCCAGCACACCGAACGCGGGGATTACCGGCATGAACGGCAGGCGGAAGGCGCGGGGAGCGTCGGGCTTCTTGTAGCGGAAAACGATCACCGAGAAACAAACCACCACGAACGCGGCAAGGATGCCGATATTCGTCAGGTCTGCGACGGCCTTGATCGGGAAGACTCCTGCCAGCAGGGCGGACGCGACGCCGGCGATCCAGGTCACTCGCTGCGGGGTTCCGTGCCGGTCCGTCTTGGAGAACCAGCCCGGGAGCAGGCCGTCGCGGCTCATGGAGAACCAGACGCGGGTGACACCGAGGAGGAATGTCAGCATCACGGTGAGGATGGACAGCACCGCGAACACGGAAATGATCGTGGCGATGACCGGCAGGCCGACGCCGGTGAACGCGGAGGCGAAGCCCGCCTTCGGATCGATGTCCTTGTAGTTCTGCATGCCGGTGAGGACCAGGGTGGCCGCCACGTAAAGCAGCATGGCGATGATGAGCGAGAGGATGATCGCCTTCGGCATGTGCTTCTTGCCGTCCGTGGCTTCCTCTGCCGCGGTACTCATGGCGTCATAGCCGAACACCGCGAAGAACACGGTGGCCGAGCCTGCCAGCACAGGGCCAAAGCCGCTTGGCATGAACGGGTTGTAATTGTTCGTGTCGATGTAGAAGATGCCCAGGCCAATGATGAACAGGATCAGGACTACCTTGATGGCCACTGCCACCAGCTCAAAGCGGCCGAACGCCCGGGTTCCCCGGGAAAGGATCCAGGTCACGACGAGGCAGACAACAATTGCGGGGATGTTGACGATTCCGCCCTTGCCTTCGTCCGGGGTGGACGTCATCCAGATGGGCATGTGGATGCCGATGCCGGAGAGGAACGCGTCAAAGTAGCCGGAAATACCAATGGCCACGACGGCCACGATCGCAATGTATTCGAGGAGCAGGTCCCAGCCGATGAACCAGCCGATCACTTCGCCGAGGGCCACGTAGCCGTAGGTGTAGGCCGAGCCCGCGCGGGGAATCATGCCGGCAAATTCCGCGTAGGACAACGCGGCGGCCGCAGAGGCGAGGCCCGCAATCAGGAAGGAAAACAGCACCGCGGGGCCAACCCCCGGCTCGCTTTCGCTGCCGTGGGCCACAAGGCCCGCCAGGGAGAAGATGCCGACGCCGATGATGCCGCCGACGCCAATGGCCGTCAGCTGCCACAGGCCCAGGCTCTTCATCAACCCGCTGTGCTTGTTTTCTTCCTCTATGTCATCAATCGGCTTTCGCCGCATGATCGACTGGGATAAGTCTTTTGTGCTCATCAGGGACTCCTGCTTAGATGTGGACCCATCAATCCGCCCTGTGATGGGGGTAACTCAGTCTGTTTAGTATGCAAGCCCAATTGCATTAGATAAAGTGAATTCTCCTAATTAATATTCATTAGATTTAGCGAAGGAACAGCGATGCTCGACGTCCGGCGGTTGAGGCTGCTCCGTGAACTCAAGATCCGTGGAACCTTGGCCGAGGTGGCGGACGCCCTCCAGTACAGTCCGTCATCGGTGTCCCAGCAGCTGGCGCTATTGGAGAAGGAGGCCGGGGTGCAGCTGCTGCGTAAGACCGGGCGCCGGGTCCAGCTGACGCCGCAGGCTGAAGTCCTGGTGGCGCACACCGCCCATCTGCTTGAAACGCTGGAACAAGCCGAGGCCGATCTGGCCGCCAGCCTCACCACCGTCTCCGGAACCGTCCGGATAGCCGTCTTCCAGTCCGCCGCCCTGGCACTCATGCCGGGAACCCTGACCCGGATGGCGGCGACTTACCCTGAAGTCAGGATCGAGATGGTCCAGCGGGAGCCGGAAACGGCGTTGCACGAAACGTGGGCCCGGGACTTTGACCTGGTCATCGCCGAGCAATACCCCGGCCATGCCGCGCCTCGCTACGCCGAACTGGACCGCCTCCGGCTGACCGCGGACGCCATCCGGCTGGCAGTCCCCGGACCGGACATGGGCCTGCCGCCCGTCCGTTCTCTCGAAGACACGGCGGACCTTGCCTGGGTGATGGAGCCCAGGGGTGCGGCGTCCAGGCACTGGGCTGAGCAGGCCTGCCGCAGCGCGGGTTTCGAACCTGACGTCCGGTACGAAACGGCGGACCTCCAGGCGCAGATCCGCCTGATCGAGTCCGGCAACGCCGTCGGGCTGATGCCCGACCTTGTCTGGACCGGCAGGGAAACGTCGGCGCAACTGCTGCTGCTGCCGGGGAATCCCCACCGGACCGTTTTCACGTCCGTGAGGCGTTCCAGCGCCAAGCGGCCCGCCATCCTGGCCGCCCGCGAAGTACTGGCCATAACAGCCGATTCGATTGCCCCCGCAGGCCCGGTCCCGCCGGAACCCAAACCCGCATAACCTCCCGGGAATCAGTTTGGTGGCGGCCCAGCGGGGACGACAGGAAGTTCCCTACGTCACAGCGCCAAAGGGCGCCGGGCGTTAGACTGGGCACGTTATGAATCGCACAATGTTTAAGTCCAAAATCCACCGGGCCACTGTCACGCATGCCGATCTGCACTACGTGGGGTCGGTCACCGTTGACCTGGACCTGCTGGAGGCTGCGGACATTCTTCCCGGAGAGCTCGTGGCGATCGTTGACGTCACCAACGGCGCCCGGCTGGAGACCTACACCATTGCCGGAGAGCGCGGTTCCGGAGTTATCGGCATCAACGGCGCGGCTGCGCACCTGATGCACGAGAATGACATCGTCATCCTGATCACCTATGCCGAGATGACCACTGAAGAAGCCAAGGCCTACACGCCCAAGGTGGTCCATGTGGACAAAGACAACAAGATTGTCCAGATCGGCAACGACCCCGCCGAGGGGCACACCCGCGGCCTCATGCGGCCGCCGTTCGCCCTCAACAACTCGGCCCTAAACTAGGCTCCCTCCGCCGGAACCGCCTCCGTCCGGATACCGAGATCCTGCCCACACTCCCGCTTCAGGCTTAATAAATCTGATTAGGCTGGGATGGTGAACGCCAAACCCCGCCCGCCCGGCCTGCAAGGGAAACTGCCAGGGACATCCGGGTGCTAGGCGTTCTCGCGGGCTTCTTCGTGGTGTGGTCCATCATCCTGGTGGGCATGTTCGTGGGCCGCCGCAAGGTGCTGGGAGAAAACGCCCGGTCCGTGCTCAGCGCGCTGACGTTCTTCGTGGCCAGTCCCGCGCTCCTCTTCGAAACCCTCAGCAAAGCCAAGCTCCACGATGTCTTCGCCGCTCCCCTGCTGGTGACCGCCGCCGGCGCGATAATCACTGCCGCAATCTTCTTCGTGATCGTGCGGTTCCTGCTGAAGCGGAGCGTGCCCGAATCGCTGATGTCGTCCATGAGCGCATCCTTGGCGAACTCCGCGAACCTGGGTATTCCCATTGCCGTATATGTCCTCGGCGACGCAAGCTACGTAGCGCCGCTGCTGATCTTCCAGCTGGCCTTCTTTACGCCTCTCTTCCTGATGGCCCTGGATGCCACCACCAGTTCACACCGGACCACCCCCGCCGGGTTTGCCCTCATGATCCTCAAGAACCCGATGATCGTGGGATCCGCACTGGGCCTCGTGGTGGCGGGAACGGGGTGGCAGGTGCCGGAGCTGGTCATGCAGCCCATCCACCTGATCGGCGGGGCAGCCATCCCCGCCATGCTGATCGCCTTCGGCATGAGCCTGAACGGATCACGGCCCCTGCAGGCAGCCACCGGCCGCCGCATCGACGTGCTGCTGGCCAGCGCATTCAAGCTCGTCATCCACCCTGCCATCGCCTACCTGGTGGCACGGCTGATCGGCATGGAGGGACAGGCCCTCTTTGCCGTCGTCGTGACATCCGCACTACCCACCGCCCAGAACGTTTTCGTCGCGGCCAGCCGCTACCGGACAGGTATCACCGTTGCCAAGGACACCGTGCTGATCACCACGGTCGTGGCAGTGCCGGCCATGATCGGCGTGGCCCTGCTCCTCACCTAGAACCAGGCCCGGCCCTTGGCCAACACGCTAGTTCTTCTGGTGCTGATCCAGGAGCCGGGCGCAGCGGATGAAGCCCAGGTGGGAGTATGCCTGCGGATGGTTGCCCAGGTGGGTTTCGGTGCCGGGATCGTATTCTTCGGGCAGCAGCCCGGTGGGGCCGAACAGGTTCACCAGCTGGTCGAACAGGTCCCAGGCATCCTCAATCCGGCCCACCGCCACGTAAGCCTCGATGAGCCACGTAGTGCAGATGTGGAAGCCGCCCTCCAGCCCCGGCAGGCCGTCGTCGTACCTGTACCGGAAAACGGTGGGTCCCACCCGGAGCTCCCGTTCCACTGCTGTGACAGTGTCCAGGAACCGCTGGTCGTTCACATCCAGCAGCCCGGACAGGCCGATGTGCAGAACGGCCGCGTCGAGGTCGGGGCTGTCGTATGCGACCGTGTAGGACGCCGCGCCGTCATCCCAGCCTTCGCGGAGGACTTCCTCGCGGATGGTTGCGGCGGTGGGCGCCCACTCGGGTTCCGGCGCCCTGCCGTGCCTGGCCGCGGTGCGCAGCGCCCGGTCCAGGGTCACCCAGCACATCACCTTGGTGTAGACGTGGTGCCGGGGTGCGCGGCGTGCTTCCCAGATCCCGTGGTCTGCCTCGTGCCAGCGGGCCATCACGGCCGAGGCCATTTGGATCATGAGCTCCCAGTGTGAATCCTCCAGTGTGCCCTCGCGCTCACTCACCGCGCAGATGAGTTCCGCGATAGGCCCGAAAACGTCCAGCTGCACCTGGTGGTCCGCGGCGTTGCCGATCCTGACGGGGCGTGATCCCGCATAGCCCGGCAGGCTTTCGATGATGGCCTCCGTGGACAGCGGCGCTCCCGTGACCGAATACAGCGGATGCAGCCATTCCGGTCCGGGTGCGTTGTCCAGGATTCGGCCCAGCCAGCGCAGGAAACCGAAAGCTTCCCTGGTGGAGCCCAGGTCCACGAGCGCATTGACGGTCATGGACCCGTCCCGCAGCCAGCAGTAGCGGTAGTCCCAGTTCCGGGTGCCGCCGATTCCTTCCGGCAGCGACGTGGTGGGGGCGGCAAGGACGGCGCCGGTGGGTTCGTGCACCAGCGCGCGGAGCACCAGCGCCGAGCGGCGCACCAGAGACGGCTTGACACCCGGCAGGTCCAGCTCCTGGACCCACCGCCTGGAGTGATGGGCGACGGCGGCGCGGCGCTCGGTTTCGCCGCCCACCCCCGTGTGGGTGGGCTCGGTGTCACCGCAGCGCAGGTTCAGCACCACGGGGCCGTTCCGCAGGTTCACGTCCGCGGTGGCAGTGGCATGCCGCCCGTCCGAGGTGATGGAAAAACTGACGCCGGGGGCCAGCAGGATGATGGGATCGGAAGTGCCCACCACGTGGAGCTCCTCGCCCCGCGCCTCCATGCTGAACGGGGCGTTGGCGTAGTCGGGCCGGGGCGCGAAGACGATCCGGGCCGCGCCGCTGCCGGACAGCACCCGGACCAGGCTGGTGATCCCGTCCGGGGCCGGCTCAAGGTAGTCGGTCACGGTGACATCGGCCCAGCGGGTTTCCACGATCATGGTGCTGTCCACGTAGCGCTGGCCCAGGACCTGGGATGCCTTGACCGGTTCCACCGAGAAATGGCCCGCAGCGTCGCCGCCCAGGATGTGGGCGAACAGGGATCCGGAGTCCGGCAGCGGATGGCTCATCCAGCAGACTTTGGCTTCGGGGGTGATCAGCGCCGTGGACGAGCCGTTGCCGATCATCGAGTGGCGCTCCAGGCCAACGGCGTCCTCCCCGAAAAGCCAAGCCCGCCGCAGTTCGAACAGGATGGCCAGGACCCGGGCGAAGGATTCGGGGTCCCGAAGGCGGTGGGCGGCCGCGGTGGGCCCCTCCCCCACCTTGATGCCCATGTCCGGGCCGCGCAGGGTGGCCATCGCCAGTTCGTCGCTGGAGGCGTCGCCGGCATAGAGGGCGGCACTCACGCCCAGGCGGGCGCGAAGGTGCTCCAGGGCGTCGGCCTTGGACGGTTCCACCACGGAGAGGTCCAGCACGGAGCCGTCCACGATGTAGAACAGGCCGTGGGCGCGGGCCACTTCTTCGGCCTTCTCCAGCACCTTGGCCACGACCGCAGGCGAGGCCGGCCTGGTGTGCACGGACACCGCCACGGGCTTGCGTTCGATGCTGATCCCTTTATAGGCACCAATCGTTTCAACAAGGGCCTGGCTTGCCTGCTGGAGCACCGATTCGGTGGCCAGTGACAGGCCGTGGGCGAAGCCCATGTCGAACTCGGCGCCGTGGGATCCCACCAGGTGCACCTCCGCCGGGAGCCTGGATACTGCCGCCAGGTCCCGCAGCGACCTGCCGGAGATGACGGCCGCGTGCGTGTTGGGCAGGGCGGCCAGGGCCCGGAGCGCAATCGCGGCGCTGCCCAGGGGCAGGGTTTCAGTGGAGATCCCCTCGGCGTCGCACAGCGTGCCGCCGTAGTTGCAGGCCACCAGCAGCCCTGGTGTGCGGGCGAGGATCTTGAGTTCAGCGAGCAGGTTTGGCGTGAGGCCGTCGTCGGCGGCGTCGGACTGCACGAACGCGCGGAGCAGGCCGAGCGGCAACGAGCGTGTCAGGAGGGCAGAATCGGCCACTGACTGGTTGAGAGGAGTAGGCACAGGCGACGTCCTTCGGATAATCCCCAATGATGAGAAAAGTCCGGCGAGGGACATACCCCCAGTCTCCGATGCCGTCGTTACACCAGAATATCCCTGTCATTGCGGGAATGTAACGTGTGCGCGCCCCTTGGTTTCAGGCAGCTGCGGCAGCTGCCGCGCCCCGATTCACTGCAGCGCCCGTTTCAGCACAACCACAGTGGCGTCGTCGGAAACGTCGCGGCCCGAGGCCAGCTCAAGGACGGCGTCGCAGGCAGCCTGCGCACTGGCGGGGCCCGAGACAGTACCGGCCACCACGGCCGTGAGGACCTCGACGTCGGGGTAGACATCCAGCAGGCCGTCGCTGACTACGGCCAGGCAATCGCCGGGATCGAGCGAGACCTGGTGAGCATCCCATTCCTGGTCGGGCCAGGCTCCCACCGGCGGGCCGCCGGTGAGCAGCCGCGAGCAGCTTCCGTCCGCCTTAATGTGCAGCGCGAGGCCGTGGCCGGCGTCCAGGTACTGCAGGATGCCGGTGGCCGCGTCGAGCCGGGCGTGGAAAAGCGTGACGAAGGATGCGGACTGTTCGAGGTCGGCTTCCAGTATCCTGCCGGCAGAGCTGAACGCTTCACTCAGCGGCGCGCGGTGCGCCACGGAACGCATGACGGCGCGGACAGTGGCAGCAATCAGCGCGGCCCCCATGCCTTTGCCCATCGCATCGGCCAGCGTGAGCTGCAGCCCGCCGTCGCTGCGGTACCAATCGAAGAAGTCGCCGCCCACGTTGCGGGAGGGGCGGAAGGATCCGGCGATGTCGAACCCGTCAAGCGATAGGCCCTCAGCCGGGAGGAGGCTGCGCTGGACCTCGACGGCGCGGCGCAATTCATCCTGGGCTGCGGCCTCGTGAACGGCACTGGCGCGCGGCCTGCGGAACAAGGCGGTGATCCGGGATCCGAGTTCCCGGGGGCTGAAGGGCTTGGTGAGGTAGTCGTCCGCCCCCGTGTCGAGCCCGGTGAGGCGGTCCAGTTCGTCGCCGCGGGCTGTGATCATCAGGATGTAGGCATCGGAAAACTTGCGCAGCTCACGGCAGACCTGAACGCCGTCCGTGTCCGGCAGGTTGAGGTCCAGCGTCACCAGTTCGGCGCCCTCGCGCTGCATCAGATCAATACCGGCGCGCCCGGTTGACACGGCTGACACCTGGAAGCCCTGCTTCGTCAGAATGTGGACCAGCAGGCCCCGGATGTCGTCATCGTCCTCAATGACCAGGGCGCGGCGTACGTCCGGCTCATCAGTCATGCCCTTATTAGACTCCGTGCGGACTGGTCTTGTCACATCGGCCTCAGCCGGACCTTCCTGCCACACCAGGGCGCGGCGGGTTCGGGCCGGGCACCGCGGCGGCGCCGGGCCCGAAACCGCCGGCGTTAGTGCGCCAGGAACGTCACCATGGTGAAGCCCCCGGGCGCCACCGTCACGTGCCCCGTTCGCGGGCCGACGTCGTTCTTCGCGCCCTTCACCGGCTGGCCGGAGGAGTCGTACTGGCGCTGGACCATGGTGCATCCGTCCGGAACGTCGACGTCCTTAACCGTTGTGGAACCGGCCGCGCTCACGTAGACGGTGGAATCACCGCCGGCCCCTGAGACCGACACCGTGGAGATCTTCGGCTGCAGCAGGAGTGCGTCCAGCGCAACGCTTCCATCGGTGGTGCCGACGACGGCGGTCAGTCCGGCGGACAGCGCACGCTTGAGCGAGTAGGGAAAGAGGATGCCGGGGGCATCCGTGATGCCCTGCGTCCCTGCATCGCCGTTTTCCGTGGTCCCCAGCGGCCCCTTGGCGGACGTCCATACGGTGCTGCCGGACGGGGCTGTCCCCCGGTTCACGATGGGATAGATGTTGTTCGCCTGGTCGGAGGCCGGTAGCGGAATGTTCAGGGCAGCCCCGGCCTTCAGGTCCACGTAGGCTCCGCCGGAGAGGTTTGCTTCACCGGTCCAGGCCGAGGCCGGCCTGACCACGGCCCCCTCGCCGGTGATGGTGCCCGATTCCGCTTCCACCACACTGAGGCCGTGAGTGGACACCGTCCGGTTGATGCCCACGGCAGCCGCCTTCAGGGCCGGATCTGCGTCCAGCGCCAGCATGGTGAGGAGTGCGTGGATGGTGGATTCCGCACCGGAGTTGGGATTGACCCGGCCGTCCGGTTCGATGCCGTCGATCGCCGTACCCGTGGCAGGGTTGTAGGCCGGGACGCCGCTGGGGTTGGCTCCGAAGAACCATCCAGCAGTGACCGCGGCAAGATCCAGCAGGCCCGGCGCATCAGCGGCCCTGGCCGTGGCCACGAGACTTTGGACCCTGGAGTCCACGCCGTAGGCGATTTGCGCTTCGCCGGGCGTCGGGCTCCAGGCGTTGTCGGGTCCGCCCGCGGCCAGGAGCTGGGGTGTGAACCGGGCGGTGTCCTTGACTGCCGCTTCAAGCAGCGCCGGTTTGCCCAGCACCTGGGAGGCGGTGGCGACGGCGGCGGGGGCCATGCCGCCCCAGGCGTGCCAGAGTGTCTGCGATTTGTTCCAGGGCATGATGGCGCCAAAAGGCCATTGGCCGGCGGAACCGGAGGACATTGCGGCCACGCCTTCGCTAAGACGGTCCAGTGCCGTGGCCGCCAACTCATCGCCCGGAACGGAGCTCACGTAGGAGGAAAGTCCCAGCACGGCCTCGGCCGAGGCGTCGGCGCCGCCGGCGATGAGCCATGCCGGCACCTGCACGCCGTCCGCGGTGTCATAGGTGCCGTACTTTGCAAGGGACTGTTTGTTGAGCGAGCCTAAGGCAAGGTGCAGCCGGTCCTGCAGGAAACCGGCGAACTCGGGATCGTCGTCCTGGAACGCCGTGAAACCCTCGCCGAGTGCCCATACGGTGCGCGCAAGCCAGTATGACTCTGCCGAGTCGGAGGGGTCCGGCAGTTCCACCGGTTTGGCGCTGGGGGTCAGGCTTCCGTCCGACTGCTGCCACAGCACAACGTTGCCTGCGTTCGGGCCGTCCGTGGTCTGGAGGAACGTCAGCGAGCGCAGGGTCTGGAACGCCCGCTGCTTGCTGGCGGCATCGCCGGTCTGCTGCCAGTGCCGTAGGTAGACCACCGCTGTGCGTGCGATGTCATCGGCGTTGTAGGCCCCCTGGGTCCAATGCCCTGTGGCGGGGTCGAGGTCTCCGCCGCCGACGCGGCCGTAGCTCCCGTCCGCTTTTTTGTCCGCGTAGGTCCACGGCGCCTGGGCGGAGGGGATCTCGTCCAGCTTGTAGGTGGTGTGGCCCGCCACGGGCGTGAGAGGGACAGTATCCATCAGGAAGTCCAGGTGCGCCGTGTTGGTGAGGGGCCCTGTTTCGGCCGGGGCGCCGGGAGCGGCCGGGACCGGGGTGGTCAGCGCCCGTGCGGCTTCCTGTACGGGTCCCGGAGCCGCGGAGGCCGCTCCCGCTCCCGCCAGGAGCATCGACGCGGCCACAACGATGGCCAGCGGTTTGGTTCGTGTCTTCGGGCGGACATCGTTGTTCGTCATCGGTACTCCTGGTGGGGGCGGTCAGGCGGGCGGCGGGACGGGGCTAGTTGGCCGGGACCCGGTCCAGCCTGGCAACGCCGATCTTCGAGTCGGCCATGCCGTAGAACACGAACAACTGGCCGTCCACTTCCTCGATGGCGGTGGGGAACACCACGTTGGGCACGATGCCGGAGATCTCGTCTTCGGTTTCCGGCGCCAGCAACGGCTTGTCGCTGCGGGCAATGACCTTGGAGGGGTCATTGGCGTCCAGGATCATGGCGGCCGCGGTGTAGTTAACCTTCTGCTGGTGGTCGAACGCCGACTTCTCCAATGCACCGGCCACGCCGTGGTGGATGAGCAGCCAGCCTTCGTCGACTCGGATCGGCGCGGGGCCTCCGCCGATCTTGAGTTCCTCGAAAGGGAACTCACTGAGGGCAACGAGGGTGTGCTTGCCCATGTGCACCAGGTTCCGGATGTCCTTTTCCACGTCTTCCACGGCCACGTAGGAGATCCAGATGCCCGGGCGGTTGTCCGTGACGCCGGCGGGCAGGTGCTCGCCCTCGCCGTCGCGGATCCAGCCCAGGTCCCACATGGGGCGGTGCAGCATCGCATAGGAGGGAACGCCGTCGGGATCGTTGACCGGTTCCGGGAAGAACACGGCGTCCTTGTTGGGAAACAGGTTCAGGTCCATGGAGAGCTCGGCCTTGTATTCGAAGAAGCACGGGCCCAGGCGTTCCCAGCTGCGGAGGTCCTCGGAATGCGCGAACGCGAGCCGCGGCCCCAGCGGGCCGTATGCAACGTAGGTCATCAGGTGCTTGCCCAAGGAGGGCACCCACGTGGTGCGCGGATCCTCAGTGCCGGCATTGTTGAGGCCGCGTTCCCAGCCCTCGTCCGGGGCGAGCACCACGCCCATGCGTTCCACACCGGTGGGTACGCCGTCTTCGATGACAACCTTGGCAAGGCCCACGCGGGACACATTACCCTTGGCCACGAGGCGCGGAAGCAGGTAGAGCTCGCCGTCCGGGCCGCGGCCGCTGGCCGGGTTGAGGACGCCTTCCGCCTCGAAGTCGTTGCCCTCCTCGGGGGACATGATGACCCCGGCGCGGGTGAGGGTGAAAGGGACGGTGGGGAGTGCAGAAGTGTGGGGGGAAGTCATTGATTAGCCCTTTACGCTTGATCCGATATTGGTGGAAATGAATTGGCGCTGGAAGAAGATGAACAGCGCGATGGCAGGTGCCGCGAGGACGCAGGCGCCGGCGAGGATTGCCCCGAACGGGTTGGAGGCCGTGGCGGCAACGTTGGAAATGTAGTTGGCGAGGGACACCGCGAGAGGCTGGATGGCCGAGTCCTTGGTGACCAGGAACGGCCACAGGAACTCGTTCCACGGCCCGATGAAGGTCAGCAGGATCGCTGTGACAATCGCGGGCCTGACCAGCGGGATGGCGATCTGCCACAGGATCCGCAACTCGGAGGCGCCGTCGATCCGTGCTGCCTCAAAGAGCGTGGACGGCAGCTGCATGAAGTATTGGCGGAAGACGAAGACGGCAGTGGAGTTGATGGCGAACGGCAGGATCATGCCGATGTAGCTGTCCGCCAGGCCGTAATCGCGGACGATCATCACGTACAGCGGAATGAGCAGCAGCTGGAACGGAATCATCTGCACCAGCAGCATCATGCCGAACACGAAGCCCTTGCCGCGGAAGTGCATCTGCGCCAGGGCGTAGCCCACCAGGAGGCCGAAGACCACGGTGAACAGGATGACGCCGCCGGTGAAGATGCCGGAGTTGGCCAGGCCCTTCAGCAGGTCGATGGAACCGTTGATGTTGGCGTAGTTCTCGCCGGTGAGGTTGGCCGGATTGGGGAACGCACCCGCCACCGAAGTGTCCGGGGACGTCTGCAGCGAGCCGATGAACATGTAGTAGAAGGGGAAAAGGAACACGAAGGCGCCTACGGCCAGCAGCACGAAGCTGCCGATGCCAAGGTTCCTGCGCTTTTCAACCGTGGAACCTCCGCGGCCGGAACCTCCGCGGGTGGAAGGAAGGGCACCCGGCTGCCCGGCGTCGTCGTTCTTTTCGTTGTCGTTGTTGGCGGCGGTGGCCGCGTCGATGACCGACATGTCAGTCCTCCTTTCCGCCTACGAGGCGTTTCTGGATCAGGGCGATCAGCAGGACGCCGACCACAAGGATGACGCCCAGTGCGGCTGCCACGTCGGGGTTTCCCTGCAGGATGCCCTTCTGGTACATCAGGAACACCGGCGACGTCGATGCGCCGTCCGGGCCGCCGCCTCCGGTGAGAAGGTACGGCTCGGTGAAGAGGTTGGCGCCGGTGATGGTGGCGAGCAGCGTGACCAGCACGCTGGCCGAGCGCACGCCGGGGACCGTGATGTTCCAGAACTGCACCCACTTGTTCCCGCCGTCCACCGAGGCGGATTCGTACAGCTCGTCCGGGATGTTCTGCAGTGCGGCCAGGTACAGCAGGATGAAGAATCCCAGCTGTTTCCACGTGACGTACAGCGCCACCGTTGGCATGGCCAGCCAGGAGTTGGTCAGCCAGGACGGGTTCGGGGCCAGAGGCCCCAGCAGCGCGTTGACCAGCCCGTTTTGCTGGAACAGGAACAGCCAGACGCCGACGACGGCGACGCTCGCGGTGACGTACGGGACGTAGTAGCTGACCCGGAAGAAGGTCCGCAGCTTCGTCACGCGGTTCAGCGCGTTGGCCAGGACCAGCGACAGCCCGACGGTCAACGGAACGTTGATGACGAGGAACACGCCGATGTTGGCGAAGGAACGCTGGACTGCCGGATCGGACAGGACGGTGATGTAGTTGTCCAACCCCACGAACGGGCGGTCCACCTTGACCCGCGGGGCCGTGAAGAAGAAGTCGTGGAAGGACATGTAGACGGCGTAGCCCAGAGGGTACGCCAGGACTGCCAGGACGTAGATGACGTACGGGGCGCTGAACAGCAGTCCCAGCGGCTGGCGGCCCAGGATGTTCTTGCGTTTCCTGGGGGCCAGCCGCCGGTCAGCCGTCCGCCCGACCGGCGCGCCCGTTGCGGGACTGCCCGCAGCTGGGCCGCCGTCAGAAGAGCGGAGTGACATTGGGGATCACCCGCTACTTCTGGGCTGCCAGTTGGTCGATCTTTTCCGCGGCGCCCTTGAACGCGGAGTCAATGCTTTCGTTGCCGAAGATCACTGACTTGGCGTAGGCGGTGCGGAAGGTCTGCCAGACCTCAACCGAGTTGGGCACGTTGGGCACCTCGACGGTGCGTCCGGCCTGCTCGGCGAACTGGGTGTACAGCGGGTTCTTGGCGAAGTAGTCGGCGTACGCAGTGGCAAGGTCCTTGCGCATGGGCATCTGGCCGGTCCCGGCAAGCAGCTTGCCGTCCTGCTCCTGGCTGGTGGCAAACTTCATGACCTCCCAGGCTGTGCCCTGGTTCTCGCACGCAGAGTACATGGCCACGTTCTTGGCGTCCGAGAAGGTGGACGTATCGGCCTTGGCCTCAGCGGCCGGCACCGGCACAGCGCCCCAGTTGACCTTGTCTTTGTAAGCGGCGATGGCCCACGGGCCCGCCAGGGACATGGCCGACTTTCCCTCACCGAAGGCGTCGCCCTGGAAGACCTCCTTGGACGCCAGGTTCTCCTTGTAAAGGGTTTCGAACATTGTGGCGACCTGCTTGCCCTCCTCGCTGTCGAAGGTGGCTTTGCCATCCTTCAGCAGCGGTGTGCCGTCCGTGTTGGCAGCGTAGAACGGGTAAAAGTCGAACCAGGACTGGAAGAAGTCACTGGCCGGGGAGGGCCATACGGCGTTGGCCGTGGCGCCGGACTTCACGAGGGTCCGGGCGGTTTCAAGGAATTCGGCATGCGAGCCGAGCTTGGGGTTCTCGGCGTCCAGGCCGGCCTTGGCGAAGATGTCCTTGTTATAGAACAGGACCACCGGGTTGGACTTCCACGGAAGCTGGTACATCTTCCCGTCCGTGGACTTGTACTGGTCGGCGAGGTCTCCGGTGCGGTCCTTGATGTACTGCGCGCCGTCGGGAAAGGAGTCGAGGGCGACGAGTCCGCCCTGCTTCTGGAACTGCGGCACTGCCACCGGAGCGGTGTTGAAGACCAGGCACGGGGCGTTGCCTGCCGTGATGGCTGCGCCGATGACTTCCTCGGAGCTCTTGCCTGCCGGGATTTCCTGGGCGTCGATCTTCTGGTCCGGGTGGGCGGCGTTCCAGGACTCCACCATTGCCTTGCCCCACTTCACCTCGAACTCGTTGTTGGAGTACCAGATCTTGATGGGGCCCTTAGCGGCCGTGGCCGAGTCGGCAGAACTGCTTCCCCCTCCCCCGCCGCAGGCAGCGAGGCCTGCGCCCATGATGGTCAGGGCGGCCACGGACAGTACTCGCGTGGCTGTTGAAAAGCGCTTCATTGCGACTCCTATTTAGGGGAACAGAGGGTTGGGTGCGGGGTGGATCTGGGCAGGGGTGTGGCTGGATAGAGGATGGAGCGTGCTAGCGGGCGGGTACCGGGCCGGTGGATGCCCTGACCAAAAGCGTCGGAGCCTGGAGGACGGTGTCTTGCCCGTCGTGGGCGTTGCTGAGCTGGTTGAGGAGCACTTGGGCCGCAACCCGGCCCCAGAGCATGGGATCGGTGGAGACGGTGGTGAGGGGCGGATTGAGGTACTGGGTGAAGTCCGCGTTGTCATAGCCGGTGACGGACAAATCGCCGGGCACAGTGAGTCCCTGGGTTTGTGCGTAGGACTGGCCGGCGGTCGCCATCAGGTCATTGGCGTAGACGATTGCCGTGGGTTTGTCCGCACGCCGGAGCAGTTCGGCGGTGGCGGCCATGCCACCGGCGGCAGTGAAGTCTGCTTCCGCGAACAGGTCGGCGCGGAGGCCGGCAGCAGTCAGCGCGTCTTCCCACGCCTGGCGGCGGCTCCGGCCGTGGATGTACTCCTGGCCGCCGCCCACATGGGCAATGCGGGTATGGCCCAGCGCCACCAGATGTTCGACGGCTGCCGTGATTCCGGCGCAGTCGTCCATGGAAACGGCAGGGAACGGGGATTCCGCGTCGGGCCGGTTCAGGGTGACCGCCGGGAGTTTGAGTTCCTGCAGCAGCGGGATGCGGGAGTCGTCGTGGCGGACGTCGGTGAGGAGGAACCCGTCGACCCTTCCATTCTCGGCCAGCTTGCGGTAGCAGCGTTCCTCCGCCCCGGCACCGGTGGCGACGCTGAGCACAAGGGTGTAGTCGTGTTCGGAGAGTGCTGTTTCAATGCCGGCGATGAACGCCGGAAAGAAAGGGTCGGTTCCGAGCAGGGAGGGGTCCCTGGCGACGACGAGTCCCAAGGCGTAGGCCTTGGCCGAGGAGAGGCCCTTGGCCCGCAGGCTGGGTTTCCAGCCGAGCTCCTTGGCCACCTGAAGGATCCGTTCCCGGGTCCCCTCGCTGACCCCCGGCTGGCCGTTTAGTGCATACGAGACAGCACCCTTGCTGACGCCGGCCGCGTGGGCGACGTCGCTGATGGTGACTGCCATGGATTCCGCCTTCATTTGATCAGCAGTCCAGTGATCCAACTCACTGAACCGGTTCAGTGATAACCACTAAACCGGTTCAGTTGAAAGTTGTCAAGGGAAGAGATCAGAAAAGCAGGTAAACCACCGGCCGCCGGCAGCTGGCGGCCGGCGGCGGGTGCCCCTAGGCGCGGACCAGCCCCGCAGCCGCGGCGAGGAGTTCCACGGACCGCAGGCGGGCCTCGGTTCCGTTGCTCTGGTGGGCCACAATCAGTTCGTCCGCGTCGGCGTGGGCGGCGAACTCGTCCAGGTAGTCCATCACCACGTCCGGGGTTCCGATCGCCGAGTACTTCATCATCTGGGCCACGTGCTGGCCCTGCGGGGAGTCGAGGATCATGTCCGCTTCGTCGTCCGTGAACACCCTGCCGTTGCCGAAGAACAGGGACACCCGGGCGCGTTTGGTGGCCTGGAACATTTCCGCGGCCTCGGAGGCGGAATCTGCCGCGATCACGTTGACGCCGGCGATCACGTGCGGGGCGTCAAGCTGCGCCGAGGGCTTGAATTCCCGGCGGTAGATGGCCACGGCGTCCTGAAGGGCATTGGGAGCGAAATGTGAAGCGAAGGCGTACGGCAATCCAAGCTGCGCTGCGAGCCGGGCCCCGAAAAGGGAGGACCCCAGAATGTACAGCGGGACATTGGTGCCCTTGCCCGGGGTCGCCTCGACGCCCTGGATCCGGCTGGGGCCGGTGAGGTAGCCCTGCAGTTCCAGGACATCCTGCGGGAAGCTGTCGGCGGACATCGGGTCGCGGCGGAGCGCACGCATGGTGTTCTGGTCGCTGCCGGGCGCACGGCCCAGGCCCAGGTCGATGCGTCCCGGATGCAGGGTCTCCAGCGTGCCGAACTGCTCGGCGATGGTCAGCGGGGAATGGTTGGGCAGCATGACGCCGCCGGCACCCAGCCTGATGCTGCTGGTGTTGGCCGCGATGTGCGCGATCAGCACGCTCGTGGCCGAAGAAGCGATGGAGGACATGTTGTGGTGCTCCGCGTACCAGACCCGCCGGTAGCCCAACTCCTCCGCCCGCTGCGCCATGGCCACGCTGCCGGCAAAGCTCTCGGCCGCCGTCTGGCCCTTAGCGATGGTGGCCAGGTCAAGGATGGAAAGCGGAACAGTCACGGAGGAGCCGGCCTTTCGTAGCGAAGCGTTGCGGTCGCCGTTCCGTTGCGGAACGGGCACACTTGCGACAACGACGGCGGCAGCCGGGTTATTTCTCGATGTCGCCGTGGCGCCGGACACTCGGGAGTCGTGGTGCCGGACACGCAGGGGCGGGGCCGCCGTGTCCGGCAACCCCGCTCCTTTTTAGCTCAATTGTGCTATTTGGTGATGTCCGATACCTACTTCAGCTTGAAGTTGGCATCGATATGGGAGCCGTCAGACGCGACCATCGAGAGTTGGAAGCAGGAGCCCGGCTGGTTCGGGGTCTTCCAGTTGTAGATGTACTGGCCGCCCGTCGAGTCGTACCGCAGCGAGGTATTGCCGGTGGCCGTGATCTCGATGCTGTCCTGGATAGCCAGCGGGCTGCAGGCGATCTGCCGGACTCCCATCTTCACGATGCTCGTGTCCGTCAGTTCAGTGGAGCCGGCGAACAGTTCGAACTTGGCAGGAACGGTGCTCCCCGCCTTCACCGTATTGAAGACGCCGCCCATGTCGATGGGCTGGTAGAACCCCTTTGTTTCCCACCTCTTTACCGTGTAGGTCTGCTTCGTTTCGGAGGTGCGTCCGGCCTTGTCGGTGGCCGTGGCCACCAGCGTGTGGGTACCCGGCTCGGTGGAGTAATCGCTGACGACGCAGCCGGCGGGGCCGGAGCCCCCATCGCTGGCGGTGCACGTGGGTGCGGAGCCAACGAAGCCGAAGTACGCGTCCGCCAAAACTGAGTCGAATGTGGCCACCGGGTCCGTCAGATCCACCTTGAAAGCGTCGCTGCGCACTTTGTCCGCAGGAGTGGTGTTGTCGGCCTTGTCCGTGAAGGCGGGGCTGATCAGGACCAGGTCCGAGCCTTCTTCTGTGGACACAACCTTCTGCTCCGTGGTTTCCAAGCCTGACAGCGCATCCGAACCGGTGAACGTTGCCGTCACCGGACCGGTGAACCAGTCGTTCAGGCCCTTGGTGCCGCTGAGTCCCGTGAACGAAACGGACGGCGCGGTCAGGTCAATCTTGTAGCTCGCGGACGCCGCACCGGCCTCCGCAATGTTGCCCGCCACGTCCTCAAAGGCAGGGCTGCCAACGACGACGGCGGCCCCCTCGCCGTCGGACGTTGCTGTCTGCGTTGCTACTGACGGCCCCGAGACGGAGTCTGTGCCGGTAAACGTCGCCGTTACCGGGGCGTTGTACCAGCCGTTCGTATTGGGCTCCCG
Source organism: Arthrobacter sp. NPDC058288 (assembly GCF_042880995.1). Taxonomy (NCBI): domain Bacteria; kingdom Bacillati; phylum Actinomycetota; class Actinomycetes; order Micrococcales; family Micrococcaceae; genus Arthrobacter; species Arthrobacter sp. NPDC058288. The sequence continues at coordinate 339,769 of NZ_JBHVYH010000003.1, forward strand.
GTCGGCCTCTGTGTACGCCACTGACGGGGCCGTGGCATCGATCTTGAAGCTATGGATGACTGCTCCAAGGGCCGAGGCGTTGCCTGCTGTGTCGCTGAACACCGGGCTGCGGACCTCGATGGCTTCCCCTTCGGCGCCGTCGGCTGTTGTTTCGCTTGCGGATTGGGATGCCGGACCGGACGTTACGTCGGTAGCCGTAAACGTCGCCGTGACGGGTCCCCGGAACCAGCCGTCGTTACCGGCAAGGCCTTCGCCTCCCCCGTAGCTGACCTCGGGGGGTGTGGCGTCGAGGCCAAGAGGCGCGGTTGCCTTGGAGGCAGTGCCCCCCGCGCTGGTTGCGGAGCAGGTGTACTCAATCTTGACCTGGTCCGCCGAAATGATCTGCTGACCGCAGCCGCTGGTGGTCAGTGAGACGGGCGAATCCGCGTCGGTGACCGTCCAGTTGAGGGTCAGCGGAGCGGTGAACCATTCGCTGAGACCGTTGGGGGTTCCCGGCGTGAGCGTGTAGCTGATCTGCGGGCCGCTGGGGTCTACGATGTCGTAGTTCGCGGAGCCGCTGGCGGTGAGCCCGCCGCCGTCGGTGTAGCTGCAGCTTGCTGTCTGCTGGCCGATCCCGTCCGTGGCGTAAGGTCCGGTGATGCCGCTCAGTGTTGCGGCAAAGGTCTTGTTTCCGTCTTCAGCATCCGCGACGTTGCAGGAGGCTGCCGGGACCGATCCCTTGGCATACGACGCACCCGTGCTGACCCCGGCCAAAGTGAGGGTCGGAGCGGTGTTGGCCGGGGCCGGAGCCACGACGTTGACGGTAAACGTCGCCTGCGTGAGGTCGAAGGTGCCGCCTGTGTTGTTGGCGACCTGGCTGGCGGTGATGGTCGAAACTCCGGTAGCCGCCGGCGTGACGGTCACCAGTTTGGTGTCCCCGCAGCTTGAGAACGTCACCGAAGAGGGGCTGACGGTTGCGGCCGCCGTATTGCTCGAGACCAGATTCAGGGTGAGTACGCTGCTGGCGGTCAGGTTGCAGCCCTGTTTGCCGTCGCCGTTGGCCGGCTCAATGGCCAGAGTGGTGGTCCCCGCAGGGCCTCCAACATTCAGCGGCATTATCTCGGCAACGGCATCCACGCTCCCGTCGAGATTGTTGAAGACGGTATCTGCCTGAGCCACCACGGCCCCGGCAAGGAGCATGCCGCCCGCCGTCACCGCGGCCAGAAGCTTCGTGCCGGCACGCCCCGCGGACCCGGCAAAACCGAGCCCCGTTCCCCGCCGGCGTTTTGATCCCTGCCCGGGACCCCCTCGATCTGAATTGTTCACTGCAGCGCCTCCCTCGCGACAATGCGGCCGTCAGTGGCCGCAAATGTAGTCCTGATGCTAGGGGTGGGCGTTGACAAACACACCAGTAAGTTCCACTCGACTTCTAGTGCGTATATACCTGTTTTTTCACATCCTGTACTCGGTTCTCACTGAGGCAACTTCAGATAACGCTGCGCACTCCTGTCACACGGGTTCCGAAGGGCTATACGCAGGCGTAGTTGTAGTCGAGGCCGTTGGAAACATACTGCGTCACTGCCACCGTGCTGCCCGGCGTAAGTCCATCCAAGGAGCAGTTGGACTTGGCGCCCTTCAAGGTTCGGGCACCTGCGAGCCAACTGGGAAGTCCCGCCAAATTGCTGGTGGAGGGGACCGCTCCGGCAATCTTGCCCCACTGGTAGCCCGTGGAATAGATCCCGACGTCGGCGCCGATGCTTTCGAAGTAGTCGGTCATACCTTCCAGGTCTGCCCGGTTGGCTTCGGTGTCCGATTGCCAGCTGTTTTCGGTTTCCACGTCCAGCCACCAGAAGTAGTCCTCCGGGTCGTCGACGCCGCGTAAGACGGCGTCGTCGTAGGCTTTCGCATAGCCGTACACGTAGGCGCAGGCTTTGTCGTTCTTGCCCCCGCAATTCCCGTAGGGGTTGTCCACCATAGTGCCCATGTAGAAGTTGGATGTGGGCCACCAGGACCCGGCTAAGCCGGGGTTGGCGGTGTTCACGTAGAGGGCGACGCGCGGCTGGCTGGTCGCCTGCGGATGCCTGATGGTGGACTCGGCCCAGTTCAACTGATCCTCAAGGCAGCGATTCGTGGCGTTCGCGAGGCCGTTGTTGACGCCAACAACCCCGAAAGCCAGCCCCTCGGGCAGGATTTTTCCGCATTGCGGCCACGAGACATCGATGCCTACGCGGTCGGACGTACGCGGGGGTGCCGCCGTCGCCGGACTGCCGCCCGCCAGGGCCAAGGCCAGAGCCGTGGCAATGGATAGAACCATCTTCAGCATCGATGCGGCCATACCAAAGTCTACTTCCGGCCCCATCCGCAGGAATACTCAGCATGCTTAGCGGGTTGCCTCCCTAGGAGCCGGGCCGAACGGGCCGGCCGGACAGGAGCAACATCATGGCAAACATTCTGATGGTCGTATCCGCTGCCGATTCCCTCACCATGCGGGACGGCACCCAGCACCCCACCGGCTACTGGGCCGAGGAGCTGGTGGTATCGCACCAGACCCTGCGCGACGCGGGCCACACAGTGCACATCGCAACGCCCGGCGGCGCCAAGCCCACCGTGGACGAGGTGAGCCTCGCCGCCGAGTCGGCCGGCGGCCAGGACCGAGCGGACGGCTTCCGTGAATACCTCACAAAGATCGACGCCGAGCTTTCCGCGCCGCTGGTACTCGCCGAGGTCGACCCCTCCGGGTACGGCGCCGTGGTGATGCCGGGCGGCCACGGCCCCATGGCGGACCTCTACAAGGACGCCGACCTGGGCCGCATCCTGGCTGACGCAGACCGGGCCGGCAAGGTCATCGCGCCGTTCTGCCACGGTCCGGCTGGCCTCCTCAGCGCCGTTGACGACGCCGGGAAGTTCGCCTTCACGGGACGCCGCCTCACCGTTTTCTCGGACGAGGAGGAACTCAACGGTGGCACGGGACCCAACACGCCGTGGTTCGTGGAGGACGCGCTGAAGGAGAAGGGGGCCATTGTGGAGAACGGCGCCGCCTGGGGCTCCAATGTGGTCCGCGACCGAAACCTGATCACCGGGCAGAACCCGCAGTCCAGCGAGGACGTGGCGAAGGAAGTCATCAAGGCCCTCGGAGAGTAGGCCGGCTTTCCCCCGCGGCGGCGGCCGGGTATCTTCGGCCCGGCCGCCGCCGCCGCCGGACGCGTTCCCGTGACGCCCGCAGACGCCGGATTAACCCCGGTTACCCCCTGTATCGCCGGGTTTCACCGTGCTTTGACCGGTTTTTCACCCTGCCGGATAGTTGCTGGCACAAGCACGAAATCCGACACTTCCAAGGGGAAACCATGGCCCGTTTTTCACTCAAACCCGGCGTCACCGCCGCTGGCAGCCACCACTCTGCTGGGGCTTGCGGCCTGCTCCGACCCCGGCGCCGCAGCGGCCCCGGCGTCCGGACCGGTAACCTCCGCCACGGGCGTCAAACAGTTCAATCTGTCTCCCGAGCAGAACCGGGAGACAGCCGCCGTGGACCCGGCAGCCGCGGCCCTCGTGCCGGAAGGCATCAAGAAGGACGGCAAACTGACGGTCGCCGTCAGCCCCTTCGCGGCGCCGCTGGCCGTCTACGCCACGGACAACAAGACCCCGGTGGGCAACGAGGTGGACATCGCCGTCGCGCTGGCCCAGACGCTGGGCCTGGAAGCTGACATCGTCCCCACCGCCTGGGCCGACTGGCCCCTCGGCGTCGAATCCGGCAAGTACGAGGCCGTGCTGTCCAACGTGACGGTGACCGAGGAGCGCAAGCTCAAGTTCGACTTCGCGAGCTACCGGGACGACAAACTTGGTTTCTACGCCAAGAGCGACAGCTCCGTCAGCAAGGTGGAATCCGCTCCGGATGTTGCCGGCAAGCGCGTGATTGTGGGTTCGGGGACCAACCAGGAGTCCATCCTGCTGCGCTGGGACGAGGAGAACAAGAAAAACGGCCTGCCGTCCGTTGAGTTCCAGTATTACGACGACGACTCCGCCTCTTCGCTCGCCCTCCAGTCCGGACGCGCCGACCTGACGTTCGGACCGAACGCGACTGCGGCCTTCAAGACGGCTTCCGACGCCAAGACCAAGCTGGTTGGCCTGGTGGACGGCGGCTGGCCGCTGAAGGCCAGCATCGCGGCCACCACCAAGAAGGGCAACGGCTTTGCCGCTGCTGCCCAGGCAGGTCTGAACCACCTGATCGAAGACGGAAGTTACGCCAAGATCCTGGACCGCTGGGGCCTCAGCTCCGAGGCCGTGCAGAACTCCGAGCTGAACCCGGCCGGACTGCCGAAGAAGTAATCCGCCCCTCGGCACGCAGTGCAGGGTGGCCCGCGGCTGCCCTGCACTTCGCTGTGGCGAACCCCGGAGCCGCAGCGTACGCTCAAAGCATGACCCCGCAAGAGCTCGCGAACCTCGCGCACCTGCGCAGGGCGCGGGACCTGATCGACAGGGACTTCGCCCTCCCCCTTGACGTGCCCACTATGGCGAGCAAAGCCTTGATGTCACCGGCGCACTTTTCGCGGCAGTTCCGGGCAGCCTACGGCGAGACGCCGTACAGCTACCTCATGACCCGCCGGATCGAGCGCTCCATGGCGTTGCTCCGGGCCGGGATAAGCGTGACGGATGCGTGCATGGCTGTTGGCTGTACGTCGCTGGGATCCTTCAGCTCCCGCTTTACCGAGCTCGTTGGCGAACCGCCCAGCGTGTACAGGCTCCGGGAACACAGCGCCGTTGAAGCGATGCCAGGGTGCCTCGCCCGGCTCACCACGAGGCCCAGCCGGCGCGGCTTCGGAACGCCGTCCGGCCCTGCAGCAGGGGCCGTGGAACAAGTGAGCAGGATTCGAGAAGCGGCACTGACCGCAGCCGAATAGCTTGGTTGCATGAACATTTCACTCCAGTACTGCAACATCACCGTCAACGACACCGAAAAGGCCCTCAGCTTCTACCGGGATGCCCTCGGCCTCGAACTACGCAACGACGTGGCCTCCGGAGGATTCCACTGGATCACGCTCGGCAGCGCAACCCAGCCCGGTCTCGAGATCGTGCTCTCCGAACCGCATGCCGGACGTTCCCAGGAGGACGGGGACATGATGCAGGAGCTCCTCACCAAGGGGGTGCTGCCAATGCTCATCTTCCGCACCGACGATCTGGACGCCACCTTCGAGAAGGTCCGGGCGTCCGGGGCCGAGGTCATGCAGGAGCCCATCGACCAGCCGTGGGGACCGCGCGACTGCGCCTTCCGCGATCCTTCCGGAAACATGGTCCGGATCGCCCAGGCCCCGAAGAACTGATCTCCCCCCACGCGTCAGAAAAAGGCGTCAGAAACTCACTCCCCACACAACGAAATCCCCGACGGACCGGTGTCCGTCGGGGATTCCTTTGATGGGCGGCTCCGCGTCCTCTAGAGATACTGCTGCCAGATGGTCAGTTGCAGCTTCACCGTATCCGCGGCCGATTCCCGGTCAGCATCTCCCACTTGCGTGCCGGACGCGTCCCCGCCCATCAGCTCAGGCCCTCGCTTCCGAAGGGGCGGCTGACACGCCAGCGAAGTCCGCTTCAGGACGCTCCGGCGTTGTCAGCCCCAGGTTCTCCCGCAGCGTGCTGCCGGCGTATTCGGTGGGGTACACGCCGCGTTCCTGGAGCGCGGGCACCAGATGGTTGACGATGTCGTCCAGGCCGGTGGGGATCAGCCACGGCGAGATGTTGAAGCCGTCCACTGCACCGGTCCGGGCGTAGTCGGCCAACCGGTCGGCCACCTCGGCGTAGGAGCCGTTGAAGGTGGCGTCCACCCGGCTGGTTTTGGCGGACACGAACTGGCGGATGGTCAGTCCCTTCTCCTTGGCTTCGGCCCGCCACTGGTCGGCCAACTGCCGGGCTTTTGCGCCGTGGAAGCCGCTCCCGCGGGTCTCGGAGGTCTCCTCCACCACGGGATCAATCTCCGGCAGGGGCCCGTCCGGATCGTATTCACTGAGTTCGCGTCCCCAGAACTGTTCCAGGTAGGCGATGGCCTGCTGCGGGCCGATCTGCAGGCTGCGGACCCAGGCCTTTTTGTCCCGTGCCTCCTGCGGGGTGGCCGCCAGGATGAACTCGCTGGCCGGCATGATCTTGACGTCGTTGGCTCCGCGTCCGGCTTTTAGCGTCCGCTCCACGATGTCGCGTCGGAACTCGAGGGCATCGTCGAACTTGGGATGGGCGGAGAATATGACGTCGGCCTGCCGGGCGGCGAAGTCGCGGCCGTCCGGGGAGTCACCGGCTTGGAACAGCACCGGACGGTACTGGTCGCTGCGGGGCAGACGCGGCGTCACGTCCACGGAGTAGTGCTGCCCCTGGTGGACCACACGGCGCCAGGTCCCGGCGTCGGCGTCGTGGGAATCCCAGATCCGCTTGGCGGTCTCCACGAACGCCTCGGCATGCGTGTAGCGGTCAGCGTGGTCCAGATACCCGCCGCGACGGAAGTTGGCGCCGGTCCAGGCGTTGTCCGTGGTGACGATGTTCCACGCCGCACGTCCGCCGGAGAGCAGGTCCAGCGAGGACAGCCTGTGCGCGAGGTCCGCCGGATCGTTGTAGGTGGTGTTTTGGGTGGCGACGAGTCCGATGTTGGAGGTCACGGCGGCCAGGGCTGCCAGCATGGTCTGGGCGTCGGGACGCCCTGCAACGTCCAGTTCATGCGGTCGGCCCAGGTGCTCGCGGAGGCGGAGCCCCTCACCCAGGAAGAAGGCGGCAAACAGTCCCCGTTCAGCTGTCTGGGCGATGCGGCGGAACGATTCGAAGTCCGTCTGCGAGCCGGATTCGGCGGCCTTCCAGATGGTTCCCGAGTTGACGCCCTGGAAGAAGATGCCGAACTGGAGCTTCCCGGTCGGCTGGTATTTAGCACGGCTGTGCTTTGTCATGGTTTTCCCCTAGTTTCCGACGGCGGTAGCGGCGTAGCGACTGGCAGGCCGTTCCAGGCCCAGCAGATCCCTGAAGGTCCCGTCCTGCGCCACCGGGGAGAGCGCTCCCCTGCGCCGCAGTTCCGGCAGCACCAGGCCCGACAGTTCTTCAAAGTCAGCGGCGAACGTTGCCGGATGCAGCCGGACCCCGTCCGCCACTTCGAGTAATTCGGTCAGCAGATCGGCCAGGGCAGTCGCAGATCCGGCAAAGCGTGCCCGCTGGGTGCCCCCAACGCCGGCCGGCCGGCCGGTAGCACGCTGTTGGTCCCCGAGCCGCGGGGCGGCGGCCTGACCGCGGGCGTCCAGAACGACGTCGAGCTCCACGACGACGGCGGGCGACCCGCCGCCCAGACGTTCCCGCACGTCACGGACTTCCTCCGCGAGGAGCTCTGCCGTCGGGGCGGAGACCAGGACTGCGTCCACCGCGGAGGGCTCCACCAGGCCTGCGCCCACGAGGGACGCCGGCACGAGCACCGGAAGCTGTCCCTGAAGCGGGCGGGGGATGATGGACGGGCCCTTGACCGAGTAGCCGGGGCCGTCGAAGTCCACGTAGTGCAGCTTTCCGGCGTCGAGGTAGCGGCCGCTGGCGACGTCCCGGATCACGGCGTCGTCCTCCCAGGAGTCCCAGAGCCTGCGGCTGACTTCGATGGACGCCGCGGCTTCCCGCGCAAGGCCGTCACCGGCAACGTACGAGCGCCCGACGGCGGCGGCCGCCGCGGGGTTGTCCCCTGCGGTTGCGATCCAGCCGGCACGGCCGCCGCTGACATAGTCAAGGCTGGCGAGCTGGGTGGAGGCGTGGAAGGGCTCGGTGTAGGCCGTGTCCACTTCCGGGATCAGGACAAGGGAGCGGGTCAGCGGCCCGGCGAACGCGGCGCGCTGCAGCGCGTTCAGCCGTCCCTGCGCCGGGGAATCGCTGAATGTCACGGCGTGGAAACCGGCCGACTCGGCGGCCAGCACGGCGGCGGCGAGTGCCGAAGCTCCCCCGGTAACGCCGTCGAGCTCGAGCGCCAGGAATCCCCAGCCTCCGGCGGTGTTGTTTGTGTTGCCCATCATGCCTCCTGACGTTCGGTGGGCGTCTGCTCGCCGGCTTCGACCGCTACCGGTAGCCGGTTCTCGGCGGGCGGCAGCGGGCATGTGGCCAGGTCTGTGTAGGCGCACGGTAGGTTCACGGCCCGGTTGAAGTCCAGGTGGACCGTGCCATCCGCTCCGGGTGCCGCAATGGTCAGCGAGCGGTTGGCTGCGTAGGTGGTCTTGCCGGACGTTTCATCCTTGAACAGCACGGACAGGCTGCCCGGTGCGTGGCCGTTGAATGCCGTCAGCGTCAGGTCCTTCCCGCCCAGCCAGAACCGGACCTGGCCGGGGGCTTCGTACACATGCTGGATGCCCTCGACGGCGGCGCCCACCGTCGTGGCGCGTGGTTCGTCGAACGGGACAAAGGTGCCCTCGATGGCGTAGGCGGGGTCCGGTGCGTACGCCGGCGTCCCCCGGTACTCCCGGAGCAGCGGATTGTCCGGGTGGCGGGGCCGGACGATGTATTCGCCGCCGCGTTTGGCGAGTTCGACGATGGTGTCCCCCGCCGCCAGGTTGATGCCGCCGCGTTCCGCGATGGGTCCGAACAGCACGGTGGTGCCGCCGCCGGCGCTCAGTTCCCTGCCGTCCTGCTGCAGGGTCTCGCCTTCCGACAAAACCAGGCGGACGGCGCCGCCCTCCACATTCCAGGTGCCGGGAACGCCGTCAAGCCGCGCGGGTTCCTCCCCGAGCCAGTGCAGGTGCGTCACCGCGAGGAAGCCGTGGGGATCGGCGCGGTGACGCTCATGGGCGGCGTGCCACTCGGCCCAGGCCGCGGCGAACGACGTTTCAGTGTGCGTAGACGTGGGCATGATCGCTCCTGTAGTTCTCGTGGTCGGCACTGACGGCAGCGGCCGCGTCCGGTTCGGTGGCTCCGGCTGACTCCGGACGGCCGCCGAAAGGATCCCCAGGTTCCCAGAGGCTCGTGGGCGCGGCCGCCCGGACCTTGGGGATGACCTCCAGGGCGAACCGCTCCAGGATGTCGAGCTGCTGTTCGAAGGGCAGGATGGTGGGCAGCGAGATGGACTGGAGGTCGTGGGCGTAAACCTCGTGGTAGCGAAGGATCTTGTCCGCCACCTGCTCCGGGCTGCCCACCAGGGCGGGTCCTTCCGCGACAGCGTGGTGGATGTCCCGGAACGGGGAGTTGTTGCCCGGCACGTTCCTGCCGAACTGCTTCTTGGCTTCCTGCGTGGTGTCCGCGATGAACACGCCGCCCGCGCCGCTGCCCGATCCGAGGTACTGGTGCCGCGGATCGTGCCCGTAACGTTCGTACTCTTCGCGGTAATGGTCGATCAGCACCTGGTAGTTCTCGCGTGGCTGGATGGCGTTGGCAGTGAACAGCGGATCACCCCACTTTGCCGCGAGTGCCGCGGAGGTCAGGGTGGTGGCTGAGCCGTGCCAGACACGGGGTGCGCCGGCGAAAGGCCGCGGCGTGGTGATGGTCGGTTCTGTCAGCGCGGAGCGGAATCTTCCGGTCCACGTGACGTTTTCCTCGGTCCACAGCCGGCGGAGCAGCCCGTACTTCTCCGCCAGGAGGTCCCATTGGTCCTCGAGGTCCAGGCCGAACAGCGGATACTGCAGAACTTCGTTGCCTTTGCCGATCACCAGTTCCAGCCGTCCCCGGCTCAGCTGGTCGATCGTGGCGTAGTCCTCCGCAACGCGCACGGGGTCAAGGACGGAGAGGACGGTCACCCCGCTTTGCAGCCGGATCCGGCTGGTGACAGCGGCGATGGCGGCAAGCACGGTGGTGGGCGACGACGAGATGAACTCCCCGGCGTGCCGCTCCCCCACCGAGAAGCTGTCGTACCCCAACTCCTCGGCGCGCTGCGCAGTCCGGACCACCTGGTTGAGCCGGTCAGCCGTCGAGACGATCGCCCCTGTGACCGGGTTCTTCAGGTGCGGGATGATGTCGAGGACCTGGAACTTCACTTGCCGGTCCCGAAGTTGGCCTCAGTCACGGTCTTGGACTCCGGCAGGGCTTCCTCGGACAGGCCCCAGCGTTCCAGGACCTTGCCGTAGGATCCGTCCTTGATGGCGGAGTTCAGCGCCTCGGTGATGACGGGCGCCAGCCCGTTGCCCTTGAGCGACGTAGCGGCCACCAGGGTTTCGGATGGCCAGCCGGCGTTGACCTTGCCCACGATCTTCAGGTCGTCCCGGGTATTCTCACGGTACGCCGTGGACGGGTAGGGCGCGATGTTCAGGTCGGTGCGGCCCGAGGACAGCGCCAGGATTGTGTCGGCGTCGGAGGAGTAGTACTGCAGCACCGCCGGCGCCTTGCCCTTGCCTTCGAGTTCCTTGTTCCACGCCAGCAGGATCTTCTCCTGGTTGGTGCCGGAGCCCACCGAAACCTTCAGGCCGGAGATGTCGTCCGCACCCTTGATGTCATAGCTGGAACTCTTCTTGGCTTCGAAGCCCATGTAGGCGGCCCGGTAGCTGGCGAAGTCGAACAGCTTCACGCGGGCGGCATTGATGCCCACGTTGGAGAACACGGCCTCGAAGTCGCCGGACTGGGTCTTCAGCGGCCAGTTCTCCCAGGAGGTGACCTGGATGTCGAGCTCGAGTCCCAGCTTGTCCGCCACCAGCTGGGCGATGTCCAGTTCGGAGCCGATGGGCGTCTTGTCGTCCGTGGCGTGGAAGGACAGCGGGATGGACCCGGCCGTGGTGGCCACGGTGAGCTTGCCGTCCTTGCCGATCAGCTCGGGGACCTTAGCGGCGAGCGCCGCGTCCTTCTCCGCGCGGATGCGCTGCTGGTCCGGTGAGGTGTTGTAGACGACGCCGTTGCGTGCCGCCGTCGTCGCCGGCTTATCTCCGGAGGCAGCTGCCCCCGGATCGGCGCAGCCGCTCAGCGCCAGGGTGCCGGACAGAGTTCCAAGAAGGACGACGACGGGCAGGGAGCGCGCTCGTGCCTTGCCTGTCATTGAAGCAACCCGTAGCCGGGTGTTGGTCGATGCCATGGAGGTTTCCTTAGATATTGAAGGCGGGTTCGATCACCTTGGAGAAGAAACTCCTGGTGCGTTCTTCCTGCGGTTTGGTGAAGATGTCCTGGGGCGCGCCCTGTTCCACGATCTGCCCCTGGTCCATGAAGACCACGGTGTCCGCCACGTCACGGGCGAAGCCCATTTCGTGGGTGACGATGATCAGGGTGGTCCCGGAGGTGGCCAGTTCGCGGATGACGTCCAGGACCTCGTTGACGAGTTCCGGGTCCAGCGCCGAGGTGGGCTCGTCAAAGAGGAGGATCTTGGGGTCCAGCGCCAGGGCCCGGGCAATCGCCACGCGCTGCTGCTGTCCCCCGGACAGCTGGCGCGGGTAGGCGCCGGCGCGGTCTTTGAGGCCAACCCTGTCCAGCAGTTCCAGCCCTCGTTCACGGGCTTCGGCCTTGGTCAGGCGCGGCTTGCCGGAGCGCGGTGCCACCACGGGCGCCTCGGTGACATTTTCCAATGCCGTGAGGTGCGGGAAGAGATTGAAGTTCTGGAACACCATGCCGGTTTCGGTGCGCTGCTTGAGGATGTCCTTCTCGCGCAGTTCATGGAGCCGCTTTCCGCGGACCTCATAGCCCACCAGTTCGCCGTCGATGGCGATGAACCCGCCGTCCACTTTTTCGAGGTGGTTGATGGTGCGCAGCAAGGTGGACTTGCCGGACCCGGACGGGCCCACGATGACGGCCACTCCGCCCGGTTCAACGGTCAGCGTGATGCCCTTGAGGACTTCAGTGGAGCCGAAGGATTTCCGGACCTTGGTGATTTCCACGAGCCCGCGGGTTGCTGCGGGTGCCGTTGGATGTTCTGGTGCAGCGACGGCCGTGCTCATCGGGCGCTCCTTGCTCGGTTGTCGGTAACGGCAGCGTGGGTGGCGAAGAACCTGCGGGCCTTCTGGAGCGGCGTCAGCGGGAGGGTCCGCACGGCGCCCTTCGAATAGTGCCGTTCGATGTAGTACTGGAAAACGCTGAGCACCGAGGTGATCACCACGTACCAGAGCGTGGCCACGAGGAGCAGCGGCAACACCTGCTGGGTGCGGTTGTAGATGACCTGGACGGTGTAGAACAGCTCCGAGTACGCCAGGACATAAACGATGGAGGTGCCCTTGACCAGGCCGATGATCTCGTTGAAGGCGGTGGGCAGGATGGCCCGCATGGCCTGCGGCAGGACGATCCTGGTAGAGCGCCGCCAGGCCGGGATGCCGAGCGCGGCTGCTGCTTCCAGCTGCCCCTGGTCCACCGAGAGGATGCCGCCGCGGATGATCTCCGCCGAGTAGGCCGCCTGGTTGAGCGTCAGGCCAAGGACGGCTGCCGCGAACTGGCTGATCAGCGTGGTGGTCTGGACTTCGAAGAAGCGGACGTCCGTGAAGGGAATTCCCAGGCTGATCTTCTCGTAGAGGTAGCCCAGGTTGTACCAGAGGAGCATCTGCACCAGGAGCGGGGTGGAGCGGAAGATCCAGGAGAAGGTCCAGGACACCGAGACCAGCAGCGGGGAAGCGGAGAGGCGCATCAGTGCGAGGATGAAGCCCAGGATGAACCCGAGGGCACCGGAGATGGCGGTCAGCTTGAGCGTTTCCACCAGCCCGTTGACCACGGACTGAGCGGTGAACCACTGGGCCACCACCCCCCATTCCCAGCGCGGGTTCGTGGCCAGGGACCACGCCACCGCGGCCACGCCGAGCGCCACTACTGCAGTGCCCACCCAGCGCCACGGGTGGCGGGACGGGACCAGCCGGTAGTCGGCGTAGTCGGTGGCGGGTCCGCGGGACTGCGGGTTCTCGGGTCCCCGGGGTCCGCCCTGTTCCGCGGACGGGCCGGGGTTGGAAACGCTTGCGTCGGTTCCGGCGGACGCCGGCCCTGCTGCGGACTGCGCTGCCCGGGTTGCTGTTGAACTCATGCGCCACCTCGCTTCTTGTTTTGCTGGATTGGTTTACCGCGTTCGGATTGCTGCAAATCTAGGGACGCCGGAAAGCGGCAGCAAGGCGGCATGTTGCATTGCTTCACGGAGGTTCTCACGGCGTCATGAGTCGCTTTCTTGCGCGGATTTACGCGCTGTTACGCGGCGTGAACGGCCGTGACCCGAGCCTCGACCGCGCTCTGCCGGGCTGCCTAGCATGAGGCGAAAACCCGGTCCCGGACCACCCCGCCTGAACAGGAGCCCAGCCGTGCCAACGAACATCCCTACCGTGGCCTTTGTGGGCGGCGGTCCCCGGACGGCCGGCGTCCTGGAACGCCTCGCGGCCAACCGGCCGGAACTGTTTGCCCGGCCGCTGGCCGTCCATGTCATCGAGCCCCACGTTCCCGGCTCCGGCAGGATCTGGCGCTATGACCAGCACCCCGGCCTGCTGCTCAACTCCGCGGCAGCGGACATCACCATGTTCACCGATGTCTCCGTAACGTGCGAGGGCCCCGCCGCCGACGGCCCCGGACTCGACGGGTGGGCTGCCGGTGTGCTGGATGGCAGCATTACCGACGTTCCCCCGCTCCCGACTGAACTTCAACGCCAGCTGCGCGCCCTGACCGGCGCCACGTTTCCCACGCGCCAGCTGCAGAGCGTCTACCTTGAGTGGTTCTTCCGCCGGGCGGTTTCCGCGCTGGGCCCCGACATCGCAGTCACTGTCCACCGGGACACCGCGGTCCGGATCGATTCCGACGGGGACGACGGCACCGGCGCGTACCGTGTCACGCTCGCCGGCGGCGGGACCGTTGACGCCGACGTCGTGGTTTCCGCCCTTGGCCACACCGATTCACTGCCGGACGAGGCGTCCGCGGGTCTCGCCGGCTTCGCGGCCCGGCACGGTCTCTTCCATGCCGAACCCAGCTACACCACCGACGTCGACTATTCAGCGCTGGCCCCCGCCCAGGACGTGATCGTCTCGGGCATGGGGCTGGCATTCGTGGACCTGGTGGTCCTGCTGACCGAAGGCCGGGGAGGCCGGTTCGAGGAAACGCCCGACGGCGGTCTGGCGTACGTTGCATCCGGCGCGGAACCGCGGCTTTGGGCCGGTTCGCGGCGCGGAGTTCCGTACCATTCCAAGATTTCCTCCACCCTCCGCGGTGAAGCGCCCGGTGGTCCCCGCTTCTTCACGGCCGCCGCCGTGCAGGACTTGCTGGCCCGGCACGGGGAACTGGACTTCCGGACCCACCTCTGGCCGTTGATCGCCAAGGACGCCGGGTATGGCTACTTCCGCGAGCTCTTCACGGGCTACCCGGAGCGCGTGAGGATCGACTGGGACGAATTTTCGGACCGGTTCGGCACACTGGACTGGTACAGCCCCGAACGCGAACGGCTGGTTCGCGAATCGGTTCCGGACACGGCGTTCCACCTGGACTTCGAGCAGCTGGACCATCCGTTTGCCGGGCGTGACTTCGCCGGACACGACGACGTGCAGCGCGCCGTGGCGGCTTACATCGAGCACGACCTCCGGCTCCGGACCAGCCCGGACCACTCGGAGACGCTGGCCCTGTTCATCGCGCTGCTGAAGGTGTACATGGAGCTGGGGCGGCTGGTGCCGGCGGAACGGCTGAATGCGCGGTCGCAACAGGCGGTCCAGGGCTGGTGGCACGGGTTCTTCAGCTTCGTGGACTCCGGACCGCCGCCGCAGCGCCTGCGGGAACTGCTGGCTCTCCACCGGGCAGGGCTGCTGCAGTTCCTCGGGCCGGGGCTGGAAATTGTGCCCGACGAGGCATCCGGGCGGTTCGTGGCTGTGTCCGCGCATAGCGGGGTGCGGGTACCGGCTGCGGCTTTGGTCGAAGCGCGCCTGCCTGCCCCCGCGGTGTCCGGCTCGGCAAATCCCCTGCTCCGGCATCTGCACAGCTCCGGGCTGGGCAGCGAGCAGGCGGTCCTCACAGCCGTTGGACTCCACGCAACCGGGCGGCTGCTGGTCTCCGCGGCCGGTGAGCTCGTCAGCGCGGTGGGCGAACCGAACGGCAGGCTGTTCGCCGTCGGCCCCCACACCTCTGGTTGGGGCGCCGGAGCCTTTGCGCGGCCCGGGACGAACGCCGCACCGTTCCGGGAGAACGATGCGCTGGCCCGGCGGGTCCTTCGCTTGCTGGCTGAAGACCCGCATGACGGAGTAGGACCCGAACCCGGCGATCGTGGACGCCGTGACGTTGAAGCGGCGGCTGTTGCGGCCGCCTCGGGAAAGGCCCAGCCATGGAACAACTAACCGTCCCGCCGGCGTCGTTGCCGGCACCCGCCCCCTTGGAGGCGTCAGCCCTGACCGTGCTGAACCTGCCGATGCATGACGCCCGGGTCCGGCCGCTGCTGGACGAGCTCGCCCAGGAGTACGACACCCGGTATGGCGATTTGTTTGGCCGTAAGGCCGCGGCCGAAGAACTCAACCGCTACCCTGCGGCGGAATTCGCCGCGCCGGGAGGGGCGCTGCTAATCGTCCAGGAAAACGGAGAGTCCGTGGCGGGCGGGGCTTTCCGGCGGCACGGGCCGGGGACAGCCGAATTCAAACGGATCTGGACGCACTCGGCACACCGCCGTCGCGGGCTGGCCCGGTTCGTGCTCGCTGAGCTTGAGGCCCTGGCAGTCCGCCGGTGCTACAGCCAGGTGTACCTGACCACGGGTCTGCGACAGCCCGAAGCGAAGCATCTCTACCTTAACTCCGGGTACGAGCCACTGTTCGATGTGGCCGCCGATCCCGAAACCATCAAGTTCCTGGCATTCAGCAAAGATCTGGGCACCCGCGGCTAAGCTATCGGCATGGCCATCAAATCCACCGCAGATAAAGTCGCCACCATCCAGAAGGGCTACACCCTGGACGGCGCCACGATCGAGCTGGGGGCCGCGATCGTCGACGGCGAACTCCACAAGGATGCCCCCGTCCGGCTGCCCCTGGCCATGATGAACCGGCACGGGCTGGTGGCCGGCGCAACAGGCACAGGCAAGACCGTCACGCTCCACATGATGGCGGAGCAGCTGTCCACAGCCGGGGTGCCGGTGTTCCTCGCCGACATCAAGGGCGACCTTTCCGGGCTGGCCACCGCCGCCACCGGCAGCGAGAAACTGAAAGCGCGCACGGACAGCATCGGCCAGGCCTGGGCGGGCAAGACTTTTCCGGTGGAGTTCCTGGCTCTTGGCGGTGACGGAAACGGCATCCCTGTCCGGGCCACCATCACGTCCTTCGGCCCCATTCTGCTCTCGCGCATTATGGAGCTCAACGACACCCAGGAATCCAGCCTGCAGCTCGTCTTCCACTTTGCGGACAAGAACAACCTGGAACTGATCGACCTCAAGGACCTCAGGGCGGTCATCCAGTTCCTCACCTCGGACGCGGGCAAGGACGAGCTTGAGGCGCTGGGCGGTCTCTCCAAGGCGACGGCCGGCGTCATCCTCCGCGAACTGGTGAACCTTGAGGCCCAGGGCATGGAAGCTTTCTTCGGCGAACCCGAATTCGACACCGCCGAACTGCTGCGTACCGCCCCTGACGGCCGTGGCGTCATCACCTGCCTGGAACTGCCCACCCTGCAGACCAAACCCATGGTGTTCTCCACTTTCCTCATGTGGCTGCTCGCAGACCTGTTCGAGGACCTGCCCGAAGCCGGGGACCTGGACAAGCCCAAGCTGGTCTTCTTCCTCGACGAGGCCCACCTGCTCTTCAACGACGCTTCCAAGGCGTTCCTGGAGGCGATTACCACCACTGTCCGGCTCATCCGTTCCAAGGGTGTGGGTATCTTCTTTGTCACCCAGACGCCCAAGGACGTGCCGGCCGAGGTCCTCGGTCAGCTGGCGAACCGCATCCAACACGCCCTGCGCGCGTTCACCCCGGAAGACGCCAAGGCCCTGAAAGCCACCGTGTCCACGTTCCCGGTGAGCGATTACGACCTCGAGGAAACGCTGACCTCGGCCGGCATCGGTGAAGCCGTCATCACGGTGATGAATGAAAAGGGCGCCCCCACCCCGGTGGCATTGACCCGGCTCCGGGCCCCGGAGTCAGTGATGGGCCCCAGCACCGAGGACCTCGTCAAGAGCACTGTGGCCGGTTCCGCGCTGCTCGTGAAATACGGCACGGCCGTGGACAACGTCTCCGCATACGAGAAGATCTCCGGAAAGAGCGCCGCGTCCACCGGGGCGGCAGCCCCGGGCCAGCCTCCGAGTCCGAACGCGGACATTTTTGTGCCCAACAGCCCCGGGCCCGGAAGCCCTGTTCCCGGAACCGCGGACCAGGCCGCTGTGGATGCCGAAGCCCGGCGCATCGAGGAAGAAATCCTGGGCCGCCCCAGCAGCAGGCCCGCCCCGGCACCGGAACGGCCCCGCAGCGGCGGACGCACAGTGCCGAAAACCCGCAAGGAGCCAGGCGGGGGCATGGTCGACGACCTTGCCGGAGCCCTGGGCGGTGCGCTGGGCGGCGGCCTCAAAAGCATGGCCCGCTCGCTCGGCACGCAGCTGGGCCGGGAGCTGTTGAGGGGCGTCTTCGGCACGTCCTCCCGGCGCCGCCGCTAGCGCCGCCGCGGGGTCCGGCCAGCCGCCGTCGGACTGTCTGACAGCCGCCGGGCGGCGTCATGCTTGGGGTCGCCCGCACCTGCTTTCACGCGCCTTGCAGGTAACGTAAGGTGCGTGCAGATGAGTCAAGCGTTGGTGAGGATCGCGGCCGGATGGCTGCTGGGCCTGATGCTTGCCATCGCCGGAGCCATCGTCGCGGTCAACCTGGTGAACGCCTCGGTAGCGAGTCCCGAGCAGCCGGTACGCGAATATCTGGACGCTTTGCAGAAGGGTGAGGGCGAGAAAGCACTCGGCCTCCTGCGCGCCTCCGTACCGGAAAGCGACGCAGCCATGCTGGACGGAACGGCCCTGCAAACGGCGGCTTCCCGGGTGACGAACGTGAAGTTCGGCGAGACCCAGGAACGGCCGGGGAACCAGGTCATGGTTCCGATGGACTACACCATTGACGGGAGCAGGCTCAGCACCGAGTTCCTGCTGGAGCGGACCGGGACCGAATGGCTTTTCTTCAACAAGTGGGCGTTCGTGCCGGCCAAGCTTCCCGTCCTGGAAGTCACAGTGGTCAACTCCAACCAGGCCACCCTCAACGGTATTCCGGTGAACATGCCCAACGGCCGCAATTCCTTCGCCGTCTTTTATCCCGGTGAGTACGAGGCCAGCCTGAACGGCGAGTACTTCTCAGCCCCGGCCAGCCGAGCCACGGTGTCCGGACGTGATGTTCCCACGGCCCCGCTAAGCCTCCTGACGGAAGCCACCCCCGCGCTGAAGGACGCCGTGGGCGCCAAGGTCAAGGAATTCCTGGATACCTGCGCCGCGGAAGCCGTCAAGGAGCAGAAACTCCAGCCCGATTGCCCGTTCTACCACGCCACGTTCAACAGGGTGACGCCGGGAACCATTAACTGGAGCATCAGCGAGTACCCGAAGGTATCCATCGAGCCCTTTGGCGGCCGCTGGGTGGTGGCACCGCTGGACGGGAAGGCCCGGTTGAAGGCACAGCAAACCGATCTGTTCACCGGCATCGTCAGCGACCTGGATGTGGAGCACGACTTCAGCTTCACCACCCGCCTGGACGTTGACGGAGACACGATCCGGGTCACGCCGCTCCTCAGCTACTAGGCGCCGGCGCAGGTCACGCGTCACGCCGCGGCGTCCGCAGGCCTCCTTAACACCAGAAGGCTGCGGCACGTGACGCCTGGTCACGGGCCGCAGCCTTCAGTAGTGCTTTGGGGAGGACCTCAGTCCATGCCGCGGAGGTCCAGGACCAGCTCGGTGTCGCCGTCGGCCTGCAACACCACCGGGATGCCCCAGTCCTGCTGGTACAGGTGGCAGGCAGCGTGGTCGGGGATCTCGCCGTCAGCCGTTTCCGGGCCGTCGCAAGCGGCGGCGCGCGCCGTAATGTGCAGGACGCCCTCCGGAACGTCGGAGGAGAGCTCCAGCGTCCGCTGCAGGCCCACTGATGTGCCGCCGCCCGCAACCAGCAGTTCGGGCGGGGTGGAGGAGATCTTCAGCTGCGTAGGGTCGCCCCAGCGGTCGTCCAGCTTTTGCCCGGTGGGCGCCGTGAAGCGGACCGTGAGCTCCAGCGTTCCGGGGGCGACGGGGCTCTTGGGCCGGTGCGTCTGGACGGCTCCCTCGTCCACCTGCTGCGCTTCCTTGGGGATGGGCACGTAGATCAGCTGGTGCTTGTTGGCTTCCACCACCACCAGCAGCGGCTCGGAGCCGGCAGTGTGCGTGTGGTCCACAATCACGTCGGACGGCTCGGAGAGCCCGCGGGCGAGCGTCGACACGGTACCGGTGGCGGGATCGTAGCGGCGCACGGCACCGTTGTAGGTGTCCGCGATGGCAACGGATCCGTCAGGCAGAACGGTGACGCCGAGCGGGTGCTGCAGCCTTGCCTCCGTGGCCGGCCCGTCACGGAAGCCGAAGTCGAACAGGCCCTTGCCGACGGCGGATTCCACGGTGACTGTACCGTCGTCGTCGATCACCAGTTTGCGCAGGGCGGAGGTCTCCGAGTCCGCCACCCAGATGTTGCCGTCGGCGTCTTCGGCCAGGCCGGACGACTGGGCGAACCAGGCCTCGTGGGCGGCACCGTCCAGGAGCCCTTCCAGGCCGTTTCCGGCCAGGATTGATACGCCTCCGGAGATCGGGTCGAAGCTGAAGATCTGGTGGACTCCGGCCATGGCAACCACCACGGCGTTGAGTTTGGCGGACCAGACGACGTCCCACGGCGAGCTCAGCGCTACGTCCAGGGGATGGTCGCTGAGGCGTCCGGTGAAGCCTGCGGCGTCCTCGTCCACGCGCGCCGGCCCTGTCTCGAGCAGGCGCTGCACGCCGCTGCCGGCGAGCGTGGTGACGGTTCCGTCCGCGAGGGACAGCCCGCGCAGGCGGTGGTTGACGGAGTCGGCAATCACGACGTCGTAGCCCGTCTTCGCGGCCACGTCCTCCGGCAGGAGGACAAGGCCCTGCGGTTCGTTGAACTGTGCGGTGGCCTTGACGGAGTCGACGTCGGCGCCGGGGCCGTCGGCGTGGCCCTTCGTTCCGGAACCGTAGGTGCGCAGGACCGTGTGGAAGTCCGTGTCCAGCTCCACCAGGCGGTGGTGGCCGGTATCCGTGACGAGCCAGGAGCCTGCGTCGGGCGCGGCACCGTCGGACGTCTTGTTGGAGCGGGTGCCGCGGCCGGCCGGAAGGTAAAGGGCCTTGCCCGGGAACCGCAACGTGCCCGACGTCGGCTCCGGGGCAACGTACGGACCGTTGCCGCGGTGCAGGGTCCCTTTGGCCTCGTGCTGGGCAATGAGTTCCGGGATCAGTACGGACAGGCCGTCAGCGTGGCCTTCGCCGGACAGGTGCGCCACGATGTAGCCCTCGGGGTCGATGACCACCAGGGTGGGCCAGGCGCGGGCCGTGTACGCCTTCCAGGTCTCCAGCTCGGGATCGTCCAGGACGGGGTGGTGGATCTCGTAGCGCTCCACGGCGGCGGCGAGGGCGACCGGATCGGCCTCGTGCTCGAACTTCGGGGAATGCACGCCCACCGTCACCAGGACGTCGGAGTACTTCTCTTCCAGCGGGCGCAGCTCATCGAGAACGTGCAGGCAGTTGATGCAGCAGAAGGTCCAGAAGTCCAGGAGCACGATCTTGCCGCGCAGGGCTTCCAGGTCCAGCGACTTCCCGCCGGTGTTCAGCCAGTTGCGGCCCACCAGTTCAGAGGCGCGGACCCGGAGGTGGGTGCGTACGGTTTCGCTCATCAGCGTCCTTCCAGCTTTGAGTTGCGTTCAGCCAGCTTGGCGTCGCGTTCAGCCAATTTGGCAAACATATCGTTGTAAGCAGTGAGATCGGCGTCGTTATTCCTGTCCGCCGCCCGGTCGGTCCGTTTGGACTCCCGTGCATCCGAACGGGACCACATGATGGCGACGCCGATGGCCACCAGGAGCGTGGGCACTTCGCCGATGCCCCAGGCCACTGCCCCGCCCATCTGCTGGTCCAGCAGCGCGGAGGGTCCCCAGGCGCGGCCCAGGTTGCCGAAGTAGTCCGCAGCCAGCAGGTTGGTGCCGCCCATGATCGCGACGCCGAAGAAGGCGTGGAAGCCCATGGTGGCCAGGAGAAGCAGCAGCCGCATGGGGTACGGCGCGCGGCGGGGCAGCGGGTCCGTGCCGATCATGGTCAGGACGAAGATGTAGCCGGTAAGGGCGAAGTGCAGGTTCATGAGTTCGTGGCCCACGTGGTCGCGCATGGCGTAGCCGAACGCATCCGAATAGTAGAAGAGCACGATGGAACCGGCAAAGTTGGCCGCGGCGAAGAGCGGGTGCGTGACCAGCTGGGAGAACTTGGAGTGCACAAACAGCAGCAGCCATTCACGCAGGCCCCGCGAGCCGTCTCCGCGAGCCGGCAGGGCGCGCAGTGCGAGCGTCACGGGCGCGCCAAGCACCAGGAAGATCGGCGCCACCATGGTCAGCGCCATGTGGTCCACCATGTGCGCGGAGAACAGCACCCGGCCGTAGACCGACGGCGGTCCGGAGGTGATGTAGGTGAGGACCAGGAGCCCGATCACCCAGTTGATGCTGCGGAACCAGGACCACTTGTCGCCCCGGCGCCGGACCTTGGCCACCCCAAGGAAATACGAGACCAGGCCGACGGCGGCCACGGCGATCCAGAGCCAGTCGAGGCGCCATTCCGTGAGCCAGCGCTCCGGGGTCAGTTCAGGCGGCAGTTCGTAGCCGGAGAGAATGAAGGCCGGTGAGGCGTCCGGAGCGAAGGTGGTGGGCTGCGGCGGAGCTGAGCGGCCCAGCGCAACGGCGATGCCTGAGGTCGCTCCCATGATCAGCAGTTCGGCGACGACAAGCTGCCACAGCACCCGTCGCGATGACAGGGCGCCGCCCTTGCGGTTCAGTTGCGGGATGACCCATTGGCGGTGCATCAGTCCGATGCCGCCGAGCATCAGGGTGGCCGTGGCCTTGGCAAGCACCATCTGCCCGTAGGCGGATCCGAAAAGGTCGTGCCAGTTGGTGATCCGGATGCTCGCGTTGATGATGCCGGAGGCGAACACCAGGACAAAGGCGAATCCGGCCAAGGAGGAGAAGCGGCGGAGCGTGGGCTCGGTGATGTCCGCCTTGCCGGCTACTTTGGCACCGGGGTTGGCGCCCGCGCCGGTGCCCGTCAGGAGGCCGGACAGGACGGCCAGCATGATGATGCCGCCTACCCAGGCGGACACCCCCACCAGGTGCAGCGCCAGGGAGTTGATGGCGCCTTCATGGTCGCTGGAACTTGAGGAGTGGCCGATGAGCGCGATGGGCACCATGCCCGCCAGCGACAGCACCAGAGTGATCGCCAGGCCGGTCAGAGACCTCACCCCGAACAGGGCGGTTGTCACCACGGCAGCAACGATGGTCACGGTCAGCCAGGCACGGCCGGTTTCGATGTCCGTCATGAAGTAGACCAGTGCGCGGGTGAACTCCGCATCTCCGGAGAGCGATTGGCCAGCCACGTCCGAATAGGTGAGCACCAGCACTGCGATCGCTGACAGCGTCCACGCTGCGCCTGCAGCTGCCGCCACGGCCAGTGCACGGGAGAACGCCGGGTGCTCTGGTGTGGCGGTGTCCTTGGACCGGGAACCGTTGGCATTGCGCGGCAGGATGCCGACGGCGAAAATCAGGCCACCAATCACTGTGGCCAGCGAGACGTTGTGAACGGCTTTACTGACGGGCAGTCCCCAGCGGACCAGGGCCCCGGGATCAGACACCTCGCGTGCGGCAGCCGCTCCGGAGAACAGGAGCGCCGCTGCCAGCCCTAGGAAGAGCGCCGCAATACCGGCGAACTGCCACGGCCGGGAAATACCCGCAGCGCCCACAGAGACCCCCGTCTTTCCCTGAGTGGGGGAAGGCGGCGGAAGGGTGGGGCGGGATTTTGCTGCTGAGGGCACCTATCCATTGTCCGCTACGGCTGCCTGCGCCGCGAATCGACGGGTTGAACGCAAAGGGAGCGGCAACCCGTAGGTTGCCGCTCCCTTTCAAGCGTTGGACGCCGGATGCTACTTCTTGGAGACAGCAGCCTTCAGCTTGGAGCCCGCGGTCAGCTTGACGCTGTGGCCAGCGGCGATCTGGATGGTCTCGCCGGTCTGCGGGTTGCGGCCCGTACGGGCTGCACGGTCGGTGCGCTCAACTGCGAGCCAGCCCGGGATGGTGATCTTCTCGCCCGCGGCGACAGAGGTCTCGAAAACCTCGAACAGTGCATCGAGCACGGAGTTGACGGCTGCCTGGCTGGTGCCGGCCTTGCCTGCTACCTCTGCAACAAGTTCACTACGGTTCTTAGCCATTTATGTCCTCCTGGACGGTCATGATTTCTGGAGCCTGAACGCGGCATGCGCACAAGCCACTGTTCGAAAACTTACCAGCTTGCCGCGGTCAGGTCCGCAAATTCCGCGTGTTTCCGCCATTTTTTGAGGTAAATCACCGGTTTTGAGGCCTTTTGACCCCGTATTTCGCCATCAGCGGACGGCCGCCCGAGCCGGCTCGGGGACGGACGATGGACGCTCGGTCAGTTGTTGGCGGTTGTTCGCGGACGCTCGCTCAGTCTTGGTGGTGTTCGACGGCGGTGGCCGGCCCGGGTGCTGCCGGCCCGTGTGGCGGGTCCTGGTGCGTGGCACGTGTGGCGGGTGGGGTGGTTAAAGTGGGAGAGCCCCAACCGTGTGGTTGGGGCTCTCGACCTGAATGGTGTTCCGGCGGTGACCTACTCTCCCACACCCTCCCGGGTGCAGTACCATCGGCGCTGTGGGTCTTAGCTTCCGGGTTCGGAATGGGACCGGGCGTTTCCCCCACGCTATGACCGCCGTAACCCTTGCTCCGCACCGGCCGCCCCTGGGGGTGGTGGTGGGAAAACTGGTGGTTACAACTGTGGTGTTGTTATGTAGTTGTTTTGGTTCTCAAGCAACGGGTTTGTTGGTTGGGAACCACATAGTGGACGCAAGCAGTCTTGTTCTCTTCGTACCATTGTTTGGTGTGAACCCCTTT
>NZ_JBHVYH010000004.1:0-359985 GCF_042880995.1 Arthrobacter sp. NPDC058288
CACCCGGGAGGGTGTGGGAGAGTAGGTCACCGCCGGAACACCATTCAGGTCGAGAGCCCCAACCACACGGTTGGGGCTCTCCCACTTTAACCACCACACCACACCCGCCATGCACCAGGACCCGCCACACGGGCCGGCAGCACCCGGGCCGGCCACCACACCCGGCCCCAACGAGAGCGCCGGCAGCCGGTCGAGGCGTCCTCGCGTCCGGGTAAAGTTGGTGAGCATGGATAACCTCTTCAGCCACGCGGCCCCTGCGGACGAAGCACCCGATCCCGTTGATGGCCTTGACGCTGTAGTGCACACTGTGGTGGTGCCCGGGCCGGTCTCCAAGGCGTTCATCGGATTCACAGAACACACTCACCTTTGGTGGCCGCTCGAGGACCACAGCGTATTCGGTGCCGGCTCATATGTGGAGTTCGAGGAGAACCTGGTCCTGGAAACCGCCGACGATGGCCGGACCGCGGTGTGGGGAACGATCGATGACTGGCAGCCCCCGCTGTCGTTCCACGCCAGCTGGCACCCCGGGACTACGGCGCTGTGGTCCACCGAGCTCCGCGTGGCTTTTAGGGCAGTGGACGGCGGAACCGAGCTCCGCCTCGTTCACGACGGCTGGGAGGGCGCCGAAAATCCTGCCGCAACCCGGGCGGAATACGATGCTGGCTGGCCGGGCGTGCTTGCCCGCTTTGTCCGATTCATGGGTGGTGCCGTTGGCTAGGGTCCGGCGCATGGCTGAGGGGGAGTGGGCGGCCTTGCGCGCCGTGAGGCTTGAGATGCTCGCCGATACCCCAACGGCCTACGTTGAGTCCCTGGCGTCTGCCCGGGCTCAGACTGAGGGCCAATGGCGGAGCCGCGCCGCTGCGATGACCGCTCCTGGCAGTGTGACGTTCGTTGCTGAGGACAGTTCAAAGGCCGACGCTTTTTGTGGCCTGATGCGTGTAGTGGTGAAGCACCCCCAGGAGCCCGCCCGGCCACGCCAAGCCATGCTCATCAGCGTTTATGTGGCTGGTCCGTATCGGGGAACAGGCCTGGCTGACGAGCTGCTGGGCAGATCGGTCGAGGCCGCAACAGGTGAGCTGGATTCCGGTCTGCTGCAGCTGGGTGTCCACGAAGACAATGCCCGGGCTTTGGCTTTCTACACGCGCCACGGCTTCCGTGACACGGGGCGCCGGGCAGCCTACGCGCTCGATCCCGGCAAGAAAGAGTTCATCATGGAGCGGGAGCTGTCGCCGAACGAACCGTCCACCTAGCCAGGCAGGTAAAGAAGTTAGCGCTGCACGGCTTCTGCCGGTGGCACGGAGGTGCTGGACCTGACCACGAACTGGGTGGGGAATTCCGTATCGGTTGCGCCGCCGTCGCCCGCGCCCTCAAGTCCCGCCAGCAGGAGTCGAACCGCCAGGGCGCCCTGCCCGCGGGCATCCTGGTCGAAGGTGGTGAGCCCGAACACTTCGCCAAGTTCATGGCCGTCGATGCCGATGACGGAAAGGTCATAGGGGATCCGCAGGCCGAAATCCCGTGCAGCCAGAATGGTTCCGATGGCCATCTCGTCTGAAGCCGCGAACACAGCCGTGGGGCGTTCGGACGTTCCGCCGAGCAATTGCCTGGCACTCGCATAAGCGCCCTGGATGGTGAAGTCGGCGGAGACCTGCCATTCCGGTCGGACCGCAACACCTGCAGCCGCCATGGCTTTCTCGAAGCCGCCCTGACGCGTTCCGGGGAGCCGGAAATCCTGTTGGTAGGAGGCATCGCCGGTCATGTGGGCGATTCGGGTGTGTCCCAGTCTGATGAGGTGGCTGGTTGCTGCTTCGGCGATGCCCGGGTCGTTAATCCTGATCGTGGAGGCGCCGGGCAATGGGCCGCCGATTCCCACGATCGGGCGGTGGATGGCGAGTAGCTGCTGTATTTCGGCTTCACTGAGTTCAAGTGACACCGCGATGACCGCATCCACGCGTTTCCGCAACAGGAAGTCATTCAATACGCTGTGCCTGCGGTCGGGCCCTTCGCTCACGTTATACAGGGTCAGGTCGTACCCGGCATCGAGCAATGTGGCGGAAACCCCTTCCACCACCGAGGAGAAAAACCAGCGGTGGACGGAAGGGACAACCACACCCACATTGTGGTTCCGTCCCGAGGCCAGGCTGGAGGCGTGGTACGACAAGACGAAACCGAGCTCTGCTGCTGCCGCCTGCGCACGTTCGCGGCTGCGGGCGGACACATTGCCTTTGCCGCTGAGAGCCCTTGACACAGTAGCGATGGACAGGCCCGCGCGCTCAGCTACGTCCTTGATGCCGGGCATATTCAATTCTCCGTGTTCTCAACCGCGAATTCCTACGACTGCCGGATCACCCAATCTCCAGGTTCAACCAGACCGTCTCACCCGAGCCTAGCTGATGACCGCCCGAGTTCGTCTCAGCGGACTCCGGGGAGCTGCGCAGCAGCACCCGGCCTGTCGGGAGTTCCAGCGGTTCACGCCCCGTATTCATGACCACAAGGGTGGTGCCGTTGAGGTAGGCGAGGGACGTATCGCTGCACCAGCTTTCCAGCCATGCCAGCGAGCCCCGGCCCAGGTCCAGTTCCCTCCGCATCGCCAACATCCGGCGGTAGAGGTTCAAATGCGACGTCGGCTGTTCAGCCTGCGCGTCACGCGCCAGTTCGGTGAAGCTCTCCGGCTGCGGCAGCCAGGGAGCCTGTCCGGACCCGAATCCGGCGTGCAGTTCGGCGGCGCGCCAGGGAAGGGGAACCCGGCAGCCGTCGCGGCCCAGCCGTTCTCCGCCGGTGCGCGCAAACGTGGGGTCCTGGCGTTGGCTGTCCGGGATGTCGATACCGTCCGGAAGGCCCAGTTCTTCACCCTGGTACAGATACGCCCCGCCGGGAAGGCCCAGCATGAACATGGAGGCCGCGGCGGCCCGGGTCCTGCCCAGCGCAATATCGGGCTGCCGGTCAAAGGTCCCGATGCCGTCGCCGTCGCGCGGTGCCGGGCCGTCGTAGCCAAAGCGGGTGGCGTGGCGGACGACGTCGTGGTTGGACAGTACCCACGTGCTTGGCGCGCCGACGGCGTCCAGCGCCACCAGGGAGTCCGTGATGACGCCGCGCAGGCGGTGCACGTCCAGGCCCGCATGGAGATACGGGAAATTGAACGCCTGGTGCATTTCGTCCGGGCGGACCCAGTCGGCCAAACGGGGCAGCGGGTCCACATTCGCTTCGGCACAGAGGATGCGGTCCGGACCGTATTCGGCCAGAATCCGGCGCCAGGCCCGGTAGATGTCATGCAGGGCCGGCTGGCCGAACATCGGTGCATCATGGCCGGGGTAGCCGTCGCAGCTGTTACCGTCTGCCCTGCCGCCCCATGCCGGCAGCCCGGGAGCCTTCACCAGGGCATGGGCCACATCCACGCGGAATCCGGAGACGCCACGGTCCAGCCAGAAGCGCAGCACCCGCTCGAATTCTTCGTGGACCGCCTGGTTGTCCCAGTTGAAGTCTGGCTGGGAGGCGTCGAAGAGGTGGAGGTACCACTGGCCGGGCCGGCCGTCAGGCTCCGTGATGCGTGTCCAGGCGGGTCCGCCAAAGTGTGACTGCCAATTGTTGGGAGGCTCTTCACCATAGGTTCCCAGGCCGTCCCGGAAGATGAACATGTCACGCTCCGGACTGCCGGCAGTGGCGGCGAGGGCGGCCTGGAAAGCGGCGTGCTGGTCAGAGCAGTGATTGGGAACAAGGTCCACGATCACCCGCAGCTTCAGTCGGGTTGCCTCCACCATCATGGCGTCGAAGTCGGCCAGGGTGCCGAACAGCGGATCGACGTCGCAGTAATCGCTGACGTCGTAGCCGGCATCCTTCTGGGGAGAACGGTAGAACGGAGACAGCCAGACGGCATCCACATCGAGTTGTGCCAACTGCGGCAGCTCTGCCGTGATACCGGCAAGATCGCCGATGCCGTCTCCGTCCAGGTCCCGAAAGGACCGGGGATAGACCTGGTAGATGACGGCGGACCGCCACCAGCCGGAAGCTTCATCAGCAGTGTGGACCAGGGTCAGCGGCCCGGCCGCGACGGCGGGGGCTTTGAGCATTGAGTCAACGGACATGCCGGTAATCGTAGAACGGAACTTCGTGAAATTGAAAACGCTTCCAATTGTGACGTAGGACTCATTGCCCGCGAAGCGACCCCCTGATTAGCCCCGCGTTACAGGCTACTGTCAGCAATCGTCCCTCAGGGCAACCTCAGTGCCCCGCGTTGCGCGCCGGGCTACTGGCAAGTAGGGTGACTTTTCATCATGGATCATTCCGTGTACTTTGGAAGCGCTTGCAGCTGTGAGCCACATCACCGACGATGCCACAGGGCCCAAGGGGCCGACGCGTGGATGCAGGATTTTTATGAAAGGGACACCAATGAAGGTGCAGAACACCCTCACGAGCGGGACCAGCCGCCGCGTCTTCACGGCGGGCGCGCTTTCCGTTGCGGCAGCCCTGGCGCTCAGCGCCTGCGGCGGCGCATCGGCCACCGCACCGGCCACCGCCACCGCCAAGCCGGATCTGAAGTCTGCCGGTGCAGGCACCATCACCATGTGGGTCGACGCGGAACGGTCACCGGCGCTGAAGGACATCACCGCCAAGTTCCAGGCCGATACCGGCATCGAGGTCAAACTCGTCGTCAAGGACTTCGCCGCCGTCCGCGATGACTTCATCACCCAGGTCCCCACGGGCAAGGGCCCGGACCTGATCGTCGGACCGCATGACTGGGTCGGCAAGTTCGTCCAGAACGGCGTCATTGCTCCGATCGAACTCGGCGACAAGTCGTCGGCCTTCCAGGATTCATCCATCAAGGCAATGACCTTCAACGGCTCCGTCTATGGTGTCCCGTACGCCATCGAAAACATCGCGCTGCTGCGCAACACTGATCTGGTGGCCGAGAGCGCGGCAACGCTGGATGAAGTGGTGGCCAACGGCAAAAAGTCAGTGGCGGACGGCAAGGCCAAATTCCCGTTCCTGGTGGGCATGGATCCCAAGCAGGGCGACCCCTACCACCTCTACCCGCTGCAGGCCTCCATGGGTTCGCAGGTCTTCGGCCAGGCTGCCGACGGCGGCTACGATCCCAAACAGCTCCTCATCGGTGACGCCCCCGGCGTCGAGTTCGCCAAGAAGCTCGTGGCCTGGGGCGATGCCGGTGAAAAGATCATCAACTCCAACATCACCGGAGACATCGCCAAGGAGAAGTTCCTGGCCGGCGAATCCCCCTACTTCCTGACGGGCCCGTGGAACGTTCCGGATGTCCAGAAGAAGGGCATCAAGTTTGCCGTGGACGCCCTGCCGACCGCCGGCGACAAGCCCGCCCAGCCGTTTATCGGCGTCAACGGCTTCTTCATCAGCGCCAAGAGCGCTAACGCCCTTGCCACCAATGAATTCGTCACCAACTACCTCACCTCCGAAGCGGCGCAGGATTCCATGTACAAGGCCGGCGGCCGCCCGCCGGCGCTGAAGGCCTCCTTCGAGAAGGCAGCCAGCGACCCCGTGGTGGAGGCATTCGGCAAGATCGGTGCCACCGGCGTGCCCATGCCCGCTATTCCTGAAATGAGCGCGGTCTGGGCCGACTGGGGAGCCACCGAACTCGCGCTGATCAAGGGCCAGGGCGATCCGGCTGCCGAGTGGGCCAAGATGGCTGCCAGCATCAAGGCGAAGATCGCTGGCTGACGCCGCCCGCCAGTTCACTCCGGCCGACTGACGCCGCCCGCCGGCTAACCACGCCGGTTCACTCCGGCCGGCACGGGCCGGGCAGCTTCACCGCTGCCCGGCCCGTTGCCGCAGCTCCCTGTATTTCCACGGCCCCGCTTCTCCCAAGGACCATAGACAGCCATGCCCAAAACAGATCTTTTCCAGGATTCCCCGCCGCCCCCGTCGTCGGGAGCCGGACCTACATCGGGAGCCGAGCCGACGCCGGGTACCTCGCCATCACCGGGCGGCCCCACCTCTGGACGCCGTCCAAGGTTGCCACACCGCGGCTCCCGCCAGGATTCCATCAGGGGGACCGTGGCGAAGATTGTGCTCCTGGGCCTCGTGGACGCCCTGGCAGTCTATGTCCTGATGATGCTCTTCCTGAGCCAGTCCTGGGGTGCCTTCGCGGTCTCGTCCGCCGTCGTACTGGCTATTAACTGGATCTACCTCCGTAAGGGGGGACTGCCCGCAAAATACCTGGCGCCCGGCGTGCTGTTCCTGCTCGTGTTCCAGGTCTTCGTGGTGCTCTTCAGCGGCTACATCGCCTTCACCAACTACGGCGACGGGCACAACAGCACCAAGGACGACGCAATCGCGGCCATCCAGCTCACCGCGCAGAAGCGCGTCCCGGACTCACCTGCCTACAAGGCCGCGGTCCTCACCAAGGACAACGGCTTCTACCTGTTGTTCACCGATCCCGACGGCAAGGCTTCCATCGGCAGCACCGGTACGCCCCTGAAGGACGTGCCCGATGCCGGCACCGACTCCACCGGTAAGGCCAACTCCCTTGACGGCTACCGGACGCTGAACTTCCAGGAAATCGTGGCAAACCAGCAGTCGATCCTGGCTATCACAGTCCCCGTCTCGGACGACCCGGCGGACGGTACCCTGCGCACGGCGGACGGCAGCAGCGCCTACGAGTTCAAGCCGGCGCTGAGCTATGACGCGGCGGCCGACACGTTCACCGACACCGACACCGGGGCCGTCTACCGGGACAACGGGAAGGGCGCCTTCGCGGACAACAACGGACAGACCCTCACCACAGGCTGGAAGATCGACGTCGGCATGGAGAACTTTGCCCGCGCCTTTACCGATCCCAGCCTGCGCGGTCCGCTGCTGGGTGTCATCCTCTGGACCTTCACCTTCGCGGTCGCCTCTGTTGCGCTGACCTTCGCGCTTGGCCTGTTCCTGGCCATCACGTTCAACCGCGAGGACCTGCGTGGCAAGAAGGTCTACCGGATCCTGATGATCCTGCCCTACGCCTTCCCGGCGTTCCTGTCGGGACTGGTCTGGTCCGGCATCCTCAACCCGCAGTTCGGCTGGCTCAACCAGACCCTGCTGGGCGGGGCCACCATCGGCTGGCTCACGGACCCGGTCCTGGCCAAGATCAGCGTGCTGGTGGTCAACCTGTGGCTCGGGTTCCCGTACATGTTCCTGGTCTGCACCGGCGCGCTGCAGTCGTTGCCGACGGAGCTCGACGAGGCTGCCCGGATGGACGGCGCCGGCCCGTGGCGGGTCTTCCGGTCCATCAAGCTTCCCCTGCTGCTTGTCTCGATTGCCCCGCTGCTGATCTCCTCCTTCGCCTTCAATTTCAACAACTTCAATGTGATCTACATGCTTACCGGCGGCGGACCGCGCTTCGCGGACACCGACCGTGACATCGGAGCCACGGACATTCTGATCACACTGGTGTACAAGGTCGCGTTCGGGCAGGGGACCGGCCGCGACTATGGCCTGGCCAGCGCCCTGGCCATCATCATTTTCATCATCGTGGCCACCGTTTCGGCCATCAGCTTCAAGCAGACCAAAGCACTCGAGGACGTGAACTCATGAACGGGTCAACGGAACGCACCGGTACGACGGCGGCACCCGCCACAGGTTCACCCGCCACGGGTTCTGCCACCACAGGCACCGGAACAGCGGCCGGAACCACCGACGTCGAGCATCTGAAGCAGCTGCACCGGCGGCGCACGTTCGGTGCCTGGTTCAAGGACAAGGGGTGGCGGCACCTCGTGGGAATCGCCGTGACCGTCTTCGCGATCTTCCCGCTCCTCTATGTGCTGTCCGCGGCGTTCAACTCCGCGGGCACGCTTGTGGGCTCGAATGCACTCTTCAGCAAGCTGGACCTCGGCAACTTCACCGCCCTGTTCAACAACCCTTCACGGCCCTTCGGCCGCTGGTTCGTCAACACCATGGTGGTGGGCGTGGTGACCTCCGCCGCCACGGTGTTCCTGGGCGCCATGGCCGCCTACGCATTTTCCCGCATGCGGTTCAAAGGGCGCCGGATCGGGCTGCTGAGCCTTCTCCTGCTCCAGATGTTCCCGCAACTGCTCGCTGTGGTGGCCATCTTCCTGCTGCTCAGCGGGATCTCCGAGGTCATTCCGGCCCTGGGACTGGGCAGCCAGCTCGGCCTGATCATGGTGTACCTTGGCGGTGCCCTGGGAGTGAACACCTACCTCATGTACGGCTTCTTCAATACCGTGCCGCAGTCCCTGGACGAGGCGGCCAAGATCGACGGCGCCAGCCACGTGCAGATCTTCTTCGGCATCATCCTGCGCCTGGTGACACCGATCCTCGCCGTCGTGGGGCTGCTGGCCTTCATCGGCATCTCCAGCGAGTTCGTGATCGCCAGCGTGGTGCTGACCGATCCGGACAGCCAGACCCTCGCCGTCGGACTCTACTCCTTCGTCGCCCAGCAGCGTTCGGAGAACTGGGGGGTTTTCGCCGCCGGCGCCGTGCTCGCAGCCGTCCCCGTAATGGCGCTGTTCCTGTTCCTTCAGCGCTACATCGTCAGTGGCCTCACCCAGGGCTCGGTGAAGGGCTGAGCATGCCGGCAATCCTCGCGCGCTGCCCTCACCCGCACCACGATGGTTCGCCGCTGCACGTGCCGCGACGAACCGGCCCTGGCGGTACTGCCCGGCTCCGAGTGCGGATACCCGTGGCGTGGGGGCGTGCCGCCCGGGTCTGGGTGCGGTCGGTCCAGGACGGTGAACCCCGGTACGATGCCGCGCGCAGCCTGGGGGAGCTTGACGGCTGGATTTGGTGGGAAGCGGACATGACCGTAGCCAACCCGGTGGCCCGCTACCGTTTCCTGCTGGAAGTCGCGGAAAGCGAGCGCGACGGCGGGACGCACCACGGCGGGACCCACGGTGGCGGACAGGCGGGCAGCACGCCGGGGTACTGGAGCCTCAACGCCCAGGGGCTGTTCCGCCGCGATGTCTCCGACTACGCTGACTTCCGGCTGACCACGTTCCCGGCCGGACCGCAGTGGCTGCGCCGGGGAACGATGTACCAGGTGTTTCCGGACCGCTTCGCGCGCTCCGCTGACGCCGATTCGCGTCCCGTGCCTGACTGGGCCATCCCGTCCGTTTGGGACCGCACACCCGTGGATGGAACCGGGCCGGCAACGCCGTTCCAGTTCTACGGCGGCGACCTCACCGGGGTTGCTGAAAAGCTGGACCATATCCAGCAACTCGGCGCGGACGTCATCTACCTGACGCCCTTCTTCCCGGCACGCTCCAACCACCGCTACGACGCCTCCACTTTCAACGAGGTGGATCCGCTCCTGGGCGGGGATGAAGCCCTTGCGAAGCTGGTGGAAGCGGCCCATGCGCGCGGGATCAAAGTGATGGGCGACCTCACCGCCAACCATTCGGGAGACGCCCACGAGTGGTTCCGGCAGGCGCTGGCCGACCCGGCATCCGCCGAAGCCGGCTACTACTACTTCAACGCGGAGCACACGGAGTATGAGGC
This sequence comes from Arthrobacter sp. NPDC058288, assembly GCF_042880995.1. Classification (NCBI taxonomy): domain Bacteria; kingdom Bacillati; phylum Actinomycetota; class Actinomycetes; order Micrococcales; family Micrococcaceae; genus Arthrobacter; species Arthrobacter sp. NPDC058288. The sequence continues at coordinate 9,457 of NZ_JBHVYH010000004.1, forward strand.
CTGGTACGGCGTGGCCTCGCTGCCCAAACTCGACTGGTCTTCCGAGGACCTCAAGGACAAATTCGTCCTGGACGATGAGTCCCCGGTGGCACGCTGGCTCCGGCCGCCTTTCAACCTGGACGGCTGGCGGATCGACGTCGGCAACATGACCGGCCGGCTGGGTGCCACGGACCTCAACCGCGAGGTGGCCTGCCTGATTGCCGACCGCGTCAGGGACATCAACCCGGACGCCGCTATGCTGGCAGAATCCACCAACGATGCCGCGCCGGACTTCACCGGCGAACACTGGCACGGTGCCATGACCTACGCCAACTTCACCCGCCCCCTGTGGTCCTGGCTGGCAGGGGACGCCGCACACGTCAATTTTTTCGGCACCCCCCTGGCCGGCCCCAACCGGATGGGAGCCGAGGATTTCCTCGCCACCCACCTGGACCTGGCGTCGGCTTTCAGCTGGGACCTTCGGCTCCAGAACATGAATGCCTTGAACAGCCACGACACCGCCCGTGCAGCCACGGTGATGATCGACGGCGGGCAGTTGCTCGGGGCCGTCATGATGTTCACGATGCCCGGTGTTCCGGTGGTCTTCGCCGGAGACGAGTTCGGCCTCAAGGGGTACAACGGCGAAGACTCCAGGACGCCGATGCCGTGGAACGACCCCGCAGGGATCGAATCGGACCTTCGTGCCAGCTATTCGGCCCTGGCAGCCCTGCGGCGGCAGCAGCCGGCGCTCACCGAGGGCGGAATCCGGTGGCTGCACGCCGACGGCGACGCACTCTCCTATATCCGCGAGACAGCAGAGAGCGCGGTCCTGGTGTTTGTGGCACGCGCATCCGCCCGGACCGACCTCGCCGCCGGTGCACTGTCTCCGGCCCAGTCCGCCGCCCTCGCCAATGATTCGACATTCTGCACAGGCGATGTCCGAACGGCGGCGGCTGGCCGGGACGGCATCAGGATCAGCGCAGGCGGAGCAGCGGCCGCGGTCTGGGTGCTTCCAGGTACCCGGACACCGGACTCCGCAGCTACTCGGGGCACAGCTGCCGGGACGCAAGATCCTGCCGTTTAGACTGGAGGCCGGATTCGACGGACCTGGAGGCCGCATGAGCACCATTGTTGACGAGCTCAAAACCATCCTGGAGCCCGGCAAACTGGCCGTGGACGAGATGACCCTGGCGGCCTACGCCGTGGACCAGGCCCCGGTGCTCGACTACCAGCTGCCGCTGGCGGTGGTTAGGGCCGAAACCGTAGCGGACGTCCAGGCCGTGGTCCGTGCCTGCGCCAAGCACAGTGCTCCCATTGTTGCCCGCGGGGCCGGCACCGGGGTTTCCGGCGGCGCCCACGCCAGCCAGGGGTGCATCGTGCTGAGCCTTGAACGCATGAACCGCATCCTGGACCTGAATCCGGATGACGAGACCGCCGTCGTCGAACCCGGGGTCGTCAATGCCGACCTCAACGACGCCGCGGCCGTCCACGGACTGATGTACGCGCCGGACCCCGCGAGCTTCCGGATGTCCACCATCGGCGGCAATGTTGCAACCAACGCCGGCGGCCTGCGCTGCGCAAAATACGGAGTCACCCGCGATTCGGTCCTGGCCCTCGACGTTGTTCTGGCGGACGGTTCCCTGATCCACACCGGACACCAGACGTTCAAAGGGGTTGCAGGCTACGACCTGACCGGGCTGTTCGTTGGATCGGAGGGAACACTCGGAATCGTGGTGGGGGCAACAGTGCGGCTGAAGTACCTGCCCCGCGAGGTCCATACCATCGCCGCGTTCTACCCGGACTTCCGCAGCGCCGCGGCGGGCGTCCTTGCCGTGGGGAAGGCCCGCGTGCAGCCCGCCATCATGGAACTGCTCGACGGCGGTTCGCTGGATCAGCTCGACGCAATCCACGGCTCGGACCTCAGCTCCCGGGGAGCGTCGCTCCTGCTGATCCAGACGGACGGGTTCGGGGCGGCCGCGGAGGCTGAGGTGGTCCGCGAGGTCCTGGCCGCCGGCGGAGCCACGGTGACCACCGAGGACACCGCCGAAGCCGAGCGGCTGGTGGACCTGCGGCGCAACAGCCGCGGCGTTGAAGTTGACGACGCATACCGGGTGGGGGAGGATGTGGCCGTGCCGCGCTCGCGGCTGGTGGACTACATCGGCGAACTTGAAGCCATGGCTGTGGCCAACAGCGTGCAGCTCAAGGTCGTGGCCCACGCCGGCGACGGCAACCTGCACCCCACCTTCTGGGTTGACCGCGTGGACAACGAGGTGGACGCCGACGCGATGCAGCGCCTGGGCGAAGCCCTGGACAGGTCCATCACGGTGGCCCTGGCGATGGGCGGCACCATCACGGGCGAGCACGGGATCGGGCAGTACAAACTGCGGTGGCTGGGCCTGGAACAGCCTGAGCCCGTCCGCGAGCTGCAGCGCCGGATCAAACACCTCTTTGATCCGGCCGGCATCCTGAACCCCGGGAAAGCGATCTAGCTAGTCGTCGGAGTCAGGGTACTCGTCGATGTCTTCCTCGCCGTACCGGGACTGCTCCGTTTCGACTTCGAGGATCTTGAGCAGTTCCGTGTCCGGGTTGAGCATGATTGCTGCCTCATCGCGGCGGTGCCGGAGGATGGAGTCGATGTAGGACTGCACGGCCTCGGCCAGTGGAATGTGGCGCTCCTGCTTCTCGGACATGTACCAGCGGTGTTCCAGGACTTCGTGGACAGCTTCCGCCGGTTCGAGCTTGCCGGAAAGGTCGCGCGGAATCGACCGGACGATGGGCTCGAAGATCTGGCTGACCCACAGGTGGGCGCTGTATTCCTCGTCCATGGCGGGGTTGTTGTCCGCACGGAACGAGTCCATGTCGTTGAGCAGGCGCCGGGCCTGGTTCTCTTGGGCGTCCAGGCCCGTGAGCCGCAGCAGCCGGCGCTGGTGGTGGCCCGCGTCCACCACCTTGGGCTGGAGCTGGATGGTGGAGCCGTTCTGGGTGGTCTTGATCGCGTATTCCTCAACGTCGAATCCCAGTTCGTTGAGTTTCCGGATCCGGGCGGCCACGCGCCAGCGTTCGCCGATCTCGAAGGATTCCTTCTCCGTCAGCTCGGTCCACAGCCGCCGGTAGCTGTCCATGATGAGTTCGCTGGTGGCCACCGGGTCCACCTTTTCCTCGATCAGGCCGCCGTCCAGCAGATCCATCAGCTCACCTGCGATGTTGACCCGGGCGATCTCGAGATCGTACTCGCGCTGGCCGGTGGACAGGTCCGGATACAGCTCGCCGGTCTCGGCATCCACCAGGTAGGCGGCGAAGGCGCCGGCGTCGCGGCGGAAGAGGGTGTTGGACAGAGAGACGTCGCCCCAGTAGAAGCCGATGAGGTGCAACCGCACCATCAGCAGCGCCTGGGCGTCGATCAGGCGTGTGAGGGTGTCCTTGCGCAGCATCTGGGAGAAGAGCGCCCGGTAGGGCATGGAGAACTTAAGGTGGCGGGTGACCAGCACCGGATTCAGCGGCCTGCCGTCCGGCGTGGTGCGGCCGGTGATGACGGCCACGGGCTCAACGCAGGGTACGTCCAGGCGCGCCAGCTTGCGGAGCATGTGGTACTCGTGACGGGCCACGTGTTCGGACGTTTCCTTGATGGCGATCACGGAGCCGCCCAGGTGGGCGAAACGCACGATGTGCCGTGAGATGCCGCGGGGGAGGGCGGCGAGGTACTCAGCCGGCCAGTCCTCCAGCGCAATGTGCCACGGCAGGTCCAGGAGTTCGGGATCGGCCGAGGCAGCGGTGATGCTCAGGTTGCTGGAGACGTTGGAACTCTTGTCGTCGTTGGCGCTGGCCGCTTCAAACCGAGGCAGTTTGCCGATCTGGCCGTAGTCGGTGGGTTCGTCGTGCCATTGGGCGTTGCTTTCCTCGGTCATGTGCCAATTCTTCCGTACGTAGGGGCGGCCCGCCTAAACAAAGCGGGGAAACCGCGCTTAAATCACGACGGCGGCCCGTCCAGTGAGGAGGGGCCGCCGTCGGTCAGTGCTGCAAGGTGCTGGTCAGGTGGTGGCTGGTGGTGCAACCACCTGATTCAGGCTCCGCAACCGGTAACTAGTCGCCGAGGCGCAGGCCGGTCTTGGTGTCGAACAGGTGCACATGTCCGGACTGCGGGCGGACGTAGATGGACTCGCCCTTCATCGGGGGGCGGCGGCCGTCGACGCGTGCCACGATGTCGTGGCTCTTGCCGTCAAGCGTGGTGTGGCCGTAGACGTAGGCGTCGGCGCCGAGTTCTTCGACGACGTCAACCTCAACCTGGAGGCCCTCGCCTGCGGCGACCTGCTCGAGGTCCTCCGGGCGTGAACCCAGGGTGACGGTGCGGCCGTGTGCCTCTTCGAGGACATCGCGGGGAACCGGGTACACGGTTCCGCCGAACTGGACGCCGCCGTCGACGACGGGGAGTTCCAGCAGGTTCATGGCCGGGGAGCCGATGAAGCCGGCGACGAAGACGTTCTTGGGCTTGTCGTAGAGGTTGCGCGGGGTGTCAACCTGCATCAGCAGGCCGTCCTTCAGCACAGCCACACGGTCACCCATGGTCATGGCCTCGACCTGGTCGTGCGTCACGTAGACGGTGGTGACGCCCAGGCGGCGGGTCAGGGACGCGATCTGCGTACGGGTCTGGACGCGGAGCTTGGCGTCAAGGTTTGAAAGCGGCTCATCCATGAGGAAGACCTGCGGGTTACGCACGATGGCGCGGCCCATGGCAACACGCTGGCGCTGACCGCCGGAGAGTGCCTTCGGCTTGCGGTCCAGGTACGGTTCGAGGTCAAGAAGCTTGGCTGCTTCGCGGACGCGCTCGGCGCGCTCTTCCTTGCTGACGCCGGCGATCTTCAGCGCAAATCCCATGTTGTCCGCAACGGTCATGTGCGGGTACAGGGCGTAGTTCTGGAAGACCATCGCGATGTCGCGGTCCTTCGGCGGAACATCGGTGACGTCGCGGTCACCAATGAGGATACGGCCGGCGTTGACGTCCTCAAGGCCTGCGAGCATGCGCAGGGAGGTGGACTTACCGCAGCCGGAGGGTCCAACGAGGACCAGGAATTCGCCATCGGCGATGTCGATGTTGAGCTTATCGACGGCGGGCTTTTCGGTGCCCGGGTACAGACGTGTTGCGTTATCAAAAGTAACTGTTGCCACAGTTATCAATCCCTTCACCGGCAGGTACGTGCCGGACGATCCGTTGTGAATGGTTCATGTTTATTCAGTTGTTCACGGGTTTTCAGCCGTGTACTCCCCGGCCGAAGCCGAGGAGTATCGCGTGACGCCGCACGGTGTCTGTGCGCCACATCACAAACAGAGTATGTCAGATTTTATGCATTTGGGTGCAAATGTTACGGGCGTCACATGTGAGATTCGTAACCGCGGACCGGCTGGCCCGCGGATTTATGCGGATTTACGGGGCTTCCCCAACAGCGAGGGTTCGTTCCCGGAGCAGCGTTTCCAGCAGTTCGGCGATGTGCACGGGCGCCTCGACGCGGAACTGGGCCTGCGTGAAGTCCAGCCCCACTTTCACACCCACGTCGCCCGGATACAGCCGTCCCAACGCGTCTTCATCGGTGGTGTCATCGCCTGCGAACACCACCGCCGTGGCGTCGGTCGCCTGGCGGAGGAACGCCATGCCCTCGCCCTTGGAAGCGTGGACCACGGACGTCTCCAGCACCCGGTTGCCGTTCTTCAGGTACACGTCAGGCCGGCCCTCCAGCGCGGCGCGTGCGGCAGCGACAGCGTCCTCGGCGACGTCGTCTGCGGCCAGTCGGGTGTGGAGCACCACGCCTGCCGGCTTGTCTTCCAGCAGGGTGCCCGGCGCCTGCTCCACGATTTCCTCCAGCGTGCGCCGGACGTCTGCCAGCAGGGTCAGCTGGTCAGGGTCAAGCGTCAGTTCCGACGAACCCGGGCCCAGCCAGGCTTCGGCCCCGTGGCTGCCGATGAGAAGGGTCTCCGGTGGCGGCGAAGCGACCGACCGGAGGCTCGCCAGCGCCCGGCCCGAGATGAGTGCCGTCGTCGTACGCGGGAGGGCCGCGAGCGCGGCGAAGGCCGCGGCGGACCGGGGGAGCGGGCGGGCGTCAGCCGCGTGGTCAACCAGCGGCGAGATCGTTCCGTCAAAATCCATGGCCACCAGGAGGTGCTCGGTTGCGGCAACTTTCTTAAGTGCCGCCAGGAGTTCCGGCTGAAGCGTGAGGGGGGCTTTGCCCTGGGCTGCATCAGGTGTCATCGCGGACCACTTTCTCTTTGAGCGCTGCAAGGAAGTCGGCTGACCAGTGGTCGACGTCGTGGTCCAGGATCTGCTTCCGCATGGACCGCATGCGGCGGGCCGCCTCGGCCGGCTGCATGTTGACCGCCCTCATGATGGTGTCCTTGAGCCCGTCGATGTCGTGCGGGTTCATCAGCAGCGCCTGCTTGAGCTGGTCTGCCGCGCCGGCGAATTCGCTGAGGACCAGCGCGCCGTCGTTGTTGGTGCGGGCGGTCACGTATTCCTTGGCAACCAGGTTCATGCCGTCCCGCAGTGCGGTGACCAGCATGACGTCGGCGGCCAGGTAGAGCGCCACCATTTCGTCGATGGGGTAGCTGTGGTGCAGGTAGCGGACGGCGGTGTTCTGCATGGTGTCGTAGGTGCCGTTGATGTGGCCCACGGTGCCTTCCACCTCTTCGCGCAGGAGGCGGTACTGTTCCACCCGCTCCCGGCTGGGGCTCGCCACCTGGATCAGTGCTGCGTCTTCCACGGTGACCTTGCCGTCCGCCAGGAGCTCCTCGTAGGCCTTGAGCCGGTGGCGGATGCCCTTGGTGTAGTCGAGGCGGTCGACGCCCAGGAGGATGGTCTTGGGGTTGCCAAGGTCCCTTCGGATCTGCCGGGCGCGTTCGATGATTTCCGGTTTGCGGGCCAGCTCGCTGATCTGCTTGACGTCGATGGAGATGGGGAATGCCTGCGCACGCGCAATGTGGGTGGTTTGGCCGTCAGCGCCCTTGACGTGGACCTGCTGCTGCTTGACGCTGGCACCAAGGAAGCGCCGGGCGGACCGCATGAAGTTGCCCGCATCGCTGCTGCGCTGGAAGCCCACCAGGTCGGCGCCGAGGAGCCCGTCAATGATGGCCCGGCGCCACGGGAGCTGGGCGAAGATTTCCGGCGGAGGGAAGGGGATGTGGTTGAAGAATCCGATCTTGAGGTCCGGGCGTGCTTCCCGGAGCATCTTGGGAACCAGTTGCAGCTGATAGTCCTGCACCCAGACGGTGGCGCCTTGATCGGCGTGGCGCACGACGGCGTCGGCGAACCGCCGGTTGACCTTCCGGTATGAATCCCACCACGTGCGGTGGAACTCCGGCGGCGCAATCACGTCGTGGTACAGCGGCCACAGGGTGGCGTTGGAAAAGCCCTCATAGAAGAGTTCGACGTCGTCCGTGCTCAGCTGCACCGGGACCAGGTCCATGCCGCCGTGGCTGAAAGGCTTGACGGTTTCATCCGGGGCGCCGTGCCAGCCCACCCACGCGCCGTCGGTCTTGGTCATCATTGGGGCCAGAGCGGTCACCAGGCCTCCGGGCGAGCGCCGCCAGCCGTCCTCGCACCCCCTGTCCTCCGGGGCGCAGCGGTCAACCGGAAGACGGTTGGACACCACCATGAAGTCATAGAGCGCGTCAGCCGCGTGGCTGCCGCCGCGCGCGGGTTTCCCTTCGGCGCTTGCTTCGGATTTTTCACGGTGCGTAGTCTGCATTGGTGCCCCTTGGGTAGCTAATGGCTCGAAGTCAACCCTAGTCCGCCGGAATCTTCCGGGCTATTCATCCGTTGGGCAATCGGACAGAAACTTGAAGGCGCAAGCTCTCAGGTTTCTCCCCTACACTGACAAAGTTGCCACTGATGTGGTCCGCACCTGGCCGATCGACCCGAGGAACTGATGAGCGCCGCAAACGAACCCCGCAAGTCCAAAGCAGAACGCACTGCCGAGGCCCGCGAGAAAGCCCGTGAGATCCGTGAGGCGCAGCTGAAGAAGGACAAGCGCAATAAGCTCCTGATCGGTTGGGGCATCGTGGTGGCCGTCGTTGCCATCCTCGCGATCGTTGCCCTGGTGGTCAGTTCCAACATCAGGAACAACGCTCCGGTGGCGGACGAAGGCCCCACCCCGGCCAACGGCAATATCCACGGCGGCGTGACGCTGCTGGCCAACTCCGAGGTAGTGAAGTCGGACCCCGCCACTGTCAACGTGAAGGACGTTCCGACCAAGCCGGAAACGGCTCCTGCGGAGGTCAAGGCTCCCGGCGCTGAGGCGGAAGCCGGCAAGCCCGTGAAGGTGGTCGTCTACATCGACTTCATCTGCCCCGTCTGCAAACGGTTCGAAACCACTTACAACGACAAGCTGACAAGCCTCCGCAACGAAGGCAAAATCTCCCTGGAGTACCGTCCGCTCGGCTTCCTGGACCAGCAGTCCACCACCAACTACTCGTCCCGCGCGGCCAACGCCGCAGCCTGCGTGGTCAACGAATCCCCGGAAAAGTACTCTGACTTCCTCAACGCACTCTTCGAGAAGCAGCCTGCAGAAGGCAGCGCAGGCCTCTCGGACAACGACCTGAAGAAGCTGGCCACGGACGTGGGCGCCAAGAGCATCGATTCATGTGTGGAAGAGAAGAAATTCAGGCCCTACGTCAAGGTGGCCACCCAGGAAGCAGCGGCCATCGGCGTGACCGGCACTCCGACCGCTTTCGTGGACGGCAAGCAGTGGGGCAAAGGCGACTCCGCCAACACTGATTTGATCCCGTTCATCCAGGCTGCCATCGACGCCAAGGGCTAGCACCGCCTGACCCTGCTGCATTCAGCGGCCAGGTTCCGGAACCCCGGAACCTGGCCGATGCCGTTTTTACCAGCGGGGCGTCCTTGGGCTAACCTTATCTAGCACTGCATCCAGTGCCGCTCGTTGCGCCTGATCCCTCAGGCGGACAAGCACGCCTCCTTAGCTCAGTTGGCCAGAGCACCGCTCTTGTAAAGCGGGGGTCGTCGGTTCGAATCCGACAGGGGGCTCCACGAACCCCTATCAGCGGTGGGCTTAGCCTGTTTCGGTGCCCAAGGTTCAGGCAGTCTGTGTCGCGGTGGCCCTGCGGAACGTCTTCAGTGTTACCCATGGACATCCCATTGCGTCTGCCGCTCTTCGCCACGTTTTGCCGGCAATGTTCGAATCACACAATTTCCCAATGGACGAGGGAAAGACCGGTCCCCACGATTTACCGCTTCAGGTTGTCGCGCAGCCTTGGGCAACATGACCGGACGCCGGTTCATGACAGGGCGTCTGGCTGGTTCAAGGAATTCAGCCCGTCGTTTGAGTGTCAGTGGCGCGTCACCGCGGTGCTTCGCATTCCGCTGTAGGCTGCCACGACCCCTACCAGGAAAATGAGGACGGCGAGGTAGATCAGGCCGAGGTGCCCAAGGGTGGCCAGACCCCATGGGTAGTGCGCGGGGAGGGCAACGGCGAGTCCAACAACCGGGACGATAACGGCTGTGGCGAAGGCCCACCGTTCTCCGCGGCGCACCCCATACCAGGACAGGCCTGCGACGGCCAGCCCGGTCGCAGCGATGAAGCCGCTGACCGCGATGTGCAAATGGCTGATGTAGTGATACAGCTGCGGGCTGAACGCCTCGATGTCCGCCTTCCCTTTGTCCACTTGATCGGGGCCGATGCCCAGCTCAAGGAAGGCGTCCGTGAAGTTGAGCACCAAGAAGATTACGGCGTACCCCACGAAGGCCAGCCCGGCCAGCGTCATGAGAGCGGCTCCTGTCCGGAGGCGGGACTGTTCTTCTCGGGGAGTTTGGATGGTGGACACGGCCACCACCCCCTTTCTTAATTTAAGTAGGTACTTGAATAAGAGTCCCCTGACGGTAGGCTTGTCAAGAGAACTCTTGAGTAGGAGGCGCGAGTGGGCGACCAGCAGGAAAAGGATGCGCTCTTCGACGGCCTCGTAGAAGCTGCCAAGGCGTTGGGGAACGGCAGGAGGGCGCAGCTGATCGATGTCCTTGGGCAGGGTGAGCGGCCGGTTGACGAGCTGGCCGCAGAGATCCACCAGAGTATGGCCAACACATCCCAGCACCTGCAGCGCTTGCTGCGTGCCGGCATCGTCCACTCGCGACGCTCGGGGACGCGGATCTATTACTCCCTTGCCAGCCCGGCAGTGGAGCGGCTATGGCGAGCACTTCGGGAGACGGCCGAAGCGCACTCGGGGGAGCTGGGCGAACTCGTCCGTGCCTACGTCGGCGATCGCGCCGACCTGAACATGATCACGCGTGACGAACTGCTGCTGCGGCTTCGGCAGGGCGACGTCGTTGTGCTGGACGTGCGGCCGCAGCCAGAGTACGAAGCCGGTCACATCCCCGGGGCGCTTTCCGTGCCCTTCTCGGACGTCAAGTCTCGACTGCGCGAGGTTCCCAAGGGGAGCGAAATCGTCGCTTACTGCCGCGGACCATACTGCCTGTATGCGGACGAGGCCGTGAGGCTGCTCAAGGACGAAGGGCGCCTCGCCACTAGGCTTGAGGATGGCTTCCCCGAGTGGAAAGCGACTGGGTTCCCGATAGAACAGTCGGCCACGGCCCGGAATCCACCGCCCCGGTCCTGATCCAGTGGTGCCTGGCCGCGGAGCGGCTGCTGCGGATCGGTTATGTAAAGGTTGACAGATCGGGTCTTGTTCGCGGGGCACGCGTACGTCGCCCCGTCCCGGCGCAGGGCCCCGGCTCCGGGTCCACGTCCGGGTCCTTCGACCCTTGGCTGTAGCGCTCTCTCCGCGGATGGTTGGCCTATGAGCCAAGACAAAACAGGAATCCGACTGGTGCAGCGTCCCGAACAGGCCACAGCCGTTGTCCGCGAAAAAGTGCCTATGAACGAGTTGCCGGAATTCTTTGGCCGTGCTTTTGGCGCTGTCATGGCGGCAGCCCGGGACCAGGACGTGCAGATTGCCGGGCCGCCTTTTGGACTATACCGGGGCATGCCAACCGACACCGTCGACGTCGAGGCAGGCTTTCCGGTGACGGCGCCGCTCACCGCGTCGGGAGGGGTGGAGACCGGAACCCTCCCCGCGTGCCGGGCTTTCGAAGCGACCCACACCGGCCCATACGACACACTGGTCACTACGTACAACGACATCCAGGCCCGTATGAAGGAAGAGGGCTTCAACCCGGCCGATTCGATGTGGGAATACTACTTAAGCGACCCCGCTACGGAGCCCGATCCGGCAACATGGCGGACCCTCGTCGTGTGGCCCGTCGCATAGGGGCTGCGCCTAGTCCTTCGCGTCGATCTTTTCGAGCAGGTCCTTGGCGGCCTTGGCGATCTCATCGTGGTCATATTGCGCCGCCCGACTTTCCAACGAAACAACAGCGCAACGGTGGACCTTCTGGAAATCTCCGAAAGGGAAGCTCACGCTGCCCTTGGTTCCCTCCGTCTCGTCTGGGTCCACGCCGAGGTGCCACTTGGAGAATTCCGGAAAGCCGTGCTTGTCGATAAAGGCATTCTCCTGGTCCGTCGACGGTGCGTGCTCGCTCCAGTCGTCCCGGGTGTCACGGACAACCTTCCCGTCCTTGACGAGGCTGCGCGCGTGTTCGAGTGCCTTCTTGTTCAATTTCGTGGCCATGACATACCTCCGGGGGCTGCGGATGCTGCGTGGATCAAGGCTAGATCGATGGTGCGCGGGCCGCCAGAGTCCGTCCGACCCGAAGAAGTAACGCCGTGGAGACGGCGGCGAAACGTGCCCACAACATGGGGCGCCTACTTTGGGCCTATGACTACACGCCTGCTCACCAGAATCGCCTTGTGGTTCGAGGCCAGTCCCATGCCGGCCGCTGCAGCCCCCGCGGACCCCGGCGCCTGGGAGCAGGGCAACTCCGCCATCGCCGATGTCACCAGATGGGGCTGGCTGCCGGCGCTTAGCGGAGTGTCTATTGCTGCCGACCACGCGGCGGCGGCGCACCGGGAAACGGCTGCCGCGGCCGGCGAGGGATAATCGCCGGCCCGCTGCTCAGGAAGCCTGGTCTCTGCCGTCCGGCGAAGTAATTTGTCGGGTTGAACACACTTTTCTTCAACTACCGGCATAATGACCTAAACTGCTTCACTGAGGTGCCTGAAATGGCGCTGAGCAGCAACGAAAGTGAACCCCCAAATGGCTACCGATTACGACGCCCCACGCAAGACAGAAGAAGAGTCTCCGGCTGAATCCCTGGAGGCCCTTCAGGCGTCCCGCGGCGGCGGAGCGCAGACCGCCGTTATCGATGTTGATGAGAACGATACGGCCGAGGGCATCGACCTCCCGGGAGCGGATCTCTCCGGCGAGGAACTCACGGTCACAGTTGTTCCCGAGCAGTCGGACGAATTCACTTGCTCCTCGTGTTTCCTGGTCCGCCACCGGTCCCAGGTTGCGCGCGAAAAGAACGGCATGAAGTACTGCCGCGACTGCGAAGGCTAGGCATCCGGCGCGCACCACAATTTCACCTGCCCGGCAGCACGAGGCGCCGGCGGCCCGCAGGGGCTGCCGGCGCCTCGCTGTATGCCGTCCCGTAACCTGCCCGGCTGCAGGCTAACGGTTGGGCGCCGAAGGCATTTCGGCCCTCGTGTTCCCGAGTCAGGGCTCCTACGCTTGAAATACCTCATCACTTCCAAGGTGGCTGAAATGAAGAAATTTCAAGTCTGGCTGGCGGCACTGCTGATGGCAGCAGGATTGGGCCTGGTGGCTCCTGCGCCGGCGTCCGCCTCCTATTGCGGACTGGTGTGGGGATCGCTGGCGAAATCCGAGGCGACCATGAGTACCGCCAAGGTCACCAACGTTCGCACCGGGCAGCACTACTGCTTCGACCGCCTGGTGGTTGACCTCAACGGTCCGGTGGAAGGCTACACGGTGCGGTATGTCCCCACTGTGGTGCAGGACGGTTCGGGCCTGCCCGTTCCGCTCAGGGGACGGGCGTTCCTCCAGATCACCGTCAATGCTCCCGCCTATGACGACAGCGGTAAGTCCACGTACAACCCCGCCGACCGGAATGAACTGACCAACGTTGGCGGCTACCAGACCTTCCGCCAGGTGGCCTGGGCCGGGAGTTTCGAAGGTTATTCAACTATCGGCCTTGGCGTCCGCGGACGCCTTCCATTCCGGGTGTTCAGCCTGGACGGACCCGGGACCGGATCCCGACTGGTCATTGACGTAGCCCATTACTGGTGACCCCCGGAAGGACCTGACCGGCCCTACTCCGGAACCACCAGGGCAGGGGTGTCCTTGCGGATCGTTTCGCCGCGGAAGAACCCCGGATTCAGCTTGGCCATGAGCAGCATGAATACTGCCCCGAGGGCAAGGATTCCCACCCCGAGGACGAAGACCAGGCCCACGCCGAAGATCTCTGATCCACTGCCGAACTCCGGTGCCAGGCTGTCCGCGGCGGTCTGCAGGAACACCACCAGCAGGCCCAGGCCGCCCAGCAGCGGGCAGAGCAGGCGCAGGATGAAGTGGCGGACGCTGCTGAAAACGGTATTGCGGAAGTACCAGGCGCACGCGAACGCAGTCAGCCCGTAGTAGAAGCAGATCATCAGCCCAAGGGCCAGGATGGTGTCGTTCAGGACGTTTTCGCTGACCACATGCATCACCGCGTAGAACCCGGCGGAGAGGACACCCGCTGCAATCGTTGCGAAGCCCGGCGTCGCAAACTTCTTGCTCATGTGGCTAAAAGGCTTCGGCAGGGCGCCGTAGTGGGCCATGGCCAGCAGGCTCCGGGACGGCGAGGTAAACGTGGACTGCAGCGAAGCCGCTGAGCTGGACAGGACCGCCAGCGACATGAGGATGGCGAACGGGCCCATGACGGGGGACGCCAGCGCGGTGAAGATGTTTGCGTGGTTCTCTTCGTTGTTCAGCCCGACGCCCTCCGTGCCCACGCCGGCGAACATCATGGTGGCGATGCTGACCAGGAGGTAGATGCCCAGGACCACGACGGCGGTGAGGGTGCCCGCAATGCCGGCGGTCTTTTTGCCGTTGGCCGTTTCCTCGTTCACGGTGAGGCAGACGTCCCAGCCCCAGTACACGAAAATGGACAACGAAATTCCCGCAGCAATCTGGCCGAAGGTCTCGATTTTGGTGACGTCAAACCATTCCCAGCTGAACGGGATGGAGGTATCCGAGGACGACCAGTTGGCGAAGGCCATGGCCACGAACAGTCCGAGCACCAGCAGCTGGAAGCCCACCAGTCCGTACTGCACAATCTTGGTGGTGTGCAGGCCGCGGTAGCTCACCCAGACGGCCAGCGCCACGAACACGACGCAGGTCGCGACGTTCAGGACCTTGTTGGCGGCGAGGTCCGCCAGTTCCGGCACACCCGTGAGCTGGGCGAGGAACAGATAGAAGAAGTCCACCGCCACAGCGGCCAGGTTGGACAGCACGATGATGTTCGCGGCGAGGAGCCCCCAGCCTCCCATCCATCCCACCCACGGGCCGAAGGCCTTAGTGACCCAGGTGAAGGTGGTGCCGCTGTCCGGCGAGTCGGCGTTGAGCTCGCGGTAGGCCAGGGACACCAGGATCATGGGGATGAAGCCGATGAGGAAGATGACGGGCAACTGCAGCCCGGCCTCGTTCACGGTGGGGCCCAGGGCGCTGGTGAGCGTGTAGGCCGGTGCAATGGTGGAAATGCCGAGGACGACGACGGCGAGGAGGCCCAGTTGCCCGCCCTTCAGTCCCTTTCCGGTAATGCCGTGTTGCGTGCCGGGGGCGTCGGTTTCTGCTACTGCCGTACCGGCTGCGCCGGCCGGGGCGCTGTGGCGGATGGTTTGGGTCATGTCAGGCCCTTTCTAGGTGGTCAGTACGTTCTAGGAGGCAGCGGGCTGCTGCTGGGTGATGCAGTGGATGCCGCCGCCCCTGGCGAACAGTTCGCGGGCGTCAATGCCCGCGACCCGGCGGCCGGGGTAGGCGTCGGCGAGGATCCGGAGGGCCTTTTCATCGTTGGGGTCCCCGAAGGTGCAGGCAATCACGCCGCCGTTGACCACGAGGTGGTTGATGTAGCTGTAGTCCACGAAGCCCTCGTGGTCCCTGAGGGTGGCGGGAGCGGGGACTTCGATGATGTGCCACTCGCGGCCGGCTGCGTCCCGCGTGGCCGAGAGGAAACTGATGATTTCGCGGCTGACCTCGAAATCGGGATGTTCCGGGTCCTGCTGGGAATGCACCAGTAGCGTGCCGGGGGACGGGATGGCGGCCACGATGTCCACGTGGCCCCGGGTGCCGAACCGCTCTGAGTCCCTGGTCAGGCCGCGGGGAAGCCAGATGACATGGGTGGCGCCAAGGGTGCGGGCGAGCTCTGCTTCCACCTCGGCCTTGGACAGCCCGGGGTTGCGTCCCGGATCCAGCTGCACGGTCTCGGTCACCAGCACGGTGCCCTCCCCGTCCACCTGGATGCCGCCGCCTTCATTGACGAGGGTGGAGGCAATGTGCCGGGCGCCGGACCGGCCGGCGACTTCCGCCCCGATCAGCGAGTCCTTGTCCCAGCAGGCCCAGTCCTGACCGCCCCAGCCGTTGAAGACCCAGTCGACGGCGCCGAGGCGCCCGTCGTCGTCGAGGACGAAGGTGGGGCCGATGTCCCGCATCCACGCATCGTTCAGGTCCGCGGTGAGCACCTCGACGGCGGGATCCAGATAGCGCGCGGCGGTCACGACGTCGTCGGGCGTCACCACAACGGTGACCGGCTCGAACCCGACGGCGGCATTGGCGACGGCGGCCCAGCCCGTCCGCGCGGCGTGAGCTTCTTCGGCGGTTTCGCCGAGGGTGTAGCCGCCGGTGGGAAACGCCATCCAGATGCGCTCCTGCGGAGCCGTCTCGGCGGGCATGCGCCAGCGGCTCACGCGGTCACCTCGTGGTAGATGTGTGCTTCGCCGCCGAGCGGTTGCCCCGTCCGCACGGGTTCGGTGAGCCGGGCGTAGGTGTCCGGGCGGCGGGTGGCAAGGAACGGGAACAGCGTGAGCCAGTCCCTGCGCTGGTCCAGGTCCAGGTCGGCGACGAGGACGGCGGATTCGTCGCGGGGAGCCTGCGCCAGGATCCGGCCGTAGGGGTCCGAGATGAAGGAGGAACCGTAGAAGTTCAGCGTCCCCTCACTTCCCCAGCGGTTCGGCGCCACCATGAACAGGCCGTTGGAGATGCCGTTACCCACGATCACCTGTTGCCAAAGCGGCCGGGTATCGAAGTCCGGGTGGTCGGGTTCGGATCCGATGGCCGTGGGATAGACCAGGATTTCTGCGCCGCCCAGGGAATACAGGCGTGCGAGTTCCGGGAACCATTCGTCCCAGCAGGTGGGCATGCCCAGCCTGGCGCCGCCCAGTTCGGCAGGGGAGTGGACCTCGTAGGCGTCCTCAACGGCCGGGCCCGCGCGGAAGAACTTGTCCTCGTAGTAGCCGGCGGTCACCGGGATGTGGAGCTTGTGCGTGCGGGCCAGCAGTTCACCCTCGGGGGACACCAGGATCGCAGTGTTCAGTCCCAGGCCGTCGTCCGAACCGTCCGGGTTCTCCGCGCGCTGGTACAGGGAAGCGTGGACGGTGATCCCGTGCCGGCGTGCGGCCGCGGCGGCGAACCGGAACGTGGGGCCGGTCAGCAGGTCCTCGGCGAGGTCCGAGGGGCGGGGACGGGCGGCCCACGAACGGGACGTGTCGTTGTCGGGGAGCGTATCCGCCGGGTAGCGGGACAGCGTGAGCTCCGGCAGGAAGACAACGGTGGCTCCCAACCGGGCTGCGCGTGCGATGCCGTCCTCAAGTTCTGCGCGGAGGTCCGCGGGGTCCGCGTGCCAGCGGTGCTGGACTACACCGATCCTTAGTGCAGGACGGTCGGAAGGCTGCGTGCGCGCCAGGGAAACGGGCGGTTCAAGGCAGGTGATTTCAATCATGGTGAATACTCCAGTGAGACGGTCGTCACTAAATGAATGACGTTCATTTAGTATTCACATGAAGGGGTCCGGTGGCAAGGAAAAATGAAGAATAATCATTTTGTTAAGCCGCCCGCGAGATTCGGTGGCGCCGCTGTGGCGGCTGGGATAGTTTCGGATAACCCGAGAAACCGCTGACACCAGGAGGATCAATGAAGGCATCACCGACGCTGACGAATAATCTGCAGGCTGTGCTCGCGGACCTGATTGAACTGCACATCCAGGGCAAGCAGGCCCACTGGAACATCGTGGGAACGAACTTCCGCGACCTCCACCTCCAGCTGGATGAAATCATCGACGCCGCCCGGAACTTCGCCGACGACATGGCGGAGCGCATGCGGGCACTCCACGCCCTGCCGGACGGCCGCAGTGCCACCGTCGCGGAGACCACGAGCCTTGCGCAGTTCCCGCAGGGGCTGATCAGCACCAAGGACGCCGTGGACCGCATCGTCGCGGCACTGGAAGCGGCTGTAGGCACCATGCGCAAGGTCCACGATGAAGTTGACGAGGAAGACCCCACGACGGCGGACCTTCTCCATGAGTTCATCGCCAAGCTCGAGCAGTACGCCTGGATGGTGGGCGCGGAGAACATGAAGGCCTCGGCCAGCGTTACCACTCCGGACAGCAAGTAAGCCCGGCAGCGCGTCAGCCCGGCACCGGATAACTCCGGTGCCGGGCTTTTCTGCTTAGGGGGTGCGGGCGGAGGCTGGCGGCCTTCCGGCGCTATGTGGCCCTGGGCACTCCGCGGAGTACGACGGCGACGAGGGCTGCCGCCCCCGCCATTAGTACCAGCCCGATGGAGGCCGTCACGTGGACGCCCGATTCAAACGCAATCCGGGCCGCGGACGTCAGGGCATCCGCCAGCGGTGCGGGGAGCGAATGGGCGAGTTCCATGGCCCCCGCCAGGGTTTCGCGGGCCTGCGTGATCCCCTCCGCGGCGCTCCCGGGGCCGGCGGCTGCAATGCCCTCCGGCAGGACCAGGTTCCGCTGGTAGGACGCCGTCAGGATTGAGCCGAGAACGGCCGTGCCGAGGAGTGAGCCGATCTCATAGCCGGTCTCCGAAATGGCCGCTGCCGCCCCCGACTTCTCCGGCGGGACCGACCCCAGGATCAGGTCGTTGGAAATCGTTTCGGCTGCTCCCACGCCGAGGGCCAGGACCAGGAGTGCGCCCAGCAGGACGGCCGGACCGCCCGAGTGGTCCCCGAAGGCCACCATGAAGTAGCCGGTGGCGCTGAGGGAAAGGCCTCCGGCCACCACAAATCCTGGCCGGACTTTCCGCACCAGCGGGACCACGAACAGGCCGGCAACCACGGTGGCAACCAGGGCCGGGATCATGGCGATTCCGGCCTCCGTGGGCCGCTGGCCCTCCAGCAACTGGAGGTGCTGGGCCAGGAAGAGGATGAATCCGTTGAAGGAGAAAAGCGCCAGGACATTGGCCGTGATGGCCGTGCTGAAGATCCTGTTTCCGAAGAGGCTAATGTCCAGCAGCGGACTGGACAGCTTCCTCTGGCGTCGAACGAAGGCGTAGCCCATGAGCAGCCCGAAGCCGATGGCCGCTGCCGGGATGGGATGGAAGCCCTCCGTTGCCAGCGACTTGATGCCGTAGACCAGCGGAACCATTGTCAGCAGCGACAGGGCGATGCTGGCACCATCCACCGCTCCTGGCCGGGGGTCCCTGGACTCGGGAATCAGGGCCGGGCCAAGCAGCAGGATGGGCAGCATGATGGGCACGGACACCAGCAGGATTGCGCCCCACCAGTAGTGCTCCACGAGCCAGCCGCCAAAAATCGGCCCCAGTGCGGCGCCGCCCGAGAACCCCGCCGCCCATATGGCGACAGCCAGCCTGCGCCGGTTGGGATCCGGAAAGATGTTGCGGATCAGGGACAAGGTGGACGGCATGAGCATCGCACCGAAGAATCCGAGTGCTGCGCGGCCGGCGATCAGCCATTCTGCGCTGGGGGCGAAAGCAGTGGCCGCCGACACCGCGGCGAAACCGGTGCTTCCGATCAGCAGGAGCCGGCGGCGGCCGATCCTGTCGCCGAAACTTCCCATGGCAACCAGGAGGCCGGCAAGGACCAGGGGATACGCGTCAACGATCCACAGCAGCTGAACGCCGGTGGGCTCAAGGCTGCCGGCAATGGCGGGCAGCGCGAAAGTCAGCGCAGTGTTGTCCACGGCGACCAGGAGAACCGGGAACATCAAAAGCGCCAGGGCCAGCCAGTCGCGCCCCGGCTTCGGAATCGGGGAGCGGCTGCCGACAGCGGCGGGCGCTGCGGAAGTGAGGCGCTGCGTGGCCGGCGTCGAAGGTGACTGCGAGTTTCCCATGAATATAACTGTACCGTCTGGACGGTATAGTTAAGAAATGATCCCGGGCCACCGGGCATGATAGGAACCATGGCCAGAAAACCCGTTGCCCGCGAGGCTGTGCTCGACGCCTTTGAATCCCTGCTGATCGAGGTGGGTGAACGCGCCGCCACGCTGGATGCCGTGGCCCGGCGGGCAGGGGTTTCCAAGGGAGGGCTCCTGTATCACTTCCCGAACAAGGAAGCCATGATTTCCGCCCTGCTCGAGCGCATGGACCGGCTGGTTGCTGGGGATTTGGACGTCATGGCCAAAGCTCCGGAGGGGGCCGCGGTCTACTTCATTAAGTCCTCGCTCTGGGCAGACACTCCGCTGGACCGGGTCTTTGTGGCGGCCACCCGGCTCGCCGAAGTCGCGCACCAGGAAACGCTGCATCGTTTCGCGGCCGTCCAGGGAAGCTGGCTGGAGCTTCTGGCCGGAGACGTCGGCCCGGCCATGGCCAAGGCCGTGCTGTACATGGGTGACGGCCTCTACTTCAATGCCATGCTGGCCAGCGGACCCGGCGCCGCCCCGTCCGAAATGAGCGGCGACGTCGACAGCCTGCTGGCCGCCGTCGAACGCCTTCGCGGCTGACGGCGCCACGAGGGCGGGGGTCTGTCTTCCGGTACCCCCGCGACCCGGGCCGTAACGCGGCATCGGACTGGCCGTGGAGTTTGCAGACTGGACCTACACGTAGGACAATTGACGCTGTGACTGTTGTCACCGCTAACTAAATATGCCTTTGATCTGCGGCGGGAGAGTTCTGCAAGTAGGTACAAGCAGGCGCCGTAGGAGCAAACCCTCCCCAGGAATCTCTCAGGCCCATGTACCGCCGCGGCAAGGCAACTCTGGAAAGCAGCATGCTGTCCGTTTGTGTCCCAACCCTGTTGGAGGCAACAAGCCAGGACGCCATGCTCACCGACGGTGCAAGCGGAGCTGTGCGAGAGCACGGTCCTGCGGAAACTCTCAGGTCCAATACAGAGCGGGGAGGAACCCGGACCACTGCGGCGTACCCTGCGCCGCCATTAGTAATGGAGTTCCTTCGTGACGGTTAGTTCAGCCTCCACCACCTTCGTCGACCGGCATATTGGCGCCCGCCGCCAGGCCGACATCGACACCATGCTCAAGTCCGTCGGCTACGACACCGTGGACTCGCTGGTAGACACCGCGGTCCCCAAGGACATCCGCCAGGAAGTCGCCCTGACGTTGCAGGACGCCCTGAGCGAGGTCGAGGTACTGGCCGAGCTGCGCAAGCTGGCTGCCAAGAACAAAACAGCAGTACAGATGATCGGCCAGGGCTACTACGACACGGTGACCCCGGCAGTGATCCGCCGCAATATCCTCGAATCCCCGGCCTGGTACACCGCGTACACCCCGTACCAGCCCGAGATCTCCCAGGGCCGCCTTGAGGCACTGCTGAACTTCCAGACCATGGTCCAGGACCTTGTGGGCCTGCCCATCGCCAACGCCTCCCTGCTGGACGAAGCCACCGCTGTGGCTGAAGCAGTCCTGATGATGCGGCGTGCCAACAAGAACAAGGCCGCCCACGACGGCAAGACGGTCCTGGACGCCGATGTCCTGCCGCAGACCATCGCCATCGTCAAGGGCCGTGCCGAGGCGCTCGGCTTCGAGGTTGAGGTGGCGGACCTCTCCAAGGGGCTTCCCGACGGCGTCATCAACGGCATCGTGCTGCAGCAGCCGGGCGTTTCCGGCCGGGTCTTCGACCACGCCGCCGTTATCGCCGCCGCGAAGGAGCGCGGCGCGCTGGTCACCGTTGCGGCCGACCTGCTCTCGCTGACCCTGATTACCCCTCCGGGTGAGCAGGGTGCGGACATCGCCGTCGGCTCCACCCAGCGCCTGGGTGTGCCGCTGTTCTTCGGCGGCCCGCACGCCGCGTACATGGCCGTGCAGAAGGGTCTTGAGCGTTCCATGCCCGGCCGCTTGGTGGGTGTGTCTAAGGACAACGCCGGCACCCCTGCCTACCGCCTGGCCCTGCAGACCCGCGAGCAGCACATCCGCCGCGAAAAGGCCACGTCCAACATCTGCACCGCCCAGGCCCTGCTGGCCATCGTCTCCTCGATGTACGCCGTCTACCACGGCCCCGACGGACTGAAGGCCATCGCCGAGGCTGTCCACAGCAACGCCCGCACCCTGGCAGCGTCCCTGCAGGGCGCCGGCCTCGAGGTCCTGCACGGCAGCTTTTTCGACACCATCACCGTCCGCGTCCCGGGCAAGGCCGCTGACATCGTCGCCGCCGCCGAAGCCAGGGGCATCAACCTGCGCGGCATCGATGCCGACACCGTCGGCATCTCCACTGATGAAACCACGACGCCGGAAACCGTCGCCGCCGTTGCCGCCGTCTTCGGCGCCGAGGTTGCCGACGGCGACGCAGGATTCGCCCTCGAGGCCGCCGTCGAGCGTTCCTCGGAGTACCTGCAGCACCCGGTCTTCAACACGCACCGCTCGGAAACCCAGCTCCTGCGTTACATCCGCAAGCTCTCGGACCGCGACCTCGCGCTGGACCGCACCATGATCCCGCTGGGCTCCTGCACCATGAAGCTGAACGCCACTGCGGAGATGGAAGCCATCTCCTGGCCGGAATTCGCCTCCATCCACCCCTTTGCCCCGGACTCCCAGACCGAGGGCTGGCGTGAACTGATCGAGGGCCTGGAAGCGGACCTCGCCGAGATCACCGGCTATGACCAGGTCTCCATCCAGCCGAACGCCGGTTCGCAGGGCGAGCTCGCGGGCCTGCTGGCGATCCGCGGCTACCACCTGTCCCGCGGGGATGACCAGCGCAACGTCTGCCTGATCCCGGCGTCGGCGCACGGCACCAACGCCGCCTCGGCCGTCCTGGCCGGCATGAAGGTGGTGGTCGTGGCCACCGCCGCTGACGGCACCATCGACCACGCCGACTTCCAGGCCAAGATCGAAACCCACAAGGACGTCCTGTCCGCGATCATGATCACCTACCCGTCCACGCACGGTGTGTACGACGCCGACGTCCGCGAAATCTGCGACTCGGTGCACGCTGCCGGCGGGCAGGTGTACGTTGACGGCGCCAACCTGAACGCACTGGTGGGCCTGGCGCAGCCGGGCAAGTTCGGCGGCGATGTGTCCCACCTGAACCTGCATAAGACCTTCTGCATCCCGCATGGCGGCGGCGGCCCGGGCGTCGGCCCGGTGGCGGCCAAGGCCCACCTGGCGCCGTTCATGCCGGGAGACGCCAACAAGGCTGCACACGAGGACGGTCACGGCGTGGCCATCTCGGCATCGCGCTTCGGATCCGCCGGTGTACTGCCGATCTCCTGGGCTTACGTGAAGCTCATGGGCGGCCAGGGCCTTACCGAGGCCACCAAGTCCGCGCTGCTGGCGGCGAACTACATCGCTTCCCGCCTGAACGAGTTCTTCCCGGTCCTGTACACCGGCGAAGGCGGACTTGTGGCGCACGAGTGCATCCTGGACCTGCGTGCCCTGACGGCCAAGACCGGCGTCACCGCGGAAGACGTGGCCAAGCGCCTCATCGACTTCGGCTTCCACGCCCCCACTTTGGCATTCCCGGTCGCGGGCACGCTCATGGTGGAGCCCACCGAGTCCGAGGACCTCGTGGAGATCGACCGGTTCATTGACGCGATGATCACCATCCGCCAGGAAATCGACCAGGTGGCTAACGGCGACTTCACCGTGGAGAACTCCCCGCTGCGCAACGCACCGCACACCGCGGCCGCCGTGGTCTCCTCCGACTGGAACCGCGATTACCCGCGCGAGCAGGCCGCCTTCCCGGTCCACCACCTCAAGCAGGACAAGTACTTCCCGCCCGTGGGACGCATCGACGGCGCAGCAGGGGACCGCAACCTGATCTGCTCCTGCCCGCCCATCGAAGACTTCGAAAACTAAGGATTTCCCCGATGACTGAGAACTACACCGCGCTCTATGAAGAGCACAAGAAGCTCGGCGCGTCCTTCACCGATTTCGGTGGCTGGCAGATGCCCCTGAAGTACTCCTCCGAACTGGCCGAGCACCACGCCGTCCGTAAGGCCGCCGGCCTGTTCGATCTCTCCCACATGGGCGAAGTCTGGGTCACCGGCCCGGACGCTGCAGCCTTCCTGGACTACGCCCTCGTAGGCAAAATTTCCGCCATGTCCGTGGGCAAAGCAAAGTACTCGCTGATCTGCCAGGAAGACGGCGGCATCATCGACGACCTCATCACGTACCGGCGTCCAGCGGCGGAGGACGGAACTGATAAGTTCCTGGTGGTGCCCAACGCCGGCAACGCCGCTGTGGTCGCCGCCGCCCTTGCCGAAAGGGCAGCAAAGTTCGACGTCGTTGTGGAGGACGCTTCCGCAACGACCTCGCTGATCGCCGTCCAGGGTCCCAAGGCCGAAGCCATCCTGCTTCGCCTGGTTCCGGCGGCACAGCACGAGCTGGTCACCGGACTGAAGTACTACGCCGCCGTCGAAGTTCCCTTCCTGGTGGCCGGCGCCCCCAAGGACCTCCTGCTCGCCCGGACCGGCTACACCGGTGAAGACGGCTTCGAGATCTTCGTGGACAACGACGACGCCGCAGCCCTGTGGCAGGCCATCGCGGCCGTCGCCGAGGAGGGCGAGCTCGTCCCCGCCGGCCTGGCATGCCGCGACTCGCTGCGCCTGGAAGCCGGCATGCCGCTCTACGGCAATGAGCTCTCCCGCGAAGGCAACCCCTATGCAGCAGGCCTCGGCCCGGTTGTCTCACTCGCCAAGGACAGCGACTTCGTGGGGCGTGCGGCGCTCGAAGCACTCAAGGCCGGCGGCGCCGGTGCCACGAGCGGACGCAAGCTGGTGGGCCTCAAGGGCCTGGGCCGGCGCGCGGGGCGCGGCCATTACCCGGTGCTCAAGGACGGCGCAGTTGTTGGCGAAGTGACCTCCGGCCAGCCGAGCCCCACGCTGGGCTACCCCGTGGCCCTGGCCTATGTCGACGTCGAATTCTCCGAGGTGGGCACTGCCCTGGACATCGACCTGCGCGGCAAGGCGGAGCCGTTCGAAGTTGTGGCACTGCCTTTCTACAAGCGCCAAAAGTAGCCCTGGGCTGGCTCCGTCGGGGTCCGACCCGGCGCTGTTTGGCCCCGTCGGGGCTGACATCCTCCGCGTGCTCGGTCGCGTAGACGCCCGCTGGGCGGACGTGACGCTCCCTTAGACGCACGCTTCCGGATGCCTGCCCCGAAGGGGGCCGTCAGCTGTCGTGTCCCCAGCCGGCAACCTCGATCATTGGGGGTGGGCTTGTCAGAATCTGGCTGGTGCCGTACTGAACTACATGAGATTTCAAACGTAAAGGAAAAAACACATGGCAAAAGTAGCCGCTGAACTGCAGTACTCCGACGAGCACGAGTGGGTGGCCCGCGAGGCCGGCAACCTGGTCTCGATCGGCATTTCCGCCGTGGCCACGGACGCCCTCGGCGACATCGTGTACGTTGACCTGCCCGAGGTTGGCTCCACCGTGACGGCAGGGGAGACCTGCGGCGAGGTCGAGTCCACCAAGTCCGTTTCGGACCTGTACTCCCCGGTCACCGGCGAGGTCACGGAAACCAATTCCGCCGTCGTCGACGACCCCGCACTGATCAACAGCGATCCGTACGGTGCCGGCTGGCTCTTCAAGGTGGCCGCGGATTCCGACGGCCCGCTGCTCTCCGCCGAGGAATACGCTTCCAAGAACGGCGGCGAACTGTGAGCGGCGCAACCGCGGGCGCAGGCACCGGAACTATCGCCTTCGAGCAGGTAGTCTCCCCGTCCCTGGATGCGGACCTGTCCGCACTGGACCCTGAGATCGCGGCGAAGATCGACGACGAACTGGCCCGCCAGCGCACCGGCCTGGAAATGATCGCCTCGGAGAACCACACCGCCAAGGCTGTCATGCAGGCACAGGGCTCCGTGCTGACGAACAAGTACGCCGAGGGCTACCCGGGCAAGCG
The DNA here is from genome assembly GCF_042880995.1 of Arthrobacter sp. NPDC058288. NCBI lineage: Bacteria > Bacillati > Actinomycetota > Actinomycetes > Micrococcales > Micrococcaceae > Arthrobacter > Arthrobacter sp. NPDC058288. The sequence continues at coordinate 34,641 of NZ_JBHVYH010000004.1, forward strand.
CTACTACGGCGGCTGCGAACACGTTGACGTGATCGAGCAGCTGGCTATCGACCGGGTGAAGGCCCTGTTTGGAGCGGAATACGCCAACGTGCAGCCGCACTCCGGCGCGCAGGCCAACGCCTCGGTGATGCACGCGCTGATCAAGCCGGGCGACACCATCATGGGCCTGAACCTGGCCCACGGCGGCCACCTGACCCACGGTATGCGGATCAACTTCTCCGGCCGGCTGTACAACGTGATCCCGTACCAGGTCCGCGAAGAGGACCACCGGATCGACATGGCCGAGGTGGAACGCCTGGCCCGGGAGCACAAGCCGCAGCTGATCGTCGCCGGCTGGTCCGCCTACGCCCGCCAGCTGGACTTCGCCGAGTTCCGCCGCATCGCCGACTCCGTTGGCGCCTACCTGATGGTGGACATGGCGCACTTCGCAGGGCTGGTCGCGGCCGGGCTGCACCCCTCACCCGTGCCGCATGCGCACGTCACCACCTCCACCACGCACAAGACCCTCGCCGGTCCCCGCGGCGGCATCATCCTCTCCAACGACGCCGACATCGCCAAGAAGATCAACTCGGCAGTGTTCCCCGGTCAGCAGGGCGGTCCGCTGGAGCACGTCATCGCCGGCAAGGCCGTGGCATTCAAGATCGCTGCGTCCCCGGAATTCAAGGAACGCCAGGAACGCGTACTCGCCGGTGCCCGGATCCTGGCGGACCGCCTGGTCCAGCCGGACGTGACCGCCAAGGGGATCAACGTGATCTCCGGAGGCACCGACGTCCACCTGGTCCTGGTGGACCTGCGCAACTGTGAGTTGGACGGCCAGCAGGCAGAGGACCGCCTCGCGGAAATCGACATCACCGTCAACCGCAACGCCGTGCCGTTCGACCCGAGGCCGCCGATGGTCACCTCGGGCCTGCGTATCGGAACCCCGGCCCTCGCGACCCGCGGTTTCGGCGAAGCAGCCTTCGCCGAGGTTGCGGATATCATCGCTGAGGCGCTGATCGCCGACGCCGGCGCGGACCTGTCCGGGCTCCGCGCCCGGGTGGAGGCCCTCGCCGCCGCCCACCCGCTCTACCCGTCAGTTGCGAACGTCGGCTAGAGCACGTATTACAGAAGTACAGATGCACGACGCCGGGCGGCCGCCACAAGCTGCCGCCCGTCGTCGTGCATCCGGCAGGACGACCGCCCACCGGCGGTTGCACCGCCCTCCGGCAGGACCATCTGCCGGGCCACAGCTAGACCTAGTTAGGAACCGACCATGGCCGTTGGTGTCTTTGATCTTTTTTCCATTGGGATTGGGCCTTCGAGTTCGCACACGGTGGGTCCGATGCGGGCTGCCGCGGTGTTCGCTGAGGAGCTGAAGGCCTCCGGTGTCCTGGAGGAGGTGGCGGGGTTACGGGTGGATTTATATGGTTCCCTTGCTGCGACGGGGCATGGTCACGGGACCATGACGGCGATCCTGCTGGGTTTGGAGGGTTACCACCCGGAGAAGATCCTCCCCGCGGAGGTGGAGGAGCGGCTCGCGGCGATCGCGGAGACCGGGACCCTGGAGCTGGCCGGTGCGGTTTCGCTGCCGTACGGGGTGAAGGACATGGTGCTGCGGCCGTTGACGATCCTGCCGCGGCATACGAACGGGATGACGTTCACGGTCACGGATGCCGGCGGGGGAGTCCTGCACCAGGCGACGTTCTTCTCCGTGGGGGGCGGCTTCATTGTCCGCGAGGGCGAGGAAGAGGCGGCGCTGAAGGAGCTGGACGAGTCGAAGAAGGAGCTGCCGCTGCCGTTCCGGACCGCGGCGGAGCTGCTGGGCCGGTGCCAGTCCAAGGGCCTGTCCATCGGGGAGATCATGTTTGTGAACGAACGTGCCTCCCGGTCCGAGGAGGAGATCCGGGCGGGCCTGCTGCACATTTACTCGGTGATGGAGGAGTGTGTGGCGGTGTCGCTGAAGCGGGAGGGGTTGCTGCCCGGGGGACTGAAGGTCCGCCGTCGGGCGCCGGACTGGCATGAGCGTTTGGTGAAGGAGGCCCGGGACCAGGATTCCCAGGACCCGGACTACCGGGATCCGAAGTATTGGCAGGAGTGGGTGAACCTGATCGCGCTGGCGGTGAACGAGGAGAACGCCTCGGGCGGGCGGGTGGTGACGGCTCCGACGAACGGGGCGGCCGGGATCATCCCGGCGGTGTTGTATTACGCGCTGCATTTCGCGCCGGGGATGGATGTGGCCACGCAGCAGGACCGGGATGATGTGGTGGTGAAGTTCCTGCTGACCGCCGCGGCTATCGGGGTGCTCTACAAGGAGCAGGCCTCCATTTCGGGGGCTGAGGTGGGCTGCCAGGGTGAGGTGGGGTCGGCGTCGTCGATGGCGGCCGCGGGCCTGGCCGAAGTCATGGGCGGGACGCCGCAGCAGGTGGAGAATGCCGCGGAGATCGCGATGGAGCACAACCTGGGGCTGACGTGTGATCCGATCGGCGGGCTGGTGCAGATCCCGTGCATTGAGCGGAACGCGATCGCGGCGGCGAAGGCCATCAACGCCGCGAAGATGGCGCTCTGGGGTGACGGCACGCACCGGGTGTCCCTGGACGAGGTGATCGTGACCATGCGCGAAACCGGCAGGGACATGTCCTCCAAATACAAGGAAACCGCGATGGGCGGCCTCGCCGTCAACGTCGTCGAATGCTAAGTCAGTAGTCCGGTAGTCGGGTCCCCCGGGAGCTAGTTGTGCAAGGCCGCCCACCAGTTCAGGCTGCTAGCGAAAACCAGCCAGGAAATGTAGGGCAGCAGCAGCAGGCCGGCTGCCCGGTTGATCGGGCCGAAACGCAGGACCGTGACCGTCACGGCGACGATCAGGGCGATGATGATCGAAAGCCCCAGCCAGAGCGACGCCGTGCCCATCGCCGGGTAGAGCCCGAAGAACGCCGGCGTCCACAGCAGGTTCAAGCCCAGCTGGATCCCGTACGCCCTCAGGGCGGGGCCAGTGCGCTGTCCGGGGCGACGCCAGACGAGCCACGCGGCAACGGCCATTGCTGTGTACAGCAGTGTCCAGACCGGACCGAAGACCCAATTGGGCGGGGACCACGGGGCCTTGTCCGCTGTGGCGTACCAGCCGTCCACGTTGCCCAGGGTGGCGAAAGCGCCCAGCCAGGCGACCAGTGCGGAGGCACCCAGGAAAACAGCCAGCCCGAGCAGCTGCGCGCCTGTGCTGCGGCTGACGGGACGGGCGCCATCGGCAGATCCGGCATCGGCGGATCCGGCCATGGGCTGTTCGTGAGACGCCTTCATAGTTCAACCCTTGCCAGTACGGCATGTTGAGTCAAGTCGTTCCCGCGCCAGGCCAGCCAGCGGCCGAATGCGTCATCCAGGGCTGGTCGCAATCGTTGCTCGCCTGCTCTGTTCACCCTGAGGCTGTAGTGCCACTATGTAGCTATGACTGGGGGATATGACCGGGACTTTCTGCGGGCACGCCTTGAGCTGCCCAGTCCGTCGGCAGCAACGGTTTTGCTTGACTACATTCACTTTTCGGTCCGGCTCCGCACCGCGCGGAAGCTGGCCGCCGTCGTCGGCGTCAATATTCATGGACGCGAGCTGGTCCCGCTGGGCCGCGAGGGAACCTGGCACTTCGATGCCCGGGTCCCGAAAGAGCTGCAGGCGGGTCCGGAGGTTTACAAGAACAACGCCTTTGACCGCGGGCACCTAGTGCGGCGGCTGGATCCGGTGTGGGGGGATGAGACGACGGCCAAGGCAGCCAACCAGGACACCTTCGTTTTTACGAATGCCGCGCCCCAGATTGACGACTTCAACCAAGGCAAGGAACTGTGGGTGGGGCTGGAGGATCATGTGCTCAACCACGCAGACCTCAACGACGCCAAGCTGAGCGTGTTCACGGGACCGGTGTTCGAGGAGGACGACTTGCCCTACCGGGGAGTGCAGATTCCCCGGATGTTCTGGAAGATCGCGGCCTGGACCATGGACGGAAAACTCGCTGCTGCCGGATTCCTGCTGGACCAGTCCCCGCTGCTGGGGAAAGTGGAACTCAAGAAGGAAATCCGGGAACGGCTCCTGGCCGATGAACCCCCGCCGCTGGGCCCCTTCCGCACCTTTCAGGTCCCCGTCTCCCGGATCGCCGAATTGACCGGGCTGAGCCTGTCCCGGCTCGAAAATGCGGACCGGCTCGCCAAGAGCCAACGTGCCTTGGGCAAGGAGCCCCTGGCCGTGCGGCTCAAGTCCATTGAGCAGATCCGGCTCTGAACCCGGACGACGCGAGGGAGTCCGCCGGTCAACGTCCTCCTAGGGAGGGCCGATAGACTTGTGGCTTGCATGCCCGGCATGCAGCCGAAGCACCGACCGCAAAGATTGGACACCGCGCACTTGCGAGAATTCACCGCCCGCTTTGCCTCCGCCGAGGAGGTCGCCAACTGGGACAACCACGTCATCGCGAACCCGAACGGCGGAAACCTGCTTCAGTCCGAGGCCTTCGCCGAGGTCAAACAACACTTTGGCTGGAAGCCCCTCCACCTGGTCTACGAAACCGCGGACTACACGAGCTACAACCTGGTGCTGGAGAAGTCCTTTCCTGTGCTGGGCAAGCTGTGGTACCTCATCAAGGGGCCGGACGTTGCCGCAGTGGAGGATATCCCGGGCATCGCGGCCGCGAACGCGGAATTCGTGAAGCGCGCAAAGCTGGGCGTCTTTGCCATCAAGATTGAGCCGGACATCATCGATTCCGAGGACGCACAACGGGTGATCGAGGGCGCGGGCCTGGTCAAGACGCACAACCTGCAACCCAATGACTCCACCGCTTTGCTGGACATCGCACCGGAGGAGAATCAGTTGTTGCGGAACCTGCACTCCAGGGGACGCAACGCTGTGCGCCGGGCCATCCGGGAGGGCGTGGAAGTCCACAACGTCGAGCCCTCGGAGGAGAATTTCCGGGCCATGTACGCGCTCATGACCACCACGGTGGAAGCGAAGTCACAGGTCAGGGTCCGTGAATACGAGTACTACCGGCAGTTCTGGACCAACTTCATCAACCGCGGGCAGGGTCGGCTCCTGTTCGTCTACGAGAACGGCGTTCCCTCCGTTGGCGCCTTTGTGATCAACTACGGCCGGAAGGGGACGTACAAGGATGGCGGCTCGCTCCAGAAGCGCAACCAGTACGGCGACTCCCACCTGGTGCAGTGGACGGCCATCAACCAGGTCAAGGAACTCGGTTGCACGGAATATGACTTCTGTGGCACCCCTCCGAGCGACAAACTCAAGGACACCTCCAACCCGTTCCACGGACTGGGGCTGTTCAAGACCAGCTTTAGCAAGACTGTCACCGACTTCGTAGGCTGCTACGACCAGGTGCTCAGCCCGCTGAAATACAAGGCCTGGATGGCCGCCGGCGAACGCGTGGCGCGCCAGCTGTACACCAGGCGGACAGGCCAGCAGTTCTACTAAATCCCTTTGTGAAGCCCATGAGGAGGCCGCAATGACCAAAGCACCCGACGGTCGCCGCAGGCCACCCGCGGCGGAACTGCCCCCGACCCAACCTCTCACGGCGTCGCAGGTACGGCAGAACGCCGCCGCCAAACGCATGCTTCGCAGGCTGGTCCAGGGCGAAAACCCGCCCACCGCACCCATGAGCATTGTGGACCGGCTCGCGGGCAGCCCATACGCCAACCCCATGATCCAGGTGGGGGGAGTGGATACTTCTGCGCGCAAAACCATCGATTTTGCGCTCCATCTGGCCGAGTCCATGTTCCGGTACGGCGCCGGTGCCTTGGAAGTGGAAACCAGCATCATCGCGATCACGGCGGCACTGGGCCTGAAGCACATCGAAGTGGACATCACCAACCAGTCGGTTGCCATTAACTACGCACCCAAGGACCAGACCCCCATTTCCCTGCTCAGGGTGGTGCGGTCCTGGACGAACAACTATGCGGGCCTGGCAAAGGTGCACCAGCTGGTTACGGACATCGTGGCCGGCGGCGTCGGCAGGGATGAAGCAGTCCGACGGCTGGACGAAATCATCCGCAGCTCCAAGCCGTTTCCGCGCTGGATGGTCACCGTGGCCTTCGGCGTGTTCGCTGCCGTCTTCGTGGGAGTGCTGGGCGGCGGGCCGGGTGCTTCAGCTGTGGCATTCGGTTCGAACCTCCTGGTCAGCCTGCTCGCCCGGCAACTGGGCCGCTGGCGGGTGCCCGACTTCTTCACCACGGCATCCTGTGCATTTTTGGTGACGTTCATCGCCCTGCTGCTCTGGCGGTTCGGCAGCCCCGTGGGCATACAAATTGCGCCCGCGATCGTCGTGGTGGGCGGAATCCTGCTGCTCCTGCCCACCGGCCGGCTTGTCTCGTCAGTGCAGGACGCCATCAACGGCTTCCCCGTGACCGCTGCGGGCAGATTCCTGTCCACCATGCTGACCTTCGGTGCACTCGTCGCTGGGATCTCGGTGGCTTTCGTCTTCGGCACCATGATGGGCATGGAGGAAATCGATGTCACGGAGACATTCCCGCCAGCGTATCCGTTGTGGGCGCTCATCGTCCTGGTGGCCATCGCAGTGGTAGCCATCGGCATCACGGAACAAACCGCGTGGAAGCTGCTCCTGCCCACCGCCGCCGTCGGTGTGGTGGGCTATCTTGTTCTCCTCGGTGCGGACCTGATCGGCATGGGTGCCAGGTTCTCCCCGGCAGTGGCAGCGGTGGTCATCGGCCTGCTGGCACGGGTCATCGCACTGAAGATGGGCGCCCCGCAGCTGGTGGTGGCTGTTCCTGCGGCCCTCATCCTCTTGCCGGGCCTGACTATATTCCGCTCCATGTATGTCTTGACCATTGAAGAATCGGAAATCCTGATGGGCGCCGGGGGCATGCTGAATGCCGGTGCGATTGTACTGGGGGTGGCAGCCGGAATCGTCCTCGGTGACACTCTGGCCCGTCCGCTCACCCGAAGCCTGGCCAGCAACGAACGCCGCCGCGCCCGGCGCCGCTAGCCTGCCATCCGGCACCGGATAGGCCGGATCCGGATTGGCCGGATCCGGACCTGCCGGGTGCGGGCCTCTTAGATCTGGCCGATGGGGAGCTTCTTTTCGGCCTGGAAATCGTCCTCCACCCGGCCCTTGGCCCAGTAACCGGACAGCGACACCTGCGCGCGCTCCAGGCCGCGCTCCCGGTAGAGCACCTCGCGGAGGGACTTCATATAGCCCCGCTCGCCGTGGGCGAAGACCTGCACCCGTCCGCCGGGCCACTCGGCATCCCGTACCGCGCTGACGAGAAGTTCGCTACTGCCTGCTGCGACGCCGTTCCGCGGCAGCCAGTGGATCTGGAGTCCGGCGGGGGATTTGATGGGCTGGACTTCGGCGAGACTGTCCACTTCCAGGAACGCAATTCCGCGGGCTTCCCGCGGCAGCGACTCGATTGCGGCGGCAATGGCAGGCAGGGCGGCCTCGTCACCGGCGAAGAGGTGCCAGTCGGCTGCGGGGTCCGGGTTGTAGCCGCCGCCGGGGCCAGTGAACACCAGGGGGTCGCCGGGCTTTGCTTTCGCCGCCCAGGGGCCCGCCAGGCCCTCGTCACCGTGGATCACGAAATCGATGGCCAGTTCGCGGGCGGCTTCGTCCACCCAACGAACGGTGTAGGTCCGGGTGTACGGCCATTGCTCGCGTGGCATGGTTTCCCGGATGGCCCAAAGGTCGAGCGGAATCGGGTACTCGATGCCGGGCTGCGGGAAGACAATCTTTACGTATCTGTCGATGTAATCGTTGTTCACATAGCTGGCGAAGCCTTCGCCGCCGGCCACGATCCGCACCATGTGCGGCGAAAGTTCCTCGCGCCGCAGGACCGTGAGGGTCGTTTGGGGCCGCGATTTTCGGCTGGCTGGCGTGGCAGCAGGAACGGAAGTCATGGAAGTAAGCCTAGGCTAAGGTGCGGCCCTGGACCTTTTGGCCAACCTCGCCGGGTTGGCTACATTACTGCAGTTGTTGGTCTAATTGGGTAGCCGCGCTTTGCAAACCTGGGGGATACACAGCCATGCCTTTGTCCGGAACACTATTCTCGAAGCGCGGCAAGGTTGTTCAGGCCACCGGTTTCTCCGCCATTGCCGCGTTCCTCGCTGCAGCAGCCATCCTTTACCCGGGCGTCGAGTCCGCTGATGTCGACCTCAACGACGGCGGCGTGTGGGTCACGAACAAGACCCTCTCCATGACTGCCCGGCTGAATTATCCTTCGCAAGCTCTGGACGGTGGCGTCACCCCGCCGGGCACCGGCTTCGATGTGGTCCAGCACGCCGGGGAAGTCTTCATTGACGACGGCGCCACGCTAACACCGGTAGACCCTGCAGCCATGCGGTTGGAAACCCCCCTCGAACTTCCTGCGGGCGTGCGGGCTTCCGCCGGGCAGGGGTCATACGTTCTGAGCGACACCGGCTCCGGCGAGGCATGGGTCGCTTCCGCGGGGAGCGTGGCCGGCTTCACCACGGAGTCCGAACCGGTGGTGACCGGAGCCAAAAACCTGGTTGCCATGATCGGGGCTGACGGAGCGGCCTACGTCGCTGACTCCGGGGCCCGCGAAGTCACACGGATAGTCGTCAACCCGGACGGAAATCCTGGCAAAACCGAAAAGGTCGCTTTTGCCGACTTCTCGGCCGCCAAGGACTTGCAGCTGACCACCGTTGGATCCCGGCCGGTGCTTCTGGACGGGGACACGGGTACGGTGTATCTCCCCGGCGGCAGGACGGCTGTGGTGCCCGGAGGCAAAGGGGCCCTTCTGCAGCATTCCGGCGCAGACAGTGGATTTGTGGCCGTGGCGACGCCCGGAGGCCTGTTCAAGCAGCCACTTAACGGTGACCCGGCCAGCTCCCAGCAGGTAGCGGACGGCGGCCTTCCGGCCAAGCCGGTGCAGCTCGACGGGTGTGTGCATTCCGCCTGGCACAAGGCGGCCCTGTATGTCCGTGACTGCGAGGACGACGCCTATGACAAGCGCTCCGGCATCCCCGGGGCAGATAAGAAATCGGAACTCGTCTTCCGCGTGAACCGCAGCCTTGTAGTCCTCAACGACACCAACGGCGGCAACGTCTGGCTTGTTCAGAAGGAAATGCAGCTGGTCAACAACTGGCAGGATCTTCAGACGCCGCCGAACAAGTCGGAAGAAGAGAAGGAAGACGCCGCGGACCAAAATCCGCTGACCCAGCTTCCGGACAGGACCCAGGAAAACCGTAAACCCAACGCGCAGGATGACGAATTCGGCGTACGGCCGGGTAAGACGACGCTATTGACGCCACTTGACAATGATTCCGATCCCGACGGGGACCTGCTGACCATGACCGTTCTCGGTCCCGGACCCGGCAACGGGCAGGTAACGCCTATCTATAACGGCTCGGCAATGCAGCTCGCAGTGCCGGCCGAAGCATCCGGAACGTCAACGTTTGGCTACCAGGTCGAGGACGGCCGGGGGAAGAGCGCGCAGGCTAAAGTCACTGTGCGGGTGCGTCAGGCCTCTGAAAACGGGCCGCCGACGCAGAAACGGAAAACGGTGATCCTTCTTGAGCAAGGTAAGTCGATCAGCCAGAATGTCCTGGCGGACTGGGCCGACCCGGACGGGGACGACCTCTTCCTGCGGTCCGCAACTGCCGACAACGGAAGCGATCAGGTCCAGGCCCGCGCCGACGGACTGCTGCAGTTCCAAGACATCGGCACGTCGACGGGGCAAAAGACGGTCATCCTCCGGGTCTCGGATGGCCAGGCCGAGGCTGAAGGAAAAATCACGGTGGATGTCCGCCCCCGGGGAACGCTTCCCCCGGTGGCTAACCCGGACCACATCAGCGTGGTCGCCGGCCAGGACGTGGTGGTCTCGCCCCTGGAAAACGACCTGGACCCTGCCGGGGCGTCGCTGCGCCTTGCCCGCGTGGACGGCCCGTCAACGGCAAGGGTGACGCCCCATTTTGACGCCGGAACATTTGTTTTTAATGCAGCATCGGCCGGAACCTATTACGTCACCTACCAGGTGACCAACGGGCCGGCCAGCCAACTGGGCCTGGTCCGAATCGACGCCACCAATGGAGCGTCCAGCGGCGCCCCGATCGCTGTCCGTGACGTGGCACGGCTCCCGCAGGGCGGCCAGACCCTCGTTGACGCACTCGCCAACGACATCGACCCCGCCGGCGGAGTGATGGTGATCCAGTCGGTGACGGTCCCGCCGGGTTCGCCGCTGTCGGTGGCTATCCTGGACCACAGTGTCCTGAGGGTAACCGATGCCCGTGGCGCCACGGCACCCACGACCTTTTCGTATACCGTGTCCAACGGCCGGGAGACGGCAGTGGGCGAAGTGACGGTCCAGCCTGTCCCGGCACCGGCAACGTTGCGCCCGCCGCGGGCACTGCCCGATGAGATCACCGTGCGGGCGAATGACGTCGCCGCCGTCCACGTCCTGGCGAACGACGTGCACCCGGACGGTGCGGAGCTGACGCTTAACCCCAAGCTGGCCCAAACTATTGATCCTGCGGACGGCATGCTGGGGGTCTCCGGCGACGTACTCCGTTTCAAAGCCGGCCCTGCCCCCAAAACCGTGCACGCGATCTATGTGGTGGCGGGCCCCGATGGACAGGAGTCCTCCGCACAGGTCACCATCCGGATCAAGGGCGGCGGGGAAGACCAGAATTCCCGTCCGGAGCCCCACAACTTGACGGCCCGCACCATTGCCGGGAGCACCACGCGCATCCAGGTCCCGCTGGAGGGCGTCGACCCGGATGGAGACTCTGTTGAGCTGATCGGACTGGACAAAGCCCCCGCACAGGGAACGGTGGTGGTCGGGACGACCTACCTTGAATACACGGCAGCTGCCAAGGCCTCAGGGCAGGACACCTTCAGCTACGTGGTGCAGGATACTTTCGGTGTCCGCAATACCGCCACGGTCGCGGTCGGGATCGGGCTGGCCTCCGGATCCAACCAGCAGCCCGTTGCAGGTGACGACGCCGTTACGCTCCTGCCTGGCCGAAACGTGGCAGTGAACGTTCTGATGAATGACGCGGACCCCGACGGCGATCCGGTTTCCCTGGTGCGCGACGGGATCGAGGCGGATGCTGCCCTCGGGGCGTCCACCGGGGACGGCCGGGTGAGGTTCACGACGCCGGCAGAAGCATCCGCCGTCGTCCTCCGCTACAAGATTTCAGACGGCCGCGGCGGAACGGCGACGGGAACCCTGAAAGTGAACGTCCGGACGGACGCGCCCCGAAAGGCTCCCGTCGCCCGGGACGACAGGGTGTCCTTTGCAGAGACGTTGGGCAAGACCGCTGTGGACGTACCGGTTCTCAAAAATGATGAAGATCCCGACGGCGTGAGCTCGGATCTGCGGATCACAACCGGCGCGGAAGAGACCGGTGTATCGGTGCGCCCCAACGGAAGCGTCAACGTTACGCTGTCGCCGAAGGCCAGGATCATTCCCTACACCGTCACCGACCCGGACGGGCTCGGGGCGACAGCGTTCATCCGCGTGCCCGGAACGTCGGAGCAACGGCCCGCGCTGAAGGACAGCACACCGTTGGAGGTGGTGAGCGGCAAGGTGTTGACCGTCGATCTGGACAGCCTCGTCCTGACAAGGAAGGACCGTGCACCCCGCATCACGGTTGATTCGCGTGTATCGGCGGTGGCTGGCAGCGGGAGCCCCCTGGTCCAGGACGAGGACACGCTGCTCTTCACCTCGGCCGACGACTATGCCGGCCCGGCGTCCCTGACCTTCGAGGTGGCGGACGGCCCCGTGGACGCTCCGGACACACTGACCGCAGTTCTCACGATCGGCATCAAAGTGCTTCCCGATCCTGACCGCAACCATCCTCCGGTCTTCTCCTCAAGCAAGGCCAACGTCGTCCGGGGTGAAGAATCCGTGGTTGACCTGGCCGAACTCGGCGGTGATCCGGACGAAGCAGATCAAGGCAAGCTGAAGTTCTCCCTGGTTCCTCCCCTTCCCAACGGCGTCACGGCCACCATTGATGGAAGCTCACTCAAAGTCACTGCCGGCGGTGAATCCGCGGCCGAGGGCAGCCGCGTTGCCGTCTCGGTTGCTGACCCCCGCGGGCTCTCGTCCCAAGGGACAGTGGAGCTGTTGCCTACCCCCTCGTTGCGTCCGCTGCCGGTGGCAAACGACGATGTGATTGCAGAGGCCCGGGCGGGTGAGAACCGGAACATAGATGTCCTCGCCAATGACGTGGACCCGTTCCCCGATAGCGGCCTCAAGCTTCTCCGTGCGGTCGTTGAGACGGGTGACGGCAGCGCCACAGTGGCCGGCGGAACCGTCGATGTGAGGCCGTCTGAAACCTTCGTGGGAACCATGGTGGTCAGGTATCGGATCCAAGACAAGACCGGCGACCCGCAGCGGGAGGCCGACGGCCGTATCCGCTTGACGGTTAAGGCGAAGCCGGGCAAGCCCGGCACCCCGGTAGCGACCGAGGTCCGGGACCGGACAGTGGTCCTGAACTGGACGCCGCCACCCGCCAATGGTTCCCCGATCACCGGCTACAGGGTTACGACCACTGCGGGAGTCAGCAAAATGTGCCCGACGAACACGTGCACGGTAGACGGCCTGACCAACGACGTCGAGTATGTCTTTTCCGTGGTTGCCGTGAATGGCATCGGTGACTCGCCGGCTTCGGACCCTTCAGCTCCGGCACGCCCTGACCAGCGTCCTGAGGCTCCGCAGGCTCCCACGCTGGCGTTCGGCGACAAGCAGCTCTCCATCAGCTGGCCTGCCGCCACCAGTACAGGGTCTGCAATCAGCGAATATGAACTGCAGCTGTCACCGGCTCCGCCCTCCGGCCAGACGGTCCGTTCCGCCGGCCCCGGCCTGAGCTTTACGTGGAGCGGCCTCGCCAATGGAACGTCGTACCGGGTGCAACTGCGCGCCAAAAACAAGGCGCCGGAGCCCTCGGACTGGAGCCCGTTCTCGGCTGCGGAAACACCCGCCGGCGTCCCGGCTGTTCCAGCGACGCCCACTACAACCCTTGCCACTTCCGGGGCAGCGAGCTCGGTGATCCAAGTCAATTGGTCAGCCCCGGAGGGCAACGGCGACGCAGTAACCGAGTACACGGTGGTGTCCGCCCATGCAGGCTCGGCGGCCGCTACCCAGGTGGTACCTGGAAACCGGACGAGCGCTGCTTTCAGCGTGGGGAATTCGGACACCGGCTACACGTTCACGGTGGCCGCGCGGAACAAGGCGGGATACTCGGCCGCAAGCCCGCGCTCGGACGCCCGCCGGGCGGTGGGCGCACCGGGCCCGGTGGACGGGCTCCGGGCGGATCCGTTGGACAACAGTGCCCAGTTGACTTTCAGCGGCCCGGGCACCACCGGCGGCGCCGCGGCCGGGGAAACCGTGTACGAGTATCGTGTCAACGGCGGCCAGGTTGCCGTAGTTCCGGCCAGCAAGGTCATTCCAGGCCTTGCGAACAACGGCACGTACACCATCGGTGTCCGGGCGACGAACATCGTGGACGGCCAGTCCTACCCGGGACCCTTTTCCGACGCCAACCCCGTGGCGCCCTTCGGCAAGCCGTTACAGGCGATCACCGACGGGTTCCACTACGGGACGTCCCAGGTGCGGACCGTGGTGACGCCCCCGGCAGCAAACGGCCGGCCGGTTGCGGGCTTTGAGTGGACCAGCCGGTATCCCGACGAGGGGCGTGACGGCCCATCCGGAACCCTTCCCGCCGGCGGAGGTGAGATCTTGGCCGGTGACAAGCCCGACCAGAACGTCCAAGTGTTCATCACGACCCTTGACAGCGAAGGCCACCGCAGTGATGTCCTGCAGGCAGGCGGCCGGACGTACCAAAACGTGAGTTTCGCGGTCAACGGTGAATTCGGGGGACTCTGCGCCTGGACCAGCCGCGACGGAGGACCGGCCGACAACCGGGTGGACTGCCTTGCGGCAGGCGGAGATTGGATTGTCAACGGCACGCGGGTGTCCATCAACTGTTCCATTGCCGCCGCGGGTTACACCTTCCGTGGCGCCCCGGCCAACCTCTGGGCGGTCGGGAGCACATATTCCGCGGCCAGGAACCTGAGGGTGGCGGGCCAGACGTTCAGTGCCCAGGCCCAGACGTGCCCTTCGTGATGCATAGGGATCGGGGTCGGATCAAGCTGTCCAGGTCCGGGTGAAGGTCAGATCACGGGAAGTTCCCAGTCCACGGGCTCCGACCCCTGGGCCTTGAGGAGTTCGTTTGCCTTGCTGAACGGCCTGGACCCAAAGAATCCCCGCGCGGCCGACAACGGGCTGGGATGGGCGCTGGCAAGGACCGGAGTGTCTCCAAGCAGCGGGCGGACGCCCTCGGCATCCTTGCCCCACAGTAGCGTTACGAGGGGCGCTGCCGTCCCGCCGGCGGCGCGGCGCCCGGCGACGGCGGCGATTGCCGCCGTCGTGATCGGTTCCCAGCCTTTGCCCCGGTGCGATCCCGCCGCCCCCGCGCGGACCGTAAGGACACGGTTCAGCAGGAGCACGCCCTGGTCCGCCCAGCGCGTGAGGTCCCCGTGGACGCGGGCCGGAAGGCCGAGGTCGGATTCGAGTTCCTTGTAGATGTTCGCGAGGCTGCGGGGAATGGGCCTGGTGTGCCCTTCCACCGCGAAGGACAACCCGATCGGATGGCCCGGGGTCGGGTAGGGGTCCTGGCCGACGATCAGGACCTTGACCGCGGCCAGCGGCCGTTGAAAGGCACGCAGGACGTTCGACGGCGACGGCAGCACCTGGTGCCCGGCCGCCATTTCGGCAGCAAGGTACTCCAGTACGCTCCGCAGCTCCGTCTCCACGGGAGCCAGCGCCGCGGCCCAGTCCCCAGCCATCAGGTGCTCCAGCGGCAGGTGTGCCATCTCGGCAAACCCCCCAGCCTCCACGGCAGGCTCCAGCTCGAACAAGGCTTCAGAATCAAACACGAGTCCATTGTCGCAGTGCCGGACTTGCAGGAGGCTGGCGGGTCCATTCACGTAGGCTCCGTTGTTGCGTGAGGAACGGGCGCAGGAGCCGGTGAACGCGGCCGTCAGCCTCCTTACACCGGCGTCACACTGCGTAAATGACAGGCGTGTTATTCGCCCGTACCATGGAAAGAGACTTTGACCGATCAAGTGGAGGATTTTGCCGTGGCCGAACCAGTGCGCGATGACCTGTCACTTGCGGACACCGGCAGCGAGGCGGCGTCCGAGGCGGACATCATGCAGGCTCCTCAGCCGGGCTCACGGCTGAGCGAGCGGGACCAGCAGATGCTGGCCCTGGAACGGCAGTGGTGGAAGTACGCAGGAGCCAAGGAACAAGCCATTCGTGAGCTGTTCGACCTCTCCGCCACGCACTACTACCAGATCCTCAACACGCTCATTGACACCGAGGACGCCCTGGCACATGACCCCATGTTGGTAAAGAGATTGCGTAGACTACGTACGTCACGCCAACGGGCACGCACGGCGCGCCGATTGGGCTCTGACGCTTAGGCGTCCGGGGCCGGGCAATCAGCAAGAACCAACAAGGACATCGTTTTACCATGACCAAATATGCTCGGGACGAATTCGACAGGGTCCCTGAGGCCTCCTCACGACAGGGCGTCCACAGGGTCGCCTCCGAGGCTTCCCGGCACCGTCTGGGACCGATCCTGGCGGTCGGTGTGGCGGCGCTGGCCATCGGACTGGTTGCTTTCCTGTTCCTGCCCAAGCTCGGATTTGCGCCTGCCGGCAGCCCGCTGATGGCTGCCGGGTCCGCGTTGGTCAGCCCCTCGGCTTCCCCTACCACCGAGGCTCCGCAGGGCACAGCATCTCCTGTCGCTGGGGCCACGTCTCAGCCGACCTCGGCTCCTTCCGCCAGTGAGACGCCTGCTGCCAACAGCTCTCCCTTCGCCGATGCGCCGGCTGTTGACAAGACCCAGGCCGTGGCCGTCTACAACGGGACCGCTACTTCGGGGCTCGCCGCCCGAGTGAGCAGCACCGTCGCCGGTGACGGCTGGACGCTGGGACCTGTGGGCAACTGGGGCGGAATGCCGCAGCAGTCCTCCGTGATCTACTACAGCGGGCCCGGGCAGAAAGCGAACGCGGAGGCCCTGGGGGAGCTCCTGAACATCCCGTCGCTGGTGGACTCCGCCGAGTTCCAGTTGCCTGTGGTTGTGGTTCTCGGGCCGGGGTTCCAGTAAGAATTTCGGTTACGCCTGAATAACTATTAGGGGCTCACAGGGGCGGGGCCTGCACCCGGCAAACGGCAATGGCTAGAGTGATTCCGGATGCCGCGCCTCAACGCGGACCGTCCCGACGGCGCACAGTGACGTGGGCCGGACACAGAGCAACCGGAAAGTGTGGGCAACATGGCATTGGGAACCGTCAAATGGTTCAACGCCGAAAAAGGCTATGGCTTCATCACCGTTGACAGCTCCGGAGACGACGTCTTCGTCCATTGGTCGGCCATCGAGGGGGAAGGCTACCGTGCCCTGGACGAAGGGCAGCGAGTGCAATTCGAGGTAGGCGAAGGCGAGAAGGGTCCCCAGGCCGAGAACGTCCGGACGGCCTGATGCCACCCGCCGCGGCAATGCATGGCACCAGCGCCCCTGCCCGGCCCGGACCCGCCCGGCCGCGGTTCGCCGCAACAGCGGCTCTTGCGGCGGCAACGGCGCTCGTGCTGGCCGGCTGCTCGGGCCAGACCGGCAACGCGCGTGTTGATGCAGTCGACGCCGGCGGCGATGGCACCCTGCGGATAGGCCTGCTGCTGGACAACACCGGAAAGCAGTCCTTCCTCAACTCCGCACAGCTCGCCGCAGCCAAGCTGGCGGTCCAGGAGATCAATGCAGCAGGGGGCCACAAGGGTCGGCCGGTGGAACTGCTTCCCGAAAAGATCGGCGAGGACACCACCTCCCGGGCCAAGGAACTGGTGGCGGCCAAGGCGGATGTAGTCATCGGTCCCACTGACTCGAGCCGCGCCCCGGAGGCAATCGACGTCCTGTCTCGGGCCAAAGTGGCCATCATCTCGCCGGCGAATGCAGCGCACGGCCTCACCCGGTACCGGAGCGGCGGATACTACTTCCGTACGTCGGCGGCAGACACGGCCCAGGCGTCAGTGCTGGTGAAACTGGCCAAGGACAGCGGTGCCCGGACAATAGCGATCATCCACGAGGACGGGATGTACGGCAAGGATGTCTCTGTGGCCGTTGCGGCGGCAGCGAAAGCTGCCGGTCTTGGAACGGTGGCGGAGGCTGCGTTCACCGCCGGCCAGGCACAACAGGCGGCAGCTGCCACCAAGGCCGCAGGGCCGGATTCGGTCATTCTGGTGGCCCGGGCCGGAGCCCAGGGCGCAATCGCGGAACTCAACAACGCGGGGCTGGCTGGCAGCAAGCTGGTTCTCAGTGACGGAGCGATTAGACAGTACGGCTCGGCGCTCGGATCCAAAGCGCTTGAGGGCGCCCGCGGGATCCTGCCGGGTGTCTTCCCTTCGGCGCACTTCCAAGGCGAACTGGTTGCGGTTGATCCAGGGCTCAAAGACATGACCTTCGCAGCGGAAACTTACGACGCCGTGAACCTGGCCGCCATCGCCGCGGCAGCAGCCCAGGACGACGCCGGATCATCCGTCGCCGCGAAGCTGATCGCGGTTTCCGGGCAGCAGGGCTCGGAAACGGGTGAACCCTGCAGGAGCTACAAAGAATGCGGGGATGCCATGAGGGCCGGTAAGCGCGCGGATTACGACGGCGAATCCGGGCCGATCGGCTTCGATTTCAACGGCGACGTCACCACCGCCAACTACATGGTGTTCACGTATTCCGCGGATAACAGAGCCCGGATGAGTGGAACCGAAACTGCAGCCCGCGCCGGCGGCTGATCGCTCCTAGCGTAGTACGGGCCGCAGGAGGGCCTTTCAGCGCAATCTCTGCTTGCACTCTCCCCGGGGGAGTGCTAATTATTGACTTAGCACTCCCACGGACTGACTGCTAAATCAACGCCCGGTTCCGGCCGGCTGCGGAGAGAGCGGGAAGGACAAGGAGCGAAAGAAATACCTTGCTGGGGTGAGATCCCATCCGCGCGGCATACAGAGGCCGTCGGTGAAGGATCGTCCGTCGCGGGCACCGCAGTGAAGGTTCATTCTTAACGACTGTCCCGAAAGGACTACTGCCGTTATGGCCAAGATCATTGCATTTGATGAAGAGGCACGCCGCGGTCTTGAGCGGGGCCTGAACATCCTCGCCGACGCCGTCAAGGTCACCCTCGGCCCGCGTGGACGCAACGTCGTCCTCGAAAAGAAGTGGGGCGCCCCCACGATCACCAACGATGGTGTTTCCATCGCCAAGGAGATCGAGCTGGACGATCCCTACGAGAAGATCGGCGCCGAGCTGGTCAAGGAAGTTGCCAAGAAGACGGATGACGTCGCTGGCGACGGCACCACCACGGCGACCGTGCTCGCACAGGCCCTGGTCAAGGAAGGCCTGCGCAACGTCGCGGCCGGCGCTGATCCGTTGTCCCTGAAACGCGGTATCGAGAAGGCTGTTGAAGCCGTCACCGCCGAACTGCTGGCGTCTGCCAAGGAAATCGAAACCAAGGAAGAGATCGCCGCTACGGCATCCATCTCCGCCGGTGACGACGAAATCGGCGCGCTCATCGCTGAGGCGCTGGACAAGGTCGGCAAGGAAGGTGTCATCACCGTCGAGGAGTCCAACACCTTCGGACTCGAGCTTGAGCTCACCGAAGGCATGCGCTTCGACAAGGGCTACATCTCCGCTTACTTCGTCACCGACGCTGAGCGCCAGGAAACGGTCCTCGAAGACCCGTACATCCTGATCGTCAACTCCAAGATCTCCAACGTCAAGGAACTGGTTGCTGTCCTCGAAAAGGTCATGCAGTCCAACAAGCCGCTGCTGATCATCGCCGAAGACATCGAGGGCGAAGCCCTGGCCACCCTGATCGTTAACAAGATCCGTGGCACTTTCAAGTCTGTCGCCGTCAAGGCTCCGGGCTTCGGCGACCGCCGCAAGGCGCAGCTTGCTGACATCGCCATCCTCACGGGTGGCCAGGTCATCTCCGAGGAAGTCGGCCTCAAGCTTGAGACCGCCGGCCTCGAACTCCTGGGCAAGGCACGCAAGGTCGTTGTCACCAAGGACGAGACCACTATCGTCGAGGGTGCAGGCGACGCCGACCAGATCGCCGGTCGCGTCTCCCAGATCCGTTCCGAGATCGAGAACTCCGATTCCGACTACGACCGCGAGAAGCTGCAGGAGCGCCTGGCCAAGCTGGCTGGCGGCGTTGCAGTCATCAAGGCCGGTGCCGCTACCGAAGTTGAGCTCAAGGAGCGCAAGCACCGCATTGAGGACGCTGTCCGCAACGCGAAGGCTGCTGTTGAAGAAGGCATCGTTGCCGGTGGTGGCGTGGCCTTGATCCAGGCCGGCGCCAAGGCGTTCGCCAACCTGCAGCTCGAAGGCGACGAAGCAACGGGCGCCAACATCGTCCGCGTTGCCATTGACGCGCCGCTGAAGCAGATTGCATTCAACGCCGGCCTCGAGCCGGGCGTTGTTGTGGACAAGGTCCGCGGCCTGCCCGCAGGTCACGGCCTGAACGCCGCAACCGGACAGTACGTCGACCTGCTGGCTGCCGGCATCAACGACCCCGTCAAGGTAACGCGCTCTGCCCTGCAGAACGCTGCTTCCATCGCGGGCCTCTTCCTCACCACCGAAGCCGTAGTGGCCGACAAGCCGGAGAAGAACGCTCCGGCCATGGGTGGCGGCGACGACATGGGCGGCATGGGCGGCATGGGCGGTTTCTAACCTGCCCGACGTCCCTGACGCAGCAACTAAGTGCGGCCCCCTCGCTTCGAGGGGGCCGCACTTTGCTTTTCACGGGGACTGAAGTGGTGGTGGACTATTTGCGGGCCGTCGCCAGCATCCCTTCGGCTTCCTTCGTGAACTCCTCCGCGGCGGCCGAAGGTGACGTGCGATCATAGGGGGCTTCATTGGTCCGCCACGGGGAAGCGCAGGAACCACATTGTCGGGCCGGTCTGGCAGGATAGTGCGGTGACGATTACTGCAGCAGCCGACGGTTCGGCTTTAGGAAATCCCGGTCCCGCTGGTTGGGCCTGGTACGTGAATGACGACTGCTGGCGGGCTGGCGGCTGGCCGCACGGCACAAACAACCAGGGCGAGCTGATGGCCGTGCTGGACCTCTTCCGGTGCACTGCGCACCTTCCCGAGGAGGAGCTGCATATTCTGTGTGACAGTCAATATGTCATCAACTCGGTTACCAAGTGGATGCCCGGCTGGAAACGCAAGGGCTGGCGGAAGGCCGATGGCAAGCCGGTCTTGAACGTGGAGATCCTGCGGGAAATCGACCAGGCGCTGAGCGGGCGCAAATACCGCTTCGAGTGGGTCCGTGGCCACGCCGGACACGATCTGAATGAGGCAGCGGACGATCGTGCGCGGGCTGCTGCGACTGCCTATCAGCAGGGCATCGCCGTGAGGTCCGGGCCGGGGTTCGTCCGCGGCGACGACGCCTCTGCGGCCCCCGCAGCCAAAACACCGGCGGTGCAGGAGTCCTTGACGCCTGGAAGCGGCAATCAGCCGGATCTTTTCAGCGAACCGGACCTCTTCAGTGAGCTGGAGACAGATCCGTTCGCGGCGCCGGCCGGGCAGGAAGCAGCTCCCGAGGCCGTTGTTGAAGCGCTGGAACGGGAGCTGCTTAACCCGGATACCCGCGCCGACATCGGGCGGACCGGCGTGCTGCTCCACCCGGAGTTTACGGAAATCGGCAGCTCCGGGAGGCTGTGGACGCGGGATTCAATGATGATGTCGCTCGAAGAGAACCCCGGCAGTGCAGCTGAACTGGAGATGATCGGCGCGGAGCGGATCGGCCCTGAAACGGTCCTTCTGACCTACCGCAGCAAGGGCCGGGAGGGATCGTCGCTCCGCAGTTCGCTCTGGGTTCTCGACGGAAAACGGTGGCGCCTGCGCTTCCATCAGGGAACACCGGAAGCCTAGTCCGGTCAGCTGAACCGCTGCGTATTGCCCTGCTCTGCCTGGGCGTATGTGGCGGCCGCCGAGGCGAGGGCAGTGTTGATGGATGCGAGGGCGGCCTCCACTTTGCCCTGCGTGATGGTCCACTCGGTGATCAGCCCTTGGAAATTGGTGGCCGCCGATCCGCGCCATGTGCCTTGCAGCTCGTCCAGGCCCCGCTTCATCGCCTGGACGTCCGTGCTGATGCGGTCAACAGTAGCTTTGACGTTGGCAGATTTGAGCTGGAGCAGTTCGGTATCAACAGAGATGATGCTCATGGGTATTGTCCTTCGACGCTGTTCGGAAGCTTTTTCGAGCTTGCGGGCGGCCTGGGTGTTCGGACCGCTACGTCGAGCCTAAGAAGCGCACGGAAAGCCGCGCTACGGCTGCTGCCTATATGTGGACAACTTCGCCGCCATCGCCGCCGTCGAGCTCACTGTCTGCATGGCCGGCCGTCTCGTCCTGGAACGGGAGGCTCACCACCATAGTGGCGCCGCCGCCGTCGGTCGGGACCACCCGGACGGAGCCTGAATGCGACCCGACAATGGCGGCAACGATGGCCAGGCCGAGACCGCTGCCGCCGGTTTCGCGGGTCCGCGACGTGTCCGCGCGGTAGAAGCGCTCAAAAATCCGGGGTGCTTCGTCCTCCGGAATCCCGGCACCATGGTCGCGGACCTCGATGACGGAGGACCGCCGGCCGGCGTCGTCAGTCCGGACCCCTACGGCTATCTCAACGGGTGTTCCGGCGGGGGTGTAACGGAGGGCGTTCCCCACCAGGTTGCCCACCACCTGGCGCAGCTTTGCCTCATCGCCCAGCACCGGGGCGGGGGACGGCGAGCCGCCGTCGAGGCCTATCAGCGCAATGGTCCGGTCCCGGTCACTGGCCTGCGTGTCCACCACGGCGTCGTTGGCGAGGAGCAGCAGATCCACAGGCTTCTGCTGGAGGGGACGCTGCTCGTCCAGCCTGGCGAGGAGCAGGAGATCCTCCACCATGGAGCCCATCCGCTTGGCCTCGCTCTCAATCCGGCCCATCGCGGTGGCCACGTCCTCTTCCTTGGTCAACGCGCCTTGGCGGTAAAGCTCGGAGAAACCGCGGATCGTCACGAGAGGGGTGCGGAGTTCATGCGAAGCGTCAGCGGCAAAGCGGCGCATCCGCTCTTCCGATGCCATCCTGGCCGCGAAGGCGGACTCAATATGGCTCAGCATTGCGTTGAGGGAGCCGCCCAGCCGGCCCACTTCCGTGGCGGGATTCTCCACGTCCACCCGGCGGGAGAGATCACCCGCGGCGATTGCGGCGGCGGTCCTCTCCACGCGCGCAAGCGGCCGGAAGGACCTGGACACCGTCCACGTAGCAATAAAGAAGGCGAGCACCAGCGTCAGGAAGCCCACCCCGATCACTACCAGCGAGGCGTGTTCCACGACCGAATCCACCGGTGCCAGGGGCAGGCCGATGATGACGACGGCATTGCGCTGGTTGCCGTCGAGGACCGGCAGCGCCACGACACGCCAGTTCCGTCCGTCGGTACCCCGGACCTGGAAGGGGGTCAGGTCGAGCTTGTTGGCTTCGGCAGGGGACAGGGTGTCGATGTCCGGGTGCGAGTCCTTGCTGCCGCCGAAGGGGAACGCGTCCTGGTCCTGACGCAGGAGCATCAGGGAGTAATCAGTGGGGATGTTCGGATTCTGCTGGAGCAACTGACTGAAGGACTGCTGCTGCTTGACGGAATTGACGGCGACCTTGAGCTTGTCGTCAACCTGCCCCTGCAGATAGCTGTGCAGGAGAGTCAGTGTGCCGGAACCGGTCACGACAAGTGCCACCAGCATCAGTGCCATCATGATGGCCACCAGCTGGGAACGCAGCGAGGCCGACTTCCAACGGTGCAGCAAGGTCAGCGCTTCTCGGCTGTCCGCAGTACGTACCCCACCCCGCGTTTGGTCTGGATCAGGGCTGGGGCGTCGGGATCGATGTCCACCTTGCGCCGCAGGTAGGAAATGTAGGACTCCACGATGGACGCGTCGCCGTTGAAGTCGTACTCCCAGACGTGGTCCAGGATCTGGGACTTTGACAGCACCCGGTTCGGGTTCAGCATCAGGTAGCGCAGGAGCTTGAACTCGGTCGGCGAGAGTTCAATGACGGTGCCGCCGCGCCGCACCTCGTGCGCGTCGTCGTCGAGTTCAAGGTCGTCCACACGGATGACCGCGTCGTCGTCGACAAGGGGCTGGGTGCGCCTCAGCACGGCACGGATCCGGGCCACCACCTCGTCCAGGCTGAAGGGCTTGGTGACGTAGTCGTCACCGCCCACGGTGAGGCCGGTGACCTTGTCCTCGGTGTCGTCCTTGGCGGTGAGGAAGAGGACGGGGAAGTGCTTGCCGGAGGCACGCAGCCGGCGGGTCACCGTAAACCCGTCCATGTCCGGCAGCATGACGTCGAGCACGGCAAGGTCGGGGGCATGGAGCTCGGCGGCGGCGAGGGCGTCGCGTCCGTTGCCGGCCGAGACAACCTCGAAGCCTGCGAACCTCAAGGAGGTGGAGAGCAGCTCGCGGATGTTTGGTTCATCATCGACGACAAGCAGCTTGGCTTCGGGACCGTTCTTTTTCATACCTCCCATGATGCTCCCAGAATCTGGGAGTTTTCTGAATGAATGTTGGGTGTCCCATGAATGGACCCGGGTGCTGGGCACCGTATTGCGGCGTTGGCCCTGTCCAGGTGCCGGCGCGCAGGCTCACATGACCCCTGCCGGGAACCCTTTCCGTGGAAAATTCGTTCGCGCCGCGAAGGGTTTCCACCGCTACCAGCCGGTACTAGAGTGAGGCCACTGAGTCCACCAGGATTCGGGACAAATCGTACATGCGGCACCCAATGAAGGGGATTTTCCACCATGACGGAAATAAACGCGCCCGAAAGTACCCGTACGGCCGACCGCAGTATCCGCGACTGGGCGGACCTTGCTGAGGAAATGTGGTCCTACCTGACGGGGAAGGGCGCTGCGATCAACTACAACTTCATCGACATGACAGTGGAGGTTCCGCGTGACATCGGCCCCGACGCCCCGCGCGCTACCTGGAAGCTCAACGGCAGCCTTCGGGTAACCACCAGCGACAAAGATGCCCTGGGGTCAGACGAGAACCGGAGCTGAACCGGACGTGAACGGATTCCGCCTCGACATGGATCTGGACTTCTCCTTCACCGATGAGTCCGGAACGGTAACGCGGGGAACGGCCCGGGCCGGCGGCAGTGAAGTACGCATCGCCGTGGACGGCCTGGAATCGTTCAGTTCCAGTGGCATGCCGTCGCTCGATGACATCCGCCCGCTGGCCCAGACCTTGGCGGACCGGGGACTAACGGTGGTGGTTGACGGTCCGGACGGACATATCGTGAGCCTCGGCGCGGTCACCAGCCCGGCATCGCAGCGGCTCATCACACGCTCGCCCCATATCAAGCTGGGAAAGCTCGGTGCCTTGGCGCCGCTCATGAAGCGTGGACGGCGCCCGTCGCGGGGATTCTCGCTAATGCCCCCGCAGACACCGCTGCCGTTGCTGCCGACCGTCAGGCGGAAAATCGTCCGCCGTGTCACCACCACCCACCACACACGGGGGAGCGGCAGGCCACGGCTCATTTTTGTCCAGGACTCGGCCACTTGGAACGGCCAGGTGCCGCGCGAATTCACGCTGAGCAGGGAGATCGTGAGGATAGGCAGCGAAGCAGCCTCGGACGTCCAGCTTCCCGGGCTGGACGGCCTCCATGCGGAAATAGTCCATAACGCCGACGACGAGTATGTATTGGTGCCGCACGGAAAGGTCACTGGCAGCGTCGCGTCAACGGGCGAGTCCGTCCTTCGCACGGGGGCGCGAATCCAGATGGGGCAGTGGTGCCTGGCATACTTCCGCGAGGAATTCGCTGACCACGGGCGTCCCTTCGGCGGGCGCAGCGGCGGGGAACTGGCCTACCAGGCGCCGCAGCTTGATCCGCGGACCGGAACCACGGAGCGTGACGGTTCATGGGGGGTCAGCTGACCGCCGTCCGCGGGTAGCCTTGCGGGACAGCGGGACAGCGGGACAGCGGGAACACGGGGCCTGGCGCTGCGGCGGCCTCAGGTGGCGGTAGGATTCCGTCCAACGTCTTTAGCGTCCATGATCCGGTACGCGTATCCCTGCTCGGCCAGGAACCGCTGGCGCTTGGCCGCGAAGTCCTGGTCAAGGGTGTCCCGCGCCACCAGGGAGTAGAACCGCGCCGCGCGGCCGTCCTGCTTGGGGCGCAGCAGGCGGCCCAGGCGCTGGGCCTCCTCCTGCCGGGAACCGAACGAGCCGGACACCTGGATGGCTACCGAAGCTTCCGGGAGGTCGATGGAGAAGTTGGCCACCTTGGAAACCACCAGGGTCTGCACCTCGCCCGCGCGGAAGGCCTCGAACAGCTTCTGGCGTTCCTTCACTGACGTGTCACCTTTGATCACGGGGGCCTGGAGCCGTTCACCCAGCTCGTCCAGCTGGTCTATGTACTGGCCGATGACCAGGAGCTGCTCACCCCGGTGCTGCTCCACGAGTTGTTCCACCACGGTGGTTTTCGTTTCGGAGGTGGCGCACAGCCGGTACTTGTCGGCGTCCTCGGCCATCGCGTAGGCGACACGTTCGTCGTGCGGGAGGTCCACCCTCACTTCCACGCAGTCCGCGGGCGCGATGTAGCCCTGGGCCTCGATGTCCTTCCAGGGGGCGTCGTAGCGCTTCGGACCGATCAGGCTGAAGACTTCGCCCTCGCGGCCGTCCTCGCGCACCAGCGTTGCCGTCAGCCCCAGCCGCCGCCGGGCCTGCAGGTCCGCGGTCATCCGGAAGATGGGTGCCGGCAGGAGGTGGACCTCGTCGTAGATGATCAAACCCCAGTCGTGGCCGTCCACCAGTTCAAGGTGGGGGTAGAGGCCTCCGCGTTTTGTCGTCAGGACCTGGTACGTCGCGATGGTGACCGGGCGGACTTCCTTGACCGAGCCCGAGTACTCGCCGATCTCGTCCGCCGTCAGCGAGGTCCGCTTGAGCAGTTCGTCCTTCCACTGCCGGGCGGACACGGTGTTGGTCACCAGGATCAGGGTTGTGGTGGAGCTCGTGGCCATGGCCGCCGCACCCACCAGCGTCTTGCCCGCACCGCAGGGGAGCACCACGACGCCGCTGCCGCCGGCCCAAAAGTTCTCGGTGGCCAGTTGCTGGTACGGCCGGAGCTTCCAGCCGGATTCGTTGAGCATGATGGGGTGCGGCGTGCCGTCCACGTAACCGGCCAGGTCTTCGGCGGGCCAGCCGATCTTGAGGAGCAGCTGCTTCAGCTGCCCGCGTTGGGAGGAGTGGACCACCACGGTCTCGCCGTCGATCCGCGGACCCAGCAGCGGCTGGATCTTCTTGGCGCGGCAGACCTCCTCGAGCACTGGATAGTCGCTGGTCCGCATCACCAATCCGTGCTGCGGATCCTTTTCCAGCCGCAGCCTGCCGTACCGGGACATCGTTTCTTCGATGTCTATCAGCAGGGAATGCGGTACGGGAAAGCGCGAATACTTTAACAGCGTGTCCAGTACGCGTTCCGCGTCCAGCCCTGCCGCGCGGGCGTTCCACAGGCCCAGCGGAGTAAGGCGGTAGCTGTGCACGTGTTCCGGCGCCCGCTCCAGCTCGGCGAAAGCGGCGATGGCGTGCCTGGCTTCCGTTGCCTTCTCATGGTCCACTTCGAGCAGGATTGTCTTGTCGCTCTGGACGATCAGGGGACCGTCGTTCACGGCGTCCAGGCCCTTAGGCCGCAGGTTGGTGGGGTGCTGGTCACTGCTGGAATTCCTCTTCCGCCTCAATGTCGATGATCCGGTGGATGGAGAGCACTCGTTCAGTTTCGCGGGCCGGGTCGAAGACCCTTACCCGTCCGCCGCTCACAGAAACCGGAACAACTGTTTCCCTGCTGGAATTCCCTTGGCTGTCCACAACGTTCATTACCACTGCCTGCCGGAGACGGATGGCCCTTTGCAGGGTTTCGAGCCCGAGCTGTGTTGCTGCCTCTCCGCTTGTTCCCGACGACGGGCGGTGGCCCCCGTTGCCGTTCGCGCCGTGGGGCGCGGCGTGGCTGCGAAGAATCGCCAACTGGGCATCGACGTCGGCCTCCGCCGGCGCCGTGCGCGGCGCGCTGTACACGGGCCGTCCGCTGCCTGGAACCGATGTGGTCCGGCGCAGCCGGATCAGCGTTGACTGCGGTTCCTCGACGGCCGGTGACAATCCCAGTGCACGCAATACCTGCGCAGTTTCCTTCGGGGCCGCGTGGGAGATGAGGACAGTAGGGGCAATGCGGACCAGCCCAAGCCCTGACGCGCTGGATTCCTTGACCAGTTCGAGCAGGGCATCTTCGTCATCGCTCTGAATGAAGCTGGAGGCCACGCCCACCCGAAGTCTGCCGTGCCGTGCAGCGGTGTCCTCCACCAGGTATTCGAGCGGCTGCGGTACGGCAGTGGCCGAGTGTTCGCGCAGGAAACCCAACAGGCTGGCGGCATCGTGGCCGGCGTCGAGCGCGCGGCGGACGGATGCCACGGAGAACCGGTAGATGGTGGCGGGTCCCTGGCCTTCGGCGTCGGCCATCACGAGGAGCTTCTCGCTCAACTCCGGTGCCAGGTAGCCCGGTGCCACGGCGGTGAGGTCAGCCTGCAGCAGGACGTGGTTGAGAGCGGCCGGCAGATGCTCTCCCAGGATTTCCAGAGCCTCATCGGGTCGTTCCGCGGCGATGGCCGAGCCCAGCTGGCTGAGTGCGCCCGAGCCGATGAGGCCGAGCATCTCCGCTTCGGCCAGGACACCCCGGATCAGCGAACTGAACCGCCTGGCCATCCGGGGCTGGGTCCATTCGGCCCGTTGAAGCACCGCCGCGGCGTCCAGTACCGGCGCCTTGCCGTCCGCTTCCTCGGCCTCAAGGGTCAGTTCGTTGAGGATCTCCAGGATCCGCTTCCGGACCACGGGCGCGTCCGGCCGCTGGGCTTCGGCGGATAGTGCGTTGATGGTGGCGCCGGCTGCTGCCCGGTGCGGAGCGGGACCCGCACCCGGACCCGTGGCGGGCTGGCCCACCAGGGACGGGGCGCGCTCGCTGGCCAGCCATGCGTTCACGAGCCAGAGCCACTGTTCCTGCCGCGGCAGAGTCAGCCACTCCAGCTGTTCCGGCTGAACCCATGAGGAGCTGTCAACATCCAGCCGGAGCAGTCCGGCCAGGGCGCAGAGCTCAACCAGCAGACCGGCGCGGTGCAGATCGATCCGGAGCGAGTCGGCCAGCCGCTTCATTTCACGGACGCCGACGCCGCCGCTCCGCAAGGTAACGAGCGGTTGCTCGCGCACGGCGTACAGCAGTTCGCCGGTCAGGCGGAGGGTTTCGGCAATGGCGCCCAAGGCGGCGTTGCGCCGCAGCGCCGCCGTGGTCTGTCCAAGCCTGGGTGCCGGGGGAGTCAGTGTGAAGTCCTCGATTACGGCGCCGCCGCGGAGGGCGATCCCCACGCTGTGCGGCAATTCCACGTGGGCGGCATCCAGTGGGACCAGCAGGCCCCTTGCCAGGAGCCAGTCCACGGGGCCGACGTCGGAGCCTTCGTTGAGCACGGACGCCCGCCGTTGCGCCTGCGGTACGGCCCCCATGGCCCAGTTCCCGAAGCGGGCAAGGAGGGCCGTGGTGCGCTCCGGGGCGGTGGCGAGGATCTGTTGCAGGGCATCCGGCGTGGCCGTCCAATGCTGCAGCGACAGGGCTGCTTCCATGGGAGTCGTGGCGGGATGGATGGCGGCTCCGCTGTGGTGCAGTTCGGCCACAAGTTGCACCACGCGCTGGGCGAACGCCGGCTGCAGCCGGACCAGTTCCGTATAGCTCCGGCCCAGTCCTGCCGGGTAGATCCCGACGACGTCACGGAGGCTTCCCACCGGAAGGTAGAAACGTTGGCGGGGACCGGCCGGCACGACGGCACCGTGCGGCGGCTCTGCACGGTGCACAAGGGCCAGTTCTTCAAGGGACTGCAGGATCCGTTCGATGGCGGACAGCGAGGCGCCGTGGATGGCTTTCTTGAGTCCTGCAGCCGAAGCGCTGTGGGCCGTGTCCGTATTCGTGCAGAGATGGAGGGTCTCCAATACCTGCATCTGCGGCCGGTTCAGCCGCTCCAGGGCCCGTTGCACGCTGACCCTCGCGCTGGCCCGGGCAGCGAGGGCCGCAAAGTCCGGAACGTTCGGTGAGACCAGGTCCGGCCGCGCGGAGAACAAGGCCCGCAACGAGTCGTCGCTGCGTGCCTCCAGTTCCTTGCTGAGCGCGCGAATAAAGGACATCAGTCCAACGTTACCGCCCGCCGGACTTTCCTGCCCGGCGGCGGGCGGCAACGCCGTCGATCACCAGGACGATCATGATGAGGAAAGCCAGTGGCAGGCCGTACAGGGCCAGGGAAGTCACCCACACCGGGGCGGCGCTGCCGGCAAAGGCAATGGCCATGACGGCGCCCACGGCAGCCAGCGAAAGAACGGCAATAACCGCCGCAACGATCATCAGTGGCCGCCGGTAGCGGGAGGGTGTCATGGAAGTAACGCTAACAGCCCGGCTGTGCCCGTGCCGCAAAGCGGGAATCCGGGCCCGGGCAGGATAACCTTGAAGATACAGACCAACATGGTCCAGGCAGTCATACCCTGAACCCGCATAACAATGCGGATGCGGTGGCCGCCGGCCGTGTCACAGGAAGTCCAGAACGAAGAAGGTTGATTACGTGCCTACCGGCAAGGTCAAGTGGTATGACAAGGAAAAAGGCTTCGGATTCCTCGCAGGTGAGGACGGCCAGGAAGTATTCCTGCCCAAATCCGCGCTGCCCGAGGGCGTAACGGAACTCAAGGCCGGTACCCGCGTGGAGTTCGGCGTTGCCGACGGGCGCAAGGGAGCCCAGGCCCTCGGCCTGCGCGTGCTGGACAAGACACCGTCCATTGCCAAGGCAAAGCGTCCCAGCGCCAAGGACCTGGCGCCCCTCGTCCAGGACCTGGTGACCGTGCTGGACAACCTGTCCGGAACGTTGTCAGCCGGTAAGTACCCGGAAGGCAACAAGGCCAAGGCGATCGCCGCTGCCCTCCGTAAGGTTGCCGACGAGCTGGACGCTTAGGCATCCGCATGACTTCCCAACCTGACCAGAGCACCCCCAGGCCGGCGTCAAAGCCCCGCACCGGCGTTCCTGTGTGGCGCACCGGCAAGCCGGATGCGGTGCTCGCCGCGGCCGTGGACTTTGCCCGGGCTGCTGTTGAGGGCATCGCCCCGGCCGAGCAGATCGGACAACATCTGGGCGCCAAGAGCGAAGGGGACCGTGTTGTCACTCATCTCTTCGAGTCGAGGCTGGCCGGGTACCAGGGGTGGCAGTGGTACGCCGTGATCACGCGCAATTCCCGGTCCAAGGTCATTACAGTGAACGAACTTGGCCTGTTGCCCTCGGAGGATTCGATCCTGGCGCCGGAGTGGGTGCCGTGGGCCGAACGGGTGCGCCCGGAGGACGCGCAGGAAGATGAATCCAGCGCCGACATCGTGGATGCAGGGCCGTCCGTTTCGGAGGGCGATGAGCTTGCCGACGCCGACGACGAGGATGCTGTTTCGGATGACGGCGCCGGCGACGCGCCGGAGGACGAATCCGGCTCCGCCCGCGAGGTCGACTAGCCAGTTGGAACCATGGGGGACTGAACTACCCGGAGGCCGGCGATGATGTCCACCTTCAAGTCCCTGCATATCCTCAATTACCGCCTGTGGTTTGTGGGCGCGTTGATTTCCAACATCGGGACCTGGATGCAGCGCACAGCCCAGGACTGGCTGGTCTTTGACCACCTGACAGACCACGACGCAGGGGCCATGGGTATCACCATGGCCCTGCAACTGGGGCCGCAACTGTTCCTCGCACCCGTGGCCGGGCTGGTGGCAGACCGTTTTAACCGGCGCCACCTCCTGGTGATGACCCAGTCCGCGATGGCCCTGCTGAGCACGGGCCTGGGACTTCTGGTGGTCCTTGGTGCCGGGCAACTCTGGCACGTCTACGCCTTTGCCCTGCTGCTGGGCCTTGTGTCCGCCCTCGATGCTCCCGTGCGGCAAACGTTTGTCTCCGAGCTGGTACGGGACGATTACCTCCCCAACGCCGTGGCACTCAACAGTGCCTCCTTCAACGTGGCCAGGATGATCGGGCCGGCAGTTGCCGGCGTGCT
This sequence comes from Arthrobacter sp. NPDC058288, assembly GCF_042880995.1. Classification (NCBI taxonomy): domain Bacteria; kingdom Bacillati; phylum Actinomycetota; class Actinomycetes; order Micrococcales; family Micrococcaceae; genus Arthrobacter; species Arthrobacter sp. NPDC058288. Next base: position 65,754 of record NZ_JBHVYH010000004.1, read on the forward strand.
GACGGTGGCCGTGGGACCCGGGTGGGTGTTCCTGATCAACACCGCCACTTTCCTGGCCCTCCTGTTCAGCCTGTGGAAGATACCCGCGTCATCCCTGAGGGTCCTTCCCCGGGCGGCTGCCGGGAAGGGCCGGATCCGTGAGGGGCTGCGATATGTGCGGTTCCGTCCGGACATAGTGGTGGTGCTTGTTGCCGTCTTCATCGTGGGCACGCTCGGACTCAACTTCGTCCTGTTCATTGCGGCCATGGTGGGCACGGAATTCGGGCTGGATGCCAGTGCCTTCGGGCTGATGAACTCCATCATGGCCATCGGCTCCGTGGCGGGCGCATTGCTGTCCGCCGGGCGGTCCAAGCCCCGGCTCCGGATCATTTTCGGAGCAGCCGGCGCGTTCGGGGTCACCTCCGGGCTGGCGGCCCTGGCGCCCAACTACTTCTGGTTCGGCGTGGCCCTGGTTCCGGTAGGCCTCTTTGCCATCACGATGATGACCAGCGCCAACGGCTACGTGCAGACCACCACGGACCCGGTGATGCGCGGCCGGGTCATGGCCCTTTACATGGCCATCTTCATGGGCGGCACACCCGTCGGCGCTCCGCTGGTGGGATGGGTGGCCAATGTTGCCGGTCCCCGCTGGTCCATGTCCGTGGCAGCGGCATCCGGGCTCCTGGCCGCGCTGATCGGCATGGTGTGGATCATCCGGGCCAAGCAGCTGAAGCTCGGATTCAACCGCCGCGCCCGGGGACTGCGCTACTTCCGGCTGGTATCCGCAGGGTCCAACCACTCCGGCTCAACTGAAGGAAGAGAGCGCAACGACGAAGGCGCCGCCCGGGACAAAAACCCGGACGACGCCGTCGAACGCTAACGCGTCTGCGCTGGTTCGTGACTTACTTGCGCAGTTCGCCCACGACGTAGTCGATGCAGGACAGGAGGGCGGACACATCGTCCGGGTCGATCGCCACGAACGTGGCGATGCGCAACTGGTTGCGCCCCAGCTTGCGGTAGGGCTCCGTGTCCACAATCCCATTGGAGCGGAGGACCTTCGCGATGGCCGCCGCGTCGATCGAATCGTCGAAGTCGATGGTGGCGATCACGTTTGAACGGTCTTCGGCCTTGGCAACGAACGGCGTGGCGTACTCGGAGGCCTCAGCCCAGGAGTAGATGCGTCCGGCGGAATCGGCGGTGCGGGCAGCCGCAAAATCAAGTCCGCCGCTGGCGTTAAGCCACTGCACCTGTGCGTCCAGGGTGACCAGGGTGGCCAGCGCGGGCGTGTTGTAAGTCTGGTTGAGCCGGGAATTGTCGATGGCGGTCTGCAGGTTCAGGAAATCGGGGATCCACCGGCCGCTGGCCTTGATCCGCGCAGCACGCTCGAGGGCGGCGGGGGAGAAGAGGCCCAGCCACAGGCCGCCGTCCGACGCGAAGTTCTTCTGCGGCGCGAAGTAGTACACGTCCGCTTCCGACACCTCGACGTCCAGGCCGCCGGCAGCCGAGGTGGCATCGACCAGGACCAGCGATCCGTCATCCGCCCCCGCAACCCGCTTCACGGGGGCGGCCACGCCGGTGGACGTCTCATTCTGGGGCCACGCGTATACGTCGATGCCGGCTTCTGCCTGCGCCACGGGCCGGGTACCGGGCTCGGCCTTAATGATGGAGGAGGCGTCCAGGAAAGGAGCCTTGTTGGTGGCGGAGGCGAACTTGGAACCGAACTCGCCAAAGGAGAGGTGCTGGGCCTTGCTGTCCACCAGCCCGAACGCCGCGACATCCCAGAACGCGGTGGAGCCGCCCACTCCGAGGATGACTTCATAGCCGTCCGGGGCGCGGAAGAACTCGCTGAGGCCGTTACGGACGGACCCTACGAGGTTCTTGACCGGGGCCTGGCGGTGCGAGGTGCCAAGAAGCGTGGCAGAGGCGGCAGACAGGGCCTCGATCTGCTCGGGACGGACCTTTGAAGGCCCGGCGCCGAACCGTCCGTCCTTGGGCAGGAGGTTGGCGGGGATAGTGATGCTGGTGTCGCTCACAATGGCTCCAATTTTTCGGCGTGGACGTGGGAGAGGCCCGGCAGGTCACGGGTTGCTGCTGGGGGAATCCCCTATATTCTGCCTGACTCGCCAGCGGGGGACGGAACGGTAACCGTCATAGTCCAGTCACTGAGACATCCCAAACGCGCTAGCGGTCCCGTCGCTGCGAAGCTCCGCGCCGAATTATCCGGAGTAATTCAAAATAGGCTAAGCTGATCCCTGACGTATAGCGGGCCGCGATGGCGGCCGGGCTGATCCCGTGAGGCCGTTCCCCGAAGGCTGAGCGGTGGATGCAGGTCCACTTCGCCGAGGCCAACGGGAAACGCCTCCGCGCGGTACGGTGGGACTGACGCAAGGACTGTGCTCGAGGAGCTGAGCTGGATGACGGATCTGATCGACACCACGGAGATGTATCTTCGGACAATCTTGGAGCTTGAGGAAGAGAACATTGTTGCTCTCCGTGCGCGGATTGCCGAACGGCTGCGCCACTCCGGCCCCACCGTTTCGCAGACCATCGGCCGGATGGAACGGGACGGCTTGGTGGTTGTTTCCGGCGACCGGCACCTTGAACTCACCGAAACGGGCCGGAAACGCGCTACCGAAGTCATGCGCAAGCACCGCCTTGCTGAGCGGCTCCTCGCCGACGTCATCGGCCTCGACTGGGCGTATGTACACGACGAAGCGTGCCGTTGGGAACACGTCATGAGCGAGCGGGTTGAGCGGCGCATTTTCGAGCTTCTGGACCACCCAACGGTCTCCCCCTACGGCAACCCCATTCCCGGCCTGGCCGCACTCGGCGGCCAGCCCGCTCCCGCGTTCACCGATGGTGTGGTGAACCTTCTTGAAGCCATGGCCGGATACGGGGCCGACTCGCGCGTTACCGTGAGCCGCCTGGCCGAGCCCATCCAGGTTGAGCCGGAGTTGCTGGTGCAACTTGATGAAGGCGGCATCCGTCCCGGGGCATCCCTCGCCTTGGAACGCGTGGGGGAGTACATCTCGGTGCGAGTACCCGAGATCGAAGGCGCCCTGGAACTGCCGCCCGAAGTTGCGGCCCACGTGTTTGTTACGGTCCGCTAACCGCGCACTTCGTAGGACCACCTACAACACACTGAGACCCAGATAACGGAATTATTACCGCGCTGATTAATCACCTATAGTTGAGGACTAGCGCCGATACTAAAGCGTTACCTGATCCGAAGCCGAGCTCTGCCAGCGGATCAAGGAACGAAGCACCTCCTGGCAGAGGCGGGGGAACCACAACCGGCCGTTGAAAGACGGTCTTGGGGTGAAGTCCGTCAGCGGCAAGGCACCTCCGACGAAGGATTCCTTTGGGACACCCCTGTGTCGGATGCCTTGCATTGGCGGACCGGGTCTTTGATCTCTCTGACCCGAATCCGACAGCTAACTCCGCAGGCTTTCCAGAGAGGATAATTCTTGACCACGCAGACCGTCAGGGGCCGCCGCAGGGCGACAGGTCCCGCTTCGGAGTACCCCGTGGCCGAAGCCGTAATGACGGTCAGGCCGCGCGACGCACACCGTGATGCGCGCCGGCGACGGAGCCTGTTCAGCCAGGTGACGGAGTTCGCTTCGGCGAGCGGCGTGGGTCAGAAGGCAGGCATAGCGCTGGCCGCCACCGGACTGGTCCTTACCGTGACCGTCCCGTCAACAGGCCCCATGGTGGCCACGTCAGACACGGGAAACGCCGCCGCCGCAGTCGCGGCGCAGCCGGAGGTCTCCGCCGCCGCCAGCGCCAAGATCGATTTCAACCGGACCACCGTGGCCACCAAGGGGGATCCTGACGGCAAGCTCAAGCAATTGCTGAGCGCGCAGTCGGCGGGAACCATCACCCGCGCGGCATCCACCGGCAGCCTGGGTGCGCCGCTGGAACAGATGGTCACCGCATCGCCATTCGGGTTCCGCGTCAGCCCGATTACGGGCGGAGCCGGGGAGTTCCACCGTGGCCAGGACTATGCGGCCCAGTGCGGCACCAGCGTGTTCGCCGCGGCCAGCGGAACCGTGACCTTCTCCGGCTGGCACCCGTACGGCGGTGGAAACCGTGTGGTGATTGACCACGGCAACGGCTTGGAAACCACGTACAACCACCTCTCGTCGTCCAGTGTCCAGGTCGGCCAGAAGGTCACCCGGGGCGAGGTCATTGCGCTTAGCGGGACCACCGGAGCCTCCACTGGCTGCCACCTCCATTTTGAAGTGATGGTCAACGGCGAAGTCGTCGACCCGCTGGGCTGGCTCTGATCCAAGCGATGGGTCACTCTCGCATTCCTGTGACATGCCGTGACCTGAATGTGACATTCGTTCGGAAATCCTGTACCGTTTAGAGCACGCCAACTTTTCCGAAGTTGGCGCTCTTGAGTGGATTGCCTAACTCTGCCACCGCTCAAGGTCCGTTCGCATGACATCGTCTGGCAGAGGCGGGGGAACCAATTTTGGTCTTCGCAAGAAGACCTTGGGGTTAAGTCGCAACGCTTCCCAGGAAGCCGAGCGGCCGGGTGACTCCCATCCGAATCCGACAGCTCACCTCGTAGGCATTGGGAGAGGCTACCTTCGTGTCTGCACGTCACAATTCTGCGCGCCACCGCGCGCAAACGGTTCGTATGAACCCGTTGAACTCCGTTTCCAGGGCCGTTACTGCCAACGCCGGGACCGTAGGTCGCCAGGCAGCTGTCATCGCAGCTGCTTCCGGACTGATCCTCAGTGTTGGGATGCCGGCAAATGCCGCCGATACCAACCTGGGCGTTTCCGCTTCGACGGAGTCCGGCTCACAGTCGGCCCAGCTGACCGTAACTGCAGAACCGACTGCGACTGTTTCCTTCGAGCGTCCGGCAGTGACCACGAAGGCAGCGCCCAAGGTTGAAACCGTTCGGGCACAGTCCACCGGTACAGATGCCAGCGAGGCCTCCACTGAGGCTGCCGGAGAGGCCAAGGCGGGCAAGCTTGCCGACGCCGCTTCTTCAGCAGCAGCATCGGGCCTTGCTGCTATCGCTTACACGGGTATCGGCAGCCCCTACGTCTGGGGCGGCACCACTCCCAGCGGCTGGGACTGCTCAGGCTTCACCCAGTGGGTTTACGCCCAGGCCGGCATCAGCATCCCCCGCACCAATGCATGGACAGCCATGACGCCCACCTCCACTCCGGCGCCGGGCGATCTCGTCATGCAAAACGGCGGCGCCCACGTTGGCATCTACGTCGGCAACGGCATGATGATCAGCGCGCTCAACCCCTCGCAGGGCACCCTCCTGCACGCTGTGTCCGCCACGGGCACCTCTGCGTTCTACACGCTTCGCTAAAACACGCGCTTCCCTTCGCTGAAGCGCGCGTCCTTCGCTAAAAAACCCTGTTCGGGCCGTTCCGGCTTACCCCCAAGATGCCGGAGCGTCCAAAAACCGCGGCCTGCCATGCAGTCTGAGGAAAACGAAAGAGAGAACTAATGACTACACGTGCCATCGCACGGCATCGCGCCGAGGTTACCAAGACCAACTCGCTTGCTGTCATTGCCAAGGCCGTCGGCGACAATGCCGGTGGCATGGGCCGTCAGGCTGCGGTTATCGCTGCTGCCTCCGGTCTGGTCCTGACGAGCGGTATCGCAGCCAACGCTGCCGACACCAACGTTCAGCGCGAAGCGACCTCTGCTTCCACCCTGGAAGTTCAGTCTTCCGCTCCGGCCAACATTTCGGCCGCCTCCAGCATCGCCATCTCCTTCGAGAAGCCGGCTGTTTCCACCTCCCCGGCTCCGGTCGTTGAGGCTCCGAAGCCGGTTGTAGAGGTTCAGGAGGCTACCCCCGCGGCGGCTCCTGCTGCCGCCGCTGAGACTGTATCCGCACCGGCTGCCCCCGCGGCCCCGGCAGCTCCCGCCGCTGCCAGCGGAATGGGCGCTTCGATCGCAGCTGCGGCATACGCCCAGCTCGGAGTTGCCCAGGACTGCACCGCCCTTGCCACCAACGCCCTTGCAGCCGTGGGCATCAACTACCACGGCTGGCCGGCAGGTTACCTTTCCCTGGGCCGCACCGTGAGTGCAGCCGAGGCGCAGCCGGGCGACCTCGCATACTACGAGAACGGCGGCATGGGCATGGCCCACATCGCTGTGTACGTCGGCAACGGCCAGGCCGTGCACGGCGGCTGGAACGGCGGAACCACCTCCCTGTTCAGCGTCAACGTCGGCTCCGGTCCGGTCTTCATCCGCGTTGGCGGCTAAAGCCTCCAGCTAGTGCTTGACGGAAGAACCCCTGCCTCCGGGCAGGGGTTCTTCTGCGTTTCCGGCAGGTGAATTTTTGCCGACACGGAGTGTATGGTAAAGGCCCGATTCGGTGATCGGCCACTTGAGTGTTTACTCTTGTGTTGTCGATCCAAAGCCCGGACAAGCAGAGGGCAGCCGGCCCTCGAGCCCCTGACGGGTGTGGCCGTGAAGAGGTATGTGCATGCGCACTCTCGTTCTTAATGCTGGATATGAACCGCTGGCGGTTGTAACCTTCCGCCGGGCGCTGGTTCTTGTGCTGACCGGAAAAGCTAGCGTGGTGGCCGAGGGCGACGATCCTGTCGTTGGCCCGCAGGAGATTCTGGGCCGTCCGTCCGTGATTCTCCTAAACCGTTACATCCGGCCGCGGTACAACACCACCACAGCTGTGAGTCGCCGGGGCGTCCTGCGCCGTGACGGCCACCGCTGCGCCTATTGCGGTAAGGCAGCACACACCATTGACCACGTCCACCCGAAATCCAGGGGCGGTGCGGACTCCTGGGAAAACCTGGTGGCCGCCTGCCTTCGATGCAATAACGTGAAGGGCGACCACACGCCTGCCGAGATGGGCTGGAAGCTCAGGTTCGTGCCTGCACCTCCGCACGGCACCATCTGGCAGATCAAAGAGCTGGAAAAACCCACTCCCGCGTGGGACCCCTTCCTTCTCCCGGAATCCGCCGCCTAAGTCATCATCTGTGCGCCGGTCCTGCCGTCAATGGCTAGGCTGGCCTTGTGGAGTTTGATGCCTTAATCCTGGCCGGCGGCCGGTCATCGCGCCTGGGCGGCGTGCCCAAGTCCCGGCTGCTATACGACGGCGCCACCCTCCTGTCGCGGGCGCTTTCGGCGGCTGCGGGGGCGGGCGCCGCGGTGGTGGTGGGTCCGGATCCGGGAGAACTGCCGTCCGATGTGCTGACGTGCCGGGAGGAACCGGCCTTTGCGGGACCTGCAGCCGCTATTGCTGCCGGGCTCGCGGCCCTGGATGACTCCCGCGGTCCGCAACGGGCCGCGATGACGCTGATTCTGGCTTGCGACATGCCGAAAGCGGATCAGGCTGTTGCCGCCCTTCGGGCCGCCCTCGCGGACCCTGGCCCGGACCATGCAGGGGTGGATGGAGTCATGTCTGCCTCTCCTGATGGCCGCAAACAACCGCTTGCAGGTTTTTATAGCACGGCCGCGCTAGAACATTCCGTGGACGAAATGGAGAAGAGCGGGGGGTTTGCAGGGGCTTCAGTCTTCGCCCTCCTTGCTAGGCTGGACGTGCGGACTGTTACCGTCCCTGCCGGTGCCACGGACGACGTGGATACCTGGGACGATGCTGCCGCGCTAGGCGTGTCCCGCCCAAGGTCTTGAGCCACCGTCGGTGGGACCGTGCGGTGGCACCGCAACCGAAATTTGAGTTTGGAGGCAACAGTGAAAAGCCAGGACGAAACGCTGGAGGACTGGTGCCGGGCGCTGCTGCAAGCCTTCGAGCTGGAGGACGTCGAGGTGGATGTCAATGAAGTGCTGGCGCTGGCCGGCGTCGCGGCCCACTCCGTCGTGCGTCCGGCAGCGCCGCTGACAACGTTCATCGCAGGCTTCGCGGCAGGTATGGCGACGGGTTCGGGGCAAGCCCCGGACGCGGTTTCCATGCAGGCGGCCCTGGGTGTGGCGCGGGCGCTCGCCGTGGACTATGCAGCAGTGGATCCGACTGCTGCGGGGCAGTCCGGCTCAGCAGCTTCAGAGCCGGTTCGGACCGATCACTCCTCCGGACCGTCCACCAACAGCGGAACCACCAGCGCATGACGGCTGCGCCGCCGGACGGCGGTGACGCCGCCAGCGACGTTCCTGACCACGGGGAACCCGCCCGCCGCGCCGCACCGGGCACACCCGCCGCGGCCGATGACGGGCACACACATATAGCGCACACCTGGCAGGAGGCCCGGCAGAGATCATTCGATTGCGCAACACCCATCCCGCCGGGGCCGGTGCCGCTCAGGAATGCACTGGGCCGGACGCTCGCGGCTGATATTACGGCGCTCCAGGACATGCCGCACTACGCCTCATCCGCCATGGACGGCTGGGCGGTGAACGGGTCGGGACCATGGATTCTGGCCGAACCCGGCCAGAGGCTGGCTCCGCACCAGGCCAGCCCCATTGTCACCGGCGGCCTCATACCCCCCGGCGCGAAGGCTGTGCTCCGCAGCGAAAGCGGCATGATGACGACGGACGATGAAGGGCTGCCCGTCCTTGCCCTGGGCGGGGCAGCAAGGCCCGGTGAACCTAAGAACGGCCAACATATCCGTAAGGCAGGCGAGGAAGCAGCAGCCGGCGACGTCCTGGTCAAGAGCGGCGCAGTCCTCAACCCCGCCCACCTGGCCCTCGCGGCACTGGCCGGCCACGACTCCCTCCAGGTCCAGGGGAAACCGGTGGTCAGGATCCTGCTGACAGGCTCCGAAGTGGTCACCGCGGGCCTGCCTGCGGCGGGGAAGGTGCGCGACACCTTCGGCCCGCAGCTGGGGGCTGTGGTCGAGATGCTCGGGGGTATCTGCGCCGGGCAAGTAAAAATCGGCGACGACTACGGTGAATGGCTCGCTGCCCTGGCCGACGACGGGCCGGAATCCGCCGGCCGGGAGGACGGCGCCGGGCCGGATCGCGGATCGGTACTGCCGAAGGACCCGGGGGAGACGGCAGCTGACGAGGCGCCTGCCGACGTCGTGATCACCACCGGCGGAACCGGCAGGTCCGGGACCGACCACCTCCGCCGTGCAGTCGCGGAACTCGGCGGGCGCCTGCTGATAGACGGCATTGCGATGCGCCCGGGACACCCGGCGGTCCTTGCTGAGCTGCCGGATGGCCGGTTCATCCTTGGCCTGCCCGGCAATCCGCTTGCCGCGATGATGGCCCTCTGCACCGTGGGCGCACCCCTTCTGGCCGCCCTGGGTCACGGAAACCTCCCCCCTGTCCATGATGTGCCCTGCGGGGAGATGATCGAGGCTGATCCGGGGCGGACCCGGCTCATGCCCTTCAGGCTGCTGTACGGCATGGCGTCACCTGCCCGGCACACGGGGCCCGGCATGATGCGCGGTCTGGCTGCTGCCGATGGCGTCCTTGTTGTTCCGCCGCACGGCGTTCAACTGGGCGAGCCGGTGGCCGCCTTCGCCTTGCCCTGGGGCGCTCCGATCCAGGCTGCGGAACCCGCCGCCGCGAAGGCCAAGGCCGCCCCCCGCAACGCTCCGCGTAAGCCATCAGCTTCGGACGGCCCGGTGGACTGGAGCGCGCTGCTTGGCTAGGGCGGTCCCGGCTGGTGAAGGCGGTCCGGGCTTGCAATGATGGTCATATCCCGCACTATAAGGAGCACATCGTGGCCCGCATGACGCAACGCCGCAAGATCCACAGGTTCGTCCTGGACGGTTCACCCCAGTCCCTCGAATTTCCCGTGCGGCACCGGGAGGATGTCCTCGCTGTGGAGGAACCGCTGGAAATACGCCTGGATTCCCTTCCGTTTACCGTCACCATGCGCACGCCCGGCGACGACTTCGACCTAGTGGCCGGTTTCCTGGTCTCGGAGGGCATCATCTGGAACCCCGAGCAGCTCATCTCCCTGCGGTTTTGCGCGGGCGAGGACGAGAACGGCGTGCAGACGTTCAACGTCGTGGAAGCGCAGCTCAGGCCGGACGTCGTCCGCCCTGACAGGGGACGCAACATCTTCACGTCAAGCTCGTGTGGCATCTGCGGGACCGATTCCATTGATGCCGTCCGCAAGTCGTCGCATTTCAGCCCCGCGGCGGATCCGATGACCGTGCCCGTGGAGACGCTGTCCGGGCTCCCGGACAAACTCCGTGCCGCACAGGCCGTCTTTGACGCCACCGGGGGTGTCCACGCAGCGGGTCTCTTCAGGATCAACGACGACGGCGGCGCGGAGCTGCTGTGCCTGCGCGAGGACGTGGGGCGCCACAACGCCGTGGACAAGGTGGTGGGCTGGGCGCTGCGCGAACGGCTGCTGCCGCTGGCCGGGACCGTGTTGCAGGTCTCCGGCCGGGCATCCTTCGAACTCGTCCAGAAAGCGGCGCTCGCCGGTATTCCGGTGCTGGCGGCCGTCAGCGCCCCCTCCAGCCTGGCCGTTGAGCTTGCCGCCGCCAGCGGCATGACCCTGGCCGGCTTCAGCAGGGGTTCAACCCTGAACGTCTATGCCGGAGACCACCGCGTAACTGCTCCCGCCCCGGTGGCGGGATAGCGCAAGAATGCTTGGCTTATTGGACCCGGCACAGTAGATTTTATCCATCGAATGGACGCGCCGATCCGCTCCTTCGGCTGAGTTCAAGGGCTTGCACATAAGCTGAAGCCAACGTCCGGGCGCATACCGCGAACCCGCTTTCAGCTTCCATACAACAGGCATTAAAGAGGATCACATTGCACGACGACCGCCGCATCACGGAAGTCCGTCTTGACCGCTTCATGCGTGAACGCGTGGACCCGGCGGTGTACTCCCGCAGCGTCCCGCTGAACCTTAGCGCCTGGGACGTTCCGGACGAGCCCGTTTCCGTTCTGGAAGCCCTGCGCCACGACTTCGTGCCGCTGGAACACGGATCGGCGTGGGGGCGTCCGTGGAGTACCAAATGGCTGAGGCTGCAGGGCGAGGTGCCCGATTCGTGGGGCACTGCCCCCGATACCGCGGTTGAGGTTGTGGTGGACCTCGGGTTCACCCGTGAGCTCCCGGGCTTTCAGTGCGAAGGCATCGCGTGGCGTCCGGACGGCACCATCATCAAGGCCATCTCCCCGAGGAACCAGTACATCCCGTTGAAGCTGCTTGGGAGCGGAATGGCAGTGGACTTCTACGTGGAGGCCGCCGCCAATCCCGATGTTGCCCAAGGGTGGACTTTCGCGGCCATGCCCTACGGTGACAAGGCGACGGCGGGAAGCGATCCCAAGTACCGGCTGGGCGCCATGGCCATCGCCGAGCTTAACCAGACTGTGTGGGAACTGCAACAGGACGTATGGACGCTCAGCGGACTCATGCATGAGCTCCCGATGGAACTGCCGCGCCGCCACGAGATCCTGCGCGCCCTCGAGCGGATGCTGGACGTCATGGATCCCGACGATGTTCCCGGCACCGCTGCCGCGGGCCGTGCAGCCCTGGCTGAGGTTCTCTCGCGACCGGCTTATGCCTCAGCACATCAGCTGGTCGCGACGGGCCACGCGCACATCGATTCGGCCTGGCTGTGGCCGGTCCGGGAGACCATCCGCAAGTGCGCGCGCACGTTCTCCAATGTCGTGGCCTTGATGGACGAGTCTCGGGACTTCGTTTTCTCCTGCTCGTCCGCGCAGCAGCTCGCTTGGATGAAGGAGTTCTACCCCGAGCTGTTCGGCCGGATCCGCGAGAAAGTCAAGGCGGGCCAATTCGTGCCGGTAGGCGGAATGTGGGTGGAATCCGACACCAATATGCCGGGCGGCGAGGCCATGGCCCGGCAGTTCATCGAAGGCAAGAAGTTCTTCCTCGACGAGTTTGGCGTGGAGTGCCGGGAGGCATGGCTGCCCGATTCCTTCGGCTACTCGGCTGCATTGCCGCAGATCGTCAAGGCTGCCGGGAGCAAGTGGTTCCTGACCCAGAAGATCTCCTGGAACCAGGTCAACAGGATGCCGCACCACACCTTCAACTGGGAAGGAATCGACGGCACACGGCTGTTCACCCACTTCCCGCCCGTTGACACCTACAACTCGGAGCTGAGCGGCCGCGAACTGGCACACGCGGAACGGAACTACCGGGACCACGGCCGCGGTACTGTCTCCCTGGTTCCGTTCGGCTACGGCGACGGCGGCGGCGGACCGACGCGGGAGATGATCGCCGCAGCCCACCGCACCGCCGACCTCGAAGGATCGCCGAAGGTCCGGATCGGAACGGCTGCGAATTTCTTCACCCAGGCGCAGGCCGAATACACGTCCCTGCCCGTGTGGGTGGGGGAGATGTACCTGGAGCTGCATCGCGGAACCTACACCAGCCAGGCGAAGACCAAACGGGGCAACCGGCGCAGCGAACACCTGCTCCGCGAGGCCGAACTTTGGTGTGCCACTGCGTCCGTCCGCACCGCCGGCGGGTTTGTGTATCCGGCGGCCGAGCTGAAGCGACTGTGGCGGCTGGTCCTGCTCCAGCAGTTTCACGACATCCTGCCCGGCAGTTCGATTGCCTGGGTCCATCAGGACGCAGAGCGGAACTATGCGGCCATCTCGGAAGCCCTTGAGGCCATCATTGCCGACGCCGCGCGCACCATGCTCGGTGAGGGCGGCCGCGAGTTCCTGCTGAACGCCGCGCCGCACGAACGCAGCGGCGTACCCGCTCTGGCGGCCGCCGAACCGGTCCGGAGCGACCACGCCGTGACGGTTACCGAGCACGCCGGGGGGTACATCCTGGACAACGGCGTGATCAGGGCAGTGCTCGACTCGAACGGACTCCTGACCTCGCTCATCGACCACGCCAGCGGCCGCGATGCTATCGCACCCGGCCAGTTCGGCAACCATCTTGAACTCCACCGTGATACGCCCAACGAATGGGACGCATGGGATATTGACGAGTTCTACCGCCGCAACGTGACGTCACTGACCGAAGCGCGGTCGGTGACGCTCGAGCGGGGCGGCTGGGACGCCGTCGTTGTGGTGGAACGGCTGGCGGGGGCGTCCGCCATCACCCAGCGCATTTCGCTGGAGGCGGGTTCCGCCTCGCTGGGCATCCTGACGTCCGTGGATTGGCAGGAACGCGAAAAGCTGCTCAAGATCGGTTTCCCCCTGGACGTACGGGCGGACCGCTCGGCATCGGAGACGCAGTTCGGGCACGTCTTCCGGCCCACCCACACCAACACGTCCTGGGAGGCAGCCAAGTTCGAAATCTGTGCCCACCGCTGGATTCACGTGGCGGAGCCGGGTTACGGCGTGGCGGTTACCAACGCTTCCAGCTACGGACACGATGTCACCCGCTCTGTGAGGGACGACGGCGGGACCACCACTATCGTGCGCACGTCGCTGCTGCGCGCGCCCAAATATCCGGATCCCGACGCGGACCGCGGGCGGCACGAGCTATTGGTGACCATCAGGCCCGGGGCGGCCATCGCCGATGCCGTGGAGGAGGGCTACCGGACCAACCTCGCACCTCGGATTGTCAGTGGTGCCAACGCTGTCAGCCCCCTGTTCACGGTGTTCAACCAGGGAATTGTGGTGGAGTCGGTGAAGCTGGCGGAGGACGGGTCCGGTGACGTCATTGTGCGTCTCTATGAGTCCCTGGGGGAGCGGTCCGAGGGGATCGTGACGGCTAATTTTGATGCCAGGGAAGTGCGCGTAGTGGACCTGCTGGAGCGTCCGGTTACGGGCCCGGGCGTGGAAAGCGGCCGGGATTCCGCCAAGCTGACGTTGCGCCCGTTCCAACTGGTCACGCTGCGGTTTGTCCGCTGAGGCCGCCCGGCTATTAAACAGGCTGAGTGGGGGCGGTCCCCAACGGCCCGCCACCACTCATCCCCCCAATAGCGCTCAGTGGGCCGCCCGGCGCCGAACGGATTGTCCCCGTTCTCGACCCCAGCCGGCAGTCACTTTCACACATTCATGATTCTCTCACGTTCTAATGATTTTGTGAAAGTCCTAAGGCTACTTTGCAGTAGATGACCTTCGCGTGGCCGCCTGCATCCGAACCCGGGCAAACCAGATCGTCAGCAGGCCCGCCACCAGCGTCAATGCGGCCACGTAGTTGATGAGGGCCTTCAGCGGACCCAGCTCGTCCGGCAAGAGGGGATAGAACGTCCCTGCCGGGAGTGCAATAAACGCCACGGACAGCAGGCCTGCGCCCCAGCGGATTGACGTGGCCAGGCTGGAAGAAGCAGCGGCTAAAGTCGCTGGAAGAAGGCAGGCCGCCACGTACGCCGGATAGAGGCGGCCAGCAGCGGCATAGAGCTCGATGAGCTGCGCATTCCGGGGGCTTCGGGACGGTAGCGTGGTGAGTCCCGTGACGCTGCCGTCTGTATCAGCCAGAAGGAAGAGGACTAGAGTAGCCGCGGCAATCACCGCCAAGATACCAAGCCCCATTGGGCCCAGGATCAGCCGGACACTTTTGGGGGCGCTGAAGCCCCTGGCGATGCGGTAGCCGGCTAGGAGAATGACGATGTAGATCACGAACCGCAGGACGAGGTTGGCGACGTTGGTGCCGCCGAGCAGTCGATCGATCGCCATGTAGGGGCCATCGATGCTGAGGAGAATCGCGAGGGTGGCCAGCAGGAAAATATAGAAGATCGACCTGTTTTCACCCCTGACGGCACTCGGAATGCGGGCCGCAGCCGCGGCACAACAAATGGCCAGGGTGGACCATTGCAGGATCTCGATCATCCGAGGTTCTCCCAGATCGTTTTGGTTTGTTCGTGGTCTTGTTCCTGGCGCTTGAGCGTCTTCCCCAGTGCCTGCAGCCTGTCGCCGGCCAGGGCGGCGAGCTCGCCGTCGGACAGAGCATCCAGGGCTCCCTGCCTGGCACCCGGCGGCCATCCGGCCTCCGCTTCGGTAATCATTCCGGTTGCCACCAGTCCGCCCGTCAGTCCCACCCCTCCAGCCCTGGACGTGGCGATGGCAAGCTCCGGAGTCAACCGGTTGGCGGTCAGCTGCGCGGAGTAATTCTGTGGTGCGATTCCCGTGGCTGAGGAAACCCGGTGCCGAAGCTCGCCGTCGTCGATCGCATCAACCCAGTTCTTCACGGACGTTGCATGCGGTACGGGGGTCAGCGCGGGGACCGGCCGCGGCCGGGCCCCTTCGACCACTCCTTCCGCTCCACGGTCGGAGCGGGCAATAACCGCCCTCAGCAGGTCCATGGTGGCGATCTGGCTGACCAGCTCCGCGGCAGTGGGCGGCAAGGGGCTTTCGGCCAGCTCGCTGTAATTCTGGAAGGTGGCCAACGCCGCCACGGGGTTGATGTTGAAGGCCCGGCTGATGCTGACCACGGTGCTTTCGGCCACTTTCCCGCGGACCAGCTGCTGCGCCAGGGTGGTCCGCTTGACCCCGGAGATCCTGCAGATGTCGGCAGTGCTGGCCTGGGGCGCGATTCCGTGGAGCCAGCGTTGGAACGCCTTGGCGGGGAGGGGCATGAATGGCTTCCTGCAGGGTGGGGCGGTCGGTTGTCGTCGCTCGATTTTACGGCGGGGGGTATATGAACTATGCTAAATGGTCGAACCCGTTGGTCCGTACACCCCCCAAGTCCGGACCAGCGGGTTCTTCCATGCCCGGCGGGATTTCAGGCCGTTTTGGCCCGCAGTGAGAGGATTGACTAATGACTGCAACCCTTGTTGCCAAAGACCTTTCGGGCGGTCACGACCACCGCACACTCTTCTCAAAACTTTCCCTCACAGTGGCACCCGGCGACGTTGTGGGCGTTGTGGGCGCGAACGGCGCCGGCAAATCCACCCTGCTGCGACTTCTGGCCGGTGTGGACCAGCCCCTGGCGGGCTCGGTGAACCTGGCCCCCTCGGACGCCTTCGTTGGCTGGCTGCCGCAGGAGCACGAACGTGTTCCGGGGGAGACCGTTGCCGACTACGTTGCCCGCCGGACCGGCTGCGCGCAGGCAACAGCGGACATGGAATCCACCGCCGAGGCGCTCGGCTCGGGCGCCCCCGGCGCCGACGACGCCTACTCCCTGGCATTCGACCGCTGGATGGCCTCCGGCGCGGCGGACCTCGACGAGCGCATTGCGCCCGTCCTCGCCGACCTCGGCCTGGAGGTGGGGCCCGAAGCGCTCATGACGGGACTTTCCGGCGGCCAGGCCGCGCGGGTGGCACTTGCTGCGCTGCTGCTGAGCCGCTTCGACGTGGTGCTCCTCGACGAGCCCACCAACGACCTGGACCTCAACGGGCTCGCCAAGCTCGAATCATTCGTGCAGGGCCTCCGCGGCGGTGTGGTTCTGGTGTCCCACGACCGTGAATTCCTGGCACGTTGCGTCACCACCATCGTGGAACTGGACCTGGCCCAGAACTCCGTGGCCGTGTACGACGGCGGCTACGAGGCTTTCCTGGAGGAACGTGCAGTGGCACGCAGACACGCCCGGGAGCGTTACGAAGAGTTCGCCTCCACCAAGGCGGACCTGGTCTCCCGTGCCAGGACGCAGCGCGAATGGAGCTCCCAAGGCGTGCGTAACGCCATGAAGAAGAGCCCGGACAATGACAAGATCCGCCGTGCGGCCTCCACTGAATCATCGGAGAAGCAGGCCCAGAAGGTGCGGCAGATGGAATCCAGGATCGCCAGGCTCGACGAAGTCGAGGAACCCCGCAAGGAGTGGCAGCTGCAGTTCAGCATTGGCCAGGCCCCGCGGTCCAGTGCAGTGGTGGCGACGCTGCGTGACGCCGTCGTCCGCCAGGGCGACTTCACCCTCGGGCCGGTGAACCTGCAGCTCAACGCCGGGGAGCGGATCGGCATCACGGGGCCCAACGGGGCCGGCAAGTCCACGCTTCTGCGGCTCCTGCTGGGGATCCGGGAGCCCGATTCCGGCAACGCCGCGATGGGCGCCTCGGTGGCGGTCGGGGAAATCGACCAGGCCCGCGGGCTGCTGGCCGGCCACCTCATGCTGGGCGCCGCTGTCGAAGCTGTCTTGACCGGGCTGACCCCGGCGGAGGTCCGAACCCTGCTCGCCAAATTCGGCCTCAAGGCGGACCATACCTCCCGCCCCGTCGACTCGCTCTCCCCGGGCGAGCGGACCCGCGCGGCGCTGGCGCTGCTGCAGGCGCGCGGCGTGAACCTCCTGGTCCTGGATGAGCCCACGAACCACCTGGACCTGCCTGCGATCGAGCAGCTCGAAGAAGCATTGGAAAGCTACGACGGCGCGCTGCTCCTGGTGACCCACGACCGGCGACTGCTGGAAAACGTGCGCCTGGACGTCCGCTGGAATGTCCAGGACGGTGTGGTAACCGAACAGCACTCCGGCGCAACATCATCACCAGGCGCGGCCGACCGCGCCATGAAAGGCCAGCCAAGATGAGCATGGACCGGGTAGCCTGGAGCTCCCTTTACAACATCACACGGGCCTCCAGCGGTTCCAAGCCGTTCTCCAAGGCCACCCTGAAGCGCGTGTTCGGCTTCGCCCGGCCGCACCGTGGCAAGCTGATCGCCTTCGTGCTGCTGTCCATCGCCACGGCAGTCCTTGCGGTGGCCACACCCGTCCTTGCCGGCCAGGTGGTGGACGCCATCATCGCCGGCGTGGGCGTTGACGTGGTGATCCGGCTGGCCGTGCTGATCGCCGTCGTGGCCGTCGCCGAAGCCGGGCTTGGGCTGGTGACGCGCTGGCTGTCCTCCACCATCGGCGAGGGCGTGATCGTGGACCTGCGCACCAAGGTGTTCGACCACGTTCAGAAGATGCCGATCGCCTTCTTCACCCGTACCCGGACCGGGGCCCTGGTCAGCCGGCTGAACAACGACGTCATCGGCGCGCAGTCCGCTTTCGCCGGCACGCTGTCCGGCGTGGTCAGCAACGTGGTGGCTTTGGCGCTGACCCTCGTGGTGATGCTGGGCAAGTCCTGGATCGTGACCGTGCTGGCCATGATCCTGCTGCCGATCTTCCTTATTCCGGCACGTCGGATGGGGTCCAAACTGGCCGACCTTCGGCGCGAGGCCGCCGAACACAACGCTGCCATGGGCACGCAGATGACCGAACGCTTCTCCGCCCCCGGTGCGACGCTGGTCAAGCTTTTCGGCCGCCCCGACGAGGAATCCCGCGAGTTCGCCGTCCGTGCCGGCCGCGTCCGGGACATCGGCGTACGGACCGCCATGCTCCAGTTCACGTTCGTCACCGCACTGACCCTGGTCTCGGCGCTGGCTCTCGCCTTGGTGTACGGGCTGGGCGGCTTCCTGGCGCTGCAGGGGCAGCTGGCTGCGGGCGACGTCGTGGTGCTGGCACTGCTGCTCACGCGCCTCTACGCGCCGCTCACCGCCCTTTCCAACGCCCGGGTGGAGATCATGAGCGCCCTGGTGAGCTTCGAGCGGGTCTTCGAGATCCTGGACCTCAAGCCCCTCATCCAGCAGAAGCCCGACGCCGTGGAGGTGCCGCCGGGACCGGTGTCCGTGGAGTTCGACGACGTCCGCTTCGCCTACCCGTCGGCCGACAAGGTGTCGCTGGCTTCGCTCGAGGATGTGTCCACCTTGGACACCCGAGGCGGCGAGGAAGTGCTGCACGGCATCAGCTTCCGGGTGGAACCCGGCCAGACCGTGGCCCTTGTGGGTTCCTCCGGCGCCGGCAAGTCCACCATCGCCCAGTTGCTGTCACGCCTGTACGACGTCGATTCCGGCGCCGTACGCCTTGGCGGCACGGTCCCCGGAAGCGGCCTGGACGTCCGTGACGCCACCTTTGATTCGATGCGGGCGACGCTGGGAATGGTGACCCAGGACGGCCACCTGTTCCACGAATCCATCGCGTCCAACCTGCGGCTGGCCCGTCCGGACGCCACGGAAGAGGACATGTGGGACGTGCTGCGCCGGGCCCGCCTCGAGTACATGATCCGGTCCCTGCCGGACGGCCTCGATACGGTGGTGGGGGAACGCGGCTACCGGCTCTCCGGCGGCGAACGCCAGCGCCTCACGATTGCCCGGCTCCTGATCGCGCAGCCGCGGGTAGTGATCCTGGACGAGGCCACGGCAGCCCTGGATTCCACCAACGAGGCGGCCGTGCAGGCTGCCCTGGGGGCGGCGCTCGAGGGCCGCACCGCCGTGGTCATCGCCCACCGGCTGTCTACCGTGCGCGCCGCGGACATGATCCTGGTGGTGGAGGACGGCACCATCGTGGAGCGCGGCACCCACACCGAACTGCTCGCCGCGGAAGGCCGCTATTCGGAGCTCTACCGCACGCAGTTCGCGGAAGCCAGTGCCGTAGTGGAAGAGGCCGTTCCGGAGTTCTAGGCCCGGCCCTGGACCCGGCCCTGGGCGCTGCCCCGGCCCTGGCCCGCGGCGAGGGCGGGCAGGATGTGGTCCGTCAGCAGCGGTGCAAGGTCGGCCGGCAGCTCGCCGGCGAGGTCGAGCCAGCGGATTTCGGCTATCTCCGCCGAGGGGTGCGCACCCCAGGTGCCCGGGGCGGCGAAAACCGTGGCCTCGATGTCCGTGGCTGCCTCGTTGGCGGCGTCGGCAAGCCACACGCCCATGAGCCGGAGTTCTTCCGGCGCCACAGCGATGCCCACCTCTTCCAGCAGTTCACGCGAGGCGGCCTGGGCCGCGGTTTCGCCGGGTTCGGGTTTGCCGCCGGGGTGCATGAACTTGTCCGTGCCGCGCTTGCGGACGGTTAGCAGGCGGCCGGCATGGTCATAAACGCAGACGGCGGACACAATAATGCGGTCTTTCACGGCTCCGACCCTAGCCCATCCGTGGCTGGCCGATCCGCGGCGGGCCGGTCTTCGCCCGGACCGAGCCTGCGCAGCCTCGAATCGAGGAGCAGGTCCTTCCTGGGCCCCTGGACGTCCCACGTATAGCTGAATTCGTCGGGTCCGTGGTGGGCGTACGTCACGCGGTAGGTGTCCGGATCACACCAGTGGTGGTCCTGCCTTGCCTTCTCCCGGAAGCTCATCCGGTGGAAGGGGCGCCCGTCGGGGAACGTCATGTCCATCGCATCGGAGGTATCCGCGGGCTGCAGGATGTAGTCCCGGCTTGCGGGGCCTGTGAAGGTGCCGCCGGCCGGAGCAGGCCAGCGCATGGTGCCCTCTTCATGGAAGTGAAGGCCGCCGTCGTCGGCCTTCGCGGAAAAGCGGGCGACGCCGGTAAACGTGCCTCGCGCGCCGGAACTGCGGTCCCACAGGGTGCGGTCCACGGACCAGCTGCCCAGCAGGTAGGACCGCAGATCGAAATCCTGCGCCTCACCCTGCGCTGCATTCTTAGCTGCATCCTGCGGCTGGAAGTTCAAGTGCCCTCGATTGGAATCGAACCAACGACACCGGCTTTAGGAGAGCCGTGCTCTATCCACTGAGCTACGAGGGCGGGCGTCCGAAGCGGTTGGCACAGGCCGTCCTGTTCGGGCACGGATACAAGCATACAAGGTGCCGGCCCGTACTACGCTCTTGGCATGACTGCAGCAACACCAGCAACTTCCTACCGGGCCGGCTTCCTGCCGGATATCGCCTCAAGCCGGGAGTATTTCGGCGCGTGGGCCAAGCTGAGCGTGCTGCAGTATTTCGTGGCTGAGTCCGCTGTGATCGCGGCGTGGGCTGGGCCGGAACCCTATGACCGGCGCACCGGCTACATCAGCGATCTGGGCGCCACCCATTGCGCCGTCTACGAGGGCCGGGACGTGTGCTCGCCCCTGCACGCGGTGATGAATGCCTCGTTCGTGGTGCAGGGCGTGGGCATGCTGGTGGGGGCGCTGCTGCTCAGCTCGGCGCTCTTGTGCGTGGCTGCCCGGCCCGGAGTCCGCCTCGCTTTCGGGCCCGGCCACCGCATTCCGTGGTTCACCGCCCTCGCGGCCAAGGTCCTTACCTTCACAGCTGGAACCGGGACAATCATCGTTGGGGTGGTGCCCGAAGACGCCGGATGGTTTGCCGTGCATCTGACCGGCGCCGTGATGTTCTTCCTGGCGGGAGCGCTGGCGCTGCTGCTGTTGGGAGCGCTGTGGCTGAGGCAATCGCCCCTGGCCTGGTTCATCCTCGCCTGCGGAGCGGTTTCCTTCGTGGCGCTGGTGATCGGCGGCCTGACCGGCATGGATGTCCCGGAACCGGGCACCCTGGAACGCTTTATGGGTTACCCCGTCACTCTTGGCCTGGCCACCGCGGGACTGGTGATCGCCCAGCGCGTGCGCCACGAACTGAAAGTGCGGAAAGCTGCGCGAGCCGCAGCCGGGGCTACTGCTTCCGCGGTTTCCGGCCAATAAATACGGCGGCGCCGCCGGCCAGCAGGCTCAGGACGAGAAGTACCCAGCCGGCAACGGTGAGGGCGGACGCGAGGGCTACCTGGCCGGCGTCCAGCGCTGAAGCGGACATCATCGAATCAACGGCTGCATTCCCCCACAACCTCACGGCGGCGAAGAGGAGCGGAAGGGCCCAAAGCGCCCAGCGGAGTGCCTTGCGCGCAACGTTGGTCCCGATCAGCAGCAGCCAGGTGAAGCTGAAAATCAGCGGGAACAGGGTGCCCGCCGTCTTGTGGAGGTAGTTGAGCTGGCCGCGTGCGTCGTCGTTCATTGCCGACCTCAGCTGCTCCACGAAGCCCTGGTCAAAGCCCCCGATTAGCGAATCCGGCATGGGCAGGCCGCCGGAGAGCTGGGTGAGCTGGTTCAACGTCAGCAAATGCAGGTACCAGAACAGGAAGAGGCTCGCCACGACCCCGGCAATGAGGATCAGGCTGCTGTTGTTCTGCGCCTTCTCCGGGGACCGCTGCGTGGTGGGGTTGATCACCGGCGGCAGATGGTGCTGGGGAACGGACGCCTTGGCGCCGTGCTTCTTGATCCGCTGTGCTGGTGTCTTGGCCATGCGTTCATTATCGCTGGTCCCGTGCACGCTGCTGTTCCCAGCTCCTGTCCTTGGCCTGTCCTTGGAGCCTGTCGTTGGCCTGTCCTTGGCCGAAGGCCACCTATAGGCTGGACGCGTGACGGAACTCGGAAGACACAAACTTGGCAGGCACAGCGCTGCGGAACTCAACGCGGGCCTGGACGACTACGAGCTGGCCGAAGCGCTGGTCAGGGAAGCAGGAATGCTGGCCCTCATGATGCGCCAGGGTGGCCTGGAAGGGCACCAAAAGACCTCGGTCTCCGACGTTGTCACGGCAGCCGACCATGCTGCCGAAAACTATGTGCTGGAGCAGCTGCGCCGCTGCCGGCCGTACGACGGCATCCTGGGGGAGGAAGGCGCCTCCGTGAAGGGGAGCAGCGGCCGGACCTGGGTGATCGACCCCGTGGACGGGACTTACAACTTCCTGCACGGCTCCACGTACTGGTGCTCCGCGCTCGCCCTCAAGAACAGTGCCGGCACGGTCCTGGGTGCCATTTTCCAGCCCGAAGAGGACAAGCTTTGGCTCGGCGGAGCCACGCGCCCGGCAACCCTGAACGGTGAACGGCTCACTTCCTTCCAGGAGGACGGCGGAGCCAGGACCCTCAAGCCGCTGGCCGAGCAGGGCGCCGCAACGTACATCCACCCCTCCTGGCTGGCGGACCCGCTGTGCGCCATGCCCTGGCATGCCGCAGCCACCGGCGCAGCGGCGCTGCGGATGTTCGGCTCGGGATCCTGTGACCTGGGCAGGGTGGCCGACGGCGAACTGGACTGCTGGTTCCAGCACAGCTGCCCCGAATGGGACTGGCTGCCAGGAAAGGCAATCGTGATTGCCGCCGGCGGCACCGCCGACGTCGTCCGGATCAACGGACTTGAGTGGTTCGTCGCGGGCGGCACGACGGCGGTCCGGCAGCTCCGCGCGGCCCTGGAATCGGGCTCGGTGGAGTAGCCACGGAAGTTAGTGTCGGCCCCACCGCTTAGACTTGTAGCACCATGGATATGTTGTTTGACCCGTATGCTGACGGACCGTTCAAGGCTGCCCCGCAAGCGGCAGCGCCCACCAAGTCGCGCCCCGGGGCCGGCGAAGATCCGGCGCGCTACGGGAACGGCGGGCCGGAATCCGAAGGGGAACGGTCACGTCCGAAGCTGCCCGGCGTGGACGAACTCCTGCAGGGCCTGAACCCCCAGCAGGAAGAAGCGGTCAAACACACCGGCGGTGCGCTGCTCATTGTCGCCGGAGCCGGATCCGGCAAGACACGCGTGCTCAGCAACCGGATCGCCTACCTCATCGCCACGCGGAGGGCACATCATGGCGAGATCCTGGCCATCACCTTCACTAACAAGGCCGCCGCGGAAATGCGGGAGCGCATCGAGGCCCTGGTGGGCGGCCACGCCAAGATCATGTGGATTTCCACCTTCCACTCGTCCTGCGTGCGCATCCTCCGGCAGGAAGCCGCCAACGTTGGGCTGAAGTCCAATTTCTCCATCTATGACTCCGCGGATTCGCTCCGCCTGGTCACGCAGGTGTCCAAGAGCCTTGACCTGGATCCCAAGAAATTCGCACCCAAGGCTATCCAGCACAAGATCTCGGCGCTGAAGAACGAGCTCATCGACGCGGATTCCTATTCGTCCTCCGCCAACCACAACGATCCCTTCGAGTCCGCTGTGGCCGATGTCTTCAAGGGCTACACCCAGCGGCTGCGCCAGGCGAATGCCATGGACTTTGACGACCTCATCGCCGAAACCGTCTACATGTTCCGTGCCTTCCCGGCGCTCGCCGAATCGTACCGCCGCCGCTTCCGGCATGTATTGGTGGACGAGTACCAGGACACCAACCACGCCCAGTACGCACTGGTCCGTGAAATCGTGGGCGAAGGTCCCGGAGCGTCCGAACTCACCGTGGTGGGTGACTCGGACCAGTCCATCTACGCGTTCCGCGGCGCGGACATCCGCAACATTGTCGAGTTTGAAAAGGACTACCCGAACGCCCGCACCATCAAGCTGGAGCAGAACTACCGTTCCACCCAGAACATCCTCACCGCCGCTAACTCGGTGATTTCCCGCAACCCCAACCGGCCGGAGAAACGGCTGTGGACCGCCGAGGGGGAAGGCCACAAAATCATCGGCTACGTGGGCGAAAACGAGCACGACGAAGCCCAGTTCATCGCCAAGGAAATTGACCGGCTGCAGGACGAGGACAACCTCCGTCCCGGCGACGTCGCCATCTTCTACCGCACCAACGCCCAGTCGCGTTCCATCGAAGACGTCCTGGTGCGCGTCGGGCTGCCGTACAAGGTGGTGGGCGGCACGCGCTTCTACGAGCGCAAGGAAATCAAGGACGCCCTCGCCTACCTGCGCGTGCTGGTGAACCCCGACGACGACGTCAACCTGCGCCGGGTGCTCAACGAACCCAAGCGCGGCATCGGCGACCGCGCCGAGGGCGCCGTGGCAGCCCTGGCCGAACGCGAACGGACCTCGTTCATGGCCGCGGCACGCCGGGCGGACCAGGCGCCCGGCATGGCTACCCGCTCGGTCAACGCGGTGCTGGGCTTCGTGAAACTCCTGGACGATCTCGCCGAGGTGGCCAGCGGCTCCGGTGCGGCGGCCGCCCTGGAAGCGGTCCTGGAACAGACCGGCTACCTCGCCGGGCTGCGGTCCAGCACGGATCCCCAGGATGAGTCCCGGGTGGAGAACCTCGCCGAGCTGGTCGCCGTCGTGCGTGAATACGAACAGGAAAACCCCGAAGGTTCCCTGGGCGCCTTCCTGGAGCAGGTGTCCCTCGTGGCGGACGCGGACCAAATCCCGGATGCTCCGGGTGCGGATATCGACGCCGCCGTGGCGGAAGCCAAACGGCTGGGCGTCGTTACGCTCATGACCCTCCACACGGCCAAGGGGCTGGAGTTCCCCGTGGTCTTCCTCACCGGCATGGAGCACGGCCTCTTCCCGCACCAGCGCTCCGCCACGGATCCCAAGGAACTCGCGGAGGAGCGCCGGCTGGCCTACGTGGGCCTGACCCGTGCCCGAAAGCGCCTCTACGTGACGCGGTCGGAAGTCCGCAGCATGTGGGGCCAGAGCCAGTACAACCCGGCCAGCCAGTTCATCGAGGAAATCCCGGCCGAGCTGGTGGAATGGCGTCGCGAAGGCACCAGCCGCCAGGTCAGCGGCTGGGGGAGCGGAGCCGCCATCGGGTCCAGCCGCTACAGCGGTTCATTCTGGGGCGCCGGGACGGCCCGCGGCCAGGGGGCCAGCCCTTCCGCCGGCTTCAATGCCGACGTTCCGGCTGCCGTCGCGAAGAACCGCGTACAGCCGCAAAAGGAAGTGGTGGCCGTCAGTGTGGGGGACAAGGTCAACCACACAAGCTTCGGCAACGGTACGGTCCTGGCCGTTGAAGGCGCCGGCGACAAGACGGTCGCTAAGGTGAAGTTCAGCGTTGGCGAGAAGCGGCTATTGCTAAGGTACGCGCCGCTGACCAAACTGGACGCATAGCGCCGCAGTCTCGCGGCGCGGAGCCGCTCAGGCTCAGAGCGAGTCCGGGGGGACCATGAAGATCCTGTTCGCCAGCCAGGCCATTGACGGCCATTTCAATCCCATGACCGGCGTTGCCGTGCGGCTCAGGGAGCGCGGCCACGATGTCGGCTGGTACACGGGTCCTGTTTTTGAGGACAAACTTCGGAAGCTCGAGGTTCGGCACTTCCCGTTCCGCCGCGCCATCGAGCACCGGGGCGACAACCTGAACGAGCTGTATCCGGAACGCGCCCGGCTCAAAGGTCCAAGGGCCATCGGATTCGACGGCGAAAAGATCTTTGCCAGCAACATCAGCAACTTCTTCGAGGACATCCGGGAGCTCCACAGCGACTTCCCATTCGATGTGGCCGTGGTGGACAGCTCCATGTTCATCCAGCGGCTGGTTTCCCGGTTGATGAGCACACCGGTGGTGACGTTCGTGGCGATTCCCAACATGGAAAGCGACCCGCTGGTGCCGCCGCTCTTCTTCGGTTTCAGACCGCCCCGCAACCTGGCCGAGAAGACCGCCCAGGCCGCCGCGGGGCTGCTGTCAGACAAGGTCATCCTCCGGCCGGCCAGCCAGAGCTACCGGCGGCAGCACGCGGCGTACGGCCAGGAGGTCCCCCGCCGGGGACGGCTGACCGACGAACCGTACCGCTGCGCGGCTGCCGTCATCCAGACAGGCACGGAATCGCTGGACTTCCCGCGCCGGAACGTGAACCCGAAGGTCCACTACGTCGGCGCCCTTCTTCCCTACCGGGCACCGGAGGGCGTCGGTTCAGGGACGGACACCACCCGCTCAACGGCGGCGGTGCCGGGCGGAGACGACGAATGGCCGCGGTCCTACCCGGCCACCATCGTGGTGACGCAGGGAACCGTGGACAACATTGACCAGGGCAAGCTGATCGGTCCCGCGCTCGAAGCCGTGAAGGACATGGATGCGTTGGTGATCGTGGCCACCGGCGGCCGCGGGACCGAGGAATTGAAGGCCAGATATCCGCAGCCCAACATCATCGTGCGCGATTATGTGGATTTCGCCAAAGTCTTCGAGTACACGGATGTGTTCATCAGCAATGGCGGTTTTGGCGGTGTGCAGCTGAGCCTCTCCAAGGGCGTCCCGCTGGTGGTGTCCGGCATCAACGAGGGCAAGAGCGACGTCAACGCCCGGGTGGAATACGCCGGCGTGGGCATCAGCCTGCGGACCGAGGCGCCCAGGTCCGGCGACATCGCCCGGGCGGTGGCTGCCGTCCTGGGGGATCCTGGCTGGAAGAGGCGGGCGGTGCAGATGCGTGAGCAGTTTGATCTGGCGGACCCCGCCGAGGCGGCTGCCGCCGTCGTTGAAGGTGCAGGGCCCGCCGCCGGCTCCTAGCCGGTGACGGCATAATGGAGCGCATGCGACGGACTGTACCGGGGATCCTGGCCGCCCTCATCCTGCTGGCCTGCACTGCCTGCACCATTACGCAGAAGGACCCGGACTATGTTCCGCCGCCGCCGCTTCCCGCGCTGGAACAGCTCGAGCAGACGCCGGTGGCTGACGGAACCCGGTTCTCTGCGGGCAGTGACGTGCTCAGTTTCGTCACCGCCGACCACAGCGTCGTCTGCTCGCTGACCTCGGCGCGCGGCGAGCATGTCAGCCTGCCCTATGAGCAGAATGCTTACAGCGACGGCGCCAACAACAAGCTGGCAATCGTCCCGGTAGCGCACTGCGAACTTGCCGCCTACCCCAAACCCGAGGCTGCGGACGTCAGGGATGACTGTGCCGGCACGGGCCTGGGCTACCTCGGCGGCACCGCGTTGCTCACGCCGGATAAGGCAAGCTACGGCGAATGCCGCTCCGGTGTTACCCAGATGGAGGCCGAGTTCGGGCCAAAGGGCAGCAAGAACGGGCCGGTGTCCCAGCTGCCCGTGCTGGAAGACGGGCAGAACCTCGAGCGCAACGGCCTGCGATGCTCGGCCTATAACGGCGGCGTGGCCTGCGGAAACGTCTCGGCTGGCGTCGCCTTCTTCGTTTCGCGGGACCGTTACGAACTAATTTCCGCGGACAGTGCAAACCCCTCCGCGACGCCGTCAGAGGCCCCAAAATCCCCGTAATCTAGGGGTTTTTCTACGCTCCATAGAATAGTGTCCTTACTCACATAACGGGTACTCTGGAACGGGCCGGTCCGCAGAAAGGACTAGAGTTCCGAGAGGAGCATTGCGCCGTGTGGCTCGTTTCCGAACCAGTCGCAGGGTGCGTTTATTCCGCAGCCCGGTAACCACGATTACGTGGGGTCCGGCTGTACAGAAACTACTTCGACGTAGAAGGACACTAAACCGTGGACCTGTTTGAATATCAGGCGCGCGATATGTTCGAGGCGCACGGTGTACCCGTGCTTGCTGGCATCGTGGCGCACACCCCTGAAGAAGCAAAGGCAGCTGCCGAGAAGATCGGCGGCGTAACTGTCGTCAAGGCACAGGTTAAGGTCGGTGGCCGCGGCAAGGCCGGCGGCGTTAAGGTCGCAAAGACCGCCGATGAGGCGCTGGAGCACTCCACCAACATCCTGGGCATGGACATCAAGGGCCACACGGTCAACAAGGTCATGATCGCCCAGGGCGCGGACATCGCCGAGGAATACTACTTCTCCGTTCTGCTGGACCGGGCCAACCGCAACTACCTGGCCATGTGCTCGGTTGAAGGCGGCATGGAAATCGAACAGCTCGCCGTCGAACGCCCCGACGCCCTCGCCAAGATCGCCATCGATCCCGCAGTGGGTATCGACCAGGCAAAGGCCGACGAAATCGTTGCCGCTGCCGGCTTC
Organism: Arthrobacter sp. NPDC058288; assembly: GCF_042880995.1. Taxonomy (NCBI): domain Bacteria; kingdom Bacillati; phylum Actinomycetota; class Actinomycetes; order Micrococcales; family Micrococcaceae; genus Arthrobacter; species Arthrobacter sp. NPDC058288. Next base: position 93,751 of record NZ_JBHVYH010000004.1, read on the forward strand.
GCTGAGGAACTGCGCGGCAAGGTCGCCGCCGTCATCCTGAAGCTCTGGGACGTTTTCAAGAAGGAAGACGCCACCTTGGTGGAGGTCAACCCGCTGGTCAAGACCGGTGCCGGCGACATCGTCGCCCTTGACGGAAAGGTCTCGCTGGACGAGAACGCCGACTTCCGCCACCCCAAGCACGCTCACCTTGAAGACAAGGACGCTGCTGATCCGCTCGAGGCCAAGGCCAAAGCGCAGGACCTGAACTACGTCAAGCTGGACGGCGAAGTAGGCATCATCGGCAACGGCGCCGGCCTGGTCATGTCCACCCTGGACGTCGTTGCCTACGCCGGTGAAAACCACGGCAACGTCAAGCCGGCCAACTTCCTGGACATCGGCGGCGGAGCCTCCGCCGAGGTCATGGCAGCCGGCCTGGACGTCATCCTGGGCGACGAGCAGGTCAAGTCCGTGTTCGTCAACGTCTTCGGCGGAATCACCGCCTGCGACGCCGTGGCCAAGGGCATCGTCGGAGCACTGGCCGAGCTGGGCCACTCCGCGAACAAGCCGCTGGTCGTCCGCCTCGACGGCAACAACGTCGAGGAAGGCCGCCGCATCCTGGCCGAGGCCAACCACCCGCTGGTTACCCTGGCCGCCACCATGGACGAGGGCGCCGACAAGGCCGCCGAGCTCGCCAACGCAGCTAAGTAAAGGGACGCACCATGTCTATCTATCTGAACAAGGACTCCAAGGTCATCGTCCAGGGCATCACCGGCGGCGAAGGCACCAAGCACACCGCCCTGATGCTCAAGGCCGGCACCAACATTGTGGGCGGCGTCAACGCCCGCAAGGCCGGCACCACGGTCCTGCACGGCGATAACGAAATCACCGTTTTCGGTACCGTCAAGGAAGCCATGGCCGAGACCGGCGCCGACGTCTCCATCGTCTTCGTCCCCCCGGCATTCACCAAAGATGCCGTCGTTGAAGCCATCGAGGCCGGCATCGGCCTGGTCGTCGTCATCACCGAAGGCGTGCCGGTCCAGGACTCCGCCGAGTTCTGGGCACTGGCCCAGTCCAAGGTTGACGCGAACGGCAAGCAGGTCACCCGAATCATCGGACCGAACTGCCCCGGCATCATCACCCCGGGCGAGGCACTCGTAGGCATCACCCCGGCAAACATCACCGGCAAGGGCCCCATCGGCCTCGTCTCCAAGTCAGGCACCCTGACCTACCAGATGATGTACGAACTGCGCGACCTGGGCTTCTCCACCGCCATCGGCATCGGCGGCGACCCGGTCATCGGCACCACCCACATCGATGCTCTCGAAGCGTTCGAAGCTGACCCGGAGACCAAGGCGATCGTGATGATCGGCGAGATCGGTGGCGACGCTGAAGAGCGTGCTGCGGACTACATCAAGGCGCACGTCACGAAGCCGGTTGTCGGCTATGTGGCAGGCTTCACCGCTCCGGAAGGCAAGACCATGGGGCACGCAGGCGCCATCGTCTCCGGTTCTGCGGGCACCGCGCAGGCCAAGAAGGAAGCCCTCGAGGCTGCCGGCGTGAAGGTCGGCAAGACGCCGTCCGAAACCGCCAAGCTGCTGCGCGAGGTCTACGCAGCCCTCTAGGCCAAACAACAGAGCACTACGACGCGGGGTCACCCCGCCGTCCTTCGGGACGGCAGGTTGGCCCCGCGTTTCTGGTTAAAGTACGACGTCGGACGGTCGCCTGCTCCGGGAGGGCGACCGTCCGACGTCGTACTTTTGTGTCTTAGACTTTGGCGCTGCTGAGCAGCTCATCCAACCGCTCGTAGCCCTCTGTCATGCCGCCTTCCATGCCGGACTGCGCCATGCCGTCACGGGCTTCCTGGCTCGGGTAGACCGAGTGGCCAGTCAGCCGGCACCGGCCGTCGCCGAGGTCTGCGAAGGTCAGGAACTCGATGCTCACCACATCCGGGTAGCCGTCGAATTCGAAAGTCTGAATGGCGAAGTCGTTCTCCCGGACAATGTGGAAGACGCCATTGAAGCCATAACTTTCGCCGTCGGGTGCGGTGTGGGTATAACGGTAGCTCCCGCCGGTGCGGAAGTCGTAGTGGTCCACATCCATCTTCAGCCGCCGCGGTCCAAGCCACTGGGCGATCAGTTCGGGCTCCTTGTGGGCGCGGAAGACATCCGCCACGGGGAAATCGAACTCCCGCTCGAAGTCAATGAAGGGCAGCCCCTCCGGAACGGAGACTTTCAGGGCGTTGGTCATGATGGGTCCTTTGCCTCTGCGCCGCGTGAGGCGGCGTTTGATTGGAGCACGGCGTCAAGGCTGCGGAACTGGCTCTCGCGGACCAGCCGGTACTGGTCGATCCATGCGGTGAGTGCCTCCAGCCGTGCAGGGTTCAGGTGGACGGGCCGGCGCTGGGCGTCACGGGTGCGGGTGACCAGCTGTGCCTGCTCGAGGACCTGGATGTGCTTCGAGACTGCCTGTTTGGTGATCGCGAAGGGTTCCGCCAATTCATTTACGGTGGCCGGGCCACGGCTGAGCCGGGCGATGATGCGGCGCCGGACGGGGTCGGCAAGGGCCAGGAAGGCCGCATCGAGCAGTTCGTCGTCGCCGGTGTCCACAGCCTGCCAATCACCCCGGTCCGTTATCCCGCTGGTATTCAATTAATTCTTTTATCAACCTATCGGTTGTTTAAGGCTACTCCCGGAGTGGATCGTCAGCAAGGGCCTTTGTGGAGGTCTTGTCAGCACTTGCCATAGTTTGTTAGTATGACAGGACAAACTACTCAAGGAGCTAAAGTGCCGCTGGTACGTATTGATGTCAATCAGGGGCGCAGTCCCGAAGGCCTGAGCCGGCTTAGCCGGGCGATCCACGATGCGATCCTGGCCGAGTACGGAATTCCGGAACGTGATTACTTTCATGTCATCACAGAACATCCCCGCGGGCAGATCTTCGCGCAGGACGCGGGACTTGGCTTTGAGCGCACGTCCGACGTGGTGATGATCCAGATCTTCACCCAGGGTGGCCGCAGCCAGGAAGCAAAGCAATCCCTCTTTGCCGCGATCGCGGACAGGCTGGCGGAGCTGGGTGTGGCTGGCGAGGACGTGTTCATTGGATATGTGGAGAACGCTGCCAGGGACTGGTCCTTCGGTTTCGGGCGGGCCCAGTATGTCACCGGCGAGCTGGAAGTTCCGCAGAAATAGACCCGCCATGAGCCCGGTTTCGGCGCCCCGCGCAGACTAAAGCGCACCTCTATGCCAAGTTGTAAATATGTCAGTACAAACCTTTGACAGGACAATGATTCTAGGGCAAAGTAGTGGTTGTGGCCCCGCTCACGGGGGTCCGCCAGGCACCGGAGCTCTATCTGTTCAGAGGTACAGAGTTCAAACCAGAAAGGTCCGCGATTACCGTGACCCACGAACTGCTCACGATCGGGCGCATCAGCGTTGATATCTACCCGAACGACATCGGGGTTGATCTGGAGGACGTCACGTCCTTCGGAAAGTACCTCGGTGGATCACCGTCCAACGTTGCTGTTGCTGCCGCCCGGCATGGCCGTCGGACCGGAGTGATCACCCGTACCGGCGACGACGCCTTCGGGAAATACCTGCACCGCGAACTCCGCAAGTTCAACGTGGACGACACCTTCGTGACGCCGGTGAAGGAATGGCCCACCGCGGTCACGTTCTGCGCGATCAAGCCGCCGGAGGATTTCCCGCTGTACTTCTACGGACGTTTCCCCACGGCCCCGGACCTGCAGATCAAGGCCGAAGAGCTGGACCTTGACGCCATCCGGGACGCACGGATCTTCTGGTCCACCGTCACCGGCTTGTGCCAGGAGCCCAGCCGTGAAGCGCACATCAAGGCCCACGAAGCCCGCCCGCGTGAAGGGCTCAAGGAAGGCCAGTACACCATCCTTGATTTGGACTACCGCCCCATGTTCTGGGCCTCCGAAGAGGAAGCCCGGGAGCAGGTGGCCAAGATCCTGCCGCATGTCACGGTGGCCATCGGCAACGACAAGGAATGTTCCGTAGCCGTGGGCGAGGGGACCCCTGACGAGCAGGCAGACCGGCTCCTGGCCGCCGGCGTCGAAATCGCCGTCGTCAAGCTCGGCCCGGAAGGCGTCATGGCCAAGACCCGCACCGAGCGCGTGGTGTCCGCCCCCGTTCCGGTGGAGACCGTCAACGGCCTGGGCGCCGGGGACTCCTTCGGCGGAGCCTTCTGCCACGGACTGCTGTCCGGCTGGAGCCTCGCCGAGGTCCTCGATTACGCGAACGCCGCCGGCGCGATTGTCGCGTCACGCCTGTCCTGCGCCGACGCGATGCCGACGCCGGACGAGGTCACCTCGCTGCTGGCCGAACGCGGCCGCCTGGTTCACGGGCAGTTTGCCATCGAAGGAGCAGTACTGTGACTCTCAACGTTTCCCGGACCAACCCGGATACCGTCCCGGCCGCTGCGGGCGTGGACGACGATCCCCGCCGTTACGCCCACCTGAGCACCATCCGCCTGGAGGATCCCGACGCTGTTGCCCGCGCCGCGAAGGCCCGGCGCCGGCACCCCGGCCTCAAATATGGCCGGCAGAACTTTATCGTGGCAGCTGACCACCCGGCCCGCGGCGCCCTCGCGGTTGGCAATGACCCGGTGGCCATGGCCGACCGCCGGCAGTTGCTGGACCGGCTGCAGATCGCCCTGGCTAACCCGGATGTGGATGGCATCCTCGCTTCCCCGGACATCATGGATGACCTGCTGCTGTTGGGCGCGCTCGACGGCAAACTGGTCTTCGGCTCCATGAACCGCGGCGGGCTCACGGGCCTGGTTAACGAATTCGATGACCGCTTCACGGGCCATACGGCGTCCGCTCTGGAAGCATTAGGGGCCGACGGCGGCAAGATGCTCACGCGCATCTGCCTGGGTGACCCCGATACCGTCTCCCTGCTGGAGGCGACGGCCCGGGCCATTGATTCGCTGGCCGAACGCAAGCTGATCGCCATGGTGGAGCCCTTCCTGTCCGTGTGGCAGAACGGCAAGGTCCGCAACGACCTCTCCACCAACGCCGTCATCAAGTCCATCGCCATCGCCGAAGGCCTCGGCTCCACCAGCGCGTACACCTGGATGAAGCTGCCCGTGGTGGCCGAGATGGAACGCGTCATGGCCGCCACTACCATGCCCACCGTGCTTCTGGGCGGAGACCCGGAAGGTACCCAGGACGAAGTGTTCGCCAGCTGGGAAGCCGCCTTGGCCCTTCCCGGCGTGCAGGGCCTGACTGTCGGCCGGACCCTCCTGTACCCGCAGGACGGCGACGTCGCCGGCGCCGTGGCCACCGCAGCGTCCCTTCTTCACCACACCGCATCAGCCCACACCGCAGAAGTATCGGAGTAAGGTCCCATGGGGATGAGAACTGGAACAGCAGGAACCCGCCGCATGACCGTGGCGCAGGCTGTCGTTGAATACCTTTCCAAGCAGTACACCGTCGACTCCATCGGCGGCCTGGACTACCGCGAACGGCTGATCCCGGGAACGTTCGGCATCTTCGGGCACGGCAACGTTGCCGGCGTGGGCCAGGCGCTCAAGCAGTACCAGCAGCTGGATCCGGCGATCATGCCGTACTACCAGGGCCGCAACGAGCAGGCGCAGGCGCACCAGGCCGTGGGCTACGCACGCCACACCCGCCGCCGCCAGACCTTCGCGATCAGCACCTCGATCGGGCCCGGCTCCTCCAACCTGCTGACCGGGGCGGCGCTGGCCACCACCAACCGGCTTCCTGTCCTGCTGCTCCCCAGCGACACCTTCGCTACCCGGGCCGCGGACCCGGTGCTGCAGCAGCTCGAGCAACCCTATGCCTACGACATCACGGTCAACGACGCGTTCCGGCCGCTGTCCAAGTTCTTCGACCGTGTCTCACGGCCGGAGCAGCTGTTCTCCGCCTTCCACCACGGCCTTCGCGTCCTGACGGACCCGGCCGAAACCGGCGCCGTCACCATCTCGCTGCCACAGGACGTCCAGGCCGAAGCCTTCGACGTGCCCGAGGAATTCCTGGCCGAACGGGAGTGGCGGATCCGCCGCCCCGACGCCGACGACGAGGACATCCGCCGGGCAGCCGAAGCCATCCGCGCCGCGAAGCGCCCGCTGATCATCGCCGGCGGCGGCGTTCTCTACGCCTTCGCCAACGACGAACTCGCGAAGTTCGTCGAACTCACCGGCATTCCGGTGGGCAACACCCAGGCCGGCGTCGGCGTCCTGCCATGGGACCACAAGTTCTCCCTCGGCGCCATCGGCTCCACCGGCACGACGGCGGCAAACGCCATCGCAGCCGAAGCGGACCTGATCATCGGCATCGGCACCCGTTACGAGGACTTCACCACCGCTTCCCGGACCGCGTTCCAGAACCCGGACGTGAAGTTCATCAACATCAACGTCGCCGCCATCGATGCGTACAAGCACGGCACCACGCTGCCGATCGTGGCCGACGCCCGCAAGGCCCTGGTCAAGCTGAACCAGGCGCTTGGCGGCTACCGCGTGGGCGCGGACCTGGAACAGCAGGTCGCTGCCGAGAAGAAGCGCTGGGACGCCACCGTGGACGAAGCGTTCGACACCCGGTTCACCCCGCTGCCGGCCCAGAACGAAATCATCGGCGCCACGTCCCGTGCCATGGCTGCCCAGGACGTCGTTATCTGTGCCGCCGGCTCCCTGCCCGGGGACCTGCACAAGATGTGGCGCGTCCGCGACCCCTTCGGCTACCACGTCGAATACGCCTACTCCTGCATGGGCTACGAAATCCCCGGCGGACTCGGCGTCAAACGCGCAGCGCTGGCCGAAGCCGCAGCAGGCGGAACCCAGCGCGACGTCGTCGTCATGGTGGGGGACGGCTCCTACCTGATGATGCACACCGAACTGGTCACCGCCGTCGCCGAACGGATCAAACTGATTGTTGTCCTCATCCAGAACCACGGCTACGCCTCCATCGGCTCGCTCTCCGAATCCCTCGGCTCGCAGCGCTTCGGCACCCAGTACCGCGCCCTGAACGAGGAACAGCACAGCTTCGACGAAGGCGAAACCCTCCCGGTGGACCTGGCCCTGAATGCCGAGAGCCTTGGCGTGAAGGTCATCCGGATCGAACCGGGGGAGAAGGTCATCGCCGAACTCGAACAGGCCATCCGCGACGCCAAGGCGGCACCGGAGCGCGGCGGACCCATCCTGATCCACGTCGAATCAGACCCCCTGCTGGATGCCCCGGGCTCCGAGTCGTGGTGGGACGTTCCTGTCTCCCAGGTCTCCGAGCTCGAGTCCACGCAGCAGGCCTTCAAGACCTACACCGATCACAAGAACCGCCAGCGCAAGCTGCTCGGCTGAATCCCCAGGCACGCAGCCCCCTTCCCCCACAGACCAAGGAAGTCCACCACCATGTCAACGACGACCGTCACCACCACCATCAACCACTTCATCAACGGGGCCGAGACCGCCGGCGAAGGCGACCGCACCCAGCCCGTCTACAACCCCGCCACCGGCGCGGTCTCCGCAGAGCTGCGGCTGGCCAACCGGGCGGACCTGGACGCCACCGTAGCCGCCGCCCGCAAAGCCGCCGACAGCTGGGGCGACATCTCCCTGGCCAAGCGCACCGCGGTCCTGTTCAAGTTCCGCGAACTCGTCGCCGCCCACGTGGACGATCTTGCCGAGCTGATCACCGCCGAGCACGGCAAGGTCCTCTCCGACGCCAAGGGCGAGATCGGCCGCGGCCTGGAGGTCATCGAGTTTGCCTGCGGCATCCCGCAGCTACTCAAGGGCGACTACTCCGACCAGGTCTCCACCGGAATCGACGTCTTCTCCTTCCGCGAACCGCTTGGCGTCGTCGCCGGCATCACCCCGTTCAACTTCCCCGTCATGGTGCCGCTGTGGATGGCTCCGATGGCGATTGCCACCGGCAACGCCTTCATCCTCAAGCCCTCCGAGCGCGACCCCTCCGCCTCCATGCTGCTGGCCAAGCTGTGGAAGCAGGCCGGCCTGCCCGACGGCGTCTTCCAGGTCCTGCACGGCGACAAGGAAACCGTGGACGGCCTGCTGACCCACCCGGACGTGGACGGCATCTCCTTCGTCGGCTCCACCCCGATCGCCCAGTACGTCCACGAGACCGCCACCAAGCACGGCAAGCGCGTCCAGGCCCTGGGCGGTGCGAAGAACCACGCCATCGTGATGCCCGACGCCGACCTGGACAACGCCGCCGACCACCTCGCGGCAGCTGCTTTCGGTTCCGCCGGTGAACGTTGCATGGCCATCTCTGTTGCCGTCGCCGTCGGCGATGCCGCCGAACTGCTGGTCAAGAAGGTCGAAGAGCGCGCCCTCGCCGTCAAGGTCAACAACGGCACCGCGCCGGACGCCGAAATGGGCCCGGTCATCACTCCGGCTTCCAAGGAACGCATCGTGAAGATCGTCACCGAAGCGGAAGCCGCCGGCGCCGCAATGGTGGTGGACGGCCGCGACCTGGTGGTCCCCGGCCACGAGGAAGGCTTCTGGGTGGGCCCCACGGTCCTGGATCACGTCAAGACCGAAATGACCGCCTACACGGAGGAGATCTTCGGACCGGTCCTCGTAGTGGTCCGGGTCGAGGACCTGGATGCAGGCATTGCCCTGATCAACTCGAACCCCTACGGCAACGGCACCGCCATCTTCACCTCGTCCGGCGCGAACGCCCGGAAGTTCCAGCGCTCCGTGACCGTGGGCATGATCGGCATCAACGTACCGCTGCCTGTTCCGGTGGCCTACCACTCCTTCGGCGGCTGGAAAGCTTCGCTGTTCGGCGACAAGCACATCTACGGCCCGGAAGGCGTCTCCTTCTACACCCGTGGCAAAGTAGTTACCTCACGCTGGCCCGAGCCCACCCACGCCTCGGGTGCCTCGTACAACTTCCCCTCCAACTGACGCCGCTCCAGCGGAAGACCAGAGAAAGACATTGCTGTCATGACTGAGAACAAACTGATCATCGGCACCGCACCGGACTCCTGGGGTGTCTGGTTCGCGGACGATCCCAAGCAGACCCCGTGGGAGCGGTTCCTCGATGAGGTGGCCGAGTCCGGTTACAAGTGGATCGAATTGGGCCCCTATGGCTACCTCCCGACGGACCCCGCCCGGCTGGCCGAAGAACTCAAGCAGCGCGACCTGAAAGTCACCGCAGGAACGGTCTTCACCGCGTTCCACCGCGGGCTGGATCAGTGGGAGACCGCCTGGGAGCCGGCACGCAAGGTCGCCGAGCTCACAGCGGCCATGGGCGGCGAACACATCGTTGTCATCCCGGCCATGTGGCGCGACGACGTCACCGGCGAAGCAGTGGAAAGCGGCCAGCTGACCGAAAAGGCCTGGAGCGACCTGTTCGCCGGCCACAACCGGTTGGGCAAGACCCTGCTGGAGGACTTCGGCCTGAAGCAGCAGTTCCACTCCCACGCCGATTCCCACGTAGGAGCCCAGGAGGACATCGAAACCCTTCTGGCTGCTACGGACTCCAAGTACCTGAACCTGTGCCTGGACACCGGCCACGCCGAATACTGCGGAGCATCCAGTCTTGAGCTCATCAAGAACTACCCGGACCGCATCGGGTACCTGCACCTGAAGCAGATCAACCCGGACATCCTCAGACAAGTCAACGAGGAAAACATGACCTGGGCCGCGGCCAACCTTGCCGGCGTCATGACCGAGCCGCCGAACGGGCTGCCGGACCTGCGCGCCGTCATCGAAGCAGTGGAGGCGCTGAACCGTCCCATCTTCGGCATCGTGGAGCAGGACATGTACCCAGTGGCCTTCGACGTCCCCATGCCGATCGCCAAGCGCACCCGCAACTACTTGCTGTCCTGCGGCTCCCGCACGGCAGTCAACTAACAGCCGCCCAGGCACCCGAAACGTAAGGAAAGAACAATGACTGAAACCCTTCGCGTCGCCGTCATCGGCGCCGGCCGCATGGGCGCGGACCACATCCAGCGCCTCAGCAAGCGCATCCACGGCGCTGAAGTTGCCGCCGTCGTCGACGTCGACCTTGCCCGTGCACAGGCAGCCATCGAAGGCATCCCGGGCGCAGTGGCCTTGGCCGATGCGGAAGAGGCCCTCAACAACGGCGACGTCAATGCCGTCTTGATTGCCACCCCCGGCTTCCTGCACGAGGACATCCTGTTGAAGGCCCTTGCCAAGGACATTCCGATCCTCTGCGAGAAGCCGCTCACCCCGGACGCCGAATCCTCCTGGAAGATTGTCGAGGCAGAGGTGGCACTGGGACACAAGCGCATCCAGGTGGGCTTCATGCGCCGCTTCGACGCCGAGTATGCGGCCCTGGGACAGGTCATCCGGGATCACGAGCTGGGTGAACTGCTAATGCTGCACCACCAGCACCGCAACCCCACCACGCCTCCGGGCTTCACCAACGAGATGCTGATCAACGATTCGGTGGTGCACGAGTTCGACGCCATCCGGTTCTTTACCGGCGAAGAAATCACCAGCGTGCAGGTCCGCCTGGGCAAGGCCACAAAGAACGCCCCGGCCGGCCAGCACGATCCCCAGCATGTCCTGGTGGAAACCGAGTCCGGTGTCCTGGCCGACGTCGAAATCTACGTCAACGCCAAGTTCGGCTACGAAGTGGCCACGCAGGCGTCCTTCGAAGACGGCATCGTCAGCATCGGCGGCGATAGGGGACCCTACACCCGCAGCGCCGGCCGCTGGGGCGGCAACGTCACGCCCGGCTTCGAAGAGCGCTTCGGCGCGGCGTACGACGTCGAAATCCAGTCCTGGGTGGACGCGGCCCTCCGCGGCGAAATCGGCGGCCCCACCGCCTGGGACGGCTACGCCACCGCAGCCTGCTGCGAGGCCGGCGTCGAGGCACAGAAGAACGGCGAGAAGGTGGCCGTGAAGCTGAACGCCAAGCCTGCCCTTTACAGCTAGGCCCGTTAGCCCCAGGAGTTTTTGTCCAGATAACGCGACATCAAGGCCCTTTTGGGCGCGTTATCCGGACAAAAACCCGGTTCGACAACTGACTCATCCACAATGGAGTGTTCCCCGTGAAAATCGCACTTGATCCAACGCCGTTCCACCACTCGCACGGCCTGCTCGAATTCCCGCGGGTGGTGGCGGACCTCGGCTACAAGTACATGCAGATGACCCCGCACGCCGATTTCATCCCCTTCTACAACCACCCGAAGGCCGACGACGAACTGGTGGGCAAGCTCAGCAAGGCCTGCAAGGACGTGGGAGTCGAGATCGCCTCGGTCCTGCCGGTGCTCCGCTGGTCCGGTCCGGACGAGGACGCCCGTGAAGCCGCCGTCCGCTACTGGAAGCGCGTCATCCAGATCACCGTGGACCTCGGGGTCAGCACCATCAACACCGAGTTCAGCGGACGCCCGGAGAAGGCCGAGGAATCAGAGCGTGCCTTCTATCGCTCCATGGAAGAGCTGCTGCCGATCATTGAGCGTGAAGGCCTCGACGTCCTGATCGATCCGCACCCGGACGACTTCGTGGAGGAAGGCCTGGCCGCCATCCGCGTCATCCGCGGCCTGAACTCCAAAAATGTCGGCCTGGTCTACGTGGCCTCGCACAGCTTCCACATGAAGAACGCGCCGTTGGACATCATGCGCGCCGCGGGGGACAAGCTCCGGCTGGTCCACGTGGCAGACACCATGAACCACCACGCCTCGCACGGCCTGCGCTACATCACCAACCCGCCCGGCAACCCCGTGCGCGTGCACCAGCACCTGAAAATTGGCGACGGCGACGTTAACTGGGAGGAGTTCTTCGGCGGCCTGCAGGAAATCGGCTTCCTGGACCGTGAAGACACCGTGATGGTGTCCAGCGTCTTCGCCGAAGACGAGAACGCCGCGGAGGTTTCCCGCTACCAGTTGGACACGATGAACAACTACATCGCCAAAGCCAGGTAGCGGCCGCCCTATGAAGCAAACGGAAAATACGCTCCCCGGAACTTCTACCCGGTCGCTGGCCGGTCCGGCGGGTTCTGCTGCGCCGGTTCCCAATCCCAAAGGGTTTATGCGGCGGGTGGCCCTGTTCTCCACGTTCGGCGGCCTGCTCTTCGGCTACGACACCGGTGTCATCAACGGTGCCCTGCCGTTCATGCAGCGCGACCTCGGGCTGACGCCGCTGACCGAAGGACTGGTTACATCCACCCTGCTGTTCGGCGCGGCCTTCGGCGCCATTACCGCAGGCAGGTTGTCTGACCGCTTCGGCCGCCGCAAGACCATCATGGCGCTGGCGCTCATCTTCGCCTTCTCCACCATTGCATGTTCATTTGCGCCCACCACCGAACTGCTGGTGGCGGCCCGGACGGTTCTGGGCCTGGCAGTGGGCGGCGCATCGGTGATCGTCCCCGTCTACCTTGCGGAAATGTCCCCGGCTGCCCAGCGTGGGCGGATCGTTACCCAGAACGAGCTCATGATCGTCACGGGCCAGTTCCTGGCGTTCACGTTCAACGCCGTCCTGGGCAACGCCTTCCCCGAGGCGTCCCACGTGTGGCGCTGGATGCTGGTCATCGCCACGCTTCCGGCCGTTGTCCTCTGGTTCGGCATGCTGGTGCTGCCCGAAAGCCCCCGCTGGCTGGCCTCGGCCGGACGCTTCGGCGAGGTCCTTGACGTGCTGCGCAAGACGCGCGCCCCGGCGGACGTCTCCACGGAGTTCGATGAAGTGCGGCAGGCAGCCCGGGAAGACTACCAATCCAAGCTCGGAACATTCCGGGACCTTACCGTGCCATGGATCCGCAGGATCTTCGTGGTGGGCCTGGGCATGGCGGTCATTAACCAGATCAGCGGCGTCAACGCCATCATGTACTACGGCACCTCGATCCTCTCCAGCTCCGGCTTCGGGGACCAGGGCGCCCTGCTTGCCAATGTCGTCAACGGCATCACCTCCGTAGTCGCCGTCATCATCGGCATGTCCCTGATGACGAAGGTGCGCCGGAAGTCCATGCTGATTGTGGGCCTGGCGGGGACGGCATCATCGCTGCTGGCGATCGGCTTGATTTCGATGCTGATCCCCGAAAGCACCCTGCGCGGCTACCTGGTGCTGCTGTTCATGGTGACCTTCCTGGCGTCCATGCAGTCCTGCATCGGCACGGTGACGTGGCTGACCATGTCTGAGATCTTCCCGCTGCACGTACGCGGCATCGGCATGGGCATCTGCGTGTTCGTGCTGTGGATGATCAACTTCCTGATCGGTTTCTTCTTCCCGCAGATGGTCGCCTGGATCGGCGTTTCAACGACGTTCTTCATCTTCGTGGCCATCCAGCTGGGAGCCATCGTCTGGGTGAAACGGGTGGTCCCGGAAACCAAGGACAAGAGCCTTGAGGACCTGGAGCACTACTTTAAAGACGCCGCAGCCAAGGACCTGGCCGGAGTCGCCAAGTAACCACAACTAAATCGAGTTTTTGTCCAGATAATGCCTCTTGAACGATTCAAAGGGGCATTATCTGGACAAAAACTCTTTAAGGGGAGCTACGGCGATGGCTGGGGCGGGCCTAGGCGTGCGTGTGCAGCCTGGGCAGGGCGTCCACCAGCGGGGCCAGCTCCGGGATTTCCTGCGCCTCCGCAAGGGCCCGTTCCAGTGTGGCGTCGTGGGTGGGCCGCGCCTCGTCCAGCAGCTTGATGCCGCTCTCCGTCAGTTCGGTATAGATGCCGCGGCGGTCATCCGCGCAGAGGATGCGCGTGAGCAGGCCCCGGTCTTCGAGCCTGTTGACCAGGCGTGTGGTGGCGCTGGCGCTGAGGGCGGTGGCACGGGCCAGCTGCTGCATGCGCATGTGCCAGCCGTCCTGCCGGCTCAGGGCGTCGAGCACGGTGTACTCGACGACGGACAGCTGGGCCTCGGCCTGGAGCGAGCGTTCCAGCTCCGACTCAATCAGGCCGTGCAGGGCCGCCAAGGTACGCCATCCCTGTGCGCGGACCTCCACGGCGTCGTCCTTGATGCCCATCGTGTACTTCCCTTCAAATCGCGTACCCCACGGAGATGAAACGGGGCACAACAAATAATAGTTGCTTGCGCGCGCTATCTGCTTGTGCAACAATAAATAACGCGTCTGCAACTATTAGCCTACGCGCCCTACCCCATTCCGTACAGTTTTGAAGGAGCTCCGCCATGCCCATTGGCCTGTTAGCCCTAGCCCTCGGGGGATTCGGAATCGGACTCACCGAGTTCGTGATCATGGGCCTGCTGCCCGAGGTTGCCGCCGACTTCAGCGTCAGCGAGGCCACGGCCGGCTGGCTGATTTCCGGCTACGCCCTCGCCGTCGTCGTTGGCGCCCTGCTGCTCACGGCGGCCGTGACACGCTTCGAACGCAAGCCGGTCCTGGCCGTCCTGCTGGTGCTGTTCATTGCCGGCAACCTGGTCTCCGCGATTGCCCCCGACTACTCCGTGATGATGATCGGCCGGATTGTGGCCGCCTTGGCCCACGGCGCGTTCTTCGGCATTGGGGCCGTGGTTGCCGCGGACATGGTGGCCCCCACCAAGAAGGCCGGCGCTATCGCCATCATGTTCACGGGCCTCACGGCCGCCAACGTCCTCGGCGTCCCGTTCGGCACCATGCTCGGACAGGCCGCCGGTTGGCGCTCCACCTTCTGGGCGATCACGGGCATTGGTGTCCTCGCCCTGGCGGGCATCCTGACGCTGGTGCCCCGGACCGGCCAGGGGAGCGCTGCGGCCCAGGCCGCCTCCGGCGGGCTCCGCGTCGAGCTGCGCGCCTTCCGGTCCGGCCAGGTGTGGCTATCCATCCTTGTCACCATCCTCGGCTACGGCGGTATGTTCGGTGCCTTCACCTACATCGCCTATACCCTCACCGAGGTCTCCGGGTTCGCGGCGTCCACCGTGCCGTGGCTGCTGATCCTCTTCGGCATCGGACTGTTCATCGGGAACACCGTGGGCGGGAAGGCCGCGGACCGCAACGTCGACCGCACCCTGCTGGTAGTCCTCGCCGCGCTGGTGGTGATTCTGGCGGCCTTCGCCCTGACCGCCGGCAACCAGCCCCTCACCATCGCCGCCATTGTGCTTATGGGCGGCTTCGGCTTCGCCACCGTTCCGGGGCTCCAGATGCGCGTCATGAAGTACGCCGATAGCGCCCCCACCCTGGCCTCCGGCGCCAACATTGGCGCCTTCAACGTCGGCAACGCCCTTGGGGCCTGGCTGGGCGGCGTGACCATCACCGCAGGCCTCGGCTACACCTCGCCGATCTGGGCCGGTGCGGGAATCACCCTTCTCGGCCTGGGCGTGATGGCTTTCGCAGCCGCCAAAGCCCGGCGGCACGGAGGGGGCAGTACGACGGCGGCGACTTCCGTTCCCGCCGTTGCCGAAGTACCCGCTGTTGTCGACGCGCTGGCCGGTCGGAAGGGCTAATCATGGAGTGCCGGGGGTGACGGAAGTAGCCGTCATCCCCGGCTTTTTCGGGTCGGAATACGCGTTATCAAGTAAAAACATCCTAATGTCAGGACAAACTATTGACATTAGTGAGCCGAATCACCATGATCGAGGTAGACAGTGCTCCGGCGGTTGCAGAGTGGCAGCCCGGAACCTGAGATCAAAGGAGATTAAGGTGGCTAATTTTTCCTGGCGCAAGGCGGCCCTGGTTGCGGCGGTAGTGCCGATGATGGCGTTGAGCGCGTGTTCAAGCACCGGCGGAAAACCCGCCGAGACGGGTGGCGGCGCAGGTGGCGGCCAGGCTGCAAGCACGGACCGCATCAAGGTGGCTCTCATCACCCACGCTGCCGCGGGTGACACCTTCTGGGACATCGTCCGCAAGGGCGCCGAAGAAGCGTCGGCGAAGGACAACGTTGAGCTGCTCTACACGAGCGATCCGGAGGCTGGCCGTCAATCCCAGCTCGTCCAGCAGGCCATCGACCAGAAGGTTGACGGAATCGCGGTCACGCTCGCAACCCCGGATGCTTTGAAGGACGTCCTGAAGAAAGCCAGTGATGCCGGGATCCCCGTAGTGAGCCTCAACGCCGGTGAAGGCGTCTCGGCCCAGCTCGGGGCGTTCACCCACTTCGGCTCGAACGAAAAGCTCGCCGGCGAGGCCGTCGGCACCAGGCTCGCCTCCGAAGGCTACAAGCACCCGGTCTGCGTTATCCAGCAGCAGGGCCACGTGGGCCTCGAAGCGCGGTGCGCCGGCGTCAAGGCCAAAGTGCCCGGGACTGAAATCCTGTACGTCGACGGCAAAGACATGACCGCAGTCCAGTCCACCGCGACCGCCAAGCTGCAGGCGTCCAAGGACGCCGACGTCATCATCGGCCTGGGCGCACCCATTACGCTCACCCTCCTCAAGTCGGTCACGGACGCCGGCAGCGCTTCCAAGGTGGCAAGCTTCGACCTGAACGCGGATCTCGCGCAGAAGATCGTTGACGGAAATGTCCTCTTCACCGTGGACCAGCAGCCGTGGCTGCAGGGCTACATGTCGGTTGACGCGCTCTGGCAGAACAAGCGCGGCGGCTTCAAGCTCGGCGGCGGCCAGTCGGTTCTCACCGGTCCGAGCCTCGTCGACAAATCAAACGCGGCCGACGTCCTGAAGTTCGCTCAGCAGGGTATCCGCTAACAGCCCGCTGGCCGGGCCGGCCCGCGCCGGCCCGGCAGCAAGGAGAACCATCATGACCATCACCCAGACCAAAACAAAGACGGCGGCGCCCGATGAGCGCGTCGCCAAGCGCAGTCCGTTCCAGAAACTGCTGGGACGTCCCGAGGTTGGTGCCCTCGTGGGCGCCATTGTCCTTTTCATTTTCTTCGCGTTGGTTTCCCCGACGTTTACCCAGCCCAATGCGCTGGCGACCATCCTTTACGGCAGCTCGACGATCGGGATCATGGCGGTGGGGGTGTCCTTGCTGATGATTGGCGGGGAGTTCGACCTCTCCACCGGTGTCGCCGTGATCAGCTCGGCGCTGACGGCCTCGATGTTTAGCTGGTACTTCAGTATGAATGTGTGGGTGGGGGTCGGCCTGGCGTTGCTCGTGTCCCTGGGAATCGGGTACATCAACGGCTGGATCCTCATGAAGACGAAGCTGCCCAGCTTCATTGTCACCCTGGCCACGTTCCTGATGCTGACCGGGCTGAACCTGGGCCTGACCCGACTGATCGGCGGGGGTGTTTCCTCGCCGTCGATCTCCACCATGGATGGTTACAAGTCCGCGCAGGCCCTGTTTTCCTCCTCGGTGAACATCGGCGGGGTGGACGTGAAGAACACGGTCTTCATTTGGTTCGCTCTGGTTGCTGTGGCCTCCTGGGTGCTGCTGCGGACCAAGGTGGGCAACTGGATCTTCGCCGTCGGCGGTGACGCGAACGCGGCCCGCGCCGTGGGTGTACCGGTCAAGGCCACGAAGATTGGCCTGTTCATGGCCGTGGGGTTCTGCGGCTGGATCCTGGGCATGCACAACCTCTTCGCCTTCGACGCCGTGCAGTCCGGCGAGGGCGTGGGCAACGAGTTCCTCTACATCATTGCCGCGGTCATCGGCGGCTGCCTCCTGACCGGCGGTTACGGCTCGGCGGTGGGCGGTGCGATCGGCGCGTTCATCTTCGGCATGGCCAACAAGGGCATCGTCTACGCCCAGTGGAACCCGGACTGGTTCAAGTTCTTCCTGGGCCTGATGCTGCTGCTGGCCACCATCGTCAATCTCATCGTCAAGCGCCGCGCAGAGCTCAAGTAAAGGGGCCGGAGAAATGAATGCCAAACAGATTGACCAGCAGACCCTGCTCCAGAACGAAACCGATCCGCTGACGCACACCCCGGTGCACCTGCTCTCGCTGGACAAGGTCGGCAAGCACTACGGCAACATCGTCGCCCTGACCGACGTCACCATGGCCGTGGACAACGGCCGCGTCACCTGCGTCCTGGGTGACAACGGCGCCGGCAAGTCCACCCTGATCAAGATCATCGCCGGCCTGCACCAGCACGACGAGGGCGTCCTGAAGGTCATGGGGGAGGAACGGAAGTTCACCTCCCCTCGAGACGCCCTCGACGTCGGCATCGCCACCGTCTACCAGGACCTCGCCGTGGTGCCGCTGATGCCGATCTGGCGGAACTTCTTCCTCGGCTCGGAACTTACCTCCGGCTTCGGCCCGTTCAAGAGCATGGACGTCGAGAAAATGAAGGCCATCACCAAGCACGAACTCGCCGAGATGGGCATCGACCTCCGCGACGTGGAGCAGCCGATCGGCCA
This sequence comes from Arthrobacter sp. NPDC058288, assembly GCF_042880995.1. Taxonomy (NCBI): domain Bacteria; kingdom Bacillati; phylum Actinomycetota; class Actinomycetes; order Micrococcales; family Micrococcaceae; genus Arthrobacter; species Arthrobacter sp. NPDC058288. The sequence continues at coordinate 111,876 of NZ_JBHVYH010000004.1, forward strand.
GCTCTCCGGCGGTGAACGCCAGTGCGTGGCGATCGCCCGTGCCGTGTACTTCGGCGCGAAAGTGCTGATCCTGGACGAACCCACCGCGGCCCTGGGCGTGAAGCAGTCCGGCGTGGTGCTCCGTTACATCCTGCAGGCCCGCGACCGCGGCCTGGGCGTCATTTTCATCACCCACAACCCGCACCACGCCTTCCCGGTCGGGGACCGGTTCCTGCTGCTCAAGCGCGGCAAGTCGATCGGCTACTACGAAAAGAAGGACATCACGCTCGACGAACTCACCGCCCAGATGGCCGGCGGCGCCGAACTCGCCGAACTCGCCCACGAGCTCGAACAGCTCGGCGGCCACGGCGACGTGGTCAAGGAAGTCAAGGGAGACGTGGCCGAGGTAGCACAGACTACCGGCAAGGCCTACAGCTGAACCCCGCCCGGACCAGACCTGTTGAAAGGACCATCTTTTGGCCTACATCACTCAAGACCCCGCCGGTGTTCCGGCTCCCGTGCAGATCGGCCTCATCGGCTCCGGCTGGATGGGGGCATTCCACGCAGAGAGCATCGCCCGCCGCGTTCCGGGCGCAGTCCTGGCGGCCATCGCAGACCCCAACGTTGAATCCGCGGAAGCGCTGGCCCGGTCCCTGGGCACCGCCAAGGTGACGCCTTACGCCGAAGACATCCTGGCTGACCCGGGAATCGACGCAGTCATCATCGCGAGCCCGGCCCGCTTCCACTCCTCCCTCATCGCCCAGGCTGCCGCCGCCGGCAAGCATATTTTCTGCGAGAAGCCCGCCGGCCAGGGGCTCGACGAGCTCGACGCCGCACTCGCGGCCGTCGAATCCGCCGGCGTGCACTTCCAGATCGGGTTCAACCGCCGGTACGCGGACGATTTCCAGGCTGCCAAGAAAGACCTTGCCGCCGGCGTGGCCGGAACACCGCAGCTCCTGCGGTCGCTGACACGGGACCCGGGCAACGGCAGCATCCCGAACGCCGCCAGGGTTCCGGCGTGGACCATCTTCCTGGAGACCCTGATCCACGACTTTGACACCCTCAACTGGTTCAACGAAGGCGCCGAGCCTGTTGAGGTGTACGCCGTGGCGGACGCCCTGGTGGAGCCGGACCTGCGCGAGCAGGGGTTCCTGGACACCGCGGTGGTGACCATCCGCTACAGCAACGGTGCGATTGCCGTGGCCGAAGCCAGTTTCAGCGCACTGTATGGCTACGACATCCGCGGAGAGGTTTTCGGCTCCAAGGGAATGGTCCAGGCCGGCCGTGCCACCGAAACCGCGGCCCGCCGGTATACCGCAGAAGGGTTGTCCGCCGACACGCCGCGGCTCAACGTCGAACTCTTCCGGCAGGCCTACACGGACGAACTTGCCGATTTCGCTGACGCGGTGCGTGCACAGCGCGACGGCGTGCCGCCGTCGTCGTCCGCTTTCACCCTCGCACCGGGGGCAGCCGACGCCCGGCGCGCGCTGGCGGTGGCGCTGGCCTGCATCGAATCAGTCAAGCTGGGCGCCCCGGCGGCGGTGGCGGCATCACCGGTGGATTATGCCGAGGAGAAATCATGAAGGACGTCATTCTTGGCCTGGTCGGAGTCGGGCGGATCGGCGTCATGCACGCCAACAACATCGCCGCGCTGAACGGGGTCCTCAACCCGGAAGGCATCAACGTCAGGCTCCGGCTCACCGACGTTGCGGAAGAGCACGCGCGGACCGTCGCGGCCGGGCTTGGCGCCGAGTTCCATCCCTCGGTGGGGGCACTCCTGTCCTCCGGGCTGGACGGGCTGGTCATTGCCACCGGAACGGCAACGCACCCGGAACTGATCAAAGCCGGTGTGGACGCAGGGATCCCGGTGTTCTGCGAGAAGCCGGTGGCCTTGAACGTGGCGGACGCGCTGCCGGTGCTGGACTATATCCGGGACCGGAAGGGCGTGGTGCAGATCGGGCACCAGCGCCGCTTCGACGCCGGCTACCTCGAAGCCCGGCGCGCCTACCAGGCCGGCGAGCTGGGCTGGATCCACTCACTGCGGGCCGTCACGTGCGACATGGCACCGCCTCCGGTGGAGTTCCTGGCCAGCTCCGGCGGCCTCTTCCGGGACTGCTCCGTCCATGACTTCGACATCCTGCGCTGGCTGACCGGCCGGGAAATCATCGAGGTGTACGCCAAGGGCTCCAATAACGGCGACCCGGCCATCAGCGGGGTGGGGGACGTGGACACCGCGCTCGCGCTGGTGACGTTCGACGATGGCACGGTCGGGACCGTCTCCGCCACCCGGTACAACGGGGCTGGCCACGACGTCCGCCTTGAGATCCAGGGCTCGCGCCGTTCGCTCATGGTGGGGCTGGATGACAAAACGGCGATGGCCTCGGCCGAAGCCGGCATCCACTTCCCCGCGGGGGAGCCGCACAAGACCTTCGCCGAACGCTTCGACCAGGCGTACCGCTCCGAGATGGCAGCCTTCGTGGAGCTGATCCTGGGCCGCAGGGAGAACCCGTGCACCCCGGAGGACGCCGTGGCCGCATCCCGGGTGGCGGACGCCGCCCAGGAATCGCTGGCAACGGGCGTCCCGGTCCGCGTGGCCCAGAAAGTGCCCCGCTGACCCCGGCGGACGCTGGTCCCGGCACATAACGCCCACCGTCAAACACGGAAGCCCCTGACCGGCTGAACCGGTCAGGGGCTTCTTCTCGTCTCTACGAGGTGAAGATCTATGCGGTGAAGGGCAGCCGCGGGTCCACGTCCTTGCCCTCCCAGGTCTGGCGGATCCAACCGTGGTGGGGGTCGTCGCTGATGAGCCACTCACGGACGGGGCCGGGGCCGGCCATCACGTTCAGGTAGTACAGGTCGTACCCCGGGGCGGCCATTGCCGGGCCGTGCCAGCCGTAGGGCACCAGGACAACGTCGCCGGTACGGACCTCAGCCGAGACATCGATGGGCCGGTCGTCGGAGGCGTAGACACGCTGGTAGCCGATGGCATCGCCTTGCACGCCTGAGCCGGCGGCGGGACCGTCCGGCGCCACGCGGGTCTCGAAGTAGTAGATTTCCTCGAGGTTGGTTTCGCCGTCTTTTTCCTCGTCATGCTTGTGCGGGGGATAAGAGGACCAGTTGCCGGCCGGCGTGATGACTTCGCAGACGATGAAGCGGTCCGCCTCCAGCGCGGCCGGGGTACCGAAGTTGTGGACCTGCCGCGAGCAGTTGCCAGCCCCCCGCAGTTCCACGGGAGTCTCGGCGGCGGTCACGAGCCGGGTCGGGTAGAACGTCTTCGCGGGTGCCGTTGCGACCGCAACCCTGCCGCCGTCCGCAGAACTGATGGTGACAGCCTTCTCCGTGCCCGTGTACAGCACGTCGCTGGGGCCGTGGAAAACACTGGCCCTGCCGGCCAGCCGGAAGTCTTCACCGTCCACCGTGGCGGTGAAGGAACCGCTGAGCGGAACCACGATCCGTTCCTCGCCGGCGGCGGGGAGTTCGACGGCGGCGCCCGCCGGCAGCGTCGCGACTTTGAGCCCGGTATGGGCCCAGCCGGCCACCTCCAGCGCGGAATCGGACGTTCCCAGCGATACGTCCCAGCTGCCATCGGCGGCGGAACCCAGGGGATATACCCAGTTGGCCATAGATCTGCTCTTTCGTTAGTGGGGGAGTCCAGCCCGGCCCCGGCGGGCAGGAGGCAGCGACTGGCGCTCGGGCAGGAGGCTGGTGCCTAGCGCTCGGGCAGGTGCCTAGCGCTGGACGAGGGTCATTTCAAAGCTGTAGGAGTCGCCGCGGTAGACGTGGTGGCCGGTCTCCACCATGCGTCCCGTGTCGTCCACTGCGGTGCGTTCCATGGTCACCAGCGCCAGGCCGGGCTCGGTCTCCAGCAGCGGCGCCTGGTAGTCATTGGCCACCATGGCTCCGATGCGTTGCGAAGCCAGCCGGAAGTTCACGCCGCCGTTGCGCAGGATCGCGTACAGGCCCTGGGCGGCGAGCTGGGCTTCGTCGATGGGGGTGATGTCGTCGCGGACCCAGTTTTCCATCAGGGCAAGCGGTTTGCCACCCACCTTGCGCAACCTGGTGAAGTGGTAGACCTTGGCCCCGGCCGGAAGCTGGAGGGCCTCACGCGTGGCAGCATCGGCGTCAATGTGGGAGAAGCTGAGCACCTCGGTGGTGGGCTTGCTCCCGTTATTCGTGAGGTCATCGTAGAGGCTCGAAAGTTCCAACGGCCTTCGGACCTGGCTGGACACAACCTGTGTTCCCACGCCGCGCTTGCGCACCAGGAGCCCGGAACGCACCAGCTCGTCCATGGCCTTGCGCATGGTGGGCCGGGACAGGTTGAGCTGGGCAGCAAGGTCGATCTCATTGTCCAGCCGGCTGCCCGGGGGAAGCAGTCCGGTGTGGATGGCGGACTCGATGCCCTGGACCACCTGGTGGTAGAGGGGCACAGGTGAAGAGCGGTCGATGCTGAGATTAAGTTGATTCGCCACTGAGCGCTCCCTTGTGCTCCGCGACCTCCGAGGGTACCGGAGGGCCCGCGTATGTCAGCGTATGTTCTCTTGATAGGACATACTGCCTTTTTGACGATAATAGCAGGCCGTCTTCCGGTGGCCAAGGACCGGTGCCGGGGTCCCGCCTGAGGTATCCGCCTTACCCGAGCGGCGACGACGCTTGAGTGTGCCGCTGCCGCTTGCGGCATACTTCCACGAAAGCCTGGAAGGGCGCGACGCGTTCCTCGGCCGGGAGTTCCAGGACTTCGGGATGCCATTGAACGGATGCCACCCAGCGGGCGGGATCCTCCAGCGCCTCAACGATGCCGTCCCCGGCCACGGCCGTCACTATGAGTCCGTCCGCAACGCGGGCCACCGCCTGGTGGTGTCCGGAGGCGATCTTCACCGTCAGGCCGTCGGCCGCGCCGTCCCTGCTGTAAAGCTTTCCTATCTTGGAGCCGGGGAGAATGTCCACGTCGTGCCAGGCCCAGGGGCCCGGGGCAGTTCCCCCGGCGTCGTCCGGCTCAGCGCCACCCGCCGCGGGGTCGCGGTGGGTCACGGGGCCGTCCGCCATGTCCTGCATCAGCGTTCCGCCGTAGAGGACATTGAGGACCTGGTGTCCGCGGCAGATCCCCAGCAGCGGCAGGCCTTCATCCAGGCTCCCGCGCGCGACCGCCAGATCCAGTTCATCCTGTGCCGGGTTGACGTCGTAGCACCCGGCCGTCTGCTCCTCTCCGTAGTGCCGCGGGTCCAGGTCTCCACCGCCGGGAAGTACGACGCCGTCAAGCCCCTTGAGCGTTTCGGCCAGCCGGCCGCCGTCGGAGTGTGCCGTTAGCAGCACGGGCTCCCCGCCGCCGCCGCGGAGCAGTTCCACGATGTACTCAAACAGGTCATTGGCTTCCCCGACCCGGGGGTCCGGGTCCAGGGAGCTGCTGAGCCGGACCGGGATTCCGATCCGCGGGCGGGCAGTCGGGTGCAGGGGAGGAGTGCGCATGACTCATTCTGCAACAGCCCGAAACAGTTAGGCTTGCCCGATGAACAACAGATACCTTGTGTCCCGCCAGCGCTTCATCCAGGCCGGTCCCGAGGCCATTTTCGAGGTCCTGGCAACGCCTGCCCTGCACAGCGTGATCGACGGGTCCGAGACCGTGAAGGCAGCGCAGCCGCGCGGTCCGGAGCGGTTGTCGGCCGGCGCCAGGTTCGGCATGGAAATGAACATGATGGTGGACTATAAGATCCTCAACACGGTCTGTGAGTTTGAAGAAGGCCGGCGCATCGCCTGGCGGCACTTCTTTGGCCACGTGTGGCGCTATGTGCTGGAACCCTCCACCGATTCCCGCGGAAATCGGGGGACGCTGGTCACCGAGCAATGGGATGCCCGGCAGGTGCGGGGAAAGTTCTTCCTCCGGATGGCCGGCTACCTGCGCCGCCACCCGGCCAACCTGGAGGCCACCCTCGCGAAGCTGGACCAGCATGTGGCCGCTTCAGGGCATGATGCTGATCCGGGCCGTGTTCGACAGTAATGTTGAAGGCACCCGCAGCGACGGGCACGACTGAAGGCAGGAGCCGGGATGGGCCGCAGGACACTCGTTGACGACCTTGTCGACGGTCTGCTCGACGACATCCTTGACGGGAAGCTCAAGCCGCACGATGCCATTCCCCCTGAAGCGGACATTGCGAAGGCCTACGACGTCAGCAGGCTCACCGTGCGCGAGGCTCTCAAAGCGCTGCGGGCGCAGAACATCCTCTACGTCAAGGCCGGCCGCGGAACGTTCGTCAACCCTTCGGACAACTGGACCGGGCTGGACGCGATCTTCAAGGCCGCCTCGCACGGTAACGGCGCGGACCAGGTCTCGGTGGGCCTGATCGAGATGCGTCGCATGGTGGAAACCGGGGCAGCCTCCCTTGCCGCCAAGCGGCATACCCCCGAACATGCTGACCAGATGCGGGCCTGTATCACGGACATGAAGCGCTTCCATGAGTCCGGGGACCTGGACCGTTTTGTCCAGGCGGACATCGCATTCCATGACGCAGTGCTGAGGGCCTCCGGCAATCCATTTGTCCGGGCCCTGTTCGCGCAACTGGGCCAGCTGCTCTACATGACCAGGCGGGAGACCTCGGCGGTGCCCGAGATACAGGTGCACGCCATCGAATACCACCAGAAGGTCATGGACAGCATCCTCAGCGGTGATGCCGAACTGTCCCGGCGAACCATGGACGAACACATGGACCAGACGTATCGCGACTATGAACGCTACGTGCACCGTTCCGAGCCCTGACCGCGGAAAACTTCCCGCCGCCGTCGCCCATAGCGGCTCCGCCGCACCCGTCCCGCATGCGGGCTTGACGTAACCCAGATCACGCTCCTATGATCTTTCTCATGTTCTTCCGTCAGATGTCAGACATCAGACTTAGTTAGCCGCCCGACGGAAACCCACCCCCATCTCCATCGGATCGCGCCACTGTCCAAGTGCCGCCTCCGTCAGACAGAAGGTCGATGATGACTTCACTCTCCATGCAGTCCGCCGGACTCGGCGAGCTCGGCGAACGCACGCTCCGCAAGGTCCGGCGCCGCGTGATGCCCCTGATTGTCCTGCTTTACTTCGTTGCCTACCTCGACCGCAACAACGTGGGCTTCGCCAAACTCACCATGAGCGAGGACATCGGCCTTAGCGCTGCTGCCTACGGCCTTGGTGCCGGAATCTTCTTCCTCGGCTACGCCCTGCTGGAAGTGCCGAGCAACGCCGGAATGTACCGCTTCGGCGCACGCAAGTGGCTTGCCCGGATCCTCATCACCTGGGGCATCTTCGCCACCGCCATGGCGCTCGTCAACGGGGAAAGCACCTACTACATCATCCGCTTCCTGCTGGGTGCAGCCGAGGCCGGGTTCTTCCCCGCCATCCTCTTCTACCTGACGCTGTGGTTCCCGGCCGCGCAGCGGGTCACCGTCCTGGGCATCTTCATCCTGGCCCAGCCGGTATCCAACGCGCTCGGCGCCCCGGTGTCCGGGCTGCTGCTGCAGATGGACGGCATCCTGGGCCTGCAGGGCTGGCAGTGGCTGTACATCATCGAGGGCATCCCCGCCATCCTCCTGGGCCTGCTGACCCCGATCCTGATGACGGACCGCCCCCGCGACGCCAAGTGGCTCAACACTGACGAACGCGAATGGCTTGCCACCACCATGGACGCCGAACTGGCCGCCAAGTCCAAGGGCGGAAAGCACAACTTCCTCGCCGGCCTGAAAGACAAGCGCACGCTGGTCTACTCAGCCCTGTACTTCGGCCTGGTCTGCGGCATTTACGGCCTCGGCCTCTGGATGCCCACCATTGTTGCCGCCCTGGGCAAGTTCTCCACCGCCGAAGTGGGATTCATTGTCTTCATTCCCTATGCTGTCGCCGCAGTCTTCGTGTACTTCTGGAGCAAGCGGGCGGACCGGACAGGAAAGCGCGCCTGGCACACTGCCGTCAGCATGGTTCTCGCCGGCATTGGCCTTCTCGCAGCCGGCTACCTGCTTCCGGTCAACCCGGTCCTGGCCATGATTGCCCTCACGGTCTCCGCCATGGGGATCTACGGTGCCATCGCCCCGTTCCTGTCCATGCCGTCCGCGGCGCTCACCGGTGCAGCCGCCGCGTCCGGCCTGGCCCTGGTCAACTCCCTGGGAAACCTTGGCGGGTTCGTGGCACCGTACGCCGTCGGCATGCTCAAAGACGCCACAGGCAACAACCAGAGCGGCCTCCTCTTCCTGTCCTTCTGCCTGTGCGTCACCGCAGTGGCCACCTACCTCTACGCCCGGAAGCGGCCTGAAGGTGATGCCGCCCTGGATCCCGCAGTTGCCGCCGCAGCAGCCGTCAACGTGAACCCGGCCAAAGCCCGCTCCTGATCAACCGAACACCATCGAATCCTGACGAAAGACACACCATGACTACCACCTCATTTCCCGCAGAACGCACCGTTGTCCTGACTGGGGCAGCTTCCGCCCGCGGTATCGGCCGCGCCGCTGCGGACCGGATGGCCAGCGAGGGCTGGTCGATCGCCATCCTGGACATCAACGCCGAGGACGCCAAGGCCGCGGCGGCCGAAATCGGATCCAACCGCGCCGTGAAGGCCATCGGAGTGGGCGCCGACGTTTCCGATGCCGCTTCCGTGGACCGTGCGATCAGTGAAATCGAAGAATCGCTGCCGCCCATCGTCGCGCTCGCAAACCTGGCGGGCATCAGCTCGCCGACCCCCTTCATGGAGACATCCGTCGAAGAATGGGACAAGGTTTTCGCCATCAACATGCGCGGCACCTTCATCGTGTCCCAGCGAGTCCTCAAGGGAATGATCGAGCGCAAGCTTGGACGCATTGTGAGCATCTCCTCGATCTCCGCCCAGCGCGGCGGCGGCACCTACTCGAAGGTTGCCTACAGTGCCTCGAAGGCCGGAATCATTGGCTTCACCCGTGCCCTGGCCCGCGAAGTAGGCGAGTTCGGCGTCACCGTGAATGCGATCGCACCTGGCCCCATCGACACCGACATCATGGGCGGCACCCTGACCGAGGAACGCAAGGCCCAGATGTCCGAGGGCATCATGATGGGCCGGGTGGGAACCCGTGAGGAAGTCGCTGCCCTGATCTCATTCCTGCTCGGGCAGGATTCCGGCTACATCACCGCCGCCACCTATGACATCAACGGAGGACTGCAGGTCAGCTGACCGGTTCCCGGCCGACCCGTAGGCCGGCAGGGTTACCCTGAAATGCAGATATTCCCGCAGAAGCGCCCCGGAGGTTTTCCGTCCGGGGCGCTTCTGCTGTGCCTGCTGCGGATTAGGCTGTGTCCATGAACGCCGCCCGCAGCCTGAGGCCCAGCCCCAGAACCCTTGAGGTTGAAAGCCTGGAGAACTTCGACCGGCTGGTGAACGCGGGGGTCCGCAGCATGCAGGGCTGGCATGCCCAGTCCCTTGACCTCCGCGGGCGCAGCGCTCCGCTGGAAGCCATGGACCCGCAGGGCGCCATCTTCCTTGGCTGCACGTTCGAGGACGGCGTAGAGGATTCGCTGCGGAGCCGGGGTGCGCTGATCTTCCCCAAGTTGGAAACCGTCCCCTTCAATCCCTACCGCGGGCAGCTCTACTCCCCGCAGGAGCTCTACTTCGGGCCGCCGGGAGGCCGGTACGAATCAACGCTGGACGCACGGATCTACCAGTGGAGCATCCGGCCCGGCCAGCGGCACCGGCTGGACGCCACGCTGGCCGCGGCACTGCATGACCACTCGATCGGTGACGCCCTGGATGAGCTGACACGCTCCGAAGTGTGCCGGGGACGTCCGATGGTTGGCGTGATGGGCGGCCACACCGCGGGGCGCGGAACGCCGGCCTTCGAGGAGGCCGCCCTCGCCGGGAGGCTCCTCGCCAGGCGCGGACGGGTGGTGGCCACCGGCGGGGGACCGGGAGCCATGGAAGCCGCCAACATGGGCGCCTACCTCAGCGAAACGCCGGACGCGGACTTCCACGCAGCGCTGGCACAGCTGGAAGCCGTGCCGGGCTTCCGGCCCTCGGTGTCCGCGTGGGCGCGCGCCGCGGCCGCCGTCGTCGAACGCTATCCGGACGGGACGCCGTCGCTGGGGGTGCCCACCTGGTTCTACGGCCACGAGCCGCCCAACTATTTCGCCACCCACATCGCAAAGTACTTCGCCAACGCCATCCGCGAGGCGATCCTGCTGGAGCTGTGCGACGGCGGTGTGATCTTCCTGCCCGGGTCTGCCGGCACCCTGCAGGAAATCTTCCAGGACGCGTGCGAGAACTACTACGGTGCCTCGGAAACCATCACGCCCATGGTCCTGGTGGGCCGCGAACACTGGCAGCGCCGCTATCCCGCGTGGCCGTTGCTGCAAAGCCTGGCCTCGGGCAACGCGATGGCGGACAGGATCTTCCTGGTGGAAACAGTGGAGGAAGCCCTCGACATCGTGGCGGGTTAGCCGCGGCGGGCTAGAGGTCCTTGCGGCAGGCGGTCCTGCCCAGCTGGTAGAGGCCGTTGAGGTCGCCGGCGGCGAGGCCGTCCGGAGCACCGATTTCCGGGTACATCAGCTGCCGGGGATCATCAACGTGCTCGAGCCCCATCACATGGGACAGTTCGTGCAGGATCACGGCCGTGGCGTAGTCGGACCCTTGCGGCCGTTGGAGTTCCCCGGCGATCTGCGGGGCATCGAGGTCCAGGCTGCCGGTCACGAAGCTCTTCGGCCCGCCGTCGAAGCTGTAATGGGTGCTGCCTCCCGTGCCGATCACCTGCCCCTTCAGCTTCGGCGCCGCCTCCGGAGTGGTCCACGCGATGAGGAGCGGCGCCCAGCGCTCGCCGTAGGTTCCGGGCTGGTAGGGGTCGCGTTCCTCGGCCGGCGCTTCGGTGGTGGGTCCGTCGTTGACGAAGCGGATACCCGTGGCCCGCGAAATCGTGGCAATGGCGTCGTCCACCAGGTGCTCCGCCCCCGCGGGCGCCAGCTCTGCGTTGACGACGTAGTGCAGCGGACGGCACGGCGAGTAGCCCACGGGCGTCCCGTCGTCGTTCGTGGCCAGGAACCTAAACGAATCACTGGCTGAGGGCGGTTCCTCCGCTGTGCCCAGCGGCGAGTCCGCTTCCTCGAGTCCCGGGGGAGGCGCGTCCGAGCTGACACCCTCCGCGACAACCCCCGGCTGCTGTTCCGCGGCCTGTCCGTCGGGGATGGTGCTGTCACGGAACTGGAGGAGCCCCACGAAACGGGGATCGCCGTAGAACAGGCCGGCAGCCGTAAATGCTGCCGCTGCGATCAAGGCGGTAAGCGCCGCTGTGCGCAGGATCCGGACCGGCGTGCCCAGACGGCCCGCATGCCGCGGCCGGCGTTGCCGCGGTTGCGGGTCCTCCACTAGGCCACCACCGCGCCGAACACCAGGCCGAGCAGGTAAGTGACTGCGGCCGCGCCCATACCGATGGCCAGCTGCCGGAAACCGCGGCTGGTCGGGGAGGTCCCGGACAGGAGGCCGACGACGCCGCCGGTCAGCAGGAGCGCGATGCCCACCAGCACGGCGGAAACGGCAAGCGCCGCCACACCGGTCATGCCAAGGACGAACGGGATGATGGGAATGATGGCGCCGGAGGCGAAGAAGCAGAAGCTCGATGCCGCCGCACTCCACGCGGTGCCTACTGCTTCGTGCTGGTCCTCGGCGTCCGGGAGTTCAGGCTGGAGCGACAGGCTGGGGTCGCAGTCGCAATCAAGGAGGCCCGTCCGCTCCGCCACGCGGTGTTCCGCGGCTTCCCGGGACATGCCGCGGGCCAGGTACACCAGCAGCAGCTCATTGTGTTCAAGGTCCAGCAGCGGGGCAGCCGACAGGGTGATCTGGGTGGGCCGCGTTGCGGCCAGCAGTTCCCGCTGTGAGCGGACAGAGATGAACTCGCCGGCACCCATGGACAGTGCGCCCGCCAGGAGTCCGGCCACGCCGCTCAGGAGCACCACCTGGCTGCCCACGCCGGACGCAGCCATACCCATGACCAGGGAAAGGTTGCTGACCAGGCCGTCATTGGCGCCGAACACGGCGGCCCTGAAGGAACCCGCCAGCCGGTTGCGGCCGCGGGTGGCCAGCCCTCGGACTACTTCCTCGTGGATCTGTTCGTCGGCCACCATTGCCGGGGTGGCCGAGGGGTCCGAAGCGTAGGGGGAGCGGCCTTCGGCGCGTTGCGCCAGGGCCAGGACGAACACGGAACCGAAATGCCGGGCGAGGAAGCCCAGCAGCTGGCTGCGGAGGGACGCCTGCCGTGGCTTCCCGGCGTGATCGCCGAGGAGCTGGAGCCAGTGGGCTTCGTGGCGGCCCTCGGCCCCGGCCAGGGCGAGAAGGATGTCCCGCTCCTCGCCGCTGCGGTTCTGGGCCAGTTCGCGGTAAACACGGGCCTCGGCCCGTTCATCGGCGAGGTATTGGCGCCACCGTTTGATGTCGGCCGGGCTTGCGCTGCCTGCGGGTGCTTCGGGTGCGCCTGCCGCCGTACGGTCGACGGGAAGGGCATGATGATGGTCAGATTTAGCGTGCTGAGACACGAACACTCCTGGGCTAGATGGGGCATGGTTTCGGCCCCATTGCAGATCCAGCGTACCCCGGAATTCCGCGGATTTTCGGCCGGTATTCCTCAGCAGGAAGTTTAGGCAGCCCTCAAATGCGGCCTCGAACCGCTGGCCTGGGCGGAGGTATTTCGACCGGCTCTTGACCGGGCCGCATGCCGGTGCTGTGATGATTGCCAGGGCAGGCGCTTCCGCAGCCCCACCCCTGGCCGCATAACCAGACACGGAGGTTAGCACCATGGACACGAACGGATCACACCCCACCCAGCCTGAACGGGACACCCTCGAATCCGATCCCGCTTACGATTTTGCCGAAGACGCTCCCATCGACGCCGCAGCAGAGACCGAGGAAGAGGAGCTGTTCGAAGAGGCCGGCCGGCTTGTTCCGCTGGGCGAGGAAGATTTCCTCGGCGATGAGAAACCTGTGGTGCCCCTGGGCGGGGAGGAATTCCTTGAGCCGGAGGAAAACGAGTGAGAGCTGCCTTCCTTTAATCGAACGGCCCCTTTAAACGAACGACGTCGGTGCCTCCCCGCGAAGGGGAGGCACCGACGTCGTGCATCAGGCAGTGGAACCGGTGTTATCTGACCGGCGTCAGTTGACCAGGGCCGGAGCCTGCTCTTCTTCGGCGACGTTTCCGGCCACGCGATCCTGCCAGTTCTGCATCACCCGCGGGGCGGTGGGTTTGGTTGCCAGGGACACCACGATGTACACGATGCCTGACGCCAGCAGGCCGTAGTAGATCGGCTCGTTGGCGTAGATGCCGTCCAGCGGGGCCGCGGCGTTGATCTCCAGGTAGATCATGGTGCCGAGCGTGACCACCGTGCCCACCGCCATGGACGCGGCGGCGGCAACACCGGTGCCCCGCTTCCAGACCAGGCCGCCAAGGATCGCGACCAAAAGTCCGCCCACCAGGATGTCGTAGGCGATGGTCAGGGCTGCCACGACGTCCTTGGTGACGATGGCAATCAGAATGGCCACGATGCCCAGGCCGAGGACCCACATGCGGTTGGCTTTGACGTCATGCTCGGGGTTGTCGGTGTCATCGGTGTTGATGTCCTTGCCGAACCAGCTGGCCACGAAGGGAAGGACGTCGGCACGGGCCACGGTTGCCGCTGCGATCAGTGCCCCGGACGCAGTGGACATCATGGCCGCTACGGCCGCCGCGAGCACCAGGCCGCCGATGCCGACGGGCAGCAGGTTCTGGGCCACCTCGGCGTAGACAACGTCCTTGCCCAGGTTTGCCACGTCGATCTCCGGGAGGGCCACCCGTGCACCCAGGCCGATCAGGGCGCCGGCCGCACCGTAGAGGATGCAGTAGATGCCGGCCGTTGCGCCGCCCCAGCGTGCCACGGTGGGCGTCTTGGCGGTGAAGACGCGCTGCCAGATGTCCTGGCCGATCAGGAGGCCGAGGGTGTAGACCACGAAGTACGTGATGATGGTCTGGATCCCGATGCCGTCGATCTGGAAGAAGCTGTCCTCGACGCGGCTGCGGATGCCGTCCAGGCCGCCCGCCGCATTAAGCGTGAAGGGCAGCATCAGGAGGAAGATTCCCACTGTCTTGATCACGAACTGGACCTGGTCCGCAAGGGTGATGGACCACATGCCGCCAATGGTGGAGTACACCAGGACGATTGCCCCGCCGATGGCGATGGCCAGGGCGCGGTCCCAGCCGAACAGCACCACAAAGATGGTGGCGTAGGCCCCGGTGGAGGTGGCGCACAGCATCAGCGTGTAGGCCAGCATGACGATTCCTGAAGTCTGGGTGGCGCGGCTGCCGTAGCGGAGCGTCAGCATCTGGGACACCGTGTAGATTTTCAGCTTCTGGATGGTGCCGGCGAACAGCAGGCTTAGCAGGAGCACGCCGGCGCCGATGGCGACCACGAGCCACATGCCGGAGATGCCGAACTTGTAGCCGAGGCCCACACCGCCCACAGTTGAGGCGCCGCCCAGGACGACGGCCGCCATGGTCCCGGTATAGAGGAAGGGGCCAAGCCTGCGGCCGGCCACCAGGAAGTCGCTGTTGTTCTTGGTGCGGGATTTGCCCCACCAGCCGAAGGCCAGCATGGCGATCAGGTACACCACCACAATGGCGATGTTGACGAAGTTTGCGTCCATGTTGATGGGCTCCTTGGAGCGTAGTGGCAGCAGGACAGGAATCCGCGGGAGGCGCCTGGGCCGCGCCGGAATTCCCCCTGCCAGGGAGACGGGGATGCAGGGGGATATCCCTGTTTGATGCTGTGATCTGGCGGTGATTGCCTAATAGACAACTCTTGTTGCCCAAAGGGTATGTTGTGATCCGCGTAACAGTCAAGGCGAATTGACACCATGGCCCGTTCCGGCGTCACAAGGTACGTATCCCGCTAGGATGGCTCCAGCAATGGGGCCGTGCGGCCGGCTGCGAAAGGTTCGTAAATGAAGGCTCTACCAGTTGAACCGAGCAACATTCCGGTTGCCATCGGTTCGCGCATCCGCGCTGCCCGCCAGTCACAGCGGCTCACCATCGAGCAGGTTGCGGACGCCACCGGCCTCACCAAGGGTTTCCTCAGCCGGGTGGAACGGGACCTGACCTCGCCGTCGGTGGCTTCCCTGGTGACGCTCTGCCAGGTCCTCTCGATCTCCATCGGAGACCTCTTCGCGGCACCGGAAACGCACCTTACCAAGAAGGATGAGGGCCCCCGGATTTCACTGGGCGGCGAAGGCATCATCGAGCGCCTCCTTACCGCCCGCTCCGAACGGCGCGTCCAGATCATCCAGGCCGTGATCGAACCGCGCGGCCGCGGTGAATCGGAGCTCTATGCAGTGGACTGTGACGTCGACGTCCTGCACGTGGTCAGGGGCCGCATCCGGCTGATCCTGACCAACGAGGAATATGAGCTCAGCACCGGCGACACCGTCACCTTCCCGGGCCGCGAGCCCCACACCTGGGTCAACCCTACGGACGACGCCGTCGAGGTCCTCTGGGTGCTGGTCCCCGCCGCCAGCCGCTGACCCGCCGGGGCTGCTCCGCCGGCTAGCCCACGTGGACCCAGGGCCGGCGGGTGACGTCCGGCTCGGCCTCGCGCAGAACCTCCCGGGTCACAGGGGCGATCTCACCCTCGCCGAACAAGAGGAACCGGGTCAGGTTGGTCAGCGGATTCCCTTCGGTCCAGCGGAAATAGATGTGCGGCATCAGGCCCGTGACATCGCGAAGGTGGAGCAGGACGGCCGCCAGCGTGTTGGGCACGTTGTTGCTGTGGATCTCAAGGATGCGGAATCCGTGCCGGACCTTCCCGGTGACCAGGAGTTCCTGTTCGAAGTCTGAACTGTCGTCCACCAGAATCTCGATGAAGATGGCATCGCTGTCCACGGGCAGGTGGTTGGCCAGCTGGGCGTGCTCCAGCTTGGCCCGGTACCGTGCTGCGCTGAGGTGTTTGGGTTCGTGCGCAATGAGCCGGATGGGCCCCTCTTCGCTGGCGGCCATGAACTCCAACGCCCGTTCGTCCAGCCGGATGTGGGTGGCGCGAAGTTCGAACGACCGCCGGACGCGGGAAGCGAAGCTGACCACCACGATGCCGAGGATGAACAGCGCCGCGATCTTCAGGCCATCGGGACGCTCCACCACGTTTGCCACTGTCGTATAGAGAAAGACGACGGCGATTGCGCCGAAGGCGACTGTCCGGCCGCGTTGGTGCCGGCGCCGGGCGGACAGCGTGACGGCGATGGACGCGGACGTCATCAGCACCAGCACGCCGGTAGCGTACGCGCCGCCCTGTGCTTCGACGTTGGCGTCAAACACCACCGTGATGAGGAAGGCGACGGCGGTGAACACCAGTACCAGCGGCCGAACCGCCCGGGTCCAGGCAGGCGCCATGCCAAAGCGCGGAAGGTAGCGTGGCACCAGGTTGAGGAGCCCCGCCATCGCGGACGCCCCGGCGAACCAGAGGATGGCAATGGTGCTGAGGTCGTACACGGTCCCGAAACCGTCGCCCAGGTACTGGTGCGCCAGGAAGGCCAGGGCGCGGCCGTTGGCCTTGCCCCCCGGCTGGAACTCGGCTGCCGGGATCAGGAACGTGGTGATGAAGCTGGACGCGATGAGGAACGCGCTCATGATCACGGCGGCCGTGGTCAGGAGCTTGTGCGCGCCACGGATCCGCCCGTCGGGCTTTGCCTCGGTGTCGTCCGGGCTGCCCTGGATCTGGGGCATGACGGCAACTCCCGTTTCGAAGCCCGAAAGGCCCAGTGCGAGTTTGGGGAAGACGAGCAAGGCGATGCCGATCATCACCAGCGGGTTGCCGTGCTGCTGGTTGAGGGCGCCCCACCAGTCCGTGACCACGTGGGCTTCGCTGAACACATGCGCGAGGCCCACCAGCACCACTACCGCATTGAGAAGCAGGAACACTGCCACCAGGACGACGGCCACGTTGATGGCTTCCTTGAAACCGCGGAGGAATACGATGCCCAGGCCGGCAATCAGTCCCAGCGTAATGGCCACTTCCTGGCCGTGCAGGAAGTCCGGGGCGAACGGGTTTTCGATCGCATGGGCGCTGGCATCCGCGGCCGAGAGGGTGATGGTGATCATGAAGTCCGTGGCGGCGAATCCCAGGAGCGCCAGGACGAACAGCTTGCCGCCCCATCGCGGCAAAAGCCGTTCCAGCATGGCAATGGAGCCTTCGCCGCGCGGACTCTCCGAGGCCACCCTGCGGTACACCGGAAGGGCGCCGAGGAGCGTCACCGCCACCAGGACCACGGTGGCCAGCGGGGAGACCATTCCTGCGGCGAGGGCGGCAATGGCCGGCTGGTAGCCAAGGGTTGAGAAATAGTCGACGCCCGTCAGGCACATGACTTTCCACCAGGGCTGGGGTTTGTGGTTCGCCTGCGGCTGGCCGTGCGGCCCCTGACGTTTGCCGGATCCTTCGGGCATGCCCTCAAGCAGCCAGCTCTGCAGCGCGTGGGGCTTGCGATTGAACCTGTCCGAGGGGTCGGCCGGCGGCCTGGTGAGCGTGGTCACGGTATCCTTTCACGCAGCGTACCTTCGGCCGGTCGGCGGCCAGGTGCTGTTCCTGATTGGAGCGTAGGCCCCGGAAAGTGCGCGGATGCCGGCTTTAACGAAACCTTTACGGTGTCCGTGACCGGCGTCACGGCATGGTGAGATGTACGTCACATTTTGGAAATGTGCCGGAAACCCAGGATTCATGCCCGGACCTGTTGTTTAACCTCCCCGAAAAACATCTCGGCCATGCCGGAAACACCGCCGTCGTAGCGTCGGATTCGGGGAACGATCAGCTTGTCGCGTTGTTTTGAATGGTCTCGCCTTAGTCGGCGCCCAGGAGCGCCACTTCTTCTTGAGGAAGGCTCCCGAAATGAACATCTCTCTACTCAATGTGGGAATGGCAGTGGATCCCACGGCGCTGGATCCTGGCGCCACGGCCTGGATGCTGGCGGCCTCCGCCCTGGTCCTGCTCATGACCCCCGGCCTGGCCTTCTTCTACGGTGGCCTGGTGCGGATGAAGTCCGTCCTGAACATCATGATGATGAGCTTCGGCGCCATGGGTGTTGTTGCCGTCGTCTGGGCCCTGTGGGGCTACGGGCTGGCGTTCGGTCCCGACACCATGGCCGGGCTTGTCGGGGATCCGTTCGCCAACCCCGGGCTGAGCGGACTGGCCAGCAGCATCGGCGGCAAAGCGCCCGGGCTCCCGGACATGGTCTTTATCGGGTTCCAGGCCACGTTCGCCATCATCACTGTCGCGCTGATCAGCGGGGCCGTGGCCGAGCGGGTCAGGTTCGGACCGTGGCTGCTTTTCGCTGCCTTGTGGGTGACCCTCGTCTACGCTCCGATCGCGCACTGGGTGTGGGGCGGCGGACTCTTCGGCGCTACGGGCGTCGTGGGCAGCAAAATCTCCGCTCTCGACTTCGCCGGCGGAACTGTGGTGCACATGAACGCGGGCATCGCTGGGCTGATGCTCGCCGTCGTGCTGGGGAAGCGCCTTGGATTCATGAAGGACCCCAACATCCGCCCGCACAACCTGCCGTTCGTGATGCTCGGCGCTGGGCTTCTGTGGTTCGGCTGGTTCGGCTTCAATGCGGGCTCTGAACTCGCCGCCGATGCCATCGCCGGGCTGGCCTGGACCAACACCCTGCTGGCCACCAGCGCGGCCCTGCTCGGCTGGCTGCTCATCGAGCGGCTCCGGGACGGCCACGCCACATCGCTCGGTGCCGCATCGGGTGCCGTGGCGGGCCTGGTTGCCGTCACTCCGGCCTGCGGCTTCGTCGATCCTGTGGGCGCCATCCTGATCGGGGCCGTGGCTGGCGCGGTCTGCGCGCTCGCAGTGGGCCTCAAGTTCAGGATCGGCCTCGACGACTCCCTTGACGTGGTGGCTGTGCACTTCGTTGGCGGACTATGGGGCACGCTCTCGCTGGGATTCTTCGCCGTGCCGTCCGCCAAGACCGAGGGCGGACTCTTCTATGGCGGAGGCCTGACGCAGTTCTGGCCCCAGATCCTCACGGCGCTGATCGTCACGGCCTGGAGCGCCATCATGACCACCCTGATCGGATACGCCATCCACAAGACGATGGGTATGCGGGTGTCCGAAGCCAATGAACGGTCCGGCATCGATGTCACCGAGCATGCTGAAACTGCCTACGAGCTGCTTATGGTGGGCGGGACTTTCCACCCCGGCGAACACCACGCCAAGTCCGTTACGGCAGACGCGGCCGCGGATCCTGTCGCGGAAACGGCTGCGGGCGGCACGGTGCAGAGCCAGCCCGAGCGGGGCAGGGTGCGGACGTGAAACTCATCACGGCCATCGTCCGGCCGGAAAAGATCGAGACGGTCCGGGCCGCACTTGAAGGGTTCGGCGTCAACGGCATGACGGTGAGCCCGGCAAGCGGCTACGGCCAGCAGCGCGGCCATGTGGAGGTCTACCGCGGCACCGAATACAGCTCGGACCTCCTGCCGAAGGCGCGGGTGGAGGTGCTGGTGACCGAGGAGGCCATGGACGGCGTGATGGCGGCCATCGAAGCCGGCGCCAGCACCGGCCGCTTCGGTGACGGGAAAATCTGGACCATTTCCGTTTCCGACGCTGTCCGGGTGCGCACGGGGGAGCGGGGCCCGTCCGCCATCGACTAGGAACCCGGCTTTCGGGGCTGTTTTGGTAAACACTTGATGCACCATGGGAAACCAGAGTGTATGATGGGTGTCACACTACCGATCCATCCTCGAAGGAGAGGCGTTCCTTTGGAAGAGCTGCGCATCGAGGCCAACGGCAACCTTGGCCCCATCGATTCATCCCGTATTCCCCGTTATGCAGGGGCCGCAACCTATGCTCGCCTGCCGAGGCTGGACCAGGTGGCCAAGGCTGACATCACGGTGGTGGGAGTGCCCTTCGACTCGGGTGTCTCCTACCGCCCGGGGGCCCGCTTCGGCGCCAACCATGTCCGTGAGGCCAGCCGGCTGCTGCGCCCGTACAACCCCGCCTGGGACGTCAGCCCGTTCGAAAGCGTCCAGGTTGCGGACGCCGGCGATATGGCCGTCAACCCGTTCAATATCAACGAGGCCATCGAAACCATCCAGCAGAATGCGCTCGACCTGACAGCGGGCGGCAGCAAGCTGGTCACCCTTGGCGGGGACCACACCATCGCGCTGCCATTGCTGCGGGCCGCTGCCGAGCGCGCCGGTGAGCCGGTGGCCATGCTGCACTTCGATGCCCACCTGGACACCTGGGACACGTACTTCGGCGCCGAATATACCCACGGCACGCCGTTCCGCCGTGCCGTCGAGGAAGGCATCCTGGACACCGAGGCCATCAGCCACATCGGCACCCGCGGCCCGCTGTACGGCAAGAAAGACCTCGACGACGACCACCGCTTCGGCTTCGGCATCGTCACCTCCGCGGATGTTTACTACCAGGGCGTCCTGGAAACCGTGGCCAAGGTCCGCGAACGCATCGGCAACAGGCCGCTGTACATCTCCGTCGACATCGACGTACTGGACCCCGCGCATGCCCCGGGCACCGGCACGCCTGAGGCCGGGGGCATCACCAGCCGTGAACTGCTGGAGATCATTCGTGGCTTCCGTGGCATGAACCTCGTGGGTGCGGACATTGTCGAGGTGGCGCCGGCCTATGACCACGCGGAGATCACAGGCGTCGCGGCCAGCCATGTCGCGTACGAACTGGTGACGCTCATGGCCGACTCCGCCGTCGAGGGGAACAGGTTCGGCGCCCCCAACGGCTACGCGGCGCAGGCCCTCGGGCAGGAAGAACGGCGCCAGGCAGGCTTCGCAGCGAGCACTACCCAGCGCGTCGACACCGGCGTCTCCCCATGACCGGCGTCCGCAACGGCGGGGACCTCGTCGTCGAGACCCTTGAAGCGCTGGGGGCGAAGACGGTCTTCGGCATTCCGGGCCAGCACGCGCTGGGCCTGTTCGACGCGATGGGCCGGGGAAACCTGCACTTCGTGTCCTCCCGGGTGGAGAACAATTCCGCGTTCGCGGCCGACGGGTATTCGCGTGCAACGGGCGAGGTGGGCGTGCTGTTCCTGTCCACCGGCCCGGGTGCGCTGACGTCCCTGGCCGGGCTGCAGGAAGCATACGCCACGGGTGTGCCCATGGTGGTGGTGGCCAGCCAGATTCCGCTGGACGGACTCGGTGCCCGCCGCAAGGGCATGCTGCACCAGCTTGATGACCAGAAGGCCTCAGCCGCGAATGTCACCAAGAGCCAGCGGTTGATCCAGCACGCCTCGGGGATCCCGTCGGCCATCCAGGACGCCTGGACCGAGGCGATCTCCTCCCCTCAGGGCCCTGTCTGGCTGGAGATCCCGCAGAATGTGCTGCTGGATCCCATCATGGTCCCGCCGGTGGAGGATGCCCTCGCCGAAGCGGCGGACAACCCGCCGCGGGTGGAGCTTGTCCGCGAGGCCGTCAAATGGCTGTCGACGGCGGAACGCCCGGCCATCATCGCAGGCGGCGGCACGCGCCGCGGCCGGGCCGAGAAATCGCTGCTCTCGATCGCGGAAAAGCTCAGGGCGCCGGTGATCTGCACCCCCGGGGGCAATGGCGCTTTCCCGTGGAACCACGAGCTTTCGCTGCAGTCCTGGATCGAGGACCGGTATATGACGGACCTGCTCGAGGACGCGGACGTGCTGATCGTCATCGGCTCCTCGCTCGGCGAAGTCACGTCCAACTACTTCACCTTCGAACCGCGTGGCCGGATCATCCAGATCGACGCCGAACCCCGGGTGCTGGAGTCAAACCGGCCCGGCCTGGGCATCCGCGCGGACGCGGGCCAGGCCCTCGCTGCGCTGGACGCTGCCCTGGTGATAGAGCCCGTCGAAACCAGGCCCGACTGGCACGGTGTATCACCGGAAGCGCTGGTCAAGGAATCCCTGGCCAAGGTCAAAGCCCGGCTGGAGTCCCAGGATCTCGGCAAGGAACTGAAATTCATGGCGGACATCCGCGAGGCCGTGCCCGCGCAGATGCAGACCTTCTGGGACATGACCATTTCCGCGTACTGGGCCTGGAGCTGCTGGGACGCCCGCGAGGGCCAGTTCCACTCTGCCCAGGGCGCCGGCGGCCTCGGCTTCGGCTTCCCCGCAGCCATCGGCGGCGCGGTGGGGCTGGAGACCACCGGCAAATCCGGCCCTTCAGCCAGGGTGCTCGCAGTGTCCGGTGACGGTTCGGCCATGTATTCCATCTCCGAACTGGCCACCGCCAAGCAACACAATGTGCCGGTCACCTGGCTGATCGTGGACGACGGCGGCTACGGCATCCTGCGCGAGTACATGGTGGGTGCGTTCGGCAAGGCCACCGCCACCGAGCTGGCCCGCCCCGACTTCGTCAAACTCGCCGAAGCCTTTGGCGTCCCGGCCGTCCGGGTGGCTCCGGAGAACGTGGGGGACGCACTGAAGGCGGGCTTCGCCGCGGACGGACCGAACGTCGTCGTGGTCGAAACCCTGCTCAAGATGTTCGGCCCCACCCACCTGGACGTCTAACCGCCCACTCAGCACACCCCGCCACATAGCGCGAACGGACACTTAAGGCCCCATTTCCACTTGGAATTGGGGCCTCATGTGTCCGTTCGCGCTGGGCGTTTAACGGTTGGACTATCACCCCTCCTCTTCCTTAGTTTCCCAAAGCAACCATTTTGAGATATGGTTGCCTAAGGCAAGCAAAGGGGTTTATTCAGCATGGCAGTTGCACCAGAAACCGCGGCCGATCTCGTCTACCAGATCTTCGACCTCCAGCGGGCGGTCCGCTGCGTCGCCGTCTCAAGCATGCGCGGGCAGGAAACGGGGGTGGCGCTCCAGGGCGTCCTCCGCTTCGTGGGGGAGGGGGAGTCCAGGGCCACGCACCTCGCCGCGAGGCTCGGTGTCAGCGCTCCCGTCCTCAGCCGGCACATTGCCGATCTTGAAGAGCATGGCCTCGTTGTCCGCCGGCCAGATCCGGAGGACGGGCGTGCGCAGCTGGTGGCGTTATCGGAGGCCGGGGCGGCCAAGCTGCGCGATATAGAACAGCAGCGCACGGCAACGCTCCAGGGCTACCTGCAGGACTGGAGCCAGGCCGACGCCGAAGAAACCGCAAAAACCCTGAGAAAACTCGCTGAATCCCTCAGGGACTCAGCCCGGGCAAAGACGGCCGGATCCACCGAAATCATTCCAATCGTTTAGGAGCTGCACATGGCAAGCCACGCTACAGCCACCGGTCCCTCCCGGGCCTTGTCCACGACACCACCGCTGTCATCCCCGCAGCCGCACGCACCCGCACCCGCACCCGCACCCCAAGCTGCGATGAGCCACCGCCAGATCATGGAGGCACTCACCGGCCTGCTGGCGGCATTCTTCACCGCGATCATCAGCAGCACCATCGTGGCCAACGCGCTGCCGACGATCATGTCCGAGCTCAAGGGCACCCAGACGGACTTCGCCTGGGTCATCACGGCGGCCCTCCTGGCCAACGCGGCCACCACGCCGATCTGGGGCAAGCTCGCCGACCTCTTCGACAAGAAGCTTCTCGTCCAGCTGAGCATTGTGATCTTCGTGGCCGGTTCCGTCATGGCGGGCCTGTCCGAAACGATCCCGCTGCTGCTGACCGCCCGCGTCATCCAGGGTGTCGCCATGGGCGGACTCACAGCGCTGGCGCAGGCCATCATCGGTTCCATCATTCCGCCCCGGGACCGCGGCAAATACTCCGGCTACATGGGCGGCGTGATGGCCGTGGGCACCGCCGGCGGCCCGCTGCTGGGCGGATTCATCGTGGACAGCCCGCTCGGCTGGCGCTGGACCTTCTTTGTCTGCGTCCCGCTGGCGGTCATCGCACTCATCCTGCTGCAAATCACACTGAAGCTTCCCCACGTCAAGCGCCACGCGAAGATCGACTGGCTGGGTTCCATCCTGCTTACTTCAGGCGTCAGCCTGCTGCTGATCTGGGTCTCCTTCGCCGGCAACCCGGACTACTACGACTGGTGGTCCTGGCAGACAGCCGCCATGGTGGGCGGCGGCGTGGTGCTCCTGGCTCTCCTCGTGGTGGTGGAGTCCAAGGTGGAGCAGCCCATCATCCCGCTCAAGATCATCAGCGAACGCACCACGGCACTGGCCATCCTCGCTTCGGTCGCAGTAGGCGTCGGCATGTTCGGATCCTCCGCCTTCCTAGGCCAGTACTTCCAGGTGGCCCGCGGGGCCACCCCCACCGAAGCGGGCCTGCTGACGCTGCCCATGATCGCCGGCAACCTCATTGGGTCCGTCCTGTCAGGCCAGCTGATCAGCCGCACCGGCAAGTGGAAGCGCTACCTGATTGCCGGCTCCATCCTGTTGATCGGCGGACTGGGCCTGGCCGGAACCATCGACCACACCACCGAACTCTGGCTGACAGGCCTGTACACGGCAGTTCTGGGCCTCGGGCTCGGCCTGCTGATGCAGAACCTCGTCCTGGCGGTTCAGAACACCGTCCGCGCCACCGATATCGGCACGGCCAGCGCTTCCGTGGCGTTCTTCCGTTCGGTGGGCGGCGCGATCGGAGTGTCAGTGCTGGGGGCAGTGCTGGCCAACCGCGTCAAGGAACTGGCTACCGAAGGACTTGCCGCGGCAGGGATTCCAACCAACGGCGGGTCCGCGGGAGCCAGCATGGACCTCCAGGACATGCCGGCCCCGATCAGGGACATCATGCGGGCAGCCTACGGCGACGCAACAGCCGAGATCTTCCTGATCTCCGCAGCCATCGGCATCATCGCCCTTGTGGCGATCCTCTTCATCAAGGAACAGCCGCTTCGCCGCACCGTGGACATTGTGCCGGCGGCATCCGCCAACGGTGCCCAGCCCGCGAACAACGCGACAACCGCGAACGACGCCGAGCCCACGAATGACACCACCGGCACCGCCGGCGGTCCGGGCATCGTGGACCTCGACCGGGAGTTCATCGAGGTCCTGAGCAGGCAGCGCGCCCACGAGTCACGCTTCCCGGAAGCGGCACGGCAGGACCGCAACGCCCCAGCTGAGGAT
The DNA here is from genome assembly GCF_042880995.1 of Arthrobacter sp. NPDC058288. Taxonomy (NCBI): domain Bacteria; kingdom Bacillati; phylum Actinomycetota; class Actinomycetes; order Micrococcales; family Micrococcaceae; genus Arthrobacter; species Arthrobacter sp. NPDC058288. The sequence goes on from NZ_JBHVYH010000004.1 coordinate 136,847, forward strand.
AACGGCAGCCCCGGCAGCGATTCCCCGGCCGGCGTGAGGGAAGGCTACCGGTCGCGTGCCCGCACCCTGGTGGCCGAGCCCCGGCCCGAAGCCGCCGACGTCGTGCCCCTCCTGCTCCAGACCCAGCAGTTGCTGGCGGAGCAGCAGCTCCAGCTGGCAGAGGCTTTGCGTGCGGTCCAGGCGCAGTCGGCGGAACAGCGGGAGATCGCTGCCGAACAGTCACGCGTCAGCGGGGAACTCACGTCCCTCCGGCGCCGGTTGGCCAAGGAACGGAAGCTGCAGCGCGCGGCGGCTGACTATATCGCAACGCACGGACGGCACCGCAGCGAGTAACACAGTCGCCGTTGGAACCCGCAACGTACGACGGCGACGGCGGCCGAGTGCCGCCGTCGCCGGCGTCAGGGATCCGGGACGGGGGAGGCGACTACCACCACGTTCTTGCCCCAGGGATCTTCGGTGTAGCAACTGATGAGGACCAGCCGGTTGGGAACGCCGGTCCAGATCGGGCTGTCCTTCAGGCTCGACTTCACATAGGTGTCCACCGATTCCACCCGATAACGCATGGTACCGCTGGCTGTGGTGGCTTCGAAGATATCTCCCGGGGTGCTCGCCGCGCTCAGTCGGTTGAATGGAGCGTCGCGGCCCTCCCAGCTATGGCCGAGGATGTAGGTGGTGTTGGTGGACCCGGCGCCCGGCATGCCGAAGTTCGTTACCCAGTAGCCGTCAACGGTTATCGGCGGCACGATCGCCTGGGAATCCAGTTCCTCCGGCGTCGGGGTCAGTGGATGGATGGTGACGTCCAGCCCGGCAGCGGGATACACGATCCTGGTGGGCGCGGAGGCCGGCGGGTAATGGGGAATGTTTTGCGGCGGTTGCTGTGCTGCGGGCGCGGCCATGGCGGATCCGTTGCCGCCGTGTTGCGCCGAGCCCTTGCCGCTCCATGCGAAAGTGTCAGGCGGGACGGCATGGCCGGGTGAAGCCGGGCCGGCGGCCCGCGAATAAGGCGCAGCCTCCAGATGGAGTCCGGCTCCGCCGGAGGTGTTCCCGGCAGATACGATTCCCGGCAGGAATGTCAGGACGAAGAAGGCCACGACGCCGGCGAGCAGCAGTAGCCGGTCGCCGCGGTTGAGCGAACGGCGCCTGAGCGACGGAAACTTGTCCACCAGGGGCATCGGGACTCCTCCGTAGATAGTGGTGTGGACGGGCATCGCACCATGGCGGCGGATGCCCGTCCTCACCGCAGGATCGGCCTTACTTGGATCCGGGCGCGTCCTGCAGGCGTCCCCGCTGCCTCAGGGCGATGAGCCCCGTTGCCCCAAGGAGGGCCGCCAGGCCGCCGAACCAGGCCGGCATTCCGGTATCGGGCTGGCTTCCGGCAGCTGTCTGGGCGTTGAACCCGCGGTTGACCACCGGTACTACTGCTGCCGCCGCGCCGACGGGCGCCGCTGCGGCGCCGGCCGGAGTTTGCGCCGGCGGAGTCACTGCCGGCGGAGTCACGGCAGGCGGTACCACTGCCGGGGGAGTTACCTCCGGCGGAGTGACGACCGGTGGGACCACAACGGGCGGTACAACGACAGGCGGCTTTTCTTCCTCTTCCTCTGCGACGCAACCGCCGGCGGGGACCGGGTAGATGTCGGCTCGGCCGTTGTGTCCGTCCTTGTGGCCGTTCCACCAGGCCTTTTCCGGAATGGTGATGATGACGTACGGGTTCTTTTCAGATCCCGTGGCGTGGCAGATGGTGATCTTGTCGGGGCCGTGGCTCCAGTCATCATCCTTGCCGCCGCCTCCGCCGTGTCCTTCACCACTAGGACAGCCGGCCGCCGGGGCCGGAATGATGTCGCCCTCATGCGAGGCATGGCCGCCATTTCCGTTCACCGCGTTTTCGCTGACCGTGATGTGAACGTACGGGTTTGATTCTGAGCCGGTGGCGTGGCAAATGCTGACTTTTTTGTCGCCGTCATCGCCCTTGTCGCCGGCATTTGCCGGAGCCGTGACGCCTATTAGCGCAATGCCTGCTATTCCGGCAGTTGCGAGGATTCTCTTCATGGGATTCTCCATCTGGATCATTGGGGACTGACCAGACTGCGGGAACGGGAGGCACATGGAGGAGCCGTCCGTTTTTCGTAGATGCCCAGATCACCTGCGACTCTCCTGCAGAGTTGTCAACTAACTGACCCCTTCACGCTAGGCCCCAGGCACTGGAGTAGTCGCGAGTAGCCGGTACTTGACCGGGTACCCGTTTTTCACAGCCGGACCCCTTGGAACCGAGGGACAACACCCGTTTCACCCGTAACAAGGGACACGTGGGAAGCTTTAGTTTCTACAACATCGATACGCCCTTCGGATGATATTTAGCGGGCATTGTTTCGCATAGGCAACGGATTTCGTAGAGTGGGAAGGCTGAGAATGTCAGCCCCCGCTGGTAATACTTCCTGAACTCACTCCGCGCACATTCCAAAGGACTCCCGGGCATGCTTGTCACCCTTATACGGCGCTACTCCAAGCCGTATCTGCCGTATATCGCGGCGGTCATTCTCTTCCAACTGGCATCGACCATCGCGGCCCTCTACCTCCCCAGCCTGAACGCACAGATCATCGACGAGGGCGTCTCCCGCGGCGACACTGACTACATTTGGCGAACGGGCGGGCTCATGCTCGGGGTCGCGCTGGTGCAGGTGGCCACCGCCATCGCGGGCGTGTACTTCGGGTCCAAGGCGGCCATGGCGTTCGGCCGGGACCTCCGCCGGGGCGTCTTCCGCAAGGTGACCGGCTTTTCGGCCAAGGACGTCAACGTCTTCGGCGCACCGACGTTGATCACGCGTGGCACCAACGATGTCCAGCAGGTGCAGATGCTCGTGCTGATGGGGCTGAACTTCATGGTGGCCACGCCCATCATGTGCATCGGCGGCATCTTCATGGCCCTGCGCGAGGACCTGAGCCTGTCCTGGCTCGTGTGGGTTTCCGTGCCGGTATTGATTGCCGTGGTGGGGTACCTTGTGGTTCGCCTCATGCCGCTGTTCCGCTCCATGCAGACGAAAATCGACCGCATTAACGGCATTCTCCGCGAGCAGATCATCGGCATCCGAGTGGTCCGCGCCTTCGTCCGGGAACCGCATGAGACCCGGCGCTTCGGTGAGGCAAACCGCGAACTCACCGACGTCTCCCTGAAGATTGGCGCCCTGTTCGTCCTGATGTTCCCCGCCATCGGCATGATCCTCCACGTCTCCACCGCCGCAGTACTGTGGTTCGGCGGCCAGCGCGTGGATGCGGGGGAAATGCAGGTGGGCTCTCTGACCGCGTTCCTGCAGTACCTGTTGCAGATCCTCATGGCGGTCATGATGGGCACGTTCATGGCCATGATGATTCCCCGTGCTTCGGTCTGCGCGGACCGCATTGGTGAGGTGCTCGACGTCGAACCCTCCATCCACGAACCGGCGGCGCCGGTGGCACCTGCCAGGCGGGCCGGACGTGTGGAATACCGCAACGTCTCGTTCGCCTACCCCGGGGCGGAAGAGCCCGTCCTGAGCGACATCAGCTTCACGGCCGAGCCCGGCCAGACCGTGGCCATCGTCGGATCGACCGGCGCCGGCAAGACCAGCCTGCTGTCACTGCTGCCGCGGCTGTACGATGTCGCCTCCGGCGAGGTACTGCTCGACGGTGTATCCATTACTGACCTCGATCGCTCCGAAATCACCAGCCGTGTGGCCATGGTGCCGCAGCGCCCCTACCTCTTCTCCGGCACCATCGAGCACAACCTGCGGTTCGGTAAGACGGAGGCGACGGACCAGGAGTTGTGGGACGCGCTCACAGTGGCCCAGGCTGCTGACTTCGTCCGTGAGAAGAAGAATGGTCTTGATTCCAGGATCGCCCAGGGCGGCACTAACGTCTCGGGAGGCCAGCGCCAGCGCCTGTGCATCGCCAGGGCCTTGGTGACGCGGCCCAAGGTGTACTTGTTCGATGACTCGTTCTCCGCCCTCGACGTTGCCACGGATGCCCGGCTCCGCCGCGCGCTTAAGGCCAAGACGGCGGACGCCACGGTCATCATTGTGGGGCAGCGGGTGTCCACCATTGCCGACGCCGACCAGATCCTGGTGCTGGACAACGGCCGGATCGTGGACCGGGGAACACACGAGGAACTGCTGCAGAGTTCCACCACCTACCAGGAAATTGTCGAGTCGCAGCTGACCGCGGAGGAAGTGGCATGAGCACCAACGAAAAAGTCTCCGCCAGCCAGGAATCGAGTCCCGCGGAAGACGAAGACTTCTTTGAAGAGGAGTACAAGCCCACCGAGGCCGACGGCGACATGTTCGGCGGGGCACCCGCGAAGAAGGCAGAGCACTTCTGGCCCTCCGCCAAGCGCCTGATGGGTTTGTTGAAACCCGAGTCCGCAGGTATCGCCGTCGTGCTGGCCATGGTGACTGTCGCCGTCGTCCTCAACGTTATTGCCCCCAAGATCCTGGGGCAGGCCATGGACGTCATCTTCGGGGGAGTGGTGGGGAAGCAACTGCCCGCCGGAGTCAGCAAGGAGCAGTTCGTCGACGGGCTGCGTGCCCGGGGCGAGAACAACTTCGCGGACATGATCTCCAAGATGGAACTCATTCCCGGGGTGGGGATCGACTTCCAGAAGTTGTCGTTCCTGATCAGCGTTGTGCTGGTGATGTACTTCGTGGCGAACATTTTCACCTGGCTGCAGGGCTACGTCCTGAACGTGCTGGTGATGCGCGTGGTCCGCAAACTGCGTGACGATACCGAGAAAAAGCTCAACCGGCTGCCGTTGAACTACTTCGACACCCGCCAGCGCGGTGACACGCTCTCCCGTGTCACCAACGACGTCGACAACATCCAGCAGGCGCTGCAGCAGGCCTTCGCGCAGCTGCTCAGTTCTGCACTGACAGTGATCGGCATCGTGATCATGATGTTCATCGTGTCGTGGCAACTGGCCCTCATCGCCCTTGTAGCCCTCCCGCTGTCCGGCGTGGCGGCCGGCATCATCGGCTCGCGAAGCCAGAAGCTGTTCGCCGCGCAATGGAAGAACACCGGCCAGCTCAACGGCCAGATCGAGGAATCGTTCTCCGGCCACGACCTGGTGCGCGTCTTCGGCCGCGACGCCGACATGCTGGAGCGCTTCGACGAGCGGAATGAAGCCCTGTACAGGGCCAGTTTCGGCGCCCAGTTCGTCTCCGGCATGATCATGCCGGTTATGCAGTTCCTCTCCTACCTCAGCTACGTGGGCATTGCAGTGGTGGGCGGATTGCGGGTGGCCTCCGGCGGAATGAGCCTGGGCGATGCCACCGCGTTCATCCAGTACTCCCGGGAGTTCACGCAGCCGCTGGGACAGATGGCGGGGATGGCCAATATGCTGCAGTCCGGCGTTGCCTCCGCGGAGCGTGTCTTCGAATTCCTCGATGCAGAGGAGCAGGATGCCGAAACCGCCACCGAGCACCTGCCCGCCAAGACCGACGGCCACGTGGAGTTCAAGCACGTGACCTTCAGCTATTCGGCGGACAAGTCCCTGATTGAGGACCTTTCCTTCACCGCGGAGCCGGGGCATACCGTGGCAATCGTCGGCCCCACCGGGGCGGGCAAGACCACGCTGGTCAACCTGGTGATGCGGTTCTACGAGCTCAATTCGGGGAGCATCACTTTGGACGGCGTTGACATCACCCACCTGAGCCGTTCCGAACTGCGGGCGAAGGTGGGCATGGTCCTGCAGGACGCCTGGCTGTTCGGCGGCAGCATCTACGACAACATCAAGTATGGGAACCTCGACGCCACCGAGGACCAGGTCATGGAGGCTGCCCGGGCAACGTTCGTGGACCGGTTCGTCCGGGCACTGCCGGACGGTTATAACACGGTCATCGATGAGGAAGGCAACAATGTCAGCGCCGGTGAAAAGCAGCTCATCACCATCGCACGGGCTTTTGTGGCCAACCCGTCCCTGCTCATCCTGGACGAGGCAACCAGCTCTGTGGACACCCGCACGGAAGTCCTGGTCCAGAAGGCCATGGCTGCCCTGCGGACGGACCGCACCAGCTTTGTGATTGCACACCGACTCTCCACTATCCGCGACGCCGACACCATCCTGGTGATGGAAGCCGGGCGGATCGTGGAACAGGGCAACCACCACGATCTGCTGGAACGCAAGGGTGCCTATTACCGGCTGTACATGTCCCAGTTCGCGGGCGAGGACGCCGGTGCGGCGTTGGCCGATTCAGCGGAAGACGCGACGGCGGTGCGAAGCTGAGCGCCGCCGGCCGGACCGTGCCAGGCGGCCGGCGCATCGAAGTCCTGGTGCCCATGCGCTGGGGAGACATGGACGCCTACGGCCACATCAACAACGTCCAGATCGTGCGGATCCTTGAAGAAGCCCGTATCGCTGCCTTCGGGCCGCCGCGCGGCGCCGGCCTGCCCGGCGTCGCGCCGCAGGTGTCCCTCTTCAACGACGTTGAAGAAGGCACCATGGCCTTGGTGGTGGAGCACAAAATCCGCTACGTGAAGACGCTCGAGTACCGGAACGTGCCGGCAGTGGTCCAGTTGTGGATCGGTGCCGTCAAGGGTGCCAGCTTCGATATCCACTATCTGTTGCAGGACCCCGTGACGCGGGAGGACTGCGTCAGGGCCACCACGCACCTGGCCTTCGTGGACGAGTCCACGGGACGGGTGCTCCGTCTGACTCCCGAACAGAAAGAGCGGCTGGAGCCGTTCACGGCTTGAGCCCAAAGCCCCTACCTAGGCCGGGGCTGTTTCCCTATGATCGTCACAACATCAATCAAGAACCAAGGAGCATCGGCCATGGCCACAAGGAAAGACACGAAGAAAAAGAAGAAGTCCTGGAAGGAAATGCCGCCGCTCGCACGGTTTGGGACCCTGGTGGCAGCTGCCGTGCAGCTCTCCCTCCTGATCGCGGCCCAGCGCGACATTTCCCGGCGGCCCGCAGAGCAGATCCGCGGCAGCAAGGCGATGTGGCGCGCCGTCACGCTGATCAACTTCGTCGGTCCGGGTAGCTATTTCGCGTTCGGACGCAAGAATCTGCCCGCCAAGGTCCGCTAACGCGGCCGGTTGAACCGGCGGCGGTTGGCACTGCTGACGGTACCGCCGCCCGCTAGCAGTGCTGGTTGAACCGGCGCCGGGCAGCTCCCTCTAGTACACCGCCGCGAATCAGCTGTTGAGCCAGGACTCCAGGTAGATGCGGTTCGTGGTGCTGTCCGGCAGCAGGATCCAGGCCCAGATGTAGAAGGTGACCGCCGGGCCGGGCACCAGGGCCAGGATCAGGAAGACAATCCTGGCTGCGTTGGGGTCCACGCCCAGCTTGGCGGCTAATCCGCCACACACCCCGCCGAGCAACCTGTCCGGCCCCCGGCTGAGCCCGGTTCCCCGGATGGCCGTGAACATCTTCCGGGTCAGGTCTTGAAAAGTCATGGCACGCTCCTCTAGTGGCGTCAGCCTATGGCCGTTCCTTCCCCGGTACTAGGGTCGAAAGCCACGGAGGCCCGCCCGTTTACGGGACGGTAACCTTGCGAATCCCGTGGTGCTGCCATTCAGGTTAACCCTGTAAATTTGAAGGCATGACCCCCACCGCGAAGCCTGCCATGACCCGCGCCCCCGGAATCTCCAAGGAGATCGAGGACGCGGCGTGGTTTGTCCTGGGGGCCGGCCTGCAGGGGAAGCCTTCGGCGCTGGACGGACGAACCCAGACGTGGACCACCGCGGCTGCCTCGGAGCTGCTGGAGCGGCTGGAGCTGGGCGTGGCGGACTCCAAAGCTCCGATGATGACCAACCTCCGGCAAAACCTTGCCGATGCCTCCCGCCCGGCCAAGCAGCTGGCCGTTGAGCTGCTGTTCCTCCAGTCGCTGCCGCTGGCCCACGAGGTCAAGTCGCTGAAGGTCAAACGTGCCAGGGTGGCCGAGGCTGCCTCCTGGCTGGAGCCGCCCCTGGAACTGCCGGACGAACTGTATAAGGGCATGACGGACCATGGTGTCATCCGTGACCGCACAGCCGAATTCAACTGGACTATCTGGGACCACCTGAAGTGGCTGTGCCGGTTTGTGCAGCACGTTGACCAGCAGTCCACGAATTCCGTGGCCAAGGCGCTGGGGGATCCCCTCGTGTTCCACCAGCTTGCGTCCGGGACGCCCGATGACCAGCCCGCGATCCGCCGCAGCATCGAATACCTTGCGTGGCCTAGCTATTTCGAGCCGGTGGTTGCCGACGTGGAGCGGCAGGAAATCAGGGATGCCTTCGCTTCCCTGGTGGGCGGTGCCAAGGGCGACAGCGAAGTGGAAATCACCGCCGATATCCACCGCATCCGCCTCTACCTGGACAAGCAGGCCGGCCAGCGGATCGACTGGTACGCCCGCCAGCTCGTGAGCCAGTGGCGCAAGGTGGGGGATCCGGGGCGCAGGGCGTGGCTCCTGCGCACGCACCATGACGTCAAGGACCTCCTGGCGGCCTGGCACGGGGAGGAGAAGGTGACGCTCGACGTCGAGCATTTGCGCCTCCTGGACGCAGGCGTTACCGCGGGCGTTGTGCAGCACGCGGTCGACGAGGACTACAAGCACCTGGGCTACGTTGAGCGCGAGGACAACAAGACTGCGGTTTTTGCTTTCCTCACGGTGATGAAGCCGGGCGACCTGGTCTTGTACCAGCATGCCGGCGCGGTCCGCCTGGGCGGTGTTTTGGGAGAGCCGGAGCACAATGAGGACAACCGCCGGATGCGCCGCAAGGTCCGCTGGTTCGATGACGCCCACAACATGGCGGACCTTCCCCGCCACGTGCAGCGCCAGCTGACCACACCGGGTGTCATCGTGGACGTCACCCGGGTGGTACAGGCGCTGCAGGCGCTGCTGCCCGCCGAAGCGGAAGCGGAGGCCGACGACGCCGGGGAGCCGGCCGTCGTCGTCGAACCGGTTCCGGAGGGGTTCCGTCCCCTGACGGAGGAGTTCGCGGCGTCCCTGCACATGGACCTGGAACCGCTGCAGGAAATCGCGGAACTCCTCGAGGAGAACCGGCAGCTGGTGCTTTACGGGCCGCCCGGAACGGGCAAGACCTACCTCGCCAAGCACCTGGCGGCCCAGCTTGCCGGGGACAGCACCGACGAACGCGTCAAGCTGGTGCAGTTCCATCCGTCTTACGCCTACGAGGACTTCTTCGAGGGCTTCCGGCCGGACAAGACCGACGAGGGGCAGGTGTCCTTCAAGCTTGTGGCCGGCCCGCTGCGCCGCCTTGCTGAAGAAGCGGCCAAGCCCGGCAACGAAAACAAGCCCTATTTCCTGATCATCGATGAGATGAACCGCGCCAACCTTGCGAAGGTGTTCGGTGAGCTGTACTTCCTGCTGGAGTACCGCGACGACCGCATCTACCTCCAGTACAGTCCCAACGAGCCGTTCACGCTCCCGGACAACCTGTACATCATTGGCACCATGAACACCGCGGACCGCTCGATTGCCATGATGGACGCCGCCATCCGCCGGCGGTTCTCCTTTATCGAACTGCACCCCAAAACCGAACCGGTGAAGGGCTCCCTCCTTCGCTTCCTGCAGGCCCGGAACCTGGACACCACCCCTGCCCTTCTCCTGGACGCACTCAACGACGCGATTGACGAATGGGACCGCGACCTGATGATCGGCCCGTCCTACTTCATGAAGAAGGCAGCCCAGACTCCCGCCGGCCTGCGCCGGATCTGGAAGTACGAGCTCATGCCACTCCTGGAAGAGCACTACCACGGTCAGCTGAACCGGGCCCAGCTACAGGAGCGCTTCGGGCTTGAGCAGCTGCTGGGCCGTCTTGCGTCCCGCTAAGGGATTGTTGCCTGCTAACGGGCTGACGCCTGTGGCCGTGCCGCCGCGGCCGACGCGCCAGCCCTCCAGCGCCGGCAAGGCTGTCCGTCACATTGTGCTGGACGAGCTGTCCGGCGGCGTGGTGGACAAACTGGACCCCGCCAGCGCCGCGTTCGTTAACGCCAGCGGCCTGGCCAAGGCGTCGCCGATGGGCATGGGCCTGTTCAGGATCGAGCCGGTCGGCAAGGTCGGGTCGGTGCGGACGCCGTCGGTTCAGCTGGAGGTCCGGCCGAAGGACCGCCTGGGCCTCAACCGGCTATTGTTCCTGCTCAGCTACGCGGGGAACCAGGGCTTTCGCGACGATCCGGTGGCGGCCGTGGAGGACTCGGATCTGTGGAGCGCTCTGGCAGAGTCGCTGGCCCAGCTGGCAAACCGCGCCCTGAGCCGCGGAGTCCTGCAGGGCTACCTCACCGTGGACGAATCACTGCGGACGGTGAAAGGCCGGATCCGGATCTCGGACCAGATTTCGCGCCGGCCCGGAATGCTAGTGCCGCTGGAAGTTTCCTATGACGAATTCACCGATGACATTGCCGAGAACCGCATCCTGCGGGCTGCCCTGGAGCGTATGGCCCGGGTCCCGCGCGTCCGGCCGGACGTCCAGAGCCGCCTGCGGCAGCTGAAAGGAAAGCTCGACGCCGTCACGCGCCTTCAGCCCGGGGCGCCCCTGCCGCTGTGGCAGGCCACCAGGATGAACAGCCGTTACCACGCGGTGCTCCGCCTCTCCGAAGTGATCCTGCGCAACGCCTCAGCCGAGGCTGGTGACGGGAAGCAGCAGACGGCGTCGTTCGTGGTGGATATGGGGCAGGTCTTCGAGGACTTTGTGGGTACGGCCCTCCGCGAGGCCATGGCTGCCTATCCCGGTGAGATGCGGCTGCAGTACAACGCACTATTGAACGAGGCGGTGCGCGATTCCGACCGGCTCACGGTGAACCCGGACGCCGTGCACCTGCTCGGCGGCCGTCCCGTGGTGGTCTACGACACGAAATACCGGGCCGCGACGGACCAGGGCGCGTCCCTGTCCGGGGACCATTTCCAGATGCTGGCCTACTGCACGGCCCTACGCGTCCCGACCGCCTGGCTGGTGTACGCAGGCGCGGGGGAAATGAAGCTCCGCCGCATTCTTAATACGGATATCGACGTGGTGGAGTACCCGCTTGATCTTTCCCTGCCGCCGTCGGACATCCTGGCAGCTGTTGCCGACCTGGCACAGCAGTCCTGGGGTGAAGTGGTGCGGCAGGCAGGACTTAATCAACGATGACGGGCTCGGAGCGGCCCGGCATTGACATGAGGTGCATGAGCAAAGCCCTCTCCGGGTTGCCTTTGTTCCTGCTGAGGCAACGGCGAAGCTGATTGCGGATTTCGGACCCTTCCGGATCGGTGTCCATCAGGATTGCATTGATGATTTCCAGCGACTGGTGGCGAATCGGCTCAAGATTCACGCGCCCGTGTGCGGGCCCCCCAACGGCATGGATCCCGGACCGCGCCTGCCATGAATCGCCTTGATGGGTTTCTACGGCTGACAACAATTTCTTCGGCATCTCTTACCCTCCTGTGGCTCAAGCGCTCTGGCTCAAACGCCTGGGAATTCGACCGACCGGAATGTAGAGAATTTTATCTTAGACAGACAAGTCTGTCTCCCCTTTGGGCTAGACTATTTGCAATGAACCCGACGCCAGACTACGCACCGGTCCAGCCTGCCCTGGGGGGCCAGGCTGCCATTACTGGCGCCGCCGCGAGGCAGCGGATCGTGGATACGGCATATGAACTCTTCGCCCGCCGCGGGATCAGAGACGTGGGCGTCAACGAGCTGATCAGCCGGGCCGGCGTGGCAAAGGCTACGTTCTACCGGCACTTTTCATCCAAGGATGAACTGGTGCTTGCCTTCCTCGAGCAGCGCGACCGCCAGTGGACCGTGGACATGATTGTCGCTGACGCCCGCCGTCGCGGCGAAACGCCCACTGAGCAGTTGCTGGCCATCTTCGACGTGTTCGGCGACTGGTTCCGGCGCGACGATTTTGAGGCGTGCTCGTTCATTAACATCCTCCTTGAGATGGGCGCCAACCATCCGCTGGGCCGGGCTAGCATCGACTACCTTGCCCGGATCCGCGGCCATGTCCAGCAGTTGGCGGAGGAAGCAGGACTCCGGGACACGGAGGATTTCTCCCGGTCATGGCACATCCTCATGAAAGGGTCCATCATCTCCGCGACGGAGGGCGACGCCGATGCCGCCAAGCGCGCACAAGAGATGGCCCGGACGCTGATCGAACAGTTCCGGGCGCCGGCCTGACGGCGGCCGGCCGCCAGGCTCCGGGCGCTAGACCGGCACCCTGACGGTGAACGTGGTTCCCTGTCCCAGTGCGCTCCGAAGCTGGATGCTTCCGCCGTGTGCTTCAACAATGGCCTTGCTGATGGACAGGCCCAGCCCCACGCCGGGAATCGAAGTGTTCCTTACGTTGCCGGTCCGGAAAAACTTCGTAAACACCTCCGCCTGATCCTTGTCGCTCATGCCCATGCCCGTATCGCTGACCCGGCACACCAAATGGGACCCGTCCGAGTGCAATGAGACCACGACGTCACCGCCGTTCGGCGAGTATTTGATGGCGTTGGACACCAGGTTATCCAGTACCTGAGACATGCGCCCGGCATCCACGTGGGCCTCCAGCCGTTCGGGAGCGTCCGCACTAAGCCGTACTTTTGCAGCGGCGGCACGGGGAAGCGCGGCGCTAATGCTGGCCCGGACAAGTTCGGCCACGTTCACCGCCTGCGGGCTGACAATAAGCTGCCCGCTGCGGCTTGCCAGCAGATCCGACACCAGCCCGAGCAGCCGCTCGGAGTTACGGCGGATAATCATGAGCGCGTCGCGGCGGGGGTCGCGTGCACCGTCAAGTTCGTCCAGCAGCAGTTCGACGTAGCCGAGGATTGAGGTCAGCGGTGTGCGGAACTCGTGGGAAACGTTGGCCACGAAATCGTCTTTGGCCGCCAAGGCATTCACCAGGTCGGTGACGTCGCTAAACACAATTACCGATCCGGCGAACGCACCGTCCTGGTCCCGCATCGCGCGGGCGCTGGTGGTGATGGCGCGTTGTTCGCTGCCGCTGCCCAGCCACACCAGGTTGTCGGTAAAGCTTTCGCCCATCACGGCGCGACGGACTGGCCGCTGGTCCACCGGGACGGCGGTGGTCCGGTCGGCTTCGAACACGAGGAGCTGGGACTCGTTGGGATCGTCGTTACCCGCAGGTGTGGCCAGCCGGTGGTTTTCCCGTTGCTTCCGGTTCATGAGAATGTCGTGCCCGTCCGCATCCACTGCCAGGACGCCGAGATGCACCGTTTCCAGCACCGAATTCAGCAGTTCCTCCTGCCGCTTGCTCTCCTTGAGGGTAATCCGCAGTTGAGCATCCTTCTCTTCGAGGTCTCGCTGTTGCCGGACCATGCTGAGAGTCAATACGCTCACGGATACGCCGATCCCCAGCATCATCACCGGCAGCAGCAGGGAGCGCGCCAGGTCCTGGCCGGTGACATTCCCGTGAAGGAACAACGGCACCCAGATGATGGCCAGGGGAGCCAGGAAGGACGCCACCAGGGAAGCGCGGGGGTACAGCCCCGACGCGCACAGCCAGATGACGGGAAAGACAGCCAGCAGGCTGATGCCGGTCAGGCCCTCCTGGCCGCCCTCCCTGCCCAGTGCGATCGAGACGAAGTCAAGGACGGGAATCACCAGGAAGCTGGCGAACGGCAGCCGGTGCCATGGAACGAGGAAGCACAGCGCCAGGATCAGGACCTGTGTGGCCAGGAAAGCGATGAAGAGGGGATTCCCCAGCGTCCCCGGGAAAAACATGAGCATCAGCATGGCCGTGAGTGCCGCTGTGATGGACAACGGCATCTGACTCAGGGTGACCCGTCCGCGCAGCGAATACTCGTGGAACGACCGGCGGAAGAAAAGTATCCGGCCGGACTTCATGTCCCAGGTGACGTTGCCGCTCATGGCCGGGTGATTGTCGAGGTGCGGTTTACTGGACGCATACCCCCACGATATCCGCCGAGCGCTATACTTCTGACGGTATCGAGCGGACTGAGGGGGCTGCGATGAGTGAATCACGTGTGGGTCTGGTAATCGAGGATGATCACGACATCCGTGAGCTGGTCCGGGTGGTGCTGGTCCAGGCCGGCTTCGACGTCCAAGTCGCGAGCAGCGGCGCGGCCGGCGTGGTCGCGGCCAAGGAGCTCAACCCGGCAGTCATCACCCTGGACCTGGGCCTTCCGGACATCGACGGTTTTGAAGTTGCGCGCCAGATCAGGGAGTTCTCCGACGCATACATCGTGATGCTGACGGCCCGTGCCGAGGAACTGGATACCCTCATCGGACTGGAATCCGGCGCGGACGACTACCTGACGAAGCCTTTCCGTCCGCGGGAACTGCGAGCGCGCGTCGCGGCCATGATGCGGCGTCCGCGGTCGACGTCGGACGCTACCGCAGGTGCCAAGGCACCGGCCGTAGCGGGCGACACAGGCCGGACACTGACGCATAACGGCCTTGAGTTCAGCTACGAGGCGCGGACCGTGAGCGTGGACGGGCGCGAACTGCACCTCACGCGCACCGAATTCGATCTGCTGCACGCGCTCCTGGAAGCAGGACGCATGGTGCGGACCAAATCCGAACTGGTGAGGCGGCTGCGCGACGAACCGTACGACGTCGGAGGCTACATCTCAGAGGCGGACGAACGGTCCGTCGAGGTGCATATGGGAAACCTCCGCAAGAAGCTGGGCGACAGCCCGCAGAACCCGCGCTGGCTGCAGACCGTGCGCGGGGTGGGCTACCGGTTGGCTCCTGCCGAGCGCTGATTCGCGGCGACGGCGCGGCTTCGGCCTCAGATGTGCGCCTGCTTCGGCAGGGTGAGGATCTCTGCTCCGTCGTCGGTGATGGCGATCGTGTGCTCACTGTGTGCTGTCCGGCAGCCTGTGGCACTTCGGAGCGTCCACCCGTCGGCGTCCGTGATGAGTTTGGCGGTGTCGGCCATGACCCACGGCTCCAGGGCGAGCATCAGCCCCGGGCGCAGCTCGTATCCGCGGCCCGGCCGCCCGGTGTTCGCGATGTGCGGGTCCTGATGCATCGTTGATCCGATGCCATGACCCCCGAACTCGGTGTTGATCGGGTACCCCGCGGCGCTGAGGACCGAACCGATGGCATGGGAGATGTCGCCGATGCGGGCCCCGGGTCCGGCAGCCGCTATGCCCGCGCTCAGTGCCCGCTCGGTCGCGCTGATCATCGCGAGGCTCTCCTGCGGCTTGGAGTCGCCCACGATGAAACTGATGGCGGAGTCTGCAGCCACACCGTCCTTGGAGACGGCCAGGTCCAGTGTCAGCAGGTCGCCGTCGGCAAGCGTGTAATCGTGGGGCAGTCCGTGGAGCACCGCGTCGTTGACGGCCGTGCAGATGTAGTGGCCGAACGGCCCGCGTCCGAACGACGGCTCGTAGTCGACGTAACAGGACAGCGCTCCAGCCTCGAGGATCATTGCCGCAGCCCACCGGTCGATGTCCAGCAGGTTTGTGCCGACCGTGCTCCGGCCCTTGAGCGTGTGCAGGATGTCAGCGACCAGGGCGCCGGTTACTTTTGCCCGGGCCAGCTCTGTGGGGTTAAGGATCTCAATCATGTGGCGCCTTTCTCACGCAACCAATAACTATCCCGGCCATATTATCCCGGTATTAGAATTGGAGCCATGGTCAGGTTGCCCCTCACATCCGCTGAAGTCGAGCGCGGACAGCGCCTCGGTGCCCTGCTGCGCCGTGCGAGGGGAGAGCGCTCGATGCTCGAGACTGCGCTCGACGCGCGCGTCTCACCGGAGACCCTCCGGAAGATCGAATCGGGCCGGGTCGCCACCCCTGCCTTCTCCACCATCGCCGCGATCGCCGACGTCCTCGGGCTTTCCCTCGATACGGTGTGGGCCGAGATCAGCCAGCCTGAACGTGGAGCTGGGCCGTCCCGCTCGGGTCAGAAGGCGCGTGAACGGTTGGCCTCGTAAGCCTCAATTCCCCAGTTGCACTGGGGGATGGCCGGACTTAGGCCGCTGCCGCCGCCGAAAGGCCGGCCACGGTCTGATCCGTGCACGCATCCATACTTTCCAGGAGCGCGAGCTGTAGCCGCGGCGGTTGCTCCGCCACTGTTTCCGGGTGGTTCTCCAGGTGCTTCAGGATGGTTTCGAGCTCATCCGCGAGCCTGCCCAGGTAGGCGGCGCCCACCATCATGCTCGAGGTCTTCACGCTGAGGACCGCGTCCATGGCAGCGTCCAGGTCCATTGCCTCCACGGCATGTCGGAGCCGGTCCAACCGCCGGGGAAGTTGCTGGATATAGCTGTTGACGAATACTGTGCAGTACTCGGCATCGGGCTCAAGTTCACAACGGAGCGTTTGCAGCACGGAGGGGTCAACGTACAGCTGGCTCACGCCATCCTGTCCATCCATTGGACACCCCTTCCCTTGGCCCTGCACATCCGGGATAACGGGTGCGGCCACAACCTTGCCTCTTTTACAGTAGGGCTCCGGCTGGCGTGGAACGCGTTTTCCGGAAAAATTTGCGCCAATCTTGATGAGACTCAACAATCTGCGTTTAGGATCGGGACAAGTGCCTGCCGGCACCGAACTGACCCGTGGCCCGCAAGGCCACCAGCCGATTGCGGGGACCGCTGTGTTCAGGATCGTGAGAAACGTTGTTACTGGTCTGGTGGTGGGGCTGGCCGTCACCCTGGCGGCCGTGCAACCCGTCCAGGCGGCGCCCGCTGCGGCGGCCGTGGCAGCGCAGGTTTACCTCGACCCGGCCACCGGACCGGCGGGTTCGGCCGTGACAGTCAGCGGAACAGGGTTCAAGGTTTCCACCACCGGAACCGTGATAGTCGGTTCCTCCACGTTCTCTTTCAAGACTGCGGCGTCCGGTGCCTTCAGTACCTCGATTACCGTTCCTGCGGCGCCCCTGGGACCGCTGACCATCACGGCCAAGACGTCCTCCATCAAGGCCTCATCCGTTTTCACGGTTACTTCTTCCGCTCCCACCATCCCTCCCGTCAGCACGGCGGCACTCCGCTTCGGGGTGGCGACGGCGGGCGGCCCCCTGGCCAGTGCCGAACTGGACGACGTCGCGCGCCTTGCGGGGGAGAGCCCATCGAGTGTGCTTTTCTACAAGGACTTCCTGCAGGCGCCGCCCATCACCGAGATGAACGCCGTACGGGCGCGCGGCGCCGTTCCGCTGGTCACCTGGGAACCGTGGGCATGGGGCGGCGGGCTGACGCAGCCCGCCTACGCCTTGGACCGGATCGCGGCCGGCGACTTCGATGCCTACATTACGCAGTGGGGGCAAGCACTGGCGTCGTGGGGCCAGCCCGTCCAGTTGAGGTTTGCGCATGAGATGAACGGCAACTGGTACCCGTGGGCCGAAGGCGTGAACGGCAATCAGTCCGGCGACTACGTGCAGGCCTGGCGGCATGTGCACGACGTCGTAGCTGCTGCCGGTGCCAGCAACGTGTCCTGGGTCTGGAGCCCGAATGTTCCGTACTTTGGATCCACCGATCTTGCCGGCCTGTTCCCGGGTGCCGGCTACGTGGACATTGTGGCCCTCGACGGGTACAACTGGGGCACCTCGGCGTCGTGGAGCAGTTGGACGTCGCCGCAGGACCTTTTTGCGCCGGGGATAGCCCAGTTGCGGACGCTCGCTCCCGGGCTCCCCATCCTGATTGCCGAAACCGCGTCCGCTGAGGCCGGCGGATCCAAGGCACAGTGGAATACCGATCTGGTGAGCTACCTGGCAGCGCAGCCGGACGTAGTGGGCTTCGTCTGGTTCCACCTGCAGAAGGAAACGGACTGGCGCATCAACAGCAGTGAGGCGTCGGCCACGGCGTTCAACGCTGCGCTGGCGGCCCGCCGGGCGCCATAGTCAACTTTGTGTTCAGGCGAGGAATTGCTCCAGCTGTTCCTCCAAGGCCGAGACGTCCTTGAGTTCGCATTCCCAGACGGTGAGCACCTGCCATCCTGTTGCTTCCAGGAGGCGGCGCTGTTCGGCGTCCCGGTTCCTGGTCCGTGTCCGTTTCGTATCCCAGAACTCCGCATTCGCCTTGGGAGCGTGCTGCCCCGCCTTGCAGTCATGGAAATGCCAAAAGCAGCCGTTGACGAAGATGACTTTGTGCCGTCCGGCGAACACCAGATCGGGGTTGCCGGGGAGCTTGCCGCCACGCGCGCTGCCGTGCAGGCGGTAGCGGTAGCCCTTTGAGTGCAACAGGCTCCGCACCAGCAGTTCCGGCTTGGTGTTCTTGCCGCGGATCCTGGACATGTTCCAGCTGCGCCGTTCGGGGGTGAGCTGGTCAGCCATGATTTAAGTCTAGGCGGCCGCAGACCCGCGGGCGCCCCGCCCTTGGGCCCGGATGCAATCCCTAGATTTCGCGCTCCGGATGTTCGCCGAACTGGAAGTGCCGTCCGCTGACCGACACCGGCTCGATCTCAACGTAAAAGTCCTTCAACGTGGGCACCCAGGGCTTCAGGCCCAGGGATTCCGCGGCCGCGATATCAGCAGACTGGTCGAGGACCCGCGCCGTACCGCGAAGCACCACGGACCAGGCTTCGTCCGACATGATGCCGTCCGTCTCAAAGAGGACTTTGGCGTTGATAGTGAGCTCAGCGAGCTTGTTGCCCGGAGCTGTCCGGAGGTAGAGCTTCCGGCCGCTCACGGCGTAATTGACCGGGAAGATGTCCGGTTCGCCGGCCACGGTCACTACCAGCCGGCCGTGCTTGGTGCCCTCAATGAGCTTCCACGACTGGTCATCGTCAAGGTTGAGAATGGGGTTGCCGTCTGCATGTGTGAACATCATGGGCCTATTGTTCAGCCGGTGGCAGGCAATGGCCAGTGTCTTAAGGACATATTCTCATTTCGGTGGTGCCGTGGCGGGAGCATTCCGCCGTCCATCCGAGCGGTGTCACCTGGACTTTCAGGCGGCGCCGGCAGGCGCCGCAGTACCGCGGCGGTTCCAGCGTGAGGCGCTCGCCGCACCTCTGGTGAACGTCCGACGTCGGGCTGGCGCCGCCGTCGGACGGCTCTCCGCAGTGCCCGCAAAAGGCAGTGATGGTTGCGTCGTCCGGCTTGCCGGAGGTTGGGTCGCCGGTGGTTGCGTTCTTGGAAACCCCGTTCATAACGTCTTCTGGAGTTCCTTGATGGGCATGTTCAATTCGACCAGCAGGTTGAGGTCGGCGGTGGCGGGGCGGCCCAGGGTGGTGAGGTAGTTGCCGACGATGACGGCGTTGATGCCGCCGAGGAGGCCTTCGCGGGTGCCGAGGTCGCCAAGGGTGAGTTCCCGGCCGCCGGCGTAGCGCAGCACAGTGCGGGGCATGGCGAGGCGGAATGCGGCAATGGCGCGCAGGGCGTCCTTGCCGTCCATAATTCCCTGGTTTTCGAGCGGGGTGCCGGGGCGCGGGTTGAGGAAATTCAGCGGGACTTCGTGGGGTTCGAGGGCGGCGAGCTGGGCGGCGAGTTCGGCGCGCTGTTCCAGGGTTTCGCCCATGCCGATCAGGGCACCGCAGCACAGTTCCATGCCGGCGGCCTTGACCATGTTGCAGGTCTCCAGGCGTTCTTCGTAACTGTGGGTGGTGACGACTTCGGGGAAGTAGCTGCGGGCTGTTTCGAGGTTGTGGTTGTAGCGGTGCACGCCCCACTCAGCGAGCTGGTCCACCTGGCGCTGGGTGAGCATGCCCAGGGAACAGGCGATGTTGATGTCCACGGCCTCGTTGATGCGGTCGATCGCGAACTTGATCTGGTTCATGAGCTTGATGTCGGGGCCGCGGACGGCGGCGACGATGCAGAACTCGGTGGCTCCGGTGGCGGCTGTTTCCTTGGCGGCTTTGACGAGTTCGGGGATGTCGAGCCAGACGCCTCTTACCGGGCTGTCAAAGAGCCCGGACTGGCTGCAGAAGTGGCAGTCCTCGGGGCAGCCGCCGGTCTTGATGGAGATGATGCCCTCGACTTCGACGTCCTCGCCGCAGTGCTTCAGGCGCACTTCATGGGCTAGTTGAAGGGCGGCGGGAAGGGCTGCGTCCGGGAGGCGGAGGACTTCCTCGAGCTGGAGCTGGGTCAGGCCGATTCCGTCCTCGAGGACCTGTTGACGGGCTATTTCGAGGATGTCGCGACCGGCCTTTTGAGTTGCTTCACGGCTGGCTTCGTCGAGTCTTTCGTCGCCCGTTTCGTCGCCGGTGCGGACATTTGCCTGAATCATCATTGATGGGTCCTTTTCGCGGGATCGTCTGGTCTTCAACGACGCTAGTTTGGCTTTTTGTTGGCTTTTTTGTGGGGAATCAACAAACGTATGGCGTCGGGCTTGGGAAGCCGAATTGCTTCGTGCCGGTGTCCGTGTGACTTTTCTGCCTGGTGTCTTGGGTGGTAGACCGGAGAAAGTACCTGTGGATAACTTTGAGCATCAAAGTGTGACCTCAGTTACCCTTTAACCACCGTCCGGAGTTATTGCGGGCGGCTCGGACGTCTTGAAACTATCGGGGGAATAGCTGCCCATGACATCTCGTACTTCGCCTTTCGCACGGTTGCGCTATTCGGCCGCTGCTGTTGTCGCCGCCTCTGCCCTCATGCTCACCGCGTGCAATGGGGGCGCCACCCCGCCGGGAAATGACAGCACTTCAGCGTCGGCTTCTGCATCAGAGCCGGCTACGGCCACGCCGAGCCCCACACCAACGCCAACCGCTGCGTATAAGCCGGCAGATGCCAAGGGCAAGGCGCAAAATGTTCCTGTCCCGGTGTTGCCCGAGGCAGCGAAAGCCGAGACGAAGGAGGGGGCCATAGCGTTTGCCGAATATTGGTTCAGCCTGCTCAGCTACGCATACGAGACCGGTGACCTCGCACCGCTGGACAGTGTTACATCCCCGTCTTGCGGTCCCTGTGACAGGGCCAAACAAGTGATCAACGCTTGGCATACTGAAGGTCGGTGGCTTGTCGGGGGCAAGGTGGCCGCCGTCGCGACGAGTACGACGTTCAATAAGGGGGCGGATTCGGCCTATCAGGTCGCTGTTCAAGCCCGACAGGTAGCACTCACATATATGCGCCAGGACGGGAGTGTGGCCAGAAGTGACCCCCAGCCGGACGACACGGGAAATCTACTTTTTGTTGTCTATTCGAATGGGTCATGGCGGCTGTCGGATATCGGCAAAATTGTCGGTTGAGTCATGACGATATTGGGGAAGTTTAGGGGGCTTGCTACGCTCCTCACTGCCGCCTCTTTGGCTATAGTTGGTGCCTCGCCTTCATTAGCTAACGATCCAGACTTCTTTGGTGATTGGAAGCCTGACAATGTGACTTTGGGCGGTTGGACTTGGGACAGTGCCACTGGCGGGTTCGTTGCGGAGGATCCGGGTGTGCCTAACCCGGACCCCAACCAGTACAAGTACGAACTCCAATGCCACATGGGCGGCGCCGATTTCGATACGCCGTGTTTGGCTCGACAGTTGGAGTGTAAGAACGGCCCCGATGGGAAAGATGGAATCCCGGTGGTTTGGTTGAAGGCGCCTAAGGGGATCCCAAACCCTGTGTGGACGTTCCATTCCGGACCGACGTGCCTTTTCGATCCGAAGCCGGAAGACCTGCTTCCCCGCATAGCGGCCATGATTCAGAGCGAGTTCCAGAAACTGCCGGTGGCAGCAGGAACCGTCACGGCCCAGCCGAGTCCCCACACCCTCCGGGGCGCGGAAACGAATTTCTTCGCCGCCTCGGCAGAACAGCAGTTCGACATCACCATCCTTGCCCAGAAGGTCCACGTCGTGGCGACCCCCGCCCAGTACACGTGGAACTACGGTGACGGAACAACGTTCGGGCCCCAGCCGTCGGCCGGCGGTCCGCTGCCGCAGGACCGGTGGGGTGAGAAGACCCGGACCAGTCACATCTACACGCAGACCGGCGACTTCCAGGTGGTGCTCACCACCCACTTCCAGGGAACGTACTCCGTCAACAACGGCCCGCCGCTGCCTATCCCGGGTCAAGGACAGTTCAATTCACCACCGCAGACCATCAGTGTCTGGCGATCGATCACCCGTAACTACGCTGACGACTGCATCAGAAACCCGCGAGGCCAAGGCTGCCCTGGAGTTGCCCCGCCAGCCCCCTAGTCGAACAGCTCCCTAGCCAGACGAGCCCCTAGCCAGAGCCCCCACCCCCGGTCAGGACTGCATTTCCCGATCGACCCGTTCCATCCGCGCCCGGACCAGTTGAAAGCGCGGATCGCCCGGTCCGATCAGGCTGGCCATTGCCGCGGCTGCTTCGACGTCCGACGCGCCCATGTCGCTCGCACACCACCGCATGATGAGTTGGGCATCCCCGCTGGAGCGGACCGAGGCCCCCACGGCTTCGTTGAGCTCATCCCGCATGAGCTCGACGGACAGGTTCGCCGAACGGTTGAGCATCTTCGCGGGATAGGCGGCCAGCGCGTCCGCCACGCGTCCGTCCCGCAGATGATTGGCGACCACTGATATGTCCGTGACTACCCGGACGGCCGACGAGAAACGGTAAGGGTTGGGTTCCATCACGTTGCCCAGGATGCCGCGGATGCGATGCATCTCAGTCCTGATCGCCGTCGCGGCGCCGTCTTCGCCATGGAGCCTGTACGCCAGTTCATCGGCGCTCCATCCCTGGGTCCGGGATGCCAGCAGCGCCAGGATCTCAGCGCGGCGCAGCGTCAGCGGAAGACGCGCACCGCCGTCGACCTCGGCGCTCGGCTTGTCACCCAACAACCTCAGCGTCAGCGTGGGACGAACCGCATCGGTTCTCCAAGGCGCACCGGCAGACTTCAACAGTTCCTCCGCCAGCCGCACGCCGCAGCGCACCATGCGGAGGCTGTCCGGTGTGACCGATTCGAAGGGGCCGGAAACATCGAGCACCCCGACGACTTCTCCTGTGAAGGGGTCGCGGATCGGAGCCGCGGTGCAGGCCCAGTCGTGATGCGTGCGCACCAAGTGTTCGGCAGAAAACAGCTGGGCAGGTGCACCGGTCACGAGGGCCTCGCTGATGGCGTTGGTCCCCACGCCGGATTCGGACCAGTCTGCGCCTTCCACAAACTCCAAGGAATCGGCCAGCCGTAGCGCTTGCCGGCTGCCCACCCGCCACAGCACTTCACCCTGTTGGTCGGTGACGATCAACAGGTGGCGGCCCGCGGCGGACTCGTCGGCCAGCAACTGGGACAAGGCCGGGATCACGGTGGCCAGGCGGTGCCCGGCGCTCAGCGACCGCGCCTCGGACACTCCGTGCCGGTGAACCGGCCTGTGTTGATCAGGGTCGATGCCCAGCGCCAGCGAACGCTGCCAGGACTTGATAATGGCCGGTGAAATCGAGGGGTCGGGGCTACCCGAAATGGTGGCCTCATGGGCTTTGCGCAGCGTGCGCGCGTATTCGGCCGGTGCGGAAAATCTCAAGTCGCGAAGATGCGTGATCGCGCCGGTGCCCGTCCGCATCCGCCATCTCCCAACTCGTCATCGAATCGTGCCCGGGCCGCGCGCTGACGGCTCTTCGCCGGAAGCTTCTCCCAAGGAGGGCGCCGTGTCACTCGATTGTAACCCCCGGCGTCTTTTACTTGTGATGCGGGTCACCAACGGTCAAAGCGGGGCGAACCGGGAGCGGCCCACCGTAGCAACGAAAAGAGGAATCATGCCTGAAACACCCAACGGCATCGTGGAGGCCTGGCTGGCGCAGTTCGAAGAGGCGCTGCGCAGCAGGGACACCGACGCCGCACTGCAGTTATTCGAAGAAGAACCCTACTGGCGCGACTTCGTATCCTTCACCTGGAACCTCAAGACGCTCGAGGGCAAGGACGCCATCAAGCGCATGCTGGACGCCACGCTCGCCGATGTTCAACCCGGCAACTGGACCCTCGCGGAGGATGCCACCGGCGACGCTGCGAACACCGAGGCCTGGGTGGACTTCGAAACGGCCCAGGCTCGGGGCTATGCCCACCTGCGCCTCCGCAACGGCAAATGCTGGACGCTGCTCACCACCATGAAGGAGCTCAAGGGGTTCGAGGAAAAGAAGGGGCCCAACCGGGAGAAGGGCGTGGCCCACGAGATCAGCAAGGGACGAAAGTCGTGGCTGGAACTCAAGGAGGAACAGGAAGCCCGGCTGGGATACCAGGACCAGCCCTACACAGTGATTATCGGCGGCGGCCAAGGCGGTATCGGGCTGGGTGCGCGGCTGCGTCGGCTCGGGGTCCCCACGATCATCATCGAGAAGAACGAGAAGCCCGGTGACTCCTGGCGGAACCGCTACAAGTCGCTCCACCTTCACGATCCTGTCTGGTACGACCACCTGCCGTACATGAAGTTCCCCGACGACTGGCCCGTCTTCGCGGCAAAGGACAAGATCGGTGACTGGCTGGAGCACTACACCCGGATCATGGAGCTCAATTACTGGTCCAAAACCGAGTGCACCAACGCCCGCTTCGATGAAGCGTCCCAAGAATGGATCGTGCAGGTAATTCGCGACGGCGAACCGGTCACCTTGCGGCCCAAGCAGCTCGTCTTTGCCCTGGGTGTCTCGGGCTACCCGAACGTTCCAACGTTCGACGGCGCCGAGTCCTTCTTGGGGCAGCAGTACCACTCGTCCAAGCACCCGGGCGGCGGTGACTGGACAGGCAAGAAGGCCGTGGTGATCGGATCCAACAACTCGGCCCACGATATCTGCGCCGACCTTTGGGAACACGGTGCGGAAGTCACCATGGTCCAGCGGTCTTCCACGCACATCGCCCGGAGCGAGTCGCTCATGGACCTGGCGCTCGGGGACCTCTACTCCGAGAAGGCCCTGGCTAACGGTGTCACCACGGAAAAGGCCGATCTGCTGTTCGCCTCCCTGCCTTACCGGATCCTGCCGGACGCCCAGATCCCCGTCTACGAAGAGATGGCCAGGCGCGATGCCGGGTTCTACTCCCAGCTTGAGGCCGCAGGCTTCGACCTGGACTTCGGGGTGGACGGTTCGGGCCTGTTCCTCAAGTACCTGAGGCGCGGCTCCGGCTACTACATCGACGTCGGCGCCTCCCAGCTGATCATTGACGGACGGGTCAAGCTCGCCAACGGGCAGGTCACGAAGATCACCGGCAACGCCGTGGTCATGGACAGCGGGGCCGAGCTGGAGGCCGATGTCATCATCTATGCCACTGGCTACGGGTCGATGAATGGCTGGTTGGCTGACTTGGTCTCGCCTGAAGTGGCGGACGCCGTCGGCAAATGCTGGGGCTTCGGGTCGGACACGCCCAAGGATCCGGGGCCGTGGGAGGGGGAGCTGCGGAACATGTGGAAGCCAACGAACGTGGCGAACCTCTGGATTCACGGCGGCAACCTGCACCAGAGCCGCCACTACTCCAACTACCTTGCGCTGCAGCTCAAGGCCCGTATGGAGGGACTGCCCACACCCGTCTACGAGCTCCAGCCCACCCACCACAAGCGCTGACGGGGAGGGCCGTGACAATCACACTCCCGCGCACCACACTGGGAGTGACGGCCACCTGCTGTGACACTCCAACGACATGCCGTGGATGCGCCCGATCGGGTGCATCCACGGCCCGTAAGTGAAGGAAAACACCATGAAAGCAGCACGATTCCACGCCCGCGAGGATCTCCGGATCGAAGACATCCCGGAGCCGGAGTTGCGCCCAGGGGCCGTGAAGATTGCCGTCGCCTGGTGCGGGATCTGCGGTACTGACCTCCACGAATTCCTGGAAGGGCCCATTTTCACCCCGCCGCCCGGACACCCCCACGCGCTGTCACATGAGGAAGCCCCGGTCACCCTGGGACACGAGTTCTCCGGCACTGTTGAGGAAGTGGGCGAGGGCGTGACCGGGTTCTCCGTCGGAGACAGCGTGGTGGTGGAGCCGTACTTCGTCTGTGACGAATGCGGCCCGTGCCGGGCAGGCAACTACAATCTGTGCACCAGGCTGGGTTTCATTGGACTGGCCGGCGGCGGCGGGGGACTCAGCGAAAAGATCGTGGTTGATTCGCGCTGGGTCCACCCTGTCGGCGACATTCCGCTCGACGAAGCCGCGCTCATCGAACCGCTCGCGGTGGCCTATCACGCCGTCGGCCGGAGCGACGTGAAAGCCGGGGACGTCGCCGTCGTCGGCGGTGCAGGTCCCATCGGGCTGCTCACGGCGGCAGTCCTGAAAGGGCTGGGCGTTACGACCGTGGTGACTGAACTGTCCGCCGCGCGTAAAGAGAAAGCTACCTCATCCGGCGTCGCGGACCATGTCCTCGATCCCAGCGCAGTCGACGTCAAGGCGCGGGTGCTGGAACTGACCGGGGGAGCAGGTGCGGACGCTGCGTTTGAATGCGCCGGCGTGAACGCCGTTCTGGACACGATGCTCGACGTCGTCAAGCCCGCCGGAGTGGTGGTCAACGTGTCCATCTGGGGACGCCCGGCCACCGTGGACATGCAGAAGATCGTCCTCAAGGAAATCGACCTTCGCGGAACGATCGCCTACCGCGGCGACCACGCGGCTGCCATCAAGCTCGTCCAGGAAGGCAAAGTGGACCTCAAGCCCTTCATTACGGGACGGATCGCCCTGGATGACCTGGTGGACAAGGGGTTCGACACCCTGATCCACCACAACGACACGGCGGTGAAAATCATCGTGCATCCGTAGTGATCCGAGTCTCACCCGGAATAGTTGCAGGCGCCTTGCAGTTGGGCTCAGTGGACCCAATCCGCTTTGAAAGGAACTGCGCATGCTGTTTTCCCCGTTGACTCTCGGCGAGCTCGAACTGCCCAACCGCCTGGTGATGGCCCCGCTGACCCGGCTCCGCTCCGGCGAAGCGGGGGTACCCGCTCCCATCGTTGCCGAGCACTACCGCCAGCGGGCATCGCTCGGCCTGATCGTCAGCGAAGGCACGTACCCCAGCCCCGCGGGACGCTCCTACCCGGGGCAGCCCGGCATTGTCACGCCGGAGCAGATTGCCGGCTGGAAGAAGGTCACGGACGCCGTCCATGCCGAAGGCGGCCGGATCTTCGCGCAGATCATGCACGGTGGCCGGGTTTCGCACGAGGACATTAACGGTGGCCATCAGGTGGTCGCGCCTAGCGCCATTGCCGTGGAGGCAGAGACGCGCACCTACAAGGGCAAGCAGGCGCACCCCGTCCCGCATGCCCTGACCACCGACGAACTGCGTGGCATCCGCCAGGAAATCGTGCAGGGATCGCTGAACGCGATCGAGGCAGGGTTCGACGGCGTGGAGCTGCACTCCGCCAACGGTTATCTGCTGCACGAATTCCTTGCTCCGTCGTCGAACCAGCGTGATGACATCTACGGCGGCTCGCCGGAGAACCGGGCGCGCTTCGTCATCGAGGTTGTGAAGGCTGTGGTGGAGGCAGTCGGCGCGGACCGCGTCGGCATCCGGATCTCGCC
The DNA here is from genome assembly GCF_042880995.1 of Arthrobacter sp. NPDC058288. Taxonomy (NCBI): domain Bacteria; kingdom Bacillati; phylum Actinomycetota; class Actinomycetes; order Micrococcales; family Micrococcaceae; genus Arthrobacter; species Arthrobacter sp. NPDC058288. The sequence goes on from NZ_JBHVYH010000004.1 coordinate 164,088, forward strand.
CGCGCACAACGTCCAGGGCGCTCTCGAAACGGACGCCGCAGATGTCCGTGAAACCTATGGCCTGCTGGTGGATGCGATCGCGCCGCTGAACCTGGCCTACCTGAGCATCCTGCACAAGGAACCCACCAGCGAACTGGTCCAGGACCTGCGTGCGCGTTTCAACGGCACCTTCCTCGTCAACACAGGGTTTGGCGTCATCACCACCCGTGAGGAAGCCATCTCGCTGGTGGCCGACGGCCATGCAGACGCCGTGGTGGTGGGCCGTCCGGCCATCGCCAACCCCGACCTTGTCCGCCGCTGGCGCGAAGACCTGCCAGTTAACGAGCCGGACCAGGCAACGTTCTACGCCGACGGCGCAGAGGGCTACACGGACTACCCGTTCTACGAGGAGTCGCAGAACTAGCACTCCGAGGTTCTGGAAATGGAGCTCCACAGGCTCCGCAGAAGGCGGGCGCAACCCGATTGCGCCCGCCTTCGGCGCATTCCCAATGCGTTGTTCCGAGCTCCCCCCGTGGCGGCCGAAGGCCGATTGTGACCGGCCAAATCCGCCCCAAGCTGCCAGCCCTATAGGATCTGAACATGCAGCGTCCGTCCCAGATCAACAGTCCCGGCAGCCGCAAAGGCAAGCCCGTGAGCCGCCAGGTGCTGGCCGACCACGTCTACGAGGAACTGCTGGAATCGCTGATGGATGGCCGGCTCGAACCGGGTGCAACCGTCAGCATCGACGGCACAGCCCGGGACCTGGACGTTTCGCCCACCCCCGTCCGCGAAGCCCTGGCCCGGCTGGAACACACCGGCATGGTCCGCCGGGTGGCGCTCAAGGGATATCGCGTGGCTCCGGTGTTCACCCGCGAAGACTTCGCCGAACTCATGGAAGCCCGCCTCGCCATTGAGCCGGTGAATGCCCGACTCGCCTGCGGCCGGCTAACCCCGGAGCGGCTTGCCCAGCTGGAGCAGGCCGTGACCGACTTGAAGACCGCGCCGCGGGGACCCTCATTCGCCGAATACCGCGACTACCTCGAAGCCGACGAACGCTTCCACAGGCTCATCGCCGAACAAACCGGAAACCAGTTCATGGTGGCAGCGTATGCCGCACTTGGTGGCCAGGTTCAGCGTTTCCGGCTGTTCGGCGGCGTGGGCATCACGGATGCGGAGAACGCCATCGCCGAGCACCAGGCCGTCCTGGACGCGATGGCCTCGGGAGACCCCGAAACGGCTGCCGCGGCCATGGCCGAGCACGTCCGTAAAGTCCGCGGCCGCGCCATCGCCGACGCCCCGGAAAGCTAAGCCTCACCCTTAGCGCTCTCTCCCAACTGACTGGCAGATAACGTCGTTATCGAGCCTTTTCGCGACGTCTACTGCTAGCTAGTTGGGCTGTAACCACCAAAAGTGTGACCTTGACAACTCTTTGTCGATAGTAAATCCTATAGGAAACAGGATTCGCACAAGGAGTGAACACATGGCCTACACAGCCGAGAACTGGCCCATTACTGCGGCCCTGCTTCAGTTCCCGGGCACCGACGCCCAGGGAACCCACATCAACGACGCCGGCGCCGAAGCCTGGGCCGAGGTCCTCACCGAGGTGAAGGAAGCCGGATTCGCCCATGCGGACCTCACCGACAGCTGGGTGCGCCCGGGCGATCTCAGCAAGGAGCGCCTGGCCGAGTTCAAGCAGACGGCGGACACCGTGGGCATCGGCGTCCCGGTCATCTCCGCCATCCGCCGGAGCGTCATCGAAGAAGGCAACTGGGAAGCCAACCTGGCCTACAGCCACCGCACCATCGACGCCGCCGCCGAACTGGGCTGCGAGGTCGTCTCCTTTGGCCTCCACCAGGCCATCACGCCGGAGCAGCAGAAACAGCTGTGGTTCTGGACGGTCGAAGGCTACAAGGACCCGGCGGGAGACAAGGAAGCCTGGGGCAACGCCGTCAGCCGTCTCCGCGAACTGGGCCGGCACGCAGCCGAAGTTGGGGTTCTCCTGTCCCTGGAAATGTACGAGGACACCTACCTCGGCACTGCGGACTCCTCCGTGCAGCTGGTCGAGGACATCGGACTCTCAAACGTTGGCCTGAACCCGGACCTCGGCAACCTGATCCGGCTCCACCGTCCTATCGAGGACTGGCGCGAGATGGTGGCCAAGACCCTGCCGTACTCCAACTACTGGCACATGAAGAATTACATCCGGGACGAGGACGCCGCCCGGGACATGTACGTCGCCATGCCGGCGCCGATGGAAAGCGGCCTCATCAACTACCGCGAGGCCTTCAAGCTGGCACTGTCCGTAGGTTTCCAGGGCATTCTCTGCACTGAGCACTACGGCGGAGACGGCCTCAGCGTGACGGCCAGCAACCAGGACTACCTCCGCCGCCACGTCCTCCCCAAGACGGACGGCTACACCCTGGGCCGGAGCCAGGTGGCGCAAGGACGCCAGCTGCCCGCAGCCTCGGAACTCAGCACCGTCTGAGCCAGCGCGTGGTGCGGCCGGCACGCCATTCGGGGGCGGCCGCACCACTCCGGACTCCCAGCCTTACTTCCCAACACGGATTCAATGAGGAAACCATGACCCAGATCTTCGACAACCCCGCAGATTTCGCGGATGAGGCACTGGACGGCTTTGTGGCGGCCAACCGCGGGTACGTTGCCCGGGTGGACGGCGGCGTGGTCCGCTCCACCGAGGTGCCCGCCGGCCAGGTGGCCCTGGTGGTGGGCGGCGGCTCCGGCCACTACCCGGCCTTCGCGGGCCTGGTGGGGCCGGGCCTCGCCACAGGCTCCGCCTGCGGCAACATGTTCGCTTCCCCGGCCGCCGGCCAGGTCTACCGGGTGGCCAAGGCCGCCAACGCGGGCGGCGGCGTGCTGCTGAGCTACGGCAACTACGCCGGCGACGTGCTCCACTTCGGCCAGGCCCAGCTGCGGCTCAATGCCGAGGGCATCGAAACCCGCACCGTCCTGGTCACGGACGACATCGCCAGCGCACCGCTGGACCAGATCGAGAAGCGCCGCGGCATCGCCGGGGACCTGACGGTCTTCAAGATTGCCGGGGCCGCAGCCGAAGCCGGGCTGGACCTCGACGCCGTCGAACGCCTGGCGGTCCGGACCAACTACCGCACCCGTTCCCTGGGCGTGGCATTTGACGGCTGTACGCTCCCGGGAGCGGACGCGCCGCTGTTCCACGTGCCCGCCGGCCAGATGTCGCTGGGACTGGGCATCCACGGCGAACCAGGCATCTCCGAACACCCCATGCCCACCGCCTCCGAACTCGCCGACCTGCTGGTCTCCAGGCTCCTCGCGGACAAGCCCGACGACGCCGGGAACCGCGTGGTGGCCATCGTCAACGGCCTGGGCACGGTCAAGTACGACGAGCTGTTCCTGCTCTTCGGCAAGATCGAAAAGCTCCTCAACACGGCCGGCCTGACTGTGGTGGAACCGGAATGCGGCGAGCTGGTCACCAGCCTGGACATGTCCGGGCTCTCCCTGACGCTTCTCTGGCTGGACGATGAACTGGAGCAGTTGTGGGCAGCCCCGGCCGACACCCCAGCCTTCCGCAAGGGCAACCTGGCGCCGCGGGCCCGCCGCGAGCTGGCCGGACCGGAGGACGCCGTGGCCGGTGAAGCGGAAAACACGACGGCGGCAGCGGCTGAACTGGGCCGGCTGGCAGCCGCCGTTCTCGCCCAGGTGCAGGGCGTCGTCGTCGAGCATGAAGAGGAACTGGGCAACCTGGACGCCATCGCGGGCGACGGTGACCACGGCATCGGCATGCGCCGCGGCGTCGACGCGGCGTTCGCGGCAGCACAGGAAACCTCGGCAGCCGGGGCGTCGGCGGAACGCGTACTCACTTCCGCGGGCGAAGCCTGGAGCGAACGCGCGGGCGGAACCTCCGGGGCGCTGTGGGGCTCCGCCGTGATTGCCGCCGGCCTGGCCCTCGGCAACAAGGACTCCTACCGCGGCGAGGACGCGGCAGCCGCCGTCACCGCCTTCGTGGACGCCATCACCGAACTCGGGAAGGCCGAACCGGGGGACAAGACCATGGTGGACGCGCTGCTACCCTTCCGGGTCGCCTTCCTGGCCGCGTTCGACGGCGGCACCCCGGTACGCGCGGCGCTCGCCTTAGCAGCGGCTGCTGCGCAGGAGGCGGCCGACGCCACCGCTTCGCTCCGGCCGCTCAAGGGCAGGGCGCGGCCGCTCGCCGAAAAGAGCCTGGGCCACCCCGACCCCGGCGCGGTTTCCTTCGGACTGATCGCGGCCCGGATCTCGAACTACCTCGATTCTGAACTGACGGATTCACTACTGACGAATTCACCGCTGGCCGCCTCCGCGGCCGGAAATGGAGCACAACCATGAGCGCAGACAAGACCAGCACCGCAGGCTGGCGCATTGTCATCGGCAATGATGAAGCGGGCGTCGAATACAAGGAAGCGCTGAAGGCGCTGCTTGAAGGCGACAGCCGCGTCGCGTCCGTCACGGATGTGGGCGTCGGCGCCAACGACTCAACCGCGTACCCGCACGTCGCCGTCGACGCCGCCCGCAAGGTGGCCGAAGGCGAGGCAGACCGGGCCCTCCTGATCTGCGGGACCGGACTGGGCGTAGCCATCGCGGCCAACAAAGTTCCCGGGATCCGGGCCGTCACGGCCCATGACGGTTACTCCGTGGAGCGTTCGGTCCTGAGCAACAACGCGCAGGTCCTCACCATGGGCCAGCGCGTGATCGGCCTGGAACTGGCCAAGAAGCTGGTGGGCGAATGGCTCGACTACCGTTTCGACGAGACATCATCCTCCGCCGCCAAGGTGGACGCCATCTGCTCCTACGAGCCCGACTACACGAAGGCAGTCTGATCATGACCGAAACAGCAAAAGGCCCAGCAAACGCGGAAAACACAGCGACGTTTGACGTGAACAGCGCCCGGAAGATCGCCGTCGTCGGCTCCGGCTACATGGGCGGCGGAATCGCGCAGGTCCTGGCGCTCGGCGGGGCCCGGGTTGCACTCGCCGATGTGTCCGCCGAAGTGGCGCAAAGCAACTACGACCGCCTCCTGGCGGAATCGGACCAGTTTGTGGCCGACGGCCTGTTCCCCGCCGGTTCCACAGAGATCCTGAAGCAGAACCTCTGGGCCGCCAAGGACATTGAGGAAGCGGTGGCGGACGCGGACTTCATCGAGGAAGCCGTTCCCGAGGTCATCGCCATCAAGCACCAGACCCTGGCCCGCATCAGCGCCGCCGCCCGGCCGGACGCGATCATCGGCTCCAACACCTCCACCATCTCCATCGCCGAACTGTCCGAACCGGTCACCAACCCCGAGCGGTTCCTCGGCGTGCACTTCTCCAACCCGTCGCCGTTCATCCCCGGTGTCGAGATCATCCCTCACGCCGGCACCTCGGCGGCCACCGTCGGCGCAGCCCGCGACCTGGTCCACGCCGCCGGCAAGCAGACCGCCGTCGTCAAGGACGTCACCGGCTTCGTGCTCAACCGCCTGCAGTACGCGCTGTTCCACGAAGCAGCGCAGCTGGTGGAGCAGGGCATTGCGACGGCGGATGACGTGGACACGCTGGTCCGCACCACCTTCGGCTTCCGCCTGCCGTTCTTCGGTCCGTTTGCCATCGCGGACATGGCCGGGCTGGACGTCTACAACTTCTGCTACAAGTCCCTCCAGACCGACTTCCCGGAGCGGTTCGCCACCCCCAAGATCCTCACGGACCTGGTGGAAGCCGGGAAGCTGGGCACCAAGACCGGTGCGGGCTTCCTCAACGTTCCGGCCGAGCGCACCCCCGAGTTGATTGCGTACCGCAACAAGGCCTACGTCGCCATGCAGCAGCTTCTCGAAGACCTCGGTCCCGCCCCGATCCATTAGGACCTGCCCTGCCGCCGGCCCCATCGCCGGGCAGGGATTTCCCGTTCGCCATCATTCAGGAGCACACCCATGAGCATTTTCCCCGCAGAACGCACCGCAATCGTCACCGGAGCCGTCTCCGAGCGCGGCATCGGCCGGGCCACCGTCAACTACCTGGCCGCGCAGGGCTGGAACATCGGCATCATCGACCTGGACGACGCCCTGTGCAAGGCCGCAGCCAAGGAACTGGCCGCCCAGTACGGTGTCCAGGCCTTCGGTGTCGGAGCCAACGTGGCCGATGAAACTTCCGTCCGCAACGCGATCGATGAGATCGAAGCGGAGCTGCCGCAGATCGTTGCCCTGGCCAACGTGGCCGGCGTCAGTTCACCGGTTCCGTACCTGGAACTGGACGCCGCCGAATGGGACCGCGTGCTGAACATCAACCTCAATGGCGTCCATTACGCCACCCGCCGCGTGGCCGAATCCATGGTCAAGAACCGGATCGGACGCATCGTCAACATCTCCTCCGTATCCGCGCAGCGCGGCGGCGGCACGTTCTCCAAGACGCCGTACTCGGTGGCGAAGGCCGGCGTGATCGGCCTGACCCGCGCCACGGCACGCGAACTGGGGGAGTACGACATCACCGTCAACGCCATCTCCCCGGGCCCCATCGATACCGACATCATGGGCGGCACGCTCAGCCAGGAACGCAAGGACGAACTCACCAAGGACTTGGTGGTCAACCGGGTCGGATCCACACGCGACATCGCAGCAGCCATCGCCTTCCTCATCAGCGAGGACGCCGGTTACATCTCCGGCCAGACGCTGAATGTGGATGGCGGACTCTACATGCACTAGGGAAGGCCACCCATGGCACAGCACAAACCAGCAACATCCCAGGTGACGGGGCTCAGGTCCTGGAGCCGCGAACGCCGGATCTACCTCGCCGTGGGCATCCTTGCCTGCCTCGCCGGAATCATGATCATCGCGTTCTCCCGCTAGGACCCCAGGCACCACCTTCGTTCGCAACTGATTTACTCAAAGAGGAGTTTTGATGTCCCTAACAGCAACATCCACCAAGGAGCTCCTGGATTCGCCGGTCCTCAAATCGGCGATTTCCAAGGCCTCGTTCCGGCTGATGCCGATGCTGGTCATCCTGTATGTGGTGGCTTTCCTGGACCGCACCAACGTCGGCTTCGCTGAAGCAGCGCTCGGTGTGGACCGCGGGGTCACCGCCGGGGCCTACGCTCTGGGCGCAGGCATCTTCTTCATCGGCTACGCACTATTCGAAATCCCCAGCAACCTGCTCCTGACCAAGTTCGGTGCGAAGGTGTGGCTGGCCCGCATCGCCATCACCTGGGGCATCGTGTCCGCGTGCTTCGCCTTCGTCCAGGGTGAGACTTCCTTCATCATCCTGCGCTTCCTGCTGGGTGTCACCGAAGCCGGCCTGTTCCCGGGCGTCATCATGTTCCTGGCGGCCTGGTTCCCGAACAAGGTCCGGGTGAAAATGTTCGCGATCTTCTACCTGGCTCAGCCGTTTTCCCAGATGATGGGCGCACCGCTGTCCGGCTGGCTGATCAACATCGGCGACCAGGTTCCCGGCGTGGCCGGCTGGCAGGTCATGTTCTTCGTTGAAGGCATGCTCGCGGTCCTGGCCGGCATTGCCGCGTACTTCTTCCTGATCAACAGCCCCCAGGACGCCAAGTTCCTGAACACGGGCGAAAAGAAGGCGCTGCTGGATGTCATGGCGCTGGAGGACACCGTCAAGGAGGAAACCGGCCCCCGCGGCGTGCTCGCCGCAATGAAGAACCGCAAGGTCTGGTACTTCACGGTCATCTACTTCTGCCTCCAGGTGGCGGTGTACGGCGTGACGTTCTACCTGCCGCAGCAGGTGGCGCAGCTGACCGGCCAGAAGGTTGGCTTCGCCGTGGGCCTGATGGCGGCCATCCCGTGGTTCTTCGGCATCTTCGCCTGCTACTTCATCGGCAAGGCAGCCAACACCATCGTCCGCCGCCGGGTGTGGGGCACGGGGCTGTTCATCTCCACCGGGCTCTGCATCTTCGGCTCGGCCTGGGCCGGCGCCAACCATATCCCGGCACTGGGCATCATCTTCATCACCCTGGCGGTGTGCAGCTTCCTGTCGATCGGGCCCATCGCGTGGTCCTACCCGACGGCGTTCCTCACCGGCACGGCGGCCGCCGCGGGCATCGGCCTGATCAACTCGCTGGGCAACCTGGGCGGCTTCGTGGCCCCGATCCTGCGCACCACGGTCAACCAGGTCACGGCGTCCGACACCGGAACCATGGGCGTCTATGCCCTCGGCGTCCTGCCGTTCCTGGCGGCCGCCATGATGTTCGCGACCAAGAGGTTCCAGAACAAGGCGGACGAACTGCTCGAGAAGTAGAACAGCGTGAAAAGCAAAGACAACGCCGTCACGTATGTCGGCGTCAGCACCAAGATGTACCTGGGCTACCGGGACACCCTGGAGTGGCTGGAGCGACTGCGGCACGAAGTGGACTCCCGTCCGGCCCTCGCGGCCGGGCGGGTTGTCCCGTTTGTGATACCGGCCTTCCCGGTGCTTCCGGCGGCTGCCGCTCTTCTTGCCGGTTCGCCAATGCTGCTCGGCGCGCAGAACTGCGGCTGGGCGGACGGCCCGTGGACGGGCGAGGTGGCGCCGTCCATGCTCGCCGAGCTCGGCGTGCGCCTGGTGGAAATCGGCCATGCCGAACGCCGCGCGCACTTCGGCGAAACCGACTCCATGGTGGCGCTCAAGGTCCGGGCCGCGGACGACGCCGGGCTGACGCCCCTGCTGTGCGTCGGCGAGGACTCCGCGGCGGAGGCGTCCGACGGCGACACGGGCGCGGCGGCCCGGGACGCCGCCGGCTTTGTGGGCCGGCAGATAGAGGCCGCCGTGGGGGGCGACTGGGAACTGGCCTCCCGCCTCATCATCGCCTACGAGCCCGTCTGGGCCATCGGCGCTGCCGAGCCCGCCAACGCGGCGTACGTGTCCGACGTCGTCAATCACCTCCGCGGCCTGCTTGCCGCACACGGGTTGCAGGAGCTTCCGGTCATCTACGGCGGTTCAGCGAAGCCCGGACTCCTGCCCGGACTGGGCGGTGTTTCCGGATTGTTCCTGGGCCGCTTCGCGCACGACGCCGGGAACTTCGGCGCGGTCCTGGATGAAGCCCTGCTGAAGTCTGGCTCGGCTGTTTCTAGCGAGCCACCGACCGCTGGCACAGCCCGATAAAACCGCCCAGCTGTTCGAGGCCCTCGGGATGTGTCGGCAGGTAGTTGGTTAATTCCGGTGCCCGCACCACCACGGCGCGCCATTTGCCGCGGGACACCGCCACGTTGATCCGGTTCCGGGAGAGCAGGAATTCCATGCCCCGTGGAGCCTCGGCCACTGCTGAACACGCCATGGACACAATCACCACGGCGGCCTCCTGCCCTTGGAACTTGTCCACGGTGCCCACCCTGACCGCTGTGTGGCCGGCTGCGTCGAGGGCGTCCCTGACCAGGTTCACCTGCGCGTTGTAGGCCGCCACCACCAGGATGTCCTCCGGCCCCAGCGGGCGGTCCCCGTTTTCGTCGTGCCAGGTCAGGCCCAGGTGCCTGCCGACCTGGTTCACCACTTCAGCGGCTTCCTCCGGGGAAGACGTGATGTTGCCGCTATGGGCGACCATCACGGTTTCGATTCCGGCAGGGACGCCCGCCAGGAACCGCAGGTCCGCGGCGCTGGCGGACTGCAGCCTGCCCTCGTAGGAAAGTTCCGAAACGGCAGAGCACAGCGGCGACGCCATGCGCCAGGTGTCCGCCAGGAAGTAGCCCAGCTCCGGCGGAAGCGTGGCACGGCCTGCAGAGATCCAGCCCAGGGCGGATTCGTTGACCGGCTCAGGGTGGGTGCCCTGGCTAACCTGGGGAAGCTGTTGCGGATCGCCTAGCAACAGCAGCCGCGGGCTTGCCTGGGCGACGGCCAGGGTGTTGGCGAGGGAGAACTGCCCGGCCTCGTCGATCACCAGAAGATCCAAGGACCCGGCAGGCACGGTGGAGCCAGTCATGGTCCAGGCGGTGCCGCCCACCAGGGCGCCGCCCGGAGAACTGAGCAAGCGGTCCACGTCGGCGGCAGCGCGGTGGTCCCATGGCAGGGAACCGTCGTGCTTGACGTCCTTGGCGACCCTCCGCGGGTCCACCCCAGCTTTTTCCACGGCGGTGCAGAGCAGGTTCTCCACCACCGCGTGCGACTGGGCAACGACGCCCACCTTCCAGCCCCGGGCCACGAGCCGTGCAATGACGTGGGAACCCACATGGGTCTTGCCGGTGCCCGGCGGCCCCTGGACGGCCAGATACGAGTGGTCGAGGGCCTGCACGGCTGCCGTGATCGCATCGATGAAGCGGTCAGCGCCGCCCGCCGGTTCGGGAAGGGGCCCGCCTGTCGCCAGCCGCGGCGGAACCCGGCGCACCAAATCCAGTGCCGGATGCTTCCGGAAGACAGGCTCTCCAAGGTGCCCCGCAGAAGCGTCCGGAAGGCCCGCGGCGACCTGGTCAGCCAGCAGGGCCAGCGCCTCTTCCAGGCCCTTGGTGGCAACAGGCTGGTCTTCGGTGAGCGCGATGGGCAGGTTGTTATGCGGTTCGATCTTCCGGTGCAGCCGGTCCCGGATCACTACGGTATCCCTGCCGTCCTTATGGCCGAGCTCCAGAACCTCCGTCCCGAACCACCCGTTGCGGCCCGAGCCGTCGCTGCCGGTGCCCTCGAGGCCCGCGGGCAAAGGACGGTCATACATCCGGAACCATTTGCTGCCTTCGCGGAGGTCCGATCCGGCGCTGACTGTGCCGGTCAGCTGTACCCTGCGCTCGGGGAGCCTGGTGCCCACCTTGTGCCAGTCGTCGAGGATGCGGGCTTCCTCGACGAGGAAGATATTGCGGTCCTGCTGGTGGGTGTCAGGTCCGCTCTCGCAGCGGTCAAAGTGGGCCCACCAAAAGGCCTTGCGCTCGCGGCGGTGGTAGCTCACGGCCGCCTCCACCATGGCGACGGCTTGAACGTCGGCCTCCGCGCTGCCGAACTCCTTCCCGGCGGTGCGGAATTCCGCCGCCCGGTCCAGAAAAGCCCTGATGGCGAGTTCGGAACGCCCGAGCACGGCACCGTCGTCGGAATCAGGCGCCGCCCGGCCTAAATTTCCTGTGGGTCCTGAATGTCCCGCGGGTTCCAAGTTTCCGGCGGCCCCGCGTTCGGTTGTGCTGCCGCCCCCGCCCCCGGTGCCGTCCGGCCTGGCGTCCGGTGCGCCGCCGATTCCGCGCTCGGCAGCCAGCCGCAGCAGCCAGTCGCGGAGCCCCAGCGTGGAGAGGCAGTCATATTCGTTGTAATCCGAGATGCCGGCGAGGATGGCCGCTGCGTCCTCGGCAAGACCGGCGTCGCGCGCCTCGCAGTAATCTGCATACGCCACCACCGATGCACCTGCGTCCTTCACGTCTCCCGAGCGGAGGTTGCTGCCCATGTAGAGCGGCTCGAGCTTCTTGATGCTGTACGAGTTTTCCGAGATCCGGATGCTGTTCCGTACGGTCTGGTACAGGTCCACGAGGAGCCCGTCCCGCAGCCACGTGTCCACGGTGTCCTCACCCGCGACATGCATGACCGAGAGTTTGCGCAGGGCCGTCTTCTCGTAGGCGGCGTAGTGGTACACGTGCATGTCAGGGTACCGGCGCCGCCTGTCCTCCACGTAGTCCAGGAAATCGAGGAAGGCCTGCTTTTCCGCCGCGCGGTTGTGGGCCCAGAACGGCTTGAACACGGTCCGGCCATCCGGTTCCGAAGGCGCTTCGATAACCCCGAACAGATACTCCAGGCCCCAGATTCCCGTGGCGGCGTCCTGCCACAGCGGGTCCCCTTCGAAGTCGAAGAAAATATCTCCGGGGCTCGGCGGGGGCAGTTCTGCCAGCGTGTTCTCCGGGACGACCCGGTAGCTGATGCTGAGCTGTTCACCGTCCTTGACGTAGGTGACGGAACCCTCCGCCGTGCCCGCGTTGCTCTGCATCCGGGCCTGGTCCTGCATTCGCAGCAGGGACGGGGTGGCGCCGGGCAACGTCGCGTCGGCCAGCTGCCTGACGGTGAAGATCCCCTGCCCGTGGAGTTTCTTCCGCTGTGCCGAGTTCATCCGCGCCACCAGCAGGAGATCGTCCGTGGCTTTGACTTGTTCCTTGCAGTAGTCGCACCGGCCGCAGGCAACAACTCCGGGCGCACCCCAGCCGACGGTGTCGGGCTGGTTCCGGTGGCCGGCCGTGAGGGCCAGGAACCTTTCCCGCCGCTCGCGGAAGACGGGGAGAATGTCCGCCAGCTTGTGGCTGCTGCGGACATAGTCGAACCCGCCTCCGTCCGTCTCCACTGTGGCACCGAGGACCAGCGTAACTACCGGGTCGGGTTCGATTCCGGCGTGAAGCAGCTGGTCTCCGTAAGCGGCAAGCTGGAGCAGCGCCGTCACTTTGGCATGGCGGGCCAGTTTGGTGTCGTACACGGCGTAGCTGCCGTCGTCCTGTTTGACCAGGAAGTCGGAACGGCCGTGGAAGCGGCCGTCAAAGAACGCCGCCTGGAAAACGACGTCCGCCCCCGACCGCAGCGCCTCGATGGATTCGGCATGCTTGGCCTGCAGGGTGGCGCGGTCCATGGCGGTGGCGGCCGCGACGTCGTACACGCCGCGGCCGGTGGCGGGATTCCATGGACCGAACTCGTCAAGGAAATTGGCCAGGACTTTGTGTTCGTGGATGTCCCCGAGCTTCGCTGTGCGCGCCAGCATTTCGTCAGGCTCGAACTCGGCTTTGGGGGAGCGGCCCAGTTTTTCGTCCAGCTTGCGGAGCAACTGGTATTCGCACGTTGCGGCGATCACCAGATCGCTCGCGGAGAAGACCAGGTCCTGCGCCTGGTCCGGTACTTCCGGTTCAAGAAGAAACACTGCGCCTCATTGCCGTAGATATTGCGGTGCCGGTTGGTGGGGTTTGCCGCTGATGCCTTATTGCCAAGCTACCAAAGGGCCCTGACAATTTGGCTTGGGCCCTCCCCGTTCGGCTCTGCCGCGGCACGCCAGCCTCTGGCCGGGCAGGCACGGTCGGCGTAAGGTCTGAGGAACATGACTGAACAGCAGCCTTTTGAAGTCGTCCAACGCTTTCCGGATTTTGAAGTGCGCCGTTACCCGGCCCACGCCGTCGCCGAAGTGAAGGTCAACGCGCCCTTTGACAGTGCGGGCAACGCCGCTTTTCGGCTTCTTTTCGGCTACATCAGCGGTAACAACACCGCACGCGAGTCCGTGTCCATGACCGCCCCGGTCCTGCAAAGTCCCGCGCCATCCCGGAAACTGGCCATGACGGCGCCGGTGGTCCAGAGCGGTACCCCCGGCGATAGCGAATTCGTTGTTGCATTCGTTCTTCCCGCCGGTATCTCGGCGGCAACAGCTCCCGTTCCCAACAATCCCCGAGTGGAAATCCGGGCCGTGCCGGGCTCGGTGGCTGCGGTCCTGGGATTCTCCGGCAGGGGGACCGAAGCGGCGTTCGAGAAGCGGAACAGTGCCCTGCAGGAAGCCCTGGCGCAAGCCGGTCTCAGGCCAGTCGGAGCGCCGCGGTTCGCACGCTTTGACCCGCCGTTCAAACCCTGGTTTCTCAGGAAGAATGAAGTGGTCCAGGATATCGAGGAGTCGGCGGGACTTGCCGGCCACAGGGGAGGGCCGCATGAGCAACCCACAAGGTGACCACGCCGCCACCGGGGAAGCGGCCTTAGCCGCTGCCACGTACGATGAGGCAGCCTTCGAAGCAGCTGTCCGGGCCGCGGAACAGAGCCTCAGTGAGGGCGGCATCCCCATCGGGGCGGCCCTCGCGAGGGGGAGTGAGGTGATCGCCAGCGGCCACAACGAGCGGGTCCAGCACGGAGATCCCATCGCCCACGGCGAGATGGCCGCACTCCGTGCTGCCGGACGCCAGAAGAGTTACCGCGACACCACGCTGTACACCACCCTGGCGCCATGCGCGATGTGCACCGGGACGATCATCCAGTTCAAGATTCCGCGGGTGGTGGTGGGGGAGGCCAGGACATTTCCTGGCGAATTCGAGCTCCTGCGCTCGCGGGGTGTTGAAGTGCTGGTGCTGGACGACCAGCGCTGCGTGGACATGATGCTCGCTTTCCAGCGCGACTCCCCGGAGTTGTGGGCTGAGGACATCGCCGAGGACATCGCCGACGACGAACCCTCGGACGCTGACCGCGTTCCACGGATAGTTCCAGGGAAAGTTCCAGGGAAATAGGGCGAGACGGAACACGGACACGAGGCGGACACATGGACCGAGACCGCATGGCCTTGAGGGCAGTGAAGTCGTTTCACACGCTGGCCTGGTTCCTGATCGAAGCCTGCATGGCCTACGTCCTGTACGCGGGCATCCGCGGTCGCACGGACAGGCGGGCCGGGGTGGCGGCGTCCGTGGTGGCCGGCGAGACGCTCATTTTTGCCGCCTACGGGTTCCACTGCCCGCTGACCGCCGTGGCCAAAAGGCTTGGTGACGAGACGGGTTCGGTAACGGATATCTACTTGCCCAAGTGGTTCGCACGGAACCTCCCGGCCATTCACGTGCCGCTGATCCTCCTGGCGGTCGCCCTGCACCGCCGGAACATCGTCGCCGGGCGGGCGCGCGGACAGTCGGTCTTGCTGACCGGGCGGGCCGCCCGCTGATCAAGCCTGCAAGCTAGAGGAAGGCCTCGCGGCCCGTCCCCTCCCGCACCAGTAGTTTGCCGTCTTCGATGGACACCAGGAGGCTCTTGGGTTTGCCACTGAGTTTCACGCCCCCGGACAGGCCCCGGCTGGTCACGTCGACCCCGATGGTGGCCCCGCGCGCCGGAACCTCGATGGCGACTTCCTCGGCTATGCCAAGCAGCGGATTGGTGGAGAGCTCGGTGTCGCGCCTCGCCTGCTTGCCGTTGACGAAAACCGTGACGTTGTCCTCCTTAAAGCCGCCCTGAAGGATGATGAGCAACTCCTGCATCGTGGACCGCCTCCGTAGATCGCCGGGCTCCCCCAACTGCCACTACATCACTTCTTTCCCTTTGTGGATAGTCCCAGTTTTGGCCGGTTGGGGGTGGTTGAGGGAGGACGCAGCGACACAGTGTCGGTCCGGTAGGGCAAAATGTTCTGGGTGAACCACATCCCGCAGCGCCCTTCCCCGTCCCCCGCCAAAACTGCTGATTCCACGGCAGACCACATCGCGGCCCAGATCGCCGACGAACTGGGCGTCAAGGCGTGGCAGGTGAAGGCCGCGGTGGAACTGCTCGACGGCGGCTCGACGGTCCCCTTCATCGCCCGGTACCGCAAGGAAGCGACCGGGACGCTGGACGACACCCAGCTCCGCGACCTCGAGGAGCGGCTCCGGTACCTCCGCGAACTGGAGGACCGCCGTCGGACGGTCCTTGAAGCGATAGCCGCACAAGGCAAGCTGACGCCGGAACTGCAGGCCGCCGTCGTCGGTGCCGATACCAAATCCCGCCTGGAAGATATTTACCTTCCCTTCAGGACCAAGCGGCGGACCAAGGCGCAGATCGCCCGTGAGGCGGGGCTCGAGCCGCTCGCCGACGCGCTGCTCAAGCGGCCGGAACTGGACCCGGAGCGCGAGGCCGCCAAATACCTGAACGCTGAACATTCCATCGAGGACGCCGCGGCGGCGCTGGCGGGCGCCCGGTCCATCCTGGTGGAGCGCGTGGCGCAGGACCCGGACCTGGCCGCGACGCTGCGCGAACGGCTCTGGACGCAGGGCCGCATGGTGTCCCGCGTGAAGAAGGGCCAGGAAGCCGAAGGCCAGAAGTTCAAGGACTACTTCGAGTTTTCGCAGGCGCCGTCCGGGATGCCGTCGCACCGCGTACTTGCGCTGCTCCGCGGGGAAAAGGACGGGGTGCTGGAGCTGGACCTCGCCGAGGCTGAGCCGTCCGACGACGACGCCCTGGCCGCCGCCCGCGGCCGGTACGAATCCGCCGTGGCCAGGTTCCTCGGGGTTGCGGACCGCGGCCGGCCAGCCGATGAGTGGCTGCTGCAGACCGCGCAGGTGGCGTGGCGCTCGCGCGTGCTGGCCCGGCTGACCGCCGATCTGCGCGGGCGGATGTTCGCCGCAGCCGAGGACGAGGCGGTGCGGGTGTTCGCCGCCAACCTCCGCGACGTGCTGCTTGCCGCGCCGGCGGGCAACCGTGCCACCCTGGGGCTTGACCCGGGCCTGCGCACCGGTGTGAAGGTGGCAGTGGTGGACGGGACCGGCAAGGTAGTGGCCACCGACACTGTGTACCCGCACGCCCCGGCGCGGAAGTGGGACGAGGCCCTGGCAACACTGGTGCGGCTGGCGCGCCAGCACGCCGTCGAACTGGTGGCGATCGGCAACGGGACGGCCTCACGCGAGACCGACAAGCTGGCCCTCGAGCTGATCAGGAAGCTGTCTGCCGAGTCCCCGGCGGGGCAGGGCGGCGCCGGAACCCGGGCGCCGGAAAAGCTCGTGGTATCCGAAGCCGGCGCCTCGGTGTATTCGGCGTCGGCGCTTGCCGCGGCCGAGCTGCCCGGCATGGACGTCTCCCTGCGCGGCGCGGTATCCATCGCCCGGCGCCTGCAGGATCCGCTCGCGGAGCTGGTCAAGATCGAACCGAAGTCAATCGGCGTCGGGCAGTACCAGCACGACGTCACGGCCGCGAAGCTGGACCGCAGCCTGGACGCCGTGGTGGAGGACTGCGTGAACGCCGTGGGCGTGGACGTAAACACGGCGTCACCCGCGCTGCTGAGCAGGGTGGCCGGCGTCGGACCGCTGCTGAGCGAGAACATCGTGGCGTACCGGAACGAGCACGGGCCATTCGCCAAGCGCAGCGAGCTCAAGAAGGTGCCGCGGCTGGGGGCCAAGGCATTCGAACAGTGCGCGGGCTTCCTGCGGATCACCGGCGGAGCGGAGCCGCTGGACGCGTCCAGCGTGCACCCGGAGGCCTACCCGGTGGCACGGAAGATCCTCGCCGCCGCAGGCGGCAGGGCATCCGTAGGAGGGGCAGGTACTGGCAGCCTTGCTTCGCTCAACCCGCAGGACTTCGTGGAAGGCGCCTTCGGACTGCCCACGGTGCAGGACATTATTTCTGAGCTGGAGAAGCCCGGCCGGGACCCGCGACCGGCCTTTGCGGCGGCCAAGTTCTCGGAAGGGATCGAGAAGATCTCCGACCTCCGCCCGGGCATGATTCTGGAAGGCACCGTCACCAACGTGGCCGCGTTCGGGGCGTTCGTGGATGTCGGGGTGCACCAGGACGGACTGGTGCATGTTTCCGCGCTGGCCAACCGCTTCGTATCCGATCCGCGCGAAGTGGTGAAGTCCGGCCAGGTGGTGCGGGTGAAGGTTCTTGAGGCCGACCCGGAGCGGAAGCGCATCTCGCTCACGCTAAGGCTCGACGACGAACCGGCACCTGTCGGCGGCCGGCCGGCTGCTGCTGGTGCCAGGCCGGCTGCTGCCGGGCGGCCGGGGAACGGCGCACCGCGGCAGGAATCCGGCACGCCCCGGCAGGGGAGTGAGGGCCGCCAGGCGCGGGGTGAGGGCAACCAGGCGCGGAACGGCCGTTCGGATGCCAAGCGTACGCCGCCGCCCAAGCCCGCACCGGTCAACACCGCGATGGCCGAGGCACTGCGGAAGGCCGGACTGGGCAAGTAGCTGCACATCCGGCGCCGCTGTTAATCCGTTGTCCCGCTGCCGGCTGTGGCTACAGTGGTCCCCATGACTTTCACGCGGCCCGATCCGTTCACCACGCGCCCCACCCTCCGGGGAACCTTCGGGATGAGCGCTTCCACGCACTGGCTGGCCACCGCGGCCGCCCAGGCGGTGCTGGAACGGGGCGGGAACGCGTTCGACGCCGCCACCGCCGGGGCGTTTGTGCTCCACGTGGTCGAGCCGCACCTGAACGGTCCGGGCGGGGACATGACCGGAGTGTTTGTCACGGCTGAGGAACCTGGCAATCCGGTGGTCCTGATGGGGCAGGGTCCGGCCCCCGCCGCAGCGACGCCCGGGCACTACCGCTCGGAAGGGTTGGAGCTTGTGCCGGGTTCGGGCGCCCTGGCGGCGGCGGTGCCTGCCGCCGTCGACGCCTGGCTGGTGCTGCTGCGCGACCATGGAACGTGGGAGTTGCAGGCGGTGCTCGAGTACGCGATCGGGTACGCGCGGGACGGCCACCCGATGCTGGGAAGGGTTGGGGCGACGATAGCGGCAGTGTCCGAGCTGTTTACGGAGCACTGGCCCACGTCGGCCGAGCTGTGGATGCCCGGGGGAAGAATCCCCGCCGAGGGGGAACTGGTCCGGAATCCGGCCTACGCTCAGACTCTTGAACGGCTGGTGGAGGCGGGAGCCGCGGGGTCCACGCGGGAAGCGTGCATCGACGCCGCACGCCGGGAATGGGGCGAGGGTTTTGTAGCGGAGGCCATGGTGCGGTCCGTGCAGACGCCGCACCGCCATTCGTCCGGGACTGACCACCGTGGCGTGCTGGCAATGGATGACCTCGGGGGATTTGAAGCGGGCTACGAAGCCGCAGCCACTGTTGGGTTCAGGGGACACACCATCGCCAAGACGGGCCCGTGGGGACAGGGGCCGGCGCTTCTGCAGACCCTGGCGATCCTGGACGGGTTCGCGGACGAGTACCTTGATCCGTCCACCGAACGGGGCGCGCACACCATCCTGGAGGCCCAGAAATTGGCGCTCGCCGACAGGGAGGCCTACTACGGCGACGCTGACGTTCCGCTCGACTACCTGCTGTCTGCCGGGTACGCCGCGGAGCGCCGGCAGTTGATCACGGAACGGGCATCGCATGAGTTCCGGCCCGGCCGGGTTCCGGGACACGAACCGTTTATCCCGCCGCTGCGGACGGAGTACGTGCCGCCGGCGGTCGTGAACGACGACGACGGGCCGGGCCTTCGCGGGAGTGCCGGCGCCGGCGTGGGTGAGCCGACGGTCCTGGCTAGCGGCGAAATGCGTGGCGACACGTGCCACATCGATGTAGTGGACCGCTGGGGCAACATGATCTCGGCGACTCCGTCGGGCGGCTGGCTGCAGTCCTCCCCGGCGATCCCCGAGCTGGGTTTCTGCCTGGGCACCCGGCTGCAGATGACCTGGCTCGAACCCGGAACACCGTCCACGCTCACCCCGGGGAAGCGTCCCCGCACCACCCTGACGCCCACCCTCGTGCTGCACAACGGCGCGGCTGTTACAGCGCTGGGTTCCCCGGGCGGTGACCAGCAGGACCAGTGGCAGCTCCCATACCTGCTGCGGACCATCGTGGGAGGCTACTCTCCGCAGCAGGCCATCGACGCGCCGACGTTCCATACGACGTCGATGCCGGGGTCTTTCTGGCCCCGCACCTGGGAGCCCGGCGGCGCAGTGGTGGAGGACAGGCTGGGTGAGGACGTCATCGCCGGTCTTGAGCGCCGCGGCCACCGGATCACACGCGCCGGAGACTGGACACTGGGACGGCTGTCCGCCGTTGTCCGTGATCCCCGGACGGGAGTCCTGCAGGGTGCAGCGAACCCGCGCGGTGCGCAGGGGTACGCGGCGGGGCGGTAGGGTTTCCGCCCTCACGAAGGACCACCCATGCTTGGGTTCACTCTTTCATGACGATATCGACCGAGATTTCCACTGCCGGAACCGTCCCCCTGTTCTCGAGCCAGTGGGTGGTATTCCGGTCCTCGGGCCATCCCACTCCGGGCCCGTAGTCTGTAGCGACGCCGTTTCGATGGTCGGTGATCGTTCCCTGCAGGATGTAGACGGTGCCAGGGCGGCCCACGTGGTCGTGGATCGGGCCGAACACGCCGCCGGGCTCGATAGTCACCATTCGCGTTCGAAGCTGGCGCCCTTCCATGCCCTCGATCTCGGAGGCTAGGTCAACCGTTGAAAGTACCTCCACCGTGACACCTTTTGTCTCAGGTGCCGCCTGTTGGTTGCTCATGGTGCTCTCTTCTCTGTGCGTCCTTGCACGTTCGGGACTGTTGCTGGCGGTCCACGCCGGACCGTCATCGCCCGCACCCGCATGCGCCGCCCCTCCGGCTCCGTCCCCCCACATTAGGAAGTTAACAGGGCTCCGAACAGTCCCTGGCCCGAAAACCCAACGAAGTACCCAGTAGGACATCTCGTAAGAGCGTCGGGCCGGCATGGTGCAGCGTCAATCGAGTCTGAAGTAGTTGTTTCGTTGGGGTTTTTGGTGTGGGTCGATGTGGGGTGGCGGGATGAACCACGGGATCCCGGTTTTGACCTGGATCTGCCACTGTTCCTTGTGGATCAGGTGGTGGTGATGGGAGCAAAGCAACGTGCCGTTCTCGGTGCTGGTGGTTCCGCCGTGTGACCAGTAAGTGATGTGGTGGGCTTCGCACCACGGGGCGGGGATGGTGCAGCCCGGGAACGCGCAGCCTTGGTCGCGGGCGGTGAGGGCTTTGCGGATGTGGGGCGGGAAGATCCTGGTGGTCCGGCCGATGTCCAGGACGCGGCCCTCGCTGCCGAGGAGGACGGGGATGATGTCGGCGTCGCAGGCGATCTTCCGGACCGTGGCGGCCGTGACGGCCCCGGTGAACGTGAACGAGCCCGTGCCGGGGATGCCGGGGATGGTCCCGGTGCCCGTGGTGCCGGGGATGCCTCCGGTGCCGTTTGGCCTGTCGCTGTTCTGGTCGAGCCGGTCGAGGCGGTCCAGGAGGTCGCGGTAGTCGATGGTGACCATGACCTGGGGACGCAGACCGCCGGCTGCGGGGAGGTTTCCGGTGGCGAGTGTGGTTTTGGCGGCGCCGACGAGGCCGTCCAGGAGCTGCTGGGGCCGGGTCCGCCGGTCCAGATGTTGTTCGCCTGGTTGGGTGCGGGGGTTGGTGGCGGTGTTCATCACGGTCAGGAGGGGTTCGTATTGGTCCGGGGTGGCGAAGAATTCCACGTGGTGCAGTCCGCGGCGGGGTTTCCGGATGAAGACGCCCTGCCGGTGCCGGAGTTCCTCCTCGGAGGGTTCGCTGCCGTCCTGGTCGGCCGCCTCAACCAGTTGCCGGGCAACGCGGGCGAGGAAATCGGTGTCCTGTTCGGCCGCGGTGCGGGTCAGGGTGTGTTCCATCCTGGCCATGGTCTCCGCAGGGGCGTGATGCCGGACCCGGTCCAAGGCGACGGTGATGATCGTCGCGGAACGGGAACCCACCGACCCGGACGCCACGGCCGCGGCGAGCACGGGACGTTCCGGAGGCTGGGGGTGGCCGGTGATCCCGGCCCGGGGCAGCACGGCCTCGGCCAGGGCGAGCCGGCGGCGGTCTTCGCCGGCACCGATCCGCAGTCTTATACGCAGGAACTCGGTGGTGTTCCGGCACCCGTCACCGGCCGGATCCGGATCGTTGGACTTCGGCGGTTCTGGGCTTGGTCCGGGACCCGTGGCCGTCTCGACCTGGCCGGTCACCGTTTCATTGGCATGCGTCCCGGTCGCCCAGCAGATCGGCCCATGCACGGCCGTCTCTTCGCCCCACCCGGTGGTCCAGCCAACGGCCGCACCCGAACCCGAGCCAGCCCGCGCAGCAGCTGCAGCAGCACTGGCCTCCCGCCGCGACCGGTCCACTGCCCCGGCAGCAACCACCTGCAAATATTCAGCGGCCCGGGAGATGTCCTCCACCCGGGCGGCGAAGTCAGCAGCCTCCTGGAAACCCACCACTGCAACGTCCGTGACCGCCGTCGAGCTCAAAGCCGCCAGCAGCGCGAAGCACCGGTCCAGATCACCGGAACCACCGCCGTCGAACGCTGTGGCCGCCGGCTGAGGGGATACCGCGGGAACACTCCGCAGGCCACGGCCCGAAACGGGGTGACCGACAGCACCAGATGCGTCAGCGGCGGCGGGCATTTTGGCCCAGTGCAACGCCCGTCCTCCTGCTGCAAGTTCCCCCGTGACTTCCATGGGGTAACTCTGCCAAAGACCTACGACAAAATAGCGGCGTCACGAACGCCGCAGACTCCGCACTCGCCGAGGCAGCGACTGCCCTGGAACCCGGCCTCGCGCACCGCGGCGATGGACCCCGAGACAACGCCAATGGGCTGCTCCAGTGTCGCACCGCTGGATGCCGAAACCTTCAGGCCGACCTCCGTGGTGGCCCGGAAGATCGTTGAGCCGCGCAGCCAAGAGCGAACGAATACTTGCGCCCCTGCCGGCGGTGCTCCTCGAGGCGGCCCCCGAGGAGCGCCGCCCCCTATCCAAGCACCCGCGGCCGGCCAAACTGGGTCCGGACGCCGGGGGAGAACAGCACGGACTCCGGCGGACCTGCCACCTCGAGTCCGGCGGCGCTGATCAACCCGTCCTCCAGGACCGTCAGCTCAGCCCGGTACAGCGGCCAGGGTGAATGGGTGTTGGGGATGTACAGCGTGCGGCCGCGGAAGCGGGAGTGCAGGCCGAACCTGGCAGTGAGGTGGACGGACAGCGGATCAGCCGCGGCGTCGTCGAGTGCCGGAACCACCGCGAAGTCGCTTCGGGCACCGCGCCGGAACCGCCGCACCGAGTAGCCGGTGGACGGGCTTCCGGGATGGGCGGGACGGAAGCGGGCGTGCGACCATACATACGGAATTCCGGCTGCGCGTGCGGCCAGGACCACGGCCAGCCGGTCCGCGTCCAGGCTCAGGAAGACCACGCCCCTGGTGCCGTCCGGTTCCCGCGAGTACAGCCGGACGTTGATCTCGTTGAAGTCCCCGAAGAACGGCACTGCGGGGCCTCGTCCGATGCCCGCTTTCTGCATGCGGAAGCCGATCAGCCCCACCCACGCCGAGCCGTCGAAAACGTCCGGCGCCACCCCCGCCGGCATGAACGCTGCCGCCGCCGCTTCGGGGATGCGCCAGTGCAGGAACACCGCGTCGGTCCACCGCTGGTCCATGATCACCGGGGTGGGAAGCTCCGGCGGCTCGGGCCACGGGTCCGGCAATCCCACACCCTGCAGCTCCGGACCGGCCACTAGTTGAGTGCCCGTGTTCCCTCGGGCAGCGCGCCCCCGGCCAGGAGCCCGGCGGTGGCGTCGGCAAAGGCCGTCAGGGCAACCCGCTGGGTCCAGGGGCCGTAGGAAATGCGCGCCACGCCCAGTTCCTGGAGCTTCGCCGGGGCAAGCGATCCCGGAACGTTGATGACGGACACCTTGTTCCAGCCGATGCCGTCCACCAGGGCGGCAACGGTGGGCTCGTCCAGCAGGCCGGGAACGAAAACGGTGGTTGCTCCCACGTCGAGGAACGCGCGGCCCCGTTCGATGGCGTCGGCCAGTACGTCGGCGGGGTCGCGGTCCTTGCCCTTGAGGAAAGCATCGGTGCGTGCGTTGAGGACGAAATCGATGCCTTCGGCCTGGCCGGCCCGGGCGGCGGAGGCCATCTGGGCAACGGCGTCGGCCAACGGGCGCATCTGGTCTTCGATGTTGGCGCCAACGATTCCCACGCTGATCGCCTTCCGGATTGTCTCGCCCGGGCTGCCGTAGCCGGATTCGAGGTCCGCGCTGACCGGAAGGGTGGTGGACGCGGCAATGCGTCCCGCCGCTTCGAGCATGAGGTCCACGGGGATGTTCTCGCCGTCCTCGTAACCAAGCGAGGCCGCAATGGAGTGGCTGGCCGTGGCCAGGGCAGCGGTGCCCGGGACATCGGTGGCGACCTTGGCGGTGATGGCGTCCCAGACGTTGATGACCTGCAGGATTTCCGGTGCCTGGTGGAGGCGGAGCAGTTCAGAGGCTTTTGCGGCGTTGTTATGAGTCATCCTGCGAGCCTAACCGAGGGCGCTGACAGCGGAGAAGGCTTTCAGCCCTCAGATGATGAGCCCGACGCGCCGGCTGATGCTGCCGCGCCGGCGGGCTGTTTCTGCCAGGGCCAGCGGCCGGTGATCTCGAGCTCCAGCGAGAAACTCAGGAAGGTCCGGATGAGCACGATGATCGCCAGCACACCTACGCTCTCGAAGGTCGGCGTCACGGCGACCGTCCGGATGATGTCCGCTGCCACTAGAAGTTCAAGGCCCAGCAGGATGGAGCGGCCCAACAGCTGCCGGTAGGAACGGTATACGGAGAGCGGTTCGGAGCCAGGCGGCAGACGTCTCGGCTGGTATCCGCGCAGGGCCATGGGGATGGACACGACGGCGCCGATCACCATAACGGCGACGCCGGCAAAGTCCATGAACCGGCCAACCGACTCGATAATGTGCTGGAAATCCACTGGTCCCCCTACAAGGCGTCGGATACGGAAAAGGGCAGCGGCATCACGGGTGCCTGACGCCTTCGCCGGCGAGGATCGCGCGGTATCCCTCGCGGAAGGTGGGGTAGGCAAACTCGAACCCGGTGCTGCGGAGCAGGGCATTGCTGCACCGTTTGTTGCCGCCGCGGGACGGCTCCCCGCCGGCTGACCCGCCACCGCCCGAAACGTCCGACGACGGCCGCGGGAGTCCCAGTTCGTCGGCCAGGAAACGCTGGACCTCACCGAGCTCCGCGGGATCGTTGTCCACACCGAGGTACACGGGTCCGGGTTCGGCGGTCATGGTGCAGAGGTGCACGATTGCCGCCGCGGCGTCGTCCCGGTGGATGCGGTTGGTGTAGCGCGGTTCCGCGGGCGCCGTGGCCGCGCCGGAGCGGACCTGATCGATCAGCCGGGTCCGTCCCGGCCCGTAAATGCCGCCCAGGCGAAGCACCACGGGAGTGATGCCGGTGCCGAGCAGGCGCCGGTGCAGCAGATCCTCCGCCTCGCGGATGATGCGGCCGGAGAATCCGCCGGGTGCCGGCGTCGTGCTTTCATCCACCCAGCCGCCGTCCGCGTCGCCGTACACGGCGGTGGAGGAGACGAACACCACGCGCCGGAGCGGCGAAGGTGAGGCCGCGCCGTCGTGCTCCCGGTCACGCTCCAGCGCATCCAGGACGTTCGAGAGTCCGTCCACATAGGCGGCCCGGTAGGCCGCCTCGGTCGGGGAGCCGGCCGCAACAGCGATGACGACAGCGGTGGTGTCCGCCGGGACCGGCGGCAGCGGCGGAACGGTCAAGTCGGCAACGACACCCTCGATAGCGGGCGGAAGCTTGGCCGGCGACCGCCGCCACCCCACTACGCGGTGGCCGGCTGCCGCGAAACGCAGCCCGGCCTCGGTACCCAGATCGCCGCAGCCGGCCATAAGAACAGTCATACGGGCAAGTCTGCCAGAGCGGCGGCGTAGCCTTTGCCAGGCTTGGCGATTACGGCTAGGGCGCCGGAATCGGGAAGAACAGCCGCGGATCCTGCAGCAGGGCGGGGTAGTCGAACGAGGAGCGTTCCACGACGTCCGTCACCTGGAAGTTCCGGGCGAAACGGCCGTCCACCGTGATGGGGCGACCCTGGACCTTGCCGATCGCGAACGTGGCACCGCCATCGAACGGGACCGCTATGGCGGAATTGCCCGGGAGGGTGCGGAAGGCCTCCTCCTGCTGCTGGCGCTTCTTCGTGGGCTTCTTCACCAATTGCTTGGGCGGGCGCTTCTTGGGGTTCTTGGCAGGCCGCCGGGCACCGGAGTCGGCGTAGACGAACTCGTACTCTTCGGACTGGGCGGCGGCTTTCGCGGCGCGGCCAACCTCCGGCAGGCTGATGGTGTCGAGCTTGTCCGGGGCGGTGTCGCCCACCTG
This sequence comes from Arthrobacter sp. NPDC058288, assembly GCF_042880995.1. Lineage (NCBI taxonomy): Bacteria > Bacillati > Actinomycetota > Actinomycetes > Micrococcales > Micrococcaceae > Arthrobacter > Arthrobacter sp. NPDC058288. Next base: position 189,516 of record NZ_JBHVYH010000004.1, read on the forward strand.
GGCACGCAGGATCCAGAGCCGGTCACCGACCGGATCCTCCGGAAGGAACTCATGCCGGGGTTCGGGCCAGACATACTCCAGGTCCGCCGGTGTGCCCGGGAATAGTTCGCTGTAAAAGCGCGGTTCCTTCTGCAGCAGCCGGGAGCGGTGGCTGAGGTGGACGTCGGGCTCACCCAGCCACGGCGGCATGGGGATCTTGGCGGCGTAGGCCGCGTGGTCCGCCTGCGGCGCGAATTCAGCGATCTTTGCCCGGGTGGTGTCCTCGCCGCCGCGGGCGATCCATTCATCGGCGATGGCCAGGCCGTACATGGTCAGCGCGGGGACGTAGCCCATCCACATGCGGATGGCCGGGTGCGACTGCCAGCCGTACTCCGGGATCACCAGCGCACGCAGGGTCTGCAGCGCCTCGACACGCTGCTTGCCGAGCCGCACGCGGTCAAGGACCGCGGCACTCTGCTGGAAATCTGGATAGGGAAGGAAAGTCTGCATCCTTCAAGTGTGGAGGTGCCGGGGTCCAAGACCAAATGGCGGCGGCCGCCACGCACCGCTGAGGCGGCGGTGTTGCAGCGGCAAACGCTGGTAGGCTGTGAGCGGCTTGAGGGCAGCGCGGCGTAGTCTACTGGACCGTATGCTGAGACGGGGGCGACAACACGGTCACAATTTCACTAAGATGACCCCAATCAAATCCCGCCTCAGTCACCCTCCGGAAGACACGAAATGACACTTACCCAAGCAGTTCCGTTCACGCCGAAGTTCGGACAAATGCTGAGCCCGGAAGCCAAAGGCATCCTGGTGCTTGATGAATTCACCATCGACCCGGAAGCGGCCCGCAAGGAGCAGCACGGCTTCCGCGCCGCCCTCGGGTCTGTTGCCCTGAAACTCCGGCGCATCGTTGCCCTCCGCCTGTTCATCGCGGTAGTGGCCATCGCCAACCTCCCCCTGTTCCTGCTGTCCACCGGTTGGTGGATCTACGCCGTGTCCCTCGCCGTTGTGGTCGGAGTCCACGCAGCGGTTTCGTGGCTCAACGCGCATGAGCCGAAGGTCCGCCAGCGCCACTCGCTGGAGCTGCACCTGCACCGCGAACGCAGCGACAACTACCGCAAGGTGCGCGATGCCGTGAAGTTTGTGATCGATTCGCCGGCGCGCATGAACGAGCACCTCTACCTCGAGCTCCTGGCAGCCAAGCGGGTGGCCCTGCACCTGCACATCGGCACTGTGGCCCTTCTGGACACCAGCGACGACTCCGCCTGGAAAGTCCGGATCGTCCGCGAACTGCCGCAGGCGGCCTGACCTAACTTAGGAAACAACACTTAAGAAACTACGACGCCGCAGCTCCCCGCCAAGGGGACGCTGCGGCGTCGTTGTCTAAAGCTCCGCTGCTTTGCCTTAGGCAGGCAGCTGCAGAACCTGGCCTTCAAGCACCAGGTCGGGATCCACGATGGTGTCCGTGTTGGCATCGGCAAGGGTCTGCCAGCCGCCGGCGATGTCCAGCTTCTCCGCGATGGTGCTGAGGGTGTCACCGGCCTCCACCGTGTAGGTTTCGCCGCTCAACGGAACCTGTGCGGCGTGGCGGGGTTCAGCCTGTGCGGGTGCCACTGCGGCAGAAGCGGCCTGGACGGGGGCTTGCGCGGCCTGTACCGGTACCTCGGCGGGGGCCGGGGTGACCGGGACGCTCGGTGCGGGTGCTCCGCCGCCGCCGCTTAGGCCCAGGCTGGCTGCACAGGCGGGCCAGGCGCCCCAGCCCTGGCTGGCCTGGACGTTCTCGGCGACGGCGATCTGCTGCTCGCGGGTGGCGTTTGCCGCCGAGCCGGTGCCGCCGTAGGCCGCCCAGGTGCTGTCGGTGAACTGGAGTCCGCCGCTGAAACCGTTGCCGGTGTTGGTGCTCCAGTTGCCGCCGCTCTCGCACTGCGCGAGGGCGTCCCACGTGCTGCCGCTCGTGGCGGTGGGGACGGCCGCGTTCGCGGCTGTGGCGGACAGTGCGAGTCCTGCCGCGGAAACGGCGGCCAGCGTCACCCCGCGGCGCGCGGCGGTCCCCAGTTTGGATTTGCCCATGGGGGTGTTCATGCGAGTGGAAGTGTTCATGAAAGTGGATGCTCCTGAGGGCCACCTGCGCTCGGTCCGTCCCCGGACGTTGTCGCGCCACTGCCCGCCCCTGACGAACTAGAGGTCATGTACGGTGTCTGCCGGCCGGGCAGTAACTGGTGGTGGCAGCACCGGGCATTCGTCGTCCCGCTCGGCGGGATCACGTTCCACGCTAGGACAGTGGCGGTGCGTTATCAAATCGAAATAGATATCCGCCACGGTGTCGCGATGTGCAGGTCGTGAATGCCGGCGCCAATCATTGATCCAGTGCCGTCGCCAGATACGGCGCCGTCCGGCTCCGGGCGGAACGCGCGACGGCGGCCGGCGTACCGGACGCCACAATCTCACCGCCGGCGTCGCCACCGGCCGGCCCGAGATCGATCACCCAGTCCGCGGCGGCCACCACGTCCATCTCGTGTTCCACCACAATGACCGTGTTTCCGGCGTCCACCAGGCCATGCAGCTGGGCCATGAGCAATTGGACATCCGCAGGGTGGAGCCCTGTGGTGGGTTCGTCCAGCAGGTAGAGGGTGTGGCCGCGGCGCGCTCGCTGGAGTTCCGTGGCCAGCTTGATCCGCTGGGCTTCGCCGCCCGAGAGCTCGGTGGCGGGCTGGCCCAGCCGGAGGTAGCCCAGGCCAACGTCGCGCAGGGTCTGCAGGCTGCGGGCAGCGGCCGGGACACCGGCCAGGAAGTCCGCGGCGGCATCCACCGTCATGGCCAGCACTTCGGCCACGTTCTTGCCGTTGTAGGTCACCTCCAGCGTCTCGGGGTTGTAGCGCGAACCCCCGCACTCGGGGCACGGGCCGTAGCTTCCCGGAAGGAAGAGGAGCTCAACGGCCACGAATCCTTCGCCCAGGCAGATCTCGCAGCGGCCGCCTGCCACGTTGAAGGAGAACCGTCCGGCGCCGAAACGGCGGGCACGTGCCTGCTCGGTGGCGGCGAATTCCTTGCGCACGGCGTCGAACAGCCCGGTGTACGTGGCCAGGTTGGACCGCGGCGTGCGGCCGATCGGCTTCTGGTCCACCCGCACGAGCCGGTCAATCCGGTCCATTCCGCTGGTTTCTGCAACGGCTTCGGAAACGATGAGCGGTTCGCCGGACCCGGCGTCCCCGGATTCCAGGTCCTCGGCGGTCACCTCCGCAGCGGCCGCAACGTCAGCCGCCTGCGGGTGCAGGTGCGCCCCCACCACCTCGGCCAGGACCTGGCTCACCAGGGTGGACTTGCCCGAGCCGGAAACGCCCGTGACCGCGGTCAGGATGCCCAGCGGGAAGTCGGCGTCGAGATCGCGAAGGTTGTGCCGGCTGATGCCTTTCAACCCAAGCCAGCCGCCCGCCGGGCGGCGCGCTCCGCCGTCGTTGTTCCCGCCGTCATTCTTATTGCCGCCGCGATTCGCGCCGCCGCCGTCCGGGAACAGGAAGGGCCTGGTAACGGACGACTCCACGTCTGCGAGCCCGGCCACGGGTCCGCTGTACAGGATCTCGCCGCCGCCTTCCCCGGCGCGCGGGCCAACGTCAACCAGCCAGTCGGCGCGCCGGACCACGTCCATGTTGTGTTCCACCACGAACACCGAGTTGCCGGAAGACTTGAGCGCTTCGAGCACAGCCTGCAGCGGTTCGGCGTCGGCGGGGTGGAGCCCGGCGGACGGCTCGTCCAGAACGTACACCACACCGAACAGGCCGGAACGCAGCTGGGTGGCAATCCGCAGCCGCTGCATTTCGCCGGGAGAGAGCGTGGGCGTGGCCCGGCCCAGGGCAAGGTAGCCCAGGCCCAGCTCCAGCAGCACGGTGATCCGCAGCAGGAGGTCGCGGGTGATGGCGACGGCCACTTCGTTGGTCTCGCCCGAGGCCGCACCACGGCTGGCCGTCCCGGCGTCCTTCAGCTCGCTGGTGGGCCGGATGACCTCGGCCAGTTCGGCCATGGGTACGGCGTTGAGCTCGGCGATGGTGCGTCCCGCGAAGGTCACCGCCAGGGCCTCGGGCGTCAGTCCGCTTCCGCCGCAGCGCTCGCACGGTCCCGTTTCCATGAACCGGAGAACGCGCTGGCGCATGGTGTCGCTCTTGGAGTCGGCCAGCGTGTGGAGCACGTAGCTCTTGGCGCTCCAGAAGCGGCCTTTGTAGGGTTTGGCCACCCGGTCCCGCTTCGGTGTCACCTCCACGACGGGCTGTTCCTCGGTGAACAGGATCCAGTCGCGGTGCTTCTTGGGCAGCTTCCGCCAGGGGATGGTGACGTCGTAGCCGAGGTGGCTGAGGATGTCGCGGAGGTTCTTGCCCTGCCACGCGCCCGGCCAGGCCGCGATGGCGCCGTCGGCGATGCTCAGCGAGGTGTCCGGGACAAGTGACGATTCGCTGACCGTGTGGGCAATGCCCAGGCCGTGGCACACGGGGCAGGCGCCGGCGGCCGTGTTGGGCGAGAAAGCATCCGAGTCCAGCTGGGCCGTGCCCGCCGGATAGGTACCGGCGCGGGAGAACAGCATACGCAGCGAGTTGGAGAGGGTGGTCACCGTGCCTACGGTGGACCGGCTGCTCGGTGTACCGCGCCGTTGTTGAAGCGCGACGGCGGGAGGCAGCCCCGTGATCAGCTCCACCTTGGGATTGTGGCCCTGCTGGATGAGGCGCCGAGCGTACGGGGCCACGGACTCGAAATAGCGGCGCTGGGCTTCCGCGAAGATGGTGCCGAAGGCGAGGGAGGACTTGCCGGAACCGGAGACGCCGGTGAACGCAACGATAGCGTCCCGGGGCACGTCCACGTCCACGTTGCGCAGGTTGTTTTCCCGGGCTCCGCGCACCCGGACGAATCCATCGGTGGGGTGGTCCGGGGTCAGGAAGGGCATATTGGAAGCCTGCTTGTTATGTTGCATTGCTTCGACTCTATCGGTGCCGGGGCGCTGCGGGCATATCCTTACCGGATGGAAACTTACGACGGCGCGCCCGAACCCGGCGGCGCGTCAGCACTCAGCGATGCTCCTGTAGACGCCCCTGACCAGCCTGTGGCGGCCCAGACCGACGCCGAAGGGGCCGTGGCGGCCCAGACCGACGCCGAAGGGGCCGTGGCCGATCTGCCCGTAAAACTTCTGCCGGTGGCGGAGCTGCACCTCCACATCGAGGGGACCCTGGAGCCGGAGCTGATCTTCGCGCTGGCCGAACGGAACGGCATCACGCTGCCGTACGCGGACCTGGACGAGCTGCGCGCCCGCTACGAGTTCACGGACCTGCAGTCCTTCCTGGACCTGTACTACGCCAACATGGCCGTTCTGCAGACGGAGCAGGACTTTGCGAACATGACCCGCGCGTACCTGGAGCGGGCGGCGGCCGCGGGAGTGCGGCACGCCGAAATCATGATGGACCCGCAGGCCCACGTGTCCCGCGGGATCCCGCTCCAGACCTGCGTGAGCGGTGTTGCCTCCGTGCTGGCGAATTCCCTGGAGGAGTTCGGGGTGTCCACCCTGCTGATCGCCGCGTTCCTGCGCGACCTGCCCGAGGAATCGGCCCTCGACGTCCTGGAGCAGTTGCTGGCCATGAACGCGCCCATCGCCGGCATCGGCCTGGACTCGGCCGAGGTGGGCAACCCTCCGGCCAAATTCGAACGGCTGTTCGCCCGGGCGAAGGAAGCCGGCCTGCACCGGATAGCGCACGCCGGCGAGGAGGGCCCGCCGTCGTACATCGTCGATGCGCTGGAACTACTGGACGTGGAGCGGATCGATCACGGCATCCGCTGCATGGAGGACCCCGATCTGGTGGAACACCTCGTGGCGGAGCGCGTGCCGCTGACCGTGTGCCCGTTGTCCAATGTGCGGCTCCGTGCCGTGGACACCCTGGCCGAGCACCCGCTTCCGGCAATGCTCGCTGCGGGACTGAACGTCAGCGTGAACTCGGACGATCCCGCGTACTTCGGCGGGTACGTGGACGACAACTTCGTGCAGCTGCAAACCGTCCTGGGGTTGTCCGAATTCGACCGGGTCCGGCTGGCTTCCAACTCCATCCGGTCCTCGTTCGCGGACGAGGAGCGCAAATCCGAGCTGCTCGCGGAGCTCGGTTACTCCTGAGTTGGCACGGGCCTGGCGGGTGGTTGCGGCGTCCATCCATAACTGCTAATCCTGAGGGCAGGTCCTGTCCGTGGGGACACCAGTTCGAAGCAGCACTGAGCAGCAAGTCCGAGTCAAGGAGGGCGCAGCATGCCCCGGAAGACCCCTCGTGTGGAAGAAGCAGACGAAAACAACCTTGAGGTGGGCAAGCCAAAGGAGTGGGCCGCGGGTTTCCCCGGCGTCTACCACTCCATGAAGCCTGCCATCGAAAAGATGGGCGTCGAACGGTCCCGCAAGACGTTGCTTGCCTTGAACCAGAAGGACGGCTTCGACTGCATGAGTTGCGCGTGGCCGGACCCCGGCCACCGCAAGACGTTCGAGTTTTGCGAGAACGGTGCCAAAGCCGTCACATGGGAGGCTACTCCCGTCCTTGTCCCTGCGGAATTCTGGCAGGAGCACCCGGTCAGCGAACTGCGGGGGATGTCCGAGTACTGGCTCGGGATGCAGGGGCGGCTGACCGAACCGGTCTACAAACCCGCGGGGGAGGACCACTACCGGCCCGTCAGCTGGGACGAAGCCTTTTCCATCCTGGGCGGCAAGCTGAAGAGCCTGGCGAGCCCTGACGAGGCCGCGTTCTACACCAGCGGCCGGACTTCGAACGAGGCAGCCTTCCTGTACCAGCTGTTCGTCCGGGCTTATGGAACCAACAACCTGCCGGACTGCTCCAACATGTGCCATGAATCCTCCGGCTGGGGCATGGGCCAGACCATCGGCATCGGCAAGGCCACCATCTCCTATGACGATTTCGCGCAGGCGGACCTGATCATCATCATGGGGCAGAACCCGGGAACCAACCACCCGCGCATGCTGACCGCCCTCGAAGAAGCCAAGGAAGCTGGTGGCGAGATCGTTGCCGTTAACCCGCTGCCCGAGGCCGGGCTGCGCCGGTATAAGAACCCGCAGAAGGTCAAGGGCATCGTGGGACACGGCACGCAGATTGCCGACCAGTTCCTGCAGATCCGGCTGGGCGGGGACATGGCACTTCTGCAGGCGGTGTCCAAGCGCGTTCTCGACGCCGAAGCCAGGAACCCGGGGAGTGTGCTGGACCACGCGTTCCTCCAGGAGCACTGCCAGGGGCTGGAGGAACTCAAGGAGCACCTCGCCGAACTGGATGAGCGCGAAGTGGTTGAGGCCACCGGACTGCGCCGCGAAGAAATCGACGAACTGGCCGAGCGCTACCTGAGGGCCGAGAAGGTCATCATCACCTGGGCAATGGGCATCACGCAGCACAAAAAGGGCGTGGCAACCATCAAGGAGATCATCAACCTCCTGCTGCTGCGGGGAAACATGGGAAAACCCGGTGCAGGAGCGTCCCCGATCCGCGGCCACAGCAACGTCCAGGGCGACCGCACCATGGGCATCTGGGAACAAATGCCGCCGGCCTTCCTGGATGCCTTGGGCAAGGAGTTCAACTTCGATCCGCCCCGGGAGCACGGCGCGGACGCCGTGGAAACCATCCGCAGGATGCGCGACGGCGACATTAGGGTTTTCGTGGGCCTTGGCGGCAACCTGGTGGGGGCCATCTCCGACTCCCAGGCAGCCGAAGGCGCCATGGAGAACACGGAGATGACGGTGCAGATCTCCACAAAGCTCAACCGCTCCCACACGGTGACAGGCAAGGAAGCCCTGATCCTGCCCACTATGGGACGCACCGAGATCGACATGCAGGCGTCCGGCCCGCAGTTCGTTTCGGTGGAGGACACCGTCTGCGCCGTCCACGCCTCCCACGGCACGGTACGGCCCGTGGCGCCGGACCTGCTCTCGGAAGTGGCCATCATCAGCAGGCTGGCCCGCGCCACGGTGGATGGGAAGATCGACGCCGACTGGGCCGGGTTCGAGCGCGACTATGACCTCATCCGCGACCACATCTCCCATGTGGTGGCGGGCTGCGAGGACTACAACCGGAAGATCCGCCAGAAGGGCGGCTTTGTGCTCCCCAACGGACCCCGGGACTCGCGCACGTTCCCCACGCCCACGGGCAAGGCCATGCTCACCGTGAACCACCTAGAGCACGTGGAGCGCCCGGCCGGCACTTTGATCCTGCAGTCCATGAGGTCGCACGACCAGTTCAACACCACCATTTACGGCCACGACGACCGCTACCGCGGCATCAGGAAGGGCCGCGACGTGGTCTTCGTCAGCCCCGAGGACATCGCCGAGCTGGGCCTTTCCGATGGCCAGCACGTGGACATCCACGGGGTCTACGAAGACAACGTGCAGCGAGTGCTCCGGAAGTTCCGTGTGGTGTCGTACCCCACGGCCCGGGGGTGCGCGGCCGCGTACTATCCGGAGGCCAACGTGCTGGTTCCGCTGGAAAGCGTGGCCGAGGGCAGCAACACCCCGGTGTCCAAGGCCGTTATCGTGCGGTTGGAGCCCAGCCTGGGGTAGTCCCGGGCGGGTCGGGTTACTGGGCGGTGCCGGCCCAGCCTTCGCTGTCCGGGCCGCCGTCGGCTCCGTGCTCGCACAGCTTCAGCGCCACTTCGGTGGCGGACTCGATGGCCTCGATGGGGCTCGCCTTCCCCTTGGCGGCGGACAGCCCGGCTGCATAGCCCACCACCACCGCGCTGATCGGACCGGCGTCGTCGTTGACTGCCTCGGAAGATTCCTTGGCCAGCCGGCGAATGAGCGCGTGGTCAAGCTCCAGGTCCAGGATCTGAAGGGCGTGGGTGAGCCTCCGGCTCCATTGGGCCAGGGCCAGGTCTTCTTCATTGAGTTCGGTCACTGTGTCTCCTTTATTGCGGTGATGGGCTCGCTTGGTAGTGGGGGGCGGCCGGGCCGGCCTTACACGTCGATCGAATCCATGTGCGGGTAGCGTGCTCCCGCCGCCACCCCGGCAGGGGCAAGCTCGTCGAGCCGGCTGAGGTCCTGGTCGGAGAGTTCAACGTCCAGCGCGCCGAGGTTTTCCTGAAGCCGGACACGCTTTTTGGTGCCGGGTATGGGGACGATGTGCTCGCCCTGTGCCAGCAGCCAGGCCAGGGCCAGCTGTGCCGGTGTGCACTTCTTCTCGTCGGCCAGTTCCTTCACCCGGTCCACCAGCTCGAGGTTGCGCGTGAAGTTCCCGCCTTGGAACCGGGGTGAGTGGCGCCGGAAATCGTCCGGCGCGAAGTCCTCCGGGGTGCGCAGCTGGCCGGTGAGGAAGCCGCGTCCCAGCGGGCTGTACGGCACAAATCCGATTCCCAGTTCCGCCAGCAGCGGGAAGACTTTCGTCTCCGGTTCCCGTTCCCACAGGGAGTACTCCGTCTGAAGTGCAGTGATCGGGTGCACAGCGTGGGCACGGCGGATGGTGTCGGCGCTGGCTTCGGACAGCCCCAGATGGCGTACTTTGCCAGCCTGGACCAGTTCGGCCATGGCACCCACAGTGTCCTCGATGGGCACGGCCTTGTCCACGCGGTGCTGGTAGTAGAGGTCGATGTGGTCCACCCCCAGGCGCTGCAGGCTCGCGTCGCAGGCAGCGCGGACGTATTCAGGACGGCCGTTGATGCCAACCCAGGTTCCGTCTTTCCGGCGCTCATTGCCGAACTTGGTGGCAAGGACAACCTCGGCCCGGCGCCCGGCGATGGCCCTGCCCACCAGTTGCTCATTGGTGAACGGCCCGTACATGTCCGCCGTATCCAGCAGGGTTCCGCCCGCGTCGAGGAAGGCCTGGATGGTGGCGGCGGATTCGGTGTCGTCGCCTGTGCCGTAGAACTCACTCATGCCCATGCAGCCGAGGCCAAGGGCGGATACGGTCAAAGCGCCAAGGGTGCGGGTCTCCATGCTGGTCTCCTCATTGAAGAAGGCGGGACTGGCGGTGTGGCTTCATGGGAAGATTGCTGACAAAAGGCAGGACGCCACTATAGGCAGGTACGTTCCGGGCCCACAACGGGTGGTCCGGAGGAGGAGGCTTCGCCCGTTTGTCAACGGGCCCAAAGTCCCGATGTTTCCGCCCCGTACCTGAGACCCTAGGATCACTTGCGCTGCATCCGGCGTCACAGTCGGTCACGACACACATTGTTAACGCCTATAGTCGCCTCCGGTTACAGTTCACTGGCAAAATGCTGAGTGATCACCTGCTCGAAAGGACAAATATGCCCACGGCTATTGCAGACACCACCACTGTTCGACTCAAATCAGTGCTCGACATCCTCGCGGAAAGCGTTCTGTCGGGCGAGACCCTCGGCGCAGGCGCGGTCCTGGCCCAGGCCACGGTCCGGGTACCGCTGAACGAGAAGGAAAGTGAACTGCTCAGCGGAGGCATCCCCCGGGGACACAAGGCACTGACCACCGCCACGAGCAAGCTCGTCAAGGCCGGCTGGCTCGTCAAGGGACGCAGCGGCTGGACCATCACCGAGGAGGGCCTCCGCGCAACGGTGGCGTTCCCGGATGCGGACTCATTTGCCACCGCACTCGCCGAGGGGACTCCGGTTCCCGCCGATGTTCCGGTCCCCACCTCGCTTCCGGCCAAGGCGGCGGCTCCGAAGGCGGCTGCCGCAAAGGCTCCCAAGGCTGCACCGAAGAAGAAGGCTCCCTCCAAGGCTGCCAAGGTGGTCGAAAAGGCCGCCGAGCTGATCGAAGACGCCGTGGCACCCGTGGCGAAGGCTGTGCGCACGCGCAAGGCTGCAGCCAAGCCGGCCAAAGCGAGCGAGGACACCCAGGCAGAGGCCCCCAGCGTGGAATCGATCGACCAGCCGGAAGCTGTGGCCATCGCCGGCGACTTCAACGTGCTGCTGGGAGCGCCCGCGAACTGGGCTCCGCAGTACGACGAAGCGCAGATGCAGCTGGATGCAGTGGACCAGCTGTGGAAGCTCACCACGGACCTGCCGGCCGGGCACTACAGCTTCAAGATCGCGCTCAACCGCTCCTGGGACGAGAACTACGGTGCATTCGGTGCCTTTGACGGCGCCAACCACGAGCTCCACCACCCCGGCGGCCGGATCACGTTCAACTACGATCACCGGACCCGGGACATCACCCTGGTCTAAGCCGCACTGGCCCAAGCGGCGCCGCGGATTATTCCTGTAGGCAGCTGACCCTGATCGGCCTAGAATCAGAGCCATCAGGGTCAGCTCCACTAAGGAGCGGTGCGGTATGGACACCGTTGAGATTTCAGGACTGCGAATCTGCTATCAGCGTGCGGGCCAAGGTCCTCCGCTGGTGCTTCTCCACGGTGCGTACGAGGACAGCCGCGTCTGGCGTCGCCAGCTGGAAGGTCTGTCCGGCGAGTTCACCGTCATTGCCTGGGATGCCCCGGGCTGCGGCCGGTCCGACGATCCTCCGCCGAACTTCTCCGGACGTGAACTGGGAGATGCGCTCGCGGGGTTCCTCCGTGAGGTGGCGCCGCGGAAACCGCACCTCCTGGGGTTGTCGTGGGGATCGGGCGTCGCCTTGGAGCTGTACCGGGGCCACCCGAACATGGCGGCTTCCCTGCTGCTGGTTTCGGCCTACGCCGGCTGGGCCGGTTCGCTGCCGCCGGAGGAAGTCGAGCGCCGGTACGCCCAGATACTCGCCGAGCTGGACCAGCCGCCCGAACAGTTCATCCCCGTCTGGATGCCCACGTTGTTCACGGAGCGGGCGGATCCCGCCGTCGTCCAAGAGGCGAGCGCAATCATGGCCGACTTCCACCCGGCCGGCATGCGGGCAATGCTGAGCGCAAGCGGCCGTGCAGACTACCGTGACGTGCTTCCCACCATCAGCGTCCCCACCCTGCTGCTCTACGGGGCAGAAGACGTGCGGTCGCCGCTGGCAGTGGCGCAGGAGATGCACCGCCAGATTCCTGGGTCAAAGCTTGTGGTGATTCCCGACGTCGGGCATTTGGTCGCGGCTGAAACGCCGGAGGCGTTCAACACCGAAGTGCGCCGGTTCCTTCACAGCATCGGCGATTAGCGTCCGTCAGCCGGATTTCAGAACCGCGTGGGGTCCGGACTCGGTGCAGGCGGCACCGGCGGCATGGGTCCCGGGTCGGGGATCGGCAGCGGGCCGGGCGCCGGTGATGGTTCCGGGCCCGGGTGCGGCCGGGGCTCTGTGGGATCGGGCCTGCTGGGCGGGAACGGGTTGTCCGGGTCAGGTGGTCCGGTGGGGCCCGGTTCCGGCGGGAACGGATCCGGCTCCGGCAGCGGTGGAATTGTCATGATGCTCTCCTTGCCTTGCTGGGTGTTGCCTTAGTTGTTGTGTTGCCGGCGGAAGACCTTCAGCTCCCAGGGCCGGAGGGGGATTTCAGCATGTGTCCCGGCTCCTTCTGACGGGTAGTTTCCCAGGATCAGCTCAGCCGGGTAGTGGCCAAGCTCAGGTTCGTCCGCGCCGGTTTCGGCATCGCCCCAGCCGCCGCCTTCGAGCTCCACGGTGCGGTCTTCCCCGGAGAAGTTGCCCAGCACCAGCAGCTGCACCCCCGGCGGCGCAGCCGCACCGACGGCCGCACCGGGCGCAGACCCCGGCAGTGACCGCCGGAAGGCGTAGACGTGTTCGTCGTCGGGCAGCAGCATGGTGAACTCACCTTCCGCCACCACGGGCTCGGCATGGCGCAGGGCGATGACCTGGCGGTAGAAGTTGAACACCGAATCCGGGTTGTCCTCCTGCTCCGCGGCGTTGATGTGGCTGGTGTTCGGGTTGACCGCGATCCACGGCGATCCGGTGGTGAACCCGCCGTGCCGGGTGGCGTCCCACTGCACCGGGGTGCGGGCGTTGTCGCGGTTCAGGGGCGCCAGGGCGGCAAGCACCTCGGCGTCGGTGTGGCCCAGGTGGGTGGTGGCTTCGCGGTGGTGGTTGAGCACCTCGATGTCGCGGTAGTCGCTGATGGCGCCGAATCTCATATTCGTCATGCCCAGTTCCTCGCCCTGGTACACGTACGGGGTGCCCCGGTGCAGGTGCAGGATGCCGGCCAGCATCTTGGCGGAAAGCTCGCGGTACTGCCCGTCGTCGCCGAAACGGGACACGGCACGGGCCTGGTCGTGGTTGCCCCAGTAGAGGCTGTTCCAGCCGCGATCGGCCAGGGCATCCTGCCAGCGGCCCAGGGACTGCTTCAGGTCGGTGAGCCGCAGTTTCCTGGGCCGCCACTTGTTGCCGTCCTCCTGGTCCAGCGCCACGTGCTCGAACTGGAAGACCATGTCCACCTCGCGTCGGGCAGGATCTGTGAAGAGAACGGCGTCCTCCACCGTGACGCCTGGCATCTCGCCTACGGTCAGCAGCGGTTTGTCCCGGCCGGCGAAGACCTCCAAGTGCATTTCGTGCAGGAACTCGTGGATCCGCGGGCCGGACATGAAGTGCGGGCTGCCGTCGCCAAACAGCATGCCGTCGGCCTTCGGCCCGTCCGGCAGGGCTGTGTCCTTGGAGATGAAGTTGATGACGTCCATCCGGAAGCCGTCCACACCGCGGTCCAGCCACCAGTTCATCATGTCGTAGACAGCGGCGCGGACCTCCGGGTTTTCCCAGTTCAGATCAGGCTGCTTCCGGGAGAACAAGTGGAGGTAATACTCGCCGGTGGCCTGGTCGAACTCCCAGGCCGGGCCGGAGAACGCCGAGCCCCAGTTGTTGGGTTCTGCGCCCGTACCGTCTTCCGGACTGTGCCGGGGCGGCCGCCACCAGTACCAGTCGCGCTTGGGGTTGTCCTTGGAGGAACGTGATTCCACAAACCACGGGTGCTCGTCCGAGGTGTGGTTGACCACCAGGTCCATCACCAGTTTCATGCCCCGCGAGTGCAGCCCGTCGGTCAGTTGCTGCAGATCGGCCAGGCTGCCGAAGAGGGGATCCACGTCGCGGTAGTTGCTGATGTCGTAGCCGTTGTCATCCTGCGGGGACGAGTAGATGGGCGACAGCCAGACGACATCCACCCCAAGCTTCTGCAGGTAGTCCAGCTTGCTGATGATGCCCGGCAGGTCGCCTATGCCGTCGCCGTCGGAGTCCGCAAAGCTGCGCGGATAGATCTGGTAGACCACCGCTTTATGAAACCAGCCGGGGTCCGTGGTTGCCTCGTCATCGTTGTCCTCGGCAGGACTGGCAGGGGGTTCCGTTGCGGGCTCCGCGTGGGTGGTCATGGCCTGGTCTCCTCAGTTGCTTGCGGCGGGTCTGATGATGGGGCTCGGTTTGATTATTGATCAGATCGGCCGGGCAGGAAAGGGTTGCTAGTTCCGTGCGGAGAGCGTCTTGTCGCGGTCTTCGAAGACTTCCTCGCCGGGGCCGGTGAACGCGCGGGACCGCTCGATCGCTTCTACGGAGCCGGTGAAGAGCTGGGAGTCCTGCGGGCCGGACTGCGGGCGGGCGTGCCCCGGGTGCCCCTGGTCAACGGACTCCACGGCGGCTTGCCGGGGAGCCTCGCGGGAGGGCGCGGGGTGCACGGGCTCCCACCGCACGTGCGGCAGCGACTCAGGATGGCCCTGCTGCAGGAAGGTCACCATGGCTTCGCGGATAAGGCAGCGCAGGTCGAAGAGCGCGGCGCTGTCCGCAGCACTCACAAGGATCCGCACCCGGACGTAGCCGTTGGTGGCATCGGTGATCTGCAGGATTCCCACGCGCCCGTCCCACAGTTCCGTTCCGTCCAGCACCGTCCGGAGTTCGGTGCGCATGTCCTCAATGGGCGCCCGCCAGTCGAGGTCGAATTCCACGGTGCCCATCACCTCGGACTGGCGGCGGGTCCAGTTTTCGAACGGCGTGGTGGTGAAGTAGGTGGAGGGCAGGATGAGCCTGCGGTCGTCCCAGATGTGGACCACCACGTACGTCAGGGTGATCTCCTCGATCCGGCCCCATTCCTTCTGGACCACCACGACGTCGTCCACCCGGATCGCGTCGGTGAAGGCGAGCTGCATGCCGGCGAACACGTTCACCAGCGACGTCTGGGCGGCGAGGCCGGCCACGATGGAGATCACGCCGGCGGAGGCAAGCAAACCGGCGCCGAGGGCCTGAATGGCGGGGAAGGTCAGCATCACGCTGCCGACCGCCAGCACCACGATCAGGGCCACGCCGATCCGGCGTGCAAGGATCATCTGGGTCCGCAGGCGCCGGGCGCGGCGGTTGTCCGCGACGTCCACGCTGTAGCGGCTGAGGACCAGTGCCTCCACGATCAGCAGCATCGCGACGGCGAGCCAGGCAAGGGAACCCATGAGGGCGATCAGCAGGAGATGGTCGACGGCGGCCCGCCATCCGCCGTCGTCCGTGGTCAGCACCAGCGCGATGCGGACGCCGATCAGGCAGAGGGCCAGGCGCAACGGAAGCCGCGCCACGCGGGAGGTGGCTTGGAGTTCGGGGCGGCGGCGGTTGAGCCGGAGGACCGTCTTGCGGATCAGCCAGGAGAGGATCAGGCCTGCTGCTACCGCGAGCGCCATGGCGAGGAAGGGCATTGCCGGGGTGAGGAATTCTTGCATTGGTTAAGCTCTATCAAGCTTCCGGGAAGCACTGAAATCCAGCCGGCCGCCAGCGTGCCGGTAACATTTGGACATCGATTGGATTTATTGCTTTAGCGGCGACCCGCCGCAGTCCACAATTGAGGAATTATTCGCGGTCTCATGAAATTCAGGAGTACAGATGCACCGCTCAGCACCCTCGGCCATCGCAGTCCCGGGGGCCCTATGCCTCGCGTTCCTGCTGGTAGCCTGCGGGCCGCCGGCCTCGTCACCGTCGACGAGTTCCCCGGCCGCCACCGCCACCTCCACCGCTTCGGCGTCGCCCACCTCCACGGCGTCGGCATCGCCGAGCGCCACACCGTCCACGTCCGCCTCTTCGAATCCCGAAGCCGGCTGGAAGTCCTACACAACGGCGGACGGACTGAGGTTCGATTACCCCGAGGAGTGGAAGGTTACCGATGCGGCCGGGGAAGCAGCCGCCGGCGGCGTGTTCGTGAAAATCACCAACGCCAACGGCAAGAATCTGGCCTCGCTCAGGACGAACATGGTCACGGGCTCCGAGTGCACCGTGAAGCAGCCGTTCGGCGTCTATGAGTCCCAGCCCCTTCCGGCACTGGAGCAGAACGGAACGGTGCCCCGGTACACCTTCGAGACCCGGACGGATACTGCCGCCACGGATCCCAAGCTGATGACCGTGTTTGCGTACGGCATCACCGCCGCGCCTGAACCGGCCGGAACGGAAGCGTGCCCCATCTTCCATTTCTTCAACTGGCCGCCCAGCGGGGCGATGTTCGGCGGCGTGTATGACCCCTTCGACACCACTCCCGGCAACGAGATGCATGTGGACACCCCCGAGGTGTACATGGGCACCCAGGAGTACAAAAACATCAAGAAGATGATCACCTCGCTGCGCCCCGCTTAGGGATCCAAGGCCACAGGGTGGACGTTGCGCACCGCGGACTGTCCGCGGTGCGCAACGTTTTGGCAGCAGATTGCCCCGCACCGCGCGGGGGGCTGCCCGCAGGGCCACAATTAATCCCCGGCTGTATGAGGAGGATTGCATGCGCCGATCAACGACGCCCGGCTGTGGATCATCCGGACCGGCACGTTCCCGCGCACCAGCTGCTGCGGGGGTATGCCTCGCAGTGCTCCTTGCGGCATGCGGGGCGCCTCCTGCTGCGCGGGAGACGGAGTCCGCGACCGCAACTCCACCCAATGGTTCCGCCAGCGCGACGTCGAACGGAACAGCGAGCGGAATCGCCACGGGTACTGCCGCCGGTTCGGACACCGGAACGACGGCCCCGCCCGGCGCGACGGCGGGCGGGGCGCCGGCTGAACCGGCGCCGTCGGGCACGTCCCCCAGCCGGCTACCATCTCCCACTGCGTCCGGCTGGAAGACATTTACGACGCCGGACCGGGACCTGGCGTTCGACTATCCGGGCGACTGGACCCTCAAGGATCCCGCTGGGAAATCGCCGCTAGGCGGAGCGCACGTGGAGGTGTTGAACGGTGCGGGGAAATCGATGGCTGTCCTCGAGACCAGGATCGTGACCGGCTCGGAGTGCGTGCAGCAGTATCCGTTTGCAGTGCTGGACTCCGAACCCATGACGGCCTTGGCCGAGAAGGGCGTGCCGGACGAGAACGCACCACGCTTCATGTTCGAGACCAGGGGCGATGCTTCGGCGCCCGCCCGGACGGCGGAAACCATTGCGGCCTACGGCATCACCATGATTCCGGAGGAGGCCGGGACGCTGGCGTGTCCCGTCTTCCTGCTGTTCCGGTGGCCGCCGAGCGGCGCGATGTTCGGGGCAGGCTACGACCCCGCGAACAACACCACCCCGGGGGACCCGTCGCTGCCGTACTGGGAGAAGGCGAAGCTGTACGTGGAGACGGGCGAGTACCGGAACATCCGGCGGATGATCACCTCCCTGCGGCTCGCGCGCTAAGGCGGCACAGGATTGCGGGGGCCGCCTGTGCGGGGGCTCCTTGAGGGGCTCCTTGACTGGCCCCGGGCGCCCGAGCAGACTCGAATCAGGACTCGGTCCGAACAGTAGTCGGGGTTCTGATGAACGCACTGGGGAAGCAGCGGCTCGCGAGCGGTGCGAAGGCTATGGCATCCGCCCTGAGTACGCTGTGCGTGGCCGTGTTTCTGGCGCTGGGTGTATTGCTGGGGCTGGGAGCCTGTACCCCCGTCCCGACTGCGGAGCCTACATCCACGGGCACCACCCCGCGGCCCACATCCGCGGGTGGACCGGCCCCAGGCGTTGACGATCCCACGGAGTGGAAACCCGGAGCGGGTCCCGGTCCTTTCCCGACCAAGTCTCCGACCACAACGCAACCCTCTGACGGCGAAGCGTCAACTCCGCCGTTCCCCACCTCAACCGCCTTCGAGCGGGCCAGACGGGCCAAGGAGATCCTCGAAACCTGTGTCAAGGGCGAGCTGACGTTCCGGCCGCCATCGCCCGTGCGCCAGGGTGAGACCCGGGAGTTCGTCCTGCACGTCACGATGGGTGATCCGGGCGCGGGCCACGAGAAGAACATTCCCGGGCCCAACCCGGTGGAGACCCGTGCGCCGATTGTGTGCGAGGAGATGCGGGCGGACCTCTCCGGCCCGGGCATGACGATTGAGCGGGCCGGAAACCCGAGCGGCGAGATGCTGGTCCCGGAACAGGGCGTAGCGGAGTGGCGTTGGTGGATCACGCCGAAGGATCCGGGACGGAAGACCATGACCCTGCAGCTCTTTGCCACTGCCGAGGAGGGGCCGGACCTGAGCCTGGAGACGTTCCGGGAGGACATCCAGGTGGAGATTGAGCTGGGCTACGTCCTGAACGCGCTGGTGAAGGACTGGGCGCAGCCGCTGGGGGTAACCATCCCGGTGCTCATCGGAGCCATTGGCGCCATCCTCGTGTGGTCGCGCTCCAGGCGCCGCAAGGCAAAGCATGCCGCCAACACAACCCCTGCAGGTTGAGCCTGCCCCGTGGCTGAGCCCCGGGGAGCGAAATCCTTGGTCGCCGCACTACATTGGAACCATGGCTGATGCTGCAGATCAGGACTCGGGGCCGGACGTCCGCCTGCGGGCGCGCGTCGAAGGTGTGGTCCAGGCGGTCGGGTTCCGGTACTGGACCGTACGGAAGGCCGAGGAACTCTCATTGACCGGAACGGTGAGGAACGACGACGACGGCACGGTGGCCGTCGTCGTCGAAGGTCCCCAGGCGGTGGTGCTGGAATTCCGCCGCTGGCTGAGGTCCGATGAAGCGCCGGGGCGCGTGGACCACGTGGAGGAGTCGGTGTCACCGGCGACCGGGGAGTTCAGCAGTTTCGACGTGGTGTACTGAGCCGGACGCCGGCTGCTGACCTTACGTGAGGCCTTCCCGTTGCAGGGCTTCGTCATGCTCGGCGTGGGCCTGCTTGATCAGGTCCATGAACTCGGTCTCGTTGCGGATGAGCCGCTTGTATTTCTCAGGGAGCTTCCGGAGCTCCGCTTCCTCGCGCACCATCTTGTTGAAGATTTCCTCGCGTTCGGCGATGCCCGTCTCATAGTTCAGGTCCACGTATTCAGTGGCGTGCCGCTTGGCGCCGGAGACCATGTTCTTGGCCTTGCCCTTGGGGCTGTAGATCGAGGCAAGGACGGTGACCACCAGGACGCCGATAATCACGGTCAGGGAGAGCCCGGTGCTGATCTCGACCACGGTCACGTGCTCGCCGCCGTTGATGAACGGCAGGTTGTTTTCGTGCAGCGCATGGAGGATGAGCTTGACGCCGATGAAGCCGAGGATCGCGGCCAGGCCGTAGGAGAGGTAGATCAGGCGGTCCAGCAGTTCATCGATGAGGAAGAACAGCTGGCGCAGGCCCATGAGGGAGAATGCCGTTGCGGTGAAGACGACGAAGACGTTCTGGGTCAGGCCGAAGATTGCCGGAATGGAGTCCAGGGCGAACAGGATGTCCGTTCCGCCGATCGCCACCATCACCAGGAGCATGGGGGTCAGGACGCGTTTGCCGTTTTCCACCGTGAAGAGCTTGTCGCCGTCGTAGTGCTGCGACGCCGGGAGGAACTTCCTGGCGAGCCGGACTACCAAGCCCTCGGAGTCGTCGTCGTGCGAATCGGGCTTGAGGAGGTTGCCGGCCGTGATCAGCAGGATGAGGCCGAAGATGTAGAACACCCAGGCAAAGCTGTTGATCAGGGCGGCGCCCAGGAAGATGAAGCCGGTGCGGGCGATCAGCGAGAAGACGATGCCGAACAGGAGTACTTTTTGCTGGTCCGCCCGGGGGACCTTGAAGCTGGCCATGATGATTAGGAACACGAAGAGGTTGTCCACGGACAGGGCCTTCTCCGTGACGTAGCCGGCGAAGTATTCCGTGCCCATGGTGGGGCCGCCGAAGACCAGGACACCGATTCCGAAGACCAGGGCAATGCCTACGTAGATCGCCGACCAGGTGGCCGACTCCCTGAGCTTGGGGGAGTGCGCCTTGCGGACGTGGAAGAAGAAGTCGAAGGCCAGCAGGCCCACAATGCCGATAATGGTCAGAATCCATACGTATAGGGGGACCTGCATGCTGCGTGCCTTCCAGTCGGTGGGGTTGATATCAACCCTACCGGGCAGTTATTACCGGGCGGTGCCGGCTTACGGGCGGTGTCAGTTACTGACCGGCGTCAGCTACTGGGCGGTGTCGGCCCAGCCTTTGCTGGACGGTCCGCCGTCGGCTCCGTCCTCGCACAGCCGGAAGGCCACGGCCGCGGCCTGGGCGACCGCCGCGGCGGAAACTTCCTTGGACCCCGCCCCTCCGGCGGCAGTGCTTGTGGTTTCCGCGCTTCGAGTTCCGGCGGCGAGACCCGCCGCGTAGCCCACCATCAACGCCGTGATTGGGGCCGCTGCGTGGGTGACCGACCGTGCGGATTCACCGGCCAGGTCAAGGATCAGTTCACGGTCGAAGTCGAGGTCCAGGAGCTGCAGTGCCTGGGCGAGCCGGTGGCTCCACTGATCCAGGATCCGTGCTTCGTCGTCGTTGGCGGCCATGTTCTCTCCTCGGTCAGAAATAACGGCAGATGCCTCGAGGTTAGGCTGTAGCGAGAGCCGCTATCAAGGAGATCCCGATGACTGATGTGACCATCCGCCACAACCCGGACCGCGAGCGTTTTGAAGTTGTGGTTGCCGGCAACGTGATCGGCAAAGCCGCGTACAAAGCGTACGACGCCGGCGATTCACCGCAGCGGATTTTCTACCACACGGTGATCAACGAGGAATACGGCGGCCAGGGGCTCGCGGGCAAGCTCGCCACCGTTGCCCTTGACGAAACCGTGGCCGCGGGGCTGGGCATTGTGCCGGTATGCCCGTACATCAAGAAGTTCCTCACCAAGCACCCGGAGTATGCCGCCGCCACCGTAGCGACGACGCCGGCCCACCTCGAGTTCCTCAGTTCGGCGCTGGCGGCCCGCGCCCGGGCGTAACCGGCGCGAAGCATGCCTAGCCGGGGCGGGGGTGAGCCTGCCCGGCGCGGGGACGCGGCGCCAGCCTGTCTGAAAACGCGGTCAAGCCGCGTAGCTAGGCGGCGATCCACGATTCCCAGTCCGGGAACGGGTCGACGGGCAGGCCTGTATCGGGACCATAGCCAGCGCCAGGGGTGTGCTCCGGCGTCGCAGCAGTTTGCACCACGTCGGGTGGCCAGTGGTTGGCAGGTGGCATCCAAGGTGCTTCCCAGTCATGCTGTTCGCCGGGGTAGTGGCGTCCTGAGGGTGATTCCCAGCCGGGTGGCGCGTCGTGGCTGGCGTTGACCGGTTTCCAGCCGGTGGTGTGCCGGAGGCGGTGGTGTTTGCGGCATGGTTGGCCCAGGTTGGAGACTCCGGTGGTGCCGCCTTCGTGCCAGGGCGTGATGTGATCTGCTTCAGTGTCCAGGGACTGGTTGTTGCATCCGGGGAACGGGCATTTGCCGTCCCGGAGGCGAAGCCATTGGCGCATGGCCGTTGGAATGCGGTAGCTGGCGCGTTGGATTTCCAGCGGTGCCCCGCTGCCGGGGTCGGTCAGGACACGATGGAAAGAGGTGGCGCCGTCTGCGATGAGCCGGCGGGCCATGCTGGGTGGGATGGGCCCGTAGCCATCCATGTGGGCAGGTTCCTCCGTGGCGCCCAAGAGCGACAGCACAGGCACTGTGACCAGGACTTGCGCCTTGGGCGACGGGATGCCGTCAGCGACGCCGCCGAGTAGCCAGGCGGCCGCGGTGTCGGCCCGGAGTTGGGAAAGGTTTCGGGGTTCGGCCGGGTTTTGGAGGTCCCTGGCTGCGGCAGTGGCGCGGTTCCAAATGGATGCTGCGGTGTCCGCGGGCAAGTAGGCGGAGAGCCAGGCCATGCCGTCGCGGTCCGGAGTGTATTCCAGTCGCCGGTCCTGGGCGCTGGTCCTGTGGCGCTGTTCGATGCTGACCGGATGGTGGCGTTCCCGCCAGGTGCGTGCTTTGGCGCGGAATCGGGAGGGCACGAGGTCCCCGGGCGGACAGCCCCGGGCCGGGTTCACAGCATCGGGGTCCAGAAAATGCGCTTCCAGCGTGGCGGCTGCGGCGGGGGTCAGGCCGGTGGTTTCGTCGACGAGGACCCGGGCATGCTGCCAGGAGATGGTCCCGGCCTCCAGGGCAGCAAGCGTCAGGGGGAGTGCCTCAGTGAGCTGCCGGGTTTCCTGCAGGAAAGCTCCCGCCGTCCTTTCGGTGACGGTCAGGGCACAGGCCAATTCGGCCACCAGGCCCATCTCCGCGGCGCACCGCTCCTGGGGCGAGGCAGCGGGGGATGCCATGGCCTGGGTCGCCGCGGCGAACGTGTCGGCCAGCCTGACCTTGAAGGCGGCGGTGTGTGCTTCGATGCGGCCCACCTCGGTGAAGGCATCCAGGCAGTCGTCGGCAAGCTGCCGGAGGGGATCCGCATCCGGCCCTCCGGCGAGCCGTGAAACATCGCAGAGCCGATGCAGCGCAGCAACGGACGCCGCTAAGGCGTTGACTGCGTCGGATAGGGCGGTGCTTTGCATAAACACAGTCTGGTGGGAGGGCCTGACATTTAACGCTGCCGCGGCGCCCACCGGGCAGTGGCGTCGCCGTCGTGAGTTTTATTCCTGTCCCGCACCAAACCGCCCGGCTGGCGGCAGGTGAGCCGTGGGGCAGAATGGGGGCGTGACCTCACCGAACGTAACCGTGAACCGTAAGTCAAAACTGAAGCCGTGGGGGATGGGGAGCCTGGTGGTGACCGCGCTGGTCCTCTGCCTCGGCCCGGTTCTAATGGTGGTCGGCACGCTCCAGATCAATGCCGACGAGGACTTGGTGCGGACCGGCGAACAGGTTCCTGGAACGATCACGGAATTCCACGACAGGTCGAAGGCTTCCGATCGCAGGATGAAAGTGGAGTTCCAGTCATCCGGCGGTTCGCTCCACTATGAGTGGATCGCGGTGGACTATGAACAGCACCCGGTAGTGGGCGAAGAGGTTACGGTGGCCTACCGCGAGTCCGACCCGGGCCACGCAACAGTGCTGGGGTATGAAAGCGACGGCGTGTTTTTGAGGGGAGTCGGCACCGTCCTGACCTGTATTTTCGGGGGAATCGGAATCTTTCTCGTCATCTGCTACCTGCTGGGCGTTCGGCAGGACCGGAAGAAGCTCGACGAACAGCGAAACGAAGGCAGGCACGGAGTTAGGCTGAAATGATGGACTACCACATCCGCCAGGCCACTCCCGAGGATGCCGAAGCCGTGGTACGTATGCACACCCTGGCCCACGAAGAGTGCTACGGGCGCCAGTTATCACCGGAATTCTTCCGGGCCCGCAGGGCGAGTATTCCCGAGCGGGTTGAGCAGCGCCGACAATTCCTGGCGGCCCCTGACCCGCGGCTCATTGCCCTGGACGACAGCAATGAAGTGGTAGGGCTGGCAGACGCGGGCCCCGGCCTCGACGCGGACGGGCCCGAACAGCTGGAGGTGTATGCGATCTACATCCTCCGACGCACGTACGGCAGCGGCCTTGGCGCCGCGCTGCTGCACGCCGCCGTCGGCGATGCACCGGCGTACCTCTGGGTGCTCGAGGACAATCCCCGGGCCCGGGCCTTCTACCTCAAACACGGCTTTCGGCCCGACGGTGAACGCAAATTGCTTCCGCCGGAGTGGGAGGAGCTCCCCGTGATCCGGATGGTTCGGCCACACACGCCCTAGGCTAGCCTGCCGAATCAGCCCGCCGGTGCGGTCAGCCGCAATCCGGCCCGCCGGAGCAATGCCGTGGTAGCCTGCCGACGATGGCTGTGGATCCTACCCTGCTCGACTGGCTGCTCGACTCCGACCCGGCGCTGCGCTGGCAGGTGGAGCGTGACCTTGCGCGCGCCCCGCGTGAAGTGTGGAGCGCCACCCGGATGCGGCTTGCGACGGAAGGGTTCGCGGCCCGGCTGCTTGCGCTGCAGGATCCCGACGGCCAGTGGGCCGGCGGAGCCTTTTTCCCGCGCGATTTCGACTTCCATGGCCCCGAGGCGGCTCCTGATGCGGGTCAGCCGTGGACCGCAACGACGTGGACCCTCAACACTCTCCGCGACTGGGGCCTCGCTGCGGCCGCCCTCGCCGGCACAGCCGAGCTCCTCGCCGTCAACAGCCGCTGGGAGTACGACAACCTGCCCTATTGGGGTGGCGAGGTGGACTGCTGCATCAACGCCTACACTCTTGCCAACGGGGCGTGGCTCGGTGCGGACGTCGCCGGAATCGCCCAATGGTTCCTGGACCACCAAATGGCCGACGGCGGCTGGAACTGCGAGTGGGTGGAAGGCTCCACCCGTTCGTCATTCCTTCCACGCTCAACTCCCTGAAGGGGCTGCTGTACTACGAGGCGGCCACCGGCGGAAGTGACGGGCTGAGCGCCGCCCGCCGGGCCGGCGAGGAGTACCTGTTGCAGCGCCGGCTTCTCCGCACCCTCTCCACCGGCGAGTTTGTGGCGCCGTGGGTGACGCATTTTGCGTACCCCTTCCGCTCGTTCTACAGCGCGCTCAACGCTGTGGACTACTTCCGGGACGCCGCACTCCACGACGGTGTCCGGCCCGATCGGCGACTGTTCGACGCGATCGAGGTGATCAGAGCCGCCCGCCGCCCTGACGGCACGTGGCTGCAGGAGCGCCGCCACCCGGGACGGGTGTGGTTCGAGGTCGACGTGGGCCCCGGCGAGCCGTCGAAATGGCTGACCTTCTTCGGCACCCGGGTGCTCCAGTGGTGGGACGGGGCGGACGCGGTCTCGTAGCCGCGGGCCTCAAATGTCCGTTCGCGCTCTCCTCGACCCGCGCTGTCCCGGATGCAGGACCACCGGCCTATATCGCCCGGGAGTCCTGATGGGTACCGTGGCCTCATGCAGAAGATATCGATCGAGGCCCTGGCCCGGCAGCAGCTCGCCGCGGCGCTTGCAGCAAACAACGGGCGTGCTGCGGACACCGTCTACGGCGGCCACGAGAAGGTGCTCCGCCAGACCGTCATGGCACTCAAGGCCGGCACACAGCTGAGCGAACACCAGAACCCGGGCGATGCCACGGTCTTTGTGCTCCAGGGCAGCCTCCGCCTGCGCGCCGGCGAGAACTCGTGGGAGGGGAAGCCCGGCGACCTGTTGATCGTTCCGGACGGCCTGCACAGCCTGGAAGCCGAAGAGGACTCGACGTTTCTTTTCACCGTCGCGAAGGGCGCGAAGCAGGGGCCCAACTAGCTGGCAGTTAACGTCGTCAAAAGCGCTTTTGACGACGTTAACTGCGACCCAGTTGGGGGAGGCGCAACCTGGCCGCACCGGCACACCGTAACCAAGTTCGGACTCCTGCGCCGACATAGGCAAGACTGTTTCCGTGAGCAACAAACCCCGGACAGCCCTCGCCGTTGCCGGCCTCAGCCTGGGCACCTCGCTGAACCCGCTGAATTCGTCCATGATCGCCGTCGCCCTGGTGGTGCTGCGCGCGGATTTCGGGCTCGACGTCGCCACGGTCACCTGGGTGATCACCGCCTTCTACCTCACCTCGGCGGCGGGCCAGCCGCTGATGGGACGGCTGGCGGACCGCTTCGGGCCGCGGCGCCTGTTCAGCTTTGGAATGATCCTCGTCGCGGTCACCTGCGCGCTGGCTCCGTTCGCTCCCAACTTCGCCCTGCTCTGCGTTGCCCGGGCACTCATGGCCCTGGGCACGGCCACAGCGTACCCGAGCGCCGTCGTCATTGTCGGGGCACTGGACCGGGCCGCCAACGTGAAGTCCACCCGGCCGCTGGGCCGGATCCAGATGGCCAACACCTCCGCGGCGGCCGTCGGACCCGTAGTGGGCGGGCTGCTGGTTAGCCTGGTGGGCTGGCAGGCGCTGTTCCTGATCAACGTCCCGCTGTCCCTCGCGGCGCTCCTCATCGTCCGGAAATTCGCCCCGGTGGACGAGGACCGGGAACGCGGCAGCGCCTCCGAACTGCTGCGCGACTCCGACATCCCCGGCATCCTGGGCTTCGTGGGATCCCTGACGCTGGTCATGATGGCGCTCCTGAACGTCCTGCCGGACGCGCGCTGGTGGCTGCTGGCCGGCGGCACGGTGCTGGCAGCCCTCTTCGTCTGGCGCGAATTGAAGTTCAGCCCGCCGTTCCTGGACCTGCGCCTGCTCGGACGGAACCGGCCGCTGCTCCTGGTTTACCTGGGCTTCGCGGTGTTCAACGGCATCTACTATTTCGCTTTCTTCGGCCTGCCCCAGCTGCTGCAGGAAGCGGGCGGTTACGATCCCGGCGTCGTGGGTCTCCTGATGCTGCCGCTGGCAGCGATGTCCGTGATCGCGACGCCGTTCGCGGTCCGTGCGATCGATCGTTTCCGGGTGCGGCGGGTGCTGATTGCCGGGGTGCTGTTCCTGGTGGTTGCCGCGGCAGCCATGTGGCTGTTGACAGCCTCTTTCGCCATCCCGCTGGTGCTGGCGCTTACCGCGCTGATGGGCATTCCGTGGAGCGTGGTGAGCATCGCGTCCAGCCAAGGCATGTACATCTCCACCCAGCCGCAGGAGCGCGGGGTGGCCGCCGGCATCTTCCAGACCTGTCGGTACCTGGGCGCCATCACGGCAACGGTGATGATCGGCATCTTCTACGGCACCGGCGTGAACCAGGCCAACTGGGGCCTGATGGTGCTCACCATGCTGGTGCTGGGCGCGGTGGCCTTCGGCGTGACACTGCTGTGGCGCGAACGGAAATGAACTGTGGGGCGCAGCCCAAAATAAGCTCCGAAACGAGCGACAAATTGGCCTCCGAGGGGCCACCATCAGCATCCTCGTTCCTTGTTCCCACGCCATATTGACACCCGGATTGCGCGGGAATACTGTCTGCCTTAACGGGGTCTTCCACCCCGTTTCTCATCATTTTCGGCGCTGACTCTGGGCCGCTTCTGCTTGGCGCCGGCGCCAGCGAGGAGGGTCCCATGTCTTGGGAAATTTCCGGAAAATACGTTGGCAACTGCACTTGCTCGTTGATCTGCCCGTGCCCGGTGGACGGCGTACCCACAGGCCCGGACGGCCAGTGCCGCGGCCTCAACGTTTTCCACATCGCGACCGGGGCAATGGATGAAACGGACCTGTCCGGCGTCGACTTCGCGTTCTTCAACTGGTTCCCCACCCACCTGGCCGCAGGTGGCTGGAAAGTAGGGGCCGTCGTCGACGACGGCGCTTCAGATGCCCAGGTGGACGCCTTGGAGCGGATTCTCCGAGGCCAGGCCGGCGGGCCGTTCGGTGATCTGGCTGCGCTGTACGGCGAATGGCTGGGGCTGGAACGCGCGGGTGTCTCGTTCTCTGACGGGGAGACTCCGTCCGGCTCGGTGGCGGGCCGCGTAGTGGTCACTTTCGAGCCGTTGCCCGGGCCCGACGGCGGCGTGACCACCGTGAAGAACGCGATGTTCGGCTTTGCCCCGGAGTTCCGGATCGGCAAGGGGCCAGGGCATCCGGAACGTTTTGGCATGGAGTTCGACGGCGTGTACGGCGAGACGTCCGACTTCACCTTTGCCAGTGAAATGGCCGAGGGCGCTCCCAAGGGCCGCGGCTAGGGCCGGCCGATGTATCACCGGAAGCCGTTCAGGAAAGCGGGCATGCCCGCATCGGCGCATGCCCACCCTCGGGCATACGCCGGTGCGGGCTCCCGGACCGACCCCCGGGAGGCCGGGCTTGTCGCCGCCTTGCTGGTCCTGGCAGCGGCCAGCTGGATCTTTACCTCAACCCAGCTGAACGGGATGGACATGGGCCGCTGGACGGACCCGGGGCCGCTGGGGTTCTTCGTCGCCACATGGGTGGTGATGCTGGCGGCCATGATGTTCCCGTCAGTGGCGCCCATGGTGGTGGCCTATGACCGGATCCAGCGGCACCGGAGAACAACGGGGCGGTACGCGCCTGCCGGGGCAACAGCGGTGTTCGTGGCAGGCTACCTGCTGGCATGGACCGCCTTCGGTCTGGTGGCCTACTCGCTGTACATGTCCGTTACGGCGCTGGCTCCCGGGCTTTTCGGTGCGGACCAAGGCGGCCGCTACCTGGCAGCGGGGGTGATCCTGCTGGCGGCCGTATATCAGTTGACGCCCGCCAAGAACGTCAGCCTGATGAAATGCCGGACGCCCTTGGACTTCATCCTGCACCGCATGCGGCCCGGCTACCGGGGCGCGCTGGTGATGGGCGTGGAGCACGGGGTCTGGTGCGTCGCGTGCTGCTGGGCGCTGATGGTTGCCCTTTTCGCCCTCGGGGTGATGAGCATCGGCTGGATGGCGGTGATCGGTGCCTTCATCGCCGCCGAGAAGATGCTGCCCTGGAAACGGTTGGCCAACCGCTCTGTTGCGGTGGCGCTCGCCGTGATTGCGCTCGGGGTTGCCCTCACACCCGCGGTGGCAGGCGGGATGGGGATGTAACCTGCCGTCTCCGCCAGAGCGTGGGCGGCCATGGACCGGGGGATTCTTGACTGGTCTCATCCGAACAAAGGAGCCGAAAATGGCCGAGGGAACTGGACTCCTCAGGCGGTTCTACGAAGAAGTGCTGGTGGGCGGAAACCTTGCCCTGATCGATGAATTCGTGCTGGACGACATTCAGGACCATGTGGAACCGATGCCCGGGCAGCCGGACGGAAAGGACGGCGTGAAGTTCTACACCAACGTCATCCGCACGGCGTTCCCGGACCTCAGCGTCAAACTGGAACCGGCATTCGCCGACGGCAACCTGGAGGCCTCCCACGTTGTGATGTCCGGAACGCACAAGGGGGAGTTCCTGGGTATTCCGGCAAGCGGCAAAAGCGTGCAATTCAGCAACACCGACATCATCCGGATCGATGACGGGAAGGTGGCCGAACACTGGGGATCCTCCGACACGCTGAGCCTCATGCAGCAGATCGGGGCAGCGCCGGCCTGAACGGACGCTGCCCACGCCGGCACCAGCCCGGCGCCGCTCCCGCCGGGCTAATGCCCGACGCCGGGGCTCACCACGTGCGGCACCGTCCTGTGGCGGTGCCGCACCCCTAGGCGTGCGATGCCACGGCAGGTGCCTCTGTCGACGCTGCAACAGGCGCAACGTACCCGGCTTCCTTCGGGCCGGGCGGGTAGGCGTGCCTGCGTCCGGTCACCATGATGACCAGCGCGGCGACGACCGGCACCGCAGCCGCAACGGGCACCAACAGCGGTCCGGCCGTGGTGAGGGCGGCCGCGCCGTACAGCGCGCCGATGGTGATGCCCAGCTGGATGGTCAGCACCGTGAGGCCGTTGGCGGCTTCGCGGTACTCCTTGCCGGCACGGAGGATGGCGGACTGATTGTAGATGCCGATCGCGCCGAAGGCCGCTCCCCACACCCCCATGAGCACCAGGGCTCCGGGGACCGTTCGCCCGCCCAGCGGAAGGAGGAGGAACGCGGCGGCGATGACCGCCGTCGTAATCAGCAGCGAGCGGCGCGGCCGCATGTCCACCGTGATGCCGGCGATCCAGATGCCCACCAGTCCGGAGAACCCCAGGACGGTGAGGGAGACGGTGATGCTGTAGTCGGGCAGGCCGGCCTCGCGGAGGAACGGCGCGATGAAGGTGAACAGTGCGAAGTGCGCCATGAGCATCAGCGGCCAGGCGATGGCCACCGATTTCACGCCGGGCTGGCCAATGGCCTTCCGCAGGGACGGCCGGGGGGCGTCCGGGAGCCGACGGACGGCGGGCAGCAGCCACATGGCAAGTCCCGCGAGGACCACGCCGGTGCCCGCCAGCAGCAGGAAGGATGCGCGCCAGCCAATCAGCCCGCCCAGCGCGGTGCCGAGCGGCGCGCCAATGGCGAGGCCCAGGCTGTTGCCGCTGAAGACGATGGCCATCGCCTTGCCTACCTTGTGGGCGGGGACAATGCGGGCAACGAAGGGCGCCATCGCGGTCCAGAGCAGGCCGTGCGCTATGCCGCCCACCAGCCTGGCGGCAAGGGCTGCGCCGAAGTCGGCCACCAGGCCCACCAGGGCGTTGCTGATGGCGAAGGTCAGCACGAGCGCCACCAGGAGTGTGTGCCGGGGGATGCGGGCCAGCAGCATGGCCACCGGGATGACCGTCGCAACGATGATGGCGGCGTACCCGGCGGTGAGATAGCCGGCCACGGGTTCGGACACATTGAGGCCGGCGCTGATCTGGGGGAGTAGGCCGGAGGGCAGCAGTTCGGTGGTGATGGCGGTGAAGCCGATCATCGACAGCACCAGCAGCGCGCCGAAGGGCATGCGGTCGCGTGCGGAAGCGGAGGTCGCGGGAGACACGGGTGTGGATCCTTATCAGGGAGAGGGGGAGGAACGCGGCGCCATTTGCCGGTGTCCTCCACTCAAATTACCTGATTTATTTGGCGTGAGGCAGGGTCTGCCAGACCCACCCTGACGGGAATATTTCGGCGTTGCCGGGCCACGGCAGCCGGGCAGTGACGAAGCCACCCAGGGAAGGGCATTGAGGTGGGTCTGTGGGCGCGGCGCCTATGGACTTTGCGGAACCCGTTGTTCGCGCGCGGATGAGAGCCTACGCTGTGCCCACGGCCCCACCCCGGGGACCGCTTCCAGACAGGAAAGACCATGACCAAGTATCTTTTTGAAGCGAATTACGTGGGCGAGGGAATCAAGGGGCTCATGCGCGAAGGCGGTACCAAGCGGCGTGAGGCGCTGGTCCAGGCCCTCGATTCCGTAGGAGGATCGCTCGAGAGCTTTTACTACGCCTTCGGGGACACTGACGTCCTTGGCGTGTTCGAGGTCCCCAGCTCGGCTGACGCCGCCGCCCTTTCGCTGATGATCAATTCGACGGGCAGCGTGAACGTCCGCCTGAAGCCGCTCATGACGCCGGAAGACATCGACGACGCAGCCAGGAAGACACCGGCGTACCGGGCCCCCGGGCAGTAACGCGGCGGCGCGCGGGGAAGCACGACGGCGGCACCGGCCCGGGTGCCGCCACCCGCCTCAGGTGGTAATCACCTCGGCTGCAAATCACCTCAGGTGTACATCAGCGAGCCGGGCGTGGTGAGGAGCTCGCCGGTTTCCAGCCAGGTCTTGAGGCCGGAGAGGATCATCGGCCAGCCTCCGAAGAGCTGGTCGTTGGCACCCTCGCGGAGCTGGTCGTGGGTGACCGTCAAGCGGCACGAATCGCCCACCGGCTCGATCTCCCACGTCACCCGGGACGTGCCCTCGGCCTTGACGTCCTCGCCCCAGAGTGCGCGCATGCTCTGGACGAGCCGGCGCGGCGGGTCCACTTCCAGGTTCTCGCCCTCGCCCAGGAGGTCGCCGGATTTGGGGTTGCCCATCTCGAAGCGGGACCCCGGCGTCCAGTCCGAGGTGATGACGGACCCGAACTGGTATTTGCTCCGGATCTCGCTGTCCGTGATGGCCTCCCAGAGCCGTTCCGGGGTGGTCTTGATATAGATTTCGAAGATCTTTTCCATGGGACTTTCCAATCTGGTTTTGAGGTCGCTGAGGCCAGCGGCCCATGGCTCGGCATATTTGCTCACCCACCGGTCGTGGACCAGGCGGATGGGTACCGGATTCAGGAAGTGGAGTTTCTCGCGGCCACGCCGGCGGGTCACCACCAGGCCTGCCTCCTCCAGGATCCTGAGGTGCTTCATGACGCCGTAGCGCGTCATGTCGAAGTGTGCCTCAAGGGCGTGGAGGGTCTGCCCGTCGTTCCGGAAAAGTTCGTCCAGGAGGTCGCGGCGGGTGGCGTCGGCCAAGGCCTTGAATACGGCGTCCACAACTCCAGAATAGGTGACTGATTGGTCACATGTCTAGGGGTTCCGCTAGCCCATGGCCGCCTTGGTGGCCTCAGCCGGCGGCGGGCTGCTCGCGCAGGATTTGCTCGCGCAGGATGTCCGCGTGCCCGCAGTGCTGGGCGAGCTCGCGCAGCATGTGCAGGTACACCCAGCGAAGCGGCAGCGGGCCGCGGCGGTTGCCGCGGAGCACGTCGTCGAGCTCCAGGACCGACGTGGCGCGGACGGATGCTTCCCACGCTTCGCGGTGGGCCCGCCGGACGGATGCGATGGTGTCCCGGTCATCGAGGATGAACGATTCATCCGGGGTGGCCGGGATGCCTATCTCGGCGCGGGACCGGCACGTGATGGCCTCATCGAACCAGACCTTCTCCACGAAGGTGGCATGCTTCACCAGGCCCAGCAGCGTGGTCCGGGACGGCACCAGGGAGCGGCGCGCCTGCTCCTCTGTCAGCCCGTCCAGGCAGGCATTGAGCATGCTGCGGTGCTCATTGATGAACGCCTCGAACTGGACGCGGGCTGGCTGGTTGATGACGTCTTCAGCGAAGGTGGCGGGGAGGGCAGGCATGTGTGAAGTATCGCAAGGCCGTCAAGGCGGGGCAACGGCCCGGCTGTTGTTCTCCGTGGACGACGGGGTCCTTCCGCCTACGAGGCTGAGCGACGGTTGCGTGCCAGGCGCACCAGCTGGCTGAAGGCAAAAACAAAGACGGCCTCGATCAGCATCATCAGCCCGAGCAGCAGCCACTGCCCCTGGCTGATGAACACGACGGCGCCGGTGAGGACCAGCACGGTTCCGAGGACCAGCGCATACACGGCGAAGCCGAAGGCCACCTTGGCGCTGCGCACGCCGGTGCGGAAGCCAAAGCCCATCGGCTGTCCGCCGGGCAGCCCCTCAACGCGGTCGGGGGCTGCGGGTTGGAGCTTGTCGAACTCTTCCCACGGATCCCGGCTCTGGTCCTGTTCGGTCATAACTCCATTATCCCGCGCGCCGCCCGGCCCTATGCCCTGGCGACCCTTCCGTGCAAGCATGGGCCTCACCGACACACAGCGAGGGGACCTGATGAAATCCAACGAATTGCTGCTGGACGCCTTCGGCCGGATCCGGGAGACGGTGGAAGCAACCCTTGACGGGGTGGACGACGCCGTCCTTGCCCGCCGCCCCGCCGGTACCGGGAACTCCATTGCGTGGCTGATCTGGCACCTCGGCCGGGTGGAGGACGCGCAGGTGGCCTCGGCCGCCGGGCTGGACCAGGTGTGGACGTCGCAGGGGTTTGCGGGGCGCTTCCAGCTGCCGCTGCGCGAGCATGACACCGGCTACGGCCATTCGAGCGCCCAGGTCGATTCCGTGAAGGCCCCGGCGGCGCTGCTGCTCGAATACTACGACGCCGTCCACCGGCAGACCGCGGACTTCCTGCATACCCTCGGCGACGACGATTTCGACCGCGTGGTGGACACCGGCTGGGATCCGCCGGTCACCCTCGGGGTACGGCTGGTCAGCACGATTGCCGACTGCTTGCAGCATGTGGGGCAGGCCGCCTACGCGAAGGGCCTGAAACACTGACGGATTGAGGGGAAGCGCCTATTTGGCGGTGAGGTTGATGCTGACCTGCCAGGTGTCTTCCAGATCCGGGTCCGGGTCGATGCACACCCTTGAGGTGCTTCCATCCTTCAGTTTGTCCTCAAGGCAGCCGCTGAACAGGCCCATGGGCGGCCCGGAGGTTTTCATTCCCAGCCGGGAGGCGGCGTCCGCCAGGCCAACCTTGTGGGGGACCGCCCAGGTCGCGCTCAGCCGGACGCAGGCGATATCGACCGACAGGCAGCCGCTCTCCACCTTCGGGTCAGAACGCCCTACGAGTTGCCAGTCACTTTCCGGCAGGTTGTCGGCCTTGGCCATCATCGCCCGGGCTTTGTCCTCATGGCTGCCGCCATTGTTGATGAGGCTCGCCACAGAGGCGCAGCCGGCGAAGAGAACGGCAATGATAAACGCGGTCGCAACTCCAATGCCACCAAGAACCCAGCCGAGCCTGCCCTTCTTCCGCGGAGGCTGGAACTGCTGCGGTGGCGGTCCGTACTGAGGGCCGTAGCCCGGCGGTTGTGCCATTTGTTGTCCCCCTGATTTCGCCTGACAGCCGGTCCTGACTCTACCGGCTGAGGCACACAGGCTGGGGCCACC
Source organism: Arthrobacter sp. NPDC058288 (assembly GCF_042880995.1). Lineage (NCBI taxonomy): Bacteria > Bacillati > Actinomycetota > Actinomycetes > Micrococcales > Micrococcaceae > Arthrobacter > Arthrobacter sp. NPDC058288. The sequence continues at coordinate 223,358 of NZ_JBHVYH010000004.1, forward strand.
CCTCCCCGGCATCCTGCGGACGCACGCGAAAGACGCACACGAAAAACCCACACGAAAAACCTGACCTACTGGTTGTGCGTCGCCCACAACTGCAGCCACACGAGCAGGCGCGTCTCGGGATCATCCAGGTCGATGCCGAAGAGGGCGTGCACCCGGGACAGGCGGTAGCGGACGGTGTTGACGTGCACGTCCAGCGCCTTGGCGGCCTCGATCGCGTTGCCGCCGCAGCTCAGGTAGGCATAGATGGTCTCTTCGAACGATTTCTTATGGCGTTCGTCGTACCCGGCGATCCGGAGCGCGTGGGTCCCGGGCAGCTGGCCGGACGCCGTCAAGGACGAGGCGATCTGGCGCAGCTGCAGGCGGGAGCCGAGGGAGTCGTCGTCGGCCACCACGTCGTCGGAGTCGGCGGATATCCGTCCCTCGACGACGTTGCGGACCAGCTCGGACAGGACCAGTTCCGCGTTGACCCGGGACTCCGCGAGCCGGTCGATCGTGGCCGCGGCGCCCAGCGCGGCCAGGACGGGGCGTGAGAGGAGCCGCCGCGCGTTCTGGACGATCTTGAGGAGCGCGCCGCGTTGGAACTGCAGGGACGATTCAGTGCTCTGTGGCAGGACGATATACACGATGCCGTCCGAAAGCCCGCAGACCGCGGAGGGCAGCCGGATGGCGCAGGCGGTCCGGATGGTGTCGAACAGCCGGAGGCGCGACTGCAGCGTTTCGGCAGCGATGGCGTCCGCCGGCCAGACGCTGAGCGCGGCCACGCGGATGGATGCCGCCGAAATCCCCAGCCGGATGGCGGCCAGTTCGGCGCGCTCGGGTTCGAACAGCAGCGGCTTGACCAGGTCCATCTGGCGCGTGAGGTTCGAGACGTAGGTGGTGCGCTTATGCAGGATATGAAGCGCGGCAACATTGGCGGCTTCACGCAGGATCCGGTTTGCGTCCTCGTTGTGGTGGTCGGCGCGCTCCAGCAGCCAGAGCGATCCCAGCACGGCGCCGCCGGCCCTGATGGCAATGGCCGTGCGCCGGAGCCGGGGGTCCTCCGTCGCCACATCCAGTGCGTCGCTGGCTGCATGGACGCGCCGGTAGTCCTTGTCCGTTTGCTCGGAATGCGGAACATGCAGGCGCAGGATAGAGCGCCGCCGCGTCTCGTCGATGGGTTGGTCCGGGAGGGTGGAATAAGCCAGGATCGTCTGGTCCGGATCGGCGATCGCAATGGCACCGCCGGCCTGGGCCGCAACGGTGTTGGCGAGGTCGAACAGGTCCCCGGGCCGGATGTCCACCAGGGTGCGGCCGGACTGCCGGTGGGGTATGACGGCGGCGTCCATGATCTCTGCCAGCTGGTTCCACGGCACGGAGTCGGAAGCGCGGAAGAGGGCCATCCCCGTGTCCCTGGCCGCTGCCCGGAGGGCGGTGTCCGCTTTGCCGTTGGTCTTGTAGACGATGGCCACGTAGCCGGCGTCCTTGAGCTCCTGGACCTTGGCCCGCAGGCGCTTTCCGGACAGCGAGAGGCCGATGGCCAGGGCAACAGCGCCGGGGAACGTGGCGGGAGCCGCCGTCGAGTCATACAGCACCGAGCCCGCGACGGCCTGCTGGTCATCGGCCGGCATCTCCACGACGGTGACGATTTCCGATCCGGCCGAGCGCGCCACGTCCGCGAGGGTGGGCTGGGATTGGCTCTGCGCCCCGGGGAACATCCCTGCGCCGTGACCAGGCATGACTGAGCTATCCACCGGACCTGCGGCGTCGGGGACTACGACGCACGTTGCTGGACACGGGCGGCCCGGAGCACGGTAACGGTCAGCCAGGTGACGGCGCTGCACACCCCGGCACCCCAGGCGATGTCAGTCACGGCCACCAGGACGGGGAAGTCCTTCAGCACGGCCAGGGCGGTCAGGGCCCAGGTTGCGTAGGTGAAGAAGCCGAACAGGGCGGCGCCCGTCACCCGTTGCCGCATGGTGGCGCCGGCATCGTTGGGCCGGATGCCGTAGTGCACGATACCCACGACAAAGATCAGGTAGAAGACGACGGCGCCGGCGAGGTTGACGCTGGGCGCCAGCAGGTCCCCGATCTGGCTTTCGTACTGCCTGTTCGCCACGGTGAGGATCCAGGCAACGTCGATGACGGCGAACACCACGGCGGCCGCCGCATAGGCGAGCAGCCACTTCTTGACTCGGACGTTCATGCTTGGCTCCTTGGCTGGGCGTACAGGGTCTCGACGATGTGCCGGGTGCGTTCGGTGAAGGCTGTGCGCTTGAGCTTCATGGTGGGCGTCACTATACCGTTGGCCTCACTGAGGTCGGTGAGCAGCAGCACGAAGCGGCGCACCTGCTCGGACTGCGCGATCTTCGCGTTGGCGGCACTGACGGCGTTGCCGACCGTGGCGAGAAGCCGCGCGTCCTCGATCCGGACCGCGCCGCCGTCGTCCGGTATCCGCAAGCCGGCCAGGTCCGTGATGCCTTCGCGCGCCGCCCAGGCCGCCACGGAATCCGGATCCAGCAGCACGAGTCCGCCGAGGTATGGTTTGCCCTCTCCCACCATGACGGCATGTGCCACCAGGGGGTCGCCCTCAACGTAGCCTTCCCAGATGGCGGGTGAGATGGTCTTGCCGCCCGCGGTGACAATGACGTCCTTGAGCCGGCCCGTTAGCGTAAGCCGGCCCGTGCCGTCGATCGCGCCGAGGTCTCCGGTGCGGAAGAACCCGTCCGCGAAGGCGTCCGTGTTGTCGGAGGGTTTGCGGTAGCCGGCAAAGACGCCCACGCCGCGGGCCAGCACCTCGCCCTGGTCCGAGATCCGCACAGTGGTTCCCGGCATGGGGACGCCCACGGACCCTGACAGGATCGCCCCGGGCATGTTCCCGGTCAGCGGAGCGGTGGTCTCGGTGAGGCCGTAGCCCTCGATCACCGGCAGGGACAGGCCGCGGAAGAACAGGGACAGTTCGGCGTCGAGGGCGGCCGCGCCGGACAGCAGGTAGCCGAGCCGCCCGCCCATCAGCTTCCGCAGCCGGGCATAGAACAGGCGGTCGTACAGGGCATGCTTCAGCCGCAGCCCCGGCGCGGCCTTGGCCCCGGGGCCGGCGTCGCGGGCTTCGGCAAACCGGCCCCACTCCACCGCTGTGCGCTGCGCCGAAGCCCACACGCGGCCCAGGTGCTTCTTCGCCGCGGCATCCGCAGCGGACGCCCTGATCTTCTGCAGAACGCGGGGGACCACCACCAGGAACGTGGGCCGCAGGACGCCCAGGGCGGGAACGACGTCACGGGGATCGGACAGGTGCGCGATGCGCATGCCGTTGGCCAGGCAGATCAGCTGCAGTCCGCGGGCCAGCACATGGGCCATCGGCAGGAAGATGATGGTGTTCCCGCCTTCGCGGACCACTTCCGTGTAGGCGGCCCCCACGTTCAGCACCTGGCCCACGAAATTGCCGTGGGTAATGAGGGCGCCTTTCGGTGCGGCGGTGGTGCCGGAGGTGTAGACGATGGTGGCCACCGAGTCGAGGTCCGCGAGCAGGCGCCGCTCTTCAACCGCGGCATCGGAGATCCCGGCGCCGCGGACCACGAGCTCAGCCAGGTCCGCGCCCGGTCGGGCGTCCATCGTCCAGACACCCAGGCCGGGCACGCCGGCCTGCTCGAATCCATGCTCGAGCAGGGCCGCGTGCCCGGCGGTGCCGGCAATCGCGAGGCGCACGTCTGCGTCGCCGAGGATGGCGGTCACCTGGGGAGCTGCCGACGTCTCGTAGACGGGGACGACGACGGCGCCGGCGAACCACGCTGCCATGTCGGCCAGCGCCCACTCGTAGCGGGTGGGGGACATGATGGCCAGCGATTCGCCGGGCTGGAGTCCGACGGCGATGAGGCCCTTGGCCAGGGCACGCACCTCGTCCACGAACTGGCGGGTGGTCACCCGGTGCCACGGTTCCGTGATTGCCGCATTGGCGGCGCGCACCTCGAAGGCGACGTGGTCCGGGGAGGTCCGGTACCTCTTCATGAGCAGCTCGGTCGCGTTCCGGTGAACGGACGGCTCAACGAGCAGCGGGGTGGTGAATTCTCTCATTGGCTGTCCCTTTCGGAAAGTGTGCGGAGGTGGTCACGCATCAGGTGCCGGGCGACGTCGAGGAAATCCGCCACGGCGCTCTGCTGGGCGTCGGGCAGGGCCTTGAGGTGCTGGTCCGTGGCGGTCATCAGGGGCCGCATCAGGGCCGTGATTCCTTTGGAGGATTCCGGGGTGGTGCTCACCTGGACCTGGCGGCGGTCGTCCGCGCCGCGGTGCCGGGCCACGTAGCCGCGGCTCTCCAGCCGGTTCACGATGGCAGTGGTGGTGGCCGGAGTTGCGCCGAGGTCCTCGGCGAGCTTGCCCACCGTGACCGGTCCGGACCGTTCGAGCGCCGACAGGGCGCGGAAGTCGGTCAGGTTGATCCCCATCCCGCGGGCGAGCTCGCGCTCGGTTTCGTTGGCGAGGCTGAACAGGCCCTGCAGTGCCACGGCGGCCGGGTGGTAAGGCGTTGCCCCGAGGCCCTCACCTGCTTGCATTTGCATGTATCCACCCTACTCAATAAAGTTATATGTTCAAACAGGATTGAATAGTAGGCTGGCTAGCGGATTGACTCCCGGGTGCTCTTGTCGGATTTCGTGCCGGCGTCTGAAAGGAAGCTTTGATGAAGGAATCGGACCGTAAGGCGCTCATCAGTCTCCCGGTGGTTGTGGTCATCGGGGCGTTGGTTGCCGTGGCCGGCAGCCAGGCCGGCGCAACACTGGGCGGTTTCCCCCTGTTCGCCGTGGGAGTCGGGGCTGCCTACCTCATCCAGTGGCTGGCGTTCATCCCCGCCTTCAAGGCGCAGACCGAGAAGTTCTACGACCTCACCGGCGCCCTGACGTACATCTCCATCACCCTCCTCCTGGTCCTGCTCACCCCGGGCGTGGATGCCCGGGGGCTTCTGCTCGCGGCAATGGTGGTGGCGTGGGCCGCGCGGCTGGGAAGCTTCCTGTTCCGCCGGGTCAGCAGGCACGGCAAGGACGACCGCTTCGACGAGATCAAGCCCTCGTTCCTCCGCTTCCTGAACACCTGGACCATTCAGGGGCTCTGGGTGGTCCTCACGGCGGCGGCTGCCTGGATTGCCATCACCAGTGCCACCCGTGTGGCGCTGGACGGGTGGGCCCTCGCGGGCTTTGTGGTGTGGGCAGCCGGCTTCGGCATCGAGATCGTGGCGGACAACCAGAAGGGCCGGTTCAAGGCGGACCCCGCCAATGAGGGCAAGTTCATCTCCACCGGGCTGTGGTCCAAGTCCCGCCACCCCAACTACTTCGGCGAGATTGTGCTGTGGATCGGTGTGCTCCTCATCGCCATACCGGTGCTGGAAGGCTGGCAGTGGGTGGCCCTGCTCTCGCCGGTGTTTGTGGCGCTGCTGCTCATCAAAGCCAGCGGCATACCGCTCCTGGAGAAGAAGGCCGATTCGAAGTGGGGCGGCCAGGCCGAATACGAGGCGTACAAGAAGAACACTCCGGTCCTGATCCCCAAGCTGTAGGAACCGGCGCCGCCAGCCAGCAAACCTGCATTGGTAGTTGCTGCCAAGAAATAACCCGGCAATTTGTCGTTTCCTCCATAGTGGCCCGGGGTCCCGCTTCGTACGCTGAACCACAACGTACGCACGCAGTGGGAAGGCCGTCATTGAAATTTAGCGAAGCCAGGCAGCTCGTCCAGGTCAAAGCCCCCGTGATATCCCGACGACGCCGAGTGCTGGCCAACGCTTTTAATGTGGAGGAATACCGGAAAGCAGCACAGAGAGTCCTGCCGGCCGGGATTTTCGATTATCTCGATGGCGGTTCCGAAGACGAGGTGACGCTCCGCCGCAACCGCGCGGTCTTCGATTCCTGGGCGCTCATGCCCAGCTGGGGCCCGGTCTCGGGGCCGGATACCAGCACCACGCTGCTGGGAAAGAGCAGTGCCCTGCCCCTGACGCTGACGCCCACCGGGGCTACGCGGCTGTTCCATCCCGAGGGGGAGCTGGCCGTCGCGGCGGCCGCCGACCGGGCCGGGATCCCGTACGGGCTGGCCGGGCTGAGCACCGTGTCCATGGAAGCCATTGCGGAAAGCCACCCGTCCCTCGACCGTTGGTTCAACTTCGGGCTCACCTCCGACGCCCAAGCCCTGAAGGACAAACTGGCGCGCTGCGAAGCCGCCGGATTCACCACCCTGATTGTCGGCGTCGACACCCGGGCGCTGGGTGCCAGGGAACGGGACCTGCAGAACGGCTTCACCGCGCCGCCGGCGCTGACGCTCTCCACCATCGCGGACATCGCCCGCCGGCCGTCGTGGTGGATCAATTTCCTGGCGGCGGACGGCATCAGCTTCCCCAACCTGGATCCGCGCAGTGCCGCGGCCACCTCGGTGGTCACCCCGTCCATGTGGCAGCACATCCTGGGCCACTCGGACGCCACCAGCGGCTGGAAGGAACTGGAGGCCCTGCGGCAGGCGTGGCACGGCAAGATCGTGCTCAAGGGCTGCGTCAACCCGGCCGACGTCGACAAGGCCGCACGGATCGGGCTGGATGCCGTCCAGCTCAGCAACCACGGCGGCCGCCAGCTGGACCACATGCTCAGTCCCATGGATGTGCTGCAGGAGTCCCGCCAGCGGGTGGGCGATTCGATGGAGATCTATGTGGACTCGGGCATCCGCCGGGGGAGCGACATCCTCAAGGCGCTGGCGCTGGGTGCCGATGCCTGCTCCATCGGGAGGGCCTACCTGTACGGGCTGGTGGCGGCGGGCTCGCCCGGCGTCGGGCGGATCATCGAGATCTTCTCGGATGAACTCCGGCGTACCATGACGTTAGTAGGCGTTTCCAGCATTTCCGAGGTGAAAGCCCGGGGCGGGGAGATTCTCCGGGACATCCGTCATTCCGGCGAAATCCTTGAAACAACAGCGTCAGGTACCACGCACTAACGAGTTCCCACCAAGTACACAGTGCACTTCTCCCGCGGCGTTGCGGGAGCTACCAGAAATCCCTGAACAGCTAAGGAAGCCATGCGCACCCGATACCTCATCCCCGTCCTCACCATAGCCACCGCGCTCACGCTCTCCGGCTGTGTCGACAACAGCGCGCCACCCGCCACCGGCGGCGCATCCGGCACCGCTGACACCATCGACGTGAAGAAGAACGATTCCGTTGCCGCGATGCTGCCGGAGAAGATCAAGAAGGCCGGCGTGCTGAACGTGGGCATGGCCAACAACTACCCGCCCAACGAGTTCAAGGATGACAACGGTGCCCCGGCAGGATGGTCCGTGGACCTCACCAACGCCCTGGGCAAGGTCATGGGCCTGAAGGTCAACTTCGACATCGGCACGTTCGACAACATCCTTCCGGCCGTGCGCGCGGGCAAGGACGACATGGGCATGTCCTCTTTCACGGACACACTGGAACGCGAAAAGCAGGTGGATTTTGTGAACTACTACTCCGCCGGCATCCAGTGGGCCGCGCCCAAGGGCAAGACCGTGGACCCCAACAACGCCTGCGGGCTGAAGGTGGCCGTGCAGGCAACCACGTATGAGGACACGCACGAGGTGCCCGCCAAGTCGAAGGCCTGCACCGACGCCGGCAAGCCCGCCATCACCATCTTCAAGTACGACGCGCAGGACCAGGCCACCAACGCCTTGGTGGTGGGACAGGTGGACGCGATGAGCGCCGATTCGCCCGTGACCCTCTACGCGATCTCCAAGACCAAGGACAAGCTGCAGACCGCCGGGGACGCCTTCGAAGTGGCGCCGTACGGGATCCCCGTGGCCAAGGGCAGCGAATTTACGCCGGCACTCCAGAAGGCGCTCCAGGCGCTGATCGACGACGGCACCTACACCAAGATCCTGTCCAAGTGGGGAGTGGAAGCCGGCGGCATCAAGGCGGCGGACCTCAACGTGGCAGCCAAGGGGTGATACGGCATGAGCGAGCCGGAACCCGGCCGGATGATTGAGGCGGAGCCCGCCAGGAAGCGCCGGGCCGGCAGGGCAGTGGACGACGACGGCGCGCCGCCGGAAGCGATCGTCGCCATCCCGCTGCGCCACCCGTGGCGGAACGTGGTGGCAGTGCTCCTCATCATCGGCTTGGCCGTCTTTGTGCTGGATGCCGCCCAGCGCCCGGACTATGGCTGGGCGGACGTGGGCAAGTACATCTTCGACCGCCGGATCAGCCAGGCCGCGTGGGTCACGCTGTGGCTGACGATCTATGCGATGATCGGCGCGATCGTGATCGGCCTGCTGCTGGCCATCATGCGGCTTTCGCCCAACCCTGTGCTGAAGAGCATCGCCTGGCTGTATATCTGGATTTTCCGGGGCACCCCGGTGTACGTGCAGCTGGTGTTCTGGGGCATCGTGGCGCTCATCTATCCGGTGTTCACGCTGGGCATCCCGTTCATGGACCCGTGGGTCACCATCCCGAACGAGGTGTTCACCAACCTCTTCATCACCGCGGTGATCGGCCTGGCCCTCAATGAGGCCGCCTACATGTCCGAGATCGTCCGCGCCGGCCTGCTGTCGGTGGACGAGGGGCAGGCGGAGGCGTCGACGGCGCTGGCCATGTCCTGGGGGCAGACCATGCGGTACGTGGTGGTCCCGCAGGCGATGAAGATCATCATTCCGCCTACCGGCAACGAGGTCATCTCGATGCTCAAGACCACCTCGCTGGTGGCCGCGATCCCGTTGAGCGTTGACCTCTACGGGGTGTCCCGCGGTATCTCCGCCGTGACGTTCACGCCGGTGCCGCTGCTGATTGTGGCGTCGCTCTGGTATCTGCTCTTCACCTCGGTGCTGATGGTGGGCCAGCACTTCATTGAAAAGCGGTTCTCGCGCGGAACCGGACGGGCCAAGACCGGCAAGGAAAGCACGACGGCGGGACCGGCGGCGGTTTCCGGCGTGCCGGGCGGTCCCGGCGCCCCCGGTGTACCCGGCGGACCGCTGGGCAATGACTTTGGAGGAAAAGGATGACGGACGCGCCGATGGTGCTCGCGGAGCGGGTGTCCAAGAATTTCGGCACCAACAAGGTGCTGCGCGGGATCAGCCTGGAGGTGGACCCGGGAGAAGTGCTCTGCATCGTGGGGCCCAGCGGCTCGGGCAAGTCGACGTTCCTGCGCTGCATCAACCACCTGGAGCGGGTTGACGGCGGCCGGCTGTCGGTGGACGGCCAGCTGGTGGGCTACCGCCAGAAGGGGGACAAGCTCTACGAACTGAAGCTCAAGGAGGCAGCGTTCCAGCGCCAGGAAATCGGCATGGTGTTCCAGCGGTTCAACCTGTTTCCGCACCTGACCGCGGTGGAGAACATCACCCTGGCACCGATGCGGGTGAAAGGGATCTCCAAGGCCAAGGCGACCGCCCGGGCCATGGAACTGCTGGAGCGCGTGGGCCTGGGGGACAAGGGTGATGCCTTCCCGGCGCACCTGTCCGGCGGCCAGCAGCAGCGCGTGGCCATCGCCCGGGCCCTGGCCATGGACCCGAAGCTGATGCTGTTCGATGAGCCCACCAGTGCACTGGACCCGGAACTGGTGGGCGAGGTGCTGGACGTTATGAAGGAGCTGGCCAAGAGCGGCATGACCATGATCGTGGTGACGCACGAGATGGGCTTTGCCCGCGAGGTGGCGGACACCCTGGTGTTCATGGATGAAGGAGTGGTGGTGGAGGCCGGGCCGCCGCGGCAGGTCCTCAGCGATCCGCAGCACGAACGGACCAAGGCGTTCCTGTCCAAGGTCCTCTGACAACGTTTTGCAGCCTTCCTGCTCGAATAGCACCGTGATCGTGTCCTCCTCGTGCGGCGTCGTCGTAATCCTCTGCGTAGCCGCGCATCAACTCGATAACGTGCGCGGGTCATTGAGGAGGGCGGGCAGCGGTGGGAAAATGGTCGGAGCACCGCACGTGAGCCGCAGTGGCTCCTCTCGACAGTTCGGCACGCTTGCCGGGCACCTGGGTTTGGCCGTTTCATGGAAGGGCCTCAGCTATGACCGTTCAGCCCCCGAAAAAGCGCCGCCTCCGCGTCACGGACGTCAACGTCGTTCACCATCCCACCCTGAGGAAGGCGCTGGGCGGCACCATCGTCGGCAACACCATGGAATGGTACGACGTCGGCGTGTTCGGTTATCTGATCACCACCATGGGCCCGGTGTTCCTGCCCGAAGCGGACAAGGCCGTGCAGAACCTGTTCCTCCTCGGAACCTTCGGTGCCACGTTTATTGCCCGGCCTTTGGGCGGCGTCTTCTTCGGCTGGCTGGGTGACAAGATTGGCCGCCAGAAGGTGCTGGCCATGACCCTGATGCTGATGGCGGCCGCGACGTTCGCCGTCGGCCTCCTCCCGGGCTACGCGGTGCTGGGAATCTGGGCCGCGGTCCTGCTGGTGGTCACCAAACTGGTGCAGGGCTTCTCCACCGGCGGCGAGTACTCCGGAGCCACAACGTTCGTGTGTGAGCATTCCCCGGACAAGCGCCGCGGCTTCTTCGCCAGTTTCCTGGACATGGGCAGTTACCTGGGCTTTGCCCTGGGAGCGGCGCTGGTCTCGGTCCTGCAGCTGACCCTGGGCCAGGACCAGATGGAGGATTGGGGCTGGCGCATTCCCTTCCTGATCGCCGGTCCGCTCGGCATTGTGGCGATCTACTTCCGGATGAAGATCGAGGAATCGCCCGTCTTCCAGGCAACCCTGGAAGCGGAGCAGGAATCAGCCCGGCACCCTGAGACGGGGGAGGTGCTCGGTGCCATGGGCCCGGCAGGAGTCTTCAGGACCTACTGGCGCAGGATCGTGCTGGCCATGATCCTCGTGGCGGCCGCCAATACGGTGGGCTACGCACTCACCTCCTACATGCCGACGTACCTGACCAGCAACAAGGGGTACGACGAGATCCATGGAACGCTGCTCACCATCCCTGTCCTGGTGGTCATGTCCCTGTGCATCCCGCTCACCGGCCATCTCTCGGACAGGATCGGACGCCGCCCCGTGCTGTGGATCGGCGCGGTCAGCACCGTGGTCCTGGCCATCCCCGCGTTCAGCCTGATCGCGGTGGGAACTGTCCCGGCCACCCTCGCGGGCCTGGCCCTGGTGGCCTTCCCCGTCACGTTCTACGTGGCCAACCTCGCGTCTGCTTTGCCGGCGCTGTTCCCGACGGCCCACCGTTACGGGGCCATGGGCATCGCCTACAACTTCGCCGTCGCCATCTTCGGCGGCACCACCCCGTTCATCATTGCCTCCCTCATCCAGGCGACCGGCAATGACATGATGCCCGCCTACTACCTGATGGCCACCTCGGCGATCGCCGTGGTCACCATCTACTTCCTGCCGGAATCCGCCCGCCGGCACCTGCCCGGGTCGATGCCAAGCGTGGACTCGGACGAGGCAGCCCGCGAGCTGGTGGCCACCCAGGACGAGAACCCGCTGCTGGACATGGACACTTTGCCTTTTGACAGCAGCTACGAGGCTGCGCGCGCGTCGCACGCGGGCCATACGGGAACGACGCCGGGCGGTTGAGCTGAGGGCCCTGGTGCCGCGGTCAACGGCCTCACCTCCCAGTGGAGGATGAGGTCACGGGGTGCCCCGAATACAAGCTGACTGCGGTCCGCCTGTCCGGGGCCGGCTGACGGCGTCCACACGGCGAGCGGTTACTAGTCCGAGGACAGCCCAACTGTCTTCCCGTCCGTCGGCGTCACCCGGATGCGGGCGATGCGGAGCCGGTCCATCGCGAGCACCGTCAGCATCTGGCCCGGCACCTCCACGCGATCCCCGACCACCGGCAGGCGGCCCAGACGGGAGATGACGAACCCGGCCACTGTCTCGTAGCGGCCCTCCGGGAGGGTGATGCCGGTGGCAGCCGCGAATTCCTGCAGGATCAGGCCGCCGTCCACGTCGACGGATCCGTTGGCCATGGTGACGCGGTCCTCGTGGTCGGCGCCGGTGTCGTACTCGTCGTAGATTTCGCCCACCAGTTCCTCCACCAGGTCCTCCAGCGTGACGATGCCGTCCGTGCCGCCGTATTCGTCCACCACCAGCGCGATGTGGTGGCCCAGCCGGCGCATCCGGGACAGTGTGGGCAGCACCCGGTTGGTACCCGGCAGGGGGAGGAGCGCGCGGACAATGTCCTTCACCATGTGCTGATCCTGCTGTTCATCCCGTGGCATCAGGTCGCGGATGTGGACGAAGCCCAGGACGTCGTCAGGGGTCCTGCCGATCACGGGGAACCGCGAATACGGGCCGTCCCGGACCATGCTGCGTGCGTCGGCGATACTCATGGTGCCGTCGATGAACGTCACTTCGGTGCGGGGGCGCATGACCTCCTGCAGGGTGCGGTCCCCGGCACCGAACACGTCGGTCAGGATGTGCCGGCTGCTTTCTTCCAGCAGGTCGCTCTCCGCCACCATGTCCCAAAGTTCCTCGGAGCTGATGCCCTCGCGTTTGGCATGCGGGTCGCCGCCAAAAAGCTTGACCACCGCGTCAGTGGAAACGGACAGCAGCCAGATGACGGGCCGCATGATTTCGGACAGGACCACCAGCGGCGGGGCCAGGACCCTGGTGAAGCCGACAGCGCTCTGCATGGCAAGCCTCTTGGGCACCAGCTCACCCAGCACCAGCGACAGATACGCCACCAGCAGCGTCATGCCGATAAAGGCCACCGGCTCGGCCGCGGCGCCGAACCCCACGCGTTCCAGGACGGGTTCGATGTCCGGTGAAATGGTGGACGCGCCGTACGCCGCCGAGAAGAAGCCGGAGAGCGTCACGCCGATCTGGACGGTGGAAAGGAAGCGGTTGGGGTTGCGGGCCAGCGCGGCAGCCCGGGCGCCGCGTTTGCCGGCCTTCTCGATCCGGCGCACCTGGCTTTCCCGGAGGGAAATGAGCGCCATTTCGGTGCCGGCAAAGACGCCGCCCAGCAGCACAAAAAAGAGAACCAAGGCGAAGTTGACCAACGTGCCGCTGTCCATAACCTGACATTACCGAACGTGGTCAACAACGGGTCACGTCGCGAGGGTCAGCAGTTTCCCGTCCGTCACGGCCTGGCGGGACAGCGTTTTGTAGCCCGCCGTCTCGAACAGGACCGTGATCGTGTCCTCTTCATGCCGCATCACCAGGCCCGGCCCCCATTCCTTGTGGCGGACGGCGGCCTGGAGCGGGAAGGGGTCACCGCCCGCGGCGGCTGCGGCGTCGTCGTCGTAATCCTCCTCGTAGGCGGAACCGTCGGTGCAGGTATCGCAGTTGCCGCAGGGCTCGGGGAGGTCCTCGCCGAAGTAGCCCAGCAGGAACTGGCGGCGGCAGGCGTCGGTCTCGGCGTAGCCGCGCATCATGTCGATGCGGGAGCGGTCCACGCGCTGGCGTGCTTCGGCGTGTTCGACGGCGCGTTCCACCACCGCGGGCAGTTTGGCGCCCGCGTCCAGCCGGATGCCGCGCTTGCCGGTGCGGACGGCCCGGGTTTCCTGGAGCTGGTTCAGCAGTCCGGTGAGCTTCCGCGGGGAGAAGCCGGTCTGCTCGGCGAGGACCTTCTGCTTCACGGGCCCGCCGGCGTCGCGCAGTGCCTGGAGAACGGCCAGGAGGGATTCCTTGTCCGGCGTGTGGGTGCCGAAGAACGTGCGGAGGCCCAGGTCCTCGGAGCGGTAGTGCAGGACGGCGGAGGCGGGCTGGCCGTCGCGCCCGGAGCGGCCGATCTCCTGGTAGTAGCTGTCCAGCGAGTCGGGGATGTCGGCGTGGATGACGAAGCGGACGTTGGGTTTGTCGATGCCCATGCCGAAGGCGGTGGTGGCCACCACCACGTCGAGCTCGTCGTCGAGGAACTGCTGGTGGACTCGGTCGCGCTCGCCCTGCTTCCGGCCGGCGTGGTAGGCCTCGGCGCGCAGGCCCAGGGCGGTGAGCTCCGCGGCGTAGGCCTCGGTGTCCTTGCGGGTGGCGGCGTACAGCAGGCCGGGCCCCTTCAGCTCGGCCACCTGCCGGGTCACGGCGCGGCGCTTGTCCTGGTCCTTGTGGTGGCGGATGACTTCGAGCCTGATGTTGGGCCGGTCGAAGCCGTGCACCAGGACCAACGGGTCCGTCATGTGCAGGCGCTGCTGGATTTCCTCGCGCACCGGGGGAGAGGCGGTGGCGGTCAGGCCGACGACGGGCGGGTTGCCCAGCTGCGCGCGGACCTCGCCGAGGCGCAGGTAGTCGGGGCGGAAGTCGTGGCCCCAGGAGGAGACGCAGTGGGCCTCGTCCACCACGAACAGCGGGATATCCAGGGCCGCGAGGCGGTCGACGGTTTCGGCCTTGGCGAGCTGTTCGGGGGCGAGGAACACGAAGACGGCGTCGCCGCTCGCCGCGGCGTCCCAGGCGGCGTTGTTTTCGGCATCGCTGTGGCCGGAGTTGATGGCGACGGCGGCGTGCCCGCCGAGGATTTCGAGGAGGCCGTCCAGCTGGTCCTCCTGCAGGGCGATCAGCGGGGAAACCACGACGGCGGGACCGCGGCTTGCGCTGTCCTGGTGCAGTTGGAGCGCGGCCACCTGGTAGATGGCGGACTTGCCGTAGCCGGTGGGCATCACGGCGAGGACGTCCCGGCCGGCGACGAGGGCGCGCATTCCGGCGAGCTGGCCGGCACGGAGATGGGCGAGTCCGAAGGTGTCCGCCGCGAGCCGGCGGAGTTCTGTGCTGGTGGGTTCTGCGGGGGCAAGCGCCTCGGCCATGATGGCAGCTCCGTGGGGTGGTGCGATCCGATGGCCGGGCGTCTTCAGCCGAGGGCTCCAGCATAACGCGTGCCGGCATTGGCGCCCCAGGAGCTGAGGAGTGCCAGTCCTGCTGCGACCGCTGCACTGAGCACCACCGCGCCCAGCCAGAGCGATACCGGCCAGCGGATCCCGTCCGCCACTGCGAAGGCCGCCAGCTGGCCCGTCCACACGAGGGCCGCGATTCCGGCTGCCACCGCGGGCAGCCGCCGGTCCAGCCAGTCCTGGGGCAGACGGGCCAGCAGCACGTCCGCCAGGATGGCGGCGGCCGTGGCCCCGGCAGCTCCGGCCGCCGCGACGGGGCGGAAGCCCACCATCGCGACGGGCAGCCACGCGGCAGCTGCCACCAGCATGGTGACAATCCCCCGGGCTGGGCGCCGGGCCGCGGAGAGCGTGAAGAGGAAGGGCGCCAGGATCAGCGCCGTTGTCAGCAGGTAACTGGTCAGGCCGATGACCACCGGCATCTCCGCCTGCAGGCGGCCAGGGGTGCCCACCGGCATCGGGATGAAGAGCGCAGTGGGACCGGGCCGGACAAAGGCGGAGCAATAGATGAGGAAGAACGCTCCCAGTCCCGTCATCAGGACGACGGCGAACAGTGCCGCCGGGGTCCACTCAAAGTCCCTGGCGCGGCGGCCTGTCCGGGCGCTTCGAACCGCGGTGCCCAGAATGAGGAAAAGACTGAAGCCAAGCAACAGGTGGGTGGGACTGACCAGCGCGTCCAGCGTGACCTCGATGCCCAGGAGTTCATGCCAGAGCAGGTCCAGGCCGCCGGCCACCGCGAAGAGGACGAGGCCCACAACGGTCCCGCGATAGCCGGGCGGCAGGGCCTGCGAGAGCGGCTGCCCGGGTTTCCGGTTCCGCCAGATCACGGAAGCCGTCCATAGCCCGGTGGCCACCATTCCGGAGTAGAGCGCAGCGTGCCACGGCGTAAAGAAGGTTTCCAGGCTGGGGAGGTTCAGGTGCGCCCAGCCGTCCAGGAAGACGGCCAGCACCAGCCAAACACCAAAGAGCTCTGTGATGAGGTCCCGGCGTCCGTTGATCACAGGGGTTTCTGCGGCATCGAGCATCATTGCCCACTTCCACGGAGGTGTTCGGTGATGGGATGGTACTGCTCCGGATGGGCGCCCACAAGCTATTTTGCGGGGGTAACCGTCGCTTCGTAGGTGAGGATTTCCGTGCCGTTGCCTTCTTCGGCATCGTCCGGCGCCACGTGCATGGTCAGGTGGTTACCTTCCGCCGTGAGCTTGAAGGGGTTCCGGGTGGCGGCGTGACCGGCCGTGGACCACTTCTGGAACGGCACATCATGCAGGGTCGTCTTCTTGGCAAGGTCGATCAGGGCCATGCCGCCCAATTCATAGGTGGCCGCCGTGCCGCCTGCCGCCGGAGTCTGGGGCAGATTGGCGACACCTCCGCACACGGCCTGGGATCCCGCCACGTACTGGCAGTCCTGGTAGTCGATGAAGTGGTTCGGGTTCTGCCATGTACTGAGCTGCTTGCCCTTGAGGTTCCATTCGGCGAACCGCCGGGAGCCCCAGGTGTTGCCGACCAGATGCCCGGTCTGCCGGTCCATGACGATGCCGCCAAAGTGGTCGGGGACCTCGAACTGCTTCTGCGCCTCGAGGGTTGCGGCGTCAATGCTGTAGATGATCGAGCTGCTGTTGGGCCGGTACTGCGCCACGCTTACCCAGATGTTCTTCCCGTCGAAGTCCAGCCCGCCCGGGTGGTACATGTCGCCTTCGCCCAGGGTGATGTCCTTCTGCAGGTTCCCGGCTTTGTCCATCACAAACAGGTGCCCGACGCCCTTCCCGGCCGTGCGGTCGTACCCGTCGCGCGGGGCAGGGTATTTGACGGTGGGCTCAGTTATTTCCACGGACGACAGGAAGATATGGTCCTCCGTGTAGGCGATGCCTTGGGGATGGAATGTGGGGAAGCCGAGCTTCAGCTTGCCCGTCATCTCCCAGTTGGTGGAGCGGTCCACCGCCTGGAAGCTGTCGGCCAATGCCGTGTCTGTGTGTCGGTCACTGTCGCCGGACTGGGGCGCAGCCTGCGCGGCAATGGCGCTTCCTGCAGCGATGACGATGACGGCAGCGGCGGCTGTCAGGGCGCCGCGGGTGCGAATGCGGTTCATGGGGATGCCTTTCAAAAGTGAGGTGCGGGACGGTGTGCGGGGCGTTCTTCCCTAGACGGCGCCCGGTTCCAGCGAGTACTGCTTCGGCAGCTTCATCGAGTGCTCGGCCATGACCTGACGCAGCCGGTCGGGATAGTCGGTGATGATCCCGTCAACGCCGGCGGAGATGAGGGCGCGCATGGTCGGCTTGTCGTCGACAGTCCACGGAATGACCTGCATCCCGGCGGCGTGGGCACGGTTGACCATGTCCGCCGTGACGTAAGGGACGTATCCCGGGTCCGCCACGGTTCCGTTTTGGGGTGTTCCGTGGACCGGGGAGATGGCGTCGAACCCCAGGTGGGAGGCGGCGTTGACCAGGTCTCCGCCAAAGTCGTCCGCGTCGATGCCGCCAAGCCACGGGGAACTGCCCGGCTGGCCGGCCTGCAGGAAGTCCTTGTTGGTCAGGGCGACGGTGCGGATCTGGGGGTCGGCCTCCTGGACCAGCCGCAGTGAGCCCCAGTCGAAGCTCTGGATGGATACGCGGTGCTGCATGTTGGCGGCTTTGATTTCCTTCAGTGCGACGGCCACAAACTGTTCACGGGGAGCTGTCTGCTCCGGGGCGCCGGCCTCCACCTTCGTTTCGATGTTGAATTTCACCTGGCTGGCCCGGTAGGAGTCCACCAGCGCAAAGACTTCCGCGAGCGTCGGCATCTTTTCGCCGGGGGCGGCCTGCTGCCCGGGGAACTGGGGGAGGGTGAGGCTTCCGCAATCGAGGGTGCGCACCTGGTCGAACGTCAGGTCTTTGACGTATTTGCCGGCGTAGGGAAACAACGGGTCACCGGGCGTCACGGGTGCGGTGTCAGCGCACTTCTTGTCGCTGATCTTGCGGTCGTGAGTGATGACTTCCCGGCCGTCCTTGGTTATCTGGAGATCGAGTTCAAGAGTGGTCACACCAGTCTCGAGCGCCTTGGCAAATGCAGGAAGCGTGGATTCGACCGTCAGCCCGATTCCTCCGCGGTGGGCCTGCAGGTCAAAGTGGTTGGCGGTGCCGTTCGGGTTGGTATCGGCAGCCTGCGCCGGAAGGGGTGCCCCCAGCGCCAGGCCTGCGCACATGGCGGCCACGGTCAGCAGCTTTGCGTTGTTCATTTTGTCGGTCTCCACATCGTTGTCATGCCAGTTGACGAGCGGCATCCAGTCTGGTCATCAACCGGAAACGAGGCACTTCCTGCCGGTGGAGAAGACATGACGGACTGGTGAACTCGGAAGTGAACTCTTAGTTCGGTTGGCAGGCACAAGATCGGCTCAAGACTCCATCAAGGTTGGACCAAGATCTCCGCAGATTCATCATTTGGCTGCCGCACGGGAAATACGCTTCTGGTTAGCAAGATTTGGCTTATGCAAAAGGCCCGGCTCATTGCCGGGCCTTTATTAATGGGGGAAAAGAATGTCGAACTATGTGACCCTCCCGGGGTCCACTTCTGCCGGGGAGGGCCCGACGCCGCCGCGCAAGCCGCGCGCTTCCACTTACGTCGTCGTCGCCATCACTGCGCTTTTTATGCTCCTGGGTGCGCTCAGCGGCGGTTTGGGTGGTGCATTGATTTTCCTGGCCATTACGGTGGGACTCACCGGGCTCTATGTCATGGCGACCGGCCGCCGTTCCTGGGCGTGGCTTCCGGCTAAGCGAAAGGCGGGGGCAATCGCCCTTGCCGTCTCCTTTGCCCTGTTTATCGGCGGTGCCGTCGCCTTGCCGCGGACTTCTTCCTTGAACGTTGAGGCCGCCTCATCGGAGAGCACCGCGTCCCAGGCTTCCGCTGCGGCGAGTGCTCCTGCCAAGGCGACACCGACGCCGTCGTCCACTCCAACCGCCCAGGAGGCGGGCGAACCGCTGGATCCGGAGAGCCCTTACGTCCTGGCGCAGGGCGTCAGCGCAACGGCCCCGAAGTCCCAGCCCGCCTTTGCCACCAAGGCGGTGGACCTGCTGGCCACCCTTCCGATCAAGGGCCGGGCACCCAAGACGGGGTATGACCGCGCCCTGTTCGGCCAGGCGTGGGCTGACGTTGACCGGAACGGCTGCGACACCCGGAACGACATCCTCAAGCGTGACCTGACGGGCATCACCTACACGAACAGCGTCCCGTGCAAGGTGCAGTCCGGAACGCTGGCGGACCCGTACACGGGCACCAGCATCAGCTTCCTGCGGGGGAGTGCGACCAGCAGCAAGGTCCAGATCGACCACGTTGTGGCCCTCAGCGACGCCTGGCAGAAGGGCGCGCAGCAGCTGACCACGGAACAGCGGACAGCCTTCGCCAACGATCCGCTGAACCTGCAGGCGACTGACGGGCCCACCAACATCAAAAAGGGCGACGGCGACGCCGCCACCTGGCTGCCACCCAACAAGGGCTTCCGGTGCGAATACGTTGCCCGGCAGATTTCCGTGAAGGCTACATACAGCCTGTGGGTCACCCAGGCGGAGCACGACGCCATGGCACGGATCCTGGGGGACTGCTCGGGCCAGTTGGCGCCCACCAACGAACAGGCGCCGGTCGCTGCCGCACCGGCGCCGGCACCTGCCGCCGTTGAGCCCGCGCCCTTTGTGGCAGTGCCTGCCCCGGCAGCGCCCGCTCCCGCTGTGGTTGCGCCGGCCCCCGCTCCTGTTGCTCCGGCACCTGTTGTCCAGGTGCCCGCACCCGTTGCGCCAGCCCCGGCCGCCGTCTACTACGCCAACTGCACGGCGGCCAAGGCCGCAGGTGCCGCTCCCATCTACGCGGGGCAGGCAGGCTACCGGGCCGCCCTGGACCGCGACTCCGACGGCATCGCCTGCGAAAGCTAACCAAACCCAATCACTCCACTGTTCCAAACTTTCCAAGGGGGAAAAATGAAAAAGATGTTGACATTAGTAGTGCTAACCGGCCTCATGCTGACCGGATGCGGCGGCAAACAGGCGGCATCGTCTGCGACCGCTGTTGCAGAGGTTGCGGACGCTGTCACGGTTCCCAGCGTGATGGGCCTGACCCTGGATAAAGCCACGGATCAGCTGGAAAGCCTAGGACTCAAGGTCAAGGCGGACGACACCGTCGGCGGCAAGATGATCATGGCCAAGAAGAACTGGCAGGTGACGTCCCAGGACCCCACGGAGGGCGCGAAGGTGGCGAAGGACTCCACCGTGCACCTCGGCGTCAAGAACCTTGAGAAGGAGGCGACGGAAAAGGCCGCCGCGGACAAGGCAGCTGCCGAGAAGGCTGCAGCAGCAAAGGCCGCTGCGGACAAGGTTGCGGCTGACAAAGCAGCGGCAGACAAGGCGGCAGCTGACAAGGCTGCAGCAGACAAGGCAGCGGCAGATGCGGCTGCGGCTGCCGCGAAGTTGGCGGCCGAGCAAGCTGCGGCTCAAAAGGCAGTCCCGCAGGTGCCGGTAGCTCCCGCGGCGCCCGCACCGGCCCCGGCAGTCCAGGCGCCGGCCGCCGCCTACTATGCCAACTGCACCGCCGCCAAGGCCGCGGGAGCCGCGCCGCTGTACGCGGGTCAGCCCGGCTACAGCACCAGCCTTGACCGCGATCGCGATGGAGTGGCCTGCGAGAAATAGTCGCCGGTTCCCGCATCAGCTGTTCTGCCGTGGATACCTTCTTTCGCTGGAAGGTAACCACGGCAGACGGCTTTAAGGACAAAGATTCTTTGTCGGACAAGGAAAACTAGTGCACAGTCTCCCTCTGCCGCGGCTCCGGTTCGCGCTCCTGAGGACTCAGGATCGAGTCAGACTTGAGCGCAAGCAGTCCTGAAAGCAGTGCTGCGAACAGAATGGACGCAAACGCCATGGATGACGAAACGCCCATGAGGTACGTGGCAACCGTGAGGCTGAGGGGGCTGGAGACCGTTTCAAGAAACTGGACGGCCGTCATGGTCTTACCGAGATCAGTGGAGGGAATCTGTTGGTGGATAAGGGACGTGCGCCCCACGGTCCAGGCAATGCCTCCAGTGCAGACGACAAAAAGAGCACTGGCCACGGCAATCCACGAAGGGACGAAGAAGAGCAACGAGCCCCCAGCCATGAGCCACGAGGAACGTTGCATGAGAATGTTGGGACGCCACGTGGAAAACAGGCCGGACAGGATTGATCCGCAAAACAAGCCTGCGGCCGCGGCTGCGCCCACAATCCCCACTTCGGTAGTTGAGCCACCCAGACCAACTGAGGTCTGGAAGATAGCCAGGGTTGAGAGAGGCGCGGACAGAAAGCCGATCAGGATAACTGTCCCGGCGAAACGCCACCAACCGCGCAGTTGAGAGAGTCTCCTGTACCCAGCGGAAAGTTCCTGAATAAAGCCTGGCCGATCTGGCACGCTGCCTGGACGGTCCGGCCACGGCAGGAAGTTCATGATCAACGCGATGACGGTGAAAGAGACAGCGTCCACGGCCAGCAACCACCAGGGACCCCAGACGGCACTCAAAGCTCCGCCGATGGCCGGCCCCACGATGGAAGCCGATGTCCATGCCGTAGAGACTGATGCATTGAACTTTGCTGTGCCGTCGCCATACATTTTCGGGATGGCAACGAAGGTTGCAGTTCTTGCGAACATGTCGAGGCTGCCGCGCAGGAAGGCACCGAGTACAAGAACCCAGAATGGCGTATGCCAGGGGCCGATAAGCAGCGCCATAGCTGCAACCACCAGCGCTTGACCCCAGTATCCAATGTGGGTCATGGTGCGCGGCGACATACGGTCGGCCAGTCCTCCGATGAGCACTCCGGGAAAGGCCTTCGGCAGCAGGGATGCGACGGCAACGATGGACATCTGGGCAAGGCTGCCGCTCGTTTGAAGCACGATGAGCGGCAGGGCGATGTTGTACGCGCCGCCGCCAAGCGAGTTAACCCACATTCCTGTCAGGTGCAGGCGCCGCTGCCATGGCTTTGCTGGAGACAATTTACTTTCCTTGGTACGCGCGGAGGATGGTGGCAAGATCGGTCTGCTTTTCTACTGAGGTCAGTAGCCATTGCATGGCGGGAGCCTGCCAAAAGCTGATGTTCCAGGTACGGGCAACCATCACGTGGAAGAGGGTGGTGCAGCATGGGACCAGGATCCGCCATCTTCCGGGAAGAATGAGGGCGAAGGGCAGGGCGAGTAATTCGAGGAAGGGAATTGCCCGGGTAATGACTCGAACGGGCCGGGCAAATCTCTCTTGGGCAAATGGGTGGCCGTCAGATGCCCCTAAATGCGAGTGGTAGATGTGATTCGCATCGCCGCGTCGGACCCAGGCGTCGAAACCGTGGATCAGTTTGGACAGGCCAGCCTGGGTGTAGGGCAAATACAGAGCCACACGTGACACTGAGAGCGGCAAGTTGGCGAGCCGCGGGTCGGTCGTGGCGGGGTGGGGCCACTGGCTTACGGCAAGGACCGCCTCGATAAACGTGTCATAGGGCCATCGGCCCGGAAGGGACCGGGCATCTGCGGCACGAGTTCCAAAAAAGACTCCCAGGGCCGCGCGCCGGAGCCAGGAAGAGTGCTTTGGATCGGAACTCTGGATTACCTCGCTCGCCGCTGCTGCCAGTAGCAGGCCGGCCGCTATTCGTTGAGCCCCCAGGACGTTGCGGGAAGTGGAATCACGATCCGAATTCGCGGCCGGAGGATCGAGGGCAGCCTTATAGTCCTGCATAGCAGCCGGGCCTGGTCGCAACGTGACTGCCACTGCAGCGACGATCCACAATGCGGCAGCGCGGGCCTGCCGCAAACTTGCTGGCTTACTGCGCATCTGATGGAACATAGGTATACACGACTTCCCTTTCTTCGGGCATCCCCCGCACAGTGGTCTCCACCCAGATCTCCATCCTGGCAAGGGGGACGCTGGGTAGATGTGCGGGGGATCTAACCTCGTCAAATGACCTCCACCGCTCGCTGCGCAGTCTGCGGAGAATCCTTTGGCACAGGACTTGTTTCGGATGGTCGTTTTCATCCATGAAAACGTCTGCGAACACGGCCCCGGCCCGGAAGAACTGGGTCGGAATGCAGTTTGCAGGCCCGCAGGCTACTACCGTTCCGTCTGACAGGTGGAACTCGACGGCGAAACGGGAGAGACGGTCGCCGAACTTCGCATTGAACATGTTGTTTGATGCGATGGGCCAGAAGTTCCTGTTGGCAACGGTCGACGCCAGCGATGCGACCGTAAACGCCCCGGCCAGTGCGACCAGTGCCTTGCTGCCGTTGACGTCAGGTGCACGCAGCACAGTGGATATTCCTGGCGAAGTCTTCAAATTCCGAGGACAGTTCCAGTGAGTCGAAGACCAGTCTCCGACCGTCCAGCTGCGTCGAGCCGGTGAGTAGATAGCGGAACACTTCCATGGCGGCAATGGACGCCACGATGGAGTTAAGGGGTCCGAAGCTGGGCGCCTGGTAGGCCGAGTTGAAATTTGTCGTAGTGAGGGACGCCGTGGAGTTCGTCCGCCCGTCGTTATCTGTTGCCCCGCACAGCAGGCAGGGAGTTTCGCCCGGCCTGACGACCGGCCCCACCACCCCGCGCGTGTCCTGGTAACCGGCGCAGGTAAACGGAGTTCCGGAGATAATGGACGCTTCGTTGGACCACTCGAGCACTTCCTGGGGAGTGTCCGCGGAAACAACCACGAAGTCTGAGTCGCGAAAGATTGGCAGGAGGTCGTCGACCCCTGAGATCATTGACGTGACTTCGATGGTGTTGATTCCGGGAGCCCGAAGCGAAAGATTCTTTGCGGCCGCTTCGATCTTCGATTTGCCGACGTCTTGGGCAGTGAAGAGATACTGCCGGGTGAGGTTGCTTTCCTCGACGGAATCTCCGTCCACCAGCACGAGGGAACCGACCCCGGCCGTCGCGAGCTGCATGGCCACGTTCGTCCCGATGCCGCCGACGCCGATGAGCGCTACCGTTCGGGTGCGGAGCAAGTCACTGGCTCCCGGTCCTGTGCCGTGAGCAAGCGCGAAGTACAGATCGTGGCGGCTGTATTTCCCTAGAAGGTCGATCCTGTAGGGCACCAATATTTCGGCGTCGATGAGTTCCTCAATGATTTGCCCGGAGCTTTCGCCAAGCAGTAGTTGGGCCTCGTTGCCCAGTTCGTCAAGCGTCCGCGGTTGCGATGCAAATCCAAGCAGTTCCGCCAGCCCGTCTGGTGCGTCTTCAATTTCGATTGCATTGGGTGGTGCCAAACCGATGTGCACGGAGGTGTCTGTTGTGACGACGGGAAGCGACTGCTTGAGGGAGTAGGTCGTGGCTGCCAATTCTTGCCTCCAATTAGGAGTGGGGACCACGCAATGCGTGGTCCCCACTAATTTTTCTTTGTTCAGTTGAACACGAAGTTCAGCTTGGAACGGCGCTTGGTCAGTCGCTTGAGCTTGAGCACGTGGATCACTCCTCTTGGTTTATCAATTTGGTGGACGGATTGAATCTACGACATCTGTCACAGAATTGACAAGTCTGTTGACTGAAAATTCTTTGAACGCTGATTCGTGTTACAAAAGCAGGTTGGATGGCGTATAGAGTCGTGTGCATGTTTGAACTTGTTGTCCCGGAGGCGTCCTTCTACCCGTCGTTTGCAGAGTCCCACCGCGAGTGGGGCGGCGTCCATCAGGACGGGGCCGGGCTAATGGCAGACGACGACGTCACCACCGAGGAGGGGTTCGCCGACTGGGTCCGACGGCTGGTGGCCGCTGAGAGGGCTGCCGAGACGGGCGGCATTGTTCCCTGCACGTATCGCTGGATCACAGAGGGCCCGCGGTATGTGGGGGCGATAGCCTTCCGCCACTACCTCACACCTGCCCTTCTGAACTCGGGCGGGCATATCGGATACGGGGTCCGGCCGTCCGACCGCGGGCGGGGGGCGGCGTCGTGGGCTCTGCGCGAAATGTGTGCCCGTTTGGCTGCGCAGGGAGAGCCTGACCGCGTCCTTCTGACCTGCGACGATGCAAATACTGCGTCAGCCAGGACCATCGAGCGCAGTGGCGGCCTGCTCGAGGACGTGAGGATGGGCGGGAACGGGCGGCCATTTCGGCGCTACTGGATTGATGTGGCGGGCTCCTGAGCCAGACGGGTCATGACGGCGCAGGAGTAAAGCGGGGTTGTAATGGCACGGAGAGGCTAGTTTGTGTCCGGGTTTCCCGGCCGCCGGTGTCTGTGGTGGAGCTCGTAGCTGTCGAACACATCGGCGGAAGTGGTGCCAACGTGGCCGAATTTGCCGCGAAGGACGTCCGCGAGTCCATCGAGCGCAGCGTGGAGCATCCGTCCGGCGAACTGGAGTTCAGCGCTTTCGCTTTGCTGGGCCTGGGATGCCATCTCCTGGGCGTAGGCCACTGTGGCGGGCAGCGAGCCGCGCTGCTCAATTTCACGGAAGTAGTAGGTTTCATGGAACGCCAGCAGGTCTATGCTCACCGAAGCCACGTTTCCGGCAATTGACTCCAAGAGACCGGCAGCGTGAGCGGGGTCCAGCGCCAGGACACCTGCCGGACCGGCCGCCTCCCTAAACAAGGTTAGCTGGTGGGCAAGGGCGCGGCGGCGGTTCAGGGCCGGGAATGTCTGAAGAATCCAGGTGACTGTTGCCGTCAGCAAGCCGAAGCCGGTGACGGCCTGGAGGGCAACAACCAGCCTGAGCACCGGATGGGCTGCCACGATATCGCCGAACCCGACAGTGGAAAGAGTGACCAGGGAGATGTAGAGGGCTTCGGCGAAGTCTGCCCGCAGCGGAACCCCCGCTCCGTAGATAAAGCCGTCCGTCAGGTGGGGCAGGTAGAGCAGTGCCCAGCCGATGGCCGCCAGGCCCGCCCAGGCGCCAATGACGGCGGCCATCGCCAAGGGTGCCGCGATGAAGGAGCCCCGGCCCCGCAGTTTTCTGGACACCAGCCAGAATCCGCGCATGATCGCCCGGCCCAGCGGACCGGAACCATGCGGGTACAGAAGGGTGCGAAAGACGTCCACGAGCATCAAAAGAACCAGCCCGGCCCCCAAAACCGTCCAGAGCGTGTCCTCGAAGTCCATGCCTCATCTTAGAAGCGGTATGACAAGAGTCGTGTGCATGTTTGAACTCGTTGTCCCGGAAGCGGCCATCTAACCGTGCGCCGACGCATCCCAGCTAAACCGTCCGCGCCAGGGAGCGCCCCACGGTCCTGCCGGTGAAGAGGCAGCCGCCCAGGAACGTGCCTTCCAGTGCGTTGTAGCCGTGAGCCCCGCCGCCGCCGAAGCCCGCTGCCTCCCCCGCAGCGTAGAGGCCGGGGATGCGCTCGCCGTCGTGCGAAATAGCCTGGCCGCTGAGGTCCGTCTGGATGCCGCCCAGGGTCTTGCGGGTGACAACGTGGAGCCGCACGGCAATCAACGGGCCGGCTGCCGGGTCCAGGATCCGGTGCGGTTTGACCGTGCGGAACAGCCGGTCGCCCAGAAAGCGGCGGCTGTTGTGGATGCCCAGGATCTGCGTGTCCTTTGAGTAGGGGTTGCGGATCTCGGCGTCCCGTTCCTCGATCTGCCGGCGCAGCCCGGAGTAGTCCAGCAGCGGCTCAGGGGTGATGCCGTTCATGCCGCGGACCAGATCCGACAGATTGTCCGCCACCACAAAGTCGGCGCCGTGTTCCTTGAACGCTTCGATGGGGGCTGCGGCGCCGCTGCCCAGACGGGACCTGAGCAACAGCTTCAGGTCCCGGTTGGTGATGTCCGGGTTCTGCTCGGAGCCGGAGAGGGCGAACTCTTTTTCGATGATCCGCTGGTTCAGGATGAACCAGGAGTGGCTGTACTGCTGGATGTCCGGGGTGGTCCGCAGCAGCCGCAGGGTTCCCAGGGTGTCGTAGCCGGGCAGCACGGGGGAGGGGAGCTGCCGGCCCAACGCGTCAAACCATAACGACGACGGCCCCGGCAGGATGCGGATGGCATGGTCCGGCCAGACGGGGTTCCAGTTCTGGATGCCCTCGGTGTAGTGCCACATGCGGTCACGGTTCACCAGCCTGACGCCTGCTTGATCGGCGATGTCCAGCATCCGCCCGTCCACGTGCCGGGGCACCCCGGTGATCATCTTCGCGGGCGGCGTCCCCAGCCGCTGCGGCCACCACCGGCGCACCAGTCCGTGGTCGCCGCCGATCCCGCCGCTCGCAATCACCACGGCCTGCGCGCGCATCTCAAACTCGCCAACAGTGTCCCGGTTCGAGGCAACGCCCCGCGGCGAGGCGTCCGGTGCCAGCACGGTGCCGCGCACCCCGGTGACCGTGCCGCCGTCGAACGTCAACCCGTCCACCCGGTGCCGGAAGTGGAACTTGACGCTGCCCGCGGAAGCGGCCGCCCGGGCCTTGTCTGCGAAAGGTTCGGAGACGCCGGTGCCCGTTCCCCACGGGACGTGGAAGCGGGGGACCGAGTTGCCGTGGCCGCCGGCCCTGCCGTCGCCGCGTTCGGCCCAGCCCACCAGCGGGGTGAACTTGATGCCGTGCTCGTGCAGCCAGGAGCGTTTCTCGCCGGCGGCGAACTCGACGTACGCGCGGCCCCACTGCTGCGCCCACTCGTCCTCAGGAAGCGGGCCGTCCAGCCGGTCCCACTGCGCCGAGCCCTGCCAGTCCTGCCAGGCCAGCTCGAAGGAATCCTTCACGCCCAGGCGCCGCTGCATCGGGGTGTCCACCAGGAACAGCCCGCCGAGGGACCAGAAAGCCTGGCCGCCGAGGTTGGCCGCGTTCTCCTGGTCCAGGATCGCCACGCGCTTGCCGGCCCGGACCAGCTCGTTGCTGGCCACCAGCCCGGCCAGCCCGCCGCCGATGATGATGACGTCCGCGTCCATCAGATAACCGCCCTGATTGAAGGTAAGTGGGAGTTCAGCATCAACCTACCGGACCGTTCGTCGTAAAGTCCCTACCGCTTGGCGCGCCAATAGTACGTTTGCTGATGATTTGGGCACATGATTGCTGGAGGCAACGGGCCGTGTGGGGGGTCTTTAGCCTCTGGATCGATCTGACATTGACGTCTTCGACACGCAAGGGAAGCAAACATGGGTTGGCTTGACCGTGACCGCACCATCGCCCCGCCGGGATTCAACCGCTGGCTGGTACCGCCCGCGGCGCTCGCCGTCCACCTCTGCATCGGCCAGGCCTATGCCACCAGCGTCTACAAGACGGCGCTGGTCAAACATTTCGGGGCCAGCCTGACGGAGATCGGCGTGATCTTTTCCATCGCCATCGTGATGCTGGGCCTCTCCGCCGCGGTCATGGGCACCTGGGTGGACAGGAACGGCCCCCGCAAGGCGATGTTCACCTCGGCCATGTTCTGGGCCAGCGGGTTCCTGATCGGCTCGCTCGGCATCTTCACCCACCAGCTGTGGCTGGTGTACGTCGGCTACGGCGTGGTGGGCGGAATCGGCCTGGGCATCGGCTACATCTCGCCGGTGTCCACCCTGATCAAGTGGTTCCCGGACCGGCCGGGCCTGGCCACCGGCATGGCCATCATGGGCTTCGGCGGCGGTGCCTTGATCGCCAGCCCCGTCTCCACCGCGCTGCTCAAGCTGTACGATCCCAACTCCGGCGCCAAGGGATGGGTGGCCAGCGGCGACTCGGTCGGCAAGCTCTTCCTGACCCTCGCCGTCGTCTATCTCGCGTACATGCTCTTCGGCGCCTCCACCATCCGTGTCCCGGCCGACGGCTGGCGCCCGGCAGGGTTCGACCCCGCCAAGGTGAAGGCCGCCAAGCTGGTCACCACCGAGAACGTCTCGGCCAGGAACGCGATCAAGACCCGGCAGTTCTGGCTGGTGTGGGTGGCGCTGTTCTGCAACGTCACCGCGGGCATCGGCATCCTGGAACAGGCGGCGCCCATGATCCAGGACTTCTTCCGAAAGTCCGACGGCGTGTCCCTGGTCAGTGCCGGGGTCGCCGCCGGTTTCGTGGGGCTGCTTTCCATCGGCAACATGGCCGGGCGCTTCGCCTGGTCCGCCACCTCCGACGTCACGGGCCGCAAGCGCATTTACATGGTGTACCTGGGCGTGGGGGCGGTGCTCTACACTGTGCTGGCGCTGGCCGGCTCCAGCACCACTGTCCTGTACGTGGCGCTGGCGTTCTTCATCATTTCGTTCTACGGCGGCGGTTTCGCCACGGCGCCGGCCTACCTGCGCGACCTCTTCGGAACCTTTCAGGTGGGCGCCATCCACGGCCGGCTGCTGACCGCATGGTCCGCCGCCGGGGTGGCCGGGCCGCTGATTGTCAACGCGTTCCTGGATGCGCAGGGCAAGCCCGGACAGCTGAACGCGGCGTCCTACCAGCCGGCCCTGCTGACCATGGTGGGGCTGCTGGTGGTCGGCTTCATCGCCAACCTGCTGGTCAAACCGGTGGATGCACGGTTCCACGAACCCCGCCCCGACCGCCGTCGGCCCGAACCTGCCTTGGAGGCCTGAGATGAACACCCAAAACACCGGCGCACAGGCGCCCGTCAAAGCGGCCACCGGCCTGCTCGTCCTGGCGTGGGCCCTGGTGGGGATACCGCTGCTCTACGGAGTCTTTGTCACGCTGACCGGCGTCGCGGCGCTCTTCGGGTGAGGGGCTAGGGGACCTCGGGGCGTTAGGGGCTGACCACCCGCCCGTCCTGAATCAACACGTCCAGGTGGTCGGCGATGTCGGCCAGCACCGCGATGTCGGCAAGCGGGTCAGCGGACAGCACCAGCATGTCGGCGTCCGCGCCCGGGGCGACGACGCCGACCTGGCCTTCACGCCCCAGCAGCTGGGCCGCCGTCGTGGTTGCCGAGCGGATGGCGTCGATAGCAGGCTGGACCTTCCCCAGAAGCCGGAACTGTTCGTTCTGGTGGCGGTGCATGCCCCCGAGGAGGTCGGATCCGAAGGCCATTTTGACACCGGCTTCGTGCGCGCGGGCGATGGCTTCAAGACCGCTGCTAAGCACTGAGTCCACCTTGGCCCACATTTCCTCAGTGAGTCCGAAGTCCTTGCCCTCTTCCTTCAGCGCCCAGTACGTGACGAGCGTGGGGACCAAGAAGGCGTCCTTTTCGAGGAACAGGCGGAGGCTCTCGTCGTCGAGCAGGTTGCCGTGCTCGATTGAACGGACGCCGGCCTCAAGGGCCCGGTTGATGGCACGCGCGGTGTAGGCGTGGGCCGCAACGTAGCGGTTGGCGGCCTCCGCTTCCTCCACGGCGGCACGCATCTCCTCCATCGAGTACTGGGTGGAATCGATGCGGTCGGTGGGCGACGAAACTCCGCCGGAAGCCATGATCTTTATGTGATGGGCGCCCTTGCGCAGTTCATCCCGCGCTGCTGCCCGGACGGCGTCGACACCGTCGGCCACGCGACCGATGCCACAGCATCCACGGCCGTTGGGCTCGTGGTCTTCACCGGGGAGGCGCATGTCGCCATGGCCGCCGGTCTGGCTCAGGGCGTGCCCGCAAAAATGGATCTTGGGGCCATCCAGGAGGCCTTCCTGCTGCGCCATGGCCAGGCCAAAGTCGGCCCCGGAAAGGTCCCGGACGGTGGTGAACCCACGGCGCAGCATCTGGCCCATGATCCGTGCCGTCTGTGCGTACACGTACGACGCCGGTGTCCAGGTCAGCGACCGGAAGTCGGCGCTGGCGGCGACCACGTGGACGTGGCAATCGATAAGGCCCGGAATGACGAACTTCCCGTTGCCGTCGATCACACGGGCACCCGAGGGCGCTTCGGCGTCCGGACCGATGCTGCTGATCTTTCCGTCAATACTGACGACGTCGGCAACCGAGTAGGTGCCTGCTTCAACGTCCAAAACGCTGGCGTTGCGGATCACCAACGCAGCGCTGCCGGTCCCTTCTCTGGCGCTGTTCTGGTTGTTCGGGGTGGTGCTCATTTAGATGGTGTCCTTCCCGGGGACTTCGGTGGGATGGGCTGCAAAGGCTTCCGCGAGGTCGGCCAGGTTCCGTTTGACGACGTCGACGGCGGTTTCCACACTGTGCTCCGAGTAGCGGCCCTCGGCGTCCAGCATGGCCAGGACGCCAACGACGTTACGGTGGTCGTCGAGGACGGGAACGTTGATGACGGCTCCGCAGCCGAGGCGCTGAATGAGTTCGGAATCGGCGAAGACTTCACGCAGCGAGGCCAGATCCGCGGCCATGAACGGCATTTTGTCGTCAATTACCGTGCCCAGCCAGCCCGGTGAGATTTCCACGGTCTTCTCGCCGCCCACCGGGTAGTCTGCCGGGTGGCTGGTGAAGAGCCGCCGAAGGCTGGACCGTTCGGGAATCCATTGGAGGACCGTGAAGAGGATGACGCCGGGATCCTGCCGCATGGCATCGAAGGTCTGCTGGAACGCTGTGTCTGCTTTCACGGAGTCTGTCATTGCGCTCATCGCTGTCCTGTTTCGGCCAGTGCCGGATCATGCTCGGCCCGGGCATTGATGTCCTCCAGCGATTTGCCAGCGGTGGAGGCGCCGAAGATGACGACACCAAGGACGCCGATGGTCAGCACCACCGTTGTCATGACAAACACTCCGCCGAAGCCAAGGGCCACCGAGAAGATGCCGATGATGGACGGTGCCAGGATGCTGCCGATCCGTCCCACGGCACTGGCCAGTCCCACGCCGGTGGCGCGCATCCACGTGGGGAACAGCTCCGGAGTGTACGCGTAGACCCCCGCATAGGTGCCGTTCAGGAAGAAGGACAAGGTTGCCGCGGCCACCAGAATCATCCCCGAGTCGCTGGACTGGCTCAGCCAAAACGCGCTCAGCGCCGATCCCGCAAGGTACAGGGCGATCGTGTTCTTCCGGTCGATCCGGTCGTTGAGCCAGGCTGCGGAGAAGTAGCCGGGGATCTGTGCGAGGTAGATGATGATCGAGTATTCGAAGCTCTTGGTGACGGTGATGCCGCGGCCCACGAGGAGGGTGGGGATCCACGAGAAGAAGCCGTAGTAGGAGAACGTAATTACGAACCAGATCAGCCAAATGACGGCGGTCCGGCGGCGCATGGCCTTGGACCACATGAACTTGAGGGCGTTCCAGATGCTGATCTTCTGTTCGTGCTTGGTGATCTCTTCGCTGGCCGGCGGGAACGCGTCGAGGTTCTTGCCGGTTGCCTTCACGACGCTCTGCTCAAAGCGCTCAACCACCTCTGTTGCTTCGGCAATGCGGCCGCGGCTGATGAGGAAGCGGGGGGATTCAGGCAGGCTGCGGCGCCACCACAGCAGGAGGAGGATCGGAACGGCTGTTACCACCTGGGCCCAGCGCCAGCCGTCTTCGCCCATGGGGACGATGAAGCGGCCGATCAGTGCCGCGCCCACGAAGCCGAAGGAGAAGAATCCGGCAAGGGTTCCGATGAACCAGCCCCGACGCTTGGGCGGGATGAACTCGGACAGGAACGGCGCAATGATGACGCTTTCGGCGCCGGCCCCCAAGCCTGCAAAGATCCGTGCAATCAGGAAGACTTCGAAGTTGGGAGCCATGGCGGCCACCACAGACATCAGGCAGTAGAAGGCCAGCGCCCACAGCATCACCTTCTTGCGACCGAAGCGGTCGCCCATCCATCCGGAGAGGATTGCTCCGAAGAAGAAGCCGAGCGGGGCGGCGGAACCTACCAGGCCAAGGCTTGCGTTGCTGAGGCCCCACAGTTCCTGGATGCGCGGAAGAAGGAAGGCGACCACTGCTCCGTCCATGCCGTCGAACGAGTAGCCGAGGCCTCCGATGAGGAGAAGCTTGTAGTGTGGACGACTGAGAGTCAGGCGATCCAAGCGTGCAGTGAGAGACATGATGATTCCTGCCAAAGTGGGCCGAGTTGTACATTTTGAGGAATATGCACAAGTCTGTGCAGATGCGATGTATCGAAGCTAAGGCCAGAGTGTGAGGTAGGTCAATAGGTGAAACAAGAAATTAACTCTTCGTCGGTCACCGAGTGGCTGGACAGCCGTGTGCAGGGACGGAAGCTGGCCGCCAGGCAAATGCAGGTTATCGGCATCCTCCGGTCACAGCCCAGGCTCGCCTCCTACGGGTCCGTCAGCGACATAGCGGCAGCGGCGTCGTCGAACGCTTCCACCGTGACCAGAACCGCGCAGGCGTTGGAATTCAAGGGCTGGGCCGACTTCCAGTTCGAGCTCCGCTCGCGGTTCCTGGCGTCGCTGAGCGCCCTCGAAGTCGCGGCCGAACACAACGGACACATCAGCAGCCCCGCCCAGGCCGCCGTCTCCACCGACCGTGCCAATCTGGCCCATCTGGAGCGCACTCTCGATCCAGGTACTGTCCGCTCCATCGCGGAAGCGATCGCCGGGGCACGGCAGACCCTGATTGTTGCCGCCGGAAGCTATGCGATCCCGGGCAAGGCGCTGGAGCATAACGCGGTCATTGCCGGCTACAACGTCCGGTTGCTCGACGCTGACGTCGCTGCGCTGACGAATACCCTCGCACGGGTGACCTCGGAGGACCTGGTGATTGCGATCAGCCTGTGGAGGGTTTACGACAGCACCATGCGCGCGGTGGAGATCGCCCACAACGTGGGCGCCACCATCGCCTCGATCACGGACAGCGCCGGCTCTCCAGTGGCCGAGCATGCGGAGCATCGGATAGTCGTTCCCACCGAAGGCGCGGGCTTTTTCCCGTCGCTAACGGGTGCCGTCGCCGCAGTGCAAGCCATCGCCGTCGAACTCGCTTCCCTGGACCGTGGCCGGTCAAACAAAAACATCGCCGCGTCCGAGCGGACCTGGGACCAGATGCGGATCATGCATCCCCGTTCAAGCTCCTAAGAAGAGGAAGCCTGGAGAACAAGCCTGACAAGGGTTCTGCAATGTGAATAACATGTCGCACGGGCTGTCCGAATGTGCGAGGAATTTTCGCGGCGGCGCCGCGATTAGGTAGCCCTTGCGTTCGGAGTCCGATCGACTCTGCCCAATTGCGCCGTTTTCTGTATCTGGTATCAGCTGGCGAAAGCACCGAATTGGGAGTTTGCTACTCATTGGCGTCGTTATAACAAAACAGGAGAGACCCATCTGGACAGAAGTCACTGCAAATGGTGATTATGTCGCGCCGCCAAGGATTTCCTCAAGATTGACGCAGAATCCCGGTGGTTATATCTGCTGGAGGATACGCTCATCTGGGGGATGATCAGCGGCCTAATAATGCGCCAATCGTGATACTCCAAAGCTTCGCAAGAATAGCTACTCATTAGGAGAATCATGAAATACCGCAGCATTGCAGCACCGCTACTTCTGCCCCTCATTACATTTGGTATTTACTCCTTGGTATGGAGCGTAAAAACAAAGAATGAGATGAATAAGTTCGGCACGGTGATACCCACCGCCTGGCTGCTGATTGTGCCGATCGCCAACATCATCTGGCTGTGGAAGTACTCGGTGGGCGTCGAGGTCTTCACGCAACGAGGCCTGGGACGTCATGCCGCTTTTTGGCTGATGCTCCTCCTTGGGTCGATCGGCTCAGCCATTGTGCAGCACGAGTTCAACAGGAAAGTTTCACCGGCCCCTCTTAGCATGCAGGTTTCCGCCTGAATACGGGCCTCAACAACCACGGAACCGGGCACAGGGAGGTATGACTTTGACAACTTCAGGAACAGACAATTGGCCGCAGGGCGATCCACGGCGGTCAGAGGAACTTCCAAAGGAACGCGGCAGCTTCGATGAGAATTCGATCGCTCCCGTGGTTCCAGAATCAAGTGATTCTCCGGAACCTCAGACCAAGGTCTGCAGGAAATGCAGTGTTCAAAGTCTGACCGTCGGTGGGTACTGCCCGAGTTGCGGCGCCCCTTACGTCGCCCGACGACGCTTCGCGAATGTGAACAAGCGCCTTCTGGTTATAGCTGCAGTCGTTCTCGTTGCTGTAATCGCGGGAATCGGCATTACAGCAAACATTCAGCATACAAACCAGGTCAACGCCGAGCAGGCTGCCGCAGCGTCAGCGGCTGAAGCCGAGAACAAACGGAAGGCAGAGGCAACACGGGCATCGGAGGCCGCGGCCGCCGCAAAACAAGCCGCTGATGCAACTAAGCGTGCACAGCGGAAGCTGATAGTGACGGCCCTGGAGGAATCAGTCAAGAAGGATGCAGAGTCGCGCGTCACAAAGGGTGTCCTCGATGGGCCGATCACCAGGGCTTCCTGCACTCCGCTGGGCGGAGGTTCGTCCGATGACTTAACGGCTATCACCGGGACGTTCCAATGCATCGCAGTCAACAAGACTGAAGGGGATGGCTCGTCCTCGGGCTACCGTTTCTCGGCAACTGTCAATTGGAATGACGCCAGCTATTCGTGGCACCTGGGTAGCTGATATAAGCCAGGCCTGTGCGGTTGCTGTGGTCCAAGCGTGTCTGGCGCTGCGACTAAGGTGCGAGTTCTGAACTCCTTAGTCGGATGCTGCTGGGGTGCTCTCAATACCGAAGTGCCATAGTGCAGCGTCCAGGTTGTCCGCGCGCCACGCACGTGAGTCCGCGGCAGCGCGGATCACGGCCGACATGTTGGCGTGAGAGGTGTCCTCGATGCCTGCGGCCGCGGCTACTTTCCGAATCCGCACATCAGTAGTTCCCTCGGTTGAGAGTCCACTGAGAACGTCGATGTAGTCCAGCGTCTTGGGACTTACATGACGTACACCTGCGAGGGCATCGCGAAAAACCGGCCTTTCGGCTGGGTCAGTGAGTCTGGCCCGGAGTTCCTCCACAGTTTCGACGCCCTGATCCTCAAACACACAGGTTGAGTCATCTATCTGAGCGAGGCGGCCCGGCGAGGGCCAATCGATGACTTCCGAGAGGGTTCCCGTAGCAAGACGCTTTCGGAACCCACTTGTGGATTGTGCATCTGGCCATGCGGCAATCAGAGCGTCAACGCGCGGCTTTACGGTTGTCTCGTAATTTTGGCGTCGCTGCAAAGAGGCATCGACAATGATCGCTCCGATGGAAGCCCAACCACGGCTAACCTGAGCCGAGGCGTCGATGCCGTGGGAGTTGATGAAGGCCAAGAGTTTGGCGGTGTCGCCCTCGATAGTCATAGGTGAATACTTCCACGGAAACAAGGCGGTCTCGGAGCCCCGCCATCGGGCAGTAAGGCGGCACCCGGTTTGGCCGGCGAGTTCAAGTCGGCTGCGTGGTCACCTGGCGAGGATCGGTTGCTGCCTGGTAAGGCTGCCCTCAAGGTGAGTGCGGTCGCTGAGGCGCGTTAGTCCGCCCACGCTACGTTTGACCCGCGGCCAGGACTTCCTTGATCCGTGTCAGGTAGGGCCTCATTTGGGTTTCCCACCATTGGTCGGGGTCCTCTGCAAGGACTTCGTCTGCAGGGAGTTCAATGACCGTTCCAAGGGTGAGAGTGCATCCGGTTGAGGTCGGTTCAAGGCGATAGGTCGAGCGACTGTTCATCTCGCCTGACAAGATGGGCCTCGTTGTTGCCCACCAGGGGCTCTCTTCACCGATGACCTCGATGATGGAAACCGAACCGTCGCGGCGGATGAAGCACTGCTGTTCCCCGACGCCAACAGGTGTCCCCGGCACCGTGAAGGCCCGCTGCGCGTTAGAGAGCAACACGGCGCTCTCGGCCGGCCGGATCAAGGACCAAACAGTGCGGGCATCATGTTCGTAGGATTCAGAGACGTGCGCACTGTAGGTCTTGGTAGGTCCGGCCGCGGCAGTGGTGTCCGCGTTCGGGGCGGAATGTACCGCCCGCTTGTATCGGCGGTTGACCACGGCGGAAGCGACGAGGAGTGTCGCCGAGACGGCGGCGAGGGTCAAGATGATGCCGAGCCCTGCTGCCGGCCTGCCGTTGTAGCTGATCACTGAGGCAAGCGCGACGATGGCCAGGTAGCCGGCGGCGTAGATGATGCTGCGGAGGACTTTGATGAGCGTGATCACTTGGTCATTATGAACTGCGTCCGCCTTTGGCTTTGAGAGGCCCGCCACTGCGCGGCGGGGCCGGCCCCGAACCCGCCGGAGCCAGCGAACCCGCCGGAGCCACCGAACCTGCCGGGGCCGCCTGACCCCAGGAGGTGAGGATGGTGCCTAAACCTGTGATGTCCCGTCAGCCGCAGGCCGCTTCCACAGCACGACCGCGAGGATAGCTACCCAGAGCAGGAACGCGCCAATGCTGATCCGCTCGCTGATGCCCAGCACGATGTTCGGTCCCGGGGCCGCAGCGAATGCGACCACGCCCATGACCGTAGAAGCCGCAAGCGAGACGATGGAGTAGGCGCGCATCCGGCCGTGGAACCCCGCAGCCACGAAACACATTGCCGAGACCATGAGGGCGAGCTGAATGTTCGTGACGAGGATATGCATGGGAACGGAAGCATCGTCCCCGAGCGTCAGCGGGTAGAGGGCGCCCATGATGTTCCACAGCCCGTACCCGGTGAGCAGGGCGCCGCTGATGCGCAGAGCGCGGTTTCCGCGCACGGAGTTCCAGACGCCCACCCCGAATGCTGTGAACAGAACCGTGTAGAGCCACGTGAAGGGCAGCAGGACGTCCCGGCCGGGGGAGCCGACGGCAAACAGCTCGCTCACCATCTGTTCGGTGCGTCGGTACCCGTCCCACATGGACGCCGCCACGCCATCTGTGGCAATCACGTAGAGCAGCGAAGACAGCGCTCCTGCCGCGAGCAGGGCCTTGCGGGTCACATCATGGCGCTGAGTTCCGTGCGTCGCGGCCCGCCTGCGCAACGGGAGCCGGCGCTTGTCGATTGACATGTCCGGATGTCCTCAGAGCTCGCGGTCTGGCAAAGGCTCGGTGCAGGGCCCGCGGGCGTTCGTCCCAGCGCCTATCTGTTCTAAGCTTTGGGCCGGCTGCCGCAGGTTGATAGGGCCGAACGGCCTTGACGGGCAGGGGGCCCGGTCAAGACGGGCGTATGTGAGGCCGATGATGGTGGGGGCGAAGGTCAGGACATGGAACAAGTCCGCGTCCTGCGGAACCCGATGAGCAGCCGTTCGCGTTTGCCCCCAATAGCGTTCCCCACGGAAGGTTCCGTTCAGATGCGAATCAGTACATTCCCGATCAAGCTCTTAAGAAGAAGATCGGAAACGTAAGGGGTCGCACGGCTGCCTGGCAAATGCCCGGGGCAGTTTATTCGGAGCGTTACCGACGCAAGTCTTCCTGAGGCCGTTCTTCCCCGGGCAGTTGCTCCTCCAAGTGCCAGTAGAGCGTAAAACGAGGTGTCTGTTTTCTCGTGCTGTTAGCGGTGAAATCGGAGTCGAGTTGGTGGATGACGTCTGGTTGCTGCCAACCGCTGATACTTTCGGGTGTCTCCTCTTTCAACCGGGCCAGCAGACGCTCCTTGACAGGCTGGGTGGCTTGGCTAACGACGTCCTCCATGGCGGAAATCAACCTCGAGAGTTGATGTGCAATGGCGCAAGGCAGGGGGTGAATGAGCGAGATGCCCATTACGTCGACGGCTTGGCCCGATGGATCCAAGATCGCGACAGGCAGCGGCATGACCAGGGTCGATTGCGAATGCGCAATCGTGGTATTCCGATACTTCCGAATGACGTCGTGAACCGGCCGTAGCGCGGGCGGAATCCCTGGAATTCCGCTTATTTCGTCGAGGCGGGCGCGAACGCTGGACTCTATGAACGGGCGGATGTAGGCAGTCACTGCGTGCGACGTTAGGGGTCCCCATAATTCTGAGCCCTCACCGGCGGCAAAGGCGCAAGACAGTGTATGCGAGGCCTCTGAAAGGTCGCTGGCGTGGCTGGTCAGTTCCGCTAACAGTCTTGCATCGGGCGAATCAGGGAGAACCGCTATCCGCTGTCCAAGGCTTGTCACGAAGTTATTGCTCCTATTTCCTAAATGCGAAGGTGCCGTTTAAAGAGCTTAGAGAACGTTGCCTTGGCGGCCGGGATGCTGTTCGGCCTGCGGGGCGCTGCGGTCACCCACGGGTAGGTGGCGGGAATGGCTGAGAACGGAAGTGGAGCCCGAGGTACCCTCAGGCTCCACTTCCTAATAACCGTTCGTCGTCAGGCTGTCACGCACAGCGTTCGGGTGTAGGCGATCCTGCCGCCTGCCACTCTTTGAAGTTGATGTCGCGGTATTCGAAGCGGCCATCGTAGGTGATGATGCTGCTGCTCCTCCACGAGTATGTGCAGAAGCGGTCGCCTGGATACTTGGCCACAACCTGTGGCGTGGGGAAGCCCTCGGCAAGCCAATCCCCGTAAGCAATCTTGTACCCGTCTCCCGTTGTGAGACTCCACATTTGAGAGATGGTATTCGACCAGGACAGTTTCTGGAAACCTTGGTTGGTCCTGTACTCGGGCTGACGATACCCCGAATCCACCCACTCACTGTAGGACAGTTTGTGAACGACGTTGTCGGGGGACGTGGCAAAAATTTCGGAACCGGTGTCCCACTTGTGGTATCTCGTACCCTCGATATAGCCGGCGATTCGCGGATTAGGGAAGCCGGCCCGCTGCCATTGATCGTACGCAAGTTGCGTCCACACCCATCCACCCTCGAAATAGGAGACGGCGTAGATTGCAGGGGCCCACGGGTACCTGACGTAGTCAGTGGGAGCCGGGATCGGCTTGGGGAATCCGGCGTTCTGCCACATGGAGTAGCTCGCGGTGAACGTATATGGCGTGCTGTGGTAATACAGGGTGCCGGAGTAGGGCACGCTGTAAAAACCCTGCTGCTGGTAGGCCTGGGCAGGGGCAGCAGTGGTGAGAAGTCCTAGCGTCAGCAGGATGACGGTCAAAGCTGAAGCGAAGAGCTTCTTGGTTGGCCGACGGCCTGCCGGGGCCTCCGGAGCTGATTCGGTCATTATCACCTCTATCTTTCAGCCGACCCGCATGTGGCCGGCATCGTTTCATTGGGCAGTGCACCCAACTATTTCGTTACGTGGACTACAACTGCCTTGTCCGTTGACTGTTCGACACCGGCGTTATCAATGCCCGTGATCGTCCAATTGCTGAGCAACAGGACGGTCTTTCCCGTGTCAGAGTTGTAGATCACTTTCTTGAAGCCCAGAGCCGACAGGTCATCATCAAGTGCCTCTGCATTCATTCCCGCGACGTTGCCAGGAATAATCGCAGTGGCTGCCACAGCCGGAGCAGGCGCGGCCACAGCTGCCGGCGCAACAGGTTCCGCGGCTACCGTGGCCGTTGCCGTCACGGTAGCCATCGCCGTAACGGTGGTTGTGGCTGTCTGCGTGACCGTGTGGGTGACCGTCGGCGCTGCCTGTGGTGATCCACCCGCACAACTGGAAAGGGCCAGGCACAGAAATGCGCCGCCAGCCAAACTTGCGGTGAGGTTCAATCTAATTCCCCCTGATGAATTCATTTTGAAAGTTTGATGACCAATAAAAACCACCGTCCCGTGAACTTCAAACGGTTGGACAACGGGCGCATGGCGCTTTCGCGATCACCCTATTCTTCACTAATGCTCGATACCAACAAGCTATTCGCTTGTTTCCTTGCGCAACATTGCGGGAATCTTGAGCCGATCTTGATGAAAGAAATATTGACGTGCAAATAAGTGGAACCTCCTGGTCGGCTCGAGTCGAAATTGCGGCACTATAAGAAAGGCGCAAGAAAGCTTAGGGCAGAAACCCCGACGGCGACCTAGGGATAACCGAGGACGCGGTCGGGGGTGACACGCGTGCAATTATTGCTTGAGTCGCTGCGGGTATAGCAGAGATCTCAGTGGCTCGCTGTGCCGCACCACTAGAGGCCCGTCGTGCTCGCTCCGTACTCGGCCTGCTCGGGGGTGAAGCCGTTGTAGATCAACTGGTCGACCAGCCCGGAACGAGAGAACGAGGTGAATTCCAGGTAGCTCTTGGCTTTCTTGGCTGCCTGCGCATTCCAGTCGACGGTCACGTGGTCCACGGCCCACGTTGCATCCTCAGTTGAAAACTTGTTGTACTCCAGTTGCCCGATCAGACCGGTACGCGAGAAGGCGCTGAACCCGATATAGCTCTCAGCTTTCCGCAGGGCGTTCCGCTGACTAACCGTGCCGGCCTTGGCAGCGGCTTCAGCCTCGGCCTGGGCCTTTGCCGCGGCGTCAGCTGCGGCCTTGGCGGCGGCATCCGCGTCAGCTTTCGCCTTTGCAGCAGCGTCCGCCTCAGCCTTGGATTTGGCAGCAGCGTCAGCCTCGGCCTTCGACTTGGCCGCCGCTTCGGCCGATGCTTTTGCCTCCGCCGCTGCAACAGCAGGATCCTTGGTTGGGGTTGCGCTAGCAGTGGGGCTGGCAGCCGCAGCGGACTCCTTCACTGTGGAAACGGAGGAAGCCGACGTGGGGGAAGATCCGGCACGGGCCGAGTTGACGACTATGCTCAGAAGAATGACAACGCCTGTGACGATCAAGGCGACCTTCTTGTGCCGGTCGTAGCCCTCCAGCGGAAGACCCTGCTTGTCACGGGTCTTATTGGTCAGCACGAGGATGAGGTCCACGAGGGCCCAAATGCCGAACCCGCCGATGGTGAACAGCTTCAGAAGACCGGTTCCGATCTTGCCCAGATAGAACCGGTCCACGCCGAGAACGCCGAGAAGAAGGGAGAGCAACCATGTCACGAGGAATGACTTGTTGCTCTGCTGCACCTGCCCGTAGCCGTATGCCGGAGGATAGGGTGCGATGTTTGGGGGCTGGCTCATGAGAGTCCTTTCAGAGGACACCTGACCGACGTGCGATGCGAAGCGTGCGGGGTGGGTGCGGTGACGGACGCGCATGGAGGGCACTTAGCGCAGAGCGCGGGCCGCAAAGGCGCTTCATCGCGCCGGCCGACAGTTGCAAGCATTCGCTTCCCCCAATAAAGCGTCACGGGCGTAGATGCCCGTAAAAAAGGATGCTACACGTAATTCGCCATCCCAAGTCCAATTAGTTTAAAAGTGATATCTCGGTCTTTTTTGCGATGCGCCAGCGTTCACAACCGGTTCGGCATCCAGGGCTCAAGAATCAATGAAGGCTGGGGCAAGATCAGTCCAGTATCGGTTCAAAACAGCGCTTGGGAAATAGGCTAGTTGCACAAATCAGGAATAGCGGCCGGTCGGCCAATCTCGTCATAATCAGGGCGCCGGCGCACATGCCTGCTTTGAATGCGAGGCCACGGCGAAATATCTGGGTCGGGGGAGGATGCCATGCCAAGGAGCAACGGCTAATCTGTTCACCCATCGGAGGTTGTCGGAGCTGCGCCCGCCAGCCCCATAAACATCGTCCGGTGAAGCACGTCCACGTGCTTCCGCGAGACCTCCACGGCTTCATGGAAGTCGCCGGCACGCAGGGCCGCCACTAGCGCCACGTGGTCACAGTTCGATTTGTGCAGCAGCTCGATGGGGTAGGGGATGAAGTAGGCGTAGAGCTCTGCCAGCGTCTCGTGGTAGGCCTCGACGGCGGTGCCCAGCCCTGAAGCTGTGCCCACCAGCTGGTGGAACTGCTCGTCAGCCTGGTGGTAGTCGGACCAGTCCGAGGACTCGGCCATGGCGCGGGTCAGCCGCTCAAGCTCATCCAGCTGTGTGGCCGTAGCGTTCACCGCCGCGTAGTGCGTCACCGCGCATTCGAAGAGCAGCCTCCGGTCCACGAGCCGGTTCACGGCCTGAGACTCTGCCGGTGATGCGGAGAGTTCCGCCAAAACGTCCGCAGGTGGCGAATCCGCTACGAACGTTCCGCCGGCCCGGCCCCGGCGGCGGACCACCACGCCCTGCTCCGCCAGGCTCGCCAGCGCGCGGCGGGCGGTGATCGGGCTGACGGATAGGCCCAGGGCCACGTCCTCCTGGTCGGGCAGACGCTCACCTGGTTTCAGCAGCCCCAGCGAAATCGCCATGCCGATCCGCAGCCGCACGGCATCGATGGCGCTGCGCCGGTCGATGCCGGCCAGCCTGCCGGCGCCGATGGGCGAGGTGTCGGCGGTGTCCTCCAACTGACGGGTCATATCCGCTACTTTACGGCCCAAACCCACCTCTTTCCATAATTGGATCATTCTGATCTAATATAACTCAGATCACATCCCCAACGTGGAGATAACCATGCAACGCATCCTTCCCCTCATCGCAGCCCAGGCCCGGCCGCGGCTCATCGGTGAACCCGTCTCGGCATTCGCGGACGAGGTCAAAGCCGCCCTCGCCGTCCAGCCCCACAGCGAGCTGGTGGTCTTCCCCGAGCTGCATCTCTTCGGTGACGGGGAGCCTGACCAGCAGCGCACCGAAATGCTCCAGGCCTCCGCCGAACCACTGGACGGCCCCCGCATCAA
This sequence comes from Arthrobacter sp. NPDC058288, assembly GCF_042880995.1. Taxonomy (NCBI): domain Bacteria; kingdom Bacillati; phylum Actinomycetota; class Actinomycetes; order Micrococcales; family Micrococcaceae; genus Arthrobacter; species Arthrobacter sp. NPDC058288. The sequence goes on from NZ_JBHVYH010000004.1 coordinate 266,214, forward strand.
AGAGCTGAAACAGCTCGCAGGGGACCTCGGCATTTGGCTGGTCCCGGGCAGCGTGTGCGAACGCGGATCGGAAAGGCAGCTGTTTAACACCCAGCTGGTCCTGTCCCCGGAGGGAGAACTTGCCGGCTACTACCGGAAGGTCTTCCCCTGGCGCCCGTTCGAGCCCTACGACCCCGGCGACCGGTTCACCACCGTGGACCTCGCCGGTATCGGCAGGGTGGGCCTGAACATCTGCTACGACGCCTGGTTCCCGGAGGTGTCCCGCCAGCTCGCCTGGATGGGCGCCGAAGTCATCCTCAACGTCGTCAAAACCACGACGCCGGACCGCCGGCAGGAGCTTGTGCTCGCCAAGGCCAACGCCATCGTGAACCAGGTCTTCGTGGTCAGCGTCAACTGCGCCGGCCCCACCGGCAAGGGCCTGAGCATCATCGTGGACCCGGAGGGCAACACCCTCGCCGAGGCCCCCGACGACGCACCGGTGCTGCTCACGGCGGAACTGGACCTTGCCGCCGTCGAGCGCGTCAGAACCCACGGCACCGAAAACCTCAACCGACCCTGGTCCCAGTTCCGCGACGGCGAAGACGCCGTCGAACTGCCCGTCTACCAGGGCCGGATCAGCCCGGCCACCTGGGCTCCCCAGACCTTCAACGCCTAAGGAAACACCGTGACAACAACACTCACCCGCACACTGAAACTGCCCAGCCTGGTCCTGTTCGGCCTGGCGTACCTGACCCCGCTGATCGTCCTGGGGATCTTCGGCATCATCGCCGAAACCACCGGCGGGGCATCGCCGTCCGCCTACCTGGTGGCACTCGTCGCCATGCTGTTCACGGCCCACAGCTACGGGCGGATGGCCATCGCGTATCCCGTGGCCGGTTCCGCCTACACCTACGTCCGCCGCTCCATCGATCCCCGAGTGGGGTTCCTGGTGGGCTGGGCCATCCTGCTGGACTACCTGTTCCTGCCCATGGTCATCTGGCTGATCGGCGGCTCGTACCTGACCGCACAGTTCCCCGGAATCCCCATCGGTGTCTGGATCGTGAGCTTCATCCTCATCACCACGCTGCTGAACATCCTGGGCATCAAGGTGGCGGACAAGGCCAACTACGTGCTGATGGCGTTCCAGTTGCTGGTCATCGTGTTCTTTGTGGTGCTGTCCATCGGCAACGTGGTGTCCACGCAGGGCGCCGGCGGCCTGGCCAGCACCCAGCCGTTCTTCAACGACACCTCCAGCTTCACCACCATCTCCGCCGGTGCCGCTATCGCCGCATACTCGTTCCTCGGGTTCGACGCCGTCACCACCCTCACCGAGGAGACCATCGAACCGCGCAAGAACATGCCCCGCGCCATCATGCTCATCGCCCTGATCGGCGGCGGCATCTTCGTGACCGTGTCCTACGTGACCCAGCTGGTCCACCCGGGCGGGGTGTTCGAGGACTCCGCCTCCGCGGCCAGCTCCATCGCCCTGCAGATCGGCGGACAGCTCTTCGGTGCCGTGTTCCTCGCCGGCCTGGTGGTGGCGCAGTTCGCCTCCGGCCTCGCCGCGCAGGCCAGCGCCTCCCGCCTGCTGTACGCGATGGGGCGGGACTCCGTCCTGCCCAAGGCTGTCTTCGGCCGGCTCAGCGCGAAGTTCCACACCCCGGTGGTGAACCTGATTATCACCGGGATTGTCGGACTGATCGCGATCTTCCTCGACGTGGCCACCTCCACGTCGTTCATCAACTTCGGCGCCTTCACCGCCTTCACGCTGGTCAACGCCTCGGTGGTGTTCCACTACGTGCGCCAGCGCCGTGCCGGGCACCAACTGAACGCGGTGTCCTACGTGGTGGTCCCGGTGGTCGGAGCCATCATCTGCGCGTACCTGCTCTCCCAGCTGGACAGCAACGCGATTACGCTGGGACTGTCCTGGCTGGTGCTGGGCATCGTAGTCCTGGCCCTGATCACCCGCGGTTTCAAGGCGGCACCGCCGGAAATGACGGCAACGGAAAAGGCGACGGTTGAGGCTGCCGCCTGAGCTCGACCCCTGAGGTGTGCTGGCTGACAGATGGGAAGGAACCACCGTGAGAATTGCGCTCGGGCAGCTGGAGTCGGGCACCGACATCCAGGCCAACCTCACCACGATCGACCGGTTCGCCGCGGAGGCAGCGCTCGACGGCGCCACGCTGGTCGCCTTCCCGGAATACGCCACCTACGAGAAGAAGAAGGTGGACGCGACCTTCCCCGAGGTCGCCGAGCCGCTGGACGGCCCCGTCTGCCAGGAACTCGCCAGCACCGCCCGCCGCCACCGCATTGCGCTGGCGGCGGGCGTGGTGGAGACCTCGGACGAGCCGGGCAAGGCGTACAACACCCTGGTGGCTTTCGGGCCCGACGGCGGCCGGCTGGCCTTCTACCGGAAGATCCACCTCTTCGACGCGCAGGGTTTCGGGGAATCGGAGTTCATCAAGCCGGGTCCGTCCACCAGCCCGGTGGTGTTCGAGCACGGGGGAGCGCGCTTCGGGCTAATGACCTGCTACGACCTGCGGTTCCCGGAGCTGGCCAGGTCACTGGCCGACGCCGGTGCCCAGGTTCTGCTGGTCTGCTCGTCCTGGGTGCCTGGCACCCATAAGACAGAGCAGTGGCTGGCGCTGAACGCCGCGCGCGCAATCGAGAACAGCGTGTACGTGGCAGGGGTATGCCAGACGCCGCCGGTGTCGGTAGGCCGCAGCGTTCTGGTTGATCCGATGGGGGTTGTTGAAGTTGCTCTTGGACTGGAGCCTGGTGTCCGGGCGGTGGACATCTCGCTTGAGACGGTGTCTCGGGTGCGGGAGATGTTCCCGATGTTCCGGCAGCGGCGGCTCTAGTCAGGACCGAGCCCTCTAACGAGCGTGCAAATCTGCCCGGTAAGCCAGATATTGGGCAAGCGGCAAGCGGCAAGCGAGGCAGGCGGGCGGGGCGGCGGATGGCGGCCACGGCACCCCTGTATCCTGACCATGTAGGTTGAAGGGCCCCAGCGGCGATCAACCAAGCTCAGTTCGCGGCCGGATAACGGTCCGGAATCTTGGGCCGTGGCCTTGGACGTCGTGGAATCACCGCCGCAATCGTCAGTCGCCGATCGGCTCCTCTGACGCTTGGAACGGACCTTTATCACCACCCACACGCCAGCTCCTGTGGGAATCCCGACGTCGGTCCTTAACCACTCGCGCGCAGCTGCGGTGAACGAGCATGCCCTCGTGACCTGGGCCGAGGCCGGTGAAAGCAGGACCGCGCGATGGCGTTCAGCGAACGGCAGGCCGGCGCCGACGCGCGTCGAAGTGGTCTCCGACTCCCTCACGGCCGATGATGCGAACCGGATGGCGTCACAGGGTATTGCGATGCTCTGGCACGGTGACTTCCACAACGCACGGCAGATCCTCAACGCCATGGACCGCCGGACAGGCGCCGGAAAGAAGACCGCAGGCACTCCGGCCGATAAGTTCTATCGCCACCGCCAGTCCCGCTCGCACCGTGCACGCATTCTCGGCCTGCTGCTGATTCCGCTTGATCCGGGCCCGGTGGTGCCGCTGCGCCGCGCACCGGATATCCGGGAGGCCGCCGCTGAAGCGTACGGCGAAATCGGCGAATCCTCCGTTGTGTCCCTGCATGAGCTTGTCGGGGCCATTGGCGCGCACGAGTGGCGACGTAAAGGCGTCCACGTCGATGCCCTGCAGGGCCGCATCCACCCGCACTACGGCACGTTCTTCCCCACCCGGAGTGAGTATGTGGATCTCGTCGCCGCCGCTGCGCTGCCCTCTGACACGCTGGCGTTCGACGTCGGCACCGGCACCGGGGTGCTCGCTGCCGTCCTCGCGAGCCGTGGCGTCCACCGCGTGGTGGCGACGGACAATGAACCGCGTGCCATCGCCTGCGCCGCTGAGAACTTCCGGAACCTCGGTGTCCAGGACCGTGCCGAGGCCGTCCTGGCCGACATGTTCCCGCCCGGGCGGGCACCGCTCATCGTGTGCAACCCGCCCTGGATTCCGGCCACGCCGCATTCCAGCCTGGACAGCGCAGTCTACGACCCCGGCAGCAGAATGCTGTTCCGCTTCCTGAACGGACTCTCCGACCATCTGGAGCCGGGCGGGGAGGGCTGGCTGGTCCTCTCCGACCTGGCCGAGCACCTTGGCCTGCGGTCGCGTGAGGATCTGCTGACAGCCATCACGGCGGCCGGGCTGAAGGTGGTGGAACGGCTGGACACCAGGCCAACGCATCCGAAGGCATCGGACCGCGACGATCCTCTGTTCGAGGCGCGCACGGCCGAGGTCACGTCCCTGTGGCGGCTTGTTCCCCGATAGTCACAACCAGCCGCCGTCGGGAATTACGACGGCGGTCAGTCCGCGGCGCCCGCTCCGTCGAGCAACGCGCTGGTACTGCTCTGGGGCACCACCACGTGGACGGCGTTGCGCTGGACAGTGAAGTCGGTAGGCGTGACCGTCGCGATCTCGCCGTCGAGGTTTACCGGCAGCGGCGGCTCCGTGACCAGTCGTACATGCCGGCTGGTCAGGTGGTACACCTTGTCGTGTTTGATGAAGCTGCCGTCCTTGAGCAGCCGTGCAATACTCACGTGCTCCCGGAGCGGGCCGGCCAGGATGGCGTAGACGTCGAGGATGTGGTCATCGATTCCTGCCGTGGGGGAGACCGTGTTGCCGCCGCCGTAATAGCGGCCATTGCCGACCGCCACCTGAAGCAGGTTTTCCAGTTCCATCGGCTCGTGGTCGCCCTCCGGGAACTCGAGGCGGGCCCGGAACGGCTTGTGCCGGGCATAAGCCCACAGCGTGGCGATGCTGTAGGCCAATGGCCCGATGTACCGCTTCAGGCGGGGGCTCAGAGCCTCCGTCACGGCCACGGACAGGCCCACGGACGCAACGTTGAGGAACGGCTCACCGTTGGCCCGGCCGAGGTCGATGTCCACCACCTTTCCTTCGGCGACGGTGGCGCACGCCTCGGCAAGGTTGTTCGGTATCTCCAGCGTGCGGGCGAAGTCGTTGGCGGTGCCCAGCGGAAGAACGCCGAGCACAACGTTGGTGCCGGCAACCCGGCCGGCGGCGTAGCTCACGGTCCCGTCTCCGCCACCCACAACGATCAGGTCGTGCCCGTCCGCAAGCACTCGATCAAGCGTCCCGGCCAAGTCTGCCCCGGACAGGATGTGGTTCACGGCGGTGATGGGCACGCCTGCCTTGCGCATCGCGTCCACCGCAAGTTCACCTGCAGCCCCTCGGCGTGATCCGGCGTTGATGACGACGGCGGCAGAGCGGGCGTCCCGGGCGGCTTTCATGTGGGCCATGGTAGGCGGCGGACCTGTGGGTTTGCTATGGCGGGAACTACATCCAAGGCACTCAGTCCTAGTCGCTCGGCCCGCGACGCCGGGGACCTTGGACTCTACCCCCGACGCCGGCACGGGCGTCCGATGGAACCATGACAGCTGGAACCGAACCCCGCACGCAGTCTGGTCCGTCCCAGGGTCAGGCGAGGGTGCCCGGATTGCTGTGTATCCCTCACAGGGTCAGGCTCGGCGAGGCACGGATCGGCAAGGCAGTGAAAGGAAAGACAGATGGCCAGTACCGGTTCATTCTTGATTGTTGTCGGTTTTGACGGTTCCGAATATTCCCAGGCTGCACTGGACTGGGCCATGGATGAGGCGCGGCAGCGCAATGGCCACCTCCGCCTGGTCACAGCCTGGCATAAGCCGCCGATGGCGTGGTATCCAACTGTCCTGGAGACGGCGGCAGGTGAGATTGCGGCCGAGGATTCTCCGGAGCAAGTCGCACGGACCCGCCAGGGTGAGGCGCTGAAGACCGCCACAGACGGAGGCGTGACCGCGGCTGGAGAGCTAGTAGACACGCCTTCACCTGCTTCGGCAATTCTGGACGCTGCCAAAGACGCGGACCTTATTGTCGTCGGCTCCCGGGGTCATGGGGGATTTCCGGGCTTGCACCTGGGCTCGGTCTCCACCCAGGTTGTCACCCATGCTCAGTGTCCCGTCCTGGTGGTTCACCGTAAGGCGTGATCCTTCTGGAGCTTGCTGCTCCGGGGTGGCGGCACCGGCACTGTTTGGAACGCCCGAATCCCCGGGAGAATTGGCTCTTGCGCCACCGGAAAACTAGGCGTAACACTGTTAATACGTTCTTCGAAAGAAGGGCGGGAACGAACAACAGGGAACCCTGGAACACACTGTGGATCTGATCCACGTGGTCTGCCGATGACGAGGCAGGAAGAACCAGAATTCCCACAAGTTCGGGAGATGATGTTCGTCATAACGGAATCAAAACAGTCGAAGCCCCTTCAGCATTGCTGGTGGGGCTTCCCCTATTGTGCGTTCGCCGGCGGCGAGGTCGCGTCGCTGTGGCGGCTTCTTCCCCGCTTCCCCGCTAGCCCGCCACCGCCGCCTTCGCCTCTTGCTTGGCCTGCATCCATTCGCTCATCCACGGCGCCCGGACGCTCGACGTAATCCGGCAGTCGGCCACGAAGGTTCCCTTGGCGCCGGCGTCGATCCAGTCCTGTAGCGCCGAGAGGTCTGCCAGTGAACGGATGATCGCGGACTCAGCTCCCAAAGCACGGGCGACGCCGCTGAAGTCCACTTCGGGGATCAGCATCGGCTTTTCGGTCAGGCCCTTGGAGCCGTACTGGTGGATCTCCGCTCCGTAGGCAGCATCGTTGTAAATGACGACGACGGCGCTGTCCGCCGCGCCGATCAGCGATTCGAGGTCGGCCAAGCCCATCAGGAAACCGCCGTCACCGGAAGCCAGCACCAGGGTGCGGCCGTCCTCCACCGCACGGGCTGCCCCGACGGCGCTGGCAAGGCCCAGCCCGATGGTCTGGAAGGCCGTGCCCACCATCACCAGGTCCTGCGGCCGCGGGATTTTCCAGTACATGGGGGCCCAGCCGAGGAAGTGCCCGCCGTCCTGGACCACGGTGCGGCGCTCCGGCAGCACGGCATCCAATGCGATGGCAAGGGAGCGAGGGTCCAGCCGGCCATCCGCAGTCTCGTCGGAGCCGGGGTGGTGGGCCGGTCCTTCGGCCAGACGCTTGCGGGCTTCCGCCCGCCACGCTTCTGCTGAAGCCTCGCTGTCCAGCAGCTGGAGGATGCGTCCGGCGGCGGACTTGGCGTCTGCGCTGACGAACAGGTCCACCCGCGGGTGCGTGGGCTGCAGGGCGGAATCGATCTGGATCACCGTGCTGTCAGGGCCGAGCAGGTGCCCGAACCGCAGGGTGAAGGGGCTCAGGCTGGCCCCGGCCACGAGAACCACATCCGCCTCGCCCATAAGCCCGGCGGCGGTGTCCGTGCCGAAGCCGCCCGCGACGCCGAGGTACCCCTCGCCCTGGAGGAGGTTGAGCGCCAGGGCGGTTCCGGCGCTCAGCGCGCCCAACCGGTCGGCAAGCTCGCGGAGCTCCGGGCCGGCACCGGCGAGGTGCGCACCGCGGCCGGCGAGGATCAGCGGCCGCTTGGCCCCGGCGAGCAGGCGGGCCACCTGCCCAAGGCCGGCGCCGCCGTCGTCCGTTACCTGGGGTGCCAACGGCGCCGGAAGCTCTTCATCTGCCGCCTCGAGTGCCGCGAGGTCGTAGGGAATGGCAATCACGACGGCGGTGCGCTTGGTGAGTGCGTACTCCACCGCCTGCCGGGCGATGGAGCCCGCGGCGTCGCGGGTGACGGTGAAGGTGGCCGCGCCGAGGCCAGCGGCGATTGCTGCCTGGTCCACGTCCTGGGGCCGGGCGCCGGTGCTCGGAGCCTCACCGGTGACCAGCACGACGGGGATCTGCGCCTGGACCGCCTCGGCCAGGGCGGTGAGCGCGTTGGTGTAGCCGGGGCCGTAGGTGGTGGTGCCCGCTGCGAGGCGTCCGGACGCACGGTAGTAGGCGTCGGCCGCGGCGATGGCGGCCCCTTCGTGCCGGACGGGGGAGAAGCGGAGGCCCAGCTTCTCCGCGGCGTCCAGGAAGTAGACGTTTCCGTTGCCCATGACACCGAAGAGATCGGTGAGGTAGCTGCTGAGAACCTGCGCCACGCGGCCTGAGACGGTAAGAGTAGTCATGCAGGAATCTTGTGGGCTAAGTCACGGATCGGCAAGAGAGTGTGTTTTGGATGGGATATTTGGCAGCCAGAGCTAGCTAAGAGTGAAAATTTGCCCACCTGTGGCGTGGATCACCGGCAACTAGTTGGAAGGGCGGGTTTCCTGCTCGGAGAGCCGGGCCAGGAGGCCGTCGTAGCGGGGCGGCATGAGTTCCAGCACGGAAATGGCCGTGCTGGTCCGCTGGATTCCCTCGATTTCCAGGATCTCGTTGGTGATCCGGTAGAGATCGGCCGTACTGCGGGCCACCACCTTGGCCATGAGGTCCGCGTCTCCGGTGGTGGCGTGCACCTCGATGACTTCCGGGATCGCGGCGAGTCCGTCTTCCACCGCTCCTGTCCGGGTCTGGCTGATGGACAGCGAGAGGAAGGCCATCAGGTCATAGCCCAGCGCGGCGGGATCCAGCCTCCGGCTGAATGAGCGGAGGGCGCCGCTGCGCTCGAGCCGTGCCAGCCGGGCGTGGACTGTGTTCCGTGCGACGCCGAGCGTGCGGGAGCGACTGTCAGCAGTTACCTGGCGAAGGGAGATCGGCGTGAGCTCCTTGATGTTGTCTGTATGCAAATACGTCACCGGGCGTTGGAGAGCACTCCGAGGGCCTGCAGATCGACGAGAGATGTCAGTCAAGGGTTTCGTCTACGCCAGAACTGCATTATTCGGACTCCTCAGGCGCTGGTCTTGATTCGTCATCGAAGAGCTGAAGAACCTGAGGGGCATACCAGAACTTTGTGCCGCCCCGACCGAAGGATCCTAACGTGCTGAGCCACTGGCGCCGTTCCAAGGACCTGAGCAGGTTCAAAGCTCCCTGGTTCGATACGTTTAGCTGCATTTGAACTTGGGCGGCGGTAACCACAGGGTTCTCAAAAAGCATGTCTACGACCTCTGGAGCGCGGCTGCGAACACCAGATAGGTCGGCTCGGTACTTTTCCCTGAGTTCCAAAAGGTGAAGTGCCCGGGCGAGCCCATCCTCGGCCTGAACATGCACAGCCGTGAGGAAGAACTGCAGCCATTCCTGGATCTCGCCCTTTTCGCGAACATTTTGCAGTCGGTCGTAGTACTCCGTGCGGTTTGCAGCGAAATAGGCGCTGACGTACAAAAGGGGAGCCGACAGCGCGCGCTCCTCCTCTAATAGGAGTTGAATCAGCATCCGGCCGACACGACCGTTGCCATCGCGGAATGGATGAATTGTCAAAAACTGATAATGAAGCAGGGCGATGCGTATCAGCAAAGGCAGTCGTGGCGGCCTCGCATGCCAAGTCTCCCAGTCCTCCAAATTCTCAATCATTGCCGGTCCGATCGGCGGAACGAATCGAGCAGTTTCTGGGCCCTTTGTGGGTGAACCGAGCCAAACAGGAGTGGTTCGCCATTGCCCAGGCGACATGTCTGAGTGGTTCCCCACGAGGATGGCATGAACGCGCTGAACGAGAGAGAGGTCGACTTTTTGATCACGCACATATTGAAGTCCTTCATCGAGCGCGTGCCTATAGGCCTCTATCGCGCGGACGTCCTGGACGTAGGCTCTGGGGTTTCCTGCCTCGGATTCGTACACGTCCGTCAGTGTCGCTTGTGTGCCTTCGATTCGCGAGCTTGCTACGGCTTCCCGTGCCGCGTACGGCCTGCTGATGAGTTCGGGATTGCGAAGCAGGCGCGCCACACCGTCGAGCCGCCCAACCGCCCCGTCCGCTTTCGACAGCGCCATCTGTGTTTCATCGCTGAGTTCTACGTCCTTTGGCAACGGGGCGGGCAAGAACCAGTTGAAGCCGTTGCTTGCATCCTTCTGCACACTTCCGAACACGGAGGTCTCAAAGTTCGAAGCTTTCATACCTCTAACTTACAACACAAAGGGGTGATATATTGGATGTAGATGGATTTGTGACCTTGAATATTGGACCTTAGGAGGCAGCCCAGTGGGGAAGACTGCTGTAATCGTGGACAGCCGAAACGTGCTTGGGCAGGTTTCGGCTGTGATGGGGCAGCGACATCGGCCCACTGTAGGTGGCGTCCGCGCGAGCCTTGCCATGGTCGGCTTCGACGTGTCCCACGTCCACGTCGGGCTGGCGCTGGCGCGCGACAAGGACATCAATACTCTCGCCGCTCAGCACGCTTCGAACGATAAATACAAACAGTCGATCGAGTCTGACCCGGACGCCGAAGTCCTCCTCGGAGAACTCCACGTGAAGAACAACAGCGACGGGACAACTCGCGTCGAGGAGAAAATCGTCGACGGCGCATGCAACGTGTGCATCACCAAGTACGTCGACGCCATCCTGCATGGAAGATCTGACGTTGAATCAGTGGTCGTCCTCAGCAAAGACATCGACCTCAGCCCCTCCGTAGACTACGGACTGCAGGTCGGGGTGCCCGTATATGTCGCAGCCACCGATGTAGTTCAGCGCCGGCCTCACCCGCATCTTCTTCTCACGCCCCTGTTGCTGGAGGTTATGGCAGACCTCAACCCGGCCGCGAGCGGGCACGCGCTGCGCGAACTGGCCGCCATGGCGTTGACTGAACAGGTAGCCATGGACTGGACGCCGCGGCCAGGAAAGAACTCCGGTATGTACACCCACCCGACCGGGCTTGAAGGAATTGCCAAGAGCAGCCTCAAATCTGCTCTCTCCGGCGATCCCGTTAGACTCTACGCCGTCGACGTCGACTTCGCCGTTGCGAGCCACGCCGGATTCCCGGTGCTCGTCCTCGATTCAAAGCCGGCTGCCCATCCACCTGTCGAGAGACTCACCGTTGTAGGCCGGTCCAGCCTTCTCACGGTCAAGCTGAAAGGCGAAGGAAACTCAGTCATGTCGTCGTCGTTCCCGGCCGGTGGCGTAGTGCCCGGCGACACCGTGGTACGACACCTTACGACGGGAAGGCTGATCGGCAGGCTGGGGGCGGTGATGTCCGATCGGGCCTTTGACCCTGATGTGATTCACGTCATACGGGTTGCAGCGGCCCTGCCTAAAGGCGGCCATCTGGGAACCGATGCTTCAAACAGGCGCGGTCTCATCCTCGGAACGGGTGACCACAAGCCTGGCGCGCGATTCGCGGCCGTCCAAATTGATGCGAAGACCAAGGGGCCCGTGTGGGTCGCCCTGGGTTCGCCCCTACCTCCCGGAGCTTAAAGCAGAAGAGGCGACTTGCGTCGCCTCTTCAGTTAAAGCGGGCCCATACGTCCCGCACTGAGTATGTAACGATACTAGGTGCGCGCTGCTGTTCGAGTCAATTCGAGTCTATAAGTGGTGCCGTTCAGATTCAGGTGCAGCAAGGGCGCGGCCATGTAGATGCCGGATCGAGCGCGTGAATGTTTGGTCCGTCCTCGTTGGCCTCCAAAACAATTCTTTGCAGAACTGACGCGTGAGGATCGTTCGCCGGAAGGGGAGTGGAGGGTGCAAACATTGCGAGAGCAGGACTTTCCCAAAGAGCTCAGGACTTGGCGTTCAACGCAGTGTTGGTCACCCGTACCAGTTCGCATGGTTCGCCTGATATCTCGAAGGCTCCGTCGACTGGGAAAGGGGGCTTTCTTCGCAACCATTTATTGCGGGCCGTAGAATGCTTGAGTCGGCCAGGACGTCATCAACGCAACCGTCCTTAGAAGCCAAAAGCGCCGACGAGCTACGTGCAATCTGTGGGCTGTCTGGTCACGTCGCCTCCGCTCCGGGCTCCGAGCTTGCCATCCCCTACTGCTGGATGATGTCTCTCTGGCGACGACTGTGCCGCTCGCGTTGCAGTACATCGTCCGGGTACTCCGGCGGGTGCCGTCCTTGCTGTCGGGCAGCACCCCATCCCTGATTCGGATAACTGGACCGCCGTCAGATGATGCGCCTGGTTTCTTAGATCGCAGATCTCTTCCGGTGCGAATCCCACGAGGTCTCCGTAGACTGTGTTGTTGTCCGATCCCACGCTGCCGCCAAAGGGCCGCGCGTTCCGCGGAGTCTCTGACATGCGGTCGACGGGAGCCTGGACGTGAATCTGGTGCGAGTCGTCGTCTACGACTGCCAGGAAGGTGCCCAGTGCCATAACGTGAGGGTCACCTATGATTTGTCTTCTGCATCGTGCTCCGGGCCTGCAGCGACACCGGCGGCGTTGAAATTGGAAATGACAGCAATTCGCAGGAGAAAATCCTGTGCCCATTTGTCACCCACCATTTAGTTCGCGCTGCGGGATTCCTGCTCGGAGAGCCGGGCCAGGAGGCCGTCGTAGCGGGGCGGCATGAGTTCCAGCACGGAAATGGCGGTGCTGGTCCGCTGGATGCCGTCGATTTCCAGGATCTCGTTGGTGATGCGGTAGAGATCGGCCGTGCCGCGGGCCACCACCTTGGCCATGAGGTCCGCGTCTCCGGTGGTGGCGTGCACCTCGATGACTTCCGGGATCGCGGCGAGTCCGTCTTCCACCGCGCCTGTGCGGGTCTGGCTGATGGACAGCGAGAGGAAGGCCATGAGGTCATAGCCCAGCGCGGCGGGGTCCAGCCTCCGGCTGAATGAGCGGAGGGCGCCGCTGCGCTCGAGCCGCGCCAGCCGGGCGTGGACCGTGTTCCGTGCGACGCCGAGCGTGCGGGAGAGTGCCAGGGCGCTGGCTTCCGGATCCTTGTCGAGGGCCAGGATGATCCTGCCGTCGAGCGAATCCAGGGTGCGAGGGGTCGGGATGGTCATATTTTCACCACAGTCATTAGAAGTTGAGCAGAAGTCCCAATGGGTTGAGGGTATCTTGCATTGTGGGCCGGATCACAACCATGATCGGTCCTCATGACCCGTGATCAGCTCCTCACCGCACCGGATGCCGCGCTTCCCACCCTTCGCGGCGCCGTGTCCGGACTTCCGTCCTACGTCCCGGGCCGGCGCGGCGCCGGCGTGGACATCGCAGCCCTCGCCAGCAACGAAAGCCACTACGCTCCGCTGCCTGCTGCCGCGGCTGCGGTGGCCGAAGCGGCCGGCACCATGAACCGCTACCCGGACAGTGCCGCCGTCGAACTCCGCGAACGGCTCGCCGGGCACCTGGGCGTCACCGCCGGGGAGGTCGCGGTGGGACCCGGCAGTGTGGGCGTCCTCCAGCAGATCATCACCGGACTGTGCGACGCCGGCGATGAAGTGATCTTCGCCTGGCGCTCCTTCGAGGCGTACCCCATCCTGGTGGAGCTGGCAGGCGCCCGGCCGGTCCGCATCCCGCTGGACGATGCTGAGGGCCACGACCTCGACGCCATGGCCGTGGCCGTCACTGACCGCACCAAGGTGATCCTGCTCTGCACTCCCAACAACCCCACCGGCGTGCCGATCAGCCACGAGCGCGTCGTGGCTTTCCTGCAATCCGTCCGTTCCGACATCCTCGTGGTGATCGACGAGGCCTACGTGGAGTACGCCGAAGCGGGCAGCGGCCCCGATTCCCTGGCGCTCTACCGCCAGTACCCGAACGTCTGCATCCTGCGCACCTTCTCGAAGGCCTACGGGCTCGCTGGCTTGCGCGTGGGATACGCCGTGGCTGCGCCGGCCATTGCCGAGGGACTGCGGCGCACCGCCCTTCCCTTTTCCGTGAGCGCGCTGGCCCAGAAGGCGGCCATCGCTTCGCTGGACGCGGGGGAGGAGATGGAAGCAAGGGTGGCCGCCGTCAGGCAGGAGCGCACACGGATGGCCGCCCAGCTGGAAGCCCAAGGCTGGAAACTGCAGCCGACCCAGGGCAATTTCCTGTGGATCCGGGCCGATGACCACCTCCGGGCGAGGCTAGTGGACGCGTTCGACCGCGCAGACATCCTGGTCCGGGCGTACCAGGGCGACGGCGTGCGGATCACCGTTGCCGATCCCGCCTCCAACGACCGCGTGCTCCGGCTTTTGGCAGCCCACGCGGCCTGAACACTCACTGACCTTCTTCCGACCCGTTCCACCTACAACCAGAGGAATCCCCAATGGAACAACAGACAAAGACGTCTGCCCGCGCCCTCGGCGCGGCCCTTAAACCGCGCCAGCTCACCATGATGGGCCTGGGAAGCGCCATCGGCGCGGGCCTCTTCATCGGCTCCGGTGCGGGCATCCAGGCTGCCGGCCCGGCGGTGCTGATCTCCTACCTCGTGGCCGGCACGCTCATCATCCTGGTGATGTGGGCGCTCGGCGAGATGGCCGCCGCCAACCCGGACAGCGGCGCCTTCTCCGTCTACACCGCCAAGGCCTACGGGCCGGTGGCCGGTGCCACCGTGGGCTGGCTGTGGTGGCTGCAGCTGGTGGTGGTCATCGCGGCCGAGGCGCTCGGCGCGGCAGGCCTGCTCACGACCATCTTCCCGGCCCTGCCGGTGTGGCTGATGGCGTTCGTGTTCATCGTGGTGCTCACCGCCGTGAACCTCACCAGCGTGAAGAACTTCGGCGAGTTCGAGTTCTGGTTTGCGCTGCTGAAGGTGGCGGCCATCGTCGGGTTCCTCCTGGTGGGCGCTGCCCTGCTCTTCGGCTGGCTGCCGGGCGTGCAGTCGCCGGGCCTCTCCAACTTCACCGGAGCCGGCTTCGCACCCAGCGGTTTTGCCGGCATTGCCACGGCACTCTTCGTGGTGGCATTCGCGTTCGGCGGCACCGAGATCGTTTCCGTGGCGGCAGCTGAGACCGCGGAACCTGCCCGCAGTGTGAAGAAGGCAGTCCGGACGGTGCTGTGGCGCATCCTGGTCTTCTACATCGGTGCCATCTTCGTGATCGCGGCCGTGGTCCCCGTCGGTTCGGCGGGGCTGAAGAGCCCGTTCGCCGCGGTGCTGGATGCGGCCGGCATGCCCGGCGCGGCCACCGCCATCACCCTGGTAGCTGTGGCGGCTCTGCTCTCGGCCCTCAACGCCAACCTCTACGGTGCGTCACGGATGGCGTACTCCCTCGCGGAGCGGGGTGAGGCACCACGCTTGCTTGCCTCGGTGTCCAAGGCGCGTGTGCCGGTTGTTGCAGTCCTGGCCAGCGTTGCCTTCGGCGTTGTCACGGTTGTGCTGGAGCTGGCCTTCCCCGAGAAGGTCCTTCCGGTCCTGCTCAATATCGTGGGCTCGACGTGCCTGCTGGTGTGGACGTCCGCGCTCCTCGCCCAGCTGGCGCTGCGCCTCCGCGCCGACCGCGAGGGAACAGAACTTCCCCTGCGGATGCCCGGCTTCCCGTGGCTCACGGTGTTTGGTCTGGTCATCCTCGCTGCGATCTTCACGGTGGGCTTCATCGGCGAGGATTCCCGTCCCCAGCTCCTGAGCACGTTTGCGCTCGTAGCTCTTTTGGCGGTGGCGTGTTGGGTGCACCACCGGAACGGGAAGGTTTCGGGGCATGTCGAGTCTTCGGAGAGCGCAAAGCTCCCGGTGCTTATCGACTGAACCACGGGCTGCGGACTCTTTCGTAGGTTCGGTGCACGCGGAGGGCGCGTCCGGTCTGACGGGCGCGCCCTCCGTCCTGTTGTGCCGGGCTGGCCGTGGTGAGCATGAGATCGGCCGGGTGACGGGTTGCGTGGTGGGCTGCCTGCTAGCCGGTCCGTCAGAAAGGTACAGGGCTATGTATTTTGGGCAGACGGTCGTCGCTTGGTCGAGGAGTTTGCACGCGCCGCGACCTAGTAGGCCTGGATCCATGAATAGAATCGCCATGGATCCAAGTGCGGCACGGCCGGATTCTCGCCTGTACGCCGCGTTCACGCCTCGTGAGAGGTGCAACCAAAGGAGTAAGCGATGGCCGATATCGAAAGCATCACGTTGGAGGCGGAGCTCGTCGGAGAGGACGCCACGCGTGATATCGCAAAGGCGGTGAGTGCTCGTCACACCATTGCTCGTAAGTACGTCATGAGGCTCCGTCGGCGGCACCCGGAGGCGACGCCGGCCGAGGTTATCCAGATGTTGGAGCGTCACTACGCGACGTCGATCACCACCGCTGGCGCCCTTATCAGTGCCGGTGCGATCGCCGCTGACATTGGGATCGCAATGATCCCTGGAGTAGGGGCAGCGGCGGCCGGTATGAAAAGTGCAGGTCAACAGGCCGCCAAGAAGACAGTCCAAAATGCCGCCAAGAGCGCTGCGAAACAAGCCGCAAAAAACATGGCGATGAGTACTGCGAAGAACGGTGCACAACGGGCTGCGGCGCTACTTCCAGCCGGCGATGAGCAACTGCAATTCGAAATAACGGCGGTTTTCGCGCTCGCTATTGCCGATATCCACGGGATGGATCTCGACAAAGATCAAGCTCTTGCCCTCGTCTACGGACTTTCAAATGAACGCGTTAGCCAGAAACAGATCGCGACGATGGCCACAGACCTATCGAGCTCGGCGGTCGAAGGTGTCGTCGTAGGTGGCAACACTGCTGCGGCAGGTCGCGCGGATTGGTCGCATTGGGCGAATACGCTCGCCGATAGCCTTCCTGGCGGCGCCGCGCAGAGTCTGGTTCGTACCATTGAGACCGGTGAGCTAGACACCGTCCGCCAAAATTTGAGCGGAAAGCAGCAGGCCACGATCGAATATGGCGTCGGAGCCATAACGGGAGGCGTCACGCGCTTCGTGTTCGGCCGCGACGTCGTGAACGCGGCCCGGGCCGCGTTCGCCGAAGCTCCGGAGGTGTTCCCCGAGCACCTCGTCATTCCTGCCGGGCCCGAGGCAGAGGATGGCGATGCCGACCAGAACCGAGCTCTCGCAGCCATGGAGGACGCCGCGAAGCTGACGGGGAATTGGATTGCGGGTACTGCCACCACGGTGGGAGGCGGCGTCGCAACGGGCGCTGCGGCAGTCGGTGCAGGGGTGGCAACCGCGGCCGACACCGTGTCACGGGTGTTCCGGAGCGTAGACATCGACGGCGACGGAATTCCGGACGAGCCCCAGGCGCTCACAGCAGTCAAGGGTGTCGGCGGTGCCATCGCAGGAACGGCAGGCAACATCGGTGGGAACGTGGCGGGACTCTTCAAGCGGAAAAAGCGCGGCGAACACGCGACGGACGGGCCGGATGCAGGAGTCGACGAAGCGGTCAAGGAGTAAGCCTGAGGTTGGGTCTGCCGAGCGCGGTGGAGTTGGGCGTCCGCGAAGCGAGCAGTCCAGCATTACCTATTGTGGCAAGCCTCGTAGACACGTTGGGAACCAGCTGGCTCGTCGGGGCGATGGTCCATGCCGCGAGATCCGGGACCGGAATGGCGCGTCGTAGTCGACCGCCTTTCGCATCCATATATGGTTCGAGGGGACTTGTCACGGTTGTCTGGTGCGGCTAGACAACCCCGCGTAATTTCGAGGGTCTCGATGTCGAACGAAACTGGAGATTGAATCGTCATGAAGTTTTTCAAAGCACGGGTGTTGCTTTGGCCGGCCTTGCTGCTTTTGGTGCTGCTGGGCGGGGGAGCGGTCGCCGCATTCGCATCCGGCGGACTTAACGCCCTCGCCCTTAAGTCCCTGTTCAGCAGCAGCTCCAGCGAACGTGATTCCCAGGTGGTTCAGGCCGTCACGCGCGTGCAAGAGGTTGCCTTGCTCAGCCTTCACATCGAGGGCATCGACAGGTACGAAAGCAATAGCGAAGTTTTCGGCGTTGCCATCCCGGCGACCGAGAAAACCACTCTGCTCCAGTACAAGTTTGACGCGAAATTAGGCGTCGACGGGTCACGGGTAAAGATCGAATCCACAGGTCCGAAGTCGTTTCGTGTGACCATGCCAAAGTTCACCGGCATAGGCTTTGACAATCCCCACTTCGAAGACCCCCTTGAGAGCGGCAACCCTCTCAGTTGGCTGTCTGAACCGGCCGCCCAAACGCGGATGGTCAACAAAATTCTCAGCGATGAGAACAAGCAAATGTACATCTCCCAAAATGAAGAAGCCTTGAAAGATCAAGCCAAGGTGTTCTACCGGGGAATAATTGCCGGCGTCGCTCCCGAAGTTACCCTCGACTTTGAGTTCGCAGGGTAGATGCCCGCAGCGTCGCCGCTTCGCCTCATGAAATGCTCGCGGAGGAGCTGACGGTAGCTCTAGACGACCCCATGACCCTCCCAACGAACGGTCAAAGCCACCCTTGAAGGGCACCCGAGGTAACTTACAAAAAATCCTTGGCCCTAAGAACTTTTTGTAATCCGCCCTAGATGCGCTCTTTGTCAGGACGCGGGCCTACAGTGCTCCCATGACTCCCGACGAAACGGCCCCAAGCCCGGAACCGAAGAAGAAGCGCGCCGTCTCGCGGAAGTGCCCGGTGTGTGGCAGCGAGGCCTGGCGGATTGCCTATGGAATGATCATGCCGTCGGCGCGCGAAGCAATGCCAGAGAACACCGAGTTCGCCGGATGTTGCATCGACATGGAAATCCGCGAGTACCCCGCCACCGGTAAGACGGAGATGGGCATACCCAAATGGGCCTGCCAGAACCCGGAGTGCCGTCACCGCTGGTGGTGAGCCCTAGCTGATCCGGAACACCTTCCCAAGTGCCGGCATGTGGATCAGGGTTTCGACAACGGGCCGCCCCGTGATGGACTCAATCGCTTCGGCATACCCCCGCATCTGGCCGATGTATTTGTCCTTGATGTGACCGACAGGATCCTTGCCGGGGTAGGACTTGTGGTCCACGAGGACATAGCCGGCTGTCGTCTCCAGCAGGAGGTCGATCCACCCCTCCATGAGCTGGTTGTCAGCATTCCGCCAGGCAACCGACTGCTCGGTTGTGAGCTTCGCGCCCGGGTAGTGCTGGTGCAGGAAGGCGAGCATCCGTTCACCGGCCTCCACCACGACACCCGGCTCGACGGCGGCGGACGCGCCCCAGCGGTCCAGGAGCCGCTGCGCGGCGCTGAGTCGTACGGAGGCATCCATGTCGCCGAGAGGCAGAGCAAAGTATCCGTGAATGGCGGAGCCCACGTGATCCCAGTTGGAGGCGCCGTGGGGGATCAGCTGCGGGCCAAGGGCGGCCGCCTCGGTGACGTCGGCTGCGAAGCCGAAGCTCGCCAGGGAACTGGCGGTTACCCTGGCAGGTTTATACGAAGCCCGCGCGTCGACGGCGAAGCCGTCCTCGTGCTCGACCTTGGCGTCGTCACCGGCATCGGCTGGTCCATCCGCGGGCTCGTAGCTGAACGCCTCCACGGTGAGAGTGTGCTCGCCGTAGCGCCCTTGGACGGTCAAGGTTCCTTGGTTCCCGGCTCCCTCAGTCCACTCCACAATCGGGCCGGTTCCGAGCGAGTTCAGCGAAGCCGGCGCGGCTTTGGCGGCCGCCAGGCAGGTCACGCTGACGGAGCGCGTGAGGCCCACGTACAGCACCCGCGCCGAGTCGGCCTGGCGCCGTGCCAGGACCCGCTGCGCGACAGCCGAGGAGTCGGCCACTCCGGACAGCGGCTTGAACCCCTTTTTACCGAAGGGCCACGGCCAGAATCGAATCCAACGTCCTGCGAGAGGGTTGCTGACGTCGATCTCATCGACTCCCTCGACAGCCACGTCCCACAGCTTCGCGGTGATATCGGTGTCGAGGCTCGCCAGCACGACGGCCGGCCACTCCAGCCCCTTGGCCTTGTGGTAGGTCAGTACGTTCACGACGTCGTCGCCGAAGTTCTCGCTGCCGGTGCTGTCGGCGTCTGCGAGGAAATTGAGCGAGCCGCTCAGCGTCACGGGCTTGCTGAGTGCGGCACACGATTCGTAGTACTGCTCCAGCAGCGAGCGCAGCGCGTCCAGATTCTTGAGCCGGGTTCCGGGGTTGCTCCACGTCTTGATGAGGCGGGCCAGCCCGAGGCGCGCTGTGACCTCTTCCATGATCTCGGTCGGCGTGCACAGCTTGGCCAAGTGGCGGAGCTCTACCAAGCCGGACACCAGCGGGTCGCTTGCCCAGCGCTGGAGCTCTGCTGTCGGCTCCTCGGCGTCGAACAGGGCCGGGACCCACCGGCCGAACTGGGGATGATCAGGATGCAGGTGTGCCAGCTCAGCCAGGGCCACGGTGTCGTCGTCGGACGCGACGAAGGCCATCCCGGCGCGGACCAGCTGGATTTCTCGTGCGGCGAACAACGAGGAGGTGTTGGTGGTTGCCTTAACACCTAGCGCCGCCAGTTCTCCGGCGATGGCAGCCACGTCTACATTCGTCCGCGCGAGGACCGCGACGTCGGACCCCTTGAATCCCCGGCGCTGGATGAGATCCACGACGCCGGCGGCGACGGCCCGCCGCTGCTCCAGTACGGTTTTCGCTGCTAGGGTCCACGCCTCCCGGGCGCCGCCCAGGGCGTTCTTGGGATGGGACTCATCGCGGCGGGCTTCGGGGACCGTCAGACGGACTTCGTCCTCGCCGAGCTCCGGGAACATGGCGAGGCTGATCGCGTTGGAGAGGTCGATGACGGCTTCCTTGGACCGCCAGGAATCATGAAGCTGGGTCTTGCTCTCAACCCGGGCGGCCACGGCTTTCATCAGCTCCGGATCAGTGCCCCGAAATTCGTAGATGGCCTGCTTCGAGTCGCCTACCCAGACCACCTTGTGCACCAGCTCGGCGAACTTGGTGAACAGCTGGAGCTGCAGCGGGCTCGTGTCCTGGAACTCATCCACCACCATGAACTTGATGCGTCCGGTGATGGAGTCGCGGAAACCTTGGTTGTTCTCCAGCAGGTCCAGCACCAGCGTTTCCTGGTCGACAAAGTCGATGAGTCCGTACTGCCGCTTGAAGTCCGCGAACCGGTCCAGGCAGGCAGCGGCGCAGGCAAACACCAATTCGGTGAACTCCCGCAGCTCGGTCTGGAAGGCCGGGTTGGGGGCCAGATCGACGTCGACCGCAGAAATGTAGCTCTCCAGGTGCCGTTTGGCCTGTGCGTTGGGGACGCCGGCCGCCTCGATCCAGAAACGCCAAGGAGCATCCTCTGGCGAGGCATGGGTCAGGACCGGCTCCAGCAGGGCGATCGAGGCCAGGAGGTTCTTTGGTGGAGTCTTGCCGGATTCGGCGATCTCCGCAGCCAGCCCGCGAAGGCTCATGAGCCCCTGGAGGAGCTGGTTGAACCAAATTGCGCGGTCGTCGAGACCGGCCGGACCCAAGACCTGATGTAGTCCCTGCCATGACGCCGCGGCGGAGTGCGTCAGCGCCGAGGGGGCAATCCTGTTGCTGCGGGCGGCATCCGTGATGTCCCGGACGACCTTGCGCCAGTCGGGGTCGGTGCCCCGGATGTCGGCTTCGCCGTCGTGTCCCAGCCGGCGGGCGAGAGGCTGGATCCGCGGAGTGAACTCTGCGAACACGGCGTCCGTGGCGAGCTGGAAGATCCGGAACTGTTCGTCTTCGGCGATAACCTGCAGGGCCGGCGACAGCCTGGCGTCGACCGCGTATTCCCGGAGCAGCCGGCCGCAGACGCTGTTGACGGTGCCCACCATGCTGACGGACATTTGGCGTGCGGCGTAGGGGCGTTCCTGGCCGAAGAGTTCGGCTTGGACCCGGTCGATCAGTTCGGCGGCGGCCTTCTTAGTGAAGGTGGTGGCCAGGATCTGGCTGGGCTTCGTCCCGTTGTTGATGGCCCGGGCAATCTCGCCCATCAGGCTGTGGGTCTTGCCGGTGCCGGCGCTGGCCGTGATCATGCTGACGTTGTTCAGGGCGTGGTTCATGACAGGTCCCCCTTGAGGCCGCAGAGTGCGGAGAAGTCGCAGAAGTTGCAGGGCGGCTTCTGGTAAAGCCGGTCGTCTGCCGTTGCCGTGTCCCGTTGCTCGGCGGACGAGCCCAGTTCCTGACGTCCGGCCGCCAGGACGCGGCCGCCGACCACTTCCGAGATGGAGAATTCGGCGGCGCGGACCGAACGCCGCCAGGTGCTCCGGCTGGATGCGGGGCTGGCCAGGGCCGGGCCGAAGAGGGTGCTGGTCGAGGCGAACTCGCCCTGCTTGAGCATGTAGTAGGACATCGCCGCGTCTTCGGCGACGGTGGACATGGGGTCGGGACCGTCGTCCAGGGCCCAGTGGTAGAGGGCAAGCTGCATGGCGTCCCCCTGGGTGATTTCTTCGCGGCGGTACTTCGAACGGTTGGTCCACTTGAGGTCGATCACGACGGGTTCGGCTTGCTGGTCCGCGGCCAGGACATCGATGTAGCCGGAGACCTTGACTTCGATCCGCGTCCCGTTGACGTTGAACAGGGCCGGCTTGCTGAACTCGTGCTCAGTGGCGCGGATGTAGACCCCTTGCGTCTGCAGGGTCTGGAAAAGCTTGATGACCGAGTTCTCGATGACGGGCCGGAGGCCGGCGAGTTTGCTGCCGTGGCCGGGCAGGAGTAGCTCCGAGGCGTAGTGCGGCACGAGTTGGTCCAGTTTGGCCTGGACTTCCGCCGGCTGGGGCACGGCGCGGTTCGCGGCGTAGAGGTCGCCGAAGAGTTCTTCGACGACTCGGTGGACCAGGGTGCCGATCATGGTGTTACCGGTGGGCACGGACTGCGCGTCGCCTACCTTCAGCCGGCCCTTCTTCTCCAGAACCCACTTCATCGAGCAGCCAATCAACGTGCTGAGCTGCGAGTAGGAGAGCTTGTCCGGCATGAACTCCGGCCGGGGACCCAGCTCATGGGATGCCGGCACCGGCCTAGTCTTGGCGGGCTGCACTGGTGTCAACGCGGCGGTTCGGCCCGCGAGGCGCCAGACACCGTCGCGCACCAGCTCGGCTGGGGTGGTGCTGAAGGCCGAAATGGCGTGTTCCACCGCCTTCTTGTTCTCCTCCGGGGTTCCCGGTAGAGGCGTCGGGAGGGTGCTGAAGGCCAGTGAGGACAGCACCGGGTGGGCCTTGGTGGGCTCCCCGCTGATCTCCGCGGCGCGCACCAGCAGCAGCCGCCGGCAGTGCCGTGCGGCGTTCACCGCCACTGAGAGTTCCAGCTCTGCCAGGGCAGCAGGATCAGGCAGGACGACGCCGGCGCCGAGCAGGGCCTGGCGTTCGGCGTCGTCCCAGTGACGGGACCGGGCCTGGCCGTCATCCTGGCACCCCCACCAGACGAGCGTGTCGACGTCGTCGCACAGTTCACCGAGGCTGCGTAAGGTGACCCACGGCGCCGCCTCGCCGCCGGCCAGGGGGCTGGCCCTGGCGGGAATGACGGATTCCAGGATCCGTGCGATGGTTTTGCGGGTTACCGGTTCCGGACCGTCGATCAGGGCCGTGAATTCATTGAGCTGGCTGAGGACGGATTCGAGTTGCGGGTAGAGCTGCACGCGGCGGCTGAGCTGGGTGCGCAGCCACTGTGCGCGTTCGACGACGGCGGCGCCGGTGACAGTTCCGTCGTCGGTCAACAGCCCGGTGCCAAGAAGCTGGTCCAGCTCTGCCGCTACGAGGGGGCCGAGGGTCTCGTCGTCGCTGATCTTTTGGATCGCCGCGAGCCATTCGTCACCGCCGGTCCCCGGCTGCTGGGACAGCGCGTGCAGCAGGTGCCTGGCCGCTGCCCGCCGGACGGGGCTGACGGGGAGGTTGAGGAACTCGCCCAGCAGTTGAACGTCCACTGGTCCCCAGATGACGGTGAAGAAGAGGGGAATGATCTGGTCCATGGCCCGCCACCGGGAACGGCTGCTGACACCGATCCGTGGCAGTCGGCGGCGCTGCAGCTCCTGGTCCAGCAGCGCGGTGCTCGTGGAGGCGACGACGGCGGAGCGATCCGTCGCGTGTTCGCCTTCGGTGGTACCGGCGGACGCGAGCCAACGGGCCGTGTGCTCCGCTGCTTCCCATTCGGTCCTGGCGACAAGAGCGGTCACTTCGCCCACGGGTTCCGTCGGGACGGACGGCTCCAGGACCGTCACGCCGCGGCGCTCCAGCGCGCCGATGAGGCGGTTCCAGATTGCGGGGAACGAGCCACGGGGGTGCTGGAGCTCAAACTGCGAGATTCCGAGCGGCCAGTGGGCTGTGGCTTCGCTCTCGAGCTCATGGATGAGCTCAAGCGGGAAGTCGGCGAACGCCCGGTCGAGGGGGAGTCTGCTCTGTTCCAAGGCAGAGAGGGCCTTCAGCGTGGGGGTGGACCCTTCAGGGGCGAGGCCCGACCATCCGTTGACGACAAGTTCGTCGCGCATGTTCAACAGGTCGATGGCCGTGGACCACGGATCGACAGAGAAGGAACCGTGGAACCAGGCCTCCGGGCTGTCCTGCTCCGCGAGCCGAGCCATGTACTGCCTGATCCTAGTGGAATGCCGCGCGTCGGGTCCGGTGAGTCCGAGGCGGGTCTGCAGGAGCTGCGCCAACCCCAGGGGACCGAGCCGGACCGTGCCGAGTGCGAAATCACGATAGGTCCATGGAGCGCGGTCCAAGTACAGGCCAAACAAAACGTTCACATCATCCCCCGGGACGTGTTGGAGCGACAGTTCCTAGATCATATGGGCAGGGTCTGACAAAGAACGGTGTGACGCGTTTGCTGCCACGGAGCAGCGACTGGTCAATGAACGTTGCAGAGTTCTCCATGGGCGTCGGGCCGTTGTTCCTGCTTGTTTGAACTGCTAGGACTGGCGTTAGCTGCCTCGCCGACAAATAGGGCCCGGCCTCTCTCCGGTCTGACGTTATCGCCCGGTCAGGACCGGCTTTCACCCTAAAACGAGGTTCGGTGGATTCCACGCCTGCGCACGTGACAACGCCACCTTCAGCTCCCGGCCGCCGGCCTCCTCAAGCAAGCCCGAGTCGCCGACGACCACCAGCAGGCTCCTTGCCCGGGACAGCCCGACGTAGAGCTGTTCGGCGGCCCGGTCCATGTCCTTGAAGCCGTTGACGCACAGCACCACCACGGACCGTTCCAGCCCCTTGAAGCCCAGAACGTGGCCGTAGAATTCGGCTTCACCGGCGTGGAATTCGCGCCAGTAGTCCTCGGTGGCGCCGCGCTCGAAGAAGTCCAGATGGACTGGGTGCCGCTCCTTGGTGGTGAGGAGGGCAATCTGGTTGTTGGCCCAGCCTTCGGCGATGAGGGCGTCCACGCAGTCTCCGGCGACGTCGAGGGCATCGTCGGTAGGGCAGTCCACGAAACGCACCGGCAAACCTGTGCTGCCGCGGGGAGTGAAGTGCTCGCCGGCAAAGGGTCTGAACGTTTCGGCGATCTTTCGGGTGTTGCGGAGGTTCTCATCAATGTGGATGGGCACCAAGGCGGCCATCGGGCCGGAGGTGCGATCCGCCGTCGCGCCGCCCCACCGGCGGTAGACGTCCTGGCGGTCGTCCATGAAGGCGTACACCTGGCCGCCGTCGGGGTCCTTTGTGCAGGCGAGCAGCGCGTCCCACCACAGCGGGGCGAAGTCCTGGGCTTCGTCGACGACGACGGCATCCAGCCGCTCGTGCGGCTCCATGGTTGCCGCCAGCTCCTTCAGCAAGCGGGGCATCTCCACATCGAAGTACTCCTGCCCTGATCCGTCCGGAACCCCCAGCCCGCGCACGTATTCGTGGAACTCGCCGGTGAACACGGGCTTGGCCTGGCGCCAAGTGGAAACACGGTCCTGCAGGTACTGCCCGAGCCCCTTGTTGTAGCAGAAGAGGCCGACGCGTTT
Source organism: Arthrobacter sp. NPDC058288 (assembly GCF_042880995.1). Classification (NCBI taxonomy): domain Bacteria; kingdom Bacillati; phylum Actinomycetota; class Actinomycetes; order Micrococcales; family Micrococcaceae; genus Arthrobacter; species Arthrobacter sp. NPDC058288. The sequence continues at coordinate 291,630 of NZ_JBHVYH010000004.1, forward strand.
GCCCTGCCTGCTGAGCAGGCGCGCCTTCTCCACGGCCAGCCAGGTCTTCCCGCTGCCGGCACCGCCGGTGAACCGGATCCGGGGGAGTGAACGGGTTGCTTGCAGCAGGACGGCCTGACGCTCCGTGAGGTGGTCCTGGGCGTCTTCATCCTCCTGGGGATTGCCGGAGGGCCCGACGGCGGCGTCCAGGTTTCCGCTCAGCTTGCGGACGATGCGCTCACGGAAGACCGAAGCCAGTGGGGAGGCCCCGCCACCTTCGTTTTCTATCGCCCGGCGGACAAGCTCGGCGGGGGACTGGCTGTCGGTCTGGTCCAGGATGAGCGAGCGGGGGCAACCGGCCATGGCCCAGTCACCCGGCACACTGGTGTAGGGCAGGCCGACCATGTAGGCGCAGCGGCTGCTGAGGCGCGAACCGAGCTGGTCCTCGAGCCAGTTCTTGAGAGCATGCAGCGAGCTTTGCGACTGCGCCACCGGGCTCAGTATCTTGCGCTTGTTGTTCCGGTCCGATTGGTACCACTGGCCGTCGGCGATGGTGACCTGGCCGCCTTTGACCTCGATGGCCGCCATGCCCACTCCGGGCCAGAGGACGAGGACGTCGATTTCGTATTCTTTCCGGCCGTCGCGTATTTGTACGGAATGGGCCAAGACAACGTCATCAGGAAGGCTTTTCTTCAGTGCGTCCCAGACGGCCTTTTCTGCCAACTGCCCCTCGCCGAATTCCGGTTCCTCCGGTATGCACCTCATTGTTGCCCCCACACTGTTGAACCGGCTGTCCGGTTTGCGCTGTTCCAACGTTAGCGGGAAGCGCTGCTGGCCTTGCCGTGGCGACACGAAAACGGGGTTGTTTCCTGTCTGTGGTTAGGCCTTCTGACGCCAGAACCTCGATGTTTCAGATGGCCGGATCAAAGAGTTCTCGGATGTCATGACTCATCTCGCTTTGACGAATACTTCCGATCAGACGGCGAGTTTGATCGGCGCCGGGGATATGGAGTTCGTCGCCTTTTCGGAAGGCCTCGGCGCAGTATTCAAGCATTGCCCGGTCCTGATTATTCACATTCGGCTCGGGCCTGACGTCGACGCAATTTCGTCGGAATATGTACTCCCAAGCGCTCTGAACATGCTCGTCCGTCTCGTACGGCAGAGCGAGAGCCGATTGACGCGTACTGATGGCATCGATGTTCAGGATCTTCATGCTTCGCGTGCTGACGACCCTGCGCCCTCGCTGCTCTCCCGGCACAGCAGGGACAGTGGCATCGACAAGAAGCAAGATCGCTGATGCCAAGGCGGGCCACTGCCTGAATAGGAGAGTCCTTGCGCTCGGTCCCCCTGGTTCGACCTCGTGGTCATCCCTCCATGCCTCCGCAAGTGGACGGATCAAAGCCGTTCGCGGGTCTGCGGGCGGTTTGGGAGGACATACGTGGTCCGCACGCCAACGGTCGAATAGCCAACTCGCAGAAGGCTTGGTTCCGACGGTCTGAGTGCTCGCGCCGCAGGAGCAGCGCTCCTCGATGACGGGGTAATTGAACACAGCTCAGCTTTCTATTTGATGAGGTGAGGGTGAGTATCAGTGGCGGTTTTCATTTAATCTTCAGCAGCCTAAGCGGTGTAGCCCAAGGTGAATCCGTACATGTCGATGATCTTGGCACGGGTGAGCGGTCGGTCGGTGAGCTGGCCTGTTGCGAAGTCCAGAGTCTTGTAGTGCAGGGCCAAATTGTCGATCTCCATTTTGTTTTGCCCGTAGAAATCCTCAAGCAATGAGAGTGAACGGCTTTCAATTTTGTTGAAAGCCGTCTTTTCCGTCCCCTCAGCAAGTGACCGGAAGCCTTTGATGAAGTAGGTGTCAAAAGACGGAACCGCCCCCCAAACGCCCATCATGATCTTGGTGACAAGGGTCAGGGAGGTTCCGCCTTTTGGCAGTATGGTCTTTCGCAGATCGGCATAAGCGGCAAGAATCAGCTTTTGGGCGAGAGGCTCGAACAACGGTTGGTCGTTCAGCTCGCGCATCTCCGGGTTGTACGCTTCAATGACCTCTACGGTCGCCTGATAATGGCGGGCGTTGGTTTCGCGAAATAGGTAAGACGAACCTCGCAGCATGCCCCAACTCGCGAGGTAGTAGCCAAGCTGGAGGCAGCTAAGCTCCATGCTTCGTGTGGGTGCGGAGTTGTCTTGGAAGTAGTTGAAACAAAAGTCCCAGCTCCGTTCGCGGCGATACTCCCCAGCTGACAGTCCATTGGATGTGCGCAGGAATGCCTCTACCGAGGATGTGATTTTTCCAGGTTCCATTGCACGCATACTGCGAGACTAACCGTCTGCCTCAAGCATTTAGGTGAGGCTCGATGACCCTGATGTGAAGACTTCCCATAACTCTTATGGGGCTCAAAGATATGGGAAGTTGACACCCGCAGAAGGCTAATCGTACGGCCGGACAACATCCGCCCGGGCCTTCAACTGTCCCCGAGCACCCCCAAAAACAGAGGATTTGGCCGCGCCTCGGGCAGCACCCGTCGCGCATCCTCCAGCGCCTCCATAGGAGACACTCCGGCAACCGAAGCCCCGTAAAGCGCAGCCACGGTGGGTGTCCGGGACTCCGCCCGCACGCAGTGCAGCAGCACCGTTTTCCCCTCCAAGCGGTAACGCTCGGCGGCGGCCGCCGCCTCCCGGAGCACGAAGCCGGCATGCGCGTTGTCACCTTCCACAGGAGAATCGACCGCCCAGAACGTGGCGTGGTTTTCCGCCGCTACGGCAGGAACATCCATCGTCCCCAGCCGGCACAATGACACCACCGCATCGATCCCCAGCTCACGCACCCGCGCAAGGGAGCCGACCCCGCCCAGCCACACGCCGTCATCGTGCGGGTGCCGGACCAGCGCATCGGTGCGGCTCCACATGCTGTAGTCGTGGCGCTCGGCGCGCGGCCAGGACCCGGGCCGGCGGCCCTCGCCGCGGCCCAGCTCCATGCCGAGGGTCATCAGGTCGCGGGCACGCAAACCCGGCCAGCCGTGCAGGCGCCGCCGCCATTCGCACGGTACCGCGGTGAAGCCGTAGGCGGCGCCCAGCAGTCCGCCGGCGATCGCGGCCACGGTGTCGGTGTCCCGGCCGCCGCGCACGGCCTCCTCCAAGGCTGCCCGCAGGTGGGCCGGACCGGACGCCGACAGGCCCGCGCAATGGATGGCGCTCCACGCCCCCTGGAACGCCTCCACCACCCAGCCGTTGCGGGTGAAGTCGCGGGGACGGGAACGCTCCGCAACATCGATCCGCTCCAGCCACACCGAAGCCCGCTCGGCGGGCAGCAGTGGGAGGCCCGCCCGGACATCGAGGTTGCCAGTCAAAATCGCGTCCCGGATTGCAACGCACCAGAGGCCGCAGGCTTCCTGCGCGTCGGGGTCGGCGTGGGTCAGGGCGCTCATCACGCCCGCGGCGGCCATCAGTTCGGACGGATCCCGGTCCAGGTATGCGAGGGCCAGCGGGGCCGTGCGCATCAGCGAGCCGTTGCCGGCGCTGCGGCCGGTGCGGGCGTGGAAGTCCGCGGCGGCGGCGCTGAAGTCGACCGCGTGAACCTTGCTCCGCCCCGCAGCGGAAGCCAGCCGGCGGGCCGCCGCAATGACTGAGATGGTCTGCGCGCCCACGTCCTTCGCCTCCGTCGCCCAGGAAGTCCAGGCCCGGACCACCATGGTCAGCGCCGCGGGGGAGGAAGTCCCGGCGCCGGAGGCGGACTCCAGCAGCGCCTGGGCGATCGGGATGGCCATGGACGTGTCGTCCGTCCACTCGGCCGGCGCGAACCCGAACGGGCCGCCGCCCTTCATGGTCACTTCGGCGCCGTCCGGCAGCGGCGCGCCGAACTCGTAGCCGGCTCCGAGGGCGTCGCCCGCGGCCAGGGCGACGAGGACGCCGGCCGCCCGGTCATTCTGCAGGGGGTTCAGTTTCATGCCATCTCCATCAGGGGGTGTTGGGTGTTCCAGCCGGTCAGGTGGGCCAGCTGGGGGCGGCGCTGGGGGAGCGCGACGGCGATGCCGGCGGCGGTGACGGCTCCGGCGGCACGTGAGACGTTGCGGCTGCGGAGTGCGCCGTGGTCGCGGACCTCCACGGCCGCGGTGCCGTCGTCGAACGTTCCGAATTCCATGGCCTGGACGTGGGCGGCGAAGTCGCGGGCGCGCTGGCCGGGCATCGGTCCGGAGGCCAGCGCCTTGGGCGGCAGGAGCTCGAGGTCCAGTAGGGCCGCCTCGATCAGCTGGCGGTAGTGGCGGAGGAAAAGCGTGCTGGTGCCGAAGACCTCCAGGAGCAGCGGCTGCTGGCCGAGCCCGATCACCACGCCGCGCTGGCCTTCCAGCGGTTTCGGTGCGTCCGCGGCGCTGAAGCGGTTCCGCTCCTCCTTGTCGTCCTTGAACCAGTCCATGTGCTGGAGGAGGGAGCTGGTGACGGAGGCGCCCCGGGCGTTGTCGAAGCGGCTGACCCGCTCCCAGATGCGGCCCTGGCGGTTGCCCCCGCGCTGCCCGCCGGGGCCGTTGGCCAGCTCGGACCAGACGTTGAGCGGGGCACGCCGGGCCTGCCGGCGGTGGCTGCTTTCACCTGCTTCCCAGCGGCCGGCTTCGACACAGAAGGTGTCGATGTCCCGCGTTTCGCCCGGTCCGAGGACGACGTCGCGGGCACAGGTCCGGTGCTGCTGTCCACCTTCCAGCAGCTCGCCTTCCAGCAGCAGCGCGGGGTGCGGGCCGTTGTTGGTGACGGTGAGGCGGGCCACCTGGGCGCCGCCGGCGAGTTCTGTCACGGCGACGTCGGCGTGGGTGCCGGTGCTGATGCCGAGGCTGCCGGAGCCCGAGGTCCAGACGGGGAAGACGCCGAGGGGGCCGAGCCTGCTGCCGGCGCCGACGTGGAGCTGTGGGACTTTCATGGTAACCTCCGGTTGATTTAATGCATTTCTGCGCTAATTGATCTCAGTATGCACCGCTTGCGTCTTTAGCGCAATACTGCGATAAATGATGGTGTGAAGGATTCCAAGAACAGCACTGCGCCGTCCCTGCTCGACTACCCGCGGCCGTCTGTGGCGGTGGATACGGCGGTGCTGACTGTTGCGGACGGGAGCGTGTGCGTGCTGCTGGTGCGCCGCGCGGAGGATCATCAGCACGGAAAGTGGGCCCTGCCGGGAACGTTCCTGCGCGAGCGTGAGACCCTGGCGGACGCGGTGCTGCGCTGCCTGCGCCAGAAGGCGGGTATTTCGGGGCGGGTGCCGCGGCAGCTGCAGGTGTTTGACGAGCCGGGGCGCGATGACCGCGGCTGGGTGTTGTCGGTGGCGCACGTGGACGTGGTGCCGCTGGCGGCATTGGAGGAGGCGTTAAGGTCCGACGGCGTCAGGCTGGCTTCCGTTACCGCGGAACCGGAGCTGATCGCCGGACTGCCGTACGGCCATGCGGACATCGTGGCGAAGGCGGTGGAGTGGCTGCGGGCCGCTTATGCGGAGGCACCGGATCCAGGCGCGCTGCTGGATGAGCCGTTCACGCTGAAGGACCTTCGGGAGTTGCATGAGGCGGTGGCTGGGCAACCGCTCATGCGGGACACGTTCAGGCGGTTTATGGAGCCGAAGTTGGTTGGGACAGGGCATATGTCCGACGGGGCGCGGGGGAGGCCTTCGAGGTTGTGGGTGCGGACACGTGCTGATTAGGCCGTATGCCCAACCGGCCCCTTGAGAATCCACTCAATTGCATGGGAAGCGCGAAGCATAATGTTGTCCATTCCGGTTGGTGAGAACGTGTCTGCTATATCCTGGCCACATGATGATGGGGGAGACTGGAAAACCGTGGACGGTGGATGAAGTTGATGCATCTGTCACGAAGTATTTCGACATGCTAGAGATGGACGTTCAGGGAAAGGCTTTCGTCAAGGCAGCAATTTATCGAGAGCTGTCGGCGCGCTTTACGTCGCGAAATGTAAATTCCATTGAACGCAAGATGAGCAATATCAGTGCCGTCTTGGTTGGACTGGGGTACCCACATCTGCGTGGTTTGTCTCCGCTGGCTAACTATCAGCGCAGCTTGGTGGAATCTGTGTTTGGCGAATTGACCCGCCGCAAGTCACTGGATGCAGTTCTTGAAGCTGCACTTTCGGACAGTGTTCCGCTGGGACCTGTAGACATCGTGCGGGAGGCCGGCGCGCCGCCTCAGATCATCACGGATCTCCTGCACGGCCAGAGTGTGGCGCGCCCCTTCAGGCGCAACTACCTTGCATTGGAAGCAGCCAACAGAGCGCTCGGCCTGGCGGGCGAGTTGGCTGTGGCAAGGCGCGAGCAGTCATATCTCCACAGTATTGGTCGGACAAAGTTAGCGGACCGAGTTGATCACGTCGCCCAGACGAAGGGGGATGGCCTTGGATACGACGTGCTTTCCTTCGACCCGGCGGGCCGAGAAAAGTGGATCGAGGTTAAGACCACCAAGTACGCAATTGATGTGCCCTTCTTTGTCACGCGAGGTGAGGTACGGGTCTCCAACTCATCTCCAGAGCTCTATCACCTCTACCGGCTTTACGGATTCGGATCGCCAAAAGGGACTGGGCTTTACCGACTCCAAGGAGACCTCGAAAAGTCCTGCAAGCTTGACGCTCTTACTTTTGAAGCGGCACCAATGACGCAGCTGAATGGCACGTTGCTCTGAGTGGAAGATCGAATCGGTCCCCGGGTGCCTTATTCGAACTTGGTAGCACTTCGATTGCCAGAAAGTTTGTATCCGCCGGCGGCATATCGCAAAATTTACGGCGACGACTTGCCTTCAGACATTGCTGCTCGCCGCGGCACCCGTCAAACTTTGGAAGGGCTTGACGAAAAATGAACCAGCGACCCTGAGTTAGCTAGCGAGGCGAAGCGCTGTCTGAGCTTCGAAGCAAAAAGGGGGTCACGGATGAGCACGCCAGTTTCAAGATTTCCGTGAGCGGCTGCACTGCTGAAGTTTGCGCTCGTCACTAGAGCAAGGGCAGAGTCTACGATCACGACTTTTGAGTGCTGAAGTCCGTATTGCCCACTTGGTGGTACATACTTCAGGAAGCGCGCGCCCTGGAGCTTGTCTTGGAGCTTGATGGCTGTTTCGGCCATCTTTGACCCCTCAAGAACAAGCGTTACGGACACGCCCCTGGCGATTGCCCGCCATAGGGCCTCGACGAACGGCGAGCCGATCGACGCTGAGTAAGTCGAGGCGAGAACGTCTTCCTTCGCTTCGTCGACCAGGTGCGCGACAGCTGCCGTCGTGTGGTCGCCGTCGCCGGCGAAGCTCGGACCACTCCACACTGCTTGAGGCGGGGCGGGCGCCCGATCCGCTGCCGCTGCGTATCCGCGAAGCACCGATGCCAACAATGTTGGTTCACCGAGCAACGAAAGCGCTCTTCCGAGCAGCTCGACCGCGGCATGCGAGGAGACCGGCAAGAATGATACTGCTCGGTCCAGCCGCCCGTCGATTTCCAATGATGCGGCGATGCTCGTCGCCTGTGAGGCAGTCAGGGCACGCGCCAACTGAAGCAATGCATCTGCCACGACGCCTAATCTCCGAAAGTCTCAAGCACCGGTTGGAGCAGACCTTCGACCGCGTGCTCAGGCCCAGCATTTAGTTTCAATGCGAAGCGACGGTCAAGGAAGCGATTGGCCTTCTCACAGGACGTCTCCGACACGAACAGGCAGAAGTGGCAGGCCGCACCGTGTAGGAAGTCTTCCTGACCGCTGGGCACGCGATGCGCACAAATCGGATCCGATGAGCACCGCTCCGCCCGGCGCAGCGCATCCCGGAATACCCCTTCCAGCCGCTCCGTTCTGGCCAGATCAACTAAGCCTCCGAGAGTTCCCTCGCTATCGGGGGAGGTCGTGGCGATCAGAATGCCTGCAGCAGCCTCCCGATCGTCCGTTTCCCGCCATGCGTAAAGACGCTCGGACAGTGATGCCGAGCCGTAGCCGCTGGACATTGCCATCTCACGGATGAGTAAATGCGACATCGTGTGCAGCGCCCAGTATCGCGGCGGCGGCATTCGGTCTGCCGGATCGATCGCCACCGCGGTGCGACTCTGGCGCCTTTTGACGTTGCGCTCGTGAGCGGCCACATGGGACTGCCACACCTTGGATTCGAGTACGCCGTCCTCCCAGGCGCGAATCACGTCCTCATCGAAGCGCAGAAATACTCCTTCGCCGCGGTCCTCCGTTGCGGGAACCCACTTCGGCTTCCCTGACTGGACGAGCGGAGCGATCCGGTTGGGAGCGTCGCCTACACGGTCCAAGGCATCGATGCGCGTAAAACCGATGAACGCGTTGGCCTTCTTGACCCTCTCCACCGCGACGACGTGGGACAGAACCGGCCGCAGGGCCGATGCCACCTCCACCGGCCGCACGCGGAAGCCAGCCTTTCGGTCTTCGCGCTCGAAATCCTCGGGGTGAACGAGGGTGTCCCACTCTGGTTCCAGCAGGCTGATCGGATCGAAACCCGAAGGTGAGGACTCGGGTTCAGCGACTGCCTGGCCTCGAGCGACCTGAATTCCGTTCCACAGAGCGCCATCTGCGATTCCGTCAAAGATCGTGCGGACATCCTTCGGGCCGTACTTCCGCCACCCGACTAAGTCATCGAGCGTGTGCACATCTGCGAAGGTGACGGCCGGCAGTCCCTTCACTGTCTCTGCCACGTCCGCGGTCGTAATGTTCTTGCGCGCAGGCAGTACAAGCACGCTCACCGACGCTGGGAACCACTGGTTCGCAGCGCCCAGCAGCATCAGCCTAACGTCCGCTTGACACGGATTGTCGGCCGGCGCGTAAGTGGGAAGGTGTGGGTGCCGTCCGCGGCAGTCGGGAAGCATCTCTTCCCCGCCGGCCCGCGTGAGCTCAGCGATATTTCGTGAGGCGTCGCAGGCCACGCAAGAGATCTTCACCTGCGGTCCGAGGTTAGAGCGCCATTCCATCATTCGCATCTCAGGCTTGGCGACCTTGCACTTCACGGGGTCGCCGTCGGCGCCGTGCACCCACTCGACATAAGGGAACTCGTCGAGGTGCCCGTCGGTACAGGCGATCAAGTAACGGGCAGGCACGGCCAGGCGCGGCCGCGCTTCCAAAGTGCCCTGCTTCTGGCCCTTCTTTGGGCGGCCCTTGCACGACTTGTGCACGAACTGCGCCTTGTCGGGCCGGTGCTTGCTCGTGTTCACGAACTCGAACTTGGTCGACTCCGAGATAGGCGCCAACAGGTCACAGCCGGTGCAGCGCAGCCACTGGGGGAATACGCGGGTCGGGATTCCGATCGGAGTGCCGCCTTCATGGGCCTTCTCCGGCACCCAGGGGGGTTGCCGCAGCTCTTCGACACGAGGCAACATCTTGCGGACCGCGGTGAGCAGACGCGGCACCAAGACCAGCTGCGGGCCGCCCTGCTTCGAGTAAGCGATCTCCCAGGCGTCAAGGCCTTGGGGCATCACCGCTATGTGAGGCATGTCCACCGTGGCCCCAATGCCCGAGGTGTACAGCAGGGCGCTGGGTCGCACTGAGCCTACGCGGCTGTGGTTCTTCGCGCCGACGGCTTCCAGCTCCCCAAACGGGTTGGCCACCACTCCGGCGACGCTGGATGCTTCGTCCTCTACGACTTGACTCATTTCGCATCCTTCTTCGAGAAGACCCATTTCGGCGCAGCTGCACTTAGCGGCTCCGCTAGTCTGCCAACGATCGGTGTCACAAGGAGATTGATCTCGGGCTGAACTTCGCGCATCGAGTTGGCCACTTGAAACAGACGGCTGTCTTCGTCGGGAACCACTGTCTCCGGGCTCACCAGCAGGGGTGACACGATCTGCCCACCGCCCAGGGAGTCCTTTTGATAAGTCAAGGCGCCTGACCACTTGTCCGACTCGTCCGTCCACTTGTCGAGGCGCAGGATGAGCTTGCTTTTGGCGGCGTCCGCTGCCGCGTCGTCCCCGCCGCTGGCAATTCTGATCCGTGTGACGAGCCGGTCGACAAGGGTGTCGACGAACGTTCGCCGCTGCACGATCGTCCCAGCCCCGATTTCGGGCGAGAGTGAGGGCTCATTCCGTTGGTCGGCGACGCGGGCCGCCGACACTAGCACGCCAGTCAGGCCTCGCTCCAAAGCGGCGTCGGAGAACGGGGTCACGGACAGTGCTTCGACGTGCGCATAAAACGTGTCATGGTAGTGCTCGAACTGTTCATAGTGCGCCATGTCCCGCGGCCGGGACCGGTTGGCGAGCGTCACCACGAGGCCGGGTTTGGAGGCTTCACGACCTACGCGCGAAGACGCCTGAATATACTCCGCAGTGTTCTTCGGTTGGCCAACCACCAGCATCAACCCAAGCCGCGGCACGTCTACACCTACCTGGAGCATGGAGGTAGCGAGGACCACGTCATACGGCATGTCCCGCGGCGGAAGCTTCCGGCCGGCCTTCTTGGCGGCTGCGGCCCGCACACCGTATTCCCGTTTAGCCTCAGTCGTATCCCGGTCCGGGTCAAACGGAACACCCAGGGTGGTGAGCGTCTTCGAAATATCCGCTGACGAGATGCGGGACGTCAACTCGCCGATCCGCAGCCCGCTGGACCCCCGCCGGGGGTAACCAGAGTCTTTGTCGGGGTTGCTGGTTCGGGTGACGATGTCGTCTTCGAGATAACGGCGCATGCCGGCCAGCTCCCGGGTGGCGGAGAAGTAATCAACCAGCGTCACGTAAGGCTCGGCCGCCGCACCATGGGCGTCGAACAACTTCTGACCGGCGAGGAGCAGAATTTCGCTGACCCGGATCTCCGCGAGGGTCAGGCGGGCCCCGTGGGCGCAAACCCCGACGTAACGCCGGCCGGGGTCCTTCTCACTGATCGTGACTTCCTTCGAGAAGAAGGTGTCTGTCACTGATAGGACCTGGGGTGGGAAGATCTGCACCTGGCGTGCATAGAGCTTCATCACCTGATCGCGGGCGTTCCTCACGGTCGCGGTGGAGGCGATAACCAGGGGCTTCACTAACGCGGGGCTGTCGGCAGTGCCGTACTCCCACGTCGAAAGCGTGTCTATTGCTCCTTCGAACAATCCCACTGCAGTGCCGAGCGCGCCGGTGATGAGGTGGAGTTCGTCCTGGATGATGAGGTCCGGCGGACGCAGCCGGTCCACATCCTTCACGATGGCCTTCGGATAGGTTCTCCCGCCCTCCGATTTTGCGGTGTGACCGCTAGCTCCGCATACAGAGGTCACGGTGTCCGGGTGCTTGTAGCCGTGCCGTTCGCACCGTTGAGACACGTAGCCAAACAGGCTCGCCGCCTCACCCTCGCGGGCCAGTCTCGCGAACTTGTCGACGGTCGCCAGTAGGAAGGTCGGTGGATTGCGGTAGATCTCGTCGTCCACGGTGAGCACAGGAAGACCGTCGATTGCACTGCCTCCGGCTGAGAACGGGCACCGTCCGAGCTTGTCTCCGCAGTACACGTGGACGCGCTGGGTCGCCTTCACGGCAACGACATCCGCCTTGGGATTGATTGGCGTCCCGCACCATGGGCAGCTGCTGAACTGAAGCACCGTGAGTCCGTAGGCGGAATTACCGTCGTCGTTGCGTACGTCGCGCACCTGTTGCTCCGCCTCAGCAAAGCGTTTCGGGCTGACGGTTGAGCCTACCCAAAGGCCGATGCGGAAAGGTTCCTGGCCCCACGTCGCTGGGTCTTCACGCCGCACTACTTCGGCGGCGCACATGAGCGTGGTGGCACGCAGGAACTGCTGAGAGGTGAGCAAACGGAGCGTGTACCGCATCAGCACGGCGACACCGTCGCGGCCGTCAATCAGTCCGCCGGGCGTCTCAATGACGCCTTGGAGGCGGCGGATGCCGAATGTGAATGCCGCGAGCCCCAGATAGGCTTCGGTCTTGCCACCACCGGTGGGGAAGAACAGGAGCTCCGCTCTGGGCAAGTCACCGGACCGCCGAGGCATTGTCGGGTCGACGATTGAAGGCAGTTGCATCAGGATGAATGCGAGCTGGAAGGCGCGCCATGAAGCAGCGCTGTCACCCTTCTCGTCGATTGCGGCAGTCGCCTCCTTGACAGTGATATCGCGGTCTGCGTTCCGGAGGCCGGCGATCTGGGAGCGGAGGCGCTGTTCCCGCATGGTGCGGTTCATGAAAGTAAAGGCTTTTCGAACCTGTTCGCTTGCATGGGCATTCGGATCAGTATTCGTCAGCAGATCGAGGCCAGCGCGCAGGCGCTTCAGTGCGTCTTCTCCGTCTTTGATCCCAGTCGCGGCGATCTCCTGGAGGTGCTCGGGCAGGCCCTCGGCGTCGAAGCGTCGATCGCTGAGCCAGGTCTCATAGCCGTCGATCAACGGCGTCAGGTATTGCTCAAGCTGGTCAGGAGACGCGTCCATCAGCAGCCGCATGCTCATCTCGGCCCCCTTGATGGTTGGTGCAAGGGTTTGCGGGATCTCGGCAGTGGGCAGCCAGGTCGTTCGCACCGCAGTGGCCGTGCGGGACTGTGGATCCGGCAGGGTCCAGGTGGCGGAGGCTGTGCGGCCGACGGCGAACTCAAGGCGATCACGATACAGGAGATCGAGCTGCAGCACTTCGGGGTCACCGAAGTCACGTGCCTGCTCAAGCGCGTCGCGGGTGGGACGGAACACTGCGCTCTCGTCCTCGGCGATGACTTCCAGCTGGGTCTGGAACAGCCAGACCTTGGGCGGGAGCTCTTTACCGGTGACCTTGGTGTTCTGGAGCGCAGCTTCGACAACCCGCAGCCCGTCGTGCTCGAACACCTCGACCGAGATCGCGACATGGCCCTCAACGATCACTTCGGTATGGGTCTGCCCGGCGCCGATAGCCGCAACGTCGATCGTCCGCCCTTCGACGTTGTCGGTGCGGTCATAATATGTCTGCGTGCGGCCGTCCTCGTCGGTCTCCCTGCGGGACGCGTATTGACCCCACCGTGCTGTAAAAACGAGGTTGCCAACGTCGCGGCCGACCTGGAAGCGGAGGCCCATCGACGACGGCGCGATGAGCTTGGATTCCGGGCCGCGGTCTTCGTCGGTGTCGACGCCGCCCGCATCCGTTATGATTTCGTCCGGCTGGTCCACAACGCCTTGGACGTCGCGGCTCGCGTCGGCATCCAGCACTCCCGCCACGTCAGAGTCCCGGAAGTCATCCGGGCTGTCTACCGCCGGCTGCGCCTTGGCCTGAGGCAGCGGGTCGTCGTCGCCAATCGCGACCGGCGCCAGCGCTCCGACAAGGTAGCGAGCACGCGGCGTGCCGTTGACCGTCTCGTCAGGCTCGCCCCACGGCCCGATCAGATCGCGCTGCAATAGGTCTATGAGCTCGTCGCGAACCTCGGCGGACGTCGCCGGTTGGGAGGGGACTGTGTGTGCGGTCATTTAGAACATCGCTCCTTCTGGGGCGGTCTCCGGATCAAGGTCGAGCTCCATGTGGGCGATCGCCTTGCCGCCGTTCCGCGCCTCCAGCGCCGCCCGGCGGTGGTTCTCTTCCAGCAACCGGTCGAGAATCTCTACGCGCGCGGCTGGACTCACCGTGAAGCGCTCCACCTGCCGGTATGTGTGGAAGCCGTGATCGAGTGGGACGTCGGTCCACCCATACGCCTCCACCACCGCTTCGTCGATCTCGACGTGAATCTCGCGGATAAGGGTGGCGTCGGCGTCATTCGTCACGGTCGGGTCATTTACGAGGTTGTAGAGGGCTGTGAGCCCGAGCTCTCGCTGGAGCATGATCTCGCGGCGCTCACGGTCCAAAGTTTCGCCGCCCTCCCGCATGCGGTCTGTCGTGCGCGGCCGGGGGAATGTCTCAAAGACGTCGGAAGGCGTATAGCGCACTCGCGTTTCGAGAGTCGAACCATAAGTAATCGCCCACGTCTGGTGCAGCGTTGATGACAATAGGGCAAAGGCCCCAAAGCCCTCCATCGCGAACACGGCGAGTGAATCGCTGAAGATTTGCCTCGCTTCAACCCGGACAGGCATAACAGTCTTGCTTACGCGAGCGATCGCAATCACGCGTTGGAGTGGTTCAATTGCCTTATAAAGTCCCGGGCGCTTCTCTCCGTACTGCCACCATCGTTCAGGTAGGGGCTTCCTCAAAGCGAACGTCCCGTCTGGCTTGAGCCGCTGGCGCTCGGGCTTCACGAGTCGTTCAACACGATCGAATGGCGCCCTGTAGCCCTGGGCTTTTGCTTCTGACCAATCCCAGAAACTAACGACGGCCCTGCTTGGATCAGCGCTCGGCCGGGAGTTTAGATCTTCGCCATTCAGATATCCGAAGATAACGTCGGAGTTCGTGCGTGACTCGTCGATCATTGCCGCCGCTTCTTCCTGCGACAGCACAAAGCCTGAGCCGAGCACAATCGAGCCCTGAAAGACCGTTCCACCATTCTCAGCGAGGCGAACAGGGTTGCCGGTCACCTGTCCTTGCGGCTCAAGTAGTGAAGAAATCGAGCGCACCGGTATCCCATCCGATACCGCATGCACCGACTCCGCCAACTGGCGCCGCGAACCCCACACAGCCGCGTACTCCAGATTGGCACTTCGAGCCGGCCAACTGGCGCTCTGTATGCTCCTCCGGATGACCATCCCATCTGCGAGGACTTGATCCAGGCCCACTTCGCGAGTGACCCCTTGTCCAATCGTGTTCGTGGCGATCAAGCCTAGCTGGCCACGATTGTGGGCGACGAGGCTGTTGGCTCGTAGGAAGAAGTAGGCAACGAGGTCGGCACTTCCCCGCACTGACCCGGCAATAACGTCGACGAGCCAGTCCCGTACGTTTGCACCCATCGCACCGGTCAGCTTTTGCCCGCCCAGGAATGGGGGGTTGCCGATAATCGCGTCGAAACCACCGTGGTCGACGAATACGTCGGGAGCCTCGATTACCCAGTGTAGGGGTTTCCATCGAGCTTCTCCCGTGTCCACCGTGGGAGCTAGTCCGCCGTCGAGGATCACGTCGAGTCGCCTACGGTCACCTACGGCATCGTTCCGCGGGTATGACATGTAGAGCGCATCTGCGAGATCTTCGTAGCTGGCCTCCAGCGCCTTGCCAGGCTTTCCGCCTTCGCGGAGTCCTGCCGCGATGATTCCATCGGCGACGTCACGGAGCCGGGCGGTCACCCCACGCGACTCGTCCAGGAGCCTGCGCTTCGCCCGCGTGGAGCGCATCCGATCACCATCGTCGACCTGACCGCTGGAAAGCTCGCGACGGAGTTGGGCGGAACGGGCGAGGTCGCTGTCGACGTCGAGTTGCAGGAGCTTTCTCTGGAGTAGTCGACTGTGGCTGGGATCGATGTGCTGTGCGCGGAGCTGCCGTTCGGAGGTAACGCCGAGCAGTGAGTTCCCGTGGAAGACCCTGTCGTCAACGAAGGAAAATGGTTTGCCTGGGTCCATAGAGACGAGCCATAGAGAGAGCTTGCACATTTCGACGGCCATGCCGTTGATGTCGGCGCCGTAGAGGCAGCGAGCAACAACTTCACGGATCGCCCACCTCTTGGCGTCTTCGTTGGCGGCAGCGCTTAGCCCCTCCTTTGAGCGGGCTTCGATGAGGCGTTTAGCGAGGTATCGGGCGGCGGCAACGAGGAACGCGCCGGAGCCGGCGGCAATGTCTGCGACTTTGAGGTTGAGGATCTCGGTGGAGCTCTTTAGGACCCAGTCGTCCCGGTTCTCGGTGTCGAGGGGGCCCGGCGAGAAGACTAGGGGTTCGAGCGCGTGGAGTACCACGTCTTCAGCGAGCGACCGAGGGGTGTAGTGCGTGCCAGTGTTGGCTCGCTGAGGCGACTCGGTCATCACGAGCCCTCCCGCGGGAACGACATATGGGAATTCGCGAAGATCATTCCTGATCAGGGCGTGCAGCGGCGCGACCTGGTTGACCAACTCGGTGTGGCCGAGCAGCACGAAGCCGAGGCGGGTGCGGGCGTCGGCGGCCCTCGTTTCATCGTCCGCATCGAAAGCTTTCGCGAGTTGTCGGGGCGACGCGGGTTTCGAATTCGGCTGTGTTTCCTTCAGATGGGCGATGAGCCTTTTGGCGAAGTCTGCTCCGCTCGTAGCAGCGTCGGCGATCGTACACAGCTCGTTCAAAGCGATCTCAGGCTCATATCCGCTCTTGCCTTCGAGTCCGACGACCACGTCTTGGGTGTATTCGGCCGAATAGCCAAGCAGGCCCTCGTAGACGTAGCCGATCTGTTCGACGTCGAGGTCGCGGAACGACAGCTGGCGACGTTCGCCGCCCACATATGCGGTCTGCACGGCCTTGAGTACTTGGAGCATGACGCGGTCGGAGACCCGGACGGAGAGCTTCCCCTGTGCGTTGGTCGCATATAGCCACGGGAAGCGAGCCGGGTCGAACAGCGAACCACCGTACGCCGGCATGCGGGTGTCTTCGAAGGTGGCGCCTGAGTAGATGGCGGTGCTGGCGGCGAGCAGGCGATGCCAGGTCTCCCAGGTGTGGTCAAGGGCTTCTTCGGTGCTGTTCTGCGCAGAATGCTCCAAGTCGTTGCGGACCCCGGAAATGGCGTAGGAGTCGCGGTACATCTGGTGCTGCGGCAGCAGTGCGCGTTCCTCGGCGAAGAGAAGGAAGACAACGCGCATCAGCACGGATACGGCAGCTTCGTACACCTGCTTGCTGTCCTCAGGGAGAGGGGATACTTCCCCGCTCGCGAGAGCCCGCAAGTGCGACTCGGACATGGCCTGGAGGACGAGCTCGACCGCTCGACGCACCTGGTCACCTAGGGCCTCGGTGATTGCCTCGGCGCTGGCGACGCTGAGCTCGAACAACTTCGGCAGACGCTTGTCGGCGGATCCTCCAGCGAGCGAGACCAGCCCGGCGAGGGCTAGGAATGCGTCCCTGCTGTCACGTTCCTCACGCCAGATGAGCGAATCGAATACGCCACTCGCTGTAGTGACGTCCCGGACGGCGGAGACGATGCCCCACCAGCGGCCGTCGGTGACGAGCCCGATACTGACTTTCGCTTCCCGCAGGAGGGCAGCCGTGCGGTCGATGGCGTCGGCGGCCCAACCATCGGCGCCGGTTCGTCGGAGATCGTCGGTCGGGTCGACGACTACGACCAGGGCGGCCGGGCCGTCACCGGCGTCCAACGCCGCCCAGGGTCGTACGGTCACGTCTCCATCAGGCGAACTGGCGACGATCGTCGAGTCGGGATGCCCGTCGAGGTAGTCATCCCACTGCAGAAGATCGCGCAGGACGGCGGTGACCCAGCGGTCGCGCCAGGCGAGGTCTTTAGCGGCACCTGTCTGGCGTTGACGCTCCGTCCACGCCTTTGACCACACCGTGTGCTCGTATACGAAGGTGCTGTTGACGTCGTCGATGGCGTTGTACGGCCGGTCGAGTCCGGTGGGAAACACAGATTTGAGGGCAGCGCGCGAAAGGAATGGCCCATCAACGTCGACGAGAGACAGCCACTCCCAAGGGTCCTTAATTGCCATCGTTCTTCCCCAGTCTCTCTGCATCGGCCGGGCTCAGTGCGAACACGACCGCGGCGACGAATGTGTGCGGTTGCAGATTGGCGTAGCGCCTGGACACGGCGTCCCGCTCATCGCGCTGCTCCTCGGCGAGGGCGTCGAGGCGCCGCCTGATGTTTGCCAGGTCCTTCTCGCGTTGGCGCTGCTCCTCGTGGAACAGCATGTCCTCAAGCTCGCGTTTGCGCTCTTCGGCGTTGTCGAGCGTGCCCGCCAACGTCTGGTGGAACCGGGCGAAAACCTCGTTCACACGTTCGAGGTCGGCGGTCTTGCGCTTGTCCAGGTCCTGCTCGATCCCGCTGCGCAGCCTCTGGGCCCGGGAGGCGACGGCGTCGGCGACGCGCTGGCGAATGCCGCCGTCGTCGGCGCCATCTGCATTCCAAAGATCGGCCAGTCCGGCGAGCACACCGGGGGCGGGTGACGTCAACTTCTCGGCGTCCAGAGCTGTGACCAGAAGATCCTCCGAGCGTTCCACGCCGAGTTCCTGGCGTCGAGTGAGCCGGGTGCCGGCAAGGAACACTTCCTCGTGGAGGCGAGTGCCGCCGTCGCCGACAACAACCAGGCGTGCGACGCCGGCGACGAACGACTGCTCCAGCCCGTCAACAACCACGGCGCTCACGCCGTGGATGTGATTTGAGCGGGTCCAGATCTGGCCGCGCAATTCCCGAGCGGCGCGCTGGATGAGCGGGTGTCCCAAGTGGGCGAAGACAATGTCGGTGCGACCCTTCGCCTCTTCACCGTCGAACGTGATGGGGCGTGGTACATCCGGGCGCAGACGAGTACGCAGGCCCTCCAACCCCGGCGTCCAGGTCCGGTCGAGTCCGGACGGCAGCGCATAAAGGTCGGCCAGTTCGTAGTCGTCGACCACACCAATGAGGCCGGGTTGACCGGACACCTGCAGCCCGGTCTCCAGGACGCGGCGTAGATTGCGGTCGTGGAGGTGAAGGCGGTCACGGGAACTCTCGAGCCTGTCGGCAAGGGCGGTTAGTTCACGGCGGAGATTGTGTTCGCCTTGCATGGCCGTCTGAATGATCTGCTCGCCGGAGCCCTTGACTAGCTTCGGTCGGGCGGGCAAGTCTCCGTAGCCAAGCGTTCGCTGGATATCCGGATCAATGATGTCGCCTGCGGACCCGAGGTCTTCCTGTACTTGTGAGATCTTGCGGGCGACGCGGGAAAGATAATCGGTGTCCCTGGCGTAGTTCGAGGAAGTGGCCGACTTGTCTTCCGGATCCGGGTGATAAATCTGAGGGCGTTCGGTTTGTCCATAACGGTCGATGCGGCCGATGCGCTGCTCAAGGCGGTTGGGGTTGAAGGGGATGTCGAAGCTGACCAGGCGGTGGCAGTGTGTCTGCAAGTCGATGCCCTCGCCGGCAGCGTCAGTCGCGATGAGGATGCGCACGGGGTCCTTGGCAGGGTTCTCGGTGAAGCGCACGCGGATCAGTTCGCGCTCTTCGGCATCGGTTGAGCCCTCGATCACCGCAAGACGGTCGCCTCCGAGGTCAAACGCATTGAGGATGTCGCGAATCCAGTTGAGCGTGGAGACGTACTCGGTGAAGATGACGAGGCGTTCGTTCAACCACGTTCCGTCGGGAATGAGCAGTTGACTCCGGATCAGGTTGATGAGCGACTGGAGCTTCGTGTCAGGCAAGGAGGCGTAGCGCCAGCCCCAGGCGATGAGCCACTCAAGGTCCGCGACGTCTTCATCGGTCAGCGGAACCTGTGCGCGCTGTGCCATGCGGAGTGCTTCTAGCTCAGGCTGCTCCAGGCGGCCTTCTTCTTCATCGGAGGCTTCATCGCCGAGCACTTCGTCGTAGTCAGGCAGGTCAATGTCGTCGTCTCCACGCAAACGGGCGGCGAGATAGGTTTCGGCGGTCGAGGCGAATGCTGTGGGCGAAGAGAAGAACCGCTTCTTCAGGATCAGAGTCGCGAGGTCTGCGGCGCGCTTGCCCTTCTCGGCTTTTACGGCTGCGTTACGCCGTCTGGTGAACGCGATCAGCCGGTCGTAAGCCTCAGACTCGTCGTCGGAGGGCTGGAACAGCAGGGCGTGCACTTCGCGCAGCTGGAAGCCCTCATCAGGTAAATCCTTCTTAAGCCGGCGAACGGCCACTTCGCGCAGCGCCTTGGGATCGAGATCTGCGCCGCGGGCGAAGCGCTGCGGGTCGACCATCTCCATGAGGGCCGTAAAGGATTCGGTGTAACCGTTGTGCGGGGTGGCGCTGAGGAAGAGCCGGTGCTCGCAGCGTCGCGCGAGTTCGCGGACGGACACCGTGCGCTGGCTGTCGACGGCGTAGCGGCTCTTGTCGTTGCCGCCTCGCGAGGGCGTGGCCGGAGCGACGTGGTGGGCTTCGTCGACGATGACGACGTCGAAGGCGTACCGGTCGGCAACACGCTTGTCGTCTGCACGGGCGTATACGTCCCGGAGGAGGCGCTCGGCTCGCGGCGACGGCAGCCAGGACATGGAGACGATCACCCGGGGGAACAGGATGAATGGGTTCGCGTGTACTCCGAAGCGTCGCCGGAAGTCGCGCATGGTGTTGGAGTTGACGATTTCGAAGCCCAGACCGAACTTGTCGCGCATCTCCTCCTGCCACTTGATGACGAGGCCGGCCGGGCACACGATGATGACGGATCGGGCTCGATGGCGGAGCAGGAGCTCCTGCACCACCAGTCCTGCTTCGACGGTCTTGCCGAGACCGACGTCGTCGGCCAGGAGAAGGTTCGCTCGAGGTGCTTCCAGCGCACGGCGGAGAGGCTCAAGCTGGTAGGCCTCGATGGTTGCACTGCTGCGGAACGGGGCTTGCAGCGTCCGGGCGTCCGCCGAGGTCAGAGCACCCCAGCGGAGGGCATCGACGTAGGCAGCGAAGGTGGTCGGGTCGTCGAACTGATCTGGGGCGACCGTCGTGGGGAGGCCTTGGTCGAGAATGACGCCGCGTCCCGGCTCCAGTTGCCAGATGGCGGTCATCTCGCGGCCGTAGTGCTCTTCCTCGATGGACTGGAGCGAAACCGCGTGCTGGAGCTCGGCTTTGCCATCATCTGCGCTGGAGCGTTCCAGTGCCTGGGCTGCGACGTCGGTGACGATCCATTTTGAACCTCGAACCGTGACCAATTGACCGACTTCAGGCAGTTCGTCGTGAACTGCCGACGCCGCAGGCGCGACTGTCATTAATGCTCCCCCATTAGAGATTTTGTTGATGCTCCCACCATTTATACATGACTGGCCTCACAAAGATGCGTAGGCGTTGAGGTCCCTCATGAATGAATCGTCGTACCGGAGATTACTTCTCAACAGCCGCGAGGCAAACCCTCTCGTGGCCTTGGCGGACAGCGGGTTCGAACCGCGATCGTCAAGGACCCGTTGCAAAGTGAAGGCGCGGCGCAGAGGCCCGGTGACCGGACCCTCCGAGACTTTTAGACAACGCACATGTCCATCAACCGATAGTCCTGCCGTGCCCCATCCGTGCTTGACGTCCAGCTCTCTTGACAGCTCGACGCTCACCAACTGGTCATATGCCTTGAGGCCTTCGGCGATCCACCGCACGGCCGGGACCGCTACGGCGTTGCCTACTAATTTCCAGCGGTCCCTAACCGGCGCGGCAACGGTCCAGCCTGGGCGGAATCCTTGCAAAGTCTCCAGGGCTTCAATGGAAGGGGTCCTAAACTTTGATTCAATGTCAGCGTCTGGCAACCAGATTGCAGGAGCGGACGGGATCCCTCTAGTCGTCGATCCCTTAATAGTCGGTACGACCCCGTCTCCCCATCCGACACCCCGATTTCCTTCAGTCCAATAGAAGCCGTGAGCTTTGTGGACACGGCCAGTTGCGGTCGGTTTGGTACCAGTAAGCGTTGCCTTGTCTCGAAACAGTACTCGCTCCGGATCGTGGTGCCGGCTCGCCAAAAGGAAAACGCGTTTACGTCGTTGGGCGACGCCAAAATGCTGGGCGTCGAGTGTTCGGTAGCACCAACGGTATCCAGCGTCGCTTAGCATCCCCCCGATTATGGCCATGGCCTCGCCGCCCTTGAGCCGCAACATGTTGGGGACGTTTTCCAGCAGTACCCATTCAGGACTCTGGCGCTGGACTGCGCGGAGAACTCCAACTATTAGGCCCGATGCATCGCCTGAGATTCCGGCAAGTCTCCCGGCCGGAGAGAGGTCAGTGCAAGGGAACCCTGCGGTGACTATCTCAGCGTCATGAAGTTTGGGGGGGAGATCCTTGACGTCCCCGAACAATTGAGCAGAAGGAAAGCGTGTGCTTAGTACCGCACGGGCTGACGGCCAATTTTCGTATGCCACCATGGTTCCGGTGAAGCCGGCCTTGTGAAACGCCTGCTCGAACCCTCCGACGCCGGCGAAAAGGCTAAGGATTGTTGCGTTGTGATCCATACCGTTCAATTCTCGGGTTTGCTGCGGGGCCGACTGCCACCCAATGTCAGAGTGTCCATGGAACCCATTGGCCCTGAGTGACCGTCAGCTAATTGGCTGCGCTGCCGTTGGGTCCGACGTCATTCTGGCTCGCTGGCCTCGTCCAGCATCGGCGACTTGCTGGATCAAGGATATATGGACTGGAAGCTCGCAGAGCTGACACTGCGTTCCTAATGGTTTGGGACTCTGGAATCCACGCAACCGTCACGGTGAGGGCGCAACGTGCTGGGCTCTTTTTAAAGGCCCGGGCCGCGCCCGGGAAGGCGCAGCGCGCGATCCAGCGCTAAGCGGGCGGGAAACTGTCACCCCTTCCCACCAGGAAGACGGCAGCCACGGATCGGACCATTTTGCTTCCGGTCATTTGACAGGGATTGAAGTTTGCAGATAGTTTCCGCTGAGAGTAAGGCCGCAGATGCCTAGGGTGGGCCAACCGGTCAGTTCGAAATGACCGGAGAAGCCCTATTAGCGTTTTCGCGACACGCTGGGTCACTCAATTGAAGTGGCTTTGGACTAGGTGGATTTTCATCGTAATTCTGAATCAAGTAGGTATTGGCGGCCTTACTCCCCGGGCAGCCCGGACGAGACTCAACTTGCGATAGGTGCGAATTGGCAGCAAAGAATTCTCTGTTCCTTGACTTGAATCAGGTTGCGCGTTCAGGCGGAGTTAGTCGTCACCTCCTGGAGGATGTCATTGCGCGACGAATCGACCCCTATCATGAATTCTCCCTTCCGAAAGCCCGGAAAGGGTCCAAGCGAGTCATTGCTGCCCCGATCCATGACCTGGCCCAGGTGCAGCGAGCGATCTTGTCTAGGCTGACGTCAGCAACGAAATTCGACGGTACTAGTTTCGCATACAGCAAGGGCGTATCCATCAGCGACTGTGCTGTCAAACACTTAGGCGCTCGCTGGCTCGTAAAGCTTGACTTGGCGGACTTCTTTCACTCCGTCGACGAAGATCAGGTTGCGAGGGTATTTAGCGCCAGGGGCTGTGATTCGTCTCTGTCTAGACAGCTTGCGAGACTATGCACCCGGACACCAATGGGTAGGCCGGACGTCAACGGGAGGCACGCCCCCAGTGGCTTCGGAGATTCTCGGCCCGGGACAACGGAAAATCGACTGGGTCATTTGCCTCAGGGTGCTCCGACGAGCGGAATGCTCGCCAATCTTGTGGCCTATAGACTGGATCTCTCGTTATCTCGCTTAGCTCTAAAAAGTGGACTTAAGTACACGAGATATTCGGACGACCTCACGTTTTCCTCTCAAGGAGAATTCTCGCGCCAAGATGCACTACATTTTGTCCGGTGTGCGCGGACGCAGATAGCATCCCATCATTTCACGATGCACGAGGGGAAAATTCGGATATGCCCGCCGGGGTCGCGGCTTCAAGTCTTGGGGCTACTTGTGGACACCGACCGTTTGCATCTCAGGTCTGACTTCAAGAAAACCTTGAAATGGCATGTGTACGGTTCTTCCCGCTTTGGCGTAGGAACATACTCGGCGTCCAGAGGGTTCCCCTCGCCGCAAGCCTATCTTTCTCATGTACACGGACTGATGTCCCATGCTGTTGACATTGAGCCGGAGTGGGCTCGCCCCCTGCAGACGTCATGGCTGGCTCTGTCCGAGGTTCAGTCCTGCCGAGAAGGGTCCGAGGTTTCCGTGAGGGTCGCACCGGAAGCCTGAGCCCGCCTAGGGCGACATAGGTCCTCCTTGGCGGTGCCGGTGTCGGTGTGGGTCCACCGTCTTTGGCCGGGTTTAGGGTGGATAGATGAAGGACCACAGTTGGGCGTCCAGCCCGGCGGCCCGGAAAATAATGCAAGGCAACCGTTCCAAGGACACTGCGCCCGAACTGGCTATCCGCCGGGCTGTTCACGCGCTCGGTCTTCGATACCGAGTAGCCGTACGCCCGCTCCACGGCATTCGGCGAAGCGCTGACTTGGTATTTCCGCGTGCCAAAGTGGCAGTGTTCGTCGACGGGTGTTTCTGGCATGGTTGCCCAGAACACTATCGGGAGCCGGCATCGAATATCGAATTCTGGCGCCTCAAGGTCGCTACTAACCGCGCCCGGGATATTGAGACAACGGAGCTATTCAGACTTTCAGGATGGGTGGTGCTGCGTTTCTGGGCACACGATGACCCGATGATTGCGGCCGAGAAGATTCGCCAGGTTGTCGGGCAGAGGCGGAGCCACGTCGCAAATCCGCACGATCGTCCAGACCAAGGCATCGACGGAGCCGTTCGCTGAATGGGCATTTACACCAAAGTTCCGTACGTCCAATTGTGTTGAAGGATTGAAGGATTGAAGGATTGAAGGATTGAAGGATTGAAGGATTGAAGGATTGAAGGAGCATTTATTGCGACACATTGCCTCTAGGATGGGTCGCTACGTCCACCGATTCCAATGAAGTGGCATTACGAGTCGAGGTGTGTGTCTCTTCAAACCTATCCATATTCCCCAGGTGACCCCGAGGCCCAGAATCGGATGATTCTTGACTCCGTGTTCGCCTGAGTGGCCGCCGCGAGTACCGGATCACTTCAGGCGTCTTCGAGAACTTCCAAGCGGCCGAACAAATTGGTCGCCTTTGGGCTGTGGAGAAGTAAATTCTGGAGTTCCGTCGACAAATATGCCCTGCCCTGGGCGCGTTGCACGGGCTCACGATTCGGAGAGCACCGTCGACGCACTACTTTGAGCTGAGTTGGTGGTCGGCCATCGCCAGAGGGGGAACCTAAGGGGGCTTTCCCCAGACAAGCCGTCGAAGGCGTCATCATCGCCCAGGAAGACGACCGACGGATTCGCCGGGCACGTCCATCGCGCCGAGCCTGCGGTTCATGGAGTACCGTGTCGAATTCCATCTGGAGCCAGTGACTGGCCAGTGAAGGCGAGGAGCCAGCCCCGCTGGGGCGCCCACGGGTCAAGATGCAGTCGATGCTGTGTCCTTACCGGTGACTGTCTGTGGACATGCTGTACTACTTGGGTTGGGAGCTTCGATGGGCAACTAGATCGGGCGGTCACGCCATGTGGGTGAGCCGTAAAGTCCCGTCTGTATGACAAAGATTGGGGTCAAAATGGTAGCGGTTGAGATTCGGCGATGGCCGGCGTCGGCAGCGGGGGCATGAGGATGAGTCCACAGGAGTGGGACGTTTTCATGAAATTTGCGGCGCCGTTCGCCAATACAGTCGATTTGGATGCGGAGGAGTACGAATACAAGCTTGCTCTGTCGAAGCGTCTGCAGGTGACGCGTGCGGCCTACCTGGACGGCAATTCTGAATGGTTCGAGATGCTGCGCAGGGACATCTCCTCCTCGAATCTCATGAATCAGTACTTCATGATGCGTCTAGTGGATCTGGGCCGGACTCGTCCGGAAGAGTTGCGGCGGGTCGTAGACATTCTCTGGCGCGGCGATCCCGACCCAAAAGGCATCGACGAGTTCACGGCGCAGCTGAGGCCGTACAGCCCCGAACAATTCTCGGTAGGCGGGCTAGTTGGATTCGCGTCGATTCTTCTTCTCGGCAGGGACCCCCTCGTTTATCCGCCGTACCGCGCCCGCGCCGTCAAGAAGTTTCTCAAGCTCGTGGGCTGGGAGGACCGAGGCGCCAACGGAACACCGTCCGAGCGCTACCAGCTCTTGCTCGATGCGCTCGACGAAATGCTCCGGTTGGCTCCCGAACACGGCATCAGGCTTCGGGACCGGCTCGATGCCCAAGGTCTGCTTTGGACCGTAATGAACGTGGATCCAACCGCTGACTGGACGCCGGAGCAGGCCGCGAGCCTCCAGCAATGGCGCGGAGACAAGGCTCCGGCAGCTGCGTTTGACCTGAGCATCGCAGCCGTTACCGTAGCGCCGCGGACTGAGGCCGCGGCGCGGATGATCATCGAAACCGGATTCCGCGGTGAGCCGTCACTTATAGACGGCGTTACTTCCACCTGGACAGTTGAGAACGCGCGCGACCTTGCAGGTCGAGGTGAGGCGGATGTCGGCACTGGAACATTTATGGCCAAGTTCGAACGCCAGCTGAAGGGTGCAAGACCAGCCACCATCCTGTTGGCAGCTGAACTGGCGTATTTGCAGGTTCTGCCACTGAGCAATGTCGGCGTAACCACCAAGGTGGCGCGCATAAACAAGATCCTCTCGTGGATCGAGGGGGCCTCTGTAGTCCTTCCGGCCCCGCTTCGTGAGGGGCTGGAAGCGGAAGGCGCGTTCAACGGCGGCATGGGGTTTAATATCCAGGTGGCTGACCATATGAAATGGCTGTCCAGGCTCGTCGAGCATGTCGCCGCTCAACCTGTGAGCCTTATTACCGCAGGGCTGGAAGATCCCTGGACGTTCCGTGATATTACCCAGTCGGTGCCGGACGACAGACCAATGATCCGGTACAGCATCGACTACCTTGCATGGCCGGGCCACCTTCCGCCTGTGGTCACGCGCGACCACCGCATCGCGATCTGGCAGGCCTTCGCAGGCATCATCGGTGGGACGAAAGGCCGGAACATTAGTGACGAAGGTGCTATCGCCAAAGACCTGCACGCCATTCGCCTTGTTCAACAGGGCAACGCCAACCAATTCGTCGAGTGGTACGAGGAACCGTACTTGAGTCAATGGCGGACCGGCTCCGAAGATTCGGGACAACGCGCCTGGCTCGTGCGGCAAAGCCAAGCTGGATCCGCGATGCTTCAGCCCTGGTTGGAGGACGGATTCGTATCCACTCCTGCACAGCACCTGGGGTCTCCCGTACCAGGCTCGTCGCTGAGCCAGATCCAAACAGCCGTCAACAAGGGCTACCAGCACCTCGAATACTCAGAGCGGAAGCTCCGAGCCACGGAGTACCACCGGTTCCTCAGCGTCATGAAGGTTGACGACTTCGTGGTCACTGCCTTCGAAGACTGGCTTTACCTCGGTATCGTGACCGGAGAGGCTCACTACGCCGACGATGCTTCGTCGCGCCTGCGTCGATCCGTGGCATGGCAGAAAACCCCCGTTAACAATGACGATGTTCCCGCACCGTTGCCCCGCCTCTTGGCCGAGCAAGGGGCAGTAGTTGATCTCACGGAAGCCTTTTCCATCATTACGTCGTGGTTGGGCGTGGAATCTGAGATCGACGAAGAAACTCAAGAAACGGCGCCCACGCCGCAGATCGCCGTCGTGCCTCAGCTGCGTGCGGTGACGCCAGAACTTGCCCGGAAATTGAACGTGCAAGAGGGGCACCTGCAAGAGGTGATCCGACTACTTCAGACGCGGCAGCAGGTTGTCTTCTACGGGCCGCCCGGTACCGGCAAGACCTATTTGGGAACGGCAATTGCCAAATTCCTTGCGGGCGAGGAGCACTCGGACCATGTCAAGACCGTCCAGTTCCACCCCTCCTATGCCTATGAAGATTTCTTCGAAGGGTACCGGCCAGTCAAGAGTCAGGACGGGAGTGTGGGCTTTAGCCTGGAGGCGGGGCCGCTGCGGCGAATCGCTGACGAGGCGGCGTCCGAGGGGAACCGAGACAAACCGTATTTTCTGATCATCGATGAGATGAACCGCGGTAACCTTGCCAAGATCTTTGGTGAGCTGTATTACCTGCTGGAGTACCGGAATGAGGGTATCAACCTTCAGTACAACCCGGACAAGGTCTTCGCGCTCCCGCCGAATCTCTTCATCATCGGCACAATGAACACTTCGGACAGGTCCATTGCCATGGTGGATGCCGCCATCCGTCGCCGATTCGCATTCATCGAATTGCATCCGCAAGACGGCATAATCTCGGGACTCCTCGAACGGTTTCTCAAGGCGAATGGGAAGCCTTTGTTGCGGGCAGAGCTGCTGAATGCCTTGAACAGCGAGATTGAGGAGACGAACCGAGATCTCATGATCGGTCCGTCGTACTTTATGAAACCGCACGCCGAAACTGATGAGGGCCTCGAGGATATTTGGAAGTTCGAGCTGCTTCCATTGTTGGAAGAGCAGTACTTCGGACGATTGAAGCGGGAACAAGTCAGGGAGAAGTTCGGACTGTCGGCTATGCGACGCAAGGCTGGCGTGTTGACGGGGCCTGTGGATCTTTCCATTGCACCGGATTCGTCCGAGCTTAACGGCGAGGGGACCGAGGAGCTCGAGAGGTTGTTGACGGATGCGGAAGACACGTCGCGCTGATGCTTAATTCGATTGTCTTGGACGAGCTGCAGAGCTCTGCCGAGTCTGTGGACCTGGACCCGGAGGTTGCCGCGACGCTCCGGGACACCGGGTTGGTGACGGTGCTTCCCGCTCACGGCGGCATGTGGACCATACTCCCTGCAGGGAATGTCGGGGCCGTGCAGGTCGGCCAGCTCTTGGTCGAGGTGAAACCCAAGCAGAAGGTGGGGCTGAGCCGGCTGCTGTTCCTCCTGGGGTACGCCGCCAACCCGGGGTTCCGGCCGGACGACGTCGCCGGGGTTGAAGACACGGATTTGTTCGCTGCCCTGGGAGAGTCTTTGGCCCGACATGGTCTTCGGGCTTTGGACCGCGGTGCGCTGAGCGGTTATGTCCATGTGGAAGAGTCGTTGCGGACTGTGCGAGGGCGCATACGGGTTGGGGATCAGATGACCCGCCGGCCGGGGATGCTCCTGCCGCTCGAAGTCGCTTACGACGACTTCACTGTGGATATCCCAGAAAATCGGATCCTGCGTGCTGCCGTGCGGCTCATGATGCAGGTGCCAAGGCTCTCCGGAGACGTGCGTTGGAGGTTAGCCCATCTGGATTCCAAGCTTGATGGGGTTTCGGAGCTACGCTATGGCGTCCCATTGCCTGTCTGGACCGAATCCCGGCTCAACGAGCGGTACTCTCCTGCGCTGCGGTTAGCGGAGACCATCCTCCGGAACATGTCTGCGGAAGCCGGGCTGGGGCGCCATTCCGTGGCCTCGTTCGTGGTGAATATGGCGACGGTGTTTGAAGATTTTCTGACGACGGCGCTGAAGGAGGCGCTAAACGTGTATCCGGGGGAGACCGTCGGCCAATACCCCGCGTTCCTTGACGAAGTAGAGCTTCATGGCCGCACCGGCGATCGAGTCCGGATGCTGGTCGATATCGTCCATACCATCGGGCGCCAGCCGGCCATGGTGTTCGATGCCAAGTACAAGGCCGCTTCGCCTTCCGGCGCGTATCCAAATGCTGATCACTATCAAATGTTGGCCTACTGCACGGCGCTGGAAGTTTCGAGAGCCTGGCTCGTTTATGCAGGACCAGGGAAACCGCGCCTGCGGCGCATCCGCAACACAGAAGTTTCCGTCGTGGAGTTTCCGATCGATCTTTCGCAAACGTCCAATGACTTGTTGATCACGGTGAAGAGCTTGGCGGAGTCGGCATTCAACGAATTTTGGGTCACCCGAGGACCGGGCATTCGTAGCGCGTCCTAGGCTTTGAGCTGCCGCCCGTTGCATAAATTGCGAGATGACCGGCGTGAGACTTCCATGGACATGCATAGAGCGTTCGAGCCACAAGTCTTGCAAAGAGTAATTCCGAGTGGACGGGCTGAAATTTCAAGTAGCGATACTTGCAGACTGGGACGACGCTCCTCGATAAATTACAGGCAGTTCGTAAAATTACCGATTGTGCTTCAAATAATCCATCGTTTCGGAGCCTAGATGTCCAGTCCTCAATCGATTGAACAGCGATATTCACACATATTAGCAACAGTAGAAGCTCGGGACAGGTCACAAGAGGCGTGGTCGCTGAGTGATATTAGGAGAGTACTGAGCGAAATCGATGACTTGCATGCTCGACTTCTCGGCGACCCCAACGTGTCATCAAAGGTACGGGTGGGAGTCTATGAGCTAATGCATCGATTTCGCATAGCGGAAGAAGAGATTTGGGAAGATGGCAGGCGAGTTTTTGCGGACTATTCGCGGACTCATGCGCCCAACCCGTTGGACGTCGCCCGGCAACCCCACTGGGCAGTGCCATTCCTGGAGCGGATTGCTGCCCTTGAGGTCGGCTCGACGGACTACCTTGAACGCTATCGCAGTGCACAAGCGCTCCGCGAAGAGCTGGCAGGGATCCGTCCACTTGTCCGGGAAAGGGGTTGGGGCCGAGATCTGGACATGCTGGACAGCATCAGTCGGAGGGCCAGAATTCTCCAGGAGCGAATAAGGGCAGGTTCTCAGTCCCGACTTTCCGGTAGAATCTCTCGACCGTGGTTTCGCGTTTATCTCGGTGGGGCTCCTGGAATGGGGAAGAGGTGATCTGCTTTGCAGGGCAGTGCCGGCCACAGTGCTGACGTCACCGGGGCTGGGTCAACAGCGCCAACTGAAGGTAAAGTCACTGACCATCATGGAAAGTGACTTTACCTTGGATGTTGGGGCGCAGATACGGAGCCGTAGCTTTACAGGCCCAACATCGACCATGTCCGGTCCTGTGTGTACAGCCGCTATCGTGGCTTGGTCACCGGGATCGCAGATGCCATCGAGACACCGCAGCCGGCGGAGCTCTTCAAGCGCGCGGAAGACATAGCAACCGCTGCAGAGGAGTCAGTGCTATGGGATCGGGCTGGGGAAAATACCAGGGCATTGCCAACCGGCCTATTCGGTTCGCTCGGGTTCCAAGTCACCTATCAGTAGGACACACTTCGTTAGATCGTGCTGATCAGTCGGATTGATCCAGACGTCGTTGCGACGAGTATCCTTGGGCTTGATTGAGCAGGACGCCCTGGTTGGCTTCATGATGCCGTGCCGACGAGGGGGCACTGCGGGAGGGCCCGGAGGATGAGGAACTCGCGCCTTTTCTGCAAGTGTTGCAGCAAAAGTTAGCTCGGCGAAACCTCAGCCACCTCAACCTCAACCCCCGCGTCCCTAAACTTCGCCACCTGCCCCGCATCGGCGCCGTCGTCCGTCACCAAAGTCCACGGCAGCGCAAGCCGCGCCCACGCATGGAACGGCCGAAGCCCAAGCTTGGACGAATCTGCCAAGACGTATACCTCACGGCCGCGCCGGGCCATGAGCTCCTTGAGGCGGGTCTGGGCGTGGTCGGCCTCGCAGATGCCGTCCTCGGCGGTGACGGGGTCAGCGCCGAGAAACACGCGGTCGAAGCTCATCCGCTCCAGCGCCGCCTCGGCCAGCGGTCCAACAAAACTTTACGAAAGGCTTCGCAGCCGGCCGCCCAGGCAGTCCACCTCGATGCCCTCGGAATCGGCCAGCTCCTGCATGGTGTTGATGCCCGGGGTCGTAACGGACAGCTTTTCGAAACCCCGCAGCTCGTGGGCCAGGGCACCCACGGTGGAGCCGGCGTCGAGCAGGATGTTCTCACCGGGCCGGATCACGGACGCCGCCCAGCGGGCAATCGCATGCTTCTGCTTAAACGCCCCTTGTACATCGATCCTCCTTGCGTGTCTTCTTCCTTGTCCCAGGGAAACCTTCACCACAGGCTGCGCAAGAAGGCGTGGAGCGTTGTACGCGAGATCCAGGAAGGGGCCTGCCCCAGCGTCTCGGCAACACGGCCGGAAGCACGCAGAGCGAGCCGTGTCAGGCATGGAATTGTCACAGGTCGAGCTTGGACGAGTCCGCCAGGACATAGACGTGGTTGCCCCGCCAAACCATCACTTCCTTGAGCCCGCGTCTGGGCGTAGTCGACCGGCGTCGCATACGCTGCAGCCTGATCGGGGGAAAAATCGGCACCACAACAAAAGTTTCAAAGGATGTTTACAACATGCTGTTGTGGTTCCACTGTGAACAACTACCAAGAAAATGTTGACATAGCTGCTTCAGGCGTGTAGCTTGTTACTTGTAAGGAACCAAGCATGGTTCCGAATCTTGAAGCCTGGACTTGTCGCAAACATTACTCTTGGTTCTGGGATTCCGATAAGAACAATCGGATTGGAAAAATCAAAATGACTACTGAAGTGATTGATAAAAGCACCCCGGATTTCGTAGCTGAAAAGGCGGAGAGTTCCCGGATGAGCATCAAGACTGTTCTGGAGCCGGGAAAGTCCGCACTGGCTTCCCTCACTCCTGATTTGTTGAAGAAGCTGGCATTCATCTCGACTTACAATGACGTCGATCCGCAGTCGCCGTCCCCAAAAAATCACGGCTACCAGCGGAATCCAATGACCGAACGATTCTCGGGCATTGGCAAGTACTACATGAAGGGCCGGAATCGGGAACTGATTCCGGCGATCATCGCTTCCGTTCGTGTCTATGACGATGCTCAGATCAAAAAATTCCATGAGCTTTTTGAGGCCGGCGATATCGACGGCATCCACGCCGCATTTGATAAGTCCGTATTTTCCATCGTTGACGGTCAGCACCGACTGAATGGGTTGTACTGGGCCTGGGAAAAAGATGAAGAGTTCAACGCTGACGTCCCCGTCATGCTCTTCTACGGCCTGAGGTATGCCGAAGAGGCCGCCCTCTTTGACGACATCAACACGAACCAGCGAAAGCTTCCAAAGGCTCTCATCGAGGTAACGAAGGTGTACACCGAAGAAGGTGATGGCAGCCACGCGCAAGCGGTCCGCGAAATCTCCTTCGCAGTGGCCACTGACGGCGATTCGGTTTGGGATGACCGCATCAACATGACAGGTGCCCGGGATGCGAACCGTTCCGTCACGTATGAAGGCCTGCGTCGGGCAACAAGCCAGATGTTTCCGGAGCGCACTCTTGACCGGTTGCGGGCTCGCAAGCTGGCGCCAAAAGAAGTGGCCAAGAAGTTTTGGAAGATGGTTGCAAGCGCTTGCGAAAATGCCTGGCTGGAAAAGACACGCATGGTACGGAACCCGGAGAACGGCCAGCTTGAAGAAACGGAAGTCAGCTACAGGTTGAAAGACCTGGTTGGTGTCGCCTCGCTGGCGAAGCTTGGCCAGGACGTAAT
The DNA here is from genome assembly GCF_042880995.1 of Arthrobacter sp. NPDC058288. Taxonomy (NCBI): domain Bacteria; kingdom Bacillati; phylum Actinomycetota; class Actinomycetes; order Micrococcales; family Micrococcaceae; genus Arthrobacter; species Arthrobacter sp. NPDC058288. The sequence continues at coordinate 324,281 of NZ_JBHVYH010000004.1, forward strand.
CACCAGCTGCCTCGAAAAGTCCAAAGATGACGAAGAGTTTTACGAAGTCATGGCCGACCTTGTCGGCCGCCTCAGTGAAGTCGATTGGGAGAAAGGGAAGCACAATCCGTGGATGGCGTCACAGGCTGGGTTTGCTGGCCAGAAGGATCTTTATGAGGTTCTCTACAAGCTGGTTTACCTCGGAGAGTCTCCCGGAGAAGCTTCTCATCCGGGCGAGCAGTAGATGACGAAAAGGGACGGTGATCCAAGATCACCGTCCCTTTTCGCTGCCAGAAAAAACCTGGACTTGTCGCTCTACAAGTCTAGCAACTGCGTCCTGGACTAACGAATAGGGGCGCCTGTTATGAGCAGGCGTCATTTCACTGGGTTTCGACATCCTCACCTACGAGGTGGATGGACAGGCTCAACCACCGGCCGATACTTCAGCCACCTCAACCCCAACCCCCGCATTCCGGAACTTCTGCACCTGCCCCGCATCGGCGCCGTCGTCCGTCACCAGGGTCCACGGCAAGGCCAAACGAGCCCACGCGTGGAACGGCCGCAGGCCGAGCTTGGACGAGTCTGCCAGCACGTATACTTCACGGCCTCGCCGGGCCATCAGCTCCTTGAGCCGGGTCTGGGCATGGTCGGCCTCGCAGATGCCGTCCTCGGCGGTGACGGCGTCGGCGCCCAGAAACACCCGGTCGAAGCTCATTCGCTCCAGCGCCGCCTCGGCCAGCGGGCCCACAAAACTTTGCGAAAGGCTCCGCAGCCGGCCGCCCAGGCAGTCCACCTCGATGCCCTCGGAATCGGCCAGCTCCTGCATGGTGTTGATGCCGGGTGTGGTCACGGACAGCTTGTCGAAGCCCCGCAGTTCGTGGGCCAGGGCACCCACGGTGGAGCCGGCGTCGAGCAGGATGTTCTCCCCGGGCCGGATCACGGACGCCGCCCAGCGGGCGATCGCGTGCTTCTGCTCAAACGCCTCACCCGTCCGCTGCCGCAGCGACGCCTCCGGGTGCGCGCCCAATGCCATCGCGCCGCCGTAGGTGCGGGCCAGCCGGCCCTGCCCGTTCAGCAACGCCAGGTCGCGACGGATGGTGGAGGCCGTCACCTCGAACCGGGCCGACAGCTCCTCCACGGACGCCAGGCCGGTGGTCACAGCAAGGTGGTAGATCTCCTCGCGCCTGGCATTTGCGCTCAGCATTCCCGGTCTCCTTCGCGTGGGCGTGATAACCATGCTAGTTCCGGCCCCCAAGAAAACAGCGCTGCTACACGGCCACGGAAGGCCGGGTGGCCATCTCCGCTGCCTGGTGCAGCGCCTCCACCATGCTCCGCGGATCAGCGATCGCCTTGCCGGCAATGTCAAAGGCGGTGCCGTGGTCCACCGACGTGCGGATCACCGGCAGGCCCACCGTGATGTTCACGCCGGCCTCGATGCCCAGCACCTTCACCGGGCCGTGCCCCTGGTCGTGGTACATGGCCACAACCAGGTCGTAATCGCCCCGGCCGGCCAGGAAGAACAGCGTGTCCGCGGGCAGCGGGCCGGTCACGTCGATCCCGGCAGCCTGCGCGGCCTTCACGCCCGGTTCGATCTTCTCCGCTTCCTCGCCCTGGCCGAACAGCCCGTTCTCGCCGGCATGCGGGTTGATGGCGCAGACGCCGATCTTCGGGTTCGGGATGCCCGCCCGGACCAGCGCCTCATGCCCGCGGCGGATGGTGCGCTCCACCAGGTCCGGGTTGATCTTGCGGATGGCGTCCATCAGCCCGATGTGCGTGGTCACGTGGATCACCCGGATCTTGGGCGTGGAGAGCATCATGGACACTTCCTCCGTGCCCGTCAGCTGCGCCAGCAGCTCGGTGTGCCCGGGGAAGATGTGCCCGGCGGCGTGCAGCGCCTCCTTGTTCAGCGGCGCCGTGCAGATGGCCTGCACCCTCCCGGCCATGGCCAGTTCGCTGGCCACCCGGATGTACTCGTACGCGGCGTGGCCGGCCACGGGGGAGAGCTTCCCCCACGGCAGGTCCTCCGGCAGCAGCGCCAGGTCGATCACGTTCACCCGGCCCGGCGTGAACACCGCGTCCTCCACGTTCTCGATCACTTGGATGTCCGCCTCGATGCCCAGGACATCCGCGGCCTGGCGCAGGCGCAGCGCGTCGCCGATCACCACCGGCCGGCACTCGGCGTTGCTCTGCGGATCCAGCACGGCGGCCACCACCACCTCCGGCCCCACCCCGGCGCCGTCGCCCATGGTGACGGCCACGATGGGGAGGGCGTTCTGCTCGGTCTTGCTCGTTGCGGTTGTCATGTCTGCTCCAGATCGTTCGGAAGTCTTGCTGGGAAGGGTGTTGGCGGGAGCCGGCGCGGACTGGCCGCGGCGCTCCCGGATTTGGTCGTAAAGCTGCAGGAGGGCCAGGTCATTGCCGAAGCTGCCGGGCTTGGTGCCCACCAGCGTTCCGTCCTCGGCGCGGCTGAGCACCGCCCCGTGCTGCACGGCCGCGAGCGGCACCAGCCGGTGGAGGCCGACGGCGTCCAGGACTTCCCGGGCCGTCTCGCCGCCGGTGAGGATCAGGTCCGCGTCCGATCCCTTGGCCGCCTCGGCGGCGAACGTGGAAAGGGCGCGGACGATGCCGGCGGCTTTTGCCGGGTCCACCCGTCCGGCCACCGGGGTGACGGCCACGTTGCTGCCCGCTGCCAGGACCTGCCGGACTTCGGCCAGGTCCGATTGGTACGCGCCGGTGGCGCCGGCATACAGCGGGTGCAGCCTTATCACTGTGAAACCGCGCGCTTCCAGCTGCGCCAGCTGGGCCTGCGCTGTTCGGGAGGCGGAGCCGACGACGGCGAGCACCGGCCTGGCGGATCCCTGCGGTTCAGTGGGCGTTGCCTCAGCCTGTGCCCCGGATTGCGTGTTTCGCGCAGGTTGTGCAGCGAGCCGCTGCGCGAGCACGTCCGCGGTTCCGCCGGTACCCACCAGCACGATCCGGCGGCCGCCGGCGCTGAAGCCGAGTGCCAGCAGGGCGCCCACCACGAGTTCCAGGTCCTGCACGGTCTCGCCGTCCGCCACCACCACCTCTGGCTGCCCGGATTCCAGCAGCCCGGCGAGCTTCGCGGAAACTGAGCCGAACCGGACCCCGGCCAGATCCAGTCGCCGCACCGAGCCCGGATCCTCCGGGCGGAGGAGCGAAGGAATGTCGGCGGGCGGCGCGGACAGTTCGGCCTGCCACAGCTCCGTCTGGGCCAGGGGAGTCCCGGCAACGAACGGCCGTCCGTCAAGGACCGAGCGCTGCAGCTGGGGGAGTGCCCCGGCAATAACGGCGTGGTAGCCCAGCCCAGTCAATGCGGCGAGTTCGGCACGGATGTTCCCGCGCCACAGCGAGTCGATCTTCTTGAACGCCACCTGCGCGGCGGCAGCTAAAGAACTCGAGAAGGCCTCAGCCACCAGCGCCCCGGCAGTGGCTTCGGGAAGTCCGCGCGAATGCGTATCGGTGACCACCACGTCGGTGACGTGCCCCTGCGAGGAGGTGCCGCCGTCGTGCGTTGCCTCAGGGTTGCCCGTTCCGAGCAGGACCTGCGCGGACAGCCCATGCTCCACAAAGCAGTAGCCAACCTCGGCGGCGCCGGAGAAATCGTCGGCCTGCACATACACGGAAGCCACATTGCTCCTCTCGCGCTGGTAGTCGGTTGACCCCCGCCAGGTGCGGGGATGCATTCATTCTGACACGGTTGCGCGAATCGCGCTAGAGGGGTTGCGCAAATTGCGCAGGAGTGGCAAAGTGATGGAGACAACATTCGGCGCAGCCAAACCGGCAGGCCGTCCCCGTTCAAACCGAGAGGTCAACGATGACCGTTCTTCCTCAAGGAAGTGAGATTTCCCGCCGCAGGCTGCTGCAGTTCGGCGCCGCGGCAGGGTTTCTGCTGGGCACAGGAAGCCTCGCCGGCTGCGCCGGCCCCACCGGCCTGCCGGGACCCAGCACCCTGACCCTGGCCCTCAACCGGTCCCTGGTCAGCCTGGACAACAAGCTCAACCAGTTCGACGCCGCCGTCACCGTGCAGCGCTCGGTCCGCCAGGGCCTCACCGCCATCGGCCCCGAAACCAAGCCCATCCTGGTCCTCGCGGACCGCTTCGAGATGACCGGCCCCACCGAGTGGACCGTCCGGCTCCGCGAAGGCGTCCGCTACTCGGACAACAGTCCCGTGAAGATCGAGGACGTGGCCACCGCCCTCAAAATGTACAAGCAGGTGCAGGGCTCCTTCGTGGCCGGCTTCTTCCCCGAATTCCCCGAGGTGGTTCCGGTGGACGAGCGCACCTTCAAGATGGTCACCAAGAAGCCCGTCCCCATCCTGGACTCGCTCATGAGCATGATCCTGATTACCCCGGCCGCGCAGAACAAGCCGGAGGAACTGCAGGAAGGCCTGGGCACCGGCCCCTATGTGGTCACCAAGTACAACCGCGGCGCCGGCACCTACAGCCTGGAACGCAACAAGAACTACTGGGGCCCGGCACCGCAGGTGGACAACGTGGAAGTCCGGTTCCTTCCGGAGGAATCCAGCCGCGTCATCGCCCTGCGCAGCGGCGAGGTGGACATCATCGACTCCATCACGCCCGACTCCCGCGAACAGCTCGCCGGACTTCCCGGCGTCACGCTGCAGGAAGCTTCCAGCCTCCGCCTGAACCAAATCTTCTTCAACTTCCGCAAGCCGGCCGGCCACCCGCTGGCCAACCCCAAGGTGCGCCAGGCCCTGAGCATGGCCATCGACGGCGAAGCGCTGGTGAAGAACGTCCTGGTGGACTCCGTCACCCAGGCTGCCGGCGTCACGCCGTCCAGCCTTACCGGCTACTACAAGACCGGTGAATACGTCTACGATCCCGAGAAGGCCAAGGCAGCCCTCGCCGAGCTCGGAGTCAAGGACCTCACCCTCAAGATCATCTGGGAAACCGGCGAGTTCGCCTCCGATACTTCCGTGATGGAGGCCCTGGTGGAAATGTTCGGCAAGATCGGCGTGAAGGCCGAGCTGCAGCAGTTCGAACCCGGCGGCAACATCCTGGCCTGGCGCCAAGGCAAGCAAGGGGACTGGGACCTGCTGGGCAACGGCTACCCCAGCCCCACCGGCCTGGCCATCACCATGCTCCAAGGCATGTACTCCGGCACACCGGAAAAGGAAAAGACCCGCGACACCTACCAGGGCTACGTGATCCCCGAGGTCACCGCCAAGATCCAGGCCGCCTCCGCCGAAGCGGACCCGGCCCGCCGGACCGAACTGCTGAACGACGCCCAGCAGGCAGTCTGGGACACCTGGCCGTGCGCCTGGGCGTTCGTGCCCAAATCCGTCCTCGCCCACCGGAAGCGGGTGTCCGGAATCAACCTGGCGCCCACCAATTCCTACCCGCTCGTTGATGTCCGGCTGGAGGCTTAAGCCATGACGAACTACATCCTGAAGCGCCTGGGACAGGGCCTGCTGACCGTGTTCCTCACCGTGTCCACCGTCTTTGTCCTCATCCGCCTGGCACCGGGCGACCCCGCCGTGTCCTACGCCGGGCCGCTGGCCACCACCGAGCAGCTCGCCAAGGTGCGCGAACAGTTCGGCCTGGACAAGCCGGTGCTGGAGCAGTACTGGATCTTCCTGCAGCAGCTGTTCAGCGGCAACCTGGGCCAGTCCTACTCCTTCCAGGCCCCCGCCATGCAGGTGGTGGCCGAGCGGATGCCCTACACGCTGACCCTGGCGACCGCGTCCATCCTGCTCACCGCCGTCGTCGCCATCCCGCTGGGTGTGTGGATGTCCCGCCGGCCGGACACCGGCAAGGAACTCGGCGTGAACGTGCTGACCATCGCCGGGCAGTCCATGCCCGACTTCTGGACCGGCATCATGCTCCTCACCGGCTTCGCCGTGCTGATTCCGATCTTCCCGGCCTCCGGCTTTGCCACCTGGGGCGGGCTGGTGCTCCCCACCATCACCATCGCCATCCTGCAGATCGCCCTGATCTCCCGGATGGTCCGCCGCGAAATGACCGCCAACTTCGCCGCCCCGTACCTCACCGTGGCCCGCTCCCGCGGCGTCAAGAACTCGGTGCTCACGTGGCGCTACGCCATGGCCAACTCCGCCATCCCGGTGTTCACCGCCCTGGGCACCCGCTTCGCCGCCATGCTCAACGGCGTGGTGGTGGTGGAAGTGGTGTTCGCCTGGCCCGGCGTCGGCTCCCTGATTGTGCGGGCCCTCGAAACCCGCGACTACCCCCTCATCCAGGCAACGGTCCTCCTCACCGCGCTGCTGGCGGTGGGTGTCCAGCTGGTCATCGACCTCGCCTATCCGCTCCTTGATCCCCGCGTTCGTCTTGGAAAGGCGGCAACAGCATGAGCCTCGACACCGCAACCCCCACAGCGGCCGGTCAACCGGCCCGGCAGCCCAGCCCCAGCGCCGTCACCAAGGCGGACATCGCCAAGGCAGGCGCCACCCGCCGTCGTAATGCCGCCAAATGGAAGCTGATCGTGGGCACCGTCTGCACCCTGCTGGTGATCATCCCGATCATCCTGGCCCAGGTGCTGCCGCTGCCGGACGCCAACTTCCAGGACCTCGCCGCCCGCCGCCTGCCGCCGTTCACGGACGGGCACCTGTTCGGCACCGACCAGCTGGGCCGCGACCTGCTCTCCCGGGTGCTGCACGGCGGCCAGGTCTCGCTGACCATCGGCGTGCTGGCCGTGCTGGTCTCCGGCGCCATCGGCATCATCCTCGGCGCGGCCGCCGGCTACTTCGGCGGCTGGGTGGACACCATCGTCTCCCGCCTCCTCGAAGCCCAGATGTCCCTGCCGCTGCTCATGATGCTGCTGCTGGTGGTGGCCCTGTTCGGCCCCTCCATCCCGGTGATCACCTTCGTGATCGCCATCGCCCAATGGCCCGAAGTGGCCCGCCTCACCCGCTCCATGGTGCTGGTGGAACGCGAAAAGCCCTACGTCTCCGCCGCCCGCATCCTGGGCCTGCACCGGATCCAGATCCTGGTCCAGCACATCATCCCCAACGTGATCAAGCAGGCCACCCTGGTGGTCCTGCTCCTGCTGGCCCAGGCCGTGCTGCTCGAATCCGCGCTGAGCTTCCTGGGTGCCGGCCCGCAGCGCCCCTTCGCCACCTGGGGCCGCATCATCTCCGACGGCCAGGACTACATCACCACCTCCTGGTGGATGGTCACCCTGCCCGGCCTGGTGATCGTGCTCATGGTGGTGGGCGTGAACCTGCTGGGCGACGGCCTCCGCGACCGTCCCCGCCGCAAGAAGAAGGGTGCCTGACATGACCGCACAAACTCCCGCTTCCGCCGCCTCTGCCGGCGGCCGCCGGGCTGCCGGCCAGGCTGCCGAGCAGCCCAAATTCACCGAGCAGCCGCTCCTGGAGGTCCGCGACTTCCAGGTGGAACTGATCACTGACGCCGGCATCATCCGCGCCGTGGACTCCGTCAGCTTCAGCATCCACCGGGGCGAGACGGTCACCATCATCGGTGAGTCCGGTTCCGGTAAATCGACGACGGCGATGGGCATCCTCCGCCTGCTGCCCGAGGACCTGGCGGTGCTGTCCGGCACCGTGCTGATCGACGGCGTCGACGTCACCGCGGACCCCAAGGCCATCGACAAGGTGCGCGGCAAGACCCTGGCGCTGATCCCGCAGGACCCCATGACGGCGCTCAGCCCGGTCCACTCGATCGGCAGCCAGCTCTTCGAGGCCATCCGGATCGCCGGCGCCGCCTCGGCCAAGGACAAGGGCGCCCTGCAGGCCCGGGCCGTCCGGCTCCTGGAGCAGGTGCACATCCCCACCCCGGAAAAGCAGCTGAAGAAGTACCCGCACCAGCTCTCCGGCGGCATGCTGCAGCGCGTGCTGATCGCCATCGCCCTGGCGAGCGAGCCGCAGCTGCTGGTGGCGGACGAGCCGACGTCGGCCCTGGACGTCACCGTGCAGGGCGGCATCCTGGACCTGCTCCTGGAACTGCAGGAGCAGCGCGGCATCGGCATCCTGATGATCACGCATGACCTCGGCGTGGCCCGGCTCATCTCGGACCGCATCCACGTGATGAAGGACGGCCGGTTCGTGGAATCCGGGGACGTCCAGCAGATCGTGGACCACCCCGCCACCGAGTACACCCGGGCGCTGCTGGCCGCCGTGCCCGTCCTGGGACCCTGGGACGAAACCCCCGCAGCCACACCCCTGACCACAACTGGAGCAAAGCCATGACGAAGCCGTTCCTCGCCGTCGAAAACCTCGTGGTGGACTACCACGTACCGGGCGGCACCTTCCGGGCCGTCGACGACGTGTCCTTCTCCGTGGACAAAGGCAAGACGATCGCCGTCGTGGGTGAATCCGGCTGCGGAAAGTCCACCATCGCCAAGGCCCTGATGCGGCTGGTGACCCCCACCAGCGGGTACATCGAGCTGGACGGCACGGACATCGCCTCCATGAGCGAGGCGAAGCTGCGGCCGCTGCGTTCCAAGTTCCAGATGGTGTTCCAGGACCCGTACGGTTCCTTGGACCCGCACATGACGGCGCAGGAAATCGTGGCCGAGCCGCTGAAGCTGCAGGGCGTCCGGTCCAAGGCGGAGCGGCACAAGGCGGCCGCCACGCTGATCGACCAGGTGGGCCTGCCCGTCAAGTCTCTGGACAAGCACCCGTCCGAGTTCTCCGGCGGCCAGCGCCAGCGGATCGGGATCGCCCGGGCGCTCGCGTCCAAGCCCGAACTGCTGGTCTGCGACGAAGCCACCAGCGCGCTGGACGTGTCCGTGCAGGCGCAGGTGCTGCGGCTGCTCAAATCCATCCAGGACGAAACGGGAATCACCTACGTATTCATCTCGCACAACCTGGGCGTGGTGCAGGAAATCAGCGATAGCGTCATGGTGATGCAGCGCGGCAAGCTGGTTGAATACGGCTCCACCGCGTCCGTCCTGACCGCCCCCAAGGAGGACTACACCCGCAAGCTCCGCCGCGCCGCGCTGGACCCCTCCACCATGACGGGCCTCAAGCCGCGGCACCTGGTCCGCTCCCTGGCGCTCGCCAACCAGACGAGCTAGCCCTTCTGTACTTTCTGACAAACGCAACCGCAAGGAATCAACGCATGAGCAAGCAGCCCGAAGGCGCCCAGGTGGACGGCCTGAAACTTCCCATCTCCCGGCTGGTCCTGGGGACCATGACGTTCGGCGACACTGTCGATGAGGCCACCGCGGGGCGGATGGTGGAGGAAGCGCTCGACGCCGGCATCACCACCATCGACACCGCCAACGCTTACGTCGGGGGAACCACCGAGGAGATGCTCTCCCGCCTCCTCAAGGGGCGGCGCGGCGACGTCATCCTCGCCTCCAAGGCCGGTATGCCGCACCCGGACCACGGCGAGCACTCGCCGCTGTCCCCGGCCGGGCTGCGCAACAGCGTGGAAGGCAGCCTCCGCCGGCTCGGAGTGGACAGCATCGACCTGTTCTACCTGCACCAGCCGGACCGCCTCACACCCCTGCAGGACACGCTGGCCACGGTGGCCGAGCTGTTTGGCGAGGGCAAGATCGGCGCGCTGGGTGTCTCCAACTTCGCCGCCTGGCAGATCGCCGACGTCATCCACACCGCGCGTGAAGTGGGCGCGCCGCGGCCCGTCGTCGCGCAGCAGCTGTACAACCTGGTGGCGCGCCGGGTGGAGGAGGAATACCTCGAATTCGCCGCCACCCACAACGTCCACACCATGGTCTACAACCCGCTGGGCGGCGGGCTGCTCACCGGCAAGCACAGCTTCGACGCCAAGCCCACCGAGGGCCGCTACGGCGACTCCAAGCTGGCTGCCATGTACACCCAGCGCTACTGGGACCGGCAGCTGTTCGACGCCATCGAGGAACTCGCGCGCATCGCCGACGGTGCCGGCATCACGCTGGCTGAGCTGTCCTTGCGCTGGCTCGCCTACCGGGACGGCGTGGGCTCCATGCTGCTGGGCGGCTCCAAGGTGGAACAGCTCCACGCCAACATCGCCGCCGTGGCCAACGGGCCGCTGCCGGCCGACGTCGTGGACGCCTGCGACGCCGTGGGCACCGGACTCCGCGGCCCGATGCCCGCCTACAACCGCTGACGCTTACTTGCTTCCTGAACCGATCACCGAAACTGAAGGACTCTGATGACATCCGAACTGGCCCTCGAATTCGCCCGCAAGATCCGCGCCCGGGAACAGGCCGTGGGCTACTGGGCGGTGCTGGACGCGCCCGTGGCCACCGAACGCATCGGCCGGCTGGGCTATGACTACGTTGCCCTGGACGCGCAGCACGGGCTGCTCGGCTACTCAGGCGTGCTGAACGGGCTGATGGCCATCGACGCCGGGCACACCGCCGCCGGCATGGTCCGGGTGGAGGACAACAACCTGACCGCCATCGGCAAGGCGCTGGACGCCGGCGCCGTCGGCGTCATCGTTCCGCTGGTCAACACGGCCGCGGACGCCGCCGCCGCGGTGGCCGCCGCCAAGTACCCGCCCATGGGCGGCCGCTCCTACGGGCCGATGCGCTCGGCACTGCGGATCGGGCCGAAGCCGGCGGACTCCAACGCCGCCACCCTGGTGTTCGCCATGATCGAGACGCCGGACGGCCTGGCCAACGTCAAGGAAATCTGTGCCACCCCCGGCCTGGACGGCATCTACGTGGGACCGTCGGACCTGGCCATCGCCGTGGGCGGAGCCTTCCCGGGGGATCCGGCCATCGAGACCGAATTCAACGTCGCGCTGGAGACCATCGCCGAGGCCGCAGCCTCCGCGGGCATCGCCGCCGGCATCCACACGGCTGCCGGGGAGGTGGCGGCACTCCGGCTGCGCCAGGGCTACACCTTTACCACCGTCGCCTCGGACCTCACGCACCTGGAACAGATCGCCAAGGCCCACCTCGACGCCGCCCGCTCCGATGCCGGAACCAAGGAAAGCTGATCCCGATGCAGAACACCACCACCGACGACTACAGCACCATCACCCCGGACGGGACCGTAAAGCGGGCGGACGGCGCGGACTTCGCCTACCTCCCGGCGCCCACCGTGCAGAGCCACGCGGCCAACCTGCTCACCCTGCCGGACGGCCGGCTGGGCTGTGTCTGGTTCGGCGGCACCCAGGAAGGCGTGCCGGACATCTCCATCTGGTTCTCCACGCTGGAGCCCGGCAGCAGCCAGTGGTCCGCACCGCAGCAACTCTCCGACGATTCCACCCGCTCCGAGCAGAACCCCATCCTCTTTATAGCGCCAAATGGCGCGCTGTGGCTCCTGTACACCGCGCAGAAGGCGGGCAACCAGGACACCGCCGAGGTCCGCCGTCGTACGTCAACGGACAGCGGCCGCACCTGGGGCGAGGTGGAAACGCTGTTCCCCGCGAACGAAACCGGCGGCGTGTTTGTCCGCCAGCTCCCGGTGGTGCTGCCGTCCGGCCGCCTCATCGTCCCGATCTTCCGGTGCATCACCACGCCGGGGGAGAAATGGGTGGGGAACAGCGACGACAGCGCCGTGATGATCTCCGACGACGCCGGCGCCACCTGGGCCGAGCACGTGCTGCCGGGGAGCCTGGGCTGCGTCCACATGAACATCCAGCCGGTGGCCGACGGAACCCTGCTGGCCCTGTTCCGCAGCCGCTGGGCGGACTCGATCTACGAATCCCGCTCCACCGACGACGGCTCCACCTGGAGCGAGCCGGTTCCCACCGAGTTGCCCAACAACAACTCCTCCATCCAGTTCACGGCGCTCGCCGACGGCCGCCTGGCCCTGGTGTACAACCACAGCCGGGCGGAGGAAAACACCGAGCGCCGGCTGTCCCTCTACGACGAGATCGACGACGACGGCCTGGCCGAGGAGCAGGGCCAGCTGGCCGAGCCGGATGCTGCAGCTTTCTCCGGGGACGACGGCGTCAAGCGCGCCTTCTGGGGGACCCCGCGCTCGCCGATGACCCTGGCCATCTCCGAGGATTCCGGCCGTTCGTGGCCGATCCGCCGGAACCTGGACGTGGGGGACGGGTACTGCCTGTCCAACAACTCCCGCGACGGGCTCAACCGTGAATACTCCTACCCGACCATCCACCAGGGCCCGGACGGTTCCCTGAACATCGCGTACACGTACTTCCGGCAGGCCATCAAGTTCGTCCGGGTGGACCCGCAGTGGGCGTACGAAGGCACCACCACTCCTGGCGGGGACGAATGACGAAGCACGCAGTCGTCACCGGCACCAGCTCGGGAATCGGCAAGGCGATCGCCTCGCGGCTGCTGGCCGACGGGTGGAAGGTGACCGGGCTGAGCCGCAGCGAGTCTTCCCTGGGGGAGGGCTTCGAGTGGCTGCAGGCCGACCTCTCGGAACCGGAATCCCTGCCCGGTGCGCTGGCCGGGCTGCCCCCGGCTGATGCCCTGGTGCATGCCGCCGGATTCCAGCGGACCGCTCCCTTGGGGGAGCTGGACCCGTCGGCCCTTTCGGGCATGTTCACCGTTCACGTGGCCGCCGCCAGTGTCCTGGCCAACGCTTTGGTGCCGTCCATGCCCGACGGCGGCCGCATCGTTTTGCTGGGCAGCCGCACCTCCACCGGGATGCCGGGCAAGAGTCATTACGCTGCGACCAAAGCTGCGCTGATGGGGCTGGGCCGGACGTGGGCGCAGGAACTCGCGCCGCGGGGGATTACCGTGAACGTGCTCTCCCCGGGCCCGACCGACACCCCGATGCTGAACGACCCCGGCCGGGCCGCCACCCCGGTGAAGCTGCCGGCGCTGGGTGCCCTGGTGGACCCGGACGACGTCGCCGCGCTTGCCGCCTTCCTGCTGGGACCGCACGGGAAGTCCATCACCGGCCAGAACTACGTGATCTGTGGAGGGGCGTCGCTGTAACCCTCTCCAACGCTCTCTCAGTTCTTTCCCCTTTTCGACGGACGCTCTCTCACTTTTGGCACCCTTTCCCCCGGACGCTCTCTCACTTCCGGGGCCGAAACGGGAAACCCTCTCTCGCGCGGTGCCGCGGAATCAGCGGGCATCGGGGACCATCGGCTCTACGTTCATAAAGTCCGAGCGAGGAGACTCATGGCAGGAAGAGTGGCGGGGAGGTGATCGGCGGTGGCGCAATGGGACCTGGGAATTGCAGGTTTGGCACTGCTTGCGGTCATGGCGCTGGCCTTCGGCGTTGTGGCGCACCTGATCGTCGGGCGAGGCATTACGCGCTGGCTGTGGCTCTACTCGGCCGCTGCCTATTTCCTTGCGGGGATACTGGTCAGCGAGGTCTGGTTCGGCTGGGCGACGGAAGAGGAACTGCAGCCGAACATTGACGGGCTGTCCTTTGACGAAGTGCAACTGGTGACTCTCGCCGGCCTTCTTGCAGCCCTCACCGCGAGGTACGTACTCCGGAGGAAGGGGCGGCCCGGGGGACCATCGCGGACACGGGCAAGCTGAACCGATAGTGCCGCTTCCGGCCGGCCCGGAGTTTGCCTCGACGCCGGACTTAAGTCCCTGTTCCGGAGGAACCTTCAGGCGTACGTTGAAGCAGGGCTCCGAAAATGCTGGGCCCGCACTCAAGGGGGCATCATGACCAGGCCCAGGCTTACGGCAGTCAGCGTTCTCGGGGTCTGTGCCCTGTTCGGGCTCTCGGGCTGCTTCGGCCCGCCGGCTCCGGCGCCCACGAGCACGTCCGCCGCCGCGACTACGACGCCGCCGACGACGTCGTCGCCCACGAGTAGCTCCGCCGCGCCGACCACGACCGCAAGCCCGTCCGCGACCACCCCGTCGGTCACCCCGACCCCTACAGCGACTACCCCGCCGTCGTCCGCTCCTGCGAGCCCGACGGCGACGGCGGAACCTACCTCCACCGGGCTCCCGGAGCAGGTGGCCCCGCTGACCATCTACTACGTCGCCGTCGGCGACGCCGGTGTCTCCGGGCCGTTGATCGGCTGCGGTGACAGCCTCGTCGCTACCACGACGGCCCCGGTCCGCTTCACGGACCAGGTGGGCCCCAGCGTCGGGACGCTACTCGCGAACAAGAGCCGCGACGTCGGACTGTCGGGGCTCGTGAACGTCCTGTACCAGTCGAACCTCAGCTACGTCGGCGGGGAGTTGGACGGCAGCACGATCACGATCTACCTCACCGGGCAGTTCATGCTGGGTGGTGTGTGCGACATCCCGCGCGCCAAAGCGCAGCTGGAGTACACAGCCATGACTGCGGCCGGGGCCACGAGCGCCCGGGTGTTCGTCAACGGCCGCCCGATCGACGAGGTGCTCAGCCTCAAGTAGTGCCCGGAACGGCGCCCGGCCATCGAGCAGCGGACGCTGCACATCGTCGTCGTACGTGCCCTCAAGAAACAGCACCAGTTCGACGTGGAGCCCTTGGGTGCCCGGTACAGACGGAGTATTTTGAGTGCATGGAAAGGCCAGGCGGCGTCGTTGCCGGAATTGCCATGCCGCACCTTGCGGGCGTGACCCACCGATGGATAGATGTGCGTGGGTTACGGATGCACGTAGCGGAGGCGGGGCGGGGGCAGCCGCTTCTCCTGCTCCATGGATTCCCGCAGAACTGGTGGGAGTGGCATGGCGTCATCCCGCATCTGGCCGAGCACTACCGGGTAATCGCCGTGGACCAACGGGGCTTCGGCTGGACCGACGCCCCCACAAAAGGCTACGACGCCCGCACCCTTGTCGATGACATCGTCCAGCTCATGGCCACACTGGATATCACGCGGGCGCGGTTCCTGACCCACGACTGGGGCGCCATCATTGGCCAGCAACTGGCCATGAACCGGCCCGACCTGGTGGAGGCTCTCGTTGTCACGGGCGCCCCTGATGTGCACATCAGGCCAAACGCCCGGCTGCTGGGACTCTTCCCCAAGTTGTGGCACGCCTTCGCGATCGCGGCTCCGGGGATCGGTCCGCGCGTGCAGCAAAACGAGAAAGTTGTGCGGCACCTCTTCACGGCATTCGAGCCTGCTGGCGGAGTCAAGGAGGAGGACATCCAGCTCTACTACGCGGCAATGGCCCAGCGCGAGAGGGCCTTGGCGGGCTCGGCCCTATATCGTGCCACGATCCTCCCGGCGTTCATGGCTATTATCTTCGGCACCTACGCCAGACGCGATTTTGCCGTGCGGACCCTCGTCCTTACCGGAGCCATGGAACCATCCGGGACCCTGCAGGGGATGGGCCATCGCCCCGGACGCGGCGGTAATGTGACCACGGAGATTTTGCCCGGTGAGGGGCATTTCCTTGCTGACCACCGGCCTGAACTCGTGGCCGACAGGGCCCTGCGGTTCTTCGCTCAGGAGCCGGACCATTGAACCACCGGGTCTCGGCAGGCTCAACCACCGGCTCAGGTGCGGAGCCGTCGTCGAACGGAAGACCCATGTGTTGTCTCGCCCTCTGCCTCTATCTAGCTGCTGAAGTTTGCCGCAAGATAACTGAATGAAAAAGATCTTTGTAGCCGGTTTAGCAGCGGTAGCCATGGGCCTCGGCGGAATTGCCGCAGCAGTTCCAAGTAGCGCGGCGGCCCAGTCGTCACCCGTCACGGGACAGATCATGGTCAAATTCCGCGACCCCGGTGCGGCGGCCGGCGTGCTGCGCGGGCACGGCCTCAGCGAAGGCCCGGGCATCGGCAGCACCGGCGCCCAGCTCATCAACGTACCGGCCGGCAAAGAGCTTCAACTCATTGACGCCCTGAGCCGGAACCCGGCAGTGGAGTACGCCGAGCCGGACGAGTTGGTCACCGCCGCAACGTCGGACGAGTATTTCCCCCGCCAGTACGCCCTGCAAAACAACGGTCAGTCATTCACCAACACCGCCGGCACCCTGTCCGTCGCCGGAGGGAAAGCGGACGCCGACGTCGACGCCGTGGAAGCCTGGAACGTCACCACCGGTAGCGGCATAAGAGTTGCCGTTCTCGATTCAGGCGTCGCAAGCGACAACCCGGACATCAACCCGAAGGTTGTTGCACGCGCCAACTACAGCGGTGCGGCCACCAACGAAGACAATTACGGCCACGGAACCCACGTCGCCGGCATCGTTGCCGCCACCGCCAACAACACGATGGGTGTAGCCGGGGTGTGCCCGGGTTGCACGATCCTGGCCGGCAAAGTGCTCAACGACAGCGGCGTCGGATCCAGCTCAGGCCTCGCGAACGGCATCAACTGGGCCGTCAGCAACGGTGCGAAGGTCATTAACATGAGCATCGGAGTGCGGGCGTCGCGCACACTCGAAACTGCCGTCAATAACGCCTGGAATCAGGGCGTGGTGCTGGTTGCGGCAGCAGGCAACGGCGGTAATCAGACCAAGATCTACCCGGGCGCATACCCCAATGTCATTGCCGTCGCCGCAACCGACAACACCGACGCCAAGGCATCCTTCTCCACCTACGGGGCCAGCTGGGTGGACGTCGCAGCGCCCGGAGTCAATGTGTATTCGACGTTCCCGAACCACAGCTTCGTCCTCGGGACGCAGAACAACCGCTCATTCGGTTACGACGTCGGCAACGGCACCTCAATGTCCTCACCCATCGTCGCTGCCACAGCCGCGCTTGCCTGGAGTTCACATCCCGGCGCCACGCAACAATCCGTCCGCGCAAATGTGGAATCCACCGCCGACAAGATTTCCGGCACCGGCACGTACTGGGCTTATGGCCGCGTGAACGCGGACAGGGCCGTCCGGTAGGCCTGCCGACCGGCCGGTCGCTCCGGTCATGAACGTTTGTGCACATGCTTCGGACTCACCTCTCTGGAAGCTAACGCCCGGGCAAATAGCTACTGGCTAGTAATAACGCGGCGACTGAGGACATTTCGCCTCGACGCAGGGGATGCCGGCGGGCAGCCATTCCTACTGCACATCCGTGCAGTCAAGGCTGAACGGATGTGTCGGCTGCCTACATTTGAGTACCGGCCAAGGTTTGGTTGTCACGAAAAAACACCACCCGCGGCCGGTCCAACCCCCTGACACACAAACAACGAGGTTTCTATGTCACCGCTCTCCAAAACTCTGTCCATCGCCGCAGCCGCCGTCCTGGCCGGGTCCCTGGCCGTTGCCCCCGCCCAGGCGGGCACCCTCGACATCGCGCCGCCGGGCGCCAACGACTGGTCCTGCAAACCAACCGCCGAGCATCCGTATCCGGTCATTCTGGTGCCCGGGACCTTCGAGAGCATGGCGAAGAACTGGTCCACGCTGTCGCCCTACCTCAAGAGCGCCGGGTACTGCGTCTTCGCCCTGAATTACGGCGAGACGAACGGCGTGTATGCCACTGCGCCGGTGGCTGACTCGGCGCAGGAACTTGCACCGTTCGTGGACGCGGTACGCGCTGCCACCGGCGCCAAGCAAGTGGACCTGGTGGGCCACAGCCAGGGCGGCATGATGCCCCGCTACTACATGGGCTTCCTGGGCGGAGCCAAGTACGTCCACCAGCTCGTTGGCATCGCGCCCTCCAACCATGGCACGGAAGGTGTGATCCTCCCGCCGCCGGACGTTGTCGCTGATCCGGACTACACCGCCCTGGGCTGTGCCGCCTGCGCCGACCAGCAGGCGGGCTCGGCGTTCATGCAGAAGCTCAACTCCATCGGCGACACCGTGGCAGGACCGTCCTACACCGTCATCTCCACGGTCTACGACGAAGTGGTCATTCCCTACAACAGCCAGTTCCTTGCCGGCGCGGCACGGCAGGTCACCAACATCACCATCCAGGACAAGTGCCCGGCCGACCTCTTCGAACACGACCAGACGCCGAACGACCCCGTGGTGCACCAGATCGTGGCCCACGCACTGAGCCAGGCGTCCGGCCCCGCTGATCCGGCCTACCAGCCCAGCTGCATCTAGCTCGCGGGCGGATCAATCCCGCGCCCAGTGTTCGCGCAGCAGCCCGGCAACCCGCTCCGGCTCCACCCGGTGCGGCGGATCGAAGTGATGGCGGTCCGGGAACACCTCGAGGCGGAAGTCCGGAAAGACCCTCCCGAGGCGCTTCGCGTTGTCGCCAAAATCGTCCGGGCTGCTTAACCCGCCAAGGACGAACAGCACAGGCTTCGTGAAGGCAGCCAGCCGTTCGCGGTCCAGATCGTAAGTGTTAAAGGTCTGCAGGAACGCCCGGATCCCCGCCGGCCGCTTGGCCATCCACGGCGGCGGGGGACCCGGCGGCGGAGGCGGAAGGACGACGTCGGGCCTCACCTGCAGCCGCATGAAGGTGCCCATGAAATCCTCCTGCGGCAGCCCGCCCAGCTGAGCGTACTGCTTCCAGAGTTCGGCGTGGGCCGGGCTCCAGTCCCAACTGCCGGCCCAGGCCGGCTCCAGCAGGGCAAGGCTCTGCAGGCGCTCCGGGTGCCGGGCGGTGGCGGCCAGGGCAGCTGCGCCTCCGCCCGAGTACCCCACGAGGTGGAACGTCTCCCAGCCGCGGGCGTCCGCTTCGCGGACCACGCCGTCGGCCTCCGTATCCAGGCTCCAGCCGGGCGGGGGCACGTTGCCCGCGTAGAGTTCCAGGTCCTTGGCAACGGCTTCGACCCCTGGTCCCAGCGCCTCGATGAGCGCACCGTAGGCAGGCTGGGCCGGGAGCACGCTTCCGGGAAGAAGGATGACCCGAGTTGGTCCCATGGCAGGATGCTACGCCCGGGCGGCCAAACGGGCTACCTTCTGCACCAGCGTCCGCGCCCCGGCCGGGGCCCGGACAAAAGACCCCGGGCGGCCCTTTTTCACATTCCTTGTCAGCCACTCCGGCCGGGAGGAGACTTGCTACATGTCATGCGTCAGCGGCGGATGACGGTGTCTTTCCTGCGGGGGCCGTGGTGCCCTCCTGGCTGGTCGGGGTAAGTCGTGGACGGACCTGGGTTGCGGAGCGCGTTCGTCGTCGTCAACGGGGAGGCGGCGGGCACCCGGATAGTGATCCCGCACGGCAAAACGACCATCGGCAGCGACGAAGGCTCCCGGCTGCGCCTCCCCGTTTCCGGCGTGAGCCGCCGGCACGCCCTGCTGACCTCGGTTGACGGCCGGACCATCCTCGACGACCAAAATTCGCGCAACGGCACCTGGGTCAACGGCCAGGCCATCACCTCGCCTACCGAGCTCACCGACGGCGATGAGGTCCAGGTGGGGCAGGTCAGGCTTCGCTTTGTTGAAGTGACGTACGACGGCGGCAGCGCACCGCCGCCCGCGGGCGGCGGATTGGACGGACTTCCGGCCGCTCCGGCGGCTGCCAGGAAAAAGGGGCTGGGTGCGGCGCTGCTTTTCGCGGCCGCGATCAATGTGGTGGGGCTGATCGGCAACAGCCTGACCGCGTTCCTGACCGAGCTGACGCCCACTTGGACGTGGTTCGTCACCCCCGCGATGGGCCTAGCTGTTGCCCTGGGCGGCGAGGCGCTGGATTACCTCAAAGGAAAGCCGGCGCCGAAGCCGCCGCCGCGGCGGTATCGCCCGTCCAGCCTCGGACAGCCGGCAAGGCCCGCGCGCCCGGTGCGGCCCGGGCACCCGGATACGCACGCGACCACGTACCCTTCACGCCCCGTCAAGGCTGCGCCACGGTCACGTCCGGTCATCGCCACGGTGCTGGTGACGTTGCTCCTGCTCGGCGGTGGCGGGTGGCTGCTGGCCGCCGGGGCGAGTTACGCCGTCGGCTATTTTTCGGGGAACGAGGAAGGCACCCAACGGCTCGCGCGCCAGGTGGCGACGGAAACACAGGGCGTCACGGTGACCGTCCTCGGCATCCAGAGCACCGCACATTTCACCCGGGTGGAGATCCATGTGCGGAACGGCACCGGGAGCTCCATGTCACTGCCCGTCTTCCACAACGCCGTTCTCACCGGCCCGGACGGCACGACGTTCGACGCTGATTCCTTCCGCAGCAGCTGGCAGCCCGACATACCGCCCGGGGGCCAGCGCAAGGGGACCATCAACTTCGAGAACCAGCTGCCCGAATCCGGTGGCACGGTGTCCCTCAGCTTCGTCACGGTGTTCATGCAGGGGTTCGATGGGCCGCGGTCCATCACCGTGCCGGACATCCCGCTGATGCCCGTGGTAACTCCGCTCTGAAAACCCGTGTACAGTAGAGATCGTTGTTGTGTTTGTATTTGGTAGTTCAGGCAGTACGCGGGGTCGAAAGTCCTCGTTCTTCTGAAGTAGCGGTTTTGAACACCCCACACCGGAGGACCCGAAAGTCGGGACAGTTCCTCCACCTTCACGAAGGACATAAAAAATGGCTACTGGTACCGTCAAATGGTTTAACGCTGAAAAGGGCTTCGGCTTCATTTCCCCCGATGACTCCTCACAGGACGTTTTCGCACACTACTCTGCGATCAACTCCTCCGGCTTCCGCTCCCTCGAAGAGAACCAGAAGGTCTCCTTCGAAACCGAGCAGGGCCCCAAGGGTCCCCAGGCCACCAACATCCAGGCTATCTAATTTCCTAGATACCCGGGACCGTTAGGTTTCCTAAAAAGCAGGGTCTGCCGTTTGGCAGGCCCTGCTTTTTGTTTAACCCGGGTGTGCTACGCCCCGTGCCTCGCGGCTGGACGCGGCCCCGGGGGAAGGATTAGCTCAGTGCGGCACAGACATCGATTACCTGGCCCGCTCCGCTGAAAACCCGATATTCCTTGAAACCCGTGGTGATCGCGTAGTTGAAGTCACCGACCAGCACGTAAATTCCCTGCCGTTCTGAGTCTGGATCGTTGATAACAATGTTCCTGCCGGTGACTACGGTCTCTATGATGTCCCCAGTCGTCACTTCGCGACGCACTCCAGTAATGACATAACTGACGGACTTCTGTGGATCCGACACATTAGTCAGAGTTATTTTTTGGCCCGGCGAGGTGATCGTTTTGACGTCGCCGTTGACAATCGTCTTGGTCTTGCCGGTAAGCGTGTAAGCGACGTCGAAGTCGCAATACACCCCTCCCGGCAGGGTGCCGCTGTCATCGCCAGACGTCGGCGGTGCCGCGTGCACTGTCCCTGAACCAGCAATGAGGGCTACGAATAGCAGCGGCAACGCAAGAATCTTCTTCATGAGGAATTCACTCCAATGAGTTGAGGAAGCGCGCATTAGGCTCGACTCAATTGCTGCGCACGCTTTCACGACCAGGCATTCAATTAATGCGTGTTCTCCCCGAGAACGACGCGAATGGGTCCGCCCAGGAACATTCACCCACTCGACTTACCCAAAAGTAAGCGTCAACTCTCAGCACTAACATTTTGAATAGTGCTTAGGTGCAGGATATTAGCGCCCTTCTGAAGGGCTTGGGAAGTTAATTCCGCGACTTTATTATTCGTTGTCCCGGGCACCCTTTAACACGAATATTCATATTGCGAACGAAACGTGTTGGTGCACTTCAATAACACAACAATGATTTAACCCCATTGCTGGAACACCCCCCTCAGTGCCTGTGAACTGCCTCGCGCCCGGCAGGCGGCTCAACCACCGCTGTGCCGCTGCGCCAAGTACGCATCCAGCGCAGGATTCCCGATCTCCTTTGCCAGCCACGGCACAGCCTGCGCCGCCGCCTCATCGCCGAGCACCGTCCGGTGGGATTGCGCCCGAACCGTGAACTCGCGCATTCCGCTCCGGCCCGCCAGCTCGGCCAGGCGTTCGACGAACTTCGGAGCCCGCGGCGAGCGACTGGCAATGGCAACCTCCGCCGCCGTATCCAGTAGCCGGGCCGAGTACCAGAGGTACCACGGCTTGGGCTCGAGCCCGCGGTTGATCCAGTGCTCGGCTGCCGCGAGATCGCCGTGGGCGAGGAACAGCCGTGCTTCGGCGCCCGCCGCCAGGGCCATGTAGCAGTGGTCGCCGGCAAGCTCCGCCATCACCCAGGACCTGTCGATCATGGCCGCGGCTTCCTCTAATTGCCCGGCTGCCAGATAGGTCTCGCCGCGGACCCCGGCGACGAACGGCTCGAACGCCGTCCAGTGTTCTTCCGCTATCAGGGCCAGGGACAGGTCCAAGGAGCTGGCTGCCTGCTCCAGTTCCCCGCGAAGCAGGTACACCCGCCCCAGCAGCGCCTCGCTGAACGCCTGCTGCCTGCGGTTCGCGATGGCCCTGGCCAGCCTTCCGGACTCGGTCAGCGAGGCCACCGCATCGTCATACCGTGCTGTGTCCGAGGCAAGCATCCCCTGGATCGCCAGAATCCTGGCCTGCTCGTCCGGGAAACCTTCGGCCGCCCGCATCGCCCGGTCCAGCCAGCCCGCCGCGCGGTCGGGCACACCGCGCTGAACGGACAAGTAGCCCAGCTCCCGGTACGCCGCGGCGGCAGTCCGGGAGGCGCGTTCGGGTCCTTCGGCCTGCAGAGCACGGTGCAGGAAGTCCGCCACTTCGGCGCCGCGCCCGCCCGCCTGATGGATCAGCGCGCCGGACAGCGTCACGAGGGACTCAGCGATCAAGTGGCCGTCACCGGTACGCTGGGCCAGCACTACCGCGAGACGCAGTTGATCCAGTCCCCGGTCCACGGCGCCCGCCCAGAGTGACGCGCCGCCGGCGTCGATATAGGACCGCACCGTCGCCGCGGTGGCAGGCATCCCTGGATCGGCCTCCGGAGCCGCATCGGACAGCGCCCGCCTGATCTCCGCGGGTAGCGGCAGGCCAAGCTCCTCGCGGTACAGGTTGCCGCATTTGGTGACGTGCTCGCGGGCCCGGCGGTGCTCGCCGAGAGCCACGAGCGCCTTGACCAGGACGACGTTGCAGTCCGCATGGAACGGATCGCGGTGCAACGCCTGCGTCGCCAACTCCGCCGCATCGCCGGGAGCGCCCGAAGCCAGGGCAGCCAGCGCGGCCTCGTACAGCAGGGACTGGACGACGTTGTCCAGACGGTAGCGCTGGTCCGCGAGCCAGGAATCAAAGACTGGCGAGTCGGCGAAGGACAGCCCTTCGAGCAGCTGGCCGCCGAAGCGTCGCGGATCAACGCCAGAATGGGCGGCGGAATCCACCACTTCCAGTGCGTCGCAGCGCCACGGCGGCTGCAGGGTCAGCCGCAGCGGATCGCCGGCCACCGTCACGCCGTTAAGCGTCCGCCGCAGCTCGGACAGGTTCCAGCGCAGGGCACCGAGCGGGTCCGCGGCATCCGGAAACAGCAGAGACGCCGTGCGGGAACGGCCGGTGCCGTCAGATTGCAGCGCCAGGTAGGCCAGCACGGCCCAGGCCTTGCGGCCCCTGGGCTGCAGGGGAGTTGTACCGGGGGACTCGATCGCGGGCGGACCGAGGAGCCGAATCCAATTCTCGGCCATACGGCTCATGGTACGCCGAGGGATTGACGGCGTCTGCGGCGTTCACACGTTTGCTCACACGGCGGCCGCACACACTGAAATCACCCAATCCGCACACACTCATAAGAGGTGCACATCATGGAATTTCTCGGCATCCTGCTCCTTGGACTCTGGGTTCTCAGCGTCACCGTCCGCGCCGTCCTGACCGACGGCCGCGGCCACACGCCTGACATCCGCTCCACGGCGCCGTGGACGGCAGGCAACCTGCCCAGCGGGCCGTACGCTTCAATGGGCTTCTAGCCCGGTTCGGCACGCTTAACTCCGCAAAATACGACGGCGGGAGGCCGGCCCTGTGTGCCGGCCGCCTCTGCCGTTAGCCCCCAAGCTCCAGCACGAGCTCCACGTCCACGTGATCACCGTCGTGGATGCCCGCCGCGGTCCTGATGGATTTCTTCACCGGCAGCAGGTACGAGCCGCTCTTGCTGTCAGGGAAGATCGACGTGGACCAGCTGTTCCCCGCGATGGAGGCCGTGACCTTCACCGAACCGAATCCCTTTGAGAAGGGAGCGGCTTCGTCGCTGATCTCGTCCGCCAGGTCCTGCGGCAGCGTGACGAAGTGCCACCCGGCTTCCTCCGGATAGTGCCACAGCTCGCCACGGAATGAGTACGTCGTCACGCTTTGAGTATGGCACCGCGGCATCCCGTCAGGCCCGGGCAACGGGCCATTCACACCCCCGCCACCAACGGTTCACCCGCCCCGGTAACGATGGGTGGCATGACTGCTTTCACCCGCCGTAATGTCCTCAAAGGTGCGCTGGCCGCTGCCGGTGCTGCCGCCGTCGTGCCCGCCGCTGCCGCAGCCGCGCACGCAACCAGCCCGGCCGGCGTCGCGCTGGTCCGCAACCGGCTGACCCTCCCGTCCGGCATCGCCATCGGCGATGTCACCGCCGATTCCGGCGTGCTGTGGTCCCGCGCGTCGGGCCCGGGCCGGCTGGTGGCCAGCCTGCTCGCCGTGGACGACGACGATGCCCCCCTCCGCGGTGGCCGCGCCTTCCAGCGCGTGCTGCGGGGGAGCACCGCCAGCGAAGCCACCGACTTCACCTCCCGGATCAGCGCCGAGCACCTGCCCGCCGGCACCCGGTTTGCGCTCACCCTGCACTTCGAGGACGCGGACGGCCACGCCGGCGAAACCGCGCAGGGCTCCTTCAGCACCGCCCCGGCAACCGGACTCATTAGCAGCGGCCGCGCAGCCCGCAAACAGAGTTTCGTCTGGACCGGCGACACCGCAGGCCAGGGTTGGGGCATCAACGAGGAGATCGGCGGCATGCGCGGCTACGCGGCCATGCACGCCACCAAGCCGGACTTCTTCATCCACTCCGGCGACACCATATACGCCGACGGCCCCATCGCCGCCCAGGTCACCGAGCCGGACGGGCAGGTATGGCGCAACCTGGTCACCGAGGAAGTATCCAAAGTGGCCGAGACCCTCAACGAGTTCCGCGGCCGGCACCGCTACAACCTCATGGACCGCAACGTTCGCGCCATGTACGCCGAGGTCCCGGTGATCGCCCAGTGGGACGACCACGAAACCCACAACAACTGGTACCCCGGGCAGATCATCACCGACTCCCGCTACACCGAACGCCGCGTGGACGTGCTTGCCGCCCGCGGCCGCCAGGCCTGGCAGGAGTACCAGCCAATCTCCAGCCTCGGCACCCGCATCGGCGACGGCAGCACCGGCTTCGAACCCGCCCGCATCTACCGCAAAATCTCCCGCGGCCCGCAGCTGGACGTCTTCTGCCTGGACATGCGCACCTTCAAGGACCCCAACACCGACGGCAAGGAAACGCACCTCACCCACATCCTGGGCCAGGAACAGGCTGAGTGGCTGATCAGCGAAGTCAGCAAGTCCAAGGCCACCTGGAAGGTCATTTCCGCCGACCTGCCGCTTGGACTGATCGTCCCCGACGGCCCGGTCAACCAGGAATCCCTGGCAAACCGCGACGCCGGCGCCCCCTTGGGCAAGGAACTCGAGATCGCCGGGGTGCTGTCCGCGTTCAAGCGCAACCGGGTTAAAAACGTGGTGTGGCTCACGGCCGACGTCCATTACTGCGCCGCCCACCACTACTCGCCGGAGCGCGCCGGCTTCACGGACTTCGACCCCTTCTGGGAATTCGTGGCCGGCCCCATCAACGCCGGCAGCTTCGGCCCCGGCGAACTGGACGGCACGTTCGGGCCGGAGAGGGTGTTCTACAAGACCGGCGCCTACGCCAACCAGTCCCCGCGCACCGGTGAGAACCAGTTCTTCGGCCACGTGGACCTGGCCGAGGACGACGCCTTCACCGTCAGCCTGCGTAACGCCAACGGCACCGTGCTCTGGAGCAAGGCCCTGCAGCCGGTGCGGTAGCAACGTTCGACGGCGGCGGTCAGCCCTCGATGTCCACGGAGCGCCGCTCGGCGTCGCTGAGCCGGGCGGCGTCCAGCACCTCGAGGGTGTGCACGCCCTCGGCGCCGGGGACCGGCTCGGGCCCGTTGCCGGCAACGGCCAGCGCGAACTCCTCGTAGTAGGCCTGATAGGCGCCCTGCTCGGACGGCACGCGGAACTGGCCCGCCGCCGTCGTCAGCGTCCCCCAGCGGTCCTCTTCCTCGTAGCCCCACGCGGAGGGGTCCTCGGCCGGGCGCCGGCCCGCGATGGCCGCGACGGCCTGCACATCGCTCTGCTGCGAGACGTAGCTGCCGTCGGAACCGAGCAGCCGCATTTCCCGCGCGACGAGCCGGTTGCTCTTGGTGGCTGACACGTGGGACTTCACGCCGTTCCGGTGCACGATGGTCACGAAGAACCCCGAGTCGGTGCGGCCGGCGTCCAGGTCCACCCAGTCGAGCGTGGCGAAAACGGTGGCTGCCGGGCCGAAGAGCCACAGCGCCTGGTCCACCAGGTGGCTGCCGAGGTCGCGCAGCAGCCCGCCCGCCGGGCCCGCCTCAAGGGTGTCCGGCTGGTCGAGGTCGAAGCGGGACTCAAACCGCGCCACCTGCCCTACCGCACCGGAGTCCAGTACCGAGCGGAGCGTCCGGATGTCCGTGTCCCAGCGGCGGTTGTGGAAGACATTAAGGATCACGCCGGCGTCCGCGGCCGCCTTGACGAGTTCGCGCCCCACTTCGGCATTCGGGGCGAAGGGCTTGTCCGCCACCACATGGACGCCGGCCGCAACCGCTTCGAGGACCAGCTCGCGGCGCGTTTCCGGCGGCGTGGTGATCGCCACCGCGTCCACGCCGGCGGCCAGCAGCTCCGTCAGGGAATCGTAGAGCGGCACCTCCGGGTACTCAGCCGCGGCCTCGGCGCGGCGGACGGGGGAGCGGGTCACGATGCCGGCCAGCTCCACCCCGTCCGCGGCCGTGATGAACGGAGCGTGGAAGAACCGCCCGCCGAAGCCGAATCCAACAAGTCCAAGTTTCACAAGATCTCCTTTGTCCCCGTGAGGGTGTTTGTTTCTGCACGCGTGAGTTTGTCCTTATGTTAGAACAAACTTCGGGAAAATGGCAGGGTGCCGTGCCTCAGACTCCGGATTTCACGTACCTGGTGCAATTCCGTACTGGCGGGTAGAAACCGTGCTAGCACGGAAGTGCGGCAGGGCTGCCCGGAGCCACCATGGATACATCGGAACGCGCGGGAAAACCGGCGGATCCGGAGGCCCGGATTCGCCGGCCAAACACCCCACCCCCACCGCATCTTTCCCCTCAGGAGCACCCCTTGTTCAACGCATCAACCACCAAGAAGTCCCGCACCTCCCGCCGCAGCAAGGCAGCAGTGGTCGCCGCCCTCGGACTGGGCATGGTGGCGGCACCGTTCGCCCTGGCCGCCCCCGCCCAGGCCGCCGGCACCAACTACGCCTGCTCGGTCACTCCGCTCCGGCCGGCGTTCGCCGGATTCAACTCCTCCGGCGTCAAGCTGGTGGACTACCAGATCCAGGTCCGCTGCAACACCGACCGCTACGTCAACATCACCCAGCAGCGCTGGGAGGAAGACGACTGGCCCAACGGGGACGACCACCTGGGCACCACCACGTTCAGCCGCCACCTGAACCAGTACAGCGGAACCGTGACCATCCACAATGTCCGCACCCTGGTGGACGGCGAGATCGGCAACGAGGAGCTTTACCAGAAGGTCAGCTTCCAGGAAGGCAGCAACGGCGTCTGGTCGCCGTACACCGGCTGGTACAAGAGCGGCGTCACTTCAATGTCGAACTGACGCCCGCCCCGCGGGAGTCACTGAGCAGGCTCCCCGCAAACGCCCAAGGCACGGTTCCCCCAACCGGGCCTTGGGTTGTTTAAGCCTCAGCCGTCGGCGCGGGCTTCCTGCACGGTGCGGGAGGCGGAACCACGATGCAGGAGGGCGGGACGCGAACCCGCGTAGTCTCAGATCTTGCAAGCGCTTGCAATCAGAATGCATGGGTGCCTAGCATGGTGGCATGTTGGTAAATGTTGAACTGGTTGCCCAGCGGGCCGGAGTCTCTGTTTCAACGGTATCCCGGGCATTGCGCTCCGTTCCCGGCGTTTCGGCAACAACGCGCAAGCGCGTGCAGGATGCGGCCCATGAGTTAGGTTACTCGGCATCCCCGGCTGCGTCACGCCTGGCAACCGGCAAGACCATGACGGTTGGCATCGTGGTGCCGGTGCTGGCCAAATGGTTCTTCGGAAAGGTCATCGGCGAAGCCACGCAAACGCTTCGGCAAGCCGGATTCGATGTGCTCCTCTATGAGCTCGCCACGGCCGAACAGCGGCAAAGGTTCTTTGGTACAGTCCACCTGCACGGCCGCACGGACGGGGTGATCATCATGGCCCTGCAGCCGAGCCGGGAGGAACTGGAATCGCTCGCTTCCCAAGGGCAAGGAGTCGCTTTGCTCGGAGCCGAATCGCCGGGTATCGGATCGGTGAACGTGGACAACGTCGGTGCCGGGCGGGCTGCTGTGAGGCACTTGTTGAACCTTGGTCACCAACGGGTGGCGTTCATCGGCATCCGCGACGAGGAGGGCAGTAATTTGGGCGGCGTGCCGCCACTCCAACGGCTCATGGGTTACCGGGAAGCTCTGGGCGGTGCCGGACTGGCCGGGCCCGCTGTCCTTGAGGAACTCGATGAGAACAGCGTCGCAGGTGGTGCGGCTGCGATGTCCCGGCTGCTAGTCGCCGAACATGCTCCCACAGCGGCGTTCGTTGCCTCCGACGAGATGGCCTTCGGTGTCCTGAAAGTTCTCCGCCAGGCAGGCATGGACGTTCCCCGGGACTTCTCCGTGCTCGGCTTTGACAACCACGAACTCTGTGACGTGGTGGGCCTGACAACCATGGACCACGCGGTGGCCGAACAGGGCCGGGACGTCGCCGGGATCCTCCTGGACGCCTTGGCCGGCAGCGGGCCCAGGACACTCAGCCGGGCCGCCAGGCTTGTTGTCCGCGAGAGCACCGCGCCACCCCGGGCCCTGCGCGAAGTACCTGCAGCCCCGGACTCCCCGAATTCCGCCGGTCACTCCGGCAACCTCTGAAAGGAAACTTTATGCAATACCGCAAACTCGGCAACAGCGGCATGTACGTCAGCTCCATTGCCTTGGGAAACTGGGCCACCCACGGCGAAACCGTGGACCAGGAAGTCGCCACCGCCTGCGTGCGGAAGGCCCTGGACCTGGGCATCACCACCTTCGACACAGCCGATGCTTACGCGGGCACCAAAGCTGAAACGATGCTCGGCGAAGCCCTCAAAGGCGTGCGCCGGGAAGGCATCGAGGTCATGACCAAGGCGTTCTTCCCCACCGGTCCCGGGATGAACGACCGCGGGCTTTCCCGCAAGCACGTCATGGAGTCCGTCAATGGATCGCTGCGCCGTCTCCGGATGGACTACGTGGACGTCTACCAGGCGCACCGCTTCGACTATGAAACCCCGCTGGAAGAAACGATGGGCGCCTTCGCGGACATCGTTCGGGCGGGCAAAGCCCACTACATTGGTGTATCCGAATGGACAGTTGAGGAGATCCGTGCCGGTGCCGCCCTGGCAGCCGAGCTGGGTATCCAGCTCGTTTCAAGCCAGCCGCAATACAACATGCTGTGGCGCGTCATTGAAGCGGAAGTGGTGCCGGCCTGCGAAGAGCTCGGGATCACCCAGGTGTGCTGGTCGCCGCTGGCCCAGGGTGTGCTCAGCGGAAAGTACGACGGCGGCCGGGCCGTCCCCTCCTCATCCCGCTTCAGTGATGGCGACGGGACGCTGAAGACCGACCACAAATTCATGCAGCCGGAAGTCCTGGAAGCCGTGGATAAGCTCAAGCCGATCGCCGCGGGGTTGGACGTTCCCCTGGCAACCCTGGCCGTGGCCTGGGTCCTGGCCAACCCCAACGTCTCCGCGGCCATCGTAGGCGCCAGCCGGCCCGAACAACTCGAAGAGACGGTCAAAGCCGCCGGGTTGGTCCTGGATGGCACAACGCTCGATCTCATCGACGGCGCCCTGGGTAGCGTCGTCGAGCGCGACCCTGCCAAGGTGGAGTCCTTCCCCCAGCGCGTCTAAAGGCACCGCAGCGAAAATCAGTGGGCCGGCAGGGTCCGCCCGCGCCGCCGACGGACTTTTGCGTCCCGTCTCCGTCCCACACACCGAAAAGTGCGGGACACTGGAAGTCACACCACCCACGGAAGCGGACCACACTTTGATTAATCTCCAGCAGGATGCCGACGGCTACATCAGGATGAACCGGCACTTCCCGGAAAAAGTCAGGATCGCCGTCACCTTTGCCGACGGCACCACGGAGGAACTCTCCGGCGGCACGCTCAACAAGGCCTACGACGCCGCACTGGCCGAATTCCGCGCGCAAAACCACCTGGACGCGCGGGGATACTCGCGATCGCCGAAGAAGAAGACCAGCTCCGGAAACAAGATCGAGTTCGTCCCCGTCCGCCCCGGCATGGGCGGCTGACTCCGCCGGCAGGCTCCCGCCCTGCAGCCGGCCGGCGCCCTACTTCCGGGCGGCGATGTGCTCCGCAATGTACTTGGCGTCGCGGCCCACTCCGGCCACGATCGACGACCCGTGACCGGTCAGCCACGGCAGCCCCACGACGTACAGTCCCGGGTGTTCGGTGACCCCGCGGCGGTGGCGGGGGTAGTTCCACTCATCCAGCACCGGAATGTCCAGGATGCCGAAGTCCAGCCGGTAGCCGGTGGCCCAGAGAACCGACGTGATGTTCGCCGCAGCGATGGTTAGCCGCGCCGGCTCGGACGGCAGCCAGTCGTCCTGGCGCGGTGGCTCGGCTTCCGGTGCCCGGATCCCCGCCGCGGCAATGTAGGCATCGAACATCGGCTGCAGGCGCTGTCCGAAGCCGGCCTCCACCAGGGCCAGGCGTTCCGGGAGGTCGTCGCTGAAGGTGAGTTCGCCGTCGTCGGCTGCTTCCAGGTGGCCGTGCAGCCGGACGCCGCGGCGGCCGAGCTCGCGCAGGTGGATGTCGTGGCCGCCGTCGGCTCCGGAGAGCAGCGGATTGCACATGAACCGCGCCCCGGGGGAGGGGAGCTGCTCCACGGTGAGGCCGTTCAGCCCGTACTCCGGGCCGTGCAGGCCGATCTGCATCATCCAGTAAATGACGTCCTTGCCGCGGTACCGGCGCGGCGCCTCCGGGCAGGCGGATACGGCCAGGTGGACCTCGCGGCCCGCCGCCGTCAGCTCCTCGGCGATCTGCCCGCCGGACTGTCCGGTGCCCACGATCAGGACGGCGCCGTCCGGCAGCTGGCCCGGGTTGCGGTAGTCGTGGGTGTGGAGCTGCACGACGTGGCCCGGCAGGCGTGCGGCGAGTGCGGGGAGTTTCGGTGTCTGGTAGCCGCCGGTAGCCAGCACCACGTTGCGGGCCCGCCGGAGCCCCTCGATGGTTTCCACGGTGAAGCCGCCGTCCTCCGCCGGCCCGATCCGGGTGACATCCGCGCCGGTCCGGACCGGTGCGCCGATGCTCGCCGCGTACTGCCGGAAGTACCCGATCAGCTCGTCCCGTGGCATGAAGGCATCCGGTTCGGCGCCGTCATACGGCCTCCCCGGTAAAGCTAGCGAGAAATTCGGCGTGTTCAGGCAGAACGCATCCCAGCGGTCCTGCCAGGCCCCGCCCAGGGCGGCACGCCGCTCCAGCAACCGATGTTCGACGCCGGCCCTGCTCAGCCAGTAGCTCGTGGCCAGGCCCGCCTGCCCGGCACCAACGATAAGGGTGTCCAGAATCGGTCCCATGCAAGAAACCATACGCCGGGCCGGGCGGGTTGCAAGGGGGTGTTTGGCGCCGGCCGGCCCGCGTGCGGCGGCAGCGCAGGCCCGCCACCCGGCGTCGTGCGTCACTTTCCCGTTGGCACAGCGGCGCTGACCGTGATTGCCGCCGAAATCTGCAAGAATGCTGGAGGTGCCGGGCGGCTCAGCGCTCGGCACTGTCTGTTTTGAGCCAGTATTTTGTGTCAGGCTTCGCGGCCGCGGAAGGTGGTACGGATGCCGATGTGGGCGCAGGCCATGTTCTGGGGAACCCTGGCAGGCGGCGCGCTGGTGCTGGGTTCCTGGCTGTCGTGGAAGTGGACCATCCCCGCGAAGCTCGTCTCCTCCATCATGGCCTTCGGCGCCGGCGTCCTCATTTCGGCACTCGCCTTCGAGTTGGTGGACGAGGCAGTGGACGGCGGAGGGTTGTGGCCGACGGCGGCCGGATTCCTCGCCGGTGCCTTGGTGTACGTCAGCGCCAACGCGCTGCTGGCACGCTCCGGCGCCAAACACCGCAAGCGGTCCAAAGGCCAGCAGCCGTCCGAGAAGGACAGCCCGGGCAGCGGCACGGCCATCGCCGTCGGCGCCCTCCTGGACGGGATCCCGGAGTCGGTGGTCCTGGGCCTCGGACTCATCAGCGCCGGAGCCGTCAGCCCTGCGATGCTCGCCGCCGTGTTCATCTCCAATGTCCCCGAAGGCCTCTCCAGCACGGCGGGCATGAAGAAAGCCGGACGCGGGGCAGGGTATGTGTTCGGCGTCTGGGGAGGCATTGCAGTGCTTTGCGGCCTGGCGTCGTTGCTGGGCTATACAGCGCTGGAGAACGCGCCCGGCGAAGCCGTGGCGTTCATCACCGCAGTGGCAGCCGGCGGCATCCTGGCCATGCTGGCGGACACGATGATCCCGGAGGCCTTCGAAGAGCACCACAATCTCACCGGACTCGTTGCGTCCGTGGGATTCCTCTCCGCCTTCACCATTCACCACGTGGGCGGCTAGGGCCGGACGCGCCGTCGCCGGCAGGGTTGGCGGCGTGCGGCGCCTCTCTGCTGCGGCGGGTACCGGAACGCGGCGGTGACCGGAGCGTGGCGGTGACCGGACCATAGCGGTGACCGCCTCCGGGGCGGTCACCGCTATGGCGGCGGTTACTGCATGTGCCCCGCCTACGGCGTGGGGCTGCCGCCGTTGACGTTTAGCGTTTCGCCCACCACGTAGCTGGACTCGGCCGACGCCAGGAACACATAGGCCGGCGCGAGTTCCGCGGGCTGCCCGGCGCGGCCCAGGGGAGTGGCCTTGCCGAACTCGGGCAGGGCTTCCTTCGGCTGGCCGCTGCTGACCTGGAGCGGGGTCCAGATCGGCCCGGGTGCCACGGCATTGACGCGGATCCCCTTCGGCGCGAGCTGCTGGGCCAGGCCCTTGGTGAAGTTGTTGATGCTCGCCTTTGTGGTGGCGTAATCCACTAGCGTGGGCGACGGGTTGTAGGCCTGGATGGACGTGGTGTTGATGATGGTGGATCCGGCGGGCAGGTGCGGCACCGCCGCCTTGGTCAGCCAGAACATCGCATAGACGTTGGTCTTCAGCGTGTGGTCGAACTGTTCATCGCTGATTTCCGCGATGTCCTCCTGCGCCACCTGCTTGCCGGCGTTGTTCACCAGGATGTCCAGGCCGCCGAGTTCGCGCACCGCGGTGTCCACCAGCTCGCGGCAAACGGCCGCGTCCTTCAGGTCCCCGGGAGCCTTGACCGCTTTGCGGCCGGCCTTCTCGATCAGGTTGGCGATCCGGGCGGCGTCTTCTTCCTCCTCCGGCAGGTAGGAAAGCACGACGTCGGCACCCTCGCGTGCGAAGGCGATCGCCGTGGCGGCGCCGATCCCTGAGTCCGCGCCGGTGACAAGCGCCTTGCGCCCCTCCAGCCGTCCGGTCCCGCGGTAAGTGTCCTCGCCCAGGTCCGCCTTCGGTGTCAGTTTCGCGTCCAGGCC
This sequence comes from Arthrobacter sp. NPDC058288, assembly GCF_042880995.1. Taxonomy (NCBI): domain Bacteria; kingdom Bacillati; phylum Actinomycetota; class Actinomycetes; order Micrococcales; family Micrococcaceae; genus Arthrobacter; species Arthrobacter sp. NPDC058288. The sequence goes on from NZ_JBHVYH010000004.1 coordinate 357,595, forward strand.
GGGCTCGGGCTGGTGCTGCTTGGGCGGCTCAATATGCTCATAGGCCGTGACGGGGTTCTGGAACGTGTACTGGTCGGTCATGGTGCTCCTCCGGAAGGGTTGCTCTGGACGTTGCTCTCAACACGGACAGTCGGCCGGTGCCAGGTGATCGGCTCCGACGCATGCTAAGCATGCTTACCAATCAACCCTAACGAGGGCGCGCGGGGGCCGCAACGGGCCGGGCCGCCGTGGTGCGCAGGTCCACTGGCGCGTTCTGCTCCTGCGCCGGGACACTCCCCGTCCGGCGCGATCGCCCGGTGTGACCGGCTCCACAAAAACCTCCGACGGCGGAATGCCGGCTTCCGGGCGGCCGGCTACCCCCGTAGCCCGCGTCGTTCCGGGGTTTTTTGGTGTGGTGGGGGTGTTTGGGGGTGGATTTGTGTGGGGTGCTGTGGGCGTGTAAAGTAATTCGAGTCGCCGCCGCTGATGCGGAGAGATTGCGACCGACCCCCTTCTGAATGGCCTGAATAACGGCGCTGTTATGGCGTGCGGAAACCGGGTGGGGATCCTTCCTGTGGTGTTTGTGACTGGTGGAAAGCCGGTTTGCAAAGTGATCCGGGATCGGGTAAGTTTGGGAAGTTGCTCCGGAGCGATCCATGGCCGTTTGGTTGTGGTGGTGCCGGGTGTGTCTGTTGTTTGAGAACTCAATAGTGTGCCAAGTTTGTTGATACCAATTTATTTTATGGATTGGTTGAATTTATCGGGCCCGCCACCCCGTGGTGTGGTCTGGTTTTTACAGCTGGTTTCAAATTTTGTGCAGTCTGGTTCCGCGTTTTCCCGTGGTTCCTGGTTGTGTCTGTTTTTGTTTTACTTCAACGGAGAGTTTGATCCTGGCTCAGGATGAACGCTGGCGGCGTGCTTAACACATGCAAGTCGAACGATGAACCTCACTTGTGGGGGGATTAGTGGCGAACGGGTGAGTAACACGTGAGTAACCTGCCCTTAACTCTGGGATAAGCCTGGGAAACTGGGTCTAATACCGGATATGACTCCTCATCGCATGGTGGGGGGTGGAAAGCTTTTTGTGGTTTTGGATGGACTCGCGGCCTATCAGCTTGTTGGTGAGGTAATGGCTCACCAAGGCGACGACGGGTAGCCGGCCTGAGAGGGTGACCGGCCACACTGGGACTGAGACACGGCCCAGACTCCTACGGGAGGCAGCAGTGGGGAATATTGCACAATGGGCGAAAGCCTGATGCAGCGACGCCGCGTGAGGGATGACGGCCTTCGGGTTGTAAACCTCTTTCAGTAGGGAAGAAGCGAAAGTGACGGTACCTGCAGAAGAAGCGCCGGCTAACTACGTGCCAGCAGCCGCGGTAATACGTAGGGCGCAAGCGTTATCCGGAATTATTGGGCGTAAAGAGCTCGTAGGCGGTTTGTCGCGTCTGCCGTGAAAGTCCGGGGCTCAACTCCGGATCTGCGGTGGGTACGGGCAGACTAGAGTGATGTAGGGGAGACTGGAATTCCTGGTGTAGCGGTGAAATGCGCAGATATCAGGAGGAACACCGATGGCGAAGGCAGGTCTCTGGGCATTAACTGACGCTGAGGAGCGAAAGCATGGGGAGCGAACAGGATTAGATACCCTGGTAGTCCATGCCGTAAACGTTGGGCACTAGGTGTGGGGGACATTCCACGTTTTCCGCGCCGTAGCTAACGCATTAAGTGCCCCGCCTGGGGAGTACGGCCGCAAGGCTAAAACTCAAAGGAATTGACGGGGGCCCGCACAAGCGGCGGAGCATGCGGATTAATTCGATGCAACGCGAAGAACCTTACCAAGGCTTGACATGGGCCGGACCGGGCTGGAAACAGTCCTTCCCCTTTGGGGCCGGTTCACAGGTGGTGCATGGTTGTCGTCAGCTCGTGTCGTGAGATGTTGGGTTAAGTCCCGCAACGAGCGCAACCCTCGTTCCATGTTGCCAGCGCGTAATGGCGGGGACTCATGGGAGACTGCCGGGGTCAACTCGGAGGAAGGTGGGGACGACGTCAAATCATCATGCCCCTTATGTCTTGGGCTTCACGCATGCTACAATGGCCGGTACAAAGGGTTGCGATACTGTGAGGTGGAGCTAATCCCAAAAAGCCGGTCTCAGTTCGGATTGGGGTCTGCAACTCGACCCCATGAAGTCGGAGTCGCTAGTAATCGCAGATCAGCAACGCTGCGGTGAATACGTTCCCGGGCCTTGTACACACCGCCCGTCAAGTCACGAAAGTTGGTAACACCCGAAGCCGGTGGCCTAACCCCTTGTGGGAGGGAGCTGTCGAAGGTGGGACTGGCGATTGGGACTAAGTCGTAACAAGGTAGCCGTACCGGAAGGTGCGGCTGGATCACCTCCTTTCTAAGGAGCACCTACA
>NZ_JBHVYH010000005.1:0-312815 GCF_042880995.1 Arthrobacter sp. NPDC058288
AACGGACACTTGAGGCCCCTGAATCCGCGGATTCAGGGGCCTCAAGTGTCCGTTCGCGCTGGTTGGAACCGGCTAGCTGGCGCTCTTCTGGGCCACGAGCTCGATCTCCACGAGCATCTTGGGGTCCAGGAACGGGAGCACGTGGACCAGGGAGAGTGTGGGGCGGATCTCGCCGAAAACTTCACCATGGGCCCGGCCGGCGTCTTCCCACTTGCTGATGTCCGTCAGGTAGAGCTTGGACTGCACCACGTCCTCGTACGCGAACCCGGCTTCGGCCAGGACGGCGCCCAGCTTTTCCAGGATGAACCGGGTCTGGGTGTAGAAGCCGTCGCCCACGATTCCGTCGTCACCGGTCGCCGCGGTGGCGGAGATGTACAGGGTGTTGTCCACCTGCACCGCCCGGGAATAACCGAGGGTCTGCTCCCACGAGGAGCCGGAGCCGAATGTCTTGCGCATGGGTGTGCCTTTCGATGGTGCCTTGAGTCGGCACCACTCTAGGGCGGCTACACCTCGAGCCGGTAAACCAGCAGCTTTATGTCGGTGTCCGTCACGAACCAGTCACGTTCAGGAACGCGGTGGAATCCCGTCTTCCGATACAGGCCGTGTGCGCTCTCCCACGTGCGGCCGGTGGTCAGTGCCACGGCTTTGATGCCGTCCAGCGACTTCGCATGGTCGATGATCGCCTCGACCATGGCCTTGCCTGCGCCGCTGCGCTGGACCGACGGATCCACTACCAGCATGCGGAATTCGAGTTCGTCCGGCAGGGCGATGTCCGCGAAAGGTTCACCCGCGACGGCGAGCGTCACCGAACCGACAATGCGCCCCGCCCGCTCGGCGACCCAGATGGTGGCCTGGCCGGCCCGTTTGGCCACGTCCTGGATCTGCAGCATGTAGGGGTGGTCGGCACTCGCGAAGTAGCCGGCGGCGAGGTAGGCGTCCCGCGTAATGCGGGCCACGGCGTCGAAATCGGCCGGGACGGCGGGACGAATGATGATCTGCGAATGCACTTATCCATGGTAGTCGCGGGCGCATCCCCGTTCCCCCGAAAGCGCCGTTTCCGTGACTGAACTATCACTACGCGCTGTGCGTCCGGGCGTTGCCCCTGGGTTGCCTTCCGTTTCGCGGCGTTGCTCTGCGTTGCCCTGCGTGGCCCCGTATTTCCGGGTGTTTCCCTGCATTTCCGGGCGTTGCTCCAGTGGTCGGCGCCGCTGGCCGACCGCCGCCGGGCTGTGGTTGATTTGCACCACCGACGCCGGCAACCACACCGCCCCGATAGACAGGACCCTCCCATGGCATCCCCTCAGCGCACGCTGCACCTCAACGCCTTCCTCATGAGCACCGGCCACCACGAAGCGTCCTGGCGGCTGCCCGAAAGCAACCCCCGGGCCAGCACGGACATCAGCCACTACCGCAATCTCGCCCGGATTGCCGAGCGGGGAACGTTCGATTCCATCTTCTTCGCCGACTCGCCCGTGATCTTCGGCAACGTGGGCCGCCGGCCGGCCGGAAAGCTCGAACCCACGGTGCTGCTGACCGCCATCGCCGCAGCAACCGAGAAGATCGGCCTCATTGCGACCGCGTCCACAACCTATAACGATCCGTTCAACCTTGCGAGGCGTTTTGCCTCCGTCGACTTCGTCAGCGGCGGCCGTGCCGGTTGGAACGTCGTCACCACCGCCGGGCCCGACGCCGCCCGGAACTTTGGCGTCGACGACCAGCCGGCGCATGCCACCCGCTACGAACGGGCGGCCGAGTTTTTGGACGTCGCCGGAAAACTCTGGGACAGCTGGGACGACGACGCCGTGGTGGCGGACAAGGAAGCAGGAGTCTGGGCCGACCCGGACAAGGTCAGGCCGATCGACCATGTCGGCAAGCATTTCAGGGTTCGCGGCCCGCTCAACGTTCCGCGGTCACCGCAGGGATACCCGCTGATCGTCCAGGCGGGCTCCTCCGAAGACGGCAAGGGGCTGGCCGCGCGCTACGCCGAGGCCGTCTTCACGGCGCAGCAGACGCTCGAAGATGCGCAGAGCTTTTACAGCGACCTCAAGGCCCGCACCGCAGCCGCCGGACGCGACCCTGAAGGCATCAAAATCCTGCCCGGAATCGTGCCCGTGCTGGCAGGGACGGAAGCCGAGGCCAAGACGCTGGAGCGCGAACTCGACGAGCTGATCCGGCCGGAGTACGCCCGGATCGAACTTGCCAAAACCCTCGGTGTCAGCCCGGACGACCTGCCCTTGGACAGGCAGTTGCCGGGCGATCTTCCGGACGAGGATTCCGTCCAGGGCGCGAAGAGCCGCTACACCCTGATCGTGGAACTCGGCCGCCGCGAACAGCTTACTGTGCGGCAACTGATCGGGCGCCTGGGTGGCGGCCGCGGGCACCGCACCTTTTCGGGCACCCCGGAGCAGGTGGCCGATGCCATCCAGCTCTGGTTTGAAAACGGTGCGGCCGACGGCTTCAACATCATGCCGGCGGTGCTGCCCTCAGGGCTCGAGGCGTTCGTGGACCACGTGGTGCCGGTCCTCCGGCGGCGGGGACTGTTCCGGACGGAGTACACAGCCGACACCCTCCGGGGGCACTATGGACTGGAGCGCCCGCTCAACCGTTACACCGGGGCAGCCGGACTGGCCGCCGCGCGCGCCTGAGCCCGGGTACACCTCCCCGGGCTCCGCCTCAGAGCGGGAACTTGCCGGACAACTCGAGGGTGCCGGCACACGTCCAGGCCGCAAGGCGTTCCTCATCCGACGGTCCGCCGTCGAGGGGGCTCGTCAGGCGGGGGCGGCGCACCCAGCACCCCGCTTCCTCGGCGATGAGGGCGCCCGCAGAGAAGTCATGCTCATTGAGTCCCCGCTCTCCGAAGGCGTCATGGGTTCCGTCCGCCACCAGGCACAGGTCCAGGGCGGCGGAACCCAGCCGGCGCACATCGGCGAAACCGTCCATGAAACCGCCAAGGGCTTCGGCCTGTTCGGCGCGGACGACGGGGTCGTAGCTGAAGCCGGTGGCCAGTATCTGTCCGGCACGGCCCGGAACGGGCCCGGTGAGCTGGGTGCGCTGCCCGCGCTCCTCCAGCCAGGCGCCTCCGCCGCGCGACGCATAGTAGATGCGGCCCAAGGCAGGGGCGTTAACGACGCCGGCCAGCCAGACGCCGTCGGGATCCGCCACCGCCACCGACGTGCCGTAGTAGACGATGTTCCGGATGAAGTTGGTGGTACCGTCCAGCGGGTCGATTGACCAGCGGTAGCCGCTGGGGTTGTCCCGGCTCAGGGTGCCGTGTTCTTCGCCGGTGACAGTGTCCTGCGGGCGGACACGGCCGATGACCTCACGCACGGCGTTCTCCGCGGCGACATCGAAGGCCGTGACCCAGTCCCCCGAGGCTCCCTTGTTGCTGATGTCCAGGGCGTCGCCGTTGCGGGTGGAGAGCACCGTTGCCCCGGCCGCGGCCGCGGCCTTAGCTACTTCCAGCAGATCCGCCGCCGTGATGCTCATTCTGTCGGCTCTTCCTGGTGGCCTTCGAGGGCGTCGCCGTTGCCGGCGGCGTGGTCCGCGGAGTCAGCGGCACCGGCCGAGTCCGTGGAGTCAGCGGGGCCGTTGGCCAGCAGCGCACGGAACCCGTCCTCATCCAGCACCGGCACGCCGAGCTGTTCGGCCTTGTCCAGTTTTGTTCCGGCGTTCTCGCCGGCCACGACGTAGCTGGTGTTTTTGGACACGGATCCTGATGCCTTGCCGCCGCGGATGAGGATGGCTTCCTTGGCTTCGTCCCGGCTGAAGCCCTCAAGGCTTCCGGTGACGACGACGGTCAGCCCTTCCAGGGTCCGCGGGGTGGATTCGTCCTGCTCGTCCTCCATCCGCACGCCGTCCTCAGCCCAGGTGTCCACGATTTCGCGGTGCCAGTCCTCGGCGAACCATTCCTTCAGTGCAGCCGCGATCACCGGACCCACACCGTCGACGTGGGCGAGTTCCTCCTCCGATGCCTGCCGGATGGCGTCCATCGAACCGAAGGCCGTGGCAAGCGCCCGCGACGCCCGGGGTCCGACGTGCCGGATGGACAATGCGACCAGGACCCGCCATAACGGCTGGGACTTGGCTTTTTCCAGCTCGGCGAAGAGTTTTTCCGTGGTGGCCGTGGGCTTGGACGGCGACTTGGCGGTGCCCTTTGTATAGAAATACGGCACGAGTTCGAATTCGCCCGTAGCCACGCCTTTTGACCGCTTCTCGCGGCGGATCCGGACGTCGGCAAGGTCTTCGCGGGTCAGCCGGAAGAGTGCGGCCTCGCTGGTCAGCGGAGGCGTCGCGGGTTCGGCCGGCTGCGTCAGGGCGATCGCCGCTTCCCAGCCGAGGGCCTCAATGTCGAAGGCGCCGCGGCTGGCCACGTGGAAAACGCGTTCGCGCAGCTGGGCCGGGCAGGAGCGGGAGTTGGGGCAGCGGATGTCCACGTCCCCCTCCTTCCCGGGGGCGAGCGGCGTCCCGCAGGAGGGGCATTCGGTGGGCATGACGAAGTCCCGCACGGGCGGATCCTGCTGGTCACGGAGGGCAAGGACGGGCCCCACGATCTCCGGGATTACGTCCCCGGCCTTGCGCAGCACCACGATGTCGCCGATCTTCACGCCCTTGGCTTTGACCACATCCTGGTTGTGCAGCGTGGCCATTCCTACGGTGGACCCGGCAACTTTCACGGGTTCCATGATGCCGAAGGGGGTAATGCGGCCGGTACGGCCCACATTCACCGCGATGTCCAGAAGCTTGGTGTGGACTTCCTCCGGCGGGTACTTGTAGGCCACGGCCCAGCGGGGTACCCGCGAGGTGTACCCGAGGGCGCGCTGGGTGGCGAAATCGTCCACCTTGACCACGATGCCGTCGATCTCGTGGGTGAGGCTGTGCCGTTTGTCGCCGTAGCGTTTGATGAAGTCGAGCACTTCCTTGAGGCTGCCGAGGACCTCGAAGTACGGGCTGGTGGGCAGGCCCCACTCGGCAAGCTGCCGGTAGGTGTCCGACTGGCTGACGGTCTCCAGCCCTTCGCGGGCACCGATGCCGTGCACGTACATGCGCAGGGGACGCTTGGCAGTTTCCGCGGGATCCTTTTGCCTGAGCGAGCCGGCGGCTGCATTGCGCGGGTTGGCCAGGGGCGCTTTGCCGGCCTCGATCAGCGCCTCGTTGAATTCAGCGAAGGCCTTGGACGGAATGAAGACCTCGCCGCGGACCTCCATCTCGGCCGGATAGTTCCCGCCGGTGAGCTGTTGAGGGATCTCCTTGATGGTCAGGACGTTGTGGGTGATGTCCTCGCCTGTGTAGCCGTCTCCCCGGGTGGCGGCGCGGACAAGCTTGCCGTCGCGGTAGAGCAGGTTGACAGCCAGTCCGTCGATCTTGAGTTCAGTCAGCCATGCGGGTCCGGCGCTGCCGTTGCCGAGTTTGACGACGGATGCTTCCGCTTTGGCGATCCACGCTTCCAGTTCCTCAAGGGAAAAGACGTCTTCAAGGCTGTACATCCGCTGGAGATGTTCGACGGCGGCAAAGGCGGCGGACACTTCGCCGCCCACTTCCTGGGTGGGCGAATCGTTGGCCACGAGTTCAGGGTGCATTGCCTCGATTGTTTCGAGGCGCCGGAAGAGCTCGTCGAACTCAGCGTCCGAAATGATGGGCGCGTCCTCCTGGTAGTACGCGAAGCGGTGCTTGCGCACCTCTTCCACCAGGTTTTCATATTCCTCGCGCACCGCGCCGGAGGGCACTTGTTCACGGGCGGTATCCGCCTCCCGCGTGCCTGTCCCGGTCATGCTTTGTGTATCAGTATCTGCTGCCGTGTTCCCTGTGCTCACAGACCTATCCTGCCCTAGATCTCCGACATTGTCTGGCTCCAGGCGCACGGATGCCCCGGACGCTTATTGCGTCCGGGGCATCCGTTTCGGCGTTGCCCGCGGCAGGCGTTCCCTAGCGGGAAGCCTCTTCCTGCTGGGCAGCGTTCTTGCTGGCCTGCTTACCCGCCTCTTCCAGGGCCCGGGCCACCCGTGCGAGGTCGGTGACGTGGCGGCCGGACCATTCGCTGCGGAACTTCTCAGCGTCCGGGCCCTTCCAGTCGGTGCTGTCAAGAGCCTTCGTCAGCTGCGACTTAGCCTTCTCGATCTCGGACGAACCAGCCTGAAGCTTGGTCCCGAGCGCCTTGAGCTGAGCAATGTCTGCACCCCAAATAGCCATTAGTTTTCTCCTTCAGTCAACGGACCCGATCCGATCGGCATCCCCAGCGGCCCCCGGCTCATCCGGAAGATCCATTACCTAGAAACTATCCCGCGGCCCGAACCGCCGTCGATGGGCACCGCTCCCCATGCCGCCCTGCCCATCGGCACAGTCACCGTGAGGCTCCTACCCGGTTGAGGTCCGGATCAGCCTGGCTGCGGTTTTCCGGCGGCAGCGCAATCTGCAGCTTCCGGACCTTGCCCCGGCCCACGATGTAGCCACGGCCCGGAATGAAGTCGGAACTGATCTTGCCGAGCGAGGTGCTCAGCAGGCTGTCGCCTTCGATGTCGCCGGGGTTGATCAACAGCCCGCGCCGTCCGGACTTGAACGGCTGCGACAGCGACCAGGCGGAGGACCAGGTGGACGTCTCCGACTCCCCCACCACCCACTGGTCGGCCTTGATGGAGGTGGTGACCAGTTGCTCGATGCCGGACTCGGCGCCCGTGTCCGTGAATTCGGTCAGGCCCTCGATGAAGATGGCCAGCCGGCCGGGGTTCTCCGAGGAGTAGTCCACCAGCCCGTCAATGGCCTCTTCCACGTCTTCGGCGCCCACGAGGGCACGGCTCCAGACCTTGAGGGATGCGACGGCGGACCGGCGGGAGCCGATGTAGATCAATTCGGTGCCGGGGTTGGACCGGCGCAGCGCGTAAGCCATCGTGACGAGCGCGACTGTGCGGCCGGCACCCGGCGGACCCGCGACGAGCAACGGTCCCTTGGCCATGATTTCGGCCGGCTGGAGCGTCTCGTCGTCCACACCGATGACCGGGAGGTCCCGGCTGCCGGCGGGAAGGATGTCCAGGTCCACCTGTTCGGGCAGCCGTTCGATCTGGGGCGCCTTCTCCACTCCCTGCCGCACCATGGCCTCGCTGAGCTTGTGCACCTCGCGGGCCTGCAGCGCCAGGTTCGAGTCGCCGCCGAGCACGGCAAGCTGCACCTCGTGCCCTCCCAGCAGACCACGGCCGGGAGGCGATGCCTGGCTCAAAACGTCCTTGGGCACGTCCAGCGAAATGTAATCGTCCTCGGACGAGAGCCGCAGGACCAGTCGCCGCTGGATCGAAGCGAGTAGAGAAGCCGGGACTGAGTTGGGCCGGTCTCCCGTCACCACCAGGTGGATGCCCAGCGGCCGGCCGTCCGTCGCCAGCTGAAGGAAGATGTCCCAGAGGGCCGACAGCCGGCTGTATTCGTAGGCCTCCCGGAAGTTGGACATGCCGTCCACCAGTATGAAGATCCGCTTCTCATCCGGGTCATTGGCCAGTTTTCGGTACTCCACGATGGTGGCGGCCCGGACTTCGGCATAGCGGGCAGCGCGGTCGTCGGCAACATCGCGCAGCCACCGCAGCAGCCTGCCGACACGTTCGACGTCGTCGCCGTTGATGATCTCCCCGACGTGCGGGAGTCCGTCGAGCATCTTCAGTCCGGACGAACCGCAGTCGATGCCGTAGACGTGCACGGGGCCACCGCGGGGTGTTACTGCCGCGGCGATGGCGATACCGCGCAGTGCCGCCGACTTGCCTGAGCCGCCCGTCCCGTAGATGGCCATGTTGCCGTCCCTGTCGGGTTCGTAGAAGACGGTGGGCTGGTCCTGGTGTGCCGGGTCGTCGGCCACACCCAGGAGGAGGCGTTCATCGGTCCTGGGGTTGGGAAGCTTGGAGAAATCGTAGGTCTTCGCCAGCTCGTTGAGCCACGGTTTACGGGGCGGCGCGATGGACAACACTTCCGCGGCCTTGATGATGTTGGCCGTCATCCGGGCAATGTCGTTCGGACCCGCCGGTTCCTCCCGCACCGGCTTTTCCGGCGCCGGCGCGGCCCAGCTGGGTCCCGAGCCAAAGGCCATTTCCACGATGTCGATTTGCGGTGCCTGCGGTTTGTCCGTGGTCCAGCCGCCTGCGTAGCCGGTCTGGAAGCCCTGGATCCGGCCGGGGCCGGTCTTCGCGGCGCCTCGCCCCGGAATGGAGGGGTCGAAGTACGCCGCGGTGGGCACACCGAGAATGTCGGTAGCGTCGTCCTCGTCGGCCATCCGGAGGGCGACGCGCAGGTTGGTGTTGGCGCGCAGGCTTTCCTTGATGACGCCCGCGGGCCGCTGGGTGGCCAAAATCAGGTGCAGGCCCAGGGACCGGCCTCGGGCTGCCACATCCACCACGCCGTCCACGAACTCGGGGACTTCCGTGGCCAGGGCCGCGAACTCGTCCACAATGATGATGAGGTACGGCGGAGCCTCGGGATCCGCCTCGCGCTGCAGGCCCAGCAGGTCCTTGGCCTTCTTCCGGTTCAGCAGATGCTCCCGGTAGTGCAGCTCAGCCCGCAGTGACGTCAACGCCCGGCGCACCAGGTGCTGCGAGAGGTCAGTCACCAGTCCGACGGTGTGGGGCAGGTGCAGGCAGTCGGCGAAGGCGGCACCGCCCTTGTAGTCGACGAACAGGAAGCTCACCCGGTCCGGGCTGTAGGCTGCAGCCATGCCCATGACCCAGGACTGCAGGAATTCCGACTTTCCGGCGCCCGTCGTGCCGCCCACCAAGGCGTGCGGGCCCTCGTTTTTCAGGTCCAGGTAGAGCGGTTCGATGCCCTTGGATCCCACCAGGGCCCGGAGCGTGCCGTTGTCCTTGCGGTTTGCGACGGCGGTCGCGTGGACCGAGTTGTTCTCTTTCCACCGGTCCGCCACCGCCTGGGGGTTGTCCATGAAGTCCTTGCCGATGAGGCTCACGTAGGACACCGCGCGGGGAAGGTCGGAGTCATCATCCACCGGCTTGCCCACATCGATGACCGGCGACAGCATCCGGGCAAGCTGGGTGGCCAGGTCCGCGTCGAGGCTTTCGCAGCTGACCGGGTAGGTGTGGCGGCCCAGCCGGACCTGGCCGGTGGTGGTTCCGTGGTCGCCGTCCACCACCATGAAGTCGCGGCACGCGGCCGGGAGGGACTGGACGCTGGTGGCCACCCACATGACGTGGACCCCCGAATCCGGCCCGCGTTCCACGAGCCGTGTCAGCCGGCCGCGGTCCACCGGCGCGTCGTCTTCCACGATCAACAGCACGGAGGGCAGCACGGGGCCCGGGATCTCGCCCTTCTCTCCGTCGAGGCCGGGCCGCGGCGCGGGACGCGGAGACTGGGCCCCCGCTTCGCGCTGGTCGATAAGGTCCTCCAGCCGGGCCAGGAGGGAAGACCCGCCGGCCGGTCCCGCAGCGAGGTGGTCGCCGCTGAGCGGGCTGTGTCCCGAGCCGACGTGCGGCAGCCACTGGAGCCAGTTCCAGCGTTCCCTCGATTTGGCCGAGGTGATAGCGGTAACCACCACTTCGGCCGGGGAATGCAGGCCCACGGTCTGCAGGACCATGCCGCGGGCCACATCGTCAACGAGGCCGCGGGCGCCTGCGAGCCCGAATGCGCCGGCGGAGCGGAGCTGGGAGACGATCGGAACGCCCTCGATGTCCTGGAACTGTTTGAGGCAGGTCTGGATTTCCTGCATGTATTCAGCTTCGGTCTCATTACTGGACGGCTCGTCGAACGAAATGCGCGAGGGCGCCGTGCCCAGCCCGAAGCGCAGGCCGAGGAAGCCGCTGTGCTCGGGCCGGTGGGTCCAGAGCATCGGTCCCAGCTTGTAGATGGAATCCACGGTGTCGCTGACGGACGGAGCCTCCTGGAGACGCACGGACCGCTCGATGTGCTGCAACTCGGTGATGTCCTTGCGGAACGCCGCCATCGCTTCGCGGAACTGCTTGAGCTGTTCCTTGCGTTCCCGCTTGCTTTGCATTTTTTGGTCCACGTAGTGGCCGATGATGAAGAGCGGCATCATCATCATGAACAGGACCGAGAGGACGTTGCCCGTGACGGCAAACAGGATGGCGCCCATCATGAGCGGCGCGATCAGCATGATGTAGGGGAAGGGGTGGTGCTCCTGCCGTTTGGGTCCGGCCGGGAGTACGCGCTTGGGCGGGGCGAAACGCGGCACCACGCGTGGTGAGCGGTTGAAGTCCACCAACGGCGACGTGGGTGCACCCCCGTGGTGGCCCAGCCCGACGACGGAAACGGTAGTGTCTCCCAGGGTCACGGTGTCCGAGGAGTTCAGTGTTGCCCGGGTGACCGGCAGCCCGTCCATGATCAGCCCGTTGGCGGAATTCGTGTCCACGATTTCAACGGTTTCCCCCACGGTGATGCGGGCGTGCCGCTTGGAGGTCATGGGGTCCGACAGCCGGATGTCGACGTCCCGGTCCCGGCCGATGTAGCTGGTGCCGGAGGGCAGCGAAAATTCCTGCCCGACGTCGGGCCCGGACAAGACGCGGAGCGTCGCCGCTGCGGGACCGCGGTTCGCGCCCGGGGCACCGAACTGCTCGCTGACCTGTGCCAGGGAAACAATGGACCCGGGCCTGAGCCCGGATTCCAGCAAATTGTCCGTGCGGTTGAGGATGTTGCCGCGCATACCGCCGGCAACAAAGGCCTCGTCGATGCAGAGCGACAGGTTCTCCGGCGGCTGGGTGCCCCGCCGTTCAGGATCGGCAGCCCACAGCTGGGTGGCGATGTCCGCCACGGTTGCCAGGCCGTCAACGGTTACAGCGAGGTCTTTGGCGGCGGCCGGTTCCCGGCGCAGCGTCAGTCGGATTTTCATCCTTCGTCGACCCCCCTCATCTTGTCGATCAGGTGCAGGTCCGCGGCGGTGACCAGGTGCGACGTCACGGCGTGTTCAACAAGCCGGGCACGCCGGTTGGTGGCCAGCTTTCCGCCGCCGCCGCGCAGCCCTGCCACGCCGACGCGGTCGAGTTTGTCGCACACATTGTCCAGCTTTCTGTTGAACCGGGTCAGCGCCCAGCCGAGCGTCCTGGCGGCATCCGCCGACGACGGGATGGCGCTGAACCCCGTGCCGTCGCGGCGCAGCATGGGCTCGGCGAGGGCAACGATGAGCGCCTTTTGGGAATCGGTGAAGACCACGGGGCCGATGGTGGTGTCCCCGCCGCTTTCGTCATCAGGGGCCTCCTGGCGGAAGGAGGGGGTCTTCAGATGCACGGCAAACTCGTAGGTGGTGGGGCCGGCGGTGAAGATCACATTGGTGTGGCTGAAGACAATCGGAATCCTGGCCCCGGGTGAGAGCCACGCCTGCATCCCGCCGGTGCCGTCGGCCACCGTGGCTGAGAGCATGCTCCCCACGTTGCTGAGCCACCAGATGCCGTCGTACCGGGCGATCTGGAGGAACCGCCGGTGCAGGTACGGGTTGTCGTCCACTTCCAGGTCGCCCTCGCGTCCGATGTTGAAGACGTCCTCGTCCGACGGCTCGTACCATTCGCCACAGAAATCTACTGCTAGATCCCCCATTTTCCGTGCCTCCTCAAAGAGCAATGTTTAACGTCACTGGGCACACTCGTACGACGAGTCGCCACCCATGGGAGATGCCGACCCGTCCCTGCGCACGATCATCACCCAGATGCAGGCGAACCTGTTCGGGCCCGGGGTCACTTCCGCCTCCGTTGTTTCTGTGGCGTGGAAACCCTCGCCCGGGGCAGAAGTCGACAGCTGCCACTTATAGGTATCCCCGGGCTTGGGATCCGGGTTGGTCCACGTGAACCGGGCTTTCCCCGAGTCCGTGAACTTGCCGACGAGGTTGGTCACGTCCGGAACCGTGCCGTCCCCGATCGCATCCGCCGCCGGCTTGGAAACCTGTCCGGTGGGCTCAACCACCGGTTGCGGCCGGGACGCCCCCAGCACCAGCCCCACCACGACGGCGACGACGAGCACGGCGCCGCCGGCCACGGCCAGCCACAGGTTCCGTTTGCCGTGGTCAGCCGGGCCTTCGTCCGTCCCCTCCTGCGGTGGCTGCGGCCTGTTGACCGTGGCGGCCACATGCTCGTCGCCTCTGTCGTCCGGGCCTGCGGGACCACGCTGCCACCCGGGCGGACGGCCGGGAGCACCACGGTGGACGGTCGCGTCGTCGGCTGCATCGTGGCCGCCGCCGGGCCGCACCCCTGACGCGACGCTCCCCCGCAGCATGGTGCCCTGCGACCAGTCATCGTGTTGGTCCGGACGGGCGCCCGGTCCGGGGACAGGCCCCGGGGCGGGCCCTGCCGGCGGTGCGGCCGGAACCACGGGAGTAAAGGCGGCGGGACGTGTCCGGGCCGGGAACGTCGGAGCGTTCCCCGTCTGGTCGGGGTCCACCGAGGCGATGCTACGGACCCGGGTTTCTTCGAAGCCGTCGTCCGGGTGGGTTTCGTCGCCGTGCGCCTCCTCGAGGACCTCGAAGGGCGTGACTGAGAGATTCAGTTCGGCCTGGATCCGCTGCAGTGCCAGCGCAAAAGCGTGGGCCGAGGAGTACCTCGAAGCGGCCGACTTCGCCATTGCGGTGGCCAGCGCGAGTTCCAGCGACTCGGGAACGTCCGCGCGCCCGAGGCGAGGCACGGGCGAGTTGGTGATCCGGGAAATCAGTTCGCGCTGGGAGTTGTCGGCTCCCGGCAGGACGAACGGGGATCGACCGGCGAGAAGGGTGTACAGCGTGGCGCCGAGGGCCCAGACATCCACCATGACGCCGTCCACCGGGCCGTCCCGGAACTGTTCGGGCGGGGACCACGGTATGGACATCCCGGCGTCCTCATCCGTGTCGCTGCCGAGGGTGCCGGAGATGCCGAAGTCAGTCAGTGCCGGACGGTTGTAATCGGTCACCAGGATGTTGGCCGGTTTGATGTCGCGGTGGGCAATGCCGGCGCGGTGCGCGGTCTCGACGGCGGAGGCCACCTGGATCCCGACGGCAAGGACTTCATCAACGCTGAACCGCTGGCGGCGGTAGCGGACGTCCAGGCTGGGCCGGGAGCAGTACTCCATGGCCAGGTAGGAGTGGCCGTCTTCGGTGACCTCGGCCTCGAAAATAGTGACAATGTACGGGTGCGAGGACAACTGGGCCATCAGGTTCGCCTCGGATTCGAAGCGGCGCCGGGCACCTTCTGTCTTCAGGTCGGAGAGGAGCACCTTGACGGCCACCTTGCGGCGCGGCCTGTCCTGTTCATACAGATAGACGTCGGAGAAGCCGCCCGAACCCAGCAGGCTGACGTAGGTGAATCCTGGAATGGCGGGCGGCGGGGCTACAGGCCGCTTGGTACTCATAGAATCTCCTCGAACCGCAGCGACACGTCATCGCCGAGTTCTGCAATATCTCCGTCAAGAAGGATGGCCATCTCGTTCTGGGCGAGGCGCCTGGGCGGTTGTCCCTCCCGAACCAGGACAGTGCCGTTCGTGGCCTTGAGGTCGCACAGCATCACGTGCCAGCCTTCGAGGCGGACCTCAACATGGGACCGGGAAATATCGCCGCTGGGACTGGCCACCTGGACGAGCCGCGGCATGCCTCCTCCCTGAACCCTTGAGACCGACGGCTGGCGGCCGATCACCAATGAGCGGTCCAGGTCGACCAGTTCACCGGTTGATACCCGGACGCGGCCAAGCCGCGGCCTCCGGACCTGCACTGCGTCGGATGCAAGCGCCATGCCGCAGCCGGCGCACTGCGAATGCGTGGGCGGGTTGGCGTGGCCCTGCGGGCAGACGCGGGCAAGGACCATGGGCCCGGTTGACGGTTCGTTTCCGCCGCCCGGGGCTTGCCCCTGCGGCGCGGCCCCTAGCCCGGCGAGGTCGCTCTTCATGATCGTTTCGCCGTCGTGGTCGCCTTCGAGGGCCGGCGGCATAGCCGCCGGGCTGCCCCGGTCCGGCACGTCAGGTGATCCGGGAGCTGAAGATACGGCAACGAACGACGGCGGCCCGGTCGGCCGGGCGGGCCTGTCGCCACCGGTGTTCCAGGGAACGGAGTCGATCAGGCCGCCCTGAGCCGCGGGGATGAGGGGCTGGGCGGGAGGGGCGGGCTGCACGGGGGCAGGCTGTTCCTCCTGCGCGGCGACCGGCTGCTGATCGCCAACACCGGCAGCGGTTGCTTCCGGGCTGTCCGCATCCGCGGCGGCAGCAGCGGCCACGGCAGGCTCGTCCTCGGGCTCGTCCCGGACAGCGGCATCCTCAATGCGCCGCACCACGGTCTTTTCCCACAGGTGGTCGTAACTCCCGGTCAGCTCGTTCGCGGGCACCGGATCCTGCGATTCCGTGGGGGCGGCGGCATCAGGCAGGTCCCTGCCGGCCTCGTCAGATCCTGTATTTACCAAACCCGTGTCATCCGGCAGGACCGTGACTCCGTCTTCCGCGGATTCGAGGTCTTCGTCGGAAATACCCATCACGGTCTCGGCTGATGCACCGTGTTCAGCAGGCGCGGCTTCAGCAGGCGCGGCTTCAGCGGGCACGTCCCGGCCCGGTTCGGACGCCGGCACCTCGACGGGCAGAACGACCGGGACCTGGACGAAGTCCTCCGACTGCGGCGCTGGCACCTCCGGCCCGTTCACAGCGGTAGTGGGCACAGCCATCATGGGCACAGCCGTCACGGGGGCTGCCGGCGGGGACGGCGCGGCACCGGGAACACGGCCCGCCGTGAGGCTCTGCAGCAGGACGACCCCCTCCCGCAGCGGGAGTTCGGCTGCGGCGGACATTTGGCCGGGAACCGACACTTTGTACCATTCCGGTTCACTGAGGCGCCGCTCGGTCCAGGTGGTGACGTCGCTGCCGTTCAATTCCACCGTTCCTTCGGCGAGGTGGGCGGTCAGCTCGATGTCGCCGCGGAGGAAGACCCGGAGGGATTCCCGAAAGTCCACAATGCCGAACCAGGGAATCTGCGCCAGCGAGCCGGAGGAGGCACTGGTCACTGCGTGAAGTACTTCGTGGACCTCAGGCTCTCCGCCCAGGAGTTCCCAGAGCGAGTCCACAAGCGCGGGTTGGGTCGCGGGCGGCAGCAGCACAGCGGTCCCTGCCCGGATCACCCCAAGCCAGGTCCCCGGTGCGTAGCTACTTGAGACCATTGTGGCGGCCCTCTGCGTCGGTCACGGATTGGTTCGCGGACTCCGGCGCGTCCGCAGGCAGCACGGCACCCGGAGCCTCGGGAAGTTCCTCGGTGTCCACCTCAGTAATGTCCTGGACTTCGGTACTGTCCAGCACCCGGGTGCGGGGCAGGGTGTCCTCGTCCTCGACGCCCGCGGCGGGCCGGGGCGCGGTGTCCGTTCCGGCGTCGTTCATGACGTTCTTGGCGTCCACAACGATCACAGTGACGTTGTCCCGTCCGCCGCTGCGCAGCGCGGCCTGGATCAAGGCATCGACGGCGTCCTGGGGGTGGCCGACGGTGCTCAGGATGCGGAACATGTGATCGTCCGTGAGCTCGGCGTTCAGCCCGTCGGAGCAGATCATAATGCGGTCGCCTTCCTCGACGGGCAGGAGCCAGTAGTCGGCTTCCGTCTCGTCGCCGGTGCCCAGGGCTCGGGTCACCACGTGCCGGCGGGGGTGCACCGCGGCCTGTTCCCTGGTGATTTCACCGGCGTCCACAAGCTCCTGGACTTCGGAATGGTCAACCGTGACCTGCGCGAACTCGCCCTGGCTCAGCCGGTAGGTTCTGGAGTCGCCGATGTTCATGACCAGCCAGTACGGCGCACCCATCTGCTCGACAACCACTACTCCGGAGAGGGTGGTGCCGGCCCGGGACCCGGTGGCGGTCCGGATCCGTTCGTCGGCGCTGACCAGGTACTGCTGGACGACGGCGGCCGTGGCCGTCCTCTCCCCGGTGGCCAGCTGCGGCATTCCAGCGAGTGTCCGCACGCAGATTCCGCTGGCAATTTCGCCCGCTTCGTGGCCTCCCATGCCGTCCGCGACGGCGAACACGGGATCGGACGCAATGAAGGAGTCCTCGTTGAGTTCCCGGCGGAGACCACGGTCGGTACCGTAGCCGCAGCTCAGTTGGAGTCCGGGCTCCCTGCCCGTTGCGGGGGTGGCGGCTGCCGGCTGGGGATTCATGCCTGTCCTAGGTGGAAGGTGCGGTCACCGAAGTGCACGGTGGACCCTGGGCGTACGTAGGCGGGTTCGCCGGCCTGCAAAGCAGTTCGGATACCGTCCGGTGTGGTGACGGCGCTGCCGTTGGTTGAGTTGCGGTCGGTGACCCAGATTCCCCCGTTGTCCGCACGAAGGTGCAGGTGGGTCTTGGAGATGGAACGGCCGGGATCGGCGACGGCCAGCAGTTGCGCAATGTGTTCGCCCGGGAGGCCGCTGGGATTCCGGCCGATGAGCACCGTCTGGTCAAGCTGGAACTCGCGGCCGTCGTCGAGCCTGATCCGAAGGACTGCCACCGGCGCCGGAACGGTCTGCCCGCGCATCTGCGTCCTGTCGTGGTCGTCGTCAGGATGAAGGGCCCAGCCGGGCGAAGGCGCCTGGACTGCCGGGTTCTGGACTGCCGGGTCCGGCAGGGTCTTCGTCTGGACGGGGTCCGGCTCTGGCCGGGGCACTGCAGGCGGCTGCCACTGGTTCGGGTTCAGGGGTGGCTGCGGGATGGCGACAGGCTGGTTGAGTCCCTGCTGCGGCTCGGGGGCGCGCACGGGCACCGCCTGGGCCGGACGTCCGGCCGCTCCCGCAACAGGTGACGTGACCTGCTGCACGGGGGGCAGGTCCAGCGGCGCGAAACTGTAGGGACCTTGGATTCCCCCGGTGGTCAGGGGGTTGCGGCCGGCGTTGACATCAAACATGAGGGTCTTGGCCGCGGTATCGTGCCAGCCCTTGAGCTTGCCGTTCTTGTCCCAGGTGTTGGACACCACCACGATGAAGGCCCACGCGACGCCCAGCAGGGCCAGGGGCGCGAGGATCCACAGTGCGGCCCCGAACCACTTGAAGACCACCACGAACACCGCTGCCACCACCGTCAGGAGGATGCCCGCCCCGGTGATCAGGCCGCGCAGGAACAGGGCGCCGGTGCCAGGAGCGTAGCCGTCCTGGTCCGTACTGCGGATTCCCATCAGCCGGTTGCCGATCGTCGTGCCGGACCGGCCCTCAATTCCGAGCAGCACCAGCATGTAGACCACGGTGATGCCGACGGCGATGCCGCCCAGCAGCACGAGCGTGCTCGTGTCGTAAACGATGAAGCCGCCGCTCTGGGTGCGGCTGATGCTGGCGAATCCAACGGTGAACATCACGATGAGAAGCGCGGCGGGCCCCACCCAGTCGAGTACCGCGGCGCCGAGGCGCCGTCCGGCCGCCGCGGGAACCACGTCCAGCTTGCCACCCATTCCGGTACCTCCCCCTTGTACGTGCCCGCCCTGTGCCTGGGCGGATTGTGCATGGGCTGTTTGTCCATAGCCGCCAGCTCCGGCGGTTTCCGTCCGAGCCTGCACTACGGGGATACTACCGGGGATCGGGCTGCCGTGCGCGGCGGCCCGCTCCATCAGTTCCCGCTGCGAGTGGTCGATGTTGCGGTCATTGCGGGCGGCCCGGTTGCTCAACGGGGCACCACAGGCGGGGCAGAACGCCGCTCCGGGACGGATCAACTGCTGGCAGCGCTGGCAGCGCTCGGCGTCATGCGTCATTGTTCGTTGCGGTTCTCTCTCAGATCGCGCCTCAGCACGGTGTGTTCATTCTCCGGTCCGGGAGCCGGGACGTCCGGCTGGCCGGCAGCGGGTGGCGGGCCGTCAACCACCCTACCTGCGGGCCCGGTTTTTGCCGTCCGGACAAGCCTGAAACCACGGAGGCTGAGTGCGGTCCGGCCGTCGGACAGCAGGGAACGCGGCGAGAACCGGGCAGCTTGCCGTCGCCAAAATCCGACCGTGGCCGTCATTTCCTTCAGTGAGCCGTCCACGATGGTCCAGTACTCCTGGACCTCCGCTTCGCTCGGCTGGCCGGCACCGAAAATCGAGGCATCGGCGCGGCGGGCCAGCAGGGTGGTGGTGCCCGCTGTTCCGGGGAAAGTTTCACCGAGGACGACGGCGGACTCCCGGCGTGTGGCCCGGGTATCGATGGCGGCACCCATGTCAGTTGCGAGGCTGACCACTTCGTTCCAGCCGCCACCGACACGCTGCGCCGGGTGACCGTCCGTGAACCGGGCCTTCCGGCGCCGGCTCTTGAGCAACGCGATGAGCAGCAGTGGCAGCGCCAGGATCCCGATGGGAATCAGCGCGATTCCGATCGCCGTCAGGATAGGTCCCCAGAAGAGCCAGGGGTTGTTCTTCTTCTGGTCTGCGTCCAGCGCATCCGGGGAGGAGTCCGGCGGCAGATCGGCCGGCTCCTGCGGCGGGGGCGGCGGCTGCAGGACCTGCGGTTTGGGCTTGGACTTGTTCTCCGGGTCCGGCGGAATCGGGACGTTGTCCTTGGGCGGCGTCGGGTCGAAGGACACCCAGCCGACCCGGTCGAAAGCGACCTCAACCCAGGCGTGGACGTCCTTGCCGGTGATCTTCACTTCGCCGGCGCCGTTCTCAGGGCTCTTGGGATCCGGGTAGAAGCCCATCACCACGCGGGAGGGGATTCCCAGGTGCCGGAGCATCAGGGACATCGCCACAGCGTACTGTTCGTCGTCGCCCAGCATTTGCTTGGCGGTCAGCAGGCTGCGGATGCGTGCCGAGCCGTGCCCTGAGACGCTGGGCAGCTGGCCTTCGTCGATCAGGCCGTTGCTGAAGGCGCCCTTCTTCTGGAAATGCGCCTCGATCTGCCGGACGCGGTCGATTGCCGTCGGAGCGTCGGCCGACAAATCGTTGGCTTGTGAGCCGACCACGGGCGGAACCTCGGATGCGTCCGGGAGGGCCACCTTGGCAAAGTCGTACTGCGTCAGCTGGCCATGTTCGAGCTTGGCGGGGTCTGACACCTGGACGCTGTACGCATCGCCTTTCGCGAGGCCCTTGGTGGTGACCGCGGTGTCCGTTCCGGAGTTGAAGTAGAGCCCGGACGCTGCCCCTGACGATTCACCGGTGAAGCTGATCCCGGTGGTGCGGCGGCCGCCCGGCAGGAAATACCCCTGGTAGTCCTCGATGGTGATGTCCAGGGTGTAATCGTTGCTGGGCACGATACCGTCGGAGTCGGCCAGCGTGTTCAAGGACTTTGCATCCCCCACCTTGCTGAAGTTGCCTGAGCTGTCCGGATCCATGTTGTAGTTGGTGCCGTTGAATGCATCCAGGGCCGCGAGCCGGACGCGCCCGTCCCGGGGCAGCCCCTTCACCACGAACAGGTTGTCGTCTTTCTTGTCCTTCACGAAGTTGCGGAAGCTCGCCAGCGGTGTGATGTAGTCCTTGGGGTCGAACGGCGGAACGATCACGTTTCGGAGTACCGTCCGGTCATCGCCGGCGGTGACCAGGGGCGAAGCCACAGCCGTGATGGCAACGCAGGCAGCGATGACGCCGGCGGCGGAGCCGAGCCGGCGCACTTTGGCGCGGCGGGCAGTGGCGGCATCCGCCTCAGGACGGTTGACGGACACCTTGCGGGTATCGCTGCGCCGGTGTGCGTCGCGGCGGAAGGTAGCCCACGCCACTGCGACCACCGTGAGGGAGATGCCCCGCTCCACGTTGAGGAACCCGGCGTTGGTGCTGAACGCAATGCCGGTCACGAAGAGCACCAGGACGGGCAGGAGCGGCCAATACGGGCTCTTCAGCCGCCAGGTCATGAGTCCCGCGGCCAGCGCAGTGAGGAGGGCACTGAGGAACGGGACAATGAGCATCCCGCCGGCGGTGCCTACCGGGACACCGACGGTGAGCATGTCCTTCCAGGCAAAGACGACGCCCAGCAGAAGAGTCCGCAGTGACTCGAGCGTGGGGACAAAGCCGGCGATCGCCGCATCCGGCACGGCGAGGAGTGTTCCAAGGACCAGGTAGGAACCGAGCACGGCGGCGGCCGTGATAAGCGTCCCTAGCCTGAAGTGGGCGTTGGCCGCGGCAATGCCAAGGCCCAGCAGGATGCCGCCGAACCCGGCGATCAGATAGTAGGGGTCGCCGCCGAAGCTCAGGCTGAACCCGAGGACCCCCAGCCCCAGCAGGACAACCAGGGCGCCGGCGTCGAGCGCCAAATGCCAGGCCGGCCGGCCGTCGCTGAAGGCGGACGGTTGCGATTGCGCGGGCTGCCTGCGCGGGCGGAATGCGGGCGCGGAGCTCATGCAGCCGCCTTTCTGAGGATGATGGCGAGGTCGGACAGGTCCCCGAGCGTCAGGACCGTCAGGTCCGCGATGTTGGCACGCGCAGGCGAGGCCCCGGTCTGAAGGCGGACTGCGAGGCTTCGCACGCCCGGCGGAACCGACGCGGCTGCCGAGCGAAGCTGGGCGGGGGTGACACGGCTGCCCACTACGAAGAAGACCACAGATGCGTTGGGGACCGTGTCCGCCAGCGTCCGGGCAAGGTCGACGGCGGTCTTCCGCATCGGCGTGCCGACGATCCGGGTCATGTCGTCGAGCATGTTTCGGCCGGTCTCACACCGCAGCGGACCCTTTTGGGTGAGGACATCGAGTTCGCGCTGTTCCCGGATGGCCTGGCGCCCGATGGAGGCGGCGGCGGAAATGGCCATCTCGAATTCCTGCTCGGAGTCGTACTCGTCGGTGTTGATGGACAGCGAGATGGCGAGGTGCGCGCGGCGGGTCTCTTCAAACTGGCGCACCATGAGTTTGTTGGTCCGCGCGGTGGTTTTCCAGTGGATGTGGCGGCGGTCGTCGCCCGGCACGTAGTCGCGGAGGGCGTGGAACGAAACGTCCGCGCTGGACAGGTCGGTGGTGGGCATGCCCTCCAGGTCGCGGATGAAGCCTGCGGCGGAGCCGGCCAGGGCAACGGTCCGCGGATGCACGTAGAGGTCCTCCGGCTCGGTCCAGAGCACCTGGCGCCGCAACAGGTGCAAGGGATCGGCGCGGACGGAGCGCACCGGGCCCACCACAATGACGGCCCGGCGGGCGGTGGGGATGGTGAAGAGATCCTCGTGGATCTGCTGCGGCTTCATCCGCGGCAGGTGGAACACGGCGGTGGCTGCTCCCACGGGGAGTTCCAGCGCGGCCGGCAGGAGCGGGCGCGCAGACGTGTTGGAGACTGCGATGCTTCCGACCGCGCTGTCCCCCACGGCCACCCTGGTCCTGGCAAGGTCCAGGACCACGCCGTAGGAGGAGCGGCCCACAATGAATCCGACGGCAAGGACGAAAAGGACGAAGGCCGCCACCGCGGCTGCCTTCGCCTCCTGCCAGCCGTAGGCCTGGCCCACGCTCCACAGCAGGATGGATGCGGCCAGGACGGACCAGCCCAGGACGCTCACTACCGAAAGTACCGGCCAGACGTATCTCAGCCAGAGTTCCCGGACCTTGGACCGGGCGGGCGCCAGCGCAAGGCCTGCGGTGCTGACGGCCTCGGACCACATGACGGAGGGATGCAGCCGGGCGGCCTTTCCGTCACCTGAAAGCGGCCTTCTCAGGCGCTCAGCAAGCCGGGTCAACGGAGTGCTGCTGGACATATCTGTACCTTTGTTCGCGCGGTGAATTTACCGGAATTATGCAGGGGCACCGGTTAGACGGCGGCGCGCTGCTGCGGGGCAGCAACGTCCGTCAGAACACGCGCCAGCACGGCGTCCGCGGTGGCACCGGAGAATTCCGCTTCCGGGTCCATCACAAAGCGGTGGGTCCAGACCACGCCGGCGAGGTCCTTCACGTCATCCGGCAGGACGAAGTTACGGCCCTGGCTTGCAGCCCAGACCTTTGCAGCCCGGACCATGGCCAGGGCGCCGCGAACCGATACCCCCAGGCGGGTCTCAGGGGCGTTGCGGGTCTCCTCGCACAGCCGTGAAATGTACTCCAGCACAGCGGTGTCCACATGGGTGGTGGCGGCGAGGTCGGCCATGTCAGCTACGGCCTGGGTGGTGATGACAGCGGAGAGGTCCTTGGACCGGTCCTTGAGGTTGGCGCCACCCAGCAGCTGCACTGTGGACGCGTGGTCCGGGTAGCCAATGGAGGTTTTGATCAGGAAGCGGTCCAGCTGGGCTTCGGGCAGCCGGTAGGTGCCCGCCTGCTCAATGGGGTTCTGGGTGGCCATCACCATGAACGGGCGCCCGGCCTCGTACGTGGTGCCATCCACCGTGACCCTCGATTCCTCCATGACCTCCAGGAGTGCGGACTGCGTCTTGGGCGACGCCCGGTTGATTTCGTCCGCCAGCACGATGTTGTTGAAGATGGGGCCCTTGTGGAACTCGAACTTCTGCGTCTTCTGGTCATAGATGGTCACGCCCGTGACGTCGGACGGCAACAGGTCCGGGGTGAACTGGATGCGGTTGTTGGAGCCCTGCACGGTCGCCGCGAGGGCCCGGGCCAGGGATGTCTTGCCAGTGCCCGGGGCGTCTTCGAAGAGTACGTGCCCTTCGGCGAGCATGGCCATGAAGGTCAGGCGGATGACGTGGGACTTGCCCAGCACGGCCTGTCCCACATTGGTAACGAGCTTCTCGAACGTTCCTGCAAACCAGTCGGCCTGCTCAGTTGTCATGGTCATGGGTGAATCCTCTTCCGGGTTCGGGTGAATCTTCGGGCCGCTGCCCGCTTAGTCCAGCGATTAGTCTAATAGGTCTGGTCAGCATCCGCCGGGCCGCGGCCCGTAGAGATCCACGGTGGTGGACTTCACGAACCAGCCCGGGTGGCTGCCTTCGGTCACGCGGTACCAAGGGGTTCCGTTGCCGTAGATGTCCTTGGTGCAGTTGATGGTGAGCTTGCCCTCGGACCGTTGAACCCAGCCGACGCCACACGATGGACCGCTCGGATTATAGGTGTCCGGTTCTCCGGGCTTGCCCGGACAGGTACTGTTGTGCGCCTGGATCTGGGACGTCGGGGTAGGCGGCGGCGGTTCCGCTCCGCTCCGCGAGGTGTCGCTGCCGATACGCCCCGGCTGGTTGGCGCTGATCGCGCGGACCCGAAGCGTGTGCGTCTCGCTGAAACCCACGCTCTTCGAGAAGGACCGCTGATCGGTGTTGACCCAGCCGCCGCCATCCAGGCTGTACTGATAGCCGGAGACGGCACGGCCGTTGCCGCTGGGCTGGTTCCAGGACCAGGAAACGGTCTTGTCTCCGACGCCGCCGCTGCCGCTGCCCGTCACGGTCGGAGCGAAGGCCAGGCCGTAGGGGTTCACCACGTTGGATGCAGGGCTTGCGTCGCCCGGGGTGGAACTGCGGGACGAGACGGCCCAGACCACAACGGCGGTATCGGTGCCGTTGGCTGCCGGGACAATTTCTCCGCCGGCGGCGATGTTGCCGCTACCGCCGCCCGACGTCAGCCGGTACTTGTAGGTGATCTCACCGGGCGTCGATCCGTTGCGTTGCGCATCGGTGAGGATGGGGAACTTGACATCAATTCGCCCTCCGTCACCGCCGGTGTCATAGAGGGTGGCAGTCGGCTTGCCCACCATGTCTGGCTTGCCCACTGCCCGGACGGCGGCGGACTGCGCACTAGTACCCGAGGTGCCGGCTTTGTTGGTCGCTGAAACGGTAAAGGTGTAACCCGACTCGGAGTTGTCCACCGTAACGTTCTGTGACGTCCCGGAGACCTGCTGCGTGGTCACCACGGCCCCTCCCCTCAGCGTGGTCAAGGTGTACGCCGAGATGGCGTCACCATTGTTGCCGGGCGCGGTCCAGTTCACTTTGAGCTGGCTCTGCGTACCCACGGAACCGGCCGCGGTCGCGTTTGGCGCAGCCGGGGTGGCCGGAACACCGGCGGGGGTTTCCGCGGCGGAGTAGGCACTCCATTCGGATGGTTCCTTGGCATCGTTGCGCGCCAGGACGCGGACCTTGTAGGAAACCCCGTTCTGCAGGCCTTTCCACACATAGCTGAGCGAGGTCAGGTTCTGGATCTGGGCGTTCTGCCCTGCCGGGGCCGGGGAGATCTCCAGGTCATAGGACTTGACCGGTGAGCCCTTGCTGGCCGGCGCCGACCAGGTCACCGAAAGCTGCTTGTCGCCAAACTTCAGCGCAGGGGCAACCGGGGTGTCGGGCTTGACGTCCGGGCGGACCTCCGCCGACACCGGGGACCGCTCAGATTCGTCGATGGCGTTGGTGGCCGTGACCTGGAAGTGGTATTTCGTGTTGTTGGTCAGTCCGGTGAGCGTGCAACTGTTCGCCGGACAGTCCTGCCGGAAGCCGCCTTCACCATAGACGGTGTACTTGGTGATGGGTGAGCCGCGGTCCGCGGGGGCGGTCCAGTTCAGCAGGGCTGTCTGGTCGCCGACGCTTTGGGCCTGCGGTGTGGCCGGTGCCAGCGGCTTGTCCTTGACCGTCAGCCTGATCCGGGCTGTGGCGTGACGGGAAGTCTCCCCCGTCTTGTCCTCAATCGTGTACGCCACAATCAGCGTTCCCGAAAAGCCGGAGGCGGGAGTGACGTTGACGGTGGTCCCGGCCACCTCCGCGTTGCCGAGCCCGCTTTCCACGGCCGCCTGGACGATCTTCAGGGGCGCCTCGGGGAACGGGTTGGAGTCGTTGGCAAGGACGTCCACGGACACGGACTTACCGGCCGTTGCATTGGGCTCCTCATCGTCACTGGCCACGGGCTTGGGCCGGTTGGACGCAGTGACTGCGAGCTGGAAGGTCGCCGTTGCTTCCAGTCCCCGCGGATCCTTCGCCTTGATCTGTACGGTGCCCGCGGTGCCGGTGGCGGCTGCCCCGTCCACGGATGCCTTGAGGGTCTTGCCCTCGATCCGGGCGTTGAAAACGCCCGGGCTGTCCCCCACCAGCTCGTACTTCATGTTGTCCACGTCGTCGCGGTCGGGGTCCGAGGTCAGCCGGCCCAGATCGGTTTCCGCAGACTCGCCCTTGGGAACCTCTACGGAACTGCCCAGCAGCGTGGGCGGGTTGTTCCGGTTGGGGTCCGGCAGCACTTTGGTCCGGATACTGAGGGTGGATTTCAATCCCGCGGGATCATCCGGTCCGGAGCCGTCGGTGACTTCGAAGCTGATGGAGCCCGGGCCCACGTAGTCCCGTCCGGCGGTGTAATTGATCGCTGTGCCGTTTCCGGCCACCGGGTCACCGCCGTCGGCTCCGATCAGCTTGATCCGGTCGGTCTGGGTCAGGCGGGGCGACCGCCCGTCGCGGACCTTGACCCACTCCTTCAGGTCCACCGTGGCGGACTGTCCGGCGATGACTTCGATGACCTCGTCCTTGGCAAGCGTCGGCACCTGCTGGCCGATGCCGGGCACCCAGATGATGGCGGTGGACTTCTGGCCGTCCACGTCCTCTACCGTGTAGGGAATCAGTTGAGGCTGCTCCGTCAGGTCCACCACCATGTTGCCGTCGGTCCCCGGGCGGGCGGTGGTGGCATCCGTGGCGATTTTCAGGTTCTCGCCCACGCCGTCCGGGTCCTCGTCGTTCTTCAGCACGGGCACGTCAACGGCGGTCTTGCCCAGGGTCTGCGCGGAGGTCACGCGGTCGTCCCTGGCGATGGGTGCCTTCAACGGCACATCATTGCGGACGTTCACGCGGATGGTGGCCTGGGCCGAGGCGCCGCGGTCATCAACGATCGTGTAGCGGACGTTGACGGTACCTTCGCTGGCCGGTGCCTGCAGGATGATGCGGCCGCTCGCCTTGCTCACGGTCGCCTGGAGTTCCGCGGGAGCCTCGATTCCGTCGCCAACGATGCCGATGGGGTCGCCGTCGGGATCGGTGTCGTTCCCGATGGCGTCCACGGCGATCTGGCGTCCGGGACGGACCTGGACGTCGTCATCAACGGGCGTGGGCTTTTGGTTCGCGTCCCCGCGGGGCGCGATGCCCACGGTGACCGTGCCGGTATTGACGGCGCCCTGCCGGTCCACCACCTTGTAGCGGAAGGTGTCCGTTCCCGCGCCGTCGCCTGCCGCGGTGAAGTCGATGAAGTTGCTGCCGACAGTGGCGGTGCCCATGCCGGGGGTGCTGTCGATGCCGGTCAGCTGGACCGAGTCTCCGTCGGGATCAATGCCGTCCAGGTCCACCGGAATGCGGACAGATCCGGCGGCCACCACCCTCGCGGTCAGGTTCTTTGGCTGCGGCCGCGAGTTCTCGGCGCCTTCCAGCGGGAGGATGTGGATGGTGACGGCGGCAGCGCTCTTCTGGCCCTGCGGGTCCACGGCGTTGTAGATGGCCCGGACTGTCTTGGGCTGGGGCCCGGCGATGAACCGGAGCGTGTTTTCGGAAACGAAGCTCTTGCCGTCCACTTCGGCCACTGCCTGCGGCAGCACCGGATCCACGGTCAGTTTCTGGCCCTGCGGATGGGTGTCGTTGGACAGCACGGGAATGGTGACGACGTCGTTGACACGGACGTTCACTTCGTCAGGTTTTGGCTGCGGGGCCTCGACGACGACGGGGGCCGGGACCGGGACCACGGAGACACTGCCGGTGGCGGACTTCCTGCCGTTGGACATCGTGTACTGGAACAGGAAGGGGTCCTTGGTGCCCAGGACGTCGGTGATGCGCAGCACGCTGTGGTCGATCACGCTGACTGAGGCCGTGGTGTTTTCCGGGAGCTGGACCGACTGCAGTACCAGCACTCCGCCGGAGGGATCGGAGTCGTTGGCCAGCGGGTCGAGGAGTACGCTGCCGCCCGTGGGCATCAGCGCAACGTCGTGCACAGCGACGGGGTCGCCGGTGTCCTTGCCTGATTCCACATCCACGCGGATGAGTCCCTGGCTGCTCTGCGGACCGTTGCTGGCGATGTACGTAAGGTAGACGGGGCCCGCGGTTTCGCTGCGGAAGGTAAACGTGCCGCCGTCGGTGACGGGGCCGAGTTCGGCCGGGCCGGAGGCTTCCACCTGGGCGAGCCGCAGGGCTCCGCCGTTGGGGTCGACGTCGTTCTTCAGCGGTGCGATCACCAGATCCTGACCGACGACGGCGGTCACGTGGTCGGCATTGACCACCGGCGCCAGTGCGCCCGGCGGTTGCACGTTCACCACCACCTGTCCGGTGGTGGTGTCGCGGCCGTCCCACACGGACACCGTGACGGTCTTCTTGCCGGGCGCAGCCCCGGAATCCTGGTAGGTGAGCAGTCCATCGCGGCGAACCTTGACCTGGTCCTGCTCGTTGTCCGCCTTGGCGTCCAGCAGCACGAGGTCGTCGCCGTCGGGGTCGGTCCAGTCGGTCAGGATGTTCTGGCTGACCGTTTTGCCCTGTTCCACCAGCATGGTGGTGGGGTCGCCGCGCTTGAAGACGGGCGGTTTGTTCTCGTCAGCGCCGACGATGTTCAGGGAAACCTGTCCGCCGGCGGAGAGCCCGCGTCCGTCCGCCGCGTTGTAGCTTAACGTTTCAGAGCCGGGCTTGGCATCGGCCGGTACCGTGATCTGGAAGGCCGTGCCGCCGTAGATGCTTTGCAGCGTGCCCGACGTCGGTCCGGAACCGCCCACGGACGCCGTAAGAACGTCACCGTCGGGATCGGAGTCGTTGTCCAGGACGCTGAGGATGGTGGTGCGCCCGGGCCGTACGCCGACAGTATCGGGTTTGGTTTCCGGCGGGCGGTTGGGCTTGGTGCGGTCCGGCAGGATGTTGATCGTGTTGTTGTCCGCGGACTCCTGGTCCTGGTCATTGGACTGGTTCTTGGGCGGGACGACGTCGTCCCAGTTGTTGACCAGCTGCATATTCTGGTTCACCAGCCACACATTGCCCGAATTCACATCGTTCAACACCACCAGGTCCCGGTTCACCCGGAACACATACGACGGCGACGCACTCGCCTTCGGCACCTCAACGTTCTTATCATCAGCATCATTCACACAGTCACGGACATACTTGTTCGCCCCCGACCACGCCGCATGAACACACCCGCCCAGCTGCACCGGAGCCGCCGGAACACCCTCACCACCAAACAACACCGTCTTCGCCGCCGAACCATCCAACGGCTGCTTCAACAACGCCTTCTGCGTCGCCACCGCCACCACATCCGACGCCGGACCGGACTGCTGCAACTTCGCATCCCGCGCATTCTCCAGATCCAGCCCGCGGCCACCGGGCAGGAACAACTTCCCCCGCCCCGCATCCAGGACCACCGGCCTATCCCCCACCACCGCCAGCTGCAGATCACCCGCACCCTTCAGACCATCCCACGTGGCCGACTCAGAAGACGTCGTCCCACCATCGGCATCAACAGCCGTCACAGTCACAACACCAGTCTTCGGATCCGCACTGTAAATCCGGTCATCCGCACCGACCGCGGACACCAGGCCCTCCGAACCCGTCAGCGCAGGTTCAGCAGCTTCCTCATCGAAACCGTTGACCGTCGACGGCGACAAAGCCCACACCTTGCCCTTGGCCGCATCCGTCACCGAAATCACGGTGGAACCAAAACTCACATCAGCCGAACCCGGCAACTGCTTATCCCCGCCCAGCTGCATGTTCGCCGGCGACACCTGATTCAGAGTCGAGCCGGTCTCATCATCAACAAAAACATTCCCGGCGTCCTGCAGGATATCGAACGTGGTACTCGCCGGCGTCACCGCCCCATCCAGCACCCGCGACGGATAATTCAACCGGCCAACAGCATTCTTGGTCTTACTGACCACCCACACACCGCCGTCATTCAACTCCACCTCAGTGGTCTTGAACCCCGGATAAATAATCGCACCAGCCACCAACGCAGCACCCGCCACCGCAAATGCGGTGCCCGATACCAAGTTTCTGCGGCGCTCCCTGAGACCCAGCTTGCCGAACAGAGTAGTCACAAGTTTTCAAATCCCTCAAAATCGCAGCCGCCCCCAGGGCAGCGTTTCCAAAGACCCGGTACCGGGCTCTCTGTTTCCCGCGACAGCCTACCCAACCCGCCGCGGGACCGCGATGGGGAGCACTCCCCAACCGCTTGACCTGCGGTTACGCCCGTCATGAACATTGCGGAATCCCGTGACCCTCGGGCTCGCCCAGGGTGGTGTTGCCGACCTGGATGGTGCGTCCCACGAAGCGGCCGTCAGGATGCGAGTTGATGCGGTACCACTTATAGGTCCCGCGGGCATCCGGCACAGTGCGCCACATGAAGCAGTTGACCGTGAAGGACCCGTCGGAGCCGTAGGCCCATGGATAGCCACGGATGACTCCGTCGCAGGTGTGTTCCGCGTTCGTCGGCGACCGCCACGAGGTTTGCCCGGAGGCAGGCGCGTCGGTGCACGTGCGGTAACCGTTGACCGCGGTGTCCCAATTTGTCTTGGCAGGGCCGGACTGGGCCGTGGCTTGGGCAACGGGCCCGCCGGTGCCCACCGAGTTGACGGTTTGCACCTGGATCGAGTGCGATTCGTCAAAGCCGCCGGTGTTCACCGTCCGTGTTCCGGACGCCGCGACAGTTTCCCAGCCCCTGCCGTCGATATTGATCCGTGTGTAAGCGACGTCGTTCGTCGCCGTCGACGGTGAGGACCAGCTGAAGCTCAGGGACTTCTGGTTCTGGCCGCCGTTCTGGCCCGACGCCGAGGGCGTGCCCGGGGCACCGTATGGCGTGGCCCTGGCTGCGGCGCTGGCGTCCGAGCTTGGTGCCACGGTGGAGTTAGCCACTACGGTGATGGATGTGGCGTCACCATTCGTGAAGCCTCCCACGGTTTGCCCGGGCTTGATGGGTCCGCCCTGGCCCGTGCTGGCGTTGTAGCTGTAGCTGACTTCACCGTAGGCAGAGCCGTTGCGTTCGGCAGCGGTCAGCTCCTTGAAGTTGATGGTCACCTTCCGCCCCGCTCCCCCGGTGTCTGCCGGGGTAGCGCTGACACCCGAGACCTGGCCGAGCTTGCCGGTGGCGCGCCGCGGCGCGGATGGCGGACTGACGGCACCCTTTCCCGCTTTGTTCTCGGCCTGCACGGTGAAGGTGTACTCAGCTTCGGAGTTGTTGGCCGTGAAGTTCGCAGTGCGCGCTGTGCCCGCAACGGTCTGGGTCTGTGGCGCTCCGCCGCCTCCGCTCATCGTGACGAAGTAGTTCCTGATCGGATCACCGTTGGTGTCGGGTTCCGACCAGTTCACGCGCAGCTGGTTCGTGGTTCCGACGGATGAAGCCACGGCAGAAGTCGGCGCTGCCGGAGCCCCGGGCACCCCGGCAGGATTGTCTTCGGACGAGTAGATGCCCCACTCGGAGGGGCCAAGCTCGTTGACGGCCTGGGCGCGGACCTTGTAGCGCACACCGTTGGTCAGTCCCGGCCAGGTGTAGTTCAGGCCTGTGACCCCGTTCTTCACGGCAACCCCGTTGGCCGGCGGTGGCGAAATTTCCAGGTTATAGCCCTTGACGGCTGAGCCCTCGGTCTTCGCCGCAGGCCACGCAATGACCATATTCTTGTCGCCGGCTTTGACGGTGGGTGCCTCCGGAGGCGAGGGCTTCTCATCCGGCCTGATCTCGTTGGACGCCACCGAGGCCGCCGAGACCCCCACTTCGTTGGTGGCCGTGACGGTGAAAACGTACTTGACGTTGTTGGTCAGGCCACTGAGGGTGCAGGTAGTGGTGGCACAGTCCTGGCTGAACCCGCTGGACGTCACGGTGTATTTGCTGATGGCCGCGCCGTTGTCCGACGGCGGCGCCCACTTGAGTACGGCGGTGCGGCTGCGCACGTCCGTGGCGGACGGTGCCGAGGGGGCATCCGGTTTGTCCCGGACGGTGATGCGCACACGGCCGCTCGCCTGCCGGGAGGGATCCCCGGTCTTGTCCAGCACGGTGTAGCGAATCACCATGACGCCCTTGGAGCCCTCGGCAGGAGTGACCGTGATCGAGTCCCCGTTCACGGCAGGTGCACCGGCGGCAGAACCGGTTTCGACCGTGGCAGAGATGATCTTCAGCGGCGTTTCACCGAAAGGATTGAAATCGTTGGCGAGGACGTTGACGGTCTCGGTCCGGCCGGCATTGGCCTTGTCGATGACGTCCTCGTTTGCGGCGGGGAGCGGCCTGTTGGAGGCGACGACGGTAGCGGTCACTGCAGCCTTTACCGCACCGGAGCGGCCGTCCGTCACCTTCAGCGGGATGATCCCCTTGCGGCCGGCGGCCGTGCCGGAATCAGCACTGACCTTGAGCGCCTGGCCCTCGATGGTTGCCTTGAAGCCCTCCGGCAGGGTGCCGTCCAGTTCGAAGGTGAGTTTCTCCTGGTCCCCCTCGTCAACGTCCTTGGCCAGGTTGCCCAGTTCCAGGCTGGCAGTCTCGGCCAGCGGCACCTCGAGGTCGGTTCCGCTGAACGTGGGCTCGTGGTTGGCATTGGGGTCCGGGATTACCCGGGTGATGACGGTCAGCGTGGACTTCAGCCCCTGCGGATCGTCCGGACCGGCACCGTCCGTCACTTCAAAGGTGACAGAGCCGGGCCCCACGTAGTCATTAAGCGCCGCGTAGCGCAACGCGTTTCCGTTGCCGGTGATGATGTTCGCGGGGTCCGCCCCCTGGACGCGTACTTTGTCCGCCTGGGTGATCCGGGCGGTGCGCCCGTCCCGTACGCGGACGTACTCGCCCAGGTCGATGGTCGCTTCTTTGCCTGCCATCACTTCCAGGACGTCGGTGCGGGCCAGGGTGGGGTACTGCTCTCCCTGCCCTGGAACCCAAATGACCGCCGTCGCGCTTTGGCCGTCGACGTCGGTGACGGTGTACGGAACCAGCTGGTCATTCGCGGCGAGGGACACAACGACGTTGCCGTCACCCCCGACGCGCGCGTTGGGGTTGCCGTCCGGCAGGGCGACCTTGAGTTCAGCGGCGACGCCGTCGGGGTCGGCGTCGTTCTTCAGGACCGGGACGTCGACGGCGGACTTGCCCAGCGTCTCGGCCGGAGTGACCACATCGTCCTGCGCGACCGGTGACTTCAGGGCGGCGTCGGGGCTCACCCGGACCCGGATCACGGCGCTCCCCTGGGCCTTCTTGTCGTCCTGGATCTTGTAGCTGACGCTCTCGTTGCCGGCGGCGCCTGGTGCCGTCAGCAGCACCTTGCCCCCGTCGGCGCTCTCGACCCGGAGCTCGGGGCGCGCCTCGAAGCCGTTGGCCACCAATCCGATGGGGTCCCCGTCAGGGTCCGAGTCGTTGCTGAGCGCGTCGACGGCGATCTGGCGCCCGGGGCGGACATCCACGGCGTCGTCCACGGCAATGGGTTTCTGGTTGTTGGCCTCCGGCGGGGCAATTCCGACAATTACGGTGCCTGTGTTTTCGGCTCCGATCCGGTCCCGGACACGGTAGGTGAAGGTGTCGGTGCCTGCGGCCGTCGCGGTAGCAGTGAACTCGAGGTAACCGTCCTTCACCACGGCCGTTCCCATTTCCGGGGCTTTGTCCACGCCGATCAGCTGCACGGAGTCGCCGTCGGAATCGATCCCGTCCAAGGGCACGGGGATCCGCACCACCATGCCGGCCACCACGCGCGCGGTCAGGTTCTTCGGCTCGGGACGCGTGTTCCGTTGGTCGTCGCGGGCACGAATGCGGATAGTGACCTGTTGGGAGTCCGACTGCCCGGATTCATTGGTGACCTTGTAGATGGCATAGACCGTCTTAGGAACGTCACCGGCGATGAAGCGCAGGGTGCCGCCGGAGCGGAACATGCGGCCGTCGGCGTCGTTGGGTTTCTGCGCCAGTTCGGGTTCAAGGGTGAGCTTGCCGCCGTTGGGGTCGGTGTCGTTCTCCAGCACCGGGATGGTGACGACGTCGCCCGCCCGGACCGACACTTCGTCAGGCTTGGCCTGCGGGGCCTGGAGCTTGGCCGGTGCTGGAACCACCAGCACCGCGATGTCTCCGCTGGCGGAGGCCTTGCCGTTGGAAATCGTGTACTTGACGTTGAGCTGCCCCTCTGCCCGGATGTCGGTGATCCTGATGACCGAGTGGTCCAGCACCGATGCGCTGACCGGCTGGCCCTCGGCCGCTGTGACGGACTGGACCACCAGGACGCCGCCCGAGGGGTCCGAATCGTTGCCGAGGACGTCCACCAGCACACTGCCCCCGCTGGGCAGCAGGGCGGTGTCCCGGACGGCGACGGGGGCGCCGTCGCCGTTGCCGGGAACGACGTCCACGCGTACCAGCTGCTGTGCGCTGGCCGGGCCGTTGGTCACAAGATAGGTCACATAGTGGGCACCCTCGGCAGTGGAGTTAAAGGTGAAGGTCTGCTGGTCCGCTCCCATGGTGGCAGTGGAGTTTCCGTCGGGAGTGACCTGGGCGAGCCGGAGCGCGCCGCCCTGCGGGTCCGAATCGTTCTTCAGCGGCGCAATAACCGTGGCCACGCCGGCGACGGCGACGATGTGGTCGGCGTTGGCGACCGGCGGAAGCGCTCCCGGGGCGCGCACATCCACGGTGACCTTGTCTTCGGCAGTGGACTGGCCGTCAGAGACCGTAACGGTGACTACTTTGCGGCCGGGCTCGGAGCCGCCGTCCTGGAAGCTGAGCAGTCCGTCCGGCCGGGCTTTGACCTGGTCCCGGGGGTCGCTGCTGGTGGCGGTGACGACGTAGAGGTCGTCGCCGTCAGGGTCGGTCCAGTCGGTCAGGATGTTCTGGCTGACGAGCTTGCCGGCCTGCACCACCAGGGTGGTGTTCCGGTTCGGCTTCCGGCGGGGAGCCGAGTTCTCCCCCGGCGGGATGATGTTGAGGGTGACATCGGAGGAGGCGCTGAGGCCGCGGCCGTCGTCCACAGAGTATTTGAATGTCTCGGAGCCGGTCTTGTCCGCCGGCACGCTGACCTGGAAACCGGTGGAACCGTAGATCGGCGCCAGGAGCCCGGAGCTGATCGCTTCCGGGGCGCGGACCGTGAGGATGTCGCCGTCGGGGTCGGTGTCGTTGTCCAGGACGGGGAGGATGGCTGTCTTGCCCGCGCGGACTCCGAAGGTGTCCGGTTTGGCAACCGGCGCGCTGTTGGGCTTGGTGCGGTCCGGCAGCACGGCCTGCTGCACCTCATCCGCGGAGTCCTTCTCCGCGTCATCCGAGGTCTGCTGCGGCGGGACGACGTCGTCCCAGTTGTTGACCAGCTGCATATTCTGGTTCACCAGCCACACATTGCCCGAATTCACATCGTTCAACACCACCAGGTCCCGGTTCACCCGGAACACATACGACGGCGACGCACTCGCCTTCGGCACCTCAACGTTCTTATCATCAGCATCATTCACACAGTCACGGACATACTTGTTCGCCCCCGACCACGCCGCATGAACACACCCGCCCAGCTGCACCGGAGCCGCCGGAACACCCTCACCACCAAACAACACCGTCTTCGCCGCCGAACCATCCAACGGCTGCTTCAACAACGCCTTCTGCGTCGCCACCGCCACCACATCCGACGCCGGACCGGACTGCTGCAACTTCGCATCCCGCGCATTCTCCAGATCCAGCCCGCGGCCACCGGGCAGGAACAACTTCCCCCGCCCCGCATCCAGGACCACCGGCCTATCCCCCACCACCGCCAGCTGCAGATCACCCGCACCCTTCAGACCATCCCACGTGGCCGACTCAGAAGACGTCGTCCCACCATCGGCATCAACAGCCGTCACAGTCACAACACCAGTCTTCGGATCCGCACTGTAAATCCGGTCATCCGCACCGACCGCGGACACCAGGCCCTCCGAACCCGTCAGCGCAGGTTCAGCAGCTTCCTCATCGAAACCGTTGACCGTCGACGGCGACAAAGCCCACACCTTGCCCTTGGCCGCATCCGTCACCGAAATCACGGTGGAACCAAAACTCACATCAGCCGAACCCGGCAACTGCTTATCCCCGCCCAGCTGCATGTTCGCCGGCGACACCTGATTCAGAGTCGAGCCGGTCTCATCATCAACAAAAACATTCCCGGCGTCCTGCAGGATATCGAACGTGGTACTCGCCGGCGTCACCGCCCCATCCAGCACCCGCGACGGATAATTCAACCGGCCAACAGCATTCTTGGTCTTACTGACCACCCACACGCCGCCGTCGTTCAACTCCACCTCAGTGGTCTTGAACCCCGGATAAATAATTGCACCAGCCACCAACGCAGCACCCGCCACCGCAAATGCGGTGCCTCGAAGAACCCGTGCACGCCGATGGTTCGGCATATGTTCCGATTCGGGCGTCACGGATCGAAGTAGCCGTTTCATTAGTGTTTTTCCCCCACGAGAAATGCATTCCGGGCACGCTAAGACCCGCTGAACGAAATAGCCGGCTCAGTCCGACTATCTCATAAGCCCATCAAATGTAGAAACCCGGTCCGCAGACTCAGTCCAGGACCAGGCCACGGCCGCTGCCGCGCTGCAGGAGGACCGGGTGGATTTCGCCGAAGCCGCGGACTTCCTCGGCTTTCTGCGGCACCAGCACAAACCGCTCGTCCTGTTCCAGGGCGGCGGCCGTCATCGAGTCCACCAGCACCGTGCCGGGGTCGGCGAGTGCCGTCAGCCGGGCAGCGAGATTAACAGTAGGCCCGTAGATGTCGCCCAGGCGCGAAAGGATGCGCCCCCACACCATGGCAACCCTGGCCTGGGGCAGGATCTCGTCCTCGGTAAAGGCCTGCGAAAGGGCAAGGGAAATTTCGGCTCCCGCTGCGGGTGTCTCGGCAATATAGAGGACTTCGTCGCCCACTGTCTTCACCAGCCGGCCGCCGCCCACCGAGATGATTTCGGCGCACTTGTTTTCAAAACGCTGCACCAGCTGCGCGAGCGTCTTCTCGTTCATACGTCTCGAAAGGCTGGTGTAGGAGACCAGGTCCGCAAAGCCCACTGCCCTCGCAAGGGGCAGCGGCGCGTCATCCTCATCGCCTTCACGGCCCTCTTCACTCGCCTGCAGTCCGGCTTCGGCCCGCACGGCAAGTCGCTGGACACCCGCATTGAGCTGCCGGCGCCAGGAGTAAACGAGCATTTCCTCGAGGGCGTCCACGAGGGACGGAAGCTGGTTGACCAGCCGCTTGCGGGCCACGGCGTCCGACACGCCCTGCCGGTGGACCATGTCCTCCACCAGGGCTTCGATTTGCCACACCACCATCCGGTCAGTCATCTGCCCGATGGCACGGGTCACCGAGATGGCCGCCTCTTCGGTGAGCTTTCCCGCGCGGACCAGGTCCACCACGGTGGACAGCGCTGCCTGGTCGCGTTCGGTGAAGGCCACGTCCTCGTCTCCGAGGTTGGGGAAGCCCAGGGCGCGCCACAACTTACGGGCGGACAGCAATGACAGCCCGGCACCAGCCGCCACCTCACGGCGGCGGAGCTTTCGCTCACCGCCAAGGAGCCTGGCTTCGAGCGCCTTGGCTGCAAGCCGCTCGGCGGAGAGTGTCCCGGTGGGGGGTGCCTCGGACGGGGATGTTCCCGCCGGCCGGCCCCCCGGAGTCGGATCGTAGGGGGCGGGGTCGTGGGGTATCGGCTGGTGTGTTGCCGCCGGCGCGTGGGCGGGGTCCCCGGCAACGGAGGTCTCGAGCACGGGCGGCTCCACCGAAACTGTGTCCAGCGCAGCCGTTTCCAGCACAGCGGCTTCAAGGGTGGCGGTTTCCACTACTGCGTCCGGTGGTGACGGCATCTCGGACCGCTCGGCCTCGTCCACGGGTCCGGCATTCTCAACGCTCATCTCTTCCACCTTCTCTCGGATCCCACTGCTCTCCCATGTCCCGCGGCCGGTAGTACTGTGCGTCTCCGGCTAGTTCCTGCGCCTGCACCCGGCCTGCCTCGAAAAGCACGCCCGGCGGCAAGTCATCGATGGCGTCGAGGACGAAGTTCCGGAACCTCACGGCCTCCGGGACATCCGGGATCACGGCGTCCGCGCCTTGCCCGGTATCCAACGATATATTCCCGGACCGCAATATGCGTTGCCACAGTGACTGACTGACGCCGATATGGTGCACGGATGCGAGCGGGATCTGCATGTCCCGCCTGCGCAACATGCCGTAACGGGCAACTATCCGCCGGCTGGTCAGCACGTACTGCGTGGCGTGCCACCTGAGCGCGCGAGGCAGGCAGTACCCCAACAGTATCCACGCAACAGCCCCGGCGCACACTGCGACGAGCCAGATTGTCCATTCTCCGGTGATCAGCGGAACCAGCCTGGCCGGCTCGCCTTTCACGATCCAGGCACTGGCGAAGGCACCCAGCGCAGGGGCGACGATGAACAGCAGCCCCGGAAAGAAAAGCTTCCGGGGCTGCGGCCGGGTAACAGTGATGACCTGTTCACCCGGCAGGAGGTCTTTACGCATATCCGCTTTCCGCGGCGCCCGTGCCCGATTCGGTCCCGGTGCCGGGCGGGGTCCACGGCCGGAGGTGGACCACGTCCCCGGCCGTTACGACGTGTTCGTGCTTTGCGGCGTCCACCACGAGGAGGGAGCCGTACTCGTCCAGGCGGGAGGCATGACCGATGATCTCGTGGTCCCCCGGCAGTTGCGCGCGCACCTGCTTGCCGAGGGTGGTCATGACCGACTCGACCCGCTTGTGCAGCGAGGGTCCGCCAGCCATCCCGGCGGCGGGGTCGCCGTCGGCATTGCAGAAATTCCGGTAGAGCGCGGCGAAGCGCGAAAGATAACTCTTGAGGAGTGCCGTCCGGTCGACAGTCCGGGCATTCTCCAGCAGCACGGACGTGGCCGTCGGCACGGGGAGCTCCCCGGCAGTCAGTGTCACATTGAGGCCCGTGCCCAGAATCACCGGCGGAACAGAGCCGTCCCCCATGGGTCCAAGTTGCGCCAGGATGCCGGCGATCTTCCGGCCGCGCACCATGACGTCGTTGGGCCATTTGATTTCGGCCGGGATGCCTGCCGTTTCCAGGAGTGCCTCACGCAGGGCAAGCGCGGCGAGCAGCGAGAACCAGGAGTAGCTGTGGGTGGGCAGCGGCCGACCTTCCGCGTTGACCGGGCGGAGGACGATGGATACCGAGACGGAGCTAAGCGGCGGAGCCTCCCAATGGCGGTCCAGGCGGCCGCGGGCCGCGGTCTGATGCTCGGCCGTCAGGACGGAAAGGTCCGGCCAGGCACGGGGATCCACGGTTACTCCCTGCAGGAGGTCCGCATTGGTGGAGCCTGTCGAGTCAACCACCGTGAGCTGCGCTATGCCGTTGGCAGAAAGGAATTCCGCACTGCCCAACTCAGCCTTGTTAAGGCCGACGCGAGGAACCGCGTCCGGCTGGGCGGCGGAAGGCGCCGCACTGCCCTGCCGCTCCGGGCCGGGTTCGGAAGGCTGCGGGCTGTTCGGGTCCTGGCCGTCGGCAGGCTGTGGGGCGTCCATAGTTGAATCCTACCGAGTTGGTGCGGTTCCGGCGGCGGCCCGGAGGGTTCTCAGAGGAAAATGTCAGGGACCAGCCGGTCCTCCGGCGCACCCAGGCTGTAAGGGGAAAAGTCTGCTACCCCGGCCGCGGCGAGCACCTGTTCATCGGTGTAGAAATTGCCGCTCGGCGAGCCCCCCGTTCCCGTCAGGTTGCCGCCCGTCAGCACGGCATGCGCCGCATCCGCCATGATCTCCGGTCCGCGGGCGGCCTTCACCATGTTCTCGCCACCGGGCATGTTGCGGATAGCCGCCGTATCGATCAGGGTGCAGGGCCAGAGCGAGTTGACGTTGATGCCGTCCTCCTTGAGTTCCTCGGCCAGGCCGAGGGTGGTAAGGCTCATTCCGTATTTGGCCATGGTGTAGGCGAGATGCATGCCGGCCCACTTGGGATCCAGGTTCAGCGGCGGCGACAGGGTGAGGATGTGGGCGGACGATGAACGGCGCAGGGCAGGAAGCGCGAGCTTGGAGAGCAGGAACGTGCCGCGGACATTGATGTCCTGCATCAGGTCGTAGCGTTTCATGTCCACGGCGTCCGTCTTCGACAGATCGATCGCGGAGGCGTTGTTGACCACGATGTCGATGCCGCCAAACCGTTCGACGGCGGCGGCAACCGCCCCGGCGACGTCGTCGTCATTGCGGACGTCGCCGACGATCGGAAGCGCCTGGCCGCCGGCCGCTTCCAGCTGTTCGGCGGCGCTGAAGACAGTGCCCTCAAGTTTTGCGTGCGGCTGGCCGGTCTTGGCCATCAACACGATGTTGGCGCCGTCGCGCGCGGCGCGGACCGCAATGGCGAGGCCGATGCCGCGGCTGCCGCCCGACATCAAAATGGTGCGTCCCTGAAGGGAACCGGCGGCCTGGTACGGCCCTGCGGCGGTGCCCGAAGCATCGTTGCTTGAAGTCATAAGGACACTCTAGCCGAAGTATGTTACCGGCGAGTAACATACTGGTCGCTGTCTCTCAACGGCAGAAAATTGTAGGTTTTCTACAGCGGTCCGGGTCAATAGCGTCACTAGACTAGCCAACAGGGTCCTGTTTTTGTGCGGAAGCTACTTAAGCGCCGTTGCGACACAGTGCCAGCGACCATCAGCTACAGAGCCGGAGACACTTGATGAGCCACGATCTGACCACGACAGCGGGAAAGATTGCCGACTTCCGCGACCGCCAGGCGCGCGCCGAGCAGCCGTCCGGCCCCG
Source organism: Arthrobacter sp. NPDC058288 (assembly GCF_042880995.1). Lineage (NCBI taxonomy): Bacteria > Bacillati > Actinomycetota > Actinomycetes > Micrococcales > Micrococcaceae > Arthrobacter > Arthrobacter sp. NPDC058288. The sequence continues at coordinate 39,318 of NZ_JBHVYH010000005.1, forward strand.
AGGCCATCGAGAAGCAGCACGCCCGCGGCAAGAACACCGCCAGAGAACGCATCGACCTCCTCCTGGACGCGGATTCCTTCGTGGAATTCGATGCCCTGGCCGTCCACCGCTCCACGGCCTTCGGTATGGAAAAGAAGAAGCCGCTCGGCGACGGCCTGGTGTCCGGTTACGGCACTGTGGACGGCCGGCCCGTGGCCGTGTACAGCCAGGACTTCTCCGTCTACGGCGGTTCGCTCAGCCAGGTCAACGGCGAGAAAATCGTCAAGGTGCAGGAATTTGCGCTGCGCAACGGATGCCCCGTGGTTGGCATCCTCGACGGCGGCGGCGCCCGTATCCAGGAAGGCGTGGCCTCCCTGGCCATGTTCGCGGACATCTTCCGCAACAACGTCCATGCATCCGGCGTCGTCCCGCAGATCTCCCTCATCATGGGACCCTCCGCCGGCGGAGCAGCGTACTCCCCCGCCCTGACCGACTACGTGGTCATGGTGGACAAGACATCGCACATGTTCATCACCGGGCCGGACGTGATCAAGACCGTCACCGGCGAGGACGTGGACATGGAAACCCTGGGCGGCGCCCGCCAGCACAACGCCACCACCGGCACCTCCACGTACCTGGCGTCGGACGAGGCGGACGCCATCGAGTTCGTCCGCGAACTCCTGGACTTCCTCCCCTCCAACAACCTGGCCGAGGCTCCGGTCCTGGAGCACCAGCAGGACCTGGACGTCGACGACGATGACCTCGCCCTGGACACGCTCATTCCGGATTCCGCCAACCAGCCTTACGACATGCGCAGGGTCGTCGAACAGATCGTGGACGACGGCCACTTCCTGGAGATGCAGGCGCTTTACGCTCCGAACGTGATGATCGGCTACGGGCGCATCGAAGGGCACACCGTCGGCATTGTTGCCAACCAGCCCATGCAGTTCGCAGGCACCTTGGACATTTCGGCATCGGAAAAGGCCGCACGCTTCGTCCGGCACTGCGATGCCTTCAACATCCCCATCATCACGCTGGTGGACGTCCCGGGCTTCCTTCCGGGCAAGGACCAGGAATTCCAGGGAATCATCCGCCGCGGCGCCAAGCTCCTGTATGCCTACGCCGAGGCCACCGTTCCGAAGCTCACAGTTATCACCCGCAAGGCATACGGCGGGGCGTACATCGTGATGGGTTCCAAGAAGCTCGGCGCCGACCTTAATCTGGCCTGGCCCACGGCCCAGATCGGCGTCATGGGCGCGCAGGGCGCCGTCAATATCCTGTACCGCCGCGAGCTTGCGGCGGTTGCGGAGGCCGGCGGCGACGTCGAGGCCAAGCGCGCTGAGGTTATCCGGCAGTATGAGGAGGAGCTCCTCAACCCTTACCAGGCGGCCCAGCTGGGCTATGTGGATGCCGTTATTGCACCCTCGGATACCCGGGTGCAGATCATCAAGGGCCTGCGTGCGCTGCGGGACAAGCGCGCCAGCCTGCCCGCCAAGAAGCACGGAAACATTCCGCTGTGAGCGCGGACGTGGAGCCGGCCGCGAACGCGGCGGTTGAGCCCGGGGAGACCCCGGGCGAAAACGGCGCCGAGGCCGCCGAGCCGTTATTCTCCGTGGTGAAGGGCGAACCGACAGACGTCGAACTCGCGGCGCTGGCCGCCGTCGTGTTCTCCCTCGGCAGCGCCGAGCCGGAAGGCGAGGCGAAGCCCAATGTCCGCCACTGGGTCCGGCGGCAGCAGCTGCGCCTGGCCCCGGCCCCGGGGCCGGGAGCCTGGAAGCGCAGCCGCGGCTAACGGGGAGCTGTGTGGTCGCGGCAGCGGCCGTCCGTTGACACACCGAAAAGTTCAGTGAGTCTTTCATAACCGGGTTTGCCCCGTTAGTCTCGTGGGGTGACTACCGAACCCGCAGCCTCCGCACGCCCGCACACAGCCATCGACGCCGTCGCTGACGGCTACACGGACACTCTCATAAGGCTCAATCCGAGCTTCGCCACAGTGCTGGGCGTGCCGGGGCACGAGACCGAATTCCAGGACTTCTCTCCGGCCGGCATCGCAGGATTCATGACAGCGGCCAAGGAGGCGCTCGACGCACTTGACGGCCTGGAGCCGGTGGACGAGGTGGACGCTGTAACGCTTGACGCCATGCGCGAACGGCTGGGACTTCAGTTGGAAATCCATGCATCCGGCTGGGATGCCGCCGAACTGAACAACATCGAATCGCCGGCGCAGAACATCCGCTCCATCTTCGACCTGATGCCCACCGACACCACCGAACACTGGGAGCACATCGCCGGCCGCGCCCACAGCGTCCCCGGGGCGATCGACGGTTATATCGAGTCGTTGCGTTCGGCAAAGGAGCAGGGCAAGGTCTCCGCTGCCCGGCAGGTGGCCATCGTCATCGAGCAGGCCAGCAAGTACGCCGCCGGGGACGGCTTCTTCGCGAAGATGGCCGCCGGCGCAAAGACCAAGGACGGCCCGCTTTCCGCGGAACTGCAGGCAAAGCTCGACGACGGCGCTGCCGCTGCCGGGGCGGCATACCTAAAACTCGCGGACTTCCTGTCCACGGAGCTGCTGCCGGTGGCACCGGCCAAGGATGCGGTGGGCCGGGACCGCTATGCACTGGCATCCCGGGCGTTCCTGGGCGCGACGGTGGACCTCGACGAGACCTACGCCTGGGGCGTACACGAACTCGAGCGGCTCATCGCCGAACAGGAACGCGTGGCCGAGGAAATCCGGCCCGGCGCGTCCGTGGCGGAAGCCAAGGAGATCCTGAACAGCGATCCCGCCCGGCAGCTCAAAGGCACCGACGCCCTCAAAGCGTGGATGCAGGACCTCTCGGACAGGGCCGTGGCGGATCTCGCAGGTGTCCACTTCGAGATCCCGGACATCATGAAGACGCTCGAATGCCTGATCGCTCCCACGGATGAAGGCGGAATTTACTACACCGGCCCTTCCGACGACTTCAGCAGGCCCGGCCGGATGTGGTGGTCCGTGCCTGCGGGTGAGGACACGTTCACCACGTGGGCAGAGACCACCACGGTGTTCCACGAAGGGGTTCCCGGCCACCACCTCCAGATCGCCACGGCCGTCTACCGCCGGGAGTTGCTCAACAAGTGGCGCCGCAACGTCTGCTGGACCTCCGGCCACGGCGAAGGCTGGGCACTGTACGCCGAGAAACTGATGCAGGAACTGGGCTACCTCAAGGATCCGGGCGACCACATGGGCATGCTGGACATGCAGCGTATGCGTGCGGCGCGGGTGGTGTTCGACATCGGCGTGCACTTGGAACTGGAGGTCCCGGAACGCTGGGGCAGCGGCACCTGGACACCGGACATAGGCTACGGCTTCCTGAAAGAGAACCTGGCGATCAGTGAGGGCCAGCTCAATTTCGAATTCGCCCGCTACCTGGGGTGGCCGGGCCAGGCGCCGTCCTACAAGGTGGGCCAGCGCCTCTGGGAACAGATCCGTTCCGAGCTTGAAGCCCGACCCGGTTTCGATCTGAAGGCCTTCCACACCAAGGCCCTGAACATCGGCTCCGTGGGGCTCGACACTCTCAAGAGGGCGCTGCTGGGGTAAGTACCTTCCGCCTGTCGAGTTTTTGTCCAGATAACGCGAGCAAACCATTCCGGAAGTCGCGTTATCTGGACAAAAACTCATAATGAAGTCGAGACGTTTGCCACATCGGCGCCGGGAATAACTTCACAAAGGTGCCCAGCTACGCCATTTTCTAGGGATTTCCCGGCTTCCCCTCGAATTTATTCCCGTAACATTTCTCAACATCCGTTCGTCGTGGTAAGTGAAACGGTCCTAGCGTGTTCGGGTGAGCACTCAAACCAGCACCCCCTCCCCCGCAGGAAACACCGGCTTCCGGCTGCCCAAATGGGCCGCTTCGTTCGGCTTCCAGATCATCGCCGCCCTGATCGTGGGCCTGGGCCTCGGCCTCCTGGCCAAGTACACGGGCAGCACCAAGACGAGCCCCAATGCCCTCGGCGCCACGTTGCAGACCATTGGCTCAAGCTATGTCTCGCTACTGCAGACCGCTGTGGTCCCCCTGATCTTCACCGCGGTTGTCAGCTCGATCTCGAACCTCCGCCAGGTGTCCAACGCCGCAAAGCTGGCGTGGAACACGCTCCTGTGGTTCGCCATCACGTCCCTGATCGCAGTGCTGATCGGCATCGGGCTGGGTGTGCTGCTGCAGCCCGGCGCGAGCACCGGCATCACCCAGGAGGCCAAGTACTCCGGCAAATCCGGAGACTGGTGGGCGTTCCTGGTCGGGCTCTTCCCCAAGAATTTCCTGGGCCTGGGCGCCAGCTCCACTGTTGCTGAATCAGGCGCCGTGACCACCGCGGTCAGCTTCAACGTCCTCCAGATCCTGGTGATCGCGATCGCCGTCGGCGTTGCCGCACTGAAGGTGGGCAAGGCAGCGGAGCCGTTCCTGAGCCTCAACGCCTCCGCCCTCGCCGTGATCCAGAAGGTCCTGTGGTGGATCATCCGGATCGCCCCCTTGGGCACTGTTGGCCTCATCGGCAACGCCGTGGCCGTCTACGGATGGGACACCATCGGGTCGCTGGGCAAGTTCACCTTTGCCATCTATGTCGGACTGGCCCTGGTGCTCTTCGTGGTCTACCCGGTCCTGGTCCGCACCCACGGGTTGTCCGTCAAGCAGTACTTCTCCGGAGTCTGGCCCGCTGTCCAGCTGGCCTTCGTTTCCCGCTCCTCCGTGGGCACCCTGCCGCTGACCCAACGCGTGACCGAGCGCAGCCTGGGCGTCCCCCGGGCCTACGCCTCCTTCGCCGTACCGCTGGGCGCCACCACCAAGATGGACGGTTGCGCCGCGATTTACCCGGCCATCTCCGCGATCTTCGTGGCCCAGTTCTTCGGCATCCAGCTGGACTTCAGCCAGTACCTGCTGATAGCCCTTGTCTCGGTGCTGGGCTCGGCAGCGACGGCCGGCACCACCGGCGCCGTCGTCATGCTGACCCTGACGCTCTCCACGCTGGGACTGCCGCTGGCCGGCGTCGGGCTCCTGCTGGCGATCGATCCGATCCTGGACATGGGCCGCACGGCGGTCAACGTGGCCGGCCAGGCCCTGGTCCCCACGATCGTGGCCAAGCGCCAGGGGATCCTGGACGAGGCACTGTACAACGCGCCGCGCAACGGCGACCCGTTCGCAGACGACTCCGTTGAAGGCTCCACGGAGGCGGCGGCTGCCGCGGACGGCCGCGAGCTCGCCGATGCGAAGGCCTGATACCAGGCTCAGCTGACAACGCAGCAGTCCCCGGGAATCTTTCCCGGGGACTGCTGCGTTACTGGCGCCCTTGGGGGTGCCGGCGGGGACCTAACGGCCGCCGCCGCCGATCACGCCGTTCTTCACGGCTTTAGTGACCGCGTCGGCTTCCGCCTGGGTGAGCTTTCCATCCGCTACGGCTTTGTCCAGCCGTGTCTTCAGTGCTGCCGCCCGCTGGGACTGGGCCTCAGTGCGTAGTTCCTCCAGCGCGGCGGTGACCTTGGACTCCTCAATGCCAAGTGACGCCGCGAGGGACTTGGCCAGGGCCGCTTCCATGGCTTCCCTGTCCGGCTTCGCGCCCTCGGCGGGACGTGTGGCCGGCTTGTTCGCGTCACGGAACGTCTTGAGCGCCTCCGTGACCTTTGCCTCGTCAACACCGAGTTTCGCAGCCAGCTCGGATGCCTGCACGACGCCTCCGTGTCCGTGCCGACCGCCCATCTGCCCGCGGTGGTGGCCGTCGGCATTGGGAGTGGCCGACGCGCTGGGCGACGGAGTGGGCGCGGGCGTAGTGGCGGCCGACGCAATTCCGCTCACGCCGATCCCGGCCCCGACTACCAGGGCAACGGCGCCCAGGCCGAGGCCCAACTTCTTTCTGCTTGTCATGGCACGTCTCCTAGATCCTCCGCAGCAACCTTGCTGCCCGTGGCGGTAGATACAGTTCACCTACCTTCCCCAAGGATGCGGCACCCACTTAGGGAACAGCTGTCATCAAGCTGTTAGGAAGCTGTGAATCACCCTCCCGAAAAACTTGCACAGAGTGTAAGAATGCACGTAGTGTAATGTCGTGCCCACCACCCCGACCGCGCCCGCCCAGACTTTTGGCGACAACGCCGCATCCCCGGCACCCTCGCGCCGGGAACTCAACAAGGCCGCAACGCGCCAGGCCATCACTCGTGCCGCGCTGCAGCTTCTGCGCAGCAAAGGCCCGGGAAACTTTACGGTCGAGGACATCGCCGAGGCCGCCGCCATCTCCCGGCGGACATTCTTCAACTATTTCAGCAGCACGGAAGCGGCCCTGGCGGCGGTGACCCACGGTTTCCTGGACCATGCCCTGGCGCAGTTCCGGCTGCGGCCGGCCGACGAGCCCATCCTGGAATCTGCCCGGGCGGCCCTGATCCAGCTTGCCGATCCCATGACCGTGGCCCCCATGGCCGAGCTGTACAGCCTGGCTCAGTCCAATCCGCAGCTCAACCGGTCCGAACTTGAAGCATGGGACCACTGCACCGCGGAAATCATCGATGCTGCCCGCGAACGATTCGCCCGGACACCCGGCGCGGAATTCGACGAACTCTATCTCCGTGCCCTGGCCGGTTCGCTGATCTCCTGCGGTAAGGCGGCCATGGACGTCTGGTTCGACCGGTGCGGCGGCTCCCTCACCCCGGAATCCCTTTCCACCCTCAGGCAACTCCTGATCGATTCCATGAGCCTGCTGGGCTCAGGATTCGCCAGCCCCGAAACCCGCAAGGCCGGCACCGCGGCCAACAACTCCACCGCCACCCCTTTCGCAGATCGGCTTTGACATGGCACTTTTGCTCTACCGCCTCGGCAAGTTCTCCTACCGGCACCGCTGGCTTGTCATCTCCGTGTGGCTCGCCGTCATGCTGGCCGTCGGTGGCGCGGCTGCAGCCTTCCACGGCACCCTGTCCAACAACTTCCAGATCCCGGGCACTGAGACGCAGCGGATGGCGGACAAGCTCAAGAGCGAGCTCCCCTCGTCCTCCGGAGGTTCGGCCAGCGTGGTGTTCGAAGCCAACGACGCACAATTCAGCCAGGCCGGAAAGGACGCCGTCACGGCTGCGCTGGCCAAGCTCAAGACCCTGCCAGACGTGCAGGGGACGGTTGACCCCTTCGCCACCCAGGCGCAACTGGACAAAGCCGCCGCAGACCTCACCGCCGGCAAGGAGCAGTCAGCTGCCGGCAAGGCCCGGCTGGAGCAAGCAGCGGCCGAGCTCGCTGCCGGCAAGGCCCAGCTGGAAGCCGCCGAACAACAGATGACTGCCGCAGGGCTCCCTCCCGCGGCCATCGAGGCCCGGCTCGGGCAGCAGAAGGCCGCCCTCGCCGAAGGCCAGGCAAAGCTCGACGCCGGTACGAAGGAACTGGAAGCGGGCGAGGCAAAGCTGGCCCTTGGCACCCGGCAGCTGGAGGCTTCCCAGGGCCTCCGCTTCGTCTCCGAGGACCGCAAGGCCGCGATCGCGCAGGTCCAGTTCAAGACGTCCATCAACGGCCTTGATCCCGAGGTCCGGCAGGAAGTCCAGGACATCGTCAGCGAGGTGTCTGCAGCCAACGTCACCGCCCTCCCCAGCAAGGAAATCAGCGAGGACATCTCGGAGCTCTTTGGCACTGCCGAGATCATCGGCATCGCCGTGGCGGCCCTGGTCCTGATCATCATGCTCGGAACCCTCATCGCTGCCGGGCTTCCGCTGCTCATGGCCGTCGTCGGCGTCGCCGTCGGCGTGGGCGCCACCTTCGCCCTGAGCGGGGCCGTGGACATGAGCTCCATCTCCCCGATGCTCGCGCTGATGCTCGGCCTCGCCGTCGGAATCGACTACTCCCTGTTCATTGTCAACCGGCACCGCAGCCAGCTGCTCTCCGGAATGGAGCCAGAGGAATCAGTGGCGCTGGCCACGGGAACGTCCGGCAATGCCGTGCTTTTCGCCGGCCTGACCGTCATCATCGCCCTCGCGGCCCTCGTGGTCCCTGGCCTTCCGTTCCTGGCCGTGATGGGTCTCTCGGCCGCCGCGACGGTGGGCGTCGCCGTCGTGGTTGCTCTCACGTTGACGCCGGCGGTGCTCTCCCTCGTAGGCCGGAAACTGATCTCCAAGCGGGCCTGGGCCAAGGCGGCCAAGCACAATGCAGCTCCCGGCCATGAAACCGAAGACCGCGCCAGGGACGAATACCGCAGCAGCCACGGCTGGGGCGGCATCGTCACCAACCACCCGTGGCTGTCCCTGCTGGCCGGCGTGGTCCTGCTTGGAGTCGTGGCGCTCCCGGCGGGCCAGCTCCGGCTTGCCCTGCCGGACGCCAGTTCCGAGCCGGTCGCCTCACAGGCGTTCAAAGCCTATGACGTCACCAAGCGGAGCTTCGGCGAGGGCATGACCGGCCCGATCATCGTGGTGGGCGACCTCCCCGAGGGGCTCAGCGAAGCCGAAGCGCAGGCCACGCAGTTCGACGTTGCGGACATCCTCCGTGAGACCGGGAATGTCACCGCCGCTGTGCCGCTGGCCCTGAGCGAAGACCGCCGCACCGCAGTGTTCCAGGTCATCCCGAATGAAGGCCCGGCCAGCGCGAGCACCGTTCAGGTGGTCTCCGAACTGCGCGCCGAAAAGGACCAGATCAAGGACTCCACCGGAGTCAGCATCGGCCTTACCGGACAGACTGCCGGCAACGTCGATGTGTCCACCAAACTCGGCGACGCGCTGCCGCCGTACCTGGCGATCGTGGTCGGCCTCTCCCTGATCCTGCTGCTGCTCGTCTTCCGCTCCATCTGGGTGCCGCTGCTGGCCACCGGTGGCTTCCTGCTCTCACTTGCCGCTGCCTTCGGCGCTGTCGTTGCCGTTTACCAGTGGGGCTGGCTTGGGATGGTGTTCGGCGTCGAAAATCCGGGGGCTGTGCTGAGCTTCCTGCCCATCATCCTGATCGGTGTCCTGTTCGGACTCGCCATGGATTACCAGGTGTTCATTACCTCGGGCATGCGCGAATCGTTTATGCACGGGGAGCCGGCAAAGCACGCCGTCCGGAGCGGTTTCAGCCACGCGGCCGCCGTGGTGACCGCGGCCGCCATCATCATGGTCAGCGTATTCGCCGGCTTCATCTTCTCGCACCTGAACATGGTGCGGCCGCTCGGCTTCGCCATGGCATTCGGCGTGCTGATTGATGCCTTCGTGGTCCGTATGACGATCGTCCCGGCCGTGATGTACCTGCTCGGCGAAAAGGCCTGGTGGCTGCCTCGCTGGCTGGACCGCATCCTGCCGGACGTCGACGTCGAGGGCACAAAGCTTCGCAAGGATGAAACCGCCGCTGAGGCAGAACCGCAAGAGGTCGGCGCACGCTGACAGAGCGCTTCGGGAGCCTTAGGGGCCGCCCGCCGATCACTTGATCGGCGGGCGGTCCCTTTTCTGCAGTTAATTTCTGCTGTCCGTGACCCGGCTACGCCGCGAATGGAGCATAGCGGAGGGCACGCCTGCGAATCTTGGCGTGGTGGCGGAGTTCTTTCCGCTGACGCACCGCTTCCAGGCGGCCGGGGTCCAAGGCCGGGCTCCGGCGTTGAGTTCCCGGCAACGGCGGTGCAGTGGATTGGTCGCTGTGGCCGGTTGGGGTTGTCAGTCGGATGGCATGCCTGGTCCCGCCGGGGACATGTGCCCCGGTCAAAGGGTGAGCCGTCCAGCCCGGCGTTTCCTTGGTGTGGTTGAAGGCTTCGCAGAGCCCGGCGCCGTTGTCCAGTGTTGTAGCTCCGCCGCCGTGCCAGGGGACGATGTAGTCCAGGTGGCGGACGGGTGCGTCGCAGTAGGGCGTGCGGCAGGTGTCGTCGCGTGCCTCGATGAAGCGGCGGAGTCCCGCGGGGAAAAGCCGGGCGCGGGAATCCATCGCCACCAGCTCGCCCGTGGCAGGAGCCGTGTACAGACGACGGATCCAAGTGTTGAAGACTTGATCCCGGATAGAAGGCGCAGCTCCGCCACGGCCAATGATGCTTCTGGCCCAGCCGCCTGGGACCACACCGTAGCCGGGAAGGCGTGCCGGTTCGCTGTCACCTCGAAAGAGGGTCCGATCAGTCATGACGAACTGGATTTCGATGCCTGTAAAGCCGCCCGGCGTCCCGGTCACGCGTTCGACCAGGTCATCGGCCATGATTTGTCCGCGGGAGCGAGGATCTCCGCCGCTGCGGACAGACTCCGCGTTACGGACAAGAGCAGCATGAACGGCGACACCGGCCGAGACGGGCAGGAGGGCGGTCAGATAGCACATGGTGTCCGGAGCCGGGCGGAGGCTGACGTGACGCTCGGCTGCGGCGTAGCTGGCCCGCTGGGTGACAGAACGGGGGTCACGGCGGTAAGCCGCGGCTCGGACGGCAGCGATGATTCCCCGGTCACCTACCCTGTCGAAGGCGGCAGTGTCGGGCGCGAGTTCCTCGTCCACGGCGCAGCGGTCCTCCGCCGACAGGCACGCCGTCTCCTTGACCAGTAACGTTGCGCGCCACTCATTCAGTTGCCCGGTCTCCAGCGCGGCGAGGGTTCGGGGCATCTCGGCCACCATAGCCTTGGCCAGGCCCAGCAACCTGTCTCCCTTGGACGGGGATTCGCGACGGGCGAGCGCGATCTGCGCTCCGATGCCTGCCCCGCATTGGTCTGCGGGTACTCCGGCGTCAGACTGTTGGCGGCGCTGCTGCCGGTCAAATGCGACAGTCAGCCGGGTGTCGTTTTCAGAAGCTGACTGCACAACGTCCCCCTGAATTCCGGGGTTTGTGCAGACGGGTATGGATGTTGAAATGTCAGAAGTGCCCTGCACGAAACGGCATTCTGCTCAATAGTCCTCTGCACCAACAGTCATCTTTTCCGAAGCCGCCTGCACCAACCTGCAGGAACTAATTCTTTTGTGCCTGGGTCGCTCCTGTTGCCGGAACCCATCGGTAGAGGGTGGGTACGGAGACTCCTAGCGTGTCGGCGACCTCCCGCGGCGGTGTTCCTTGTTTGAGGAGTTTGCGGGCTGAGCGGATCTTGGCATCTGGCATGATGCGTTTGCGGCCGCCGACCCGTCCTTGTTGGCGTGCGGCCTGTAGGCCGGCCTGCGTGCGTTCGACCATGAGTTCCCGTTCCATCTGGGCTAGGGAAGCCATGACGTTGAAAAAGAAGCGTCCGGAGGCCCTCGTGGTGTCGATGGCATCAGTGAGGCTGACGAATCCTACGCCGCGGTCGTTTAGTCCGCCGGCGAAGTCCAGAAGGTCTTTCACGCTGCGGCCCAGGCGGTCCAGCTTCCACACCACCAAGGTGTCACCTTCGCGCAGGTTGTCCAGCGCCTGGTCGAGGCCGGGGCGTTGGGACTTGGTGCCGCTGATGGTGTCTTTGTAGATCTTGTCGCATCCGGCCTTCTGTAGGGCGTCGCGCTGTAGGTCCAGGTTCTGGTCCCGGGTGGAAATCCGGGCGTAGCCGATGCGGTGCGTGACCATGCGTTGTTCTCTTCTCAAAACTCGGTTCGGCGTCTTAGCTAGACTGTACCGATTCGAGAACTATTTGTGAGAACCCGGGCATGGCTGAGCGATTGACCCGGCTGTGATTATTAGTTCAGAATGGCGGCTTTTCACTGCTCGGTTTGGCGGTTTGGCACAGTGGGCAGCTGTGCTTTGAAACGGATTCGCAGAATTGTCGAGGGTGTGACAAGACTGTAAGCATTCTGTCGAATGCCACTCCAGCAAGCGCACTGGGCTGATTGAAGAGGTCGTGGTGGCATGGCCGATTGAGGCTGAAACTGCCCGGGAAACCCGTTCATTTGCTCGTAAGAGCTAGTTTGAGACCGCGCTTATTCCGTCTCAGGATTGTGTTGTCATATGAGCATCTTGCCGATCCAAATATTTCAAATCCTTGGAAAAAACTGCGGGACGAATGTATTGCCAGGTGAGAGTCGGGTCGCTGATGATCATCGTGTGCTCACTGGGGAGCGCATTTTGTTTGTTGGGGGAAAATTTCATGTCCGGTGGCCGGTCTCTTGTTGCTGCTGTTGTTGTTTCGTTGCTGGCTGTCGCCGGGCTGTGCGCCCCGGCGACAGCTGCGCCGGCCCCGGCGGCTGTTCCGGCCGTCAGTGCACCGTCGCTGGCTCCGGCGGCCTTGCCGACGGAGGTGCTCGAGGCGCCGAAGGCCGGTGTCTTCGTTCCGGCCCAGGGCCGGCTGGTCGATACCCGGAATGGTACCGGTGGTGTGGTGGGGCCGGTCGCGGCGAACACCTGGGTCCCGATCCCGGTGCTTGGCCGGGTGGGGATCCCGTCGTCGGGCGCGAAGGCGGTTGTTCTGACGGTGACCTCGATGAACGCCGCGGGGGATAACTGGACGCAGTTGGCTTCGAACACGGAACGGCCGGCAACCCAGACGACCAATCTTTATACCGGGACCAATGAGATTGTTTCGAATACGTCCATGGTCCCGGTGGGTACCGATGGGCAGATCGCGTTGCGCACGTCGGTTTCGCAGCATTACGTGATCGAGGTCCAGGGCTACTTCACCGCAGGGGATGTCCCGGCGCCGGGCGGCTACGTTCCGATCATGAGCAAACGCGTGGTCGATACGCGTAACGGCACCGGCATGCCGGCCGGCACATGGGCTGATGGTCAGGTGAAGACGGTGAACCTGAAAAACGCCGGCGGCATCCCGGAGACCGCCGGGGCGGTGTTCGCCAACGTCATTCTGATCAGCAGCAACACGAACGATCCGATCCCGACGCTGTACCCGTACCCCGGTGGTGCGGCCGACCCGGGCGCGCCGCTGCACTACCGTGGCGGGACGACGACCGGTGTCGGAACGACGCTGGATATGAACGCCGCCGGCGAGGTCTCGTTCCGCGTCGCGTACAGCAGCACCCCGGTCGATGTGGTGATCGACGTCGAAGGATATTTTGACGGGCAGGCCAGCGACAGCAGCTTCCATTCCCTGGCCACGCGCCTTTATGACAGCCGCTCGGTCGCAGCCGTCCCGGCCGGCGGGAGTGTCGCCGTGCAGGTCGCGGGGGTCAACGGGCTCCCGGCGGCGGGTGCGGAACTGGCCGGCGTCACGATGAACATCACGGCGATCAACACGTCGACCAGCCCCACGGGATTTTTCCGGGCGTACCCTTCGGATGAGCCGGAGCTGCCGCAAAGCCAGGTCAATTACAACGTCAACGGCGACGCGATCTCGAATGTCGTTGTGATCCGGCCGGGGGCGGTCGACGGCAAGATCATTGTCCGGAATATGGGCAGCGCGCCGGCGGACTTCCTCGTGGATGCCCAGGGCTGGTTCACCAACGCGCACCTGCTGCCGCCCGCGGTCGGGGCGAACGGGGCCGCGTCCGGGGAACGCGGCGCCGCCTCGATGGTCGGGCACCAGCTCTCCGATGCCGCCAGGACCGCCTGGAACCCGACCAACGGAAACACCGTGCTCACCGGCCGCCTGCTGCACCTGCGCGGTGTCGGCCAGGACATGAACGTCACGTGGCGGTACAACAGCCTCAACGACGCACGCCCGACACTGAATGTGGGCCGGGTCGAGGCTGCTGTGCGGGTGGATGCCGGCACGGGCGCTGTCACCTATACGGCCCCGGACGGCGGCTGGTACACCTTCACCTCCACCGGCCCGGGGACCTGGTCCATGCCCCCTGGCCTGAACGCCTCCCTGACGAAACCGGGGACGAACGAGTACCGGATCCGGTTCAATGACAGCGGCGTGACGAACGTCTATACCGATGACGGGGCGAACTACTCCCTGTCCCGCTCCATCGACGCGAACCTCACCAACCCGAACACGATCACCTACGCCTACACCAACGGTGTCCTGGACACCACGACCGATACCCAGGGCCGGGTCGTGAAGTACCTCTATGAGGACACCCGGAACCTGAACCAGCCCTCCAAGATCACCGACCAGTCCCTGAACCGCTCCGTGACCCTGGAATACGCCGGGGCCCAGGGCAGGCTGTCCAAGATCACCGATGCCACCGGCGCCACCACGGCCTTCACCTACAACACGGCCGGGAAGCTCTCCGCCTACACCGACGGGCGGACCACCGCGACGTCCTTCGAATACGACGCCTCCGGGCGGGCTTCGAAGATCACGTACGGCACGACTACCGCGGCGCAGAGCATCTGGACCCCGGCCTACCCGAGCGGGACCTCGACCACCTTGACGGACCCGAACGGCAAGACCGCCACCTACACCTACAACGCCGCCAGGCAGGTCACCAAGGTCCTGGACCCGAAGGGCAACAACGTCGCCGGTGAATTCGACGGCCATGACAACCGCACCAAATCCACCGACACTCTGGGGAACGTCACCACCGCGGCGTACAACGCGAACAACAGCCTGACCAAGATCACCTCACCCCTCGGCGGTGCGTCCGGCACCGGCGGGGAGGTGTCCTTCACCTACCCCTCCGTGGCCGGGGACCCGTTGTTGAACTACCGCCCGGCGACGGCGACCAACAGCGAAGACAAGATCACCAACATCACCTACGACGCCAACACCAAGGCCCCGGCCACACTGAAAACCCCGGGTGATCCGCTCATCCAGGCCGAGACCAAGAACTTCTACCAGGGCGACACCCTCGGCACGAACTGCGCGGCCAAACCCGGCTCGCTGTGCCGGACACAGGACGGGAACGGCTACTCCACCACCTACACTTACGACACCGCCGGCAACCCGGTCACCGTCACCCGGCCCGCACCGCTCGGGGCCATCACCTACACCTACGACGCCGCCAGGCGGGTGCTCACGGTCACGGACGGCAAGAACCAGACTCTGACCAACACCTACGACGCCAACGACCGGCTCACCCAGGTCCGCTAGGGTGCGACCTGCGTGACGGCCACCTGCGTTACCTACACCTATGACGCCAACGGCAACCTCACCCAGCGTGTGGACGCCTCCGGCGCGACCACCTACACCTACGACGTCCAGAACCGGGCGACAGCCAAAACCGCCGGCGGCACCACGACGACCGTGACCTACGACGGGGCATCGAACATCCTGACCTTCACCGACCCGACCGGCACGGTCACGTATGCCTATGACGCGGCGAACCTGCTGGTCTCCCTGGCCGAACCGGGCGGATCCTGCCCCGCGACGCCGGCGTTCCCGAACACCACCAAATGCACCGGCTTCGAGTACGACCAGAACAACCGCAGGACCTCGACCAGCTACCCCAACGGGGTGAAGAACACCACTGCATATGACAATGCCGGCCGGATCACCTCCATCACCGCCGCGGGAACCTCGGTTCCCCTCCTGGCCAAGCGCTCCTACGCTTACACCTCCAATGCCGTGAACAAGGAGGGTGCGCTGCGGAAGACCATGACCACCGAAGCCACCGGCGACACCACGAGCACCACGACCTACTCGTACGATGACCGAAGCCGCCTGACCGGCGCGGTCAACGTCACCGGTGCTGTCACGACCACCGAGGCCTGGCTCCACGACAAGAACAGCAACCGCACCCGCGCCACCAAGGGAACCGACACGGCCTACTCCACCTACAACGGGGCAGACCAGCTCTGCTGGACCGCGGCGACCAACGTCTCCTGCACCGAACCGCCAACCGGTGCCACCACCTACGCCTACGACGCCAACGGCAACACCACCACCGCCGGAACCGCGACCTCGGCGTTCAACATCTTCGACCAAAACACCTCGACCACGACCGGCGGGGCCACGACGAACTTCACCTACGCCGGGCTCCGCAACGATGAACGCACCGGCACCAGCACCAGCGCCGGATCCACCAGCTTCCTTAACGGATCCCTCGGCATCACGACCCAAACCACCGCAGGAGCTACCACCGCGTTCATCCGCGACCCCGACGGTAACCTCGTCAGCATGCGCAACAGTGCAGGGGCCAGCTTCTACTACACCACCGACGCGCTCGGCTCTGTCATCCTCCTCACCGACAGCGCCCAGGGCAGAGCCGCGACCTACGCCTACGACTCCTGGGGCAACACCACCGCCACCGGTGCCCAGGCCGCGGCCAACCCGTGGCAATACGCCGGAGGCTACAAAGACGCCACTGGCTACACCAAATTCGGCGCCCGCTACTACAACCCCGCCGCCGGACGCTTCACCCAACCCGACCCCTCCGGCCAAGAACAAAACCGCTACGCCTACGCAGGAGCCAACCCGATCACGAATATCGACCCGACCGGTTTGTCTTTTGAAGATTTCCTCGGCGGCGTCATAGAGTCCGGCATCACAGGTGTGGGCGGGGCAATACTTGGGCTAACGAAGACATCGATCCCCACATTTGTGCTCGGAGCAGGGCTTGCCTGTGTAGCCGGGGCCATTGGAGGAGTAGTTAGTGCAAGAGTTGATGGCGACGTTCCTGGATGGAGCGATGCAGGATGGGGGTGTGCCACAGGCCTCGCCACGTACACGATTGGCGCGGCTGGCGGGGCGGCAGTAAAAGCCGCTAAGGCACTGTAGGTCTATATGGCATGCACCCAGACAAATGACCAGCTGAGACGACAACCACCAGTGCACTAGTCGGAGACGATTCCCATGACAACCACCTTTTGGATCCTGATCGCGGCGGCTCTGCTACTTGTAGTTTTCGGCTTTGTCCTGTTGATTCGGACAACGAGGCTCACCTCAGCCGAGACCTCTCAACGCCGGAGACTCCAACTGATCGTGCTGGCGGCGACGGTTGTTGCGGCGGCATTTGTTGCTCTTGCTGTCGGTCTGGGGCAGTGACCGACCTAGAGCCCAAAGTCGCTAACGGTTATGAACAGGTTCGTCGCTGCCCAGTGACGATCCGGGAAAAGCCCACCAATCCGTCCTAAGGACTGGTTCCTCGCCTGAGGATCCTGGTCGCAACTGGCCATGGTGCGACGGATCCATCAAAGGACCGGCCCGCGGCTTACGTCCATCTGGCCGCGATTTTGGTTTCCTCGCGGGTGCCTGTCTGCGGCCGGAGCGCCCCCGGCAATTTATGCGCTGGTGAGAAGCGCTGAGCTGAGGGCGGTCCAGTTCGGCGGCCGCGGTTATCTCCACCTAGTAGTCGATACGAAGCTGTCCGATTTAAGCGGAGAAGCCGCCAGCCCCGTTGTAGCCGTTCGTGCAGCGGATGCAGGTCAAAGGGACCCAACTCTGGAAGGGTCAAAAACGACCGTATTTGTTACAGAAAAGCAGGTGTTGTTTTGAAAATTCCATGCACACCCGATTTTTGTAGCGAAACTCAGTGCCGGTTTCTACGTGCCGGTTCTTCTGCTGGTTGACGGGTATTGATACATTTGGGCGCATGGGACATCTGTTGGGCTATGCCCGGGTATCGACCGGGGACCAGGACGCGGCCCTGCAGCAGGACGCGTTGAAGGCAGCCGGCTGCTACCGGATCTTCACGGACACGGCTTCCGGGTCTCTGGAGTCCCGGCCTGAACTGACGAAGCTTCTGGATCAGCTCCGTCCCGGGGACACTCTGGTTGTGTGGCGGCTGGACCGGCTCGGCAGGTCCATCCGGCATCTGATCGATCAGCTGGCCGATCTTCAGGAACGTGGCATTGGGTTCCGGTCCTTGCAGGAGGCAATCGACACAACATCGTCAGGCGGGCGGCTGGTCTTTCACGTGTTCGCGGCACTGGCCGAATTTGAGCGGGATCTGATCCGTGAGCGGACCAACGCAGGTCTTCAGGCTGCGCGGGCGCGCGGGCGCGTTGGTGGCCGGCCCCCGTTGCTGACGAAGGACAAGCTCCGGACCGCCCGCCGGATGTATGAGCAGAAGGACATGACGGTCGAGAAAATCGGCGAGGTTCTGGGCGTCAGCCGGACCACCGTTTACCGGGCACTCCGGCGCCAACCGGTCCCTACGCCGCGGCGGCGCTCAGCATCCGCACAGAAGACAGTCCGGTGACGGCCGGAGGCAGCGGCACCCTCACCGGTGACACTGCCTCTATGCCTGATCAGACAGCGTTGGTGCGCTGGCAGATCCTGCGCCGGCATATCGAACAGGGTGTGCCACTGACGACCCTCGCCGCAGACGAAGGCATCGGACTTCGGACACTGCAGCGCTGGCACGCAGCCCACAAACGCGACGGTATCGCAGGACTAACCACAGCCAACCGCGGAACCACCGCACGTAGGAGCACCCCCGAACTGGTCGCACTCGTCGAAGGCCTGGCCCTGGTGAAACCGCCCCTGCCCATCGCCACCATCGCTCGCAAGGCTAACCGCGTCGCTGCCGACCACGGTTGGCCGCTCCTCTCCTACAGCACCGTCCGCTCCATCGCTACGAGCCTTGACCCCGGCATGAAAACGCTCGCCCAGCAGGGAACGGCAGCCTACCGGGACACCTATGAACTGGCGTGGCGACACCGGGCCGAGCGCCCGAACGCCATCTGGCAGGCAGACCACACCGAACTGGACATCCTCGTCCTGGACGCCAACCTGAAACCCGCGCGCCCGTGGCTCACGACGATCATTGACGACTACTCCCGAGCGATATGCGGCTACATGCTCTTCCTTGGGGCGCCGTCCGCCCTGAACACCGCACTGGCACTGCGGCAGGGGATCTGGCCCAAAGCCGGCACAGGGTGGCCGATGTGCGGGATCCCCGACGTCCTCTACGTCGATCACGGCTCAGATTTCACCAGCCACCACCTGACCCAGACCGCGAAGGACCTGCACTTCGAAATCACCTACTCAACGATCGCCAGACCCCAAGGCCGGGGAAAGATCGAACGGTTCTATGGCACCGTTAATACGGAGCTGCTGACCGAACTGCCCGGACACCTGACCCGTGGCAACCCACCGCCGGCGCCGGTGTTGACCCTTCAGGAGCTGGACACGACCATCGGCCGCTTCATCACGGAGAACTACCACCAGCGCAAGCACCTGGAAATCAAAGCCACCCCGCACCATGCCTGGGTAGGTGACGGCTGGCTGCCCCGCCTCCCGGCAACCATGGACGAACTCAACCTGCTCCTGTTGACCGTCGCCAAACCCCGGATCGTCCACCGCGACGGCGTGCACTTTCAGGGACTCAGATACGTCTCGCCACTCCTGGCCGCCTACGTCCGCGAACCCGTCATCGTCCGCTACGACCCGCGCGACATCACAGAGATCCGCATCTTCCACAAAAACCAGTTCATCTGCAAAGCCGTGGACCCCGACCACGAAACCTCCACCCTCACCCTCAAGGACATCCAGGCCGCACGATCGGCCCGCCGCAGGGAACTGCGCGGACAAATCAATCAACGGATCGCCGTCGTGGCCAGCCACTTACCGGAATTGGCGTCACCGGGGCCAGCCCCGGCCCCGGTAGAGCAACCGAAAAAGCGCCCAAAGCTACGCACCTACCTGGAGGACGACCAATGAGCACCCCAAGCTTCATCGCCACGAAAGAGCACCGCCGGTTCGCAGAGTTCGCCGACGCGGTACGCCGCCAGCACACAATCGGCATCTGCTACGGGCAGGCCGGGATCGGAAAGACGCTCTCCGCCAGACGCTACGCCAACTGGCACAAGGCAGAGACCCTCGTAGAACAATGGGGTCCCCGGGACGACTCCGACTACCAGATCTACGCGGCCCTGGCCCGGGCACGCAGCGTTTTCTACACCCCTGCCGTGCTCACCACGCCCAAACAGATCCACGCCGATCTCGAACACATCAGCACCCGGGTCTCAATCTGCGTTGACCAACACTTGGAAAAAATTGGCAAGAAGACAGAACCGCACACGCGCACAGGAAAGCATGTCGAACTGCTCATCATCGACGAATCCGAGCGCCTCAACGCCACCGCACTGGAACTGCTGCGCGACCGCTACGACCGGGACAACATAGCCTTGATCCTCATCGGCATGCCCGGGATCGAAAAATGTTCAGCCGCTACGCACAGCTGTACAGCAGAGTCGGCTTCGCCCACGAATACCGGCCCCTCGCCCAAGAACTGAACTTCGTCCTCGAGCGCCGATGGCACAAACTCGGCCAAACCCTTGACCCCGACGACTTCACCGATGCCCAAGCCATCGCCGCCGTCGCCCGCATCACCCGCGGCAACTTCCGCCTCATCGACCGGCTCTTCACCCAAATCGAACGGATCATGAAAATAAACGAACTCAGCACCATCACCGACGACGTCATCGAGGCCGCACGCTCAACTCTAGTCATCGGAATCAGCTGAACCGCCAAACCGAGCTGTGAAAAAACCGCCATTCCGAACCAACAGTCACACCCGGCATTCTCGATTCGATCCTTTCTCGGAATCCTTCGTTTTCAAGAACACTTCACCGCCTTGACTGTCAACTACATTTGGCGCGCGCGGCCACGTCGATTCGTTGCGGATCTCGTTCGGAGGCCGCGGCTGCAGCCTGGGCGCTGTCGGTGAGAAGGTTGGTCGAGCCTAGCGCATCGGTTGGTGTAGTAGAGTCTTGCCCTGCACCGGTGCGTAGGCTGGCCAATCTGGCGTGCATTTGTTGAGTAGGGTCTCCATGCTGGCTACTTGGGCAGGTCTCCATGCCGGCTGCTTCCGCGCTGGTTCCTTCTTTTCCGCAGCGTCAGAACAACAGCTGCGGCATTGCCAATGGCTAGAATCGCCCAACCAATGTTCCCGAGCGTCGAAGTCGAAAAAATGGCAAGGACGGCGGCAAGTGCGGCAAAGCCTGCGTATACGTACAGCATGTCTAGACCCATCTCGATTCGTCGCAAGCATCGAGAGCTAGCAGCGTAGACCCAATGGCGACGATCCCCGCCCAAATTATGGCTCCCAAGCCTCCCGTAAAAGGGGCGAGCAGCAGGCTGACAAATCCTGCGGCCCCGAAGAACCAAGACCCGAAGCACACCAACTGATTCCTCGTATCAAGACCAGATGGATCGGTGCTATTGACTGGGCAAGCGTTTGTGTAGAGATACCTGTTGCTTTCCTGGCCGGAGGGGTCGGGTTGGGTGAAGCGGCCGCGGTAGGGGTTGTAGTAGCGGGCACCGAATTTGATGCGGTTGCTGGACGTGTCGTTGTATCCGCCGGCGTAAGTCCATGGGTTTACTGCTGCTTGGGTGCCGGTGGCGGTGGTGGCGAGGCCCCAGGAGTCGTAGGCGTAGGTCGCAGCGGCGGCCTGGGCGCTGTCGGTGAGCAGGATGGTCGAGCCCAGCACATCGGTGGTGTAGTAGAAGCTGGCCCCGGTACTGGTGCGCATGCTGATCAGGTTACCGCCCGGGTCCCGGATAAACGAGGTGCTGGCCCCGCCGGTGGTTTGGCGGGTGATCCCGAGCGAGCCGTTGAGGAATGCCGTGGCCCCTGCCGTGAGGCGTTCGTCGCGGGGACCAGTGTAGGTGTAGTTGGTGGTGCCGCCGTTGCTGTTCGAGGTGTACTGGTCAAAGACGTTGTACCCCTGCGTGGTGGCCCCGGCGACGGTGGTGTTGCCGTTGGCGTCGTAGCTGTACGTGGTCGCGCCGCCGGGGGGTGAGGCGCAGGTCCCGGCGCTGGACCCGGCCCAGCAGAGCTGATCCGCGGCGTTGTAGGCGTTGTACACGTCCGCGGTGCCGGTTTTGGTGTCTTTGGTGCGGTTGGCGTTCTTGTCGTAGGTCCACGTTTCGGTGGCGGTTCCGGTCACTGCCTGGCCGAGGCGGGCATACCGCCGAGACCCCGTGGGTTCGATTGGTACATCCGTCGCCCATTCAATTACGACTTGGACTACGATGCGTTCTGGGGTGTCGTTTGGGCATCCACGACCGAGAGACTTCCTGACGATGGACTGCGTCCGTCGACGATTGCAGGTCGCGCGAAAGAGGCCATGGCTAGCTTCTACAGCGATTGAGCGTGTCTCAGCCATCCCGGTCGAGAAATTCGTCCCGTTTGGGGTTCCCCTTGCGGACGCTGGTTAGGGGCCGCTTCTGGGAACATGGCGATATGAAGAAGTTCATGCGATCACTGGCAACCGACATTCTCAGCGCCGTCGGTTCCGGGCGCCGGTTCGTGGCAATCGACGGCGTGGATGGCAGTGGCAAGACATCCTTCGCCGCAAAGCTGGCATCCGAGATCCAGAATCGACCCGTGATCATCATCCACGCCGACGACTTTCTGAACCCCTCGCCTGTCAGGCATGCCAAGGGGCGTGCTTCACCTGAAGGGTTCTGGGTGGATACCTACAACTACGAGGCCCTGCAGGATCAGGTGCTCGCGCCACTCGGCCCAAAGGGGGACGGCTGGTACTCGCCGGCTTCCTATGACGCAGCGACCGACCGAATGGCACGAGTGGAGGTAGTTCGCGCTCCATCAGATGCACTGGTCGTTGTGGAAGGCATGTTCCTGCACCGCGATGAACTCACCTCCTACTGGGATGCTTCGGTATTCCTGGACGTTCCGTTCACCGAAACCGCGGCACGAATGGCAGAACGGGACGGTAGCAACCCCGACCCGGGGCACCCAACGATGCGCCGGTACGTCGGCGGACAGCGCCTCTACTTCGACGCTGCACGACCCTGGGAACGCGCCACGTTCGTCGTGGATAACTCGGATTTCACCAAACCGAAAGTCGTCCGTCCCGACATGGTTTCAACTGTCCGGTGAGAGTTCCCCATACGGACATGTATTGGGTCGTGCAGACGAGTGGACATTCCGTGCAGACGAGTTCGAAAACTGACACGGGCCTGACGGGCAGACAACGCAGATTTCTTGTCCTCCAACGCCCGAATCTCATCAATCAAGCGAGCGCCGTCCTCCTCAGGCATGCCACCATTCAGGTCAATGACCGCATCTTCCGCAACCGGCCGTTGACCGCAACTGCAAGCACAGCGGAAATCACCCTGGCGTGCTGCCAGCGCCGCTTCCGGCCCGGGATATCCTTCCATGGCTCAAGTGTCCCTTTGGGCTACGACATTAATGAGGGCAAACAGGAGCCGGTCGCCCGCTTCGTGTGCCATTGGGGACGTGCCCGCTCCGGTCGTAGCTATCGGCGCACGACTTAGGACAGCCGCCACCTCAAGACGCGTTATGACAGGAGCCAATGCGGCGCCCAGCTCCTCCAGCCGCCGACAGAATTCGATCTGCTCGGCACCGCCCTCAGGCACCTTAATCTCTTGAAGCGCGTGCAAGCACATCGCTACCACGCCGCGGAGGTTGTCTCCATCACGTCCGGCCATTGTCCGTGCCGCTTCCGATCCCTGGTTCCCGTCCATGAACCAACTATCCCGCCGACCTCCGACAATAAGCCCGAGCGAGTAATCCTGAGCGAAAAGACCCCGCGACAATGAGACTCAGGGGGAACTAGGCTGGAGCGGTGACCCGCCTCATTCTTGCCTCCCAGTCCCCCGCACGCACCAAACTGCTGAGCCACGCCGGCATCCGTCACGAGATCCTGGTTTCTGACGTCGATGAAGATGCCGTCCAGGCCCGCTACGGCGTGACCGATCCGCATGACACGGCCCTACTGCTGGCGCGCGCCAAGGCGGAAGCCGTCGCCTCGCTGCCCGACGCGGACGGCGCACTGGTGCTCGGCTGCGATTCCGTCTTCGAGTTCGACGGCGAGGCACATGGCAAGCCGTACACTGCCGACGTCGCCAGGGAACGGATGCTGCGGATGAGCGGCGCCATGGGCGTGCTACACACGGGCCACTGGCTGGTGGACTGCCGCGATACCGCGCCCGACGACGGCGGCTCCAACGGCTCCGGCGCCACACTGGGCTCCGTGACCTCCGCTGAGGTCCATTTCATGGAGATGAGCGCCGAGGAAATCGACGCGTATATCGCGACGGGTGAGCCGCTCCAGTGCGCCGGCTCGTTCACCATCGACGGGTACGGCGGGGCCTTCATCCGGAAGGTCGACGGCGACCCCCATACCGTCGTCGGACTTTCCATTTCCACCCTGCGCGGGCTGCTGGGCCAGGCGCAGGTCGGCATCACCGAACTGTGGACCGGCGGCGCCATTGACCCCGCCGATGTCCGCGCGGAGTGAGGCAATTCGCAGCTCTTTGTAGCATCCCTACAAAGGTCAGGAGCTTTACACGCGGAATCCGCAAGCAAAATCGGCGGAACCCTCAAAATCGCGCTAGGCTCCCTGAAGGAAAGAAGGAGACGCCTTGTCAGCAAATTCGGAGCAGTCCGCAAGTCCAGAGCAGTCCACCGCCCCAAGCCACGCAGGTGCAGCCCTGACGAGCTCCAAGCGGCTGAGCAAAGTCCTCATCGCCAACCGCGGCGAAATCGCCGTGCGCATCATCCGCGCCGCACGCGACGAAGGCATCACCTCGGTGGCCGTCTATGCCGACCCGGACCGCGACGCCCTGCACGTCCGCCTGGCGGATGAGGCCTACGCCTTGGGCGGCAACACCGCGGCCGAGTCCTACCTGGTGATGGAAAAGCTCATCGAAGTGGCGCACCAGAGCGGCGCCGACGCCATCCACCCGGGCTACGGCTTCCTGGCCGAAAACGCACAGTTCGCCGCCATGGTCATCGGTGCGGGCATCACCTGGATCGGCCCCTCCCCGGAGGCAATCTCCGCCCTGGGCGACAAGGTCCAGGCCCGGCACATCGCCGAAAAGGTGGGCGCACCGCAGGTCCCCGGCACCGCCGACCCGGTGGAATCCGCCGAGGAAATCCTCGAGTTCGTGGACAAGTTCGGCCTGCCCGTGGCCATTAAGGCTGCCTTCGGCGGCGGCGGGCGCGGTATCAAGGTGGCCCGCACGCGCGAGGAAATTCCGGAGCTGTTCGAATCGGCCGTCCGCGAAGCCACTGCCGCCTTCGGGCGCGGAGAATGCTTCATCGAGCGCTTCCTGGACGCCCCGCGGCACGTCGAAACGCAGTGCCTGGCGGACGCCTACGGCAACGTCGTGGTGGTCTCCACCCGCGACTGCTCGCTGCAGCGCCGCAACCAGAAACTGGTGGAAGAGGCGCCCGCTCCCTTCCTGACCGAAGAGCAGAACCGCCGCCTCTACGAGTCGTCCAAAGCCATCCTCAAGGAAGCCGGCTACCTCGGCGCGGGGACGTGCGAGTTCCTGGTGGGCCAGGACGGCACCATCTCATTCCTTGAGGTCAATACCCGCCTCCAGGTGGAGCACTGTGTCTCCGAGGAAGTCACCGGAATCGACCTTGTCCGCGAGCAGTTCCGGCTGGCGCGCGGCGAAAAGCTGGGCTACGACGATCCCGAAGTGCGCGGACACTCCATTGAATTCCGCATCACCGGCGAAGACCCCGGCCGCAACTTCATGCCCGCCCCGGGCACCATCACCACGTTGAAGAACCCCACAGGCCCCGGCATCAGGATCGACTCCGGCGTGGAGCAGGGCGACGTCATCAGCGGCAATTTCGACTCGATGCTCTCCAAGCTGATCGTCACCGGTGCCACCCGCGAGCAGGCACTCCAGCGCTCGCGCCGGGCCTTGGAGGAGATGGTGGTCGAGGGCATCCCCACCGTCATTCCCTTCGATCTCGCGGTGGTCACCAACCCCGACTTCGCCCCGGCTGAGGGGCCGTTCAAGGTCCACACCCGCTGGATCGAGACTGCGTTCATCAACGACATTCCGGCGTGGACGCCTGACGGCGGTTCGGGCGAAGCGGCCGACGCCGGCGATCGCCAGCGCGTTGTGGTCGAGGTGGGCGGCAAACGCCTTGAGGTGGTCCTTCCGGCGTCGCTCGGCTCATTCAGCAGCGGCTCCGGCAAGCCGGCCAAGGCCAAGAAACGCTCCCGCTCCGGCGGACCGGCGGCCGCTGCCGGCGGCAACTCGCTGACCTCCCCCATGCAGGGGACCATCGTGAAAGTGGCCGTAGTGGAAGGCGACGTTGTTGCCGAAGGCGATCTCGTCGTCGTGCTCGAAGCGATGAAGATGGAGCAGCCCCTGACGGCGCACCGCGCGGGCACCATTACCGGCCTGGCCGCCATCGCTGGCGAGACGGTCTCCGCCGGTGCCGTGATCGCCACGATCGAGGACTGAGACTCCGCCGGCTCCTTTCAGGCCGCCGGCACAGCACTGCCCGCCGCCCCCGGCGCGCCCATGGCGCCCGGGGGCGGCTCCATGCAGACTTAGCGTGTGAAGCCTTTTCTACTGCTTGCGTCGCGCGCCGAGGACAAGGCCGCCGAGGAAGAATACGAGGCCTACCTGCGTTATGGCGGACTTGAACCGGCGCAGCTGAGGCGCATCCGGATGGAAGCATGCCCCATGCCTGCGCTGGACCTGTCCGATTACTCCGGAGTGATCGTAGGCGGCAGCCCCTTCACCTCCAGCGACCCGGCGGACCACAAAAGCGCAGCCCAGCACCGGGTGGAGCGTGAACTTCGCCTGCTGCTGGACCGCATTGTGCCGGCGGATTTCCCGTTCCTCGGCGCCTGCTACGGCGTGGGCACGCTGGGCCTGCACCAGGGCGCGGTCATTGACCGGACCTACGGCGAGGGCCTGGGCGGCACCACCATCAACCTCACAATGGAAGGCAGGCAGGATCCCCTCCTGCGCGGACTGCCGGAGAGCTTCACGGCCTTCACCGGCCACAAGGAAGCCGTCAGCGTCCTTCCCTCCCACGCGGTGCTCCTGGCCAGTTCCGCAGCCTGCCCGGTGCACATGTTCCGGATCAAGGCCAACCTGTACGCCACCCAGTTCCACCCGGAGCTCGATGCCGACGGGCTGGTCACCCGGATCGACATCTACCGCCATGCCGGCTACTTCCCGCCGGAGTCGGCGGAGGTGCTGATGGAGAACGCCCGGCAGTTCACGGCAGCGGAACCGATGAAAATCCTCAGCAACTTCGTAGAGCGCTACGCAAGGTAGCGGCCTTAAATGACGAATGCCCGGCACCCCCGCGAAGGGTGCCGGGCATTTCCAGGTGTCGGATAATCGGGTCAGGCTACGTTGTTCTCGTAGTCCAGGTCCCGCGTCTCCTTGCTTAGGAAGAGTGCCACCAGTGTCAGTACCGCCATGGCGCTGAGGTAGACGCCCACCAGCACGGGGCTGCCCTTGGCCATCTCCCACAGCCACACGGCGATAAAGGGGGCCACAGCCGCACCCAGGATGCTGGAGACGTTGTAGCTCACGGCGGACCCGGTGTACCGGACGTTAGTGGGGAACAGTTCGGGCAGCAGCGCTCCCATGGGTCCGAAGGTCAGGCCCATCAGCGTGAAGCCGAGGATCAGCAGGGCCATGGTGCCCACGAAGCCGCCGCTGAACAGCGGGACGAACAGCAGCCCAAAGACGAAGATTCCCGCAGTGACCGCGATGAGCATCTTGCGGCGGCCGTACTTCTCTGCCAGCGGGCCGGATACCAGGGTGAAAATGCCGAAGAACACGACGCCGGCAATCAGCATCCAGAGGAAGTCGTTGCGCGTGTAGCCCAGGCCGGGGACGAACGCAGCGGCTGCGGCCTCGGTCATCGGCTTCCCGGCCTTCTCGGCGGCGGCCTTCGCGGCGTCCAGCGTCGCGGGGCGTGTCCCGTAGGTGAGGGTGAAGGTGGTCATCAGGTAGAACAGCACGTAGGTGGCCAGCATGATGAATGTACCCAGGATGAGCGGGCGCCAGCTGGTCTTGAAAACACGGCCGATGGGGAGCTTGGCCACTTCATTGGATTCCAGGACCTTGGTGAAGGCCGGCGTTTCAATCAACTTGAGTCGGACATAGAGCCCGATGATCACCATGACGGCGCTGAGCAGGAACGGAACCCGCCAGCCCCAGGCCTCAAATGCCTGCGGGGACAGCTGGTAGCTGGCCACGAGGAAGATCACGTTGGCAATGATGAAGCCGATGGGCGCACCCAACTGCGGGAAAGTGCCGTAGATGGCACGCTTGTTGGCGGGGGCGTTCTCGGTGGCCAGGAGGGCCGCGCCGCTCCATTCCCCGCCGAGGGCCAGGCCCTGGGCGAAGCGCATGACCACCAGGAGTGCCGGCGCCCAGAAACCCCAGCCCGGCACAAGGGCCGTGGGGAGGCAACCGATCAGGAACGTTGCGATGCCCATGGTCAGCAGCGATGCCACCAGGGTGCCCTTGCGGCCGAACTTGTCCCCGAAGTGGCCGAAGACCACGGAACCGAGCGGCCGGGCGATGAACGCGACACCGAACACGGCGAAGGAACTCAGCAGCTGGGTGGTCTCGTTCTGTCCCGGGAAGAACAGCTTGGGGAATACGAGCACAGCGGCAGTGGCGTAGACGTAGAAGTCGTAGAACTCAACGGTGGTGCCGATGAGGCTGGCGACGATCACGCGCCCGCGCGAGTTAACCTGCTTGGCTGACCCCGGCTGCGGTGAGGTGGCAGTGGATGACATGTAGTAACGCTTTCGTGAGAAACCGGGCGGGTGCCCCAAAAGACTGCCCGGCTAAGGGATACGTATCTCTCAATAATAGTTCCCGCCGTCCAGTGACTGGACAAACGGTCCATTATGCGGACTTTTCGATTTGTCTCATTAACGGCGCCTCACGCCGTGGCTCGTGCTCCGATAGGCAAACTTCACAGCACGTTAACAAACGGCGACGGTCCACGAAACGCGCCGTCCCTACCTTTGAAGAACAACAATCCCCCAAAGGAGGTACACCGTGACTGTTGACCGCACGGCAGAGGCCGGCGCACAGCCCGGCACTACCCGCACCGCTGAAGCCCCCGCCCTTGAAGTCCGCCCCGGCCGTTGGATCGCCAACTGGGATGCCGAGAACAAGGAGCAGTGGGAGACCCAGGGCCGCTCCATCGCGCGGCGGAACCTGAACTGGTCCATCTTCGCCGAATTCCTCGGCTTTGTCGTCTGGCAGCTCTGGTCCATCGTCGTGGTCCAGCTCCCCGCAGCAGGCTTCACTTTCTCCACGTC
Organism: Arthrobacter sp. NPDC058288; assembly: GCF_042880995.1. Classification (NCBI taxonomy): domain Bacteria; kingdom Bacillati; phylum Actinomycetota; class Actinomycetes; order Micrococcales; family Micrococcaceae; genus Arthrobacter; species Arthrobacter sp. NPDC058288. The sequence continues at coordinate 68,004 of NZ_JBHVYH010000005.1, forward strand.
CGAAATCTTCTGGCTGATCTCCATGCCCAGCCTGGTGGGTGCAACCCTTCGCATCCCCTACACGTTCATGGTCCCAAGGTTCGGCGGCCGCAACTGGACCATCGTCTCCGCGCTGCTGCTCCTGATCCCCTCCACCGGACTCGCACTCTGCGTCTCCAACCCGGAGACACCGTTCGGCGTCATGCTCCTGGTCGCTGCCCTTGCCGGCTTCGGCGGCGGCAACTTCGCGAGCTCGATGGCCAACATCACGTTCTTCTACCCGGCCCGCGAAAAGGGCTGGGCCCTGGGCCTGAACGCCGCCGGCGGAAACCTCGGTGCCGCCGTCGCACAGCTCGCCGTCCCGATCGCCATCACGTTGCTGGCCGCCGGAACCGTCAACCTTCCGGTCGCAGGGCTCATGTGGGTGCCGCTGATCCTGCTCGCCGCGTTCGGCGCCTTCAAGTACATGGACAACCTCACCAGTGCCAAGGGTGACGTGGCCGGATCCGTGGCTGCACTGAAGGAACCGCACCTGTGGATCATGGCGCTGCTCTACATCGGCACCTTCGGTTCATTCATCGGCTTCGCCGGTGTATTCCCCAAACTCATCAAGGACTACTTCCCCGCGTTCTCCTCCATCGGAGTGGGTACGGTTGCACTGTCCCTCGCGTTCCTCGGCCCGCTGGTCGGCTCCCTGGCCCGCCCGTACGGCGGACGGATGGCGGACCGGATGGGCGGCGCCCGCATGACCGTTGCCGCCTTCGCCTCGATGGCGGTCATCACGCTCACCATGATCTGGACCCTGCCGCTCAAGAACTTCTGGCTGTTCCTGGTGCTCTTCCTGATGCTCTTCACCGCCAGCGGCTTCGGAAACGGCGCCACCTACCGGATGATCCCCATCATCTTCGCCACCAACAGCCGGGCAGCACGCAACGGCGCCAGCACGGTGGCCACCCAGCGCCTGGCGTCCTCCGCCCTCGGCCTGATCTCGGCCATCGGCGCCTACGGCGGGTTCGTTATCCCCCAGGTGCTGAACGCCTCCAACCAGGCAAGCGGTTCGTACACCCCCGCCTTCTACGGCTTCGTCGGGGCATACGTCCTGATGCTCGCGGTCTGCTGGGCCTGCTACATCCGCAACGCCAACCGAAATGCGATGGGACACGTCTAACATGACCACAAGCGCCGACACGCACTGCCCCTACTGCGCCTTGCAGTGCGCCATGACGCTGAAGTCCCCAGCGGCTCTGACCCCGGCTGTCCAGCCGGGGTCAGACCCCGTGCCGGCTCCGCCCGTCCTGAAGGTATCCGGACGCGACTTCCCCACCAACCGCGGCGGCCTCTGCCGCAAGGGCTGGACGTCAGCGTCCCTGCTGAACCACCCCGGACGCGTCACCGAGCCGATGCTGAAGGGCTCCGACGGAGTCCACCGTCCCGTGGGCTGGGACGACGCCTTGAACCTCATCACCGCAGCCGTCAAGGACACCCGCTCACGCTATGGCGCGGACGCCGTCGGCGTTTTCGGCGGCGGCGGCCTCACCAACGAAAAGGCGTACATGCTGGGCAAGTTCGCCCGGCTCGCCCTGGGCACGTCCCGGATCGACTACAACGGCCGGTTCTGCATGTCCTCCGCGGCCGCCGCCGGCATGAGGGCATTCGGCGTGGACCGCGGACTCCCGTTCCCGCTCGAAGACCTCGACAGCGCCAGCACCATCCTGATGCTCGGCTCCAATGTGGCCGAGACCATGCCGCCCTTCGTGCAGCACCTGCAGGGAGTACGCGACGCCGGCGGGCTGATCGTAGTGGACCCCCGCCGCTCCGCCACTGCCGCGTTCACCTCCGACGGCGGCGGCCTGCACCTGCAGCCCCTGCCGGGCACCGACCTCGCCCTGCTGCTGGGCCTTTCGCACGTGGTCATTCATGAAGGCCTGGCCGACACCGAATTCATTCAGGCGCGCACCAGCGGCTTCGACGCCGTGGTCCGCAGCGTCAACGCCTTCTGGCCCGAACGGGTCCAGTCCCTGACCGGCGTGCCCGCAGACCTGATCCGGGAGACTGCCCGGCGGCTGGCCCAGGGGGCCACCAAGGGCGGCAGCTACATCCTGACGGGCCGCGGCGTGGAACAGCACGTGGACGGGACGGACACCGCCACCGCCGCCATAAACCTGAGCCTGCTGCTCGGACTGCCGGGTTCCGCCCGCAGCGGCTACGGCACCCTCACCGGCCAGGGCAACGGCCAGGGCGGCCGTGAACACGGCCAAAAAGCCGATCAGCTCCCCGGCTACCGGAAAATCACCGACCCCGCGGCCCGCGCGCATGTGGCCCAGGTGTGGGGCGTGCCGGAATCACTGATTCCCGGGCCCGGCCTCCCCGCCGTCCAGCTCCTGAAGTCCCTCGGACAGCCCGACGGCGTCCGCTGCCTCTTCGTGCACGCCTCCAACATCGCGGTGGCCTCCCCCGATGCCAACGCAGTCATTGCGGGCCTCCGCAGCCTCGACTTCCTGGTGGTCTGCGATTTCTTCGTCTCCGAAACGGCCGCCGAAGCAGACCTCATCCTGCCGGTCCTGCAGTGGGCGGAGGAGGAAGGCACGCTGACCAACCTTGAGGGGCGCGTGCTGCGCCGCCGCCGTGCCCTGCAGCCGCCGGCCGGAGCCCGCAGCGAACTCTGGATCATGGCACGGCTCGCCGAAGCGCTCGATGCCCCGTCCACCTACAGCGAGGATCCCGAGACGGTCTTCGAGGAACTGCGCCTGGCCTCGGCCGGCGGTCTCGCCGACTACTCGGGCATCGACTACGCCATGCTTGACCGCGGCGAGGCCGCCTACTGGCCCTACCCCGTGGGAAGCACCGGCACGCCGCGGCTGTTCCTGGACGGTTTTGCACATGCCGATGGCAAGGCGGTCATGACGCCGGTGGCGCCCCGCCGCCGTCGTACTCCTGTTCCGAACCCCGATCAGGACGCCAAATCCATGACGCTCATTACCGGCCGCCTTCTGGAGCATTACCAGTCGGGGTCGCAGACCCGCAGGGTGTCGGAGCTGCTGGATTCCCAGCCGGAGGCAAAGCTGCAGATCCACCCCGCAGCAGCCGCGACCATGGGCATCACCGACGGCGCGTTTGTATCCGTGGCCAACGAACGGGGCGAGGTGCTGTGCCGGGCGGAACTCAGCACCGCCATCCGGCCCGAAACGGTCTTCCTGCCGTTCCACTTCCCGGAACTCGAGAGCGCCAACCGCCTGACGGAGGCCGCCACCGATCCCATTTCCGGGATGCCCGAGTTCAAATTCAACAAGGTCTGGGTGCGGGTGGCCGCCAACGGACTTCAGCACAGCGTTCTTCAGGCATCGGAGGCCTCATGAGTGAGCAGATAGTAATTGTTGGCTTTGGTCCGGTTGCCGCGCGGCTGGTCGATGAGCTGCTGCCCGCCGTCCGCAGCGGGCTGGCGCACCTGACGGTGATCGGCGAGGAGGCGGACGCCGCCTACAACCGCGTGCTGGTGGCCGACCTCGGCGTCGGGCGCACCACTGCCGGGGCTCTGGCGCTGTCCGACGCCGCCGCGCTGATCGCCGACGGCGTGGACGTCCGGCTCGGCGTCCGCGTCCGCCGGGTGGACCGCGCCCGCCAGCAGGTGATCCTCACGGACGGCACCAGGCCCCGCTATGACCGGCTCGTCTTTGCCACAGGTTCGCGTCCGGTCATCCCCAACCTGACCGGCCTCAACCCTGACCCGGCGCACCCGGTATTGCCCGCCGGCGTGACCGCGCTGCGCGACCTGCGCGATGCCGAGGTGCTCCGCCAGGCTGTTTCCGGCGGCAAGCGCGTAGTGGTGCTGGGCGGCGGCGTCCTGGGACTCGAAACGGCCCTGGCCGCCGCCGAAGAAGGTGCCACGGTTACCGTGGTCCACAACGGTCCGCACCCGCTGGGCCGGAACATCGACCGCGGCGGCGGAGCGGTGCTGGCCGCCAGCCTGCGGAACTGCGGCGTACGGATGGCCGGCAATGCGCGCTCCACCGGCCTCGAACACAACGCTCCCGACGGCGGATTCTCCGCTTTGCTGCTGGATGACGGTTCAGCGATCGACGGCGACCTTCTGGTGCTCTCCTGCGGCGTCCGGCCGCGCGTGGAATTGGCCGAAGGCTGCGGGCTGTCCACCGGCGCGGGCATCCTGGTGGACCACAAGCTGCGGGCGCACCACGAGCCGCACATTTTCGCGATCGGCGACTGCGCCGAAGTCCGCTGCCCGGATCCGTCCTGCAGCGAATGCCGCAGCGCGGCGGGCCCCTCCGGGCTGGTGGGCCCGGGCTGGCGCCAGGCGGAATGGCTCGCCGAGTACCTGACCCTCCTGTCCGAGGGATCCACGGCGGGACCCGGTGACGGGTCCGGCGACGCAGGGCTGGCCGACGCGGCGAATTCCCTGCCCGAGCTGCCGATGGAAAAGCCGGGTGTTATCGTCCTCAAGGCCCGGGGCCTGAACATGGCCGTGGCCGGTGACAACGCAGCCGAGCCGTGGGACGACGAGGTCCTTACGGCTGGTGCGGTGAACGGCCGCCCGCGCCTGCAGATCGCGCAGTGGGCGGATCCGGAACACGGCCGCTACGTCAAGATGACCACGCGCGGCGGCGTCCTGGAGGGCCTCGTGGCCGTGGGCATGCCCCGCACCGCTGCGGAGCTGGTGTCCCTGTTCGAGCGCGGCGATGAGCTCCCCGCCGACAGGTCGCTCCTGTTGCGCCTGGATGGCCCCGACCAGCTGGCGGCCCCGGGCAACAGCGACCCCGCGCGCACCGTCTGCCGGTGCGCCGGCGTCAGCGGCACCAAGATCCAGGATGCTGTTGTTGACGGCTGCTCCACCGTGGCAGAGGTTTCCGGCGCCACCCGCGCCGGCACCGGCTGCGGCGGCTGCCACTCCGACATCAAGGACATCATCGAAAAACACTTCCAGGCGGCAGCAGCCGCCTGACGTGAGGTGACCCTACGGACCCGCCAGGGCCCCTGCCGCTCCGGCATCCCCGCCTGCTAGCCTGAACCATCATCGACGAGGGGGTGCCGTGAATCCGGCTGTGACGGGGGTTCTGACTGCTGCGTTGACACTGGTGATTTCGGGGTGCGCCGTTCCTGCGCCGGGACCGGAGGCGTCCGGCACCGGGCCGGCTGTTCAACAGGCCGTGACAAGCCCTTCCATGTCGACGGAATCAGCCGGCCTTCTCCCCGATTCCCCGACCGGGCTTCCCACGTCAGGGCAGCCGGCACCGGACTTCTGCGCGGCCGGGGCGGTGTACTTGGCGCGCTTTCCGGGGCTGCCACGATATGAACCCGCGGGAAACCTTCGGACGTCCCCGGATTCGACCGGCTGCGCCTATTCTGAGTCCGGTGAAGAAACTGAACCCTATGCCGTGCTGACCTTCGCCGACTTATCTGCTCCCGGTGAGATGCCATCGTGGCTGGCGGAAGGCTGCAAGTACAGTGGGCTGACCCCCGGAGTAACTCAGGTGGAGAGCGTTGCCCGGGAACGTGGGTGGTCCGCTTGGACCGCCACCAAGGAAGCCGGTGTCAACGAAGCACAGGTTTGCACCGGCACCCACGTCTTCAACGCTTCACTCGGCAACATTCCTGGCGCCATGCCGGAGGACGCCCTCAAAACGATTCTTGCTGCCATCCGCTAGGGACGCAGGGCGCGTGGTCCAAGGGACTTATGCCCCTTGCCCCGCCCGTGCCCCCGGGGTGTCATGGAAGCTACGGTCCGAGCTTCAGACGGAGGGGTTGCCATGTTCAGCGTCACGATCTTCCTGGCCGCGGCCGCGCTCATCGTTGCTGCCGCCGTCACGGGGATCGTCTCCCTGCGGCGGCCGGACCGTTCCGTCCGTGCCCGTGCACTGGTGTGGACGGCAGCCGCCATCATGACGGTATTCACGGTCCTCGCCGGCCTGTTCATCAGCGGCTACGCCCTGACTGATCCCGGCGGCACCGAGGGAGTCATGCTGGTTTTGTGGTGGGCCGTTCCCCTGGCCGTGCTCGCCGTCCTTGCCTGGCTTCGTCCCTCATGGGCTGCACGGGTGCTGGCCCTGCTGACCGCGTTGGTGGTCATGGCGGGAATTTGGTTCGCCCTGGATTCCGTGTCGTGGCGCGAGTTCGAGAACGCCAACGGCCCGGTCCGCGCAGTGGCCGTGCTGGTGCTCGCGTTCCCGGCAGCCGTCCTGGGCCTGAAACGAACGGCCACTGCGGGCTGGCTGCTCGTGGCCCTCGGCCTTGGGCCGATCGCCTTATCAGCCTTGGGCAACCTCGCGGGAGTAGTGTCTCTCTCCGCCATCAGCGTGATCCCGCTGGTCACCGGACTGCTGTTTCTGGTGGCGGCCCGGATGACCCGCGCCGCGATGTCCACCGAGCACGCGGGTGCCTTGCCCGCCTGACGTTACATATGAACGTGCAGGCGCCGTGCCGCCTCCGAGATGGAACCGCTGAGCGACGGGTACACCGTGAAGGTGCTTGCGACGTCGTCGACGTGCAGTTTCTGCGTGACTGCGATGGAGATCGCGAAGATCAGCTCGGAGGCGTTCGGCCCCACCACCACACCGCCGATCACGGTGCCGGAGCCCTTGCGGGCGAAAATCTTGACGAAGCCGTCCCGGTGGTTGCGCATCTTGGCGCGGGCGTTGCTGCGCAGGGACAGTTTCACGACGTCGCCCTGGTACTTGCCGGAGTCGATTTCCGCTTCGGACACGCCAACCGACGCGATCTCCGGCGAGGTGAAGATATTCGAAGCCACCTGGTGCAGCTTGAGCGGGGTGACGCTGTCGCCCATGAAGTGGGCCACGGCGATGCGTCCCTGCATGGCTGCGACGGAGGCCAGCGCTAGGACGCCGGTGCAGTCGCCGGCGGCATAGATGTTCGGCGCGGTGGTGCGGGAGACGCCGTCCACCTTGATGTGGCCGCTCTCGCTGAGCGCCACGCCGGCTTCCTCCAGCCCGATGCCGGCCGTGTTGGGAATGGAGCCCACACAGACCAGGCAGTGGCTGCCGGTGACCTTGGAGCCGTCGCCCAGGGTGACCACCACGCCGTCGTCCGTGCGTTCCACGGTTTCAGCGCGTGACCGGGAAAGCACCTTCACGCCGCGGCGTTCAAAGACGCCCTCCAGGACCTCGGCAGCGTCGGTGTCAGAGCCCGGCAGCACGCGGTCGCGGCTGGAAATCAGGGTGACCTTGGAGCCGAGGCCGTTGTAGGCGGAGGCGAATTCGGCGCCGGTCACGCCGGATCCCACCACGATGAGTTCTTCGGGGAGTTCGTCCATGTTGTAGATCTGCGCCCAGTTGAGGATCCGATCGCCGTCGGGCCGGGCGGTGGGAAGTTCACGCGGGTGGGCGCCCACCGCAAGCAGGATGGTGTCCGCTTCCACTGTCTCGGTGCCGTCCACGGTGAGGACCTCGATGGTGTGGCTGTCCAGCAGCTTGCCGGAGCCAATCAAAATGCGCACGCCCTGGTGTTCCAGGCCGGCACGGATGTCCTCTGACTGCTTCCGCGCCAGGCCGAGCAGCCGGTCGTTGATGTGTTTCAGGTCCGCTCGCATCACGGGGGCGAAATCGCCGCCGTCGACGTCGAACTTGACGCCCAGCTCCCCCGCCTCGCCGACGCGGGTCATCAGGTCCGCTGTCGCGATCAGCGTTTTTGAAGGCACGACGTCGGTGAGCACCGCCGAGCCGCCCAGGCCCGCCCGCTCAATGATGGTGACCTGAGCCCCCAGCGAGGCTGCCACCATGGCGGCTTCATAGCCGCCGGGCCCTCCGCCGAGTATTGCGATGCGGGGTGAGCTGAAATCCGGATGCGTAGTCACAAAGATCCATTCTCTACCCATCCGCCGCCGCACACCAATAAAAGGGACCTGCGCCACTGCTGGGCACGGCACCGCGGGCACGATAACTTGTACCAGTGAGTAATACAGAATTCCTGAACACGGACCCTTTTGACGCCGCGCGCGCCGCCGCCGACTACATCGCCGAGGAGACGGGCGTGGACAGCCACGACGTCGCCCTGGTGCTCGGCTCGGGCTGGGGCGACGCCGCGGACCTGATCGGCGAGACCACCGCCACGCTGTCCGCGGACGAGGTCCCCGGTTTCTCCGCACCGGCAGTGGAGGGCCACGTAGGCACCATCCGCTCCGTCCTCACCAGGGAAGGCAAGCGGGCCCTGGTGCTGGGCGCCCGGACGCACTACTACGAGGGCAAGGGCGTCCGCGCCGTGGTGCACGGGGTCCGGACCGCTGCGGCGGCCGGGTGCAAGGTTCTGGTGGTGACCAACGGCTGCGGAGGCCTCAACGAGGACTGGACTCCCGGCACTCCCGTGCTCATCAAAGATCACATAAACCTCACCGCCACGTCGCCGCTGGAAGGCGCAACGTTCGTTGACCTGACAGATCTGTACTCGGCACGGATCCGCGGACTGGCCCGCGAAGTTGACCCTTCCCTCGACGAAGGCGTGTACGCGCAGTTCACCGGCCCGCACTACGAAACGCCGGCTGAAGTGCAGTACGCCAAGCGGATCGGCGCCGACCTGGTGGGCATGTCCACAGCCCTGGAGGCCATCGCCGCCCGCCACGCCGGCATGGAGGTCTTCGGCATCTCGCTGGTGACCAACCTTGCCGCCGGCATCAGCCCGGCGCCCTTGAGCCATGAGGAAGTGCTGGAAGCCGGGCAGGCCGCCGGACCGCGCATCTCCAAGCTGCTCGCGGAAATCATCGCCAAGCTCTGAGGCGACACGGCGCAGCCGCGCCCGCCAGGCACTAACTCCTGGCGGGCATCAGCCGGCGGAGGATTTCCTTCCGGGAGCCGGGAAACTTCCGCTCAACGGAGGCGGCAATGCCCGCAATAGTCTGCCGGGAGAGCGTCTGCCGCCACGCCAGCTCGGCCTGCCGCATGGTCTGGGACACCAGGCAACTGCGGAGATAGTCTTCACCGGGATCCGCCCCGGGCGCGCTCGCAAGAATGGATTCGCAGCGAAAAGCGGGTTCCGGACCCTCAATGGCCAGGACAACGTCCAGCACGGTGATCTTCTCCGCGGCCCGAGCCAGCTGGAAACCGCCGCGAGGCCCGGAGACGGAAAACAGGATGCCTGCACGGACCAGCGCCTGCAGCTGTTTGTTCAGGTAAGCGGCCGGCAACTGATACAACTCAGCCAGCCTGGCACTGTTCACCGCCTCACCCGAAGGGGCCCAGGACATGTTGACGCAGCAGTGCAGCGCCCACTCAACCCCCTGCCCCATCTTCATTTTTCAGACATTACGTGTCCGGAAAATTTACTGTCAAGGTGCCCCTGCGCTTGTCGGACAGCCAATCGCGGAGGTTAGGCGATAGCTTTGTTCCTATGACGTCTTCCGATGCCGACCTTCCGCAACTGCTGAGCGACGCCCGCGACTGGGCCGCCCAGGACCCGGATCCCGCCACTGCCGCCGCTTTGACAGAACTCATCCAGCGTTCCGGGGACGGAGTACCCGCCGCCCGCCAGGAGCTTGAAGACAGCTTCAGCGGAACGCTGCAGTTTGGCACCGCAGGCCTCCGCGCCGCGCTGGGGCCCGGGCCAAACCGGATGAACCGCGTCGTGGTCCGGCGCGCCGCGGCCGGTTTCGCCGCCTTCCTGACCGCCGCCGTTGCGGACGCCTCCCCGGGCACCCGGCCCCGCGCCGTCGTCGGCTATGACGCCCGCTACAACTCCGACGTTTTCGCCGAGGAGACCGCCGCTGTCTTCACTGCCGCGGGAATCGAGACCTTCCTGATGCCGCAGGCGCTTCCGACTCCGCTGCTCGCCTACGCTGTCCGCGCCCTGGATTGCGACGGCGGCGTGATGGTGACAGCCAGCCACAACCCGCCGCAGGACAACGGCTACAAGGTGTACCTCGGCAGGCACGCAGTGGAAGACAACGGCTGCGGGGCGCAGATCGTGGCACCCTACGACGCCCTGATCGCCGCGGAAATCGACCGCGTGGGCGCCCTGGACTCCATTACCCTGGCCCCCGCGGGCTGGACCGTCCTGGAACCCTCAATCGCTGCGGACTACCAGGCTGCGGTGGCTGCCCTGGCGCTGCCCGCGCAGTTCCCGGCCCGTGACCTGAAGATCGTCCTGACCCCCATGCACGGGGTGGGCGGCGACACCGCCGTAGCTGTGCTCAAGGCGGCAGGATTCGACGACGTCACCCTGGTTTCCGAACAGGCGCGGCCGGACCCGGACTTCCCGACAGTTAGCTTCCCCAACCCGGAGGAACCGGGTGCCCTGGATCTTGCGCTGGAAACGGCGGCCCGCGTGGACGCCGACATCGTGCTGGCCAACGACCCCGACGCGGACCGTGCCGCCGTGGCCGCCAAGGATCCGGACACGGGTGCCTGGCGCATGCTGCGGGGCGATGAAGTGGGCGCATTGCTGGGGGCGCACATTGTGGCCAGGCTCGCTGCCGGCGGCGAAAGCCCGGCACGCGGTGTCTTCGCGAACTCGATTGTTTCCTCGCGGCTGCTGGCGCGGATCGCCGCTGCCGCCGGGTACGCCCATGAGGAAACCCTGACCGGTTTCAAGTGGATTTCCCGCGTTCCGGGCCTGCTCTACGGCTACGAGGAAGCGCTGGGATACTGCGTGGCCCCGGACCTGGTCCGGGACAAGGACGGCATTTCCGCCGCCGTACTCATCGCGGAGCTTGCGGCCGCGGCGAAAGCGGACGGCAAGACCATCTTCGATACCCTCGACGAGCTGTACCTGGTGCACGGTCTGCACGCCAGCGACCAGCTCAGTATCCGGGTGGCGGACCTGGGCCTGCTGGACGCCATGATGAACCGGCTACGCGTGGGGCCGCCGGAATCCTTCGGCGGGTCCGCCGTCGAAACGTTCAGGGATCTGGCCGAAGGCAGCGAAGCCCTGCCGCCGACGGACGGGCTGCTCTACCTCACGAAGGACCTCAGCCGGGTGATCATTCGTCCCAGCGGCACGGAACCGAAGCTCAAGTGCTACCTCGAGGTCATCCGGAGCGTGGGCTCAGCTGCCGAGCTGCCCGAGGCACGGCAGGCAGCACGGGCAGCGCTCGACGGCGTCCTGGTAGATGTGCGGGAGGCCCTGGGGCTCTAGCTAGAGCTCAACCTCGACGAAACCATCCACCACACGGGTGCGGAACGTGGGGAGGCGGAGCCCTGCGGTTCCAAAGCACTCACCTGTTTCGAGGTCGTAGACCTCTTTGTGCAGCGGCGACGCAATGGTCTGGCGATTCCCGCGGGAGCCCACAATGCCGCGGGCCATCACATGGGCGCCCGTGGCGGGATCTTCCTGGGCCACGGCGAAAACTTCGGCGGGCGCGGTGCGGAACAATGCCACCTGACGGCCGGCGATCAGTGCGGCCTCACCCCAGGCCAGCTCCAGCTCCTCCACTGCGCAGACGCGGTTCCAGCCCGTCACAAATCCGGTGCTCTGGTCTTCAAGTTCAAGTATTGCGGTCATTTCCGGCCCCTCTCGCATTGCCTGCCGCCCGGCGCTCGATGGAACGGCTGCCGGGCCCGGACCGCCGACGCGGCCACATCTCCAAGCTAGGGCTGCGGTGTTTCGGCGGCGTGCAGTCAATGTGTCCGGGACGTAAAAGGCAACTCACCTGTCCGGAAATCCGTTCGTGATGCAGAAGTTAAGTTCACGAAACATAAGGGAAACTGAAGCGAAACTGCGCGTACCTAGTCTGGAACGACAAGCTGCAGAGCACCGTCTGCGGCCCATGCGAAAGGCCCACAGTGACCGGACAGACTTCAAGCACCCAGACACCACGCCGCATCGTGGTCGCCGGCGGCGGCCCCGCGGCCCACCGCTTTGCGGACGCAATGCATGCCCGTGGCCTTGAAGGCTGGCAGGTAACCGTGCTTACCGAGGAAGCCCACCTCCCCTACGACCGCGTAGCGCTCAGCAAGGCGCTCACGGACAGCGATGTGGACCTCACCCTCGGCAGCGCCTCGATGTGGGACCACGACGCCCTGGCCCTGAAGACCGGCGAACGCGTCATCAGGATCAACCACGCTGCGAAGTCCGTGGAGACGGCAGCGGGCAACACCTATGAATTCGACGAGCTTGTGGTGGCCACCGGCTCCGACGCCGCCCGCCTGCCGATCCCCGGCGCCGAGCACGTGCACGTCTACCGCACGCTCGAAGACGTATGGGCCATCAACAAGGCGATCGCCGAACTCACCGAGAAGCTCGGCCGCAAGATCACCGCCGTCACCATCGGCGGCGGGCTCCTGGGCCTCGAATCGGCCGCAGGCACCGAACAGCTCGGCGCGACTCCCGTTGTTATCAACGGCGCCCCCTGGCTCATGAACACCCAGCTGGATGAAGGCGCCGGCCAGGCCCTCGGCCGCCTGATCGAGGCCAAGGGCTTCACCGTCCACGGAGGCGTGTTCCCCTCCGAGGTGCTCTCCGAAGACGGCCAGGTCACCGGCGTGCTGATGGCGGACGGCCGCATCATCCCCGCCGACCTCGTCATTGTTGCCATTGGCGTGAAGCCGCGCGACGAACTCTTCCGCGCCGCCGAAGGCGAGGAACAGCTGTTCGATCTCGGCCCGCGCGGCGGCGTCGTGATCACCGACGGCTGTGAAACCCAAATCCCCGGCATCTGGGCGATCGGCGAAGTGGCAAACTTCGGCGGCATGTGCCTTGGCCTCGTGGCGCCCGCCAACACCATGGCTGAAATCGTGGCCGACCGCCTGCACGGCGGCGACGCCACCTTCCCGGGATTCGACACCGCCACCAAGCTAAAGCTCTCCGGCGTGGACGTTGCCAGCTTCGGCGACGCCTTTGCCCGCACCGAACACTCACTGGAGATCGTCTACGCGGACCCGGCCCGCGGCGTCTACCAGAAGATTGTCACCACCGACGATGCCAAGACCCTCCTGGGCGGCATCTTCGTGGGCGACGCCACCCCGTACACAAGCCTCCGTCCCATGCTGGGCCGCGAACTCGCCGCCGAGCCCGGCGCCTACCTCACCGCTGCAGGCGGCGGGGACGCCCCGGAGACCGAACTGCCGGACGACGCCATTCTCTGTTCCTGCAACAACGTGTCGGCGGGAACCATCCGCGACGCCGTCAACGGCTGCGGCGCCTGCGACGGCAACGCTCCCGTCCAGGAACTAGGCGAGCTCAAGGGCTGCACCCGGGCCGGAACCAGCTGCGGCTCCTGCGTGCCGATGCTCAAGAAGCTGCTCGAGACCGAGCTGACCAAGTCCGGCGTCGAGGTTTCCAAGGCACTGTGCGAGCACATCGAGCTCTCCCGCCAGGAACTGTTCGAGACCATCCGGGTCCTGGAACTGACCTCCTTCGAAGAGATCATGGCCAAGTACGGCACCGGCACCGGCTGCGACATCTGCAAGCCGACCATCGCCAACATCCTGGCCAGCCAGAACAGCGCCTACGTGCTCGACGCCGGCCGCGGCACCCTGCAGGACACCAACGACCGCGCCCTGGCCAACATGCAGAAGGACGGCACCTACTCGGTGGTCCCGCGCATCGCCGGCGGCGAGATCACCCCGAAGAAACTGGGCGTCATCGCGGCCGTGGCGGAGAAGTACGGCTTGTACACCAAGATCACCGGCGGCCAGCGGATCGACATGTTCGGTGCCAGGCTGGAGCAGCTCCCGGAGATCTGGAAAGAACTGGTGGACGCCGGTTTCGAATCCGGACAGGCCTACGGCAAGAGCCTGCGCACCGTGAAGTCCTGCGTCGGTTCCACCTGGTGCCGCTTCGGCGTCCAGGACTCGGTGGCCATGGCCATCCAGCTGGAACTGCGCTACCGCGGCCTCCGCAGCCCGCACAAGCTCAAGATGGGCGTCTCCGGCTGCGCCCGGGAATGCGCCGAAGCCCGCGGCAAGGACGTCGGCGTGATCGCCACGGCTGACGGCTGGAACCTGTACGTCGGCGGCAACGGCGGTGCCACCCCGGCCCACGCCCAGCTGCTGGCCAAGGACCTCGACGACGAGACCCTGATCAAGTACATCGACCGGTACTTCATGTACTACATCCGCACCGCCGACCGCCTGCAGCGCACCGCTCGCTGGCAGGAAGAGCTCGACGGCGGCATCAAGCACGTCGAGGATGTGGTGGTCAAGGACACCCTGGGCATCGCCGAGGAACTCGAGGCCGCGATGGCCAAGCATGTTGACACCTACGTCGACGAATGGGCGGACACCCTGAAGGATCCCGAGCGGCTGCGCCGGTTCCGTTCCTTCGTCAACGCCCCCGACCAGAAGGACGACTCCATCACGTTCGTCTCCGACGAGCGCGGCCAGATGCGCCCGGCCACCGCTGAGGAAAAAGGCAAGGTCCTGATAGGGGCCACCATCCCGATGCGTCCCTCCACCCCGGAACTCGACAAGAACGAGGTATAGGCATGCAGCTCAGCATTGATCTCACCGGCCGCGAAATCCTGGTCACCGGCTCCGACCACGCCGCCCGGCAGGCGGTCCGCCGCTACCAGGCCGCCGGCGCCGTCGTCTCGCGGCTCAGCACGCCGCAGGGAGCAAGCCACGACGGGCCGCTGCCCGAGCGCCCGTTCCTCGTGGCTGCCGTCGACGACGGCCAGCCCGGCTGGGACGCGCTGCTGGACCGCTGCCGCTCAACCGGCATCCCGGTGGCGGTGGAGCCGGCTGCCGGCGCAGTGGGCCACGTAACGCTGGTGGGCGGCGGCCCCGGCGTCGGCGAGCTGCTGACCGTTGCCGCCGTCAAGGCGCTGCGCGATGCCGACGTCGTGTTCTACGACCGGCTGGCCCCCTACCAGGAACTGCCGTCCCTGACCTCGGCCGAACTGGTGGATGTGGGCAAGCAGCCCGGCCACCACAAAGTCAGCCAGGGCGACATCGAAAAGCTCATGGTGCAGAGCGCCCTGGCCGGCAACAACGTGGTCCGCCTCAAGGGCGGGGACCCCTACGTGTTCGGCCGCGGCGGCGAAGAAGTTGCCGCCTGCGTTGCTGCCGGGGTGCCGGTCAAGGTGGTGTCCGGGGTCACCAGCGCCATCTCCGTGCCGGCAGCGGCCGGGATCCCGGTCACCCACCGCGAGGTCAGCCACATGTTCACCGTGGTGTCGGGCCACGCGCCGCTGACCGAAAAGGAGCTCACCCACCTCGCCGGGCTGGGCGGGACCATCGTGGTCCTCATGGGCATCGGAACGCTGCACCAGCTGGCCGCCGGCCTGCGCCGGGCGGGCATGCCGGCTGAGATGCCGATGGCCGTCGTCGAACGCGGCTACCGCCCCGGACAGCGCACCACCATCGCCCAGCTGGGTACGATTGTCACCGCGGCTGCCGACTGCACCAACCCGGCAGTGCTGGTCATCGGCGAGGTGGTGCGGGTGGCTGAAGCCAACCGCGGGCACGCCGAGGCGGCGGCAGATCTCGACCGCCTCGCAGCGTCACTGATGGAATCGTGAAAGAAAAAACATGAGCGCCATGAACTCAATTGCCCCCGCTTCCGCCTCCGGCCCGCAGGACTCGCCCGCTGCCGACGCCCCCGATTCGCCCCTGGAGGGGTTCCGGATCGGGGTGACGTCGCATCGGCGTTCCCAGGACCTGATCGAGGCCCTGGAGCGGCGCGGAGCGGAGGTGCTGCACGCGCCCGCGCTCAAGATCGCGCCGGTTCAGGAGGACATGCGCCTCATCGAGGACACCAAGGCCATCATTGCCGCCCAGCCCGACCTGTGCATCGCCACCACCGCCTACGGCATGCGCCGCTGGTGCGAAGCGGCTGACGCGTCCGGGATCGGCGACGACCTGCTGGAGACCCTCGCGGCCTGCCGCATGTTTGTCCGCGGTCCCAAGGCACGCGGCGCCGTCCGCGCCGCCGGCCTTGCCGACGTCGGAATCAGCAGCGACGAAACGACGGCCACGCTGGTGGACATGCTCCTGAAGGAGGGCGTCCGCGGCAAGACCGTGGCCGTGCAGCTGCACGGCTACACAGACGTCCGCCAGCTGGAACGGCTCAAGATGTCCGGCGCCACCGTCTTGACGGTAACCCCCTACCGCTGGGTCAAGCCCGACGGCGAGGACAAACTGCCGCGCCTGATCGAGGCAGCCTGCAGCGGCAACCTGGACGTCCTGACCTTCACCAGCGCGCCCGCAGTAGACGCCATGTGGAGCACGGCGCACGAGATGGGCCTCTACAAGCAGCTCGTCGACGCTCTGAAGACCACCGTCACCACCGCCGTCGTCGGTCCCATCACGGCCCAGCCGCTGATCGACGCCGGCCTGTCACCGCTGATTCCGGAACGCTTCCGGATGGGCGCCCTGATCCGGCTGGTCTGCGAGCACCTTGCCTTGAACCACGTCCGCCGCCTGGACACCCGGTCCGGAAACGTGGAACTCCGCGGACGGTCACTCCGGATCGACGGGGAGCCGGTCGAAATGGCCCCGGCGCCCCTCCTGCTGCTGCGGGCCCTGCTGGGCGCAGAAGGCGCCGTCCTGTCCCGGGAATCCCTCTCCGAACTTCTCGAACTGCGCGGCTCCGTGCACGCGCTGGACATGACTGTCAGCCGGCTCCGGTCCTCGCTGCCGGACGGCCGCATGGTGGAGACCGTGGTCAAGCGCGGATACCGGATCCGGGTCTAGCGGTTCCCTGCCGGCGCCGGCCGCGGCCGCAATCCGTGGACAGACCCGGGCCGCAGTGGGAACATGTCGCTATGGTTTGCGTCTGACCGCCCCGTGGCCGCGTTCGTACCGCTCCGGTACGTGGCCGCAGTGGCGTCCGGCGAGTCAGCTCTTCCAAGGGG
Source organism: Arthrobacter sp. NPDC058288 (assembly GCF_042880995.1). NCBI lineage: Bacteria > Bacillati > Actinomycetota > Actinomycetes > Micrococcales > Micrococcaceae > Arthrobacter > Arthrobacter sp. NPDC058288. Next base: position 84,730 of record NZ_JBHVYH010000005.1, read on the forward strand.
AATTGCGTGGAACCGGTGGTGCAAGGGGACGATGATCCCGCGGAGTCGGTGGACGCCGTGGTGGTGGGCTCCGGCTTCGGCGGATCGGTAGCGGCCTACCGTTTAGCGGACGGCGGCCAGTCCGTCGTCCTGATGGAACGGGGCAGGGCCTACCCGCCGGGAAGCTTCGCCAGGACACCGGCCGAGATGGGCCGGAACTTCTGGGATCCGGACAAAGGCCTCTACGGTCTCTTTGACGCCTGGACCTTCCGGGGCCTGGAAGGAATCGTCTCCAGCGGCCTGGGCGGCGGATCCTTGATTTACGCGAACGTGCTGCTGCGCAAGGACAAGAACTGGTTTGTCCAGGAATCCCCCGTTCCCGGCGGAGGCTACGAAAGCTGGCCCTTTAGCAGGCAGGACCTCGAGCCCTATTACGATGCCGCCGAAGCCATGCTCCGCCCCGTGCCCTACCCCTACCAGGACACCCCCAAGACCCTGGCCATGGAAACCGCCGCGCGCGCACTCGGACTCAGCATCACGCGGCCGCCCATCGCCGTCACCTTCTCCCAGTCGCCGGGCGCCGCCCCCGCAAGGAACCAGGTGCTGCCGCCTGCCCCGTACGGAAGCGTCCATGGCGAGGGGACGGTGCGCACCACCTGCACCCTGTCCGGCGAATGCGACATCGGGTGCAACACCGGTGCCAAGAACACCCTGGACCACAACTACCTGTCCGCGGCCAAGGCTGCCGGCGCAGACATCCGGACCCACCACGACGTCCGCGGCGTCCGCCCCCTTCCGGGAGGCGGCTATGAAGTCCGCTACGTAGTCCACGATCCCGCCGACGCCGCGCCCGGGCTCCTGCGCGAACAGCTGATCCACTGCCGCCGGCTCGTCCTCGCCGCCGGAACGTTCGGCACCACGTTCCTGCTGCTGCGCAACCGCGCCTCGCTGCCCGCGCTCAGCCCTGCACTGGGCACCAGGTTCAGCGGAAACGGGGACCTGCTGGGCTTCGTCCTTGACGCCAGGGACCCCGACGGCGTCACGCGCACGCTCTCGGGCAGCATGGGACCGGTGATCACCACTGCCATCCGCACGCCCGACTCCACCGACGGCGGCGACGGCCGCGGGTACTACATCGAAGACGCCGGGTACCCCTCCTTCATGAACTGGCTCCTGGAAACCGGACAATTCCGCCAGGTGGCGAAGCGCGCGGGCAAAGTGATGGTGCAGCTCCTCAAGGACCGGCTCTTCCAGGCCCAGCGCTCCAACATCTCCGCCGATCTTGCCGCGGCCCTGGGAGACGGCCGGCTGTCGGCGTCCTCCGTGCCCCTGCTCGGCATGGGACGTGACATACCGGACGGCGTGATGACCCTCCAGGGCGGCCGGCTGGCCATCAACTGGACCCTGGCCACTTCGGCGGCGTACTTCGGCCGGATGCAGGCCACAATGCAGGCGATTGCCACGGAACTGGGCGGGAGCTTCAAACAGAATCCGCTCTGGTGGAGCAAGCGGGTCATCACCGTGCATCCGCTGGGCGGCGCCCCGGCAGGACGGAACAGCAGCGAGGGCGTGTGCGATTCCTACGGTGAAGTCTTTGGCTACCCCGGGCTGCACGTGGTGGACGGCGCCGTGATGCCCGGGCCGGTGGGAGCCAACCCGGCACTGACCATTGCCGCCTTTGCAGAACGGGCCTGCCACCGGATCCTGGACGGAACTGATGCGGACCGGCAGCGCGGCGGCCTGGGCACCGCAGGCTTCCCGCCCGGAAATACCGACGGCGTGACATCCGACGGCGGCATTCCCGGCTACCAGCCGGGGCCGCGTCGCAACCTGGTGCCGGACGCCACCAAAGGTGCCAACGCCCCCGCCGAAGAAAGCACGTTCGTCCCGCGGGCCGCCAGCCTGTCGCCGGGCGCGCGAAACCTCGAATCCCCGGAGGCCGCCGTCTCCTCCCCCGGCAGTGAGGCACTGCAGGAAGCCGAGGTCGAGGAGGAAGCGGAACTCGCCGAAACAGGGCCGTCCTCCGTCAGTTTCACCGAACAGATGCACGGGTGGTTCAGCGCCGGCGTGGCGGACCCCGAGCAAGGACGCAGCCTGGGCCGTGACCGCAGCCGCCGGATGATGTTCGAACTGACCATCACCGCCCCTGACATTGACGAGTTCGTGCGGGATCCGCTCCACCCGGCAACCGCGGAAGGCTACGTCCTGGCCGATCAGTTTGGCGGGCGCCTGCCGGTGGAACGGGGCTGGTTCAACCTCTTCGTCAGGGACGGCGGTACCGGAAGCGGGAGTGCCGAAGGGGCAGCCGGCGGACGGAAAATGCTCTACCGGCTCTGGCTGCGGGATCCGGGCGGCACGCCGCTGACCTTCGTGGGCCACAAGGATGTCCGCAATGACGCAGGCTTCGACGTCTGGGGTGACACCACCACGCTGTATGTCACCGTCCTGCGCGGGCACGTTCCGCCCCCGGAGAATTTTCGTCCAGATTCAGGGACTTCTGCGCCCCCTAACTCGCATTATGTGGACAAAAACTCCGAAGCGGTGGCGGGTGCTAATGCGGTGGCGGGGGCAGGCATCCTGTTTATCCGGCCGTGGGACTTCGCCCGGCAACTGACGACGTTCCGCGCGGTGGGCCCGAACCCTGCGAGCGCCCTGGCCGCATTCGGCAAGGTCTTCCTCGGCGAGCTCTGGCAGGTGTACGGGCGCCGGATGCACGGCCGCGAAGACGCCGGCAAGGCCGCCGGACGGCCATGAAGGGCGACGGGGCATGAAGCGGGCTGAGCTGGCACAGCACAGCGACGGACTTGGCTTCACCCCGCGGGACGCAGTGCGCTGGCTCGCCCCGGCCCAGCTGGGCAGGACTGCCGTGCGGGTTGTCCTCGCGTCCGTCTTCGCCGATTTTGGCGACAAACGCGAACTGGAGGGCGGCTTCCCCCGCTACGATCTCGACCTGGACCGGCTCCCTGTCCCGGGCCAGCCCGCGCAGCCGGTGGTCCGCGGGCTGGGGCTGCCCGGAACGCCGCTCCCCTCGGGCTCCGAGGGACCCGAAGAGGGACCCGCAGAGGAATCCGGCGGCCAGGGAGACGGCCGCGCGGACCGGGCCGGCGAGTCCGGGGCCACGGCGCTGTGGCTGGATTTCACGGCCGACCTTGGCGACGGCTTTGATGCCACCTACACCGTGGCGTCGCTGCTGGCCGAAGAGTCGCTGCTGGTGGAAGGGCACGATCTGCGCCGCGGCAAGGTGCTGGTGCTGGGCGGCGACGAGGTGTATCCGGTGGCCTCCCCCGCCGCCTACGAGGACCGCATGGTAGGTCCGTACCGGACGGCGCTGCCCGGCGGCCGCTCCCCCGGCCGGGACGGCGTGCTGCTGGCGCTGCCCGGCAACCATGACTGGTACGACGGCCTGACGTCCTTCATCCGGCTGTTCACCCGGCAACGGAACATCGGCGGCTGGCGGACCATCCAGACGCGCAGCTACTTTGCCCTCCGGCTGACGGGCGGGGATGACTCGCCCGGATGGTGGGTCGTGGGGCTGGACAGCCAGCTGGGCCAGTACATCGATGAACCGCAGCTGGACTACTTCTACAACACCGTCACCACCAAGCTGCTGCCGGGCGATGCCATCATCCTCTGCGTGGCAGCCCCTTACTGGGTGAGGGAAACGGAAAACGCGAACTCTTTCCGGCAGGTGCACTTCTTCGAGCAGGACTACTTGCGGCGCCGTTTCAACCGCCGCGCCGGGTTGTTCGAGGACACCGGGGCGTCCGTGCGGCTCTGGCTCACGGGGGACCTGCACCACTATTCGCGTTACGAGGAACTGGCACCGGAAGCTGCCTCCGCGGCGGGCACCCGGACCGGGGATGACCCGCCCCACGACCCGCGCCGGACCCAGCTCATCACCTGCGGACTGGGCGGCGCGTTCCTTTTGGATGCCCGGTGGCTGCCCGCGGAGCTCACACTTCCTGCGCACCAGCCCGCACATGCCGTCGCCGGCACCGAGCCCCGCACCCCGGCCGCCACAGAACCACGGATCAATCCCGGCCCCGGCCGCCGCTTCTTCCGGGCCCCGGGAACGTTCCCGGGCGCGGTAGAGTCCCGGCAGTTCCGCGGACGCCTGGCCAATCCGCTGTCCCCCTTCTGGCTGCCGTTGCGGAACCCCGGCTTCGGCTCGGCACTCGGCATCGCACACCTGGTGGCTGCGCTGACGCTCTGGACCGTCTTCAGTGCTTTCCGCGGCCTCTCCTTCGTGGACAGCCTCCTCAGCCTGAGGGCAGGCAACACCGGGTTCCTCGCACTGGCGATCGCGGCAGTTCCGGCCGCCCTCCTGGCGTTCCTGGAGGCCTCCCGCCTCCTGGTCGGTCACCGCCAACACGGCGCCGGGTTCACCGCCGCCCGCGGTGTGCTCTGGCAGCTGACGGCTCTCGGTGCCGGGGTCGCCGTCGTCCTCCTTCTTCCCTGGCCGGCAGGGTGGCCGCCGTTCCTGACCCTCGCGCTGGTCCTCGCCATCACCTTCGCCACAGGGTTCGCGGCCGGCAGCGAGGCGTTCGCGCTCTTCATCCTGGGCACACCGCGCGGTGAAGTGGCGTCGTGGGCCATGTCCGGCCAGGCCATTGAGGACCACAAGGGCTTCCTGCGGATACGGATCGCCGCAGACGGCACCCTGACGGTCTATCCGGTGGCAGTGGACCGCGTCTGCCGGGACTGGACCCTTGAGGAGAACGACGACGGCGGACTCCGCCCGGTGCCGGCCGGCGGCTTGCCGCCGCTTCGGCTTTTCGAACCGCCGGTCACCGTCGGCAGGGAAGGATTCGCGCCATGAACAGCCCCCGTACCATCACCCGGGCGGACCACGTCACGGAAGTCATCCCGTTTCCCTCCCGCGACGGCACGCCGCTGACCCTGGTGCACGTCACCTCCGCTGCGCCGCGCGACGCCGGAGCTCCGGAAAAAGGGCCGGTGCTGCTGGTCCACGGGGCCGGGGTCCGCGCCGAGCTCTTCCGGCCACCGCTGCCGCGGACCCTGGTGGACGCCCTGCTGGAAGACGGCTGGGACGTCTGGCTCCTGAACTGGCGTGCCTCCATCGATCTGGAACCCCTCTCATGGACCCTGGGCGACGCCGCCGTGTACGACCACCCTGCCGCCGTCGACTACGTCCTGGGAGCCACCGGCGCCGAAACGCTGAAGGCGGTCATCCACTGCCAGGGGTCGGTTTCCTTCACCATGGCGGCCGTGGCCGGGCTCCTTCCCCGGGTGGATACGGTGGTGTCCAACGCAGTATCCCTGCATCCCGTGATCCCGCTGTGGTCGGTCATCAAGATCACCTACCTGGCCGGGCTGCTGAAGCCGTTCACGCCCTGTCTTTCGCCGGCGTGGGGCTACAAATCCAACGGGTACTTCTCCCGCATCCTCAGGTCCATGGTCAAGGCCACCCACCACGAATGCGACAACCTGGTGTGCCGGCTGGTCAGCTTCACGTACGGCAGCGGCCGGCCCGCGCTCTGGTCCCACGAGAACCTGGACGAGGCCACCCACAACTGGATCAGCGGGGAGTTCGCCGAGGTGCCCTTTACGTTCCTGTCCGAGATGGGCCGCAGCGTGCTGGCCCGGCGCATGGTAGCCGCAGGGAACCACCCGGAACTGCCCGCGAACTTCCTAGCCGACGCGCCGCAGACCGATGCCAGGTTCTCCTTCCTCGCCGGCCGCAACAACCGCTGTTTCCTGCCCGAAAGCCAGGAACGGACCTACGCCTTCTTCCAGGGCCACCGCCCCGGCAAGGATTCCCTGCACCTGTTGCCCGGGTACGGGCACCTGGACGTCTTCTTCGGTGCCCGCGCCTGGGCGGACACCTATCCCGTCATCCTCAAGGAGCTGAACAGATGAACAAACTCATCGGTCTTGCCGCTTCCCTGCTGCGGCTGGTGCCCTCCCCCGTGCCGCACCGCCAGGAGCGACTGCGGGGGCAACACGCCACGGTGGACGGCATCAAATACTCCATGCCGGTCAACTCCGACGATTCCCCGGTGCTGATGGCGGCCTTCCCCATCAACAAGCGCGCCGCAGCGGCCGTCCTGCCGGGCACGGAACTCCGGCCGTTCAGCCTCGGCGGGAAGGGTCTGCTGGTGGTTACCGTGGTGAACTACAGGTCCACGGACATCGGCCAATACATCGAATACTCGCTGGCGATCGCGGTCACGCACGGCTCCCGGCCGGCGCCTCCGCTGCTGCCGCTGGTCTTCCAAAAGACCTTCGGACTGGGCCAGTACGTGGTGGACCTGCCGGTCAGCACGGAAATCTCCGTCAAGGGCGGCAAAGGCATCTGGGGCATGCCCAAGCACCAGGCAAACCTGGACTTCGTGGTCACGGACAGCGCGGTTTCCGCGCAGTACGACGACGACGGGAAGCTGGGCTGCTTCATCGAAATTGAACGTCCCCCGGCGATGGGCATCCCGCTCAAGCTCGCCGCGTCGAACTACTGCGCCTTCCGCGGGATGCTCATGAAATCCGACATCTATTTCGAAGCCAAAGGGGACGTCGCCCTGGGAGGCGACGCAAAGGCCCGGCTGGTGCTGGGCGACGCGCCCGGTGTTGCCGCCCTCAAAGGCCTCCAGCCGGCGGAGAAACCGGTGTTCACCGCCTACCTGCCAGAAGCCCACGGAGTACTGGATGACCACTACGAGGCCTGGTTCCTGACCGCCCCAACTGCCGAGGAGGCCGCCCGGATCCCCGGCGGCGACCCCCTCGAATCCGTGGCGGGCCTGGGCCAGGGCCAGGAGTGGCTGCCCGCACCGGACCGCAGCGCCACCACCCGCACCGGCACCGGAGACACCCGGTGAACTGGCTCCTGCTGCTGAACGCGCTGTACTTCCTGTTCGGCGCCACGATGTACGTGGGCACCATGTGGGTCCTGAAGTTCTTCCTCTACCCCACCTGGGAGTCCCTGAACCGCGGCAACGTGGACATGCACTTCGGCATCCCCACCCGCCAGGCCACCAAGTTCTTCACTGTGGTGGTGCCGCCGATGTTCATCAGCGGCATCATCCTGGTCTGGACCGAATGGGGCACGGTCCGGATCATCCCCGCGGTGCTGTGCCTCCTCGGGATCATCACCCTCACCGTGGTGGGCCAGGCCATGATCATTCCCGTTAACATCCGGATCCGGGGCGGAGACTTTGCCGACGACGCCGAACTGCGGTCCCTGCTGCGCCGGTGGATGCTGCTCAACGACATCCGCTTCTACGTTTCCACCCTCACCTGGCTGGCCATCGTCTGGCTGCTGGTGGACCGGGGACGGCTATGGGAGGCGTTCGCATGAGCGGGGCGGTCCGCCCGTCCGGGTCGGCTCTTTCCGGCGTCGGCGCCTGGGTCGCGGCCGATCCGCTGCGTGCCCTTCTGGCAGGGATCGCCGTCGTCACCGTCCTTTCCGGTGCGGTGCAGATCCCGTTCGGCGGCGCCGTCCTGGAGCTGCTCGGCGCGGAGCCGACGACGGCGGCTCGTCAGCTGTTCGCCACCGTGGGAATGTTCATGGTGGTGGTGGGCGGCCTCCTGCTGCACACGCTGCTGCGCCCGCAGCCGGCGTCCGAGGTGCTGCTGTGGTCCGGCGTGCAGAAGGCGGGGGCCTGCGCCGCCGTCGCGGTCGGCGTCCTCAATGGCGTCTTCGCTCCGGTGGCGCTCGCCGTAGCGCTGTTTGACCTTGCGACGGCGGCCCTCTGCCTGATCTACCTGCGCCGACTGGCCTATCTGCGTGGGGGCCCGGCGGGGAACGGTGCCGGCCAAGCCACCGGACCCGGAGCACTGCAATGAAGCGCTCGCTGGTCCTTGCCGGTGGCGGCATGCGCGTGGCGTGGCAGGCCGGAGTGGTCCGCGCACTGGCCGAAGAGGGGTTGCACTTTGACCACGTGGACGGGACGTCCGGGGGCATCCTGACAGCAGGGATGCTGCTGTCCGGGGTGTCGCCCGAGGACATGTGCCGGAACTGGTCCGCTGTGAACGTCAAGGACTTCGGCTCGGCGCTGCCGCTGGGCGACTACGTCAAAGGACCGTGGTCGCTGCCCGCCATCGGCGACGCCGACGGCCTGCTTGGCAAGGTGTTCCCGGCCCTCGGGATCGACGCCGGCGGGATCCGCCGCCGCGCCGCCCTGCCGGGCGCCGTCGAAGGCACCTTCAACGTGGTGGAGTTCACCGAAAAACGCTGTCACGCCATCGACGCCCGTGATGTCGACGCCGAACTGATGGCGGCGGGAATGTCCTTGCCCATCTTCCTCACTCCGCTGCGGCGGGAGGGGAAAGTCTGGACGGACGCAGTCTGGATCCGTGACGCCAACGTGGCCGAAGCCCTCCGCCGCGGGGCGGACGAGGTCTGGCTGGTCTGGTGCATCGGCAACACCGGGTACTGGGGCGACGGTCCGCTGGAGCAGTACGTGCACATGATCGAGATGAGCGCCATGGGCGCGCTGCTGGCAGACTTCGAGGCTGCGGCAGCGGCCGGACGGGACTTCATCCTCCACGTGGTCAGGCCGGAGAATCCCCTGCCGCTGGACCCGGAGTTCTACCTGGGCCGCGTCGATGCGGACACGCTGATCGGCATGGGGTACCGGGACGCCCGCAGCTACCTCAAGGACATGACAGCCGAAGGCCTGTCCAAGGACGCTTCCTGCACTGCGATGGTGGAACCCCCGGCCGGTATCCGCTTCACCGAACGCCTGCGTGGCGACGCCGGCGGTCAGGAAGTCCGGCTCACAGTCACGGTGGCCCTGCCACTCGACGGTTCAGGCGCGGTAGCAAGGCTCACCGGGTTCCTTGACCACGCGCCCTTCGGCCCAAGGGTGTTCCTGGCGGGCGGACGGGTGGACGTCCGCGGCGAATCGGTGACCTACCGGGCGTCCGTGCATGCGCGCGGCGCCTGGCACCGGCTGTCCCTGGCCAGGGTATTCCACGACGATCCCGGACCGGACGCCTGGGAGGACACCAGGCAGGCCCGCCTCACCGTGGGATCGCTGCTGGATGCCCCGGTCACCATGGGGCTGGCGGACGCAGCGGCCCTGATCGCCTCGGTGGAACCGGCAGGCGTCCACGGTCCGGGAGAACGCGCCGGCGTCGTCGCAAAAGTCGTGGCCGGAGGCCTCCGGGAGGCCTTCCGCCGATACGGCTGAAGGCCGCAGCCGGCAACGCTGCCGCCTAAGAGGCGTGGCAGGGCCGGCTGCAGCGCCTTGATTGTGACCCGCAACACATCCAAGGACACGTTTGTTGCCGACTGGTAAACATCGTGGAACAGGCGCTGTCATTCCGGCAACAACGGGGAAACACCCCCGAAAAACCGTGCGCCTAGGCTGATCCCATCACCAACCCGGGCCTGACGAGGGCCTCACCAGCGAAAGGGCCTTCACATGTCCGCTCCGGCACCGTCCATCTCCTCCTCCGCCACGTTCCGGGGGTCCTCCCCGGCACCGCGCGTGGTCATCGCCGGCGCCGGACCCGCTGCCCGCGCCTTGGTAGGCCAGCTGGAGAAGTCCCGGTTCGCGGGCACCATCACGGTGCTCAGCAACCGCGACGACGCCCCGTCCGAGCTACTCGAGCTGGCCGCCCTTCCGCAGGTTTCGGTCCGTTTCGGCCAGCCGGCCAGCTTCATCGACGCGGCCAACCGCATGGTGACCACCGCGGACGGTATGGAATTCAGCTATGACCAGCTGGTGATTGCCACCGGCTCCGCCCCGGCCCTTTCTCCCGTGGACGGCGCAGGCCGGTGCCTCAGCTACTCCACCATCGACGACGCCGCCCGGATCGGTGACGCCGTCAAGGAAGTCACCCGCGTCCTCGGTCGCAGGCCGCTGGGAATCCTGGTAGGAACGGGCCCCGAGGCGGGACAGGCCGAAGCGGTGCTGCGGGCCCGCGGCGTGCGTCCTATCCGCACCACGCTCCGGCCGGCCGCGGTGGTTCCGACACTGGCCGGCTCAGTGCTCCCCGCCGCCGGGATTGTCTTCGAAGACGGCAGCAGCATGAACGGCGACCTGGTGGTCCTCGCCGAAGAGCGGGTGGCACGCGACGGCCTGGCGGCGAGCGCTGGCCTTGAGACGGCAGCCAATGGCGGGATCGTGATTGGCCAGGACTTCCGGACGTCAGTTCCCGGGATCTGGGCCATCGGCGACGCCGCCTCGTTCGACGGCGTGCGACTGGGCCTTCTCGTGGCGTCGGGCTCCGCAGCCGGAGTCTGCGCAGCCCGGCTCATGCAGGCAACGCTGCAGGAACCTGTGGCCGCTGCCGCCTAGCACCGTTGTGGCAAGATGGTCACCTGAGAAGCCACGAAGACCACGGCGCCCGTTGCCCACAAGGCCCGGCAGGCGCACCAGGAAGGACCACCATGAGCAACGAAGCCACCGCGGCCGGCATGCCTGAAACCGCCGGCGGAGTCACGACACCCGGGGCCACCGCACCCGGAGAAATCGCCTCCTTCATCGACCACACGCTGCTGAAGCCTGAGGCCAGTGAAGCGGAGATCCTCAAGGTCTGTTCCGAGGCTGCCGAATACCACTTCAAATCCGTCTGCGTGAACCCGGTGTGGGTGAAGACCGTTACCAACGCCCTCAAGGGTTCGGGAGTCCTGACCTGCTCGGTTGTCGGGTTCCCCCTCGGCGCAACCCCCACCGACGTCAAGGCCTTCGAAGCCCGCGGCGCTGTGCTGGACGGCGCCGACGAGGTGGACATGGTGATCAACATCGCGGCCGCCCGCGCCGATGACAAAGGCGCGCTGGTTGATGACATCCGGGCCGTCGCCGAGGCTGTGCACGGCAGCGACGCCATCCTGAAAGTGATCATCGAGACCGCGCTGCTCAGCGATTCGCAGAAAGTCCTGGCCTGCGAGGCCGCAGTGGAAGCAGGAGCGGACTTCGTCAAGACGTCCACGGGCTTCAACGGCGGCGGCGCCACAGTGGAGGACGTGGCCCTGATGCGCCGCACGGTAGGCCCGGATGTCGGAGTCAAGGCCTCCGGCGGTGTGCGTTCGCTGGCCGACGCTCAGGCTATGATTGCTGCAGGTGCAACACGTATTGGCGCCAGCTCCGGCATTGCGATCGTCAAGGGCGAACAGGGTTCGTCCGCGTACTGACCGGGTCCGGAAGCGCCACAGTTTTTGAGCCCTTCGGGGCGTTTTGAGCCCTGCGGGGCCGAGGAGGAATGAATGTCCAAGACCGTTGATAGCCCCAAGACCCCTCAGAACGAGAACAGCCTTGCCGGAAGCATCGCCGTTTTCGTGGTCATGATGGCCCTGTTCCTCGGCTCCATCTACTCGCTGTCCTTCCTGACACTGGGCAACCCGTGGCCGATGGCCGTCTGCCTGGTCCTCTTCGCCGCGGCGTTCTGGATCCCGCAGACCCTCCTGGGCCGTTCGGATTCGGCCGGCGAGAACTAATCCGTCGAACTTAACACGCTGAAGCCCCCGGATCATCCGGGGGCTTCAGCTGTTTAAGCGGCCGGAGCGTGCTTACGCGACCGGGGCAGGCCATGCGCGGCCGGTGCGGGCCGGCGCCTAGCCCGCGCCGAACAGGCTGCTGACCAGAGCGCTTCCCAGCGCCAGGGCGGCCGGGAAATGGGCCTTGGCCAGCGCCCAGGCCGCAACGCACATCCCCACCATGGCGTAGGCGCTGACGGGAATCAGCACCAGCCACTCGCGCCGGGAGCCGGCCCGTCCCAGAAGCGGGATGGAGAACGCGCCGTTAGCTTTCCACACGTCGTTGAGCACCGGGAGCTTCCGCAGGAACCGGGGCGGCTTGATCACGATCGGCCAGAGCAGGGGCACGCCCCCGGTGGTGATCATGTCCCCGACGATGTGCACCACCACCCCGGTGAGCATCGAGACGGGAAGCCAGGTCCATTGGTCCGGCGCGAACCAGGTGACCAGTCCGGCCATGGTCAGTGCGAAGAGCCAGTTGCTGATGAAGCCTGACTTGGGGAAGAGCTTCAGGGCCTTGGCGGCGATATTGATCATGAACATGCACAGCAGGCCGGCACCCACGGACAGCAGGCCCCAATCCGTGTGCAGCTGGAGCTGCCCGGCAATGGTGGCCAGCAGCACGAAGAAGGCGGCCCCGAGCACCGAGTGCGTCCCCTGCCGGTGCCCGCCGCTGGCATTTTCGATCCCCACCGCAATCACGTTGGACAGCGGCGGCAGTGAATTGGCTACGGTGCTGTGGCGGTGGTCCCAGTCGCATACCAGCGCCGTTCCCGCCGTCGCCATGCCGCCGATCAGGATTCCGGTGGCGTCCAGCGGGTACCAGCCCAGCGTGTAAGGCCCCGTCGAGGCAATGGCTACCCACGCCGCGGCTCCCGACGCGGCGTGGTGTCCTCCCATCATGCGGCTAACCGACTGTGAGCGGGGCGTCGGAGAAGATGTTCCGGATGACGCCGTTGGCCCACTCCAGGATTTCGGCGTCCTGCAGGTCGCGGCCGCCGATCCGGGCGGTCTTGGGCTTCGGGATGAGCACCGCGTCCAGGGCGGGCTTGGACTGCGAGCCCGGGTACATCCGGGCCAGCCGCATGGTCTTTGATTCGGGCAGCTGGGCCGGGGAGAACTTGATGAAGTTTCCCTGCAGGGCGACGTCGGACAGCCCGGCTTCGCGGGCTCCCACCCGGAACCGCGCGACGGCGATCAGGTTCTGCGCCGGCAGCGGCGGTTCGCCGTAACGGTCCACGAGTTCGGCCAGGACCTCGTCGATGGCCTCGTTCGTGAGCGCGGACGCCAGCTTGCGGTAGGCCTCGAGGCGCAGCCGTTCGCCCGGCACATAGTCGTGCGGCAGGTGGGCGTTGACGGGCAGCTCGATCTTCATTTCGGCGGCCTTCTCCTCGGCCTCGCCGCGGAAGTCGGCCACGGCCTCACCCACCAGGCGGATGTAGAGGTCGAAGCCAACGCCCTGGATGTGGCCGGACTGTTCGCCGCCCAGCAGGTTGCCCGCACCGCGGATCTCAAGGTCCTTCATGGCCAGCTGCATGCCGGCTCCCAGCTCGTTGTGGGTTGCCACCGCCTTAAGCCGTTCCAGCGCCACCTCGCCCAGAGGTTTCTCGGACGGGTACAGGAAGTACGCGTAGGCGCGTTCCCGGCCGCGGCCCACGCGTCCGCGAAGCTGGTGGAGCTGGGAGAGGCCGTACTTGTCCGCGCCGTCCACGATCAATGTGTTGGCGTTGGAAATGTCCAGGCCCGTCTCGATGATGGTGGTGCAAACCAGCACGTCAAAGCGCTTCTCCCAGAAGTCCACGATGATCTGCTCGAGGCGGCTCTCGGACATCTGGCCGTGGGCCACCTCCACCCGGGCCTCGGGGACCAGTTCGCGGATTTTCGCCGCGGTCCGTTCGATCGTGGACACGCGGTTGTGCACGAAGAACACCTGCCCCTCGCGCATCAGTTCGCGGCGGATGGCTGCGGAGGTCTGCCTGTCGGTGTACGGGCCCACATAGGTCAGCACCGGGTGACGCTCTTCCGGCGGGGTGGCCAGGGTGGACGTTTCGCGGATGCCGGTCAGCGACATCTCCAGGGTGCGCGGAATCGGGGTGGCGCTCATGGCCAGGACGTCCACGTTGGTGCGCATTTTCTTGAGCGCTTCCTTGTGTTCGACGCCGAAGCGCTGTTCCTCGTCCACGATCACCAGGCCCAGGTCCTTGAACGCGAAGTCCTTGGACAGGAGCCGGTGGGTGCCGATCACCACGTCAACGGAACCGTTTTTGACGCCCTCCGCGGTCTCCTTGGCCTCCTTCGAGGCCTGGAAGCGTGACAGCGGCTTCACCCGCAGCGGGAAGCCGGAGAAACGCTCCGTGAAGGTTTCATAGTGCTGCTGGGCCAGCAGCGTGGTGGGCACCAGCACCGCCACCTGCTTGCCGTACTGGACTGCCTTAAACGCTGCCCGGACGGCGATTTCGGTCTTGCCGTAGCCCACGTCGCCGGACACCAGCCGGTCCATGGGGATCTCCCGTTCCATGTCCGCCTTGACCTCGTTGATGGTGGTCAGCTGGTCCGGGGTCTCCACGTACGGGAAAGCTTCTTCCAGCTCGCGCTGCCACGGGGTGTCCGGGCCGAAGGCGAAGCCCTTGGACGCCATCCGGGCGGAATACAGCCGGATGAGTTCGCCGGCAATCTCCTTGACGGCCTTGCGCGCCTTGGACTTGGTGCTGGCCCAGTCCGATCCGCCCATCTTGCTGAGCGCCGGGGTGTCCCCGCCCACGTAGCGGGTCACCTGGTCCAGCTGGTCCGTGGGCACAAAGAGCCTGTCCCCCGGAGCACCCCGCTTGGAGGGCGCGTATTCCAGGACAAGGTACTCGCGGACACCCTCGCCGCCTCCGGCAACCTTGCGCTGGATCAGCTCAACGAAGCGGCCGATGCCGTGCTGCTCGTGCACCACGTGGTCTCCCGCCACGAGCTGCAGCGGGTCCACGGCGTTCCGCCGTTTGGAGGGCATGCGCCGCATGTCCTTCGTGGAGCCGGCGGACGTGCGGCCCAGCAGGTCCGCTTCCGTCAGCAGGCCCAGTTTCAGCCCGTCCAGGACAAAACCGCGTCCGACGGCGGCAGTGGTCACCTCGATGATGCCGGGCTGGGGCTCGTTGTCCAAGGAGTCAACGCGGGCACAGGGGATGTCCGCGTCATGGAACAGTTCGGCCAGGCGCTGGGCGGGGCCGGGGCCCTCCGTGGCCACCACAATGCGCCACTGGTCCCGGACGTGGGAACCGATGAACTCCATCATTTCCGCCACGTCGCCCTGGTAGCCGCGGGGTTCCCGGGCATGCAGGTTGAGCACGTTGATGTCCGGGGTCAGCTCTTCGTCGGTGGCCAGCGAGGTGATGGACCACCACGAGACTTCCTGTCCCAGGGCCGAAGTGCGAGTCTCCGTCAAGGAGCGGAAGCTGGCCGAATGCAGCGCTTCGGACGCCGCGGAACTCAAATCAAGCGGTGCCGTGCCGCCGTCGGACGCCGTGGACCAGGCCGCCTCGAGGAATTCCTCGTTCGTGGCGGCGAGGTCGTGGGCGCGCGTGCGGACTTTTTCCGGCTCGATCACTACGGAGATGGACCCGCCGGGCAGTTGCTGCACAAAGGGAACCATGGCGTCCACCAGGACGGGCGCCAGGGATTCCATGCCTTCCACCGCGATGCCGCCGGCGATCTTTTCGAGCATGTCGGCAGCGGCGGGCAGCTGGGTTTTGAGCGTGGCGGCCCTGGACATCACGGAGGGGGTTATCAGGATCTCGCGGCACGGCGGGGCATGGAGTTCGGTGGGATGGTGCAGGCCGGGAGATGAGAGGGACCGCTGGTCCGCCACGGCGAACCAGCGCATCTGGTCCACCTCGTCGCCGAAGAATTCCACCCGGATCGGGTGGTCCTCGGTGGGCGGGAAGACGTCCAGGATGCCGCCGCGGACGGCGAACTCGCCGCGGTGCGTCACCATGTCCACACGGGCGTAGGCGGCGTCGGAGAGGCTGCGCACCACGTCGCTGAAGGGAGCGTCCTGGCCCACCTTCAGCGTGACGGGCTTGAGATCGCCCAGGCCCGCCACAATCGGCTGAACCACTGCGCGCACAGGTGCCACCACCACGCGGAGCGGTCCGCCGGAGGCCGTCCCCGGGTGGGCCAGCCGGCGCAGCACCGACAGGCGGCGCCCAACGGTGTCCGAACGCGGAGACAAGCGTTCGTGCGGGAGCGTCTCCCAGCTGGGGAATTCGGCCACGGAGCCGGCCGGCAGGAACGCCCGCAGCGCCGCGGTGAGGTCCTCGGCTTCGCGGCCGGTGGCGGTGACTGCCAGCACCAGGGGTGCCCCGCCGGCGTCGTCGTTGGTGGGCTCCGGCGACGCGCCGCCGCCGGCGTGGAGCGCCGCGAGGCCGTCAGACATCTCCGCCAGCAGCGCCGCGCGCAGTCCGGCCGGCGCGCTGATCTGGTAATCCTCGCTGCGGGTTCCAAAACTCCGGGACGCTTCAGCCTGCACACGGGCAAACGTTGTGTCTCCGGCGAGCGCGCGGCGAAGGCCTGTGAGTGACGGGCCGGTGAGGCTCATGGCAGAAGCTCCTGAAATGATCACGGGAAAGCAGGCAACACGAAAACCCGAAATTCGCGAGAATCCCGGGGTCTTCCCAGCCTACCGCGACCGCGGAGCTGTACCCCATTTCCCGTCCCCGCTTTTGGGACTTAGCTAAAATCCTGGATTGCTAAGCTGGCTTTGCACCGACGCACTCCGCTTTCGTTCCAAGGAGATCCAAATGAACGGCATCCCGAAAACCGTGCTTGTCACCGGTGCCACCGGATATATCGGCGGGCGGCTGGTCCCCCGGCTCCTTGAAGCCGGGCACACCGTGAAAGTCGTAGTCCGGACTCCGGCCAAGATCGCCGGCGTTCCGTGGCTGGAAAAGGTGGAGGTCATCCAAGGCAGCCTCGACGACGGCGACATGCTCCGGAAGGCGCTGGACGGCGTCGACGTGCTTTATTACCTGGTCCACTCAATGGCCACCGGCGCCGGCTTCGAAGCCAAAGAGAAGGCCATGGCGGAGACCGCCGCGATGGCCGCGGAAGACGCCGGGGTGGAGAGGATCGTCTACCTTGGCGGCCTCCATCCGGAAGGGGCGGAACTCTCAACACACATGCGCTCGCGCGAAGCCGTGGGCAAGGTCTTCCTTGCGAGTCCGGTGGACGCAGTCGTGTTCCAGGCGGGAGTGGTGATCGGATCCGGTTCGGCATCCTTCGAGATGATCCGGCACCTCTCAGAGACCCTCCCCCTGATGCCCGCGCCGAGCTGGGTGCGGAACCGGATCGAAGCGATCGCCGTCAGGGACGTGCTGTACTACCTCGTAGCCGCGGCGTCCCTGGAAGGCCACATTAACCGCACCTTCGACATCGGGTGCCGACAGGTCCTCACTTACGCCGGAATGATGAAGGAGTACGCCGCCGAGGCCGGCCTGCCCTACCGCGTGGTGCTTGCCCTGCCCATCCCTGCACCGAAACTCGCCGGCATGTGGGTGGCCCTGACCACTCCCATCCCCCTGTCCATGTCGCTGCCGCTTGTCGAATCGCTGCAACACGACGCAGTGGCGCGCGAGCACGACATCGACGACTACATACCGCTGCCCGAGGGCGGCCTGACACCCTACCGCCGCGCCGTGTCCCTCGCCCTGGGCAAGGAACGCGACGCCCAGGTCGAAACAACCTGGGCCAGCGCCGGCGCGGACGCGGATCCCTTGCCGAGCGATCCGGACTGGGCCGGCCACCGGGTGTACGTCGACGAGCGAAGCTATTCCAGTCCGGTGGACCCCAAGTATGTCTGGACCATCATCGAGGGGATCGGGGGCCGCAACGGCTGGTACTCCCTGCCGCTGGCATGGCAGGTCCGCGGCTGGCTGGACAAGCTGACCGGGGGCGCCGGCCTGCTCCGCGGCCGGCGGCATCCCCACCTGCTTGCCGAAGGGGAGGTGGTGGACTGGTGGCGGGCAGAGCGGATAGACCGTGGCCGGCTGCTGCGGCTCCGGGCGGAAATGCGCGCTCCCGGCCGGGCCTGGCTGGAGCTGTCCGTGGAACCGGAAGGGACGGGCAGCCGCTACCGCCAGCGCGCAATCTTCTTCCCGAAGGGCCTCAGCGGCAAGCTGTACTGGCTCGCCGTACTGCCCTTTCACAGCGTCATATTCCCCGCCATGTCACACAACATCACTGCTGCTGCGCAAAAGCTGGCAGAAGCCGAATCGGAGTCCGCCGGGTCCACCACATAGGATGTGGGAGGCAAAAACCGATGCCCCATACCCCCCAACCCCAATGGAGGAACAATGGCACTGAGTGCTTCCACCACCCTGCCGCACAGCGTTGACCGCGTAACGGCCGTATTCGCCAATGAAGACTTCCAGCGCCACACCAGTGAGCTGGTGGGCGGAACCCTTGAATCGTTCAAGGTCGACGGCGATGTTGCCGGCGCTTTCAGCACCACCTCGGTGCGTACCCTGCCCACCACCCGGTTGCCGGAAATTGCCCGCAAATTCGTGGGCGAGCGCCTCACCGTCACCCAGCTTGAGACGTGGGAAGCCCCTGCCGCCGACGGCTCGCGGCAGAGCAGCATCAGCCTGAAGATCGCAGGTGCCCCGCTGGACGTCAGCGCCGTGCAGCGGCTGGTGGCCGACGGCGGCAGCACCCGCGTGGAGCTGGAGGGCAATGTGACGTCCTCGGTACCGTTCCTGGGCGGCAAGATCGCCGATGCGGCTGAGCCCATGGTGGGCAAGGCCCTGAACATCCAGTCCCAGCAGGCGCAGGCCTGGCTGGAAAGCCACTGACGCCGTGCAGCTTCCCGTTGCCCTGGCCTGGGTCCTGGTCATTGCCGGTGTCTGGTCCCTGGTGGTCTGGCCACAGTTCCTCAAGCGGGTGATGAAGGATCCGCGCGCCCGTGACTCCGCCGGCAAAGCGACGCGGTTCCTCACGGTCCACGTCGTCCTGGTGTCCATCTCACTGGTGCTTGGCGCGGCCACCGCGGCAATCGGCATCGCCGGCATGATCGGTTAGCCGACCACTCGAGTAGCCGCAACGGCAAATGGAGTGGGAGGGACCATAAGTGAGGTGGAGGACACGCTGTTATCTCAACGTGATAAGCCCTAGATTTCTGCTATGGACGCGAACGATATGGAACGGATTTGGCACGGAAGCCACCGTAAAATCGACCGCAGAAATTGGTCGTTGTATTTCGCACTCACCCTATTGGGGCTTATTGCGTGGGTAATAATTGTATTTCCCCACTAATTCTGTAATTTTCCGCACCATAACCTGAACTCCGGCGGGTCCCCACCTGCCGGAGTTCTATTTTTCGTGCCGGCCGATATCCGCATCGCGCGGCGTTACCGGACAAAATCGGAGTACCCGGCCACGATCGTGAGCACAGTGAGCACCACGAGGGCCAGAACACAAACAATTTCCGCCCTGTGAATCCTGTGCTGCGTCTGCCGCCATTCAGCCTCGTCCTGGATATCAACCATATAAAGACGCTACGGGTCCCGCCTGCACGCCACTAGAGTAGTCACTACTTGTCTTTATCCCCATTGCGGCGCGCTCTTCACATCAAGCTCACCATGCCATAAAGTGGCCATAAGATCGGCGATCGGCTCAGCGACGTTTGTCTCAGGATTGAAGTACGTCCTCAGGATCGAACTACGTCCCAGGAGAGCTGAGAACAGTGGCCGCTGAAGGTTTTTCAAATACCCGTTTCCTGACAGTTTCGGAAGTCGCAGAAGTCATGCGCCTGTCCCGGATGACCGTCTACCGTCTCGTCAAGGCGCACGACCTGCCTGCCGTACGTTTTGGCCGTTCCTACAGGGTCCCCGAGCACGCCATCGAAGACTACGTCCAGCACCATTCCACCCTCGCGGACGATGAGCACCCGGAGGCCGGCAAGACTTAGCGGCTGGTGGCTACGGCCTGCCGCAGCGCGTCCTCGGCAGCCACCCACGCCAGCATGGCGCACTTGACCCTGGCCGGGTACTTTGCCACCCCCGCCAGGGCCGCCGCATCACCCAGAATTTCCTCATCCGGCTCCAGCCTGCCCCGCGAACGCATGAGCTCCCGGAAGTGGCCGATCATTTCGCTGAGCTCGTCCGGAGATGCCCCCTCGGACAATTCACTCAATATCGAGGCCGAGGCCATTGAAATGGCGCAGCCGTCACCAAGCCAATGGATTCCCTTCACGGATGGCGGGTTCCCCTCGGCCTCAAGTTCCAGGCGCAGCGTAATTTCGTCGCCACAGACCGGATTGAGCTGATGGCACTGCCCGACTCCTGGTTGGTCAGGCGCCCCAGTGGCTTCCTCAGCCGTCAGGTCGGCCCCGCTCCGGGCTTTTGCATGCTCCAGGATCAACTGCTGGTACATCGCATCCAGGGCGCTCATTTGGATACCCCCGTGCCTTCTACGCCGAAGTAAGGCCTGACCTGGGCCACAGCCTCGAGCAGGAGGTCCACTTCTTCCGTGGTGTTGTACAGGTAGGTGCTCGCCCGCGTGGTGGCAGTGAGGCCCAGCCGGCGGTGGAGCGGCTGGGCGCAGTGGTGACCCACCCGGACGGCGATGCCCATGCTGTCGAGGTACTGCCCGACGTCGTGCGCATGCACGCCTGCAACGTCGAAGGCCGCCAGGCCGAGCCGTTCCACGCCGGCGGCCGGCCCCACGACACGAACCCCGTCAATGGCGCTCAGCCCCCTGACCAGCCGCTGGCCGAGGGAGGCTTCCCAGCCGGCAATCCGTTCCATTCCGGTTTCGCGCAGGTAGTTGGCGGCTGCTGCGAGCGCCACAGCCTGGGAGATGGGCTGGGTACCGGCCTCGAACCGCTGGGGCGCCGGAAGGTACTCGGCCTTTTCCATCGTCACGGTGGTGATCATGGAACCACCGGTCAGGAACGGAGGCATGGCGTTCAACAGTTCCCGCCGCCCGTACACGCCGCCAATCCCCGTGGGCGCCAGCATCTTATGGCCGGAGAAAACAGCGAAGTCCACGTCAAGTGCCTTGAAGTCCAACGGGAGGTGCGGCGCCGACTGGCAGGCGTCCAGCACAACGAGGGAGCCTGCCGCCCGGGCCAGCCGCACGAGCTCGGCGACCGGATTGATCGTTCCGAGCACATTAGACGCATGGGTGAACGCCAGGACCTTGGTGCGCCCGGTGATAAGCCGCGCCGCCTCCTCGAGCCGCAACGCGCCGTCGTCGTCGATGGGGATGAACTTCAAGGTGGCACCGGTGCGCCGGCATAGTTCCTGCCAGGGAATCAGGTTCGCGTGATGTTCCATCTCGGTGACCAGGACCTCGTCCCCCGGACCGAGGGCGAAACGGCCGGCCTCACCCCGGACGGTCCCGACACTGGCGTTCGAAAAGGCGTACGCGAGGAGATTGAGCCCGGCGGTGGCGTTCGCAGTCCACACCAGCTCGTCCTCCGCCACGCCGATAAATCCGGCCACGGTGGCACGGGCGTCTTCGAAGGCGTCAGTGGCCTGGACGGCAAGGTGGTGGGCACCGCGGTGCACCGCGGCATTCCTCAGTTCATAGAACTCCTGCTCGGCCTCGAGCACGCTTCTGGGGTTCTGGGACGTGGCGCCGGAATCCAGGTAAACAAGGGGCTTGCCGTTGACTTCCTGGTCCAGGACGGGGAAATCGTTGCGGATACGCAGGACTTCGACATCACTTAGCCCGACCTGGGTGTCTGCGGTAGCGGGAGTGGATACCATGACCAAACTGGAGCTCCTTGATAGGCAAAACCTGCCGACGGCTCGCCGCCACGGGCAGGCACACCGCTTGCGTCCGCGGTGCTACTCCTCAATTGTCCCACTATTGCCCGGCCCCGGTTCCGCCCGGCCGTCACCGGCCGGCGCCGTCCAGGCTGTTCCAGAGTTCAGCAAGCTCCTGGCGCCGGGAAACCCCCAGCTTGCCGTAAATGCGCTGCAGATGCGCGTTGACCGTGTTCACTGCAATCCCGAGTTCCGCCGCTACGCGTGCGCTCCCCATGCCGGTGACCACAAGTACCGCAACTTCGCGCTCCCTTTGCGACAGCTTGGCGGCATCAGCGGCCTGCCCGTTCCTGCCCGAAGGAGCGCGCCGGCCCGCGCTGCCCCTTCTCCCCGGTTCGGAGCCCGTATCTTCCGACAGCCAGTCCAGTGTTTCGCCGGGCCCCTGCCCGCTGTTCCCATCACTCGACCACCGCCACTCCGGCGGCCCGTCGGTCGTTTGTTCAAATGCCGTTCCGTCGGGCCTGCCCGCAGCTCCGAGGTTCAACAATTCGCGCGCCCGGCGGCTCCTGCCCCCACCCGTTGCCAGGGCTGGCTTCCGGGGCGCCCTCAGCGGCGGACCGGCGGCGCCGGTCACGGCCGGACGCGCCACCGATGCGTAGGTTTCAGCCAGCCTCGCCGCGAGGTCGCCGTCCGCTGCCCGGTTGTCCCCTGCCCGCCCGTCTGCCGGGGTGCCCCCGGCGCCGGGCAGTTGCGCCAGGTCCCAGGTCAGCCACTCCGCAGTGGCCTGCGCGCCGACGGTGAGTGCCAGCAGGTCATCAGGATCACCTGCTGTTCCGGCGTCCGTGCCGCCGTACGCTTGCTCAGCTGCACGCCCGGCCGCCTGCCGGCAGAACATCATGGCCCGGAAAAGCTGCAGCGGGCCGCCCGGGTAGCTCATCCATTTGTTGCGGCCGGACCGTTTGTCCGCACTGCCGGCGTCGTGCCCCTGGCCCAGGCGGGCGAGGTTGGACGCATGGATGGTGAGCACTGTCGAGTGGAAATCGACGCTGCATCGCGGCAGCCGTTCCACAGCGCTAAGCGCCCGGGTGGAAAGAGCGAGGGCATCAGCGGACTTCCCCCGCACGGACAGCCCCTGTGAGGCCAGCGCCAGGAGCAGGATGCCTGCATGGGTATCCGGCGCATCATCGCGACCGGACTGGCCGCCGTCGCAGAAACCGGGAGGGCAAAGCCGGTGGAAGAGCTCGCCACCCGGGCTGGGCCAGTGTCCCTCCCGTGACTCCAGGTAAAGCTGCAGGACATCCAGCTCATCCTGCACGGCGTTCTGGTAGGTGTCGGCGGCCGTATCACCGCCGGACGCAGTAGCCGCCATGGCCAGGCGGCGCCTTGCTCCGTCCAGTACGGACTGAAGTGCGTCCCGGCCCGGATTCGTCGGCATGAGCGCCTGCAGAAGCAGGCCCACTGCCCGGGCGAACTCCATGCTCAGCACGGCCGGCGTGGTCTCCACAACGCCTCTAAGAACCGCAGCGCTCCGGCCGTACTCGTGGGAATGGAACAGTGCCCGGGCGGCCTCCGTTTGCGCCATGAGCTGGAGTTCCGGTGCCTTGATCGATTCGGCCGCCTTCAGTGCGCGGTCGCTGTCGTAAAGGTTGTTTGCGGCGGCGGCCACAGCCAGGAGGTCCAGGTCCGGGACAACTGTCCCCGCATCCAGCGCGGTTTCCACCCGCCGGAAGAGGTCCCACAATGGTTCCTCCGCCGCTCGCCGGGAGACAGCCGGCCCCCTGCCGTGCAGGTCTGCTTCCGGCCCCAGGTCCAGCGGCCCGGCCCCGCCCGGATATTGCCTGGCAGCATTGGCCTCGACCTCGTGATTCAGCGTGACGTCGGCCCCGCCGTCGACCCTGATTTGGAGCCGGATGAAGTCGCCAAGTTCCAACGCGGCCAGGGCGGCCGGCGGCACGGCCCGGGCGAGTACGGAAAGCGGAGCAGGATCCGCGGCCGCCAGGAAGTCAACCACCTGGCGCTGTTCCGCTGGAAGCGCCTCGATCCGCCGCCGGGCAAGGTCGAATTGACGTCCTTCCGACCGGTCCGGCGGGCGGACCATGGCACAGCTGCCGCTGCGCTCCACAATCCGGCCGTCCGCCAACGCTGCGTCGACCAGCCAGCTGGCCGTTAGCGCATTGGCGCGCGATGCGGCGTGGATGTCGCGCACCAGGCTGCGACCGGGCCGGCCCGGGAGCCGGTGCTCGAGGAAAGTGCGGACCTGGTCCTGTGTCAGATCCTCCAGTTCCACAATGGACAGCTGCCGGGCCACCACCGATTCCATCAGCTCCATCTGCAGCTGCCGGTCCGAACGGTGGCTTGCCAACATCCTGATGTCCGGTTCTGCGAGGAGCTGGTTGAGGACCCAGAGGGACGTTCCGTCGAGGTGGTCCACGTTGTCCAGGACCACCAGGATCCCGTTTGCGCCGGGATCCTGGCTGCGGAGCGCATCACGGCAGGCCCGGACGATGTTCAGGGGCGACACCTTGGAATTCACAGGCAACGCCGGCGCCAGCACACTGCCGATGCCGAACTTCATCCGGCGGCAGGACTGCGGAACGCTGTGGACAATGACGGTGAGCCGTCCGGAGAGCTCCTCCGCCGCGGCGCCAAGCAGCCTGGTCCGGCCCGAACCGGCAGCGCCGGTAACGATGACGCCCGAACTCTCTGAAGCGGAGAGCGCGTTGGTGACGGCCCGTAGTTCGGCCACCCGAATGACCGGGGGGAACGATGGATTCCCTGCCCTAACGTCCATGGTTGCGTCGATTCCTTAGCCGCGGAGCGTGAAGTTCCGGACCGCCCCCCAACCATCTGCCGGCATTAGCAACTCCTACGCTACCTAGCTACTGCCCGCGCTGGCGTGAGTAGTGACTACTCGAAAATGACGGGCCCATGCTCTCAGGCCCGTTCAGGCTACTCACAGGCTTACGTGTAAAGTGGAGCGCGTATTAACGGTCTCTACGGGTCTCTTGACGGTCCCGCTGGCTGCTTCTGGGGAGTAAGCGGCTCCGCTGATTTCACAATCAGCATCGATTCTGGGCGCGGCCACTGCCGCGCCAATCTGGCGGTCATGACCCGTGCTTGGCGTGCCCTCATTGGGTACCCGCCATCCCTGTTAATGTCCCCAACAGATATGTATCCCAAAAAATGAAACACATGACCACGCCCATCATGGCTGTGTTGATCCTCCTTCTCGGAGTATTGACCGCAGGCTGTGCCGCCCAACCGGCGCCCGGCCCGTCGGCCTCCCCCAGTCCCTCGTCAGCCAGCGCAGAAGCCGCGCAGGTAACGCCGAAGGCATCCCCGTCACCCAGTTCGACGCCGGCCGCGGCCCCCGCCGAGAAACCTGCGCCCGCCGCGGTTTCCGCACCTGAACCTGCTGTGGCAGCTCCCGCACCGTTGGCCGTAACCGCAGCTGAGCCCGCGGCCGCCCCGGCTGCCACCAAGTACCCGCTGCACACCAACGTTGTGAGCACCACTTTCTGGGTAGGCGAAATCTTCAATGCTAACCTCGCTGACGGTTCCCAGGTCTGCTCGACGTACAACGGCCAGTGGGCTTTCAAACACACCGGCATCAATGCGGGCACTACCCCCGCCTCCGCCTCCGGTTGCCCCGGCAGCATCTACGGCGGTTGCGACGGCGTCAGCTCCGGCTCGGGAAGCTCGTTCACCTGCGCCACGGAAGCACGCGATGCCTCCAACGGGTATTTCCCCAAGAACCAGCCCGCGCCGCTGGAGAACCCGTTCTATCTTGACCTGCCTTACGACGACGTTAACGACACCGTCGCGTTCCAGCAGCGCTGCCAGGTCATCCCGTGGGCTGCCGCGGACAACGCCGCCACGGGTGTCAACCACTGCGCGGACGGCAGCTATTCGTATATGAAGAACCGGTGGGTCCAGATGACCGGGCCCAACGGCAACGTCTGCTACGGACAGATCGAGGATGCCGGTCCGTCCAGTGGTTCCGAATACCACGACGCGAACTACGTCTTCGGTGCGGCCGACGCCCGGCCGGCAAACACCGATTTCTCCGCCGACGGCACTCAGGGCGCAGGAATGGATGTCTCCCCCGCGCTGAACGGCTGCCTCGGCTTCGCCGAACTGGACGGCAGCGGCGATCACGTCTCGTGGAGGTTTGTTGACCGCGCAGATGTTCCTGCCGGACCGTGGCTGAACGTCGAAACCACCTCGGGTGTCAGCTCGTAACAGCAGCACGTATGTGTAGGCAGGAAGCCTGATCAGGAACCCTGTACGCAGAATCGCCCCTTCCGCCGGACCACAGTGTCCTGCGGGAGGGGCGTTTCTGCGCTATCGGGTGATCCCGGCACCCGCCGTAGCCTCTTCCAGCTCGAGGCTTTCGCCCTGGATGCGCCGCACCGGACTGACCCATACGCCCGATGAGGCCGCAGAGAAGGCCCGGGGCAGCACCATCAGGCAGATGACGGAGTCGAGGATGCGCATGAGCGGGAAGAACGGTGCCATCAGCAGGATGCCCGGACGTCGCAGGGCCAGCGCCGCTATCACGGTGAGCAGGAAGTCAGGGATGAGGACACCCAGGAGGACGTCCTGCGGGCGCATGAGCCCTGACAGGTAGAGGAACGATTCGCCATTGTCGCCGAAAGCCTGGAGCTGCATGGACGCCACCAGCGAGAGCAGGAAGACCGGAATCAACAAGACGAAGAACATGCAGCTGATCACGAGCTCGATGATGTAGAAGACCAGCACGAACCAGAACTTTCCGGCCTGCAGGCGGTGCCGCCGGACCGTCTGCCAAAAGCCGAGGATCCAACGCCGGACCTGCCTGGTGTAGTCCTGCAGGTTGTCCGGATCCTGGGTGTACGCCACGGCGGCTGAAGGATGGAACGCTATCCGCCCCAATTTCTTGGCATGGATCTCGAAGGTCATATTGAAGTCTTCAATGACCAGGCCCGGCGCCAGGACCTTGATTTTGGCGAGGGCACTTGTCCGGTACATGCTGGCAAAGCCCGGCACGATCGAGACAACGTTGGCGCCCCTGGCCGCCTGGCCGTACTTGAGCAGCAGCTGCACCACGATATACAGCCGTTCCCGGTAGGCCACCAGGAACCGTCCCAGCGCAGTGGGGGCCGGGGGCGTCATGATGGACTTTGCCCTGCCGGCCACCGCCACCACAGAGTGGTCAAGGAAGAGCGGCAGACCGGTTTCCAGGTAATCCGGGGTAGGCCGGGTGTCCGCGTCAAGCAGCATCACTACTTTGAACTTCCGGCACAGCTCAAAATACGCGATTCCGGCGGCCAGCGCGCCGGCCTTCCCCCGGTTCGGTTCGAGGTCCAGCACTTTGACCCCGGCCGCGCGGGCAATCGCGGAGGTGTCGTCCGTGGACATGTCCGAGATCACATGGATGTTCCGGAGCGGCACCAGGGCCGAGGCGGCCCGGATGGTTTCCCGGATGACCAGGGCTTCGTTGTGGGCAGCAATAAGCACCGCGACATTTGCGGGCAGGATCCTCGGGTCCCTGGCGCGGTGGCGGCCATGCTCCCGCTGGATCTGCCCCCGGTGTGCCCGCGGCGCCGGCAGGGTGTGGGCGCCATGGACTCCGGTGCCGAGCCGGTTGGCCAGCGGCCAGCGCTGCAGGAGCCGGAACATGCGCCCGCTCAGTGGCGGCCCCAGGGTGATCCGCCGGGTGTACTGCTCGTTGGCCAGGCGCACCAAACCCACGAACGACCAGAAGATCGTGCTGATTCCAAGGACAAGGACGATGTATACGGCTATCACAGCGACGGCGCTCCAATCGTGTCGTACATGGCATAGTCATCCGTGACGAGCGTGCCATTCCTGAAGAGGTTCAGCCCGAAGCTGATCGCGGTTGCGCCGGAGGGCAACGCGGGGGTGGTGAAGCTGGCCTGCGTGTAGGAACCGACGGCAGCGAACCAGGGACTTGATGTCCAGTAGACCCAGGCCCCGGCGGAGTTCCGGTAGTAGACAGCGAACTGGGTCACCGTCGTCGAGGTGTACCAGGCGCGGAGCGAATATGTGTGGCCGGCGACCGCCGGCGGTGCGCACGAACCGGAGTCCAGCGTCTGGAGGAGTTTCGCGTCACCGTTGACGTAGTTACTCATCACCAGCCGTTCGGCCTTCGTCCCGGTCCGGGCGGTTGAGACGGTACTAAAGGACGCCGTATTGGAGCCGTAACCTGCCGTTTGCCAGCATTGTGGCGCGGAACCGGTGCCTGCTGTTTCAAGGCTGGCGTTCTGCACCAGGTTCGTGCCGGCGGCCGGCGGCGGTGGCGGAGGTGTGGACGACGCGGTGTCGGTCATTTCGTAGTCGTCCGTAATCAACGTTCCGTTACTGAAGAGGTTGAGCCCGAAGCTGATGCCACTGGCCCCCGAAGGCAACGCGGGGGTTGTCCAGCTGGCCCTTTGGAAGGTCGTGGCAGGCCCGAACCACGGACTCGAAGTCCAGTAGACCCAGGAGCCGAGACCGGTCCGGTAGTACAGGGCGAACTGGGTGTTGGCGGTTGACTTGTACCAGGCGCCGAGGGCGTAGGTGTGTCCGGGCGTAGCTGTCGGCGAGCATCCGCCAAGGTCCAGCGACTGCAGCCATTTGGCATCGCCGTCGACATAACCCGAGACCACCACGCGGCCTGCCACGGACCCGGTCCGGCCGGGGCTGACCGTCGTTAACGTGCGGGTGTTCGTCCCGTAACCGCCCGCCTGCCAGCACTGCGGCACACCGTTGACCATGGTTTCAAGGCCCGGATTTTTCACCAGGTTCCCGCTCGTGGGCTGCGGCGGAACAGCCGGGCCAGAGACGGCTGGCTTGACGGTTCCGCCAATGACCTGGTTCACCGTTTTCACCGTGGTGGTGGCCGGCCTGCCCTTCAGCCAGGTAGCGAACTGCTGGAAGACGGTGGGCGTAACGTTGAGCGGATCCGCACTGGACGCCGCGATGTGGTGGAAGGTCAGCTGGATCCAGCCGCCCACCGACTCCGCCTGTGTCACGGACCTCTGCAGGTCGGCCAGCGACCACGTGTTATCTACCTGGTCCGGCGCCCTGGTGTTGTAGGCGTTGGCGGGCGGAATGGTCTCTGCCAGGGGGCATCCGGCACAACTGAAACGGGTCTGGATGTCACCGAGTCCGCGCCCGCTGTTGTAACCGCAGTTTTTCACGATGCCCTCGACTGCAGCGTTCGATGACGCAAACGGATAGGCAAAGCTCGTGACGGCAAAACCCCAGTTGGTCAGGTTGACCCGGTCGTTGCACACCTGGCGGGTGGCTTCATCCGAAGGCAATGTCACAAGGTCCGGATGGGTTACGGTGTGGCCGGCGATCTCATGGCCGTTCGCCGCAAGGCCCTGGAGGTTGGCAACAGTCAGGTAGTTCGTGGTGTTGATGACCCCTGAGGTGATGTAAAACGTGCCGTCGATGCCAACGTTGTTCATGATCTGTGCCGCGGTCATCTGGTCGGCGTTGCCGTCGTCGAACGTCAACGAAACAACCGTCGGTGCCGCTGCCTGGGCCGGAAATGCCAGCGCAGCCACGCCCGTCACGGCAAGGGCCACAATGCCCAAGACCGTGACGGCCGTCCTCGTCCGCCTCCTGATCCCCTTAAGTGCGGGGCCAAGGTCAATCTGCCATGCTAAACGCCCGGAAGTTTGTAACTTCATGGGAATCGACTCGATTCTTATTTTCGAGCCCGTGGAGCTTCTGCGCTGGCAACGGGCGGGGGCCTACGGGGCGGGCGGCGCCCCCGTGTCAAACATCTCGTAGTCATCTGTCGCCAGCTCCCCGTCGCTGAACAGATTCAAGCCAAAACTGATGCCGACGGCGTCTGCCGGCACCGGCGGTGTAGTCCACTCAGCCTGCCGGTAGGCAGCGCTGGCGGGAAACCATGGGCTGGCTGTCCAATAGGTCCAGGTGCCAACCTTGTTGCGGTAATACAACTCGAACTGCGTGGATGATGTGGAGCTGTACCACGCGCGCAGCGTATAGCTGTGGCCGGCGACGACGCTCGGTGCGCACGCCCCCAGGTCCATGACAGGCAGGAGCTTTGCGTCCCCGGATGCATAGCCGGTCACGTCCAGGCGCCGGGCTATAGTGCCCGAGCGGCCGGGAGTCAGCGTGCTCAGGACGTGTGAATTCTCGCCGTAAGAGGAAACCTGCCAGCACTCGGGTAGGCCGTATTTTCCGGCTGTTTCCAGTCCCGGGTTGCGGAGCGCGTTGGTGCCCGGCGGCGCAGGCGGAGCAACTGGTCCTGGAACTGCGGGTTTTGCGCCGCCACCAATCACATCGTGAACGGTGCGGATGGCCGTGGTTCCCTCGTCTGTGCGGGTCACCAGCCACGAGACGAAGTCGTTAAAAAGTGCAGGACTGACGGACCGCGGACTCCCGCTGTCATCGATGTCGAAGAAGCTCAGCTGCAGCCACCCTCCGGTGGTTTCGGCGTCCATCACTGACTGCTGAAGGTCCGCGAGGGTCCACGCAGAACCGATCTCCGGCGTCGACCGCGTGCTGAACGGGTCGGCCGGCCGGACAGTTTCAGACACGGCGCAAGCGGCACACCCCAGTTTGTTGCGGAGATCTCCCTGGCTGCGCGCGCTGTTGTACCCGCAGCCGGCCACCATCGCCTCGGCTTCCGGCGACTTGGCGGCAAAGGGGTACGCGAAGGATGTGACTTTGAAACCCCAGTCAGTGAGGCTCGTCCGGTCATTGCAGACCTGTCGGGTGGCTTCAGCAGGTTCAAGGGCCGTCAGATCCGCGAGGGTTGCCGTGTGGCCGCCGATCTCGTTGCCGTCCGCGGCCAGCGCGTGCAGATCCTCCACCGTCATGTAGTCCTTCGCCCCCATAAAGCCTGAGTTGACGAAGAACGTTCCCCGCAATCCCTGGCTTCGAAGGGTCTGGGCGGCGGCCAGCTGGCTGGCCCTGCCACCGTCGAACGTCAGCGTGACGGTGGTCAGCGCCAGGCTCGTGTCCACCGGTGCCGCAAAATTCTTCAAGGGGCCCTGCGCATCCTGGGCCGGTCCCGGGCCGGCCTTGGGCACCAGGGCGGCGGATCCCGTCAGGAGTGCCAGCCCGGCCAGCCACGAGACCGCCCTGAGCGTTGTCCGTTTCCGCTGGCGTGTCAGACCGGAACCGGGCGGACCGCCCTGCTCCCCCGGCAGTTCATGCCTCTGGCTCATGACAGATATCCCCTCTTACATCCGTATCGCCCGGCCGCAAGAGGATCCCCCCAGGCCGTAGTGCTTCATTGATTGACACCTCGAAGGGGTCGGTGACGACTGGGGGGAAGCCTTGGTCTCAAAGGCTTGTTCGCCACCGACCCCCGTTCATGGGCCCCGGGCCTGTGCGCCAGGGCTGGCTGCCTCGCGGCAGCTGTGTCGGCAGAATAGGACGAGAAGTCACCGGCAGGTCGCTCTGGCCGGCGCGTTCCTGCCGCCATGGCCGTTGCGGACCGCCGTTCAGGGGTATGGTTGCGTGCTTTCGCCCGCAAAGGTGCGTCCATTCCCATTGTGAGACCCGATTCTCCCCCGGAACTCTGTATCTATCCGACATCCACAGCCTATTAAGCGGGGAGCCCGGCGGCACGAGTGGTGCCTACCCGTCTTTCTTTTCGGGGTGGGCCGGGTGGGCCCGGCGCCACTCGCCCGGTACCTGGTTCGGTACTCGTTGCTTACGCGACGACACCCGCGTTGGCCGGAGGACAGGAGCCACCAGCAGGCGTGCCGTGGTGAAATGGTGTCTAAGTAAACCAGAGGGGGGCGTGGCAACCGGATGACAGCCATCAACCGCGGCTCGGATCCGGCCGCCAGTGCCGAAAAGGAGCCGGCACGGGGTGTCCTTCCGCAGCCGGTTCCCCGCAGGCCCCGCACCCGTCCGCAGTTTCAGCTGCGTCGGCCCTCGTCGCCCGTAATGGCCGGCGTTGCCGTTGCCACCATCCTTGCCAGCGTCATCTTTTTTTGGGCCTGGCGCTCCGGGCTGGCAACGGGAACGGCGCAAGCCACATGGTTTGCCGGGTACGTAGACGTTACGGTCTCGCCTCCCTACGCTTTCGAGGAAGCCGCCACACCAGGCACCAGGGACGTGGTGCTGGCGTTCCTTGTTGCCTCCCCGCAGGACCTCTGTGAAGCCAGCTGGGGCGCCGGCTACGGCCTCGAGGAGGCAAACACCGCCCTCGGGTTGGAAAGGCGCATCTCCGATCTTCGCTCCCGCGGCGGTTCCGCTGCCGTGTCCTTTGGCGGCGCCCGGAACAATGAACTGGCCACCACGTGCCGGGACGAAGGGAAGCTCCGGACGGCGTACAGGGACGTCGTTGAACGCTACGAGCCTGCCTTCATCGACTTTGACCTGGAGGGGGCGGATCTCCTGGACCAGGCCGGCGGTGAGCGCCGGGCCAAGGCTATTGCCGCCCTGCAGGGGGACCGGAATTCCTCCGGCAAAGAGCTCGCTGTCTGGCTGACTCTTCCTGCCTCGCCCCGCGGACTTACCGACGCCGGCATAGCCGCTGTCGAACAGATGCTCCAAGCAGGCGTGGACTTGGCAGGCGTCAACATCATGACCATGAACTACGGCGCCAGCCGAAACAGTTCCCAAGGCATGCTGGAGGCCGCCAAGGGTGCCGCGGCCGCCACCCATGACCAGCTGGGCATCGTCTACCAGCGCACCGGAATCAACCTCAGCCGCGAACAGCTGTGGAAGAAGATCGGTCTCACGCCCATGATCGGCCGCAACGACCTGCCGGGCGAGATCTTCGGATTGGACGCGGCACGGGACCTGAAGGACTACGCGGTGGAGCTGGAGATCCAACGACTGTCCATGTGGTCGCTCAACCGCGACGCGTCCTGTCCTTCCGGTGAGCCGGTGGCAACTGCCAGCTTTACCTGCAGCGGTGTGGACCAGGAAAACTCCAGGTTCTCCGACGTCCTGGGATCCGGGCTTCCGGGCAGGATGGGCTGACTCTACTTCACCTGGCTGGTTGTCACCACGTCGAGCCAAGGACCCTGCGGAACATCCTGCCGTTCCACGAACTGCCAGTCGACTTTGTCCGCTTCCCCGTTGAGGGTGCTGAAGCCGAGGCAGCCGTTAAGGGCGGGGGAAACATCCATTCCGGCGCCGTTGAACTTCTTGTTGAGCGGCCTCGCGTCGTTGGAGCCGAAGACGTATTCCTTGTCCTGGTACTCCCCGGGGCCCGCATCCTGGATCTGGCCGTAGCATTCCTTGCCGTCCCTGCGGATCTTGACCCAGCGGTTCTTCATGTAGCTGAAGGAGCGGTTGGTGGCCTGGCCCTTGTATCCTTCGTCGTTTGCCCAGGGAATCACCGTGGCCCGCTCACGGAAGGCGGCAGGGTTGTTGATGTCGTCATATGGCAGGTCAAGGTAGAAGGGGTTTTCCTTCGCTTTCATGACGGTGGGTGCATAGCCATTGGCACTTGACCGCGCTTCGGTCTGGCACCCGTCAGAGGTAAGCCGGCCGTCACAGCCGCCGTAGCTGTCCATCCATTTCGAATCGTAGGTGGAGAAGACCTGGCTGCCGTCCGCGGCCTTAGGGTCGAAGACTTCGCCCACCCAAAAGGTGGTGGCCACGATGTTGGTGTGCCATGGGTACTTGCCCTGGGACCGCTCCTCCGGCTTCGGTGGCGTGCAGGCAGTGGCAACCATGGCCAGCAGCAGTAGGGCCGCCGCAAGGCCGCGGATGCGGCGGCGGCGCTTGGAGCCTGGTTTTTTCACGCTAGTGCCCCCGAATCAATGGACTATAAACCTGGGGATTAGAACAGCGGCGAGGGGCGGCCGCGCGTCCGAGGGGATTCCCTCCGGCTGCGCGGCCGCCCCGGCCACTGTTGGAAACTTGCCTGCCGGGCAGCCTACATGCCCTTCGGGAAGTCCAGGTTGTAGCGGTAGATAAATGCCGCCACCTGGTCGCGGTTGATAGACGCGCCCGGCCTGAAGGTGCCATCCGGGAAACCAAGTGTGATCTTCATGTCAGCCAGCCACCGCACCTCGTTGTAGAACTTCAGGGAGGGCGTGACGTCCGGGAAAGCCGGGGCCGTGGCACTGACAGCAGGCTTGCCGTTCATGCGATACAGGAAGGCCGCCATCTGGTCACGGTTCACCTGCTCAAACGGGTGGTAGCCGCCGTCCGGGAACCCCTCCGTAATGCCGGTTGACGCCATCCATTGGATCTCGTTGTAGAACACGTGGGTTGGCGCCACGTCCGGGAACTTTTGGGCTCCTGCCGGAACCGTCGGCCGTCCGGCCAGCCGGTAGAGGAAAGCCGCCATCATTCCACGGTCCAGTGTGGTTCCCGGCTTGAAGGTGCCGTCCGGGTAGCCGTTGGTTATCAGGTTGTTCGACATCCAGCTGATCTCGTTGTAGAGGGGGAACGTCGCCGGAACATCCGTGAACGTCTTGACGCCCACGGTGTCATACAGTTCGTAGTCGTCAGTGACCAGGGTTCCTACCTGGAGCATGTTCAGGCCGAAACTGATTGCCGTTGCACCCGCCGGAACCGGCGGTGTCGTATAGGTCAGCTGGGTCCACACATTGTTGGTAGGCAGGTACTGAATACTGTCTGTCCAATACGTCCATGTGCCTGAGGCCGTCCGGTAATGCAGATTGAACTGGGTATTCCCGCCGGTGGACTTGTACCAGGCCTTAGCAAGGTAGGTGTGCCCCGGGGTGGCACTCGGTGCACACTCCCCCGTGTCCAAGGTGGGCAACAACTTGCCGTCACCGTCGGTGTAGGCCGATATCACCATCTGCTGGGCGGCTGTGGCCGTACCGGCGTGGCCGGGGGTCACATTGCTGAAAGTCCGGGTGTTGTTGCCGTAACCGCCGGCCTGCCAGCACCGCGGGAGCAGGGACCCGGCAAGGCCCGGGGTCTCAAGGCTCGGGTTCTTGATCAGGTTGCCCGTGGTCTGCGGCACCGGAGGCGGCACGACGGCGGGTGCAGGCTTGAGGGTGCCGCCAATGACTTCCTTGACTGTTTTGACCTGGACGGCGTTGGAGTTCTTGAGGCCTGCCAGCCAGTCGGAAAACTGGTTGAACGTGTCCGTGCTGACAGTCAGCGGGTCAGCAACAGCCGATCCGACCACCTTTCCGTCGCCGATGTGGTGGAAGGTCAACTGGACCCAGCCACCGCCGTTGGCCTGCGCCTGGGTAACCAGGGACTGCATATCCGCGAGCGTCCAGGTGTTGTCCAGCTGGTCGGGTGCGCCGGTGTAGTACAGGTCGCCCGGAGGCATGGTCTCGGCGAACGGGAAGGTCTCGGAGCCCACTACCTTGCTCCGGATATCGCCCAGTCCGCGTGCACTGTTGTAGCCGCACGCTGCGACTTCTGCCTTGGCGGCATCGCTTGCCGAGGCAAACGGATAGGCGAAGTTTTCGACGTTCAGTCCGTAGCCCAGCAACGTTGCGCGGTCATTGCAGACCTGCCGCGCCAGTTCTTCGGGTCCGACGGCGGCCAGATCGGCGTGCGTCACGCTATGGCCGCCGATTTCGTGCCCGGCGCTCTGCAGCGCCAAGGCCTGGGCCGTGGTCATGTAGTTGGTCTGGTTCATGTAGCCCGACGGAAGGAAGAACGTGCCCTTCAACCCCACCGCGTTGAGCTTGTCAGCGGCAACGATCTGGTCCACGTTGGCGTCGTCGAACGTCAGCGTCACGACAGTTTCGCCAACAGCGTTGGCGGCCGGAGCGGTGAGCCCCAGCAGGGAGGCGGCGAGTGCCACCGTTGTAGAGGCCGCCAGCCAGCGGGCCTTGCGCCGGCCGGGAGGCCGTTCAGCCCGGTGCCGGGGCTCCGAGACCGCGGTGGAGCGTTGCAGAAGCGTCATGGAACTCAACTCTTTCGTCGAAGGTGCACATAACTTTTGACGGTTGCCGCCCCCCGTACGGCGCGGCACCTCACGGACGGCTAATTGGCCGCCATCGTGACTTTCCACCCGAGCGGATCGGGCGCTTTCACCGGGCGGTGGTCGGCCGCCACGTTCAGGATGATCTGGTCCAGTGTGGTCTTGGGGTCGAAGCCCACCAGATCCTTCGCCTTGCTGTTGTTTGGCACACGCCGGCGCATGTCCTCGTAGCCCTCCGCGTAGGCCTGTTCGTAGGGAACCAGGGTGATGGGGCTTTCGCTGCCGAGCAGTTCCACGATCCGCTGGGCCAGGGTCAAGATCGAGATCTCGTAGCTGCCACCCAGGTTGTACGCATTGCCGTAGGCGGACTCTTCCTCCGAGATCCTGGTGATGGCAGGGACAATGTCTCCAACGTAGGAGAAGCACCGGGTCTGGTGGCCGTCGCCGTAAACGGTCAACGGCTCGCCTGCCAGCGCCTGCTTGACGAGGCGGGGCACCACCATGCCGTACCGGCCGGTCTGCCGCGGGCCCACCGTGTTGAACAGCCGGACAATGGCAACCGGAAGGCCGAACTGCCGCCAGTAGGCGTGCGCGAATGCCTCGTCGATGCCCTTGGCCGCGGCATAGGTCCACCGTGACTTGAGCGCGGAGCCGAGGATCCGGTCGGACTCCTCCGACAGGCTGTCCGAGGTGTTCTTTCCATAGATTTCGCTCGTGGATGCCAGGAGCAGCGAGGCTCCGGATTCCAGGACGGCGTCCAATACCACTTCCGTGCCGTGGATGTTCGTGCGCAGGCTCTCCAGCGGGTGCTCCACAATGAGGTTCACGCCTACCGCCGCAGCCAGGTGGAATACCCGGTCAGCACCGGCCACCACTTTGTCCACCGCGGCGCGGTCAAGGATGGTGCCCTCAACGAAGTGGAAATCCCGGTGGCCAATCACCGTCCGGAGGTTTTCCAGGCGACCGGTTGAGAGGTCATCCAATACGGTGACTTTGTCCCCGGCCGCTAGGAGGTGCTCCACGAGATGACTCCCGATGAAGCCGGCTCCGCCGGTGATTGCTGTTTTCACATCTCCTACTTTCCTTTGAAACCCGGCGGGGGCGCCGGGATCACAACTTGGATTCACAACCTCGTGACGTTCGTGCCGGCCGGAAGCCGGTAGGTGGTGTCAAGGACGGCGGGCGCATCGCGCAGCCAGTCGATGTCCATCGCGGAGTGCCGGGTATGAAGGATGACCAGGTCTGCGTCCCAATCCGCCGGGTCTTCCAGCGACTCCAGCGCACTTCCCTGCCCGTCAGGGGCGGTGGGGCACCACGGATCGTGGTACGCAACGACGGCGCCGTCGGCCACCAGCGCAGCGATGATTTCCAAGGCCGGAGATTCGCGGAGGTCCTCGACATCAGGCTTGTAGGCCACGCCAAGGACCAGCACACGGGCTCCCTTGATTCCGTGGTTACGGTCCGACAGGATGCGGCGTGCCTTTTCCACCACCTGGTGGGGCCTTCCGGCGATGCCCGCCATGGCGTGCTCGATGACCGGCGCCGTGACCCTCGCCTTCCGCAACTGCCACAGCAGATAGTGCGGGTCGCAGGGAATGCAGTGGCCGCCAACTCCCGGGCCGGGCGTGAACGGCATGAATCCGTACGGCTTTGTCGACGCAGCGTCGATCACATCCATGACCTCCATGCCCAGCTCGTGGCAAATATCCGCGAACTCGTTGGCCAGTGCGATGTTCACCGCCCGGAAGGTGTTCTCGACGAGTTTGGTCATCTCTGCCACGTCTGCTGATGGCACCACGTGCACCAGCTTGGTGCTGGCCTGGAGCAGCTCGGCCGCAGCCTCACCGCATGCCGGCGTTACTCCGCCCACCACCCGCGGAACATCTTCATGCGAGAAGGCGTCCACGCCAGGGTTGATCCGCTCCGGGGAGAAAGCCACGAACACGTCCCTGCCGGGGATCAGGCCTTTTGCGGCCAGCGGCACTGCCAGGAGATCCCTGGTGGAACCCACATACGTGGTGGAGGTCAGCATCAGCAGCTGGCCGGGTACCGCGAATTCGACCACGGAGGCGCATGCTGCCCGGAGGATGCCGAGATCCGGCACCAGGTAGGGGTCCACCGGCGTGGGGACACAAACCACCACTGCCGCCGCACGGGCCAGCAGTGAGAGGTCCGTGCTGATCATGAACGACGGGTCCTCCAGCGCGTTGCCGAGCCGGACTTTGTCGGAGTCCAGCAGGTCTGCCTGCCGGGACCGGATGACAGCCAGCCGGTTCTCGGACACGTCCAGGCCCAGGACGCGCCGCCCGGAGGCGTTGATGGCAAGCGCAGTGGGCAGGCCAACGTAGCCGAGTCCGACAATCGCGACATCGAACGTAAACGTGTGATCCTGGGCGTCAGTATCGGCCGCCGTTACGTCTGGTTCAACGGTCGCGGGCGTCAGTTCCGGAGTCCCCGCTCCGTTTTCCGGCCACTCCCGGGAATCCTCAAGCAGCGGTGGAAGCTCGGCCCTCGTCAGCGAGGCCTTGTGAGCCTTTAGTTTGGTGTTCGGTGTCATGCTAACCGACCTCCCGGTATTTGGTTTGTCCCGTTTGTAAGAAAGCCGGCGACGGCGAGTGGCAGGTCCCGGTCTCAGAAGACGCTGCCTGGATCGTCGCCGGCTCGAATGGGGTGCCCGCGATCCGCGGGATGCTGGTCGCCGTGGAGGAGTTTTCCAGGTGGACTGCCACATGAAATTCCGAAAGCCAAGTTTCAGCTGGTTGATGCATTTAGAGACCCACTTCTTTCCCCAATAGTTGCCTGCGGCCCAACAAGCTACAGCGTATTAACCAACCACCTGCCGGGGCGCGAGTGGGCTCTACCCGTCTTTGCGGGTGCATCCCTAAGGTGTACAGGGTGGTACCCGCCCGGCCCGCCCGTACCACTCGCATGAATACTCGTTTGAGGACGGCGCGAACGCAGGGCCGGCGCCGGCTTCCGGGCGCGCCAAAATTACAGCGGGTAGTCCGATGTCCTGACTACCGTCGTGGGCGGCGCGGTTAGCTCTGCCAGCCGTGCGGACCCGGGACCTGTGGTGCCGGGCGGTGCCTGCTCCGGCGGTGCCGGACTAGCCCGCGTGGCGGGCGCCGTAGGCTACCGACGCCAGGTCTTCCCGATGGCTGATTCCTAGTTTCGCGAACATCCGGTAAAGATGGCCCTCCACGGTGCGGAGTGAGAGCCCGAGCTGGAGGGCGATTTCCCGGTTGCTTGCACCGGCCTGCACCAGCGCAGCAATCTCCTGCTCGCGCCGCGTCAGCTTGTGCAGATCCGGCGGGACCTCAGCCGCGGACGAGCCGGTCTTGTTCAGTGCCGCATTGCGTTGCTTGACGAGTTTCTGCGCCTCGAACTGGCGGGGCTTGTCTCCCCGCGTCTCGAGGATGCGAAGGGCGTGGGCGGCGCATTCCGCGGCCGCCAGGTCCAAACCGTCCCGTGCGGCGGCATCGCTCATTTCCACGAGCCGGTTGACGTCCTTGGCGGCAAGCGCACGGCAGTAAGCGGCCAGGAATTCCGCGCTGCGCCCCTCGCAGCCCTCCGCAGTTACAGCAAGGCGCGGCACAACGGAAAGGTCACCGAGCCGGAGCACCAGGGAGAGGATCTCCACTTCATAACTGAGGAATCCGGACGCGGCAGCCGCATCCGCGAGGGCCATAAGCTTTGAGACGGCAGTCTGGACGCCCAGGCGTTCGGCCAGGGCCGCAACCGTGTAGGCCTGCCCGAGCAGTGACGCGTGGCGATGGTCCGACAGCAGCGCCTGGTAGGCGTCCGCATTAGTTCTTGCCGTTTCAGTCCGGTTAAGGATGGACGCCGCGTAGGCCGCGGCTGCAAGGGCATCGGGCAAGTCTCCGCCGGCATCGGAAAGACGCAGCACTTCGGCAGCCTGGCTCAGTTTCGGCAAGGCAGCCCCGATAGTGCCCCGGCGCAGGTCCGCAGTGCCTGCCGCGAGATGCAGCATTCCGCCGAAGTAGATCAGGGAGTTCGAAGCCTGGGCGATATGTTTTTGCAGGTAGTCGTCCAGGACGTCGAATTCACCGGCATGGAGGAGCGCCAGCAAGTAGCGTCGCATCACGAACTCGGCGTACTCAAGGCGCCGGTCGCCGCTATCGGCAAGGATATCCTCGACGTCCATGACTATCTGGAGTGCCGACACGGCACGTCCCGTGAGCGCCAACGACTCTGCCAGCAACGTCCCGGCCAGCACCCGGGACTCGTCGTCGTCCGTGGACTCCCAGATCTGCTGGAGTTCCGGCTCTGCCTCAACGTGGCGTCCTGCAGCCTGGTAGCCCTCCAGCGCAAGAAGCCGGCTGCCCAGCCGCGCTGTCTCAAGCTCCGTGGCATTGAATCCGTAATGGGCCTCTTCCAGCCTCGAAACGGCTTCCGCCCACGCGTCCGCCGCCCGCAGCACAGCCTCCGGGCCATTGCGTTTTCCGGCGGCGAGTTGGGCCGCCAGCATGGAAGCCTGGCGGACGGTGCGAAGGTCAGTGGCTTGTTCCACCACGCCTTCAAGGCACAGGGCGGCTCCCATGGGATCCCGTCCGTACAGCTTGGCGCGGGCCAGTTCCACCTGTGCGGCCAGCTTCAGGGACGGTTCCCGGATGGCGCCAACAACGCGCTCCACGTATTCGGGGATGAAGAGGCGGTTCGCCAGCTGGGCAGCTTCAAGGATGTCGGCGTCGGGCACTGTTGCGCCGGACTCCAGCGCCCAGGTGACGTGCCGGAGCCTGCCGTCCAGGGTTTCCGGTCGCGAGTCCAAAAGGTCAACGATCCGCCGCCGGATGGTCACGCTGCGGGCGGTCGGGACGAGCTGCCTGATCACTTCACCTATCAGCGGCTGGGCCAGGCGGACGTGCCTCGCCGGATCCGCCGCGATCGCGATGAACTGGAGCTCCTTGAGTTCGTCGACGGCGTGGCTGTCGCTGGCACGCTGAAGGACGCTGAGGGGGATCGCCTCAGCGAGCGCCACTGATTCCAAGGCCTGGCGCTGGTCAGGATTGAGCTGCATGATCTGGTTCCTGACGAGGTCCATCAGCCGGACAGTGGCTGCTCCCGGCTCACCCAACAGCACCCACGTGTCATTTCGCTGCACCAGGTGGCCGCGGGTCTTGGCATGGGCTATGAGTTCCAGCAGGAACATCGGGTTTCCGCCGGAGGACCTGAACAGGACCGCGCTCGCGCTGGGGACCAGCGGCGAGCCCAGCACCCGGGTGCACAGCTCGTCCGCTTCTTCCTTGCCCAGCGGCTGCAGTTCGAAACGGTCAACCAGGCCTTCCGACCACATGGACAACACCTCAGGCGGCGGCGACGGGTGCGGCCGGCACAGCAGCACCACCCTGGCGGCTTCCGCAGCAGCCAGCTGGGCAATGACTGCGGCACTGCTGTCATCCAGGTGCTGGGCGTCTTCCACGACCAGGACCGCCTGCGACTGGTCCCGCAAGCCTTCCGGGTTGAGTTCCGTGACCAAGGCCTTGAGCACAGCACGCGGCTGGTCCGTCTGTCCGGGGGTCAGCGCCGTCAGCAGGGGCGCCAGGGCCGCGTAAGGAACCTCCGAGAGTGACGGGCCCGCGTAGACGTAGAACGGCCGGATCCGGTGGCCAAGCTCAAAGATCACTTCGTTGGCGAGCGCGGTCTTGCCGATGCCCGCGTCGCCAAGGATGAGTGCACCCGGGCCGTTGGCGTCCAGGAGGCAATCGACAACCGCCGCAACCATGCCGAATCGTCCGATCAGTCTCTCTGCCGTGATGGTGGACTCAGTCATGGCTAGTCATCTCCTGTACTGCCGAGGGCTACCGGAAGCTCCAAACGCTCCTCGATCTTTAGCTTGCCGTAGATCTGGTAGAGGTGGCCCTCCACGGTCCGTACGGAAACGTGCAGCTGGGCTGCGATGCTCTTGTTGCTCGCTCCGGCAGCGGCCAGCTGCGCTATCTGGAGCTCCCGGGCCGTCAGCGTGAGGCGGTCGTGGCTTCCATCCTCGGGTGTCCGCAACCTCCTGCGGCAGGTTTCCGCCAGATGCTTGGCCTGCCGGACAAGGCTTCGTTCGAGGCGCGCCTGGTCGAGGTGGAGAACCGATTCGGCGATGTCCAGCGCAAACCTGTCATTGTGCAGCCTGGCCGCGAGGTTGGCAGCAGCCATAAGCTCGTCGGCTTCGCCTGACATGATGCCCCGGGCGTATTGCGCACACAGTTCCGCGAATTGGCCCTGGCTTTCCGCCGCACACTCCAGCAGCCGGGGAGCCGCAGCGGATTCCCCAAGCCTGAGAGCCGAGCTCAAGCACAGAAGCTCGTGGCCGACGTTGCCCGTACCGCGATCCTCCTCCGCCATGTGCAGCAGTTGTGCGATGCCCGTCCTGGGACCATCAAGCTCCGCGCGCGCGAGGGCAGTGAAGTAACCCTCCGCCCGGGACACCTTCCATGATTTCCGCCGGGACCCTGATTCTGTCTCCGCCAGGTAATCGAGCGCCTGTTCGCGCTCACCCTGCAGGGCCGACGCGTAGGCCGCGGCCGCGCAGGCGAGACTCAGTACGCCGTCGCTGTCCTGGATCCGCAACTGGCTGATACCGGGAACCAGCAGGTCCAGGCCGTCGCGTCCGCGGCCCTGCATGCAGGCGCAGATCGCTTCCGGAACCTCTGTCGCGCTGAACCGCCGGTAGACCAGGGACGAAGGCCCCCAGTCCTCGTCCGGCAAGGTTTCCGCCGCCTCGTCCCACTTGCCCGCCACCAGGTAGGCGAAACGCAGCCGTGATATCACCGACTGCGCTATTGCAACCGGGATCTCCGGACGCAGGCACTGCAGCTTCAGCTGTTCGGCAAGCTCGGCAGCATCCGCCTGGCGCCCCGTCACGGCCCACGCTTCACACAACCAACTGCCTGCCTGGAGCCGGAATTCCGCACTATGGAACTCCACATTGTCCAGGGCTCCAACAAGCTCGGCAGCCATTTCCGGATAGGTTCCGGCGTAGCTGGCTGCTTCGGCTTCAGCCAGCGTCAGCTGCTCGCGGATGCGCCTGAGCTCCGGTGCCGGCATCCCGGCCGCCGGCCCGGTTGAGTCTTCATAAAGTACTTTTCGCGCCCGCGCCAGGGAATCAGTGGCCT
Organism: Arthrobacter sp. NPDC058288; assembly: GCF_042880995.1. Taxonomy (NCBI): domain Bacteria; kingdom Bacillati; phylum Actinomycetota; class Actinomycetes; order Micrococcales; family Micrococcaceae; genus Arthrobacter; species Arthrobacter sp. NPDC058288. Next base: position 126,877 of record NZ_JBHVYH010000005.1, read on the forward strand.
CTTGCCAGGCGCCAGGGGTGGCAAGGAACACCGAGCTCTCGGCCAGCAGGAGACCGATCCACTCAGCGAGCGCCGGGTTTCCCGTCGATGCCTCACGGTGGCGGCGAACCACTTTGAGGGCCTCGTCCACCTCTCCGAGAGTCAGCAGCGCCGCCACTTCCTCGGTGACTGCCGCAGCCAGCGCCTCATGTCCCGGAACCGAGCGGACAAACCGCAGCGCCAGGGCGGCATCCAGCCTCCTGTTGGCGAGGCGTGCGGCCGAAAGGGATTCTTCCGTTGACAACACGGCACCGCAGTCCAAGGCCCAGACCGCGAAGGGCAGTTCCGTCGCGGGAGTCCGCAGTGAAGGTGCCGCAGCGTGGAGGACCATTTCGCGGAGCTCGTTGCTCCGGCCGGGCGGGACGTTTTCGCGGACCACATCCGCCACTAGCTGGCTCTGGATCCTGACGCGGCGGGGCAGGGAGTCCTCTACCGCCAGAACCCCTCGCTCTTCGAGGGCGTCCACGTCGTCGGCCTCCACCAGCTTCAGCAGGGTATCCAATGGCAGCGTCTCTGCCAGCGACAAAATCTCCAGGATCCGCCGGTCGGCTTCGCCCATCCGCCCCAGCCGGGTGGCGATCAGGTCAGTGATGGCCCGGCCGTGGACGTGATGATCCGCCGTCAGGACCCACACACCGTCGCGCATCACAAGGGACCCTGAGTCAGCGAGCTCCATTGCGAGCATCTTGAGATAGTGCGGGTTGCCGTCACTGGCAGCCCAGAGCGACTGGACCGCCGAGTGTGAGACTTTGGCGCTGAGCCCCTCTTCAAGCCAGCTAACGGCCTCGCGGAAGGACAGCGGTTCGAGGTTAACACGGGTCAGGAACCCGCCGTCGCACAGTCCCGAAATCTCTGCCGACAGCCGTAGCGGATCAGAGCATGTCAGGACCAGGCGCACGGCGCGGTTTCGGGCGAGCTGGGCGATCGTGACAGCCGTCAGTTCATCAGCTTCGCCGGCGTTGTCCACAAAGAGGTAGACGGTCTTCCCCTTGGCGCGTTCGCGGAGGAGCCTCATCAGGCCGGACAGGACCAGGACCGGGTGGTTCAAGTACCCCGGCTCGAGGTCGCCCAACAGCATGTTCAGCGCGCCGTAGGGCGAACGGGAGAGGGCTGCACTGCAGCGAAGCGTGACAACCAGGGAATCGTCGCGGAACTGTTTGAGGGCATGGGTGGTGAGGAAGGTCTTTCCGGTGCCGGAGCTCCCGGTCACCAGGACTCCCCCGGTGGACTCCGCCAGGGCGCGTGTGATGTCGCTGACCGCCTGCCTGCGCCCGATCAAAGGCCACGCGGCGCCCCGTGTCGTTCCGGCGGACCTGGTGGCGTGTGAACTGGCCACATTATCGGCTGTCAACATGAGTGAGACCTCTGTAATTACGAGCGATTCCTGGTAACCCAAATTAACCAGCTGGCACGCCCGCGGGCACCAGTAGTGAGTACTCGAATTTGCTCGCTACCCATACCTGTACTTGGAAGGCAGGTACCCCGGATTGCCCCGTCGCGGTACGCAGAGCGCCGGATCTGCCGACGGAAGGCGGCTTTGCCGTCACCTGCCGGCCCCCTGAAATAGTTAACAAGTCCGCGTGGCGCTACCGGTTCTGCTACACGCCCGGGTAGCCGCCGGCGGTCCGGGTACCTATTTTCCGGGTGAAGTTTTTACCCGCACCGCTGCGTCTTCGCCGAGTCCGGCGGCTGCCGCCAATTCGTCGCGTCCCGCGATGCCGAGCTTCAAGTAGCACCGATAAAGGTGGCCTTCCACCGTGCGGACAGAAATCTGCAGCTTGTCCGCGATCATTCGGTCGCTGAGTCCGGTTGCCGCCAGCCCGACGATGTTCCGCTCACGCTTGGTCAGGACAGGGGCCACGGTGTCAGGCTGGGCTTCGCTGCCCACATGGCCCAACTCTTCGTTGCAGCGCGCGATGCCTGCGCGGGCCAAGGCTGCCAGTTCCCGGTCCCGGCCGCGGTCCAGTGAGGTCAGGGCAGCCGAGTAGGCGTCCGAAGCCGTTTGGAAGACGGAGGCCGCGCAGAGGGCATCCCCCGCGCGCAGGAAGAGTTCGGCGCTGCCGTCGGAGAGCGCCGCACAGTATTCCGCCAGCGCGGCCGCCCAGGCGCCTTCCACCGCGCCGGCCAGCTCCTGGAGCCGGTCGAGCCTGGTGGTGTCCCCCAGGCCCAGGGCCGTGGCGAGGGCATTCAGCTCCAGGAACTTGGCGTCCTGTTGCGCGGCTTCCCCGGCGCTCCGGTGGAGGGCGGCGATGCCGGTTCCGTCGCCGGCCAGGTGTTCATCACCGGCAGCCAGGAAATCCCGGGCAAAGGCCGTCACGAGGTGCATGCCCCGCTCACCCCAGGTGTCGTAGTCTGACTTCAGCCTGTCAGCCTCGGCCTTGAGGCCCTGGGCGGCTGCCACGTAATAGGCCATGGCCGCGCAGAGCCGGAACATCTGCTGGGGGTCGCTGTCGCGGAGCGCCTCAAGCCCCGTGGTCAGTAGCTCCAAGGCGTCAGCGAGCTTTCCCTGCCGGACCGCTATGTAGCCCATCACGACGTAGGCGGCTCCGCTGAACGAGACCATGGCGGAACCGAAGGGGGCTTCCGCGTAACCCGCCAGGAGCTGCTGCGCCTCGTCCCACTCACCGGCTGCAAGATCGCAGGCGACAAGTCGGACCACTATGAACTCAGGGAGGAAGAAAATGTCGTTGTCCGGAGGCTGGGCCTGGCCGAAGGCGTCCATGGCGAGCTGGCGCCCTTGCAGCGGATACCCCAGCGCGCAAAGCCGCTCCGCCTGCAGTGCCAGGGCCATGGACCGGGTGAGTGGGCCATCGGGTGCCGTGCTGGAATCGCCGTCCGCCAGCAGGTCATCGAGTGCGGGCCCCATGTGCCTGTAGTCTCCCGCGAGCGAATCCGCCATGAGTTCCACAAGGGACGCCCGGTGTGCAGTGACCTTGAGGATGGCTGCTGAGTCCGAGGGATTGGCCGCAGCCTCTTTTTCGCCCCATTGCCGCAGGCGCCGCGCGTCGTCCGCAATCTCCGGGGAGGGGTGCCCGAGTGCCGCCCGGGTGGCGGATCTGAGGAGGCTGTTGACCAGCATGTGCGTGAGGCCGCTGCCGGCGTCGACGTTCACGTTCAGAAGGGCGGCAGCTTCGTCATAGTGCCCGAGGTTGTAGTGGGAGCGGGCCATCACGGCGCGCGCAGTCTGTTGCAGTTCGGGGTCCTTCACGGCCCAGGCGATGCGCAGCGCCGTCTCGCTCTCGAACAGCTTGCAGGCAAGCACGGCCGCCCTGATCAGCAGGCGTGCCGGCACTTCCGCCCCGCAGTCCAGGGACCAGGAAACAATTCGCAGCAGCGACTCCGGTTTGTCAGCAGAGACTTCCATCCGGGACACGAGTTCCCGGTGCAGCTGGAGGCTTCGGGCCGCGGGAACGATCCGGCGCAGCACTTCGCCGTAGACAGGGCTGACCAGCCGCAGAGTCGGCTCACTGTCCACCGACTGGGCCACGAGCCGCTGGTCCAGCAGTTCCTTGACGGCAGGCTCACCCGCAATTTCTCCCACCAGGGTTCGGTCCACCGGTTCTGCCAGCGCGATGAGGTTCAGGGCCTCCCGGCCGTCGGCCGAGATGCGCATCAGCTGGACTTTGACGACGGCGGTGAGTTCCAGGGTCCTGACATGGGACGAACCGGTGTTAAGCCACACCCCGTTGCGCCGGATCAGGTCACCGGAGCGCTGGGCCTCGCGCACGAGGGTCTTGAGCAGCAGTGTGTTACCTCCGGCCTCCTGCCAGTACTGACGCGACGTGCTGTTGAGGACTTTGCCGTCGAGCAACGCCTCGCAGAGTTGATGCCCCTGTTCCATCGTCAAGGGAGCAATGTCGAACCTTTCGGCCGTGCCGTCGTGCCACAGCCGGAGCAGCGGCTGCGGTATGCCGGGCCTCGGAATACAGGTGGCCACGAGTTTGGCCCAGCCCGCCTGGACAAGTTCGGAAATCATCTCGGCCGTGGCCGTGTCCAGGTCGTGGGCATCGTCAACCAGCAGCAGGGCGGGTCCCGGGTTCTTCCTGCCGCTTTCAAGGTGCGCCCACAATGCCCTCAGGACAGCCACCTTGGACGTGACGTCCTCGACGGTGAGATCGGCCAGGTACGGAGACAACGCCCCGTATGGAACAGGTGCAAGTGACGGACTTCCGTGGACAGTCATCACCGCCGTCCGGCCCTTTCGGGCGTCGTTCAGCTGCGCCAATAACGAAGACGCTCCCAACCCGGCGTCGCCTACCACAAAGACCGCCCAGCAGTCGTCCGAGGCAAGGGCGTCCCTGACTGCGGACAGCATGTCTCCCCGGTCTATCCAGGGCTCACCAGCATTTTGACGCCGGGTTCCGGCGCGCGTCTGCGCCGAAGCCTTCCCGTCAGACTTGAGCGGATCCTTCAAGCTCACTCCTCGATGAAATCCCCATTTTCGTGAAGATCTGGTAGAGATGGCCTTCCACGGTACGGATGGAAAGCTGCAGCCGGTTGGCGACTTCTTTGTTGCTCAACCCCTGGCTGGCCATTCTTGCAACCTGCCGCTCCCGTTCGGTCAGTTCCGGTCCCACAGTGTGCGGCATCAACGGCAACACCGGCAGCGTCTCAACGAGCCGGTCCAGGCGGTGCTGGGCCGCGCGCGCGGATTGGGAGTCTCCCTTTTCCCTGGCGATGTCCAACGCCAGGACGACGCATCTGGATTCCACAGCATCAAGGTGGAGCTCCTGGGCCAGGGACGCTGCCTCAAGCAGGACCTTGGAATCCTTCTTTCTGCTCCCCTCCCCCACCAAACGATTGACGCTGGCCATCTTCCCCTGCCGACGGGCCGAAATCTCGGTCAGCAGGGCCAGTTCTTCCTCTGTCCCATGCACCGTAGCACCGAACAGGCTGATGGAGGCAGTGGTTGTCCGCCCTTTGGAAATGTCCTCGTGGGCTGACTCCATCAGCTTCTGCTTGGCTCCCGGATCCTTGAGCCACCGCTTGGCCATCCGGACACAGAAGTCGGCCATCCAGGAAGTGAACCATGCGACGTGCTGTTCCTCCTGGGCGGCAAGGTCCAGGAAGTTGCGCGATTCCTGGACGTCGCCGGCCTGGGCATAGGCAAAGGCCAGCGCTGAGCAGGCCAGTGAAGGGCCGTAATAACTCCGCCTGATTTCCAGCTGCGCCTGGGCACCGAGCAAGGTGTCGATGGCGAGGTCGGCCCGTCCTGCATAGGTGTAGGCCACACCGAGGGCAAGTTCCGCGGCCCCGCCGAGATACTGCATGATTTTAGGCTTCTGGTCGAGGGCTTCCGTGAGTATCCTGACGCAGTCCTCCCACTGGCCGCTGCACAGCAACGCAGCAAAGAGGCCTTCGGCCTGCCAGCTGAGCATTCCCGGCGCCACGTTGGACTGTTTCATCCTGTGCTGAATCTCGGCAGCAAGGGCGATTGCGTCTGCCTCCCGGCCCAGTACCGCCCAGGCCATGGTCAGCAGGCAGGCACAGTTCAAGACGTACAGCGGATCGCCGTCTTCCTTGTACGCCCGTTCCAGGTCTTCGGCGACGGCCGCGTATTCGCCCTGATGGACCATCTGCTCGAATTCGGCAAGCCTGATCCGCTCATGGGCCCGGGCAAAGTCGGCCGACGTTTCGTTGCCGATGGATGCCCTTTCCCTGCGGGCCAGCTCGTGCCGGGCCCCCGACAGGATGCCCCCGATCCGGCTGTACCCTCCGTGGATCCAGAGCAGCGCACTGCAGAAGTCCTGTATGTAGCTGGCGTAGGCGGTCGCGGGAAGTTCGGACAGCTGCTCGGGTGTGACTTCTTCCAGGACGGCCACTGCCGATTCGTGTTCGGCCAAGGTCATGTAGGCTGCTGCCCGCTGCTGGGCTGCTTCAGCCCAGTGCGGGTCTCCCACCCGGATCTGCGCAAGGGACTCCAGGGCGAACATCGGGTCGAACAGCTGGTTCGCCGCAGCGGCCGCGGCCAATGCAAACGCCGGTTCCACGGGCTCTCCGCAGTCAAGAGTCCACGCCACATAGCCGAGGAGCTCTTCGACATCCATCTCGGCAGGGGTTGCCCCCACCACCCTGGCCACCAGCTGGTGCAGTTCCTTGCGGCGCGGCAGGTCCATCCAGCCCCGGATGACTTCGCCGACATATTCGTCCTTCAGGCTCACCCAGCGCCGACCCGTCTCTCCCACGTGGAGGTAACCGGCTTTTTCGAGGTCGGCAACAACGGCGGGGTCGAGGACGTCGAGGAGGACGAACAGGGGAACCCTCCGGATCAGGGCCAACCACTCCAGGCCTTCCCTCACCTTCGGCGTCTCCCGTGCCAGCCGGGACCGGACCAGGTCCACCAGGGCGTCGGCTTCCGCGAGGTTGATCCCCCCTCTGAGCGCCCAGACCTTTCCGGCCTGGTGGAGGTTGCCGGAACGCAGTTGCTCAATAACTATTGCCTGGAGGACGAGGGGATTTCCGCCGCTCGCTGCGTAGAGCGAACTGGCGGCGGTGGCAGTCACCGGGCGCCCCAGCACGCCGGCAAGCAGTTTGCTCACTTCGGGCCGGGTGAATACTTCGAGCCGGATTTCCTCCAATGAATTGTTCCGGAGGAGCCGTATCAGGTCTTCGGGCATGTCCGTGACATTGCGGACGGTGACCATGAGCTTTGCGGCGCCGCTCAGTACGAGGTGCATCAGGACGGCGGTGCTCATGCTGTCGATCGCCGGGAGGTCCTCGAGCACCACCAGGACAGGACGTCCTGCGGCATCCTCCCGGATCAGCCGGGAAATGCCGTGAACAATTTCGCCGGGGGACTCCAGCGCCTTGCCCGGCAGGCGGGCCACCAGAAACGCCAATTGGCCAAAGGGGATGGCGGGATCGGTGGTGGTTCCGTGCAGGTGGATGACGTGCATCTTTCCAGCCAACTGGGCTTCCACTGCCCGGGCAAAGGTGGACTTGCCGACGCCTTGCGCACCGGCCACAACGACACCGTGGAGCTCGCTTTCGACGAGGATCGAAACGACCGAGGCCTGGAGGTCCTGCCTGACTAAAGACGACCACTTACGACGCTCTGAGGCTCCCATGCCCCGGCGTTCAGTCTCCAGCAGCCCCCCATGTTCAGAGCCTGGTGATGCAAGCACGATCGATCACGCTACCTTCGTGGCTCGAGCTGATGCGACCTGGCTGAGCCGTCGGGTTTTCAGTTTTCCGATGCCGCCAAACGAGGCAACAAGACCTTGAATGTGAAAATTACCATAGCAGGTATGACTAAACAATTAGGCCGCTTTATGCAGTTGGTTAACCAATTGCATTGCGCTCCCCGTGACCAGTCTCCCACCGGCAGGTTACCGCTGGAAAGGCGGCCTGGCGGCAACGTTACTGAACCGCCGTGTGATATTTCTGCTGTGCTGCCGCCAGTCCGTCCTTCACCACCGTCTCCACCGCGTCGGCGGCATCGTCGAGGAGGAAAGGCAGTTCCTTCTTTTCTGCGGTGGCGAAGTCCTTCAGGACGAAGTCTGCGGTGTCCATCCGGCCCGGCGGGCGTCCTACTCCGACGCGGACCCTGAGGTAGTCCTTCGTCGCCAGTGCTTTCGAAATGTCCCGCAGGCCGTTATGCCCGCCTTCGCCTCCGCCGATCTTCAGTTTGACCGTATTAAAGGGAATGTCTATCTCGTCGTGGACCGCTACGACGTGTTCCGGATCGATGTCGTAAAACTTCGACAGGGCCGATACCGGCCCCCCGGAGACGTTCATGTAGCTCATCGGCTTGGCCAGGACAACGCGGGGGCCGCCAATGCCAAGCCGGCCCTCCAGCACCTGGGCTCGGGCTTTGTGCGATTTGAAACTTCCGCCCACCCGGCGGGCCAGTTCGTCCAGTACCATCTGGCCGACGTTGTGCCGGTTGTTGCTGTATTCGGTGCCGGGGTTGCCAAGGCCTACGATCAGCCAGGTGTCAGTCATGCGTCAATCCTAGGGTTACAAGTGGGCTATTAACGGCAGTGGCCGGGCCCCGACGGGGACCCGGCCACGTGAAACGGGCTGCCGGAATTACTCGGCGGAAGCCTCGGATGCCTCGGCGGTAGCGCCTTCGGAAGCCTCTTCCTCGGTGACCTCGGTGGCCTCGGAGATGTTGACCACCAGGGACTCGGGGTCAGCCAGCAGGATGGATCCCTTGGGCAGGACCAGGTCGGAGGCGTGGATGTGCTCGCCCGCGGCGCGGCCTTCGATGCTGACCTCGACGGCGGTGGGCAGGTGGGTTGCCTCCGCTTCCAGGGAAACAACGGTCATTTCCTGGTTGTAGACGTTCCCGGGAGCAAGTTCACCGGTGACGTGGACGGGAACGTCCACGGTGACCTTTTCGCCGGTGCGGACGGTCAGCAGGTCAAGGTGCTCGATGATCTGCTTGATCGGGTCGCGCTGGATGTCCTTGACGAGGGCGAGGTGCTTTTCGCCGTTGATGTCCAGGGTCAGCAGGGCGTTTGCAACGCGGACGGCCAGCGTGGTGGCCTTGGCCGGCAGGGTGATGTGGATGGGCTCTGCGCCGTGGCCGTAGATGACAGCCGGGATGAGGTTGGCCATGCGCGCGCGGCGGGCGAAGCCCTTGCCGAATTCGGTGCGTACTTCTGCTGCGAGCTTCTGCTCAGACATGAAAATCTCCTTGAAATCTAAACGGTGTTCAGCAAGGGCGGAGGTCTGTTTGCGACCTTCAACGCTGGGCGGCCCATGGCCGGCCCTTCAAGAAGGGAGATTCAGACCCAGTCGATAACGGAGAACGCTCTCCCTCGCCAAGGTATCGGGAACAAGCCTACCAGCGCTTGGCCCGGTTACTGAAAACGGAGGCGGTTGAGCTTGTCGAATCCGGGCTTCGCCAAGCTCAACCACCCTACTCAGGCGTTGCCGTCGAACAGGCTGGTGACGGAGCCGTCGTCGAACACTTCACGGATGGCGCGGGCAATCAACGGTGCGATGGACAGCACGGTCAGCTGCGGGAAGCGCTTGTCGGCCGGGATCGGCAGCGTGTCGGTGACAACAACTTCGCGGGCTCCCGACTCGGACAGCCTGCGGGCAGCGGGGTCGGAGAAGACAGCATGGGTGGCTGCAATGATGACGTCCTTGGCGCCTGCGTTCTTGAGCACCTGGACGGCACCGGAAATGGTTCCGCCGGTGTCGATCATGTCGTCGATCAGGACGCACGTGCGTCCCTCGATCTGGCCCACGACGGTCTTGGACACAGCCTGGTTCGGAACCGTGAGGTCCCGGCTCTTGTGGACGAACGCCAGCGGAGCCCCGCCGAGGCGCTCGGCCCACTGTTCGGCCACGCGGACGCGGCCTGTGTCCGGCGAAACGACGGTGATGTTGTCCGCTGCGACCCGGGTGCGGATGTAATCGGCCAGCAGCGGGATGGCCATGAGGTGGTCCACGGGGCCGTCGAAGAATCCCTGGATCTGTGAAGTGTGCAGGTCAACGCTCATGATGCGGTCTGCGCCGGCGGTCTTGTACAGGTCAGCCACCAGGCGGGCGGAGATCGGCTCGCGGCCGCGGCCCTTTTTGTCCTGGCGGGAGTAAGGGTAGAACGGCGAAACAACGGTGATGCGTTTGGCGGATGCCCGCTTCAGCGAATCAATCATGATCAGCTGCTCCATCAGGTGGTTGTTCAGCGGAGCCGGGTGCGCCTGGATAACGAAAGCGTCGGTGCCGCGGACGCTCTCCCCGGCGCGGACGTAGATTTCCCCGTTCGCAAAATCGTAGGCATCCACCGGCAACAGTTCAGTGCCCAGCTCCTTGGCGATCTCCCGCGCAAGCTCGGGGTGTGCCCGCCCAGCAGCGAGAACCAGTTTCTTCTCGCCGCGTGCCGTAATTTCGGTCATGATTGCTTGCCCTCTTCTGTAGGTGCCGGGGTGCTTGAGGAATCCTGGGGCGGCAGGGCCGCTGCCGTTTCGCTGGCCGGTGCCGTTGCCCCCGCGGCTGCGGCCAGAACTGCTGAGATGGAGCCGGGCCGGTGCGAGACAACCCAGCCTTCGGCATTCCGCTGCTTGGCCACCGAGATGGCCAGCGCACCGGCGGGCACGTCCTGGCGGATCACGGCGCCGGCTCCGCTGTAGGCGCCGTCGCCCACCTGGACCGGAGCCACGAAGACCGTGTTGGAACCCGTGCGCACGCCTGAGCCGATCACGGTGCGGTGCTTGTTCTCGCCGTCGTAGTTGGCCGTGATGTTGCCGCAGCCGATATTGGTGTCCTCGCCGATCTCCGCATCCCCGGCGTAGCCGAGGTGCGAGAGCTTCGAGCCGCGGCCGATCTTCACGTTCTTCGTCTCGTAGAAGGCGCCGATCTTGCCGGTCTCCCCCAGCACCGTTCCCGGGCGGAGGTAGGTAAACGGACCGACGCTGGCGTTCGCGCCGATCGTGGCGCCGGAGCCGTGCGTCCGGGTCACTTTGGCGCCTTCGCCGACGATGACGTCGGTCAGCGTCGTGTCAGGGCCGACGACGGCGTCCCTCGCCACCGTCGTGGTGCCGTGCAGTTGGGTGTTGGGCAGGAGACGGACGTCCTCTGCCAGGGTCACTGTGGAGTCGATCCACGTGGTGGCGGGATCCACCACCGTGACGCCGGAGCGCATCCAGGCTTCGACGGTTCGGCGGTTGTGTTCGGCTGCCAGCGCGGAGAGCTGCACCCGGTCGTTGGCACCTTCCACCTGCCAGCGGTCGTTGGTGACTACTGCTGCCACGCGTCCGCCGGCCGAGCGTGCGAGTCCCAGGACGTCGGTGAGGTACATTTCGCCCTGCGCATTGTCCGTGGTGACATGGGCCAGCGCGTCGCGAAGGACGGCGGCGTCGAAAGCGTAGATCCCCGAGTTGATTTCCCGGATTTCGCGTTCCTCGTCGGAGGCGTCCTTGTGCTCGCGGATGCCCGTCACGGTGCCGTCGTCCGAACGCAGGATGCGGCCATAGCCGGCAGCATCGTCCAGGACTGCTGTCAGGACGGTGACGGCGTTGCGTTCATCTTCATGGATCAGCACCAGCTCGGCAAGCAGCTCCGCCGAGAGCAACGGAACGTCGCCATACGTGACCACAACGGTTCCGCTCAGCGGACCTCCGGCGTCGAGGGCTTCCAAAGCCGCCTGCACCGCGCGGCCGGTGCCGGGCACTTCATCCTGGTCCACCACCAGTGCCGCCGGATCGAGCCGGGACACGTGGGCTGCCACGAGGTCCCGTTCGTGCCGGACCACAATGGCCAGCTTCCGGGGATCGATGGTGCGGGCGGCACGAAGGGCATGGCCGACCAGCGACAGGCCGCCGATTTCATGGAGAATCTTGGGGGTACGCGACTTCATCCGGGTACCGGCACCTGCAGCTAGGACGATGACGGCAGCGGGGCCGGTTGTCTCGGGGCTCACGTACAGGCTCTCCTTGCTTGGTGAATCTCAGTTGCGCGCACTTTCACACCTTCGCCTGTCTGTTCCGGATGCAGGACCCGTCCACAGCGGCTGTTCCGCCCATAGGATTCGAACCTATACTCCACGGCTCCAAAGGCCGGGGTGCTGCCATTACACCAGAGCGGACCGTGCCCGGACCCTGGCCCGGCGGCACGAGAACCAATTCTGCCACGAACGTTGGCGCACGTGCGACTCGGTAGTCCCGGCGCCCCCTTAAGGCATGATTGGACGGTGAGCAAGATCAACGGTGCGCCCGATGGTGCCGGAAACCATCCAGGCAGGCCCGTCAGGGCTCCCGGGTACGTGCCCAGGGCCCGGATGACCGGGGCGCAGCGGCGCTCACAGCTGATCGACATCGGACGCGGACTTTTCGCCATGCGGGGCCTTGACGGAACCACGATCGAAGAGGTTGCTGCTGCTGCCGGAGTGTCGAAACCGGTGATCTATGAGCACTTCGGCTCCAAGGAAGGCCTGTACACCCAGGTGGTGGAGTACGAGTTCCGAATCCTGCTGGCAGCCATTAACGATGCCCTCACGGACGAGGCCAAGCCGCGGGTCCAGGTGGAGCGCGCCGCACTGGCCCTGCTGACGTACATCGAGGAACGTACTGACGGGTTCCGGATCCTCATGCGTGACGCCCCGCCGTCGCAGCCCGAAGGCGCCTTCTCCACCCTCCTCTCCCACGTCACTGCCCGGGTGGAGCACATCCTGTCCGACGAATTCGCCCGCCGCGGTTTCAGTGCAGCCGACGGCGCCATGTACGCGCAGATGCTCGTAGGCATGGTGGCCATGACGGGCCAGTGGTGGCTGGACAGCCGGACCCCGGACAAACGTGCCGTGGCCGCCCACCTGGTGAACCTCGCCTGGAACGGCCTCACCGGCCTGCAGAAGGATCCGGAGCTCCGGTCCGAGGACTAGGTTTACTGCCCGGCTGCTACTCCCCCAGGACCTCGAGCGCTTCGAGCCATTCGAGTTCCAGGGCTTCGCGTTCTTCGGCCAGGGTCTTGAGCTTCTTGTTGAGTTCCGCCATGGCATCGAAGTCGTTATCGGCCGTGCTCTTGACCATCTGGGCGTGGATCTTTTCTTCCTGCTGCGTCAGCTTGCCCAGCTGGCGGTCAATCCGGTTCTTCGCTTTGCGCGCGTCGCGCTTTTGGGCTTCCGAAGGGCCAGCCGGGCCGCTGGCAGCGGGGGCTGCACTGCCGCTGGCGGCGGTGACGGGGTTGCCACCGCCGGTGATGGTGGACCCGGCCAGGGCGCTTTCCCGCAGCTCCAAATACTGGTCGACGCCGCGCGGCAGCGCGCGGATCTTGCCGTCACCGAGCAACGCCATCTGGTGGTCGGTGACACGCTCCAGCAGGTAGCGGTCGTGGCTCACCACTACGAGCGTGCCCGGCCAGCCGTCCAGGACGTCTTCGACGGCGGCGAGGGTGTCGGTATCGAGGTCGTTGGTGGGCTCATCGAGCATCAGCACGTTGGGTTCGCCCACGAGCAGGCGCAGGAGCTGGAGCCGCCGGCGTTCGCCACCTGAGAGGTCCTTGACCGGGGTCCACTGCTTCTCGTTGGTGAAGCCGAGCTGTTCCACCAGCTGGCCGGCACTGAATTCCTTGCCGCCAACATTGAAGGACCTCTTTTCGCGTTCGATCACTTCGATGACGCGCAGGTCCTTGACGTCGTCGAGCTCCTTGACCTCCTGGGTCAGAACCGCGGTGACAACCGTCTTACCGCGCTTGACCTTGCCCGAGGTGGGCTGGATTTCGCCATTGAGGAGCTTCAGGAGCGTGGTCTTGCCGGCGCCGTTGACGCCGACCAGCCCGAGCCGCTCCCCCGGCGCGAGCCTCAGGGTGATGTTGTCGAAGAGTTTCCGCCCGGGCTCGCCGCCCAGGAAGTCCAGCGAAACGTGCTCAAGGTCCAGCACATCCTTGCCAAGGCGCGCCGTGGCCATCTTGCTCAGCGCCATCGAGTCGCGCGGTTCCGGAACGTCGGCAATCAGTGCGTTGGCCGCTTCGATGCGGAACTTCGGCTTGGCCGTCCGCGCCGGGGCGCCGCGGCGCAGCCAGGCGAGCTCCTTTTTGACGAGCTGCTGGCGTTTGCCTTCCATCACGGACGCCGAGCGGTCACGTTCGGCGCGGGCGAGGACGTAGGCCGCGTAGCCGCCTTCGAACGGGTCCATGATTCCGTCGTGGATTTCCCAGGTCTTGTTGCAGACTTCGTCGAGGAACCAGCGGTCGTGGGTGACCACCAGGAAGGCGCCCTGGTTGGCCCGCCAGCGGGTCTTCAAGTGGCGGGACAGCCACGCGACGCCTTCGACGTCGAGGTGGTTGGTGGGCTCATCGAGCATGATGACGTCATGGTCTTCGATCAGCAGCTTGGCCAGCGCAACGCGTCGTTTCTGTCCGCCGGACAGGGCGTGCACGTTTGCGTGCCAGTCGACGTCGGATACCAGGCCGCCCATCACCTCGCGGATCTGCGGGTTGCGGGCCCACTCGTAGTCCGCCTGGTCGCCAACGATGGCGGCACCGACCGTCAGGTCGCCGTCGAGCACGTCGCTCTGGTCGAGGTAGCCGATGTTGACCTCGCTGCGCTTGGTCACGCGCCCTGAATCAGGGGTGGCGCGCATCGCCAGCAGCCGCATGAGGGTGGACTTGCCGTCGCCGTTGCGGCCCACCATGCCGATCCGGTCGCCCTCCTCAAGGCCGAGGGTTACGCCATCGAGGACGGTGCGGGTTGCATACGAGACCGTGAGGTTCTCGCCGCCGAGCAGGTGAGCCACTGGGAACTGCTTTCTTCGGTGGAAATTCGTTAAAAGTACTAAAGGAGCGTATCGGAGATGATGCGCGCTCCGGGCACCGGACCATGGACGGCCAGGGCGTTCAGGCCGTGATGGCCCAGGTCTTCCGCGAGGCCGGCTGCCGCCTCAGGACTGTGGGTGAGCAGGGCCACTGTGGGTCCGGAGCCTGAGACAAGCCCGGCGATGGCTCCGCACGATTCGCCAAGCCCAAGGGTATCGCGAAGCCCCGGCGCCAGCTCAATGGAGGCGCGCTGGAGGTCGTTGACCAGGACACGGCTGAGGGCGTCGGCGTCGCCGCTGCGCAGCGCCTGAAGGATCTTTGGATCGACGGCGGCGGGTTCTTCCACGGTGACACCTTCGGCGAGGCGGAGCCGGTCCAGGGTCCGAAAGACCTCCGGTGTGGACAGCCCGTAGTCCGCGGTGACCAGCACCCAGTCCATCTGTGCCTTCGCCAGCGCCGGCGACAACTCATCTCCCACGCCCAGCCCGACGGCGGTGCCCCCAAGGAGCGCAAACGGGACATCTGCACCGAGCTCGGCGGCCAGGTGGGCTAGCTCGTCGCGCGACAGCCCGCTGTTCCAGAGGGCGTCGCAGGCAAGCAGAGTGGCAGCCGCGTCGGCTGAACCGCCGCCCATGCCGCCGGCCACCGGGACACGCTTGGTGATTTCCAGGTGGACGCCCGTAGAGTGCTCGGAGACGTCGGCCATGATGGCGGCCGCCTTGTAGGCGAGGTTCCGTTCGTCCAGCGGGATGTCCACGTCAGACAGGTCCAGAGTGCTGGCCGGACTGATGCTGACTGTGATCCCTTCCGTGGCAGTGCTGGTGGCGGCCACTTCCTCATACAGGGACACCGCCAGGTAGACGCTGGCCACGGAATGGTAGCCGTCCTCACGCAGCGGGCCAACATCCAGCGAGACGTTGATTTTGCCGGGAGCCTTGACCCGGACAGTCCTCGCGGCAAAGCGCCCTCTCACTGCGTTCATGAGTCCAAGCTATGGCATGGCGGCGTCAGGCTCCAAGCATGCGCCCTCAAGGCGTCACGCAGGACGGCAGCGGCCCCAGCCTCAAGCCTGCCGGTCCTGACGGGCTTCGGCTATCCGTGCGAACGCTGCGATGTCGATCACTTCACCACGGGCGGTAGGATCCACGCCCGCCGCCAGCAGGCACTGCTCGGCCTCCGCGGCGCTTCCGGCCCATCCTGCCAGGGCAGCCCGCAGGGTCTTCCGGCGCTGGGCGAAAGCTGCGTCGATGACGGCGAAGACCTGTTCGCGGGTTGCCGAAGTGACCGGCGGCTCCCGGCGGGTGAAGGCAACGAGGCCCGAGTGGATCTTGGGTGCCGGCCAAAACACGTTCATGCCGATCACGCCGGCCTTGCGCATGCTGCTGTACCAGGCCGCCTTCACCGAGGGCACCCCGTAGGTCTTGGAGCCGGGGCCGGCGGCAAGCCTGTCCGCAACCTCGTCCTGGACCATGACCAGGCCATGCCGCAGGCTTGGGAAGTGCTGCAGGAGGTGGAGAACCACGGGGACCGCCACGTTGTACGGGAGGTTTGCGACGAGGGCGGTCGGTTCCACGGGCAGTTCAGTGACCTTCATGGCGTCCGCCAGCACCAGATGGAAATCTTGGGCGGCGTCTGGCCGCCACTGCTGCACGGTGCCCGGGAGCTTGGCGGCGAGGACCGGATCGATTTCGACGGCGACGACGGACTTTGCGGCGTCCAACAATCCCAAGGTCAGCGATCCGAGTCCCGGACCGACTTCAAGGACGGTCTCATCGGCGTGGATGTCTGCGGCGGCCACGATCCGGCGGATGGTATTGCCGTCGATGACGAAGTTCTGGCCCAGTGTCTTCGTGGGGCGGACTCCGATCTCCTCAGCGAGCCGGCGGACATCGGAGGCGCCAAACAGTGCTGCGGGCGCGGTGCCGGAGGCGGCGGGGATCGGTTCAGTCACCTAGGTATCCTATCCCGTTGGCCTGCCGCGTCGGCGCCCGGGAAGCGCCCCGATCATGGCCGGGGGTACAGCGAAGGCCGGGTCCGGTAAAACCCGGACCCGGCCTTCGCTTCCTCCCCGGCAGTGGTCAGCCGCCGCGGCTGTCAGCGGGAGGAACTGCTGACTGTAAAAACTGTTAGCTGGTCGCTGCCCAGCCGCAGCCCCATGGGGAGAGGCCGCGCTGCGCGTAGACGCGGTTGGCGATGTCGATCTGCTGTGCTTTGGTGGCAAGGCTGGCGTTGGGGGCGTACGCGCCACCTCCGGCACCGAGCCAGGTCTGGATGTCGAACTGCAGACCGCCGTAGTATCCGTTGCCGGAGTTGATGGACCAGTTGCCGGTGGATTCGCATTGCGCGATCTTGTCCCACATGGCTTCGTTCATCATGGCAGGGGCTGCTGCACCGGTGTTCGCTCCGGCCGCTTCCGCCTTGGGCTTTTCCTTGGTCCCGACCGACACCTTTTCGGTCACCGGCTGGACAGAGACGGTCTCGGAGACGAGGGTCCGGGAGGCTTCCCGGCCGTCCACCAGCACCAGCTTGAAATTCTTGTCCACCTTGCCGGGGACACCGGCCTGGGTAACCTTCTTCTCACCCACGAACAGGTCGGCGCTTTCAGAGCTCAGGGTCTCGAAGGGGACCTCTTCGGAAGTTGCGGCAGTCTTGGAGGAATCCACCCGGGAAACCTTGATCGCCATGTCATTGACGACGTGCGCGTTGCGCGGCTGGGAAAGCCGGTCGCCGGCCCCCACAGTCACTCCCGCGTCCTTGAGGACTTCGGCCACGGTTGCCGCCGTGGTGGTTGTCTTTGAAGCCTTGCCGTCCGCCAGGATGCTGACGGTCTTGGGCGTGGAGATGGCCACGAAGGAACCGGAGACGGCCAGCTGGGCGTCCTTCGGCGCGGAGACTTCCGAAGCACTGGCGACGCCAAGTTCGGTGACTAGCCCTTCGACGTTGGCTGAAGTCGTGCTGATCGTCTTCTCAGCACCGTCGAGGCTGATCTTCACTGCCTTGGCGAGATTGACGTTGATGACAGAGCCATCCTCCACGCGGGCGTCCGCCGACGGGGAAACCCGGTCCGCAGCCTGCAGCTCCACCTTGGCACTCTTGACCACTTGGCCTACCGTCCCGCCGAACGTCTGGACGGAGCTGACTTTCCCGTCCACGTTCAGGGTGACTGTTTTGTTGTTGCCTACGAAGGCCACCAGGCCCAGCACGAGTGCAGAGAGCACAACCAGCTGGGCACCGACCTTGACGAAACTGAATTTACCGTCCGAAGTGAAGAACTTGACCACGATTGCCCGTAACTCTAGGACCATCCGGGCACGGGGAAAAACGCACATCACCCACCGACGCAAACACCCTCAGGGCAACTCCGGACACGGTCCGGCTGTTTGCAGCAGACGTGTGCGCCGCCACACTCAGGACTCACCGGACCCATCGAAGGACGGGCCTGGAACTGAGCGAAAATATCCGAAGGCCTTCCCCGACCCCGGCTAATAGTTTTCCACTGTAACCGAAGCGTTATAAAGCATCCAAGATTTCGTGCATACCTGGTATTCCTGACGATTGGCTGGGCGGACCCGCAGTCAGTTCCAGGATCCGTATGCCCGCAAGGAATTTTCCGCAATTTGGCCGCAAAGCTGTGACAACTCAGTACTTGTCAAGTCGGCCATCGCCCGGACAGTGTGCGGGATCAGGTAGCTGGCGTTCGGACGGCCCCGGAACGGATGCGGCGTCAGGAACGGCGCGTCGGTTTCCACAAGAACCAGGGCCGGATCTGCTACCGCAAGCGCTGCGCGCAGGTTGGCCGCATTCTTGAACGTGACGGTGCCGGCGAAGGACATGTACCAGCCTTCGTTGTTGCACGTCCGGGCCAGCTGCTCGTCCCCGGAGAAGCAATGGAACACCACCCTCTCCGGGGCGCCTTCTTCGCGCAGGACCTGGACCACGTCGTCGTGGGCGTCCCGGTCGTGGATCTGTAGGGTCAGCCCGAGTCGCTTGGCGATGTCGATGTGGCGGCGGAACGAGTACCGCTGGTGCTGGAGACCTTCCCCCTCGGTGCGGAAGAAGTCGAGGCCCGTCTCGCCGATGGCGCGGATCCTGGGGTGGGCGGCCAGGGCCTCAATTTCGGCCAGGGCTTCCTCCAGCTCCCCGCGGGCTGCATAGTCCGGTGCATCGTTGGGGTGGATGGCCACCGCACCGAGAAGCCGGGGGTCCTTCTCCACGGCCTGCACCGTGAACCTGGAGGATTCCAGGTCGCAACCCACCTGCACGGCGCCTTGGACGCCCACTGACGCGGCGACGTCCAGGGCGGCCGCCACGTCCACGGTCACGTCGCTGTTCGGGAAGTCCAGGTGCGTGTGGTTGTCCATGACCGGGACGGGCAGCGGTTCCGGAGCGGGCGGATAGCCGTGCCGGCTGGAGCCGTCGCTTCCGGGCTCGCGAAACGGGGCTGGCGTCAACGGGGTATTCATCCTTACACCCTAGCCGCCCGGCATTCCGGATCCCGCCCGGAATTACCGGAACTCTCTGTCAGCTCCGGCAGTTGTGTTAGTAGTCTGGTAGGCATACGGGCGAAGGCCCGACGGCGGGCGCCGCAGTCCTTGCCAACCCGTGCCAGGCTTTCCCGAGGGCTGAAAGGCTGCCGATGGATTCCCACAGACGCACCACAGTAGATGAAGCGATCCCGGAAGGGCAGAACTTCCCCGGCGGTGCGGGAGTTGCTGGAAACCAACTCAACGGAACCAGGCCGGCGGCCATGGACGCGGACGCTTTCCATGCCGCCAGCGAGCGCATCCTGTCAGCCATCAACACCGTGATCGACGGCAAGGCGGAAGCCGCGAAACTCGCCCTCACGGTTCTCCTTGCCCAAGGGCACCTGCTGCTCGAGGACGTTCCCGGCGTGGGAAAAACGCTGCTTGCCAAGACACTCGCCCGCACCATTGACTGCACGGTCAGCAGGATCCAGTTCACTCCGGACCTTCTGCCCTCGGATGTCACTGGTGTCTCCATCTACAACCAGGCCTCGCGGCTGTTCGAATTCAGGCCGGGCGCCGTGTTCGCCAACATTGTCATCGGGGACGAGATCAATCGGGCCTCCGCAAAGACCCAGTCCGCGCTGTTGGAATGCATGGAGGAGCACCAAGTCACTGTGGATGGCGACTCCTACAAGCTGGATGAGCCTTTTATGGTGGTGGCCACCCAGAACCCGATTGAGATGGAAGGGACCTACCCCCTGCCGGAAGCCCAGCGGGACCGATTCATGGCCCGGATCTCCATGGGCTACCCGGACAAGGACTCGGAGATTGAGATGCTGGAGACCCACCAGGCGACGTCTCCGTTGACAAGGGTCACCGCCGTCGTCACCTCGGCCGATGTGGCCGCCATGATTGCCACCGTCCAGCGGGTGTACGTTTCGCAGGCCGTCAAGGAGTACACGGTGTCACTGGGACGCGCTACCCGCGAAAGTGCCATGCTTCGTCTCGGTGCGAGTCCCCGATCCATGCTCCAGCTGTTGCGGGCGGCGAAGGCCACCGCGGCGCTTGAGGGCCGGGACTTTGTCCTCCCGGACGACGTCGTTAGTGTGGCCGAATCCGTTCTGGCCCACAGGATCATCCTTGACCGCAAGGCCGCGGGCATGGGGGAAACTCCGCATAGCGTCATCCGCGGCATCCTGGCGAAGCTTCCGGTGCCGCAGGAGATGTCCGCGGCACCGTCCCGGACCGGTAACCCGCGCGGCGGCCCGGACCAGCGGCACTCGCGCTAGCCGAAAGCGCCACGATGGCCCTCACGGACAAGCTCCCGGGACACCTCTTCAGCACCCGCGGCTGGGGTTTGCTGGTTGCCGGCGTGGTTTCGCTGCTGTTGGCGCAGGTCATGGGCCGCCGGGACCTGCTCACGCTCGGCATCCTTCTGATAGTCCTGCCGCTAGTCTCCCTCGCAGGGATCCGCATCCTCAAACCCCGGTTCAAGGTGTACCGGGAGTTCAGCCCCGCCAGCGTGGAAACTTCCTCGACCACCACCGTGCGGCTTGCCGTGGCGCGCACCGGCGCAGCAACCGGGCAGGTGGTCATGGAAGAGCGCCTTCCCTCGCGGTTCGGCGAATCGCCGGCGTTCCGGTTCCCGTCCCGCTCTGCCGTCGGCGGAACCAGCCGCTATGAGTACCACCTCCGGTCCGGCAAGCGGGGACAGTTTGTGATTGGCCCGGTAACGGCCGAATTCACCGACCCCTTTGGTCTCTCGCTGCACCGGCACGCGATTGACGACGGCGACACACTGACGGTGACGCCCGCCGCCGTCGAACTCCCCGCGACGGGACTTGCCGGCGCCCGCGGCAATGACGGTGTCACCGCCACGCGGATCCGGGCCAATCCCAGCGACGACGACGTCATGACCCGCGAGTACCGCCACGGGGATCCCATGCGCCGGGTGCATTGGGCCGCGACGGCACGGCACGGCGCCCTGATGGTGCGTCAGGAGGAATCCGTGACAACCCCGGAGGCCACCATCATCCTGGACCACCGGTGGGCCGCCTTTGCGCGAGGACCGGGCGCCGCCTTTTCCGCGACCTCCGCCGGGGACGGCCACGAACTGGTGACGACCGAAACGTTCGAGTGGGCCGTGACAGCCGCCATGTCCGTCAGCGCGCACCTGGCGGAACGCAACTACGCGCTGCGGTTCCTCGATCCCGCGGGAGAACCTGCGTTCCTTCATTCTCCCTCAGCACCCGAACCGGCAGCAGAGGAATACACCGGATCCGCCGGCCTGCAGTCCATTGCCGAGAGCCTGGCTGCCATCCAGCTCTCCGGCGCACACCATGCACCGGCGTCCGAATCAGGTCCGCGGCCCTTCGACGACAGGCTCTTGGACAAGCTTTCCGCCCACCGGCAGCGCGGGCCCGTCATGGCCATCCTGGGCCATCTGCAGCCGGCAGAGGCACGTGCCCTGTCCGCGGCCGCCGGGTTCGGCGCCAACGCGTTCGCGGTGGTCGTCACGGAACACCCGGCCGACTGCCAGTCGGCCCTTGAATCATTGAGGTCCGGCGGCTGGCGGGCCGTGGCCGTCACCCCTGCCACCTCGGTGCCGGCGGCATGGTCCTACTTCGACCAGCGCGATGCGGCTGCCGCCACGGCCGCAGCCGACGTGCGCCGGGGCACGGGGGTCAGCCGATGACTTTGACCCCTCAGCGGCATCCCGGTCCGGACACCGGCCGCACTCCTGAGGTCCTTGCCCCGTCGACCGCGCCGGCCGCACGGCGGCGCCGCGTTGGTGCGCAGCCGTGGATAATGGCATTTGCCGTCGCCCTTGCCGTCGCAGGCGCCGCGCTCTCCCTGAACGGCGTGCTGCGGGGTTGGGCCTGGTATCCCCCGGTGCTTACCACCGTCTTCGTTGTAGCCCTGGCGATGGCCGCACTCAGGTCGCTGCGCGCGCAGCCGTTCCTTGTGGCGCTGGGCGGCTTTGCGTCCCTCGTCTTCATCCTGACCTTTACGTTCTTCCGCCGTGACAGCATTGCCGGGTTCGTTCCGTCGGGGGACACCATGGAACAGCTGGGCAGGTACCTGCGCCGTGCCAGTGAAACCGTCCTGGCTGAGAGCTCCCCGGTTGCGCCGAATGCAGGAATAGTGCTGGTCACGTGCGCGGTCCTGGGCCTGGTGGTGATCCTGGTCGATGCCCTCGCAGTGCCGTTGGCGCTGCCGGCAACCAGCGGGCTGGGCCTGGTGGCCGTCCTGGTGGTGCCGGCCATGGTCAAACCGCAAAGCGTCGGGGTGTGGGGGTTTGCCGCAGCCGCGGCCGGCTACCTGTTGGTCCTTGCCTGCAGCCAGTGGTTCGCTCCGGACAACCGCACCACGGCGGACACCGCCCGCAATCCGGGACAGTTCCGCCGCGCGGCCCTCACCGGCGGCGTGGCGCTGGTCATCACTCTCCTCCTTCCCCTGGCCGTTCCGGGCTTCGACCAGGGAACGTTCCCGCAGGGTTCCAGGCTGAATCCCTGGGGTTCATCCACCGGGCTCAACCCGATGATCAGCCTGGGCAGCAGCTTGCGGAGTCCCTCCGGCGACGGGCGCATCACCTATGCCACGAGTGCCGGCAGGCCCCCGTACCTGCGGTCCGTCACGGTGGATCGGTTCGACGGCGATTCCTGGTCACCTGACGATCGCGACGCTTCCAGGCGCGTGGGTGTGGGGAGGATGGACGCCGGATACGAGATCCTCGCGGATGAGCAGGTCCGCCAGGTCACGGCAGTCAACACCGGCCGTTTCACCAGCCCGTACCTGCCGGTGCCCTACGCGCCGGATGCCGTCAACGGCCTGGCCGGCCGGTGGAGCTGGGATCCGGCCACCTTGAGCATCAAGGGTGTGGACACCAATTCACGGAACCAGCAGTACGTGGTGCAGTCCACTGCCCCAAGGCTCACGCCGGAACTGTTGTCCCAGTCCTCGGCACCGGTGCGAGGGATCTCCGAAGAGTTCGTGCGCCCGCCCAACAACGTTCCGGACATTGTGCGGAGCACCGCCGATAAAGTGACCGCGGGCACCAACACGGCGTATGCCAAGGCAATGGCCATCCAGAACTACCTGCGGTCGGTGGAGTTCACGTATTCCCTGCAGTCCCCCGTGCAGGGCGGCTACGACGGCAACGGGCTCTCCGTACTCGCGGATTTCCTGACCCAAAAAAGCGGCTATTGCATCCATTTCGCCTCTGCCATGGCTGTGATGGCAAGGCTGGAGGGAATCCCCAGCCGGATCGCCGTGGGCTATGCCCCGGGCCGGGCCACGGGGGCCACGGTTTCGGTGCCCGGGCAAGGGGCGCTGACGGAATACGAAGTCGATTCCAGGGACGCACATGCCTGGCCGGAACTCTATTTCCAGGGACTCGGCTGGGTTGCGTTCGAACCCACACCTTCACGCGGCGTAGTGCCGGACTATGCGTCACAGGCCTCCACTCCGGGTGGCGCCAGCACCAACGAAAACAATGACGACCTGATCCCGTCGAACGCCGCCACGCCCGGCGCGACGCCAAGCGCCACGCCGGCGCCGGTGCCGGGCCTGGACTCGGCCGGCGAAGCAGGGCACCCGCTGACGCTGCCGCTTTACGGAGCCGCCGGCCTCCTCGCGCTTGCCCTGATCGCTGGAACGCCCCGGATGGTGCGCACCGGCCTGCGGTCGCGGCGGCTCAGGGGAACGCCATTCCCCGTGGCAAACCCGGCCGCCGCGGCGTGGGCCGAACTGCGGGATCTGGCCACCGACTACGGCCTGGCTCCCGGCCTTAGCGAAACCCCGCGTCATTTTTCCACCCGGCTCCGCGACTCGGGTGCGCTTGGCGCGCGCGACGGCGCCGACGACGCCGGAGTCCGGGCTGTCACCTCGCTCACCAGCGACTATGAACGCCAGCAGTACGGTCCACCCGCCGGCCATGCCGGGGGCGGCGCGGAAAACGTCGCGGCGTCTTCCGCAGCCGACAGGATAGCCGTGGTCCAGGCATCCCTGCGGAGGCACTCCCGCGCGGGACGACGGCTTCGGGCGGAGTGGCTGCCGCCGTCGGTCATGAATCGCTGGGGCCGCATCGCCGGCGCACCCTTCAGAGCCGTCCGGCGGGCGGCCGCCAAACCGGCGCAGGCCGCAGCGCGGTCCTGGCGGACGGTGCGCGACGGCCTGCGGAGGCTGCGGCAGGGCTAGCTGGCGTAGGGGTCGGCGATGCCGATGTACTGGGTGTACAGGTATTCCTCGATGCCTTCGAGGCCGCCTTCGCGTCCCAGGCCGGACTGCTTGACGCCGCCGAACGGTGCGGCCGCGTTGGACACGACGCCGGCGTTCAGGCCGAGCATGCCGGTCTCGAGGCGTTCGCCCATCCGGATGCCGCGGTTCAGGTCGCGGGTGAAGACGTAGGCCACCAGGCCGTATTCGGTGTTGTTGGCCAGGCGGACGGCCTCGTCCTCGGTGCCGAAGGTGATGATCGGTGCGACGGGTCCGAAGATTTCCTCGGACAGGATGCGTGTGCCCTCGGTGACGCCCTTGAGGATCGTGGGCTGGTAGAAGTAGCCCGGACCGTCCACCGGGCCGCCGCCGGCCACAGCCACCGCACCGGAGGCCACGGCGTCGGTGACGAGTTCGTGGACCTTGTCCCGGCTCTTGGCATCGATCAGGGGGCCTACCTTGGACTCCGGCTCGGTGCCGCGCGCCGTGGTCATCTCCGCCATTTTCGCGGCGAACTTCTCCGCGAATTCGTCGGCGACGGATTCGTGCACGATGAACCGGTTCGCAGCGGTGCAGGCCTCGCCCATGTTCCGCAGCTTCGCCAGCATGGCCCCGGCCACGGCGGCGTCGACGTCGGCGTCCTCGAAGACAACGAACGGGGCGTTCCCGCCGAGTTCCATCGAGGTCCGCAGGACCGTTTCGGACGCGTCGGACAGCAGCCTGCGGCCCACTTCGGTGGAGCCGGTGAAGGAGAGTTTCCGCAGCCGGGAGTCCTTGATCAGCGGACCGGTCGTGGCACCGGCCGTCGAGGTCGGGATGACGTTCAGGACACCGGCGGGCAGGCCGGCTTCCTGCATCACGGCCGCGAACAGCTGGGAGGTCAGCGGAGTCAGGTTGGCGGACTTCAGCACCATGGTGCAGCCGGCAGCGACGGCCGGAGCGATCTTGCGCGTGGCCATGGCCAGCGGGAAGTTCCACGGTGTGATCAGCAGGCACGGGCCCACCGGCTTCTTGGTGACCAGCAGGCGGGACTTGCCGTCCGGGGAGACCGAGTAGCGGCCGAAGGCACGGACGGCTTCTTCGGAGAACCAGCGCAGGAACTCGGCACCGTAGGTGACCTCGCCGCGGGCCTCGGCCAGGGGCTTGCCCATTTCCAGGGTCATCAGCAGCGCGAAGTCTTCCGCCCGGGCGGTGACCATCTCGAAAGCGCGGCGCAGGATCTCCCCGCGCTCACGGGCCGGGACCTTGGCCCAGGAATCCTGCGCGGCAGCGGCCGCGTCCAGCGCTGCCTTGCCGTCCTCGGGCCCGGCGTCAGCGATGCTGAGCAGGACCTTGCCCGTGGCCGGATCCTCGACGTCGAACGTCTTCCCGGACGCCGCCGGGCGCCATTCGCCGTTGATCAGCAGGCCGGTCGGAACAGAGGCCAGCAGCTCGCTCTCGCGCTCCGCAGTAACGGTGGGCTGTGCAGTTACAGTCACGATGACTCCCTCGTCAGCAATTGGGGTTGGGGATGGGTTCAGCTCTCGGCTGCTTTACAGCCACGGTACTGCCGCGAGCTGCGGAGCGTCTATGCATGTGCGCACTACACACCGGGGACTCTGCTGTGCAGCTGCACAAGATTCGGGCACGGGTTTTAGCGGGCAGCCAGGACCGCGGAATAGAGTTCCCTCTTGCTAACTTTTGCGTCGTCGGCCACGGCTGCCACGGCTTCCTTCAGCCTGATGCCTTGCGCGATCAGGCCGTTGACAGCGGCCACATGGTCCTCCGGCTTGCCGGGCTCACGTTCCGGGGCGCCACCCACCACCACGGCTATTTCGCCGCGTACTTCGTTTGTTTCCGCCCATCGAAGGAGATCGGTCAGCGGGCCGCGGATGACTTCTTCGTATGTCTTGGTCAGCTCACGGCACACTGCGGCCGGGCGGTCGCCGCCGAAGCGCTCACGCAGCGCCCGTAGCATCGGTTCCAGCCGGTGCGGCGCCTCGAAGAAGACCATGGTCCGGCGTTCCGCGTCCAGTTCGGACAGCCGCGAGGCGCGTTCTCCGGCCTTGCGGGGAAGGAATCCCTCAAAACAAAAACGGTCTGTCGGGAGGCCGGAGAGGGCGAGTGCCGTCAGGACGGCCGACGGCCCCGGCACGGCGGTGACCGTCAGGCCGGCCGCCACAGCACCCTCAACCAGCCGGAAACCCGGATCAGAGACCGCGGGCATTCCGGCGTCGGTCACCATCACGATGGTCTTTCCGGCCCGCACCTGATCCAGGAGTTCGGAGGTCTTTACGGCCTCGTTGTGTTCGTGGTAGCTGATGATCCGCCCGGCCACGGCAATCCCCAGGTTCTGCACGAGCCGGTGCAGGCGCCGGGTGTCCTCAGCGGCAACGATGTCAGCCGTCGTGAGGAGTTCAACCAGCCGGGGAGACGCGTCGCCGACATTGCCGATGGGCGTCGCCGCGAGCACGATCCTGCCCGGCTGCCCGTCCGCAGGGCGGGCGGCAGCTTCCCCGGCCGGCGCCCAGGCCTCATCCGTGGCACCAGACCCGGTTATAGTCTCGGACGGGGTCGACCCTTCCGCCAAGGCCGAACCTTCCCCTGAGGAAGTGCCGGCATCATCGGGGCCGCTCGCGCGGGAAGTACTGAGTTGTTGGTCCACACGACCAGCCTACTGCTGGCAGGCCCTTCCAGCGCCAAACGGTAGCATGGGCACGTGACGCAGACCTCCGTACCTCCTGTCGAGGCCGACCCCGCCAAACCGGAGAAACCGGTGTCCGGGACTTTGGGACGTAACCTTGAGGGCCACCGGTGGATCCGCCGCCCGCGGGAAGCGTTCACGGTAAGCGCCCTGCAGGAGCGGCTTCTCGGGGACATCCGCAGCTGGCGCGACTATCCGCCGTCCCTGCGGCTCTGGTTCTGGCTCATTCCGGCCATCACAACCGCGATCGGCGGCGTCCTCCGCTTCGTCCGTCTCGAGAGTCCGCGCAGCCTCGTCTTCGACGAGACCTACTATGTGAAGGACGGGTATTCGCTCCTGGTCAGCGGCTATGAACGCAGCTGGCCGGACAAGGCCAACGAATCCTTCGTTGCGGGTAACCCGGGCGTCATCTTGTCCTCTCCCGAGTATGTTGTGCACCCGCCGGTGGGCAAATGGATGATCGCCGCAGGAATGTGGCTGTTCGGGCCGGAGAACCCTCTTGGCTGGCGGTTCGGTGCGGCACTGACCGGGACGCTGTCCATCCTCCTGATCACCCTGATAGCGCAGAAGCTTTTCCACTCGCTGACGCTGGGGGCCGTTGCGGGCCTCCTGCTGGCAGTGGACGGCCACCACCTGGTGATGTCCAGGACCTCCCTGCTGGACATCTTCCTGATGTTCTGGCTCCTCGCCGCCTTTGGCGCGTTGCTGATGGACCGTGACGACGGCCGCCGAAGGCTGGCCGCCCGGCTGGGTCGCCAGGCCGGCGCCGCGGCGGACGGCAGGCCGTCGCTGGTCCAGCTGGTTTCCGGGCCTTGGCTCGGGATCCGCTGGTGGCGCATCACGGCCGGTATCTGTCTGGGACTCGCCGTGGGCACCAAGTGGTCGGCCCTGTTCTTCATGGCCGGCTTCGGACTGCTGACCGTTTTCTGGGACCTGAGCGCACGCCGGATCGCGGGCATCCGGGGGTGGATCAGCGGCGGCATCATCAAGGACGGGATTCCCGCGTTCCTGAGCATCGTGCCGGTGGCCGCCCTGGTTTACATCACCACCTGGGCCGGCTGGTTCCAGTCAAAGGACGCGTACTTCCGCCACTGGGCCGACAGCAATCCGTCAGCCCAGTGGGGATGGGTCCCCGGGCCGCTGCGCTCCCTGGCCCACTACCACCTGGAAGCGTACAAGTTCCATCAGGGGCTCAGCTCCGACCATCCCTATGAGGCGAGCGCCTGGAGCTGGCTGGTGATGGGGCGCCCCACGTCCTTCTTCTACGAGTCCCCCAAGCAGGGAAGCCCCGGCTGCGACGTCGCCAGCTGCACGTCAGCCATCCTTTCGGTGGGCAATCCGCTGATCTGGTGGAGTGCCACCGTATCGCTGGTGATCCTGTTGTTCTGGTGGGCAGGCCGCCGCGACTGGCGTGCCGGTGCCGTCCTGGCCGGGGTGGGCGTGGGCTACCTCCCCTGGTTCATGTATCCGGAGCGCACCATGTTCACGTTTTACGCCGTGTCCTTTGAACCGTTCCTGGTGCTTGCCCTGACCTATTGCCTTGGCCTGGTGCTCGGGCGGCCGCAGGACCCGCTGTGGCGCCGACGATCCGGCCTCTACCTGGTGGCAGTGTTCGTGGCCGGGGCGGTGCTCCTCTCTGCGTTCTTCTATCCGATCTGGACCGCGGAAGTCATCCCGTACCAGGAGTGGCGGTTCAGAATGTGGATGCCATCCTGGATCTAGGGCAGTATGGCAGGGGTGCCCCGGGCGATGGAACCGCAGGAGATGGAACGGGTACCGGGAAGCATTCACGGATCCGGAACGGAGACTGGCTGTGAGAGAAGCAAGCACTGAACTGCTCGTGGAGCTGGATCAGGACAGCAACGTGACTGACCTGCTGCTCGGGCAGCACGCCAAGGACCCCTCCCACGCTGTGTATGCCCGCAAGGGCCCCAACGGCTGGGTCGATATCCCCGTCCAACAGTTCCTGGACAAGGTCGTGGCACTGGCGAAGGGTTTGATCGCGGGAGGCCTGGCGCCGGGCGACACCGTGGCAGTCATGTCCGGCACCCGGTACGAATGGACCCTGGTGGACTTCGCCATCTGGTTCGCCGGCGGCGTGACAGTTCCGGTATACGAAACCTCCTCGGCAAGCCAGGTCGAGTGGATCCTGCATGACTCCGGCGCCCGCAGGGTTTTCGTTGAAGACCAGGCGAAGGCTGGGCTCGTGGCGGGTGTCCTGGCCCGCTCCGAACTGCTCGGCGATGCAGTGGTGACGGTTGTGCGGATGGACGACGACGGCGGCGCACCCAACCTGGCCAGCCTCGCCGCTGCAGGTGCCGGGGTCACTGACGGGGAACTGGAGAGGCACCGCAGCACGGCAGGCCTGGCCGACATCGCCTCGCTGGTTTACACCTCGGGAACCACAGGCAAGCCAAAGGGCTGCGAAATAACGCACGGCAACTTCGCTTTGGTGGCCACCAACATCGTGGAGTTCCTTCCCGAGCTCCTCCGGCAGGAGGGCGCCCGGACGCTGATGTTCCTCCCCCTCGCCCACGTCCTGGCCCGCGCCGTCCAAGTGGTGTGCCTCAGCGCCGGGGCCACCCTGGGCCACACCGCCAGCGCCGCGCAACTCCTGGAGGACCTGGCGACGTTCAAACCCACCTTCCTGCTGGTGGTACCCAGGATTTTTGAGAAGGTCTATGCGGGGGCCAGCCACAAGGCCGCCCTGGCAGGCAAGGAACGGCTCTTCGCCGCTGCCTCCGCGGTGGCCATCGATTACTCCAAGGCACTCGACGCCGCGGTGCGCGGAAACGGCAACGGCCCCGGCTTCAGGCTCCGCGCCCGGCACGCCCTCTTTGACCGGCTGCTGTACCCCAAACTCCGGCAGGCCTTCGGCGGCCAGGTGAAGTACACGGTCTCCGGCGCCAGCCCGCTGAGCTCCAAGGACGCGCACTTCTTCCGTGGCGCCGGCATCCCCGTGCTGGAAGGCTACGGACTCACCGAAACCACGGCCCCCTGCACCGCCAACACCCCGTCACGGACCAAGGTGGGTACAGTTGGCATTCCCGTGCCGGGTACCACCATCCGGGTGGCTGACGACGGCGAGATCCTGGTCAAGGGCATCGGCGTTTTCAAGGGCTACCACGCCAACGAGGCAGCCAACGCCGAAGCGTTCGTGGACGGGTTCTTCCGGACCGGAGACCTCGGTTCGCTCGATGAGGACGGCTTCCTCACCATCACCGGCCGCAAGAAGGACCTCCTTGTCACCGCCGGGGGCAAGAACGTGGCGCCCGGTCCGCTCGAGGAGAAAATCCGGGAGCACCAGCTTGTGGCCCAGGCGGTGGTGGTGGGAGACGGGCGGCCGTTCGTCTCCGCGCTTGTGAACCTCGACCCGGAGGGGCTGGAGAACTGGTGCGCGGCCCATCGGATCCCGGTCCTGGAACCGGCCGAAGCCACAACCGATACGCGGGTCCGGGCCGCCGTCCAGGGCGCAATTGACCAGGCCAACCTGCTGGTCTCGAAAGCGGAATCGATCCGCAGCTTCGTGCTGCTGGCTGCTGATCTGACGGTTGAGTCCGGTCATCTGACACCGTCACTGAAGCTGAAGAGGGCCGCCGTCGTCCGCGACTTTGAGGCGCACATCAACGGCCTGTACAGCTAGCACAGACATAGAAGGCGACCGGCACTTGTGCCGGTCGCCTTCTATGTCTGGGGTCCTGCGCGGCTGCCTACACCGCGGCTGCTTCGTCCTTGGAGGGCGCGTCGGTGCCGTCTGCGTCCTTTGCGTCTCCAGCCTTGGCGGCCGCCTCCTTGGCAATTCCGCGGCGCTTCCTGGTGGGCCAGGTGAGGATCAGGGTGACTACGGAAGCGATCAGCACCAGGGCACCGATGACAATCCCGGCGTCAACCCAGAACTGGCCGGGGAACAGCCGGATGAGTGTGTCATCCAAGGCAAACGTCCAGGTCCCGTTGGCGAAGAAGATCCGGTGGAACTCGGTGAAGAACTGCTGCCAGCCGAGCACGGCCAAGGTGCCCAGCCCAAGAATGATCACGAGCGTGACGATGGAGCCGGCAAAAAGCCCGCGGCGCACTCCCCCGGTGCTTCGGCGGCGAAGGTAGACAATGGCGACGATGCTGAGCAGGATCAGCAGCGCACCGCCGGCGAAGGCCGACAGGATGACCAGTTTGACGTCCGCCATGTGGCTGACCTCGCCGTCCTGGAATAGGGCATCGCCGCTGCGGTTGACGAGTTCGCCGAGATACCGCGGACCGGACCAGTTGCTGAGGTAATCCACCGCGTATGAGCCGTAGGTCATACGGTCATCCGTGCTGAAGCCGTAGCCGTCGCCGGGGAAGCCCGGACGGTTGTACTCCACCCAGAGAAACAAAGGGCTGGTGACGGCCCGCACGGCGAGGACCAGGAGAATCAGCGGATAGAAGACAGCCAGCAGGACCTGCATGACGCGTGGCAGTACGGGCTTCGTGTTGTTTGCCAACTCGCGTTCAGCGTTCCGCCGCTCCACCTCGTCCTGGGGCGGGCGCACCTGAAGGGCGGAGGTGGGCAGCGGTTCCCGGAAATGCGTCCCCCTCCCCTGCGGCTCGGGTGAAGGCTCGACGGCGGCCTCAGCGGCCTTGCGGTCGGCGCGGCTCCCGGCCTGCGGCGCAGAGATGCCGGCGGACGCTGCCGGCTGGTCCTTGCCAGCAACGGAAGTCTTTTCGGCCGGGGTTGACCCCTTGGCCGCGGCAGCAGTGCCTGCCCCGGCACCGGCGGGCTTCATCCAGTCGAACGCGGGTTCGTCAGTGTCGTCGGCCGGATCCAGGTGGGGATCCTGCCGGTTCGGCGGGGTGGGCGTCTTCTCAGTCACTGCAGTTTCACTTCCGTAGGCGTCCGCGTCGCCGGGAACCGCCAGGCAACGCTACTTATCTCCAGACGAGCCTACCGTCAGGCACTCCGTGGCGGCAGGTGCCACCCCGTTCCTGAACGTATTCAGGCAGCCAATGACGTGTATCCCGCGTCAGCAGCATCCAGGTCGCCGGTCGCACCCGAACGGTATGCACGCCGGCCCCACACCAGGACGTAGAACCAGTAGGCAGCCAGGACGGCCGCACCGATGCTGATCTTGGCCCACACCGGAAGGCTGCTGGGTGTGACGAACCCTTCCACTAGTCCGGAGACAAACAACACCAGGACAAGTCCCAGGGCAACGGTGATCAGGGAGCGCCCCTCCGCCGCCACCGCCTGGCCCCTGGTCCGGGGCCCCGGCGAAACCAGCGCCCAGAAGATTTTCAGGCCCCCCGCGCAGGCGATGAACACTGCGGTGAGTTCCATCAGCCCGTGCGGAAGGATGTAGCTGAAGAACACGTCCGACTTTCCGGCGGCGGCGAAGACTCCCGCGGCGACCCCAAGCCCCTGGGCGTTGCCGAAAAGGATCATGGGAACCCAGAAGCCGGTGATGCCCAGGGCCACTGCCTGCGCCGAGATCCAGGCATTGTTGGTCCAAACGGCACCGGCAAATGATGCGGCGGGATTCTCCGAGTAGTAGTCGATGAAATCCTCTTCGACGTACTGCTTGATGGCGGCATCCGAGCCGAGCGCCCGGAGCGCCTCGGGAGACGTTGAGATCCAGAGGGCGTACGCGCCCGCGACAAGGCAGAACGCCACACCGCACCAGACGGTGAGCCAGCGGAGCCGGTAGAACGCAGCCGGCAGCGATATCACGAAGAACCGGGCGAGATCCTCCATGAAGTTGGACCGGGCCCCGGTGAAGCGCGTGCGGGCCTGGGCCAGCGTGGCCGACAACGAGGCGGACAACCCGCTTTCGGGCGCCACGGAACGAATCAAGGAAAGATGCGCGGACGTGGCCTGGTACAGGCGCAACAGCTCATCCGCTTCGCTTCCGCTAAGCCGCCTTTTGTACGCCAGCACGTACAGCCGGGCCCATTTGTCCCCGTTGACTGCGGAGAACGCATCCATGTCCACGGCACTACCCTAGCGCTCCCGGTTTAGACTGTGAGCGTCCGTAGGCGGCGTGTAGGGGACGGGGACCCGGCTTGAGCTCAATCATCACAGGCGAAGCAGTGGTACTGGAACTCCGCCCGGCGTCATTCGCCGCGAGGGCACTGGGCCTGATCCTGGACGTCGCTGCCAACGTGGTCCTCTTCATTGTGATGTTGACCGTGATTTCCTCGGCCTACAACGACCTGGACGGCGCGGCCGCGCGCACCCTGGTTCTGGTCAGCGTGGTGTTCTGCTTCGTGATCCTTCCGGTGGCGGTGGAAACCCTCACCCGCGGCCTCTCGCTGGGGAAGCTGGCCGCGGGGCTCCGGATAGTACGGGACGACGGCGGCGCCATCCGCTTCCGTCACGCGGTGATCCGCGGGCTGATCGGCTTCCTGGAGATCTACCTGACGTTTGGCGGCCTGGCCATCGCCGTCGCACTGTTTAACGACAAGTCCAAACGGCTCGGCGACATCGTGGCGGGAACATACTCCCTGCGGCGCCGGGTTCCCGCGGAGCCACCGTTCATCCGGTTTGTGCCGGCGCACCTCCGGGCCTGGGCAGCGCTGGCTGACATTGGCCGGATACCGGACGCCGTTGCCCGCCGCTCGTCGCAATTCATCCGCCAGGCAGGCCGGATGTCGCCACCGTCGCGCGCTGCCATGGCGGCGTCGCTCGCCACGGAAGTCTCAGCAAGTGTCGCTCCGCCCCCTCCGCCGGGAACGGGCCCTGAAGAGTACCTAGCGGCAGTGCTCGTGGAACGCCGTGAGCGGGAACTGGCCAGGCTCAGCCGGGCACGGGCACGGAGCACGGGTGTAGGGGAACGCCTGAACCGTCTGCCTTACAGCCGGGACACACCGTAGCCCGCAGTTCCTAACGCCTGGCGTACTGCGCCCAGGGAATGTTCCAGTCGCCGTAGCCCTCCAGTGGTTCCACGGGAGGTGCACCCGTGTTGAGGGTCTGGACGACGTCGCCGGTCTTCATGTTGTTGAAGAACCAGGCCGCGTCCGCCGGCAGCAGCCCGACGCAGCCGTGCGAAACGTTTGCCTTGCCGACGTAGCTCCAGGCGGATTCAAGGGCCTGGTGGACGTAGACGCCGGATGAGGTGAGCCGGTTGGCGTATTCCACGGTCAGCGGCGGGTAGTATCCCTTGTCGCCGGGCTTCAGGCCGATGCTTCCGGCGTTGAACTTGGAGCGGCGTTCCTGCTCCATGATCACGGCGTAGCCGGTGGGCGAGAGCCACTCGGCGTCGCCCAGGGTCACGGGGGCGGTCTTGACCAGTTGGCCGTCGAAGTAGACGTTCATGGTCTTGGTGACATCATCCACAATTGCCACGCGCTGCGGGCCGACCTTGAAGCTGACCTTGGTGTCGACGTTGCCGACCATCTTGTTCCCGAAGTCCACGCCGAACAGCTTGAGGTCAACAGTGACCTGGCTGCCGGATGCCCAGAACGCCTCGGGACGGATGCGCACACGCTGGTCCGAATACCACCGCCAGGCGACCGCCTGGCCCGAGGACGAGGTGACGGTGACGGCTTTCTCCATGGCTTGCTTGTTCAGGACCGGCTCGGAGAAGACGATCTCAATCGGCTGGCCCGAACCCACGGTGGAACCGTTCTGCGGGTAGACCGCGGCGTCGGCCTCGTTGGCCGTGGCCACAGTGCTGAAGGTCTGTGTCTTCATCGTTTCGCGGCCGGCCTGGTCCACGATCGTAAAGGCGTAGTCGTACTTCGCGTCGAACTCCAGGGGGTCCAGGGCAGTCCAGGTGGAACCGTCGGCGCTGAGGGTGCCCTTGACGGGTTCGCCGCCGTCGGCAGTTGCCAGGACAACATCCTTCACCGTTCCGTTGACGGCTTTGACCGACGGCGCGACGGCGGGATTAACCCCCGCGGCGCCCTCCGTAGGGGTTACGCCGAGCTCAACTGCCTTGACGACAGGAGCAGCGAGCCCCGGTTCGTTGCGGACGGGGCTGGAAGACTCCGACTGGAAGGCGGGCTCCGCCCAGCTGGGTGCCGTGGCAACCCCGATGCCGCCGGCAGCGACCGCGGCGCAGATGGCCACAACACCCAAAATTTTCATGGTTTTCCGCTTGTGGACTTCAGTCATGACCTTCTCCATGTCCCCCGACAGGCCCTTGATCAGCCCCAAAACGTCCCGGTCTCATTCAGTGGAGCGCCATTCAGCTCCCAGCACTGACCTGACGATTTTACCGCACCGTGCCCGGGTCAATTGGCGTACTGGGCCCAGGGGATGTTCCAATCGCCGAAGCCGTCGTCGAAGTTGGCGTTCTCGCCCTCGGTGTTGACCACTTGAACGACGTCCCCGGTGGTCATATTGTCGAAGACCCATTTGGCACTCTCCGCGGCAAGGCCGATGCACCCGTGCGAAAGGTTGGTCACGCCGATGTAGGGCATCGCGGAGTCCGTAGCCTGGTGGATAAACTCACCGCTCGGCGTGAGGCGCGTCGCGTAGATGACGTCCAGCTCGCCGTAGTACGCCGGGTCGCCCGGTTTTAGCCCGATGCTGGAAGCAGACATGTGCTCCACTCGGTACTTCTCCATGAACACAAGGAAGCCCCGGGCTGACGGGAACCGGGTGTCACCCATAGTGGCCGGCCATGAGCCCGCCGGCTTGTCGTTGACGCTTACCGAAAAGGTGTGCGCCGTCGCGTCGGCCACGGCGACTTTCTTGTCGCCGATATGGACCGTGACTTTCTTGTTGAAGTTTCCGATCTGCCCATGGCCGAAATCGACGCCGAACAACTGCATGTCCATGGTCACCGTGCTGTTGGCGGTCCAGAAGTTCTCGGCCCGGTACCGCACCATGTTGTCACTGAACCAGTGGAAGGCGCCCGCTTGGCCGGACGTCGAGGACACTTTGATGGCTTTCTCCACTGCATCCTTGTTCAGCACGGGTTCGCTGAAGGTGATCTGGAGCGGCTGCGCTACGCCGACTTTCATTCCGTCCAGCGGGTAGACCGCGGCATCCGCCTCGTTGGCGGTTGACACCGTGGTGAACGTGCGGGTGCTGTTGGTCTTGCGGCCGGCAGCGTCGGCCACGACGAAGCTGTACGTGTAGCTGCTGTTGAACTGCAGGGGGCCGGCGGCTGACCAGCCGGTTCCATCCGGGCTGAGGTTCCCCTCGACTGCTTCGCCGTCGCTGGCCGTCAGGGCCACCCGTTCAACGCTTCCGTTGGTGACGCGGAGCGACACTGGCGCTGCCGGATTTACCTGCTGTGCACCGTCCGCCGGAGAGGCGGCCAGCTGTACCGGTGCCACCACAGGTGCCGCCAGTCCCGGCGTCGAACGTTCCGCGGTGCCGGCTTCGGACTCAAAGGCGGCGCGGCCGGAACCCGGCGCGACGGCGGCGAAAACTCCCCCGCCCGCCGCCAGCAGGCAAAGTGTTCCCAGGAGGACCATCTTCCTGGTGTTAGTCCGGTGTTCCCGGGCCGTCATGGCTCAGGGACCAATGCAGTCATCATGCTCCCAGCCTAGGCCACCCTCCTTGGAGTTCACGGAGAAACCTGCAAGGCAACGGTCACGAAGAAGGGCCCCGGATCTCGCTCCGGGGCCCTTCGGGTGCAGCTTACTGCCGGTGTGGCAGCCTGAGTCCTAGTAGCGGTAGTGGTCCGGCTTGTACGGGCCCGCAACGTCCAGGTCCAGGTACTCGGCCTGTTCCTTGGAAAGTTCCGTCAGCTCCACGCCCAAGGCGTCCAGGTGCAGCCGGGCAACTTTCTCGTCGAGGATCTTCGGGAGCACGTAAACCTGGTTTTCGTATTCCCGCTGGCCCTCGGGCTGGTCCCGCTTGGTAAAGAGTTCAATCTGAGCGATGGTCTGGTTCGCGAACGAGTTGCTCATCACGAAGGACGGGTGGCCGGTGGCGTTGCCCAGGTTCAGCAGGCGGCCTTCGGAGAGGACGATAATGGAGCGCTCTTCCGCGGTACCGGCGTCGAGGACCCATTCGTGGACCTGCGGCTTTATCTCGACCTTCTTGATGCCCGGAATCCGTGCCAGTCCGGCCATGTCGATTTCGTTGTCGAAGTGGCCGATGTTGCCGACGATCGCCTTGTCACGCATGCCGGCCATATGCTCGGCCATGATGACGTCCTTGTTGCCGGTGGTGGTGATGAAGATGTGTCCTTCGCTGAGGACGCTCTCCAGCTTGGCCACCTGGTAGCCGTCCATGGCTGCCTGCAGTGCACAGATCGGATCGATCTCCGTGACAATCACGCGGGAGCCCTGCCCGCGGAAGGCCTCCGCTGCGCCCTTGCCGACGTCGCCATAGCCGCAAACGACGGCGACCTTGCCACCCATCAGGACGTCTGTGGCGCGGTTGATGCCGTCCGGCAGCGAGTGCCGGATGCCGTATTTGTTGTCGAACTTGCTCTTGGTCACCGAGTCGTTGACGTTGATGGCGGGGAAGAGCAGCTTGCCCTGCTCCGCCAGCTGGTAGAGGCGGTGCACGCCGGTGGTGGTTTCCTCCGTGACGCCCAGCAGGCGGGAGCCGATGCGGGTCCACTTCTGTGCATCCGCTGCCAGTGAGGCGCGCAGGACGTCGAGGAAGACCCGTCCCTCATCGGATTCGTCCTCTGCTGCCGCCGGCACGGAACCGAGGGCTTCGAACTCAACACCCTTGTGCACCAGCATGGTGGCGTCGCCGCCGTCGTCGAGGATCATGTTCGGACCAAGGTCCGGGTTGCTGTCCGCGCCCGGCCAGGTCAGGATCTGCTCCGCGGTCCACCAGTATTCCTCGAGGGTCTCGCCCTTCCAGGCGAAGACCGGGACGCCCTGCGGGTCCTCAACCGTGCCCTTGCCCACCACGACGGCGGCAGCGGCCTCGTCCTGGGTGGAGAAGATGTTGCAGGAGGCCCAGCGGACCTCGGCGCCCAAAGCGGTGAGGGTTTCGATCAGCACGGCGGTCTGGACGGTCATGTGGAGGGAACCGGCAATCCGGGCACCCTTGAGGGGCTGGCTGGCGCCGAATTCTTCGCGCAGGGACATCAGCCCGGGCATCTCGTGCTCCGCGAGGCGGATCTGGTGGCGGCCTGCCTCAGCCAGGGAGATATCAGCAACCTTGTAATCGAAAGTCATGTGAGTCCTTGTGTTGTATCCGGAAGATTCTGGAACGGCGGAAGTGATGTCCGTTCGGCGAACTATGGGAAGTTCGGCGCCAAGTGGACGGGCGATGGGCCGGCCGGGCAGTTATTCGGAGGCGGCCGGCGCCGCGTTGCCGGTCACCGCAGCGCCGGGGCCGCCGTCGTGCTGGTCCGACGGCGCCGAGTTCGCGGCGGACACCAGTTCCGGCGGCAACAGCAGCGGGATCCCGTCCTCGATGGCGTAGCGCAGCGTTTCTCCGGACTGCCCGACGGCGGTGGAGACGAGTTCCTCGCCTTCCTGCACCAGCGTTGAGCCGGTCACGGGACAACGCAGGACAGACAACAGGTCAGGACTGATCTTTGGCATGGTGGATGCTCCCTGATGGACGCCGCAGCAGCGCCGTGGCCGATGGATTTGCAGCTTCCAGCGTACAAGCTTCGCGGCGGCCCGGCGGCTCAGGACGGTTCGCGGAGGATACGCAGGTGTCCCCTCCGGGTGCCTTCTGCAGGTGGCGGGGCCTCAAGCGCTGCGTGCGCCGAACGCTGACCCGGCGCGGAATCTCCGGTCGACGGCCGCAATGCCGCCTCCCGGACGGCGTTGGCGAGGGCCAAAAGATCATCCGGCCCCGGCTGCGGCGGTGTGGCCGGCATAGCCAGGCGCAGCACTTCCCATCCCCGCGGCACCGTCAACGACCCCGCATGCTGTTCGCACAAATCGTAACAATGGGGCTCCGCGTACGTTGCCAGCGGACCCAGGACAGCAGTGGAGTCCGCATAGACGTACGTCAAAGTTGCCACTGCCGAGTTGCGGCAGGCTGATCTTGAACATTGACGAATAGCACCCACGACATCACAGACTACTCCCCGTTCGCGGCGGCGCCGTGCATTCCGGCCCGCAGTGTTCCGAAGTGTCGGGCGACGTGCCGCTGCCCAGTGTGGCG
This sequence comes from Arthrobacter sp. NPDC058288, assembly GCF_042880995.1. NCBI lineage: Bacteria > Bacillati > Actinomycetota > Actinomycetes > Micrococcales > Micrococcaceae > Arthrobacter > Arthrobacter sp. NPDC058288. Next base: position 165,500 of record NZ_JBHVYH010000005.1, read on the forward strand.
TCGCGGGTTATGTCGCGTATTTCAGGCGGCGGGTCTAGAGTCAATATATGCAGCAATCGCACCACGTTCCGGGTATCACGGTCCGGTTGGCTGATTCGGGAGCCGGCCAGCAGGCTGACAACGCCGCGCCTTCAGAAGCGGTCCGTGGGAAGAGCTTCAGGCAGCGCCGCAGGAACCGCCATGGCCGCGGCCTGCGCGGTGAATTGATGTTGCCCACGCTTCCCGGATACCGCACCCGTTCCGATCGCTTCGACGAGATGGTCATGGACTCCGCCCAACGTCTGCACGACATCTGGGGAAAGCCATTGGACGGTGTCAGGTTTGCTGTCGACGAGATCCCGCAAGGCCTGGAACAGTTGGTGGCGGACCGGTCCCCTGCGCCCATGGGCCTGTACGAGCCCGCCACGGCCGGTGAAGGTCCCGTGATCACCCTCTACCGCCGGGTCATCGAGAACGCCTGCTCCAGCCGGGAAGAGCTCCAGGACCTGGTGCACGACGTCGTGGTGGAGCGCACCGCCGAAATGCTCGGGGTGGCACCGGAAACGCTGGACCCCGTCTACCGGCGCCGCTACTAGCCACGCGCTAGTAGCCCAGTTTGACGGCGACCTGTTCCTGGCCGGCCGCGCCCGGGGCAACAGCAACCGTGGCGATATCCGGACGGCCGTCCTTTTCCAGAAGCACCGTGCCATACGCGGCGTCGCCGGAGGCTGAGACTACGTACCCCAGCACCTCAGCACCGCCCACTTCCGACGGCACTTTGATAACCGCCGTCGTACCCCCGGCGATGTCCGCAGCGGCGGCTGCCCGGACCTTGCCGTCGGCCGTAATGGGCGTGTAGGTGATCTTGGCCCGGTCGTCGGGGGCACCGAAGACCAGATAACGCTCCCCGCCGCGCGGAACGGTGACCACGTGCTGGCTGCCGAGCCTGGCGGAAGCTGCCGACCACGCGAAGTCCGCGGCGCTGTCCGATTTGAGGCCGCGGGTCACCCGCGCAGCAGCGGCGAACGATACATCGGAACTGGCGGCAACTGTGTAGTGGCCGGCCGGCACCCCGGCCAGCGAAACTTCGGTGACAGACCCGCCTTTGGCTGTCACGACTCCGCCGCCTGGCAACGCCTTTTGGCCGTCACGTCCGTACAGCTTGATTTCCACCACGGCGTCCGCCGGGCCGGGAACAGCGATCTGGAGGGCCGCTGCGGCATCAGCAAAGCCCTGTTTGGCGGCGAGGGCCTTGGCCGGTGCGGGATCCTGAATGTCCAGGCCGGACATCACCTGACGCGTTGCCGGTGCCGCGCCGGGCACGATGAAGTCCACACCGCCGGGGGTGAGCCCCCGAAGAACGCTCTGCTGGATGACGGCGGTGACCGGACCGCCCGCACTGCGCGCATGGATGCTGAGCTTTTCCTGGTCCGGAGCCAGCCCGGCCAGAACGATGGACCGGGTGGCTCCCGGCGCCACCAGGAGTCCCCGGCTGCCGGGTGCCTGGATCTGGCCCTGCGCACCGAACAGCTCCAGGCTGACGGTTGCCGGAGTGCTGGAGGCATTGCTGAGGTTGAGGACCGCCGTCCGTCCCAGCGACGTGTTCGCCCCCACCAGCCACAGATCGTTCGCGGGCTGCTGGCAGCCTGCTGCCGCCGAGCCCTGGAGGTCGCCGTCCGTGGCGGTGTAACTCATGACGGCGCCTGCGGTGGCCTGCTGGTTGCCCACGGCGTCTGCGCTCAGAACGCTGACGGAATCCACAGTGCGCTGCGAAACGACGCCTGCGAGCAGCGCAGGAGGGGCAGTCGAAGCGGTGGGGCTGCCGGGGTCCTTGGCAATTTCGGTCAGGGGATTTCCGTTGAGCTCCGCAAGCCTGCTCCCGGGCAGCGCTCCGGAATTGGTGCTCAGCACGGCGGCATTGACCAGGCTCCTGGCCGTGGCGGATTCCGGGCTGAACTGAGGGTCGGTGCCGACTGCGGTGCCCTCCAGCAAGCGCGCAGGGCCGGGGCAGATCCCCACATTGCTACCCGCTGGGACTGCCGCCAGGGGTGCTTCGAGCGGGCGGCTGCCTGCGTTTTGCGGGACCATCGACGCTGCTGCAACCAAACCGCCGGCGGCGGCCACGATGATCACGGCTGAGGCCACCCCGGCAACCGTCCCGCGGACGGATAGCCCGCGCGCGTTAAGCCTTTTCAGGGGGCCCGTTGCGGGTGCTTCCCCTGCCGGCGCGCCCGCTGCGTCGGAGCCGTCCCCAGCCGCCTGTGAACCCGTCACGGAGGTTACATCCTCATGTGCCTGCGGCACGGCGTCGTTCCCGTCCTTATGCATGCTGATGTTCCTTACGCAGGGAGCCTTCATCCCGGGACAGGCCGGTGTTCGGCCGCCGGGCGGGCATGGGAATGGCCAGAAGTACGGTAAGTCCGATCACCGTTGCCTGCACGACGGCCGACCAAACTGCCCAGGGGTTGTCGTAACGGATCGTGAGCTGGCCGCCCTGGGCGGGCAGGGTGAACGCCTGGGACCAGCCGGACGTTGTGGACGTCAGCCGCCGGCCATCCACCCAGGCCGTCCATCCCGGATCGGAACGTTCGGCGAGAACAACAAGCCTGCCTTCCGGCCCTTCCGGGACAGCGGCGTGAACAGTTTCCAGATCCGAGGGCAGGAGCCCGATGGCGGCGCCGGCACCGTCCACGATGCGCACCCGGTGCGCAACGTCAGCGGCGTCGATGACAGGCTGGTTGAGCGGGCTGATCCGCCAGAGCCAGCCGACGTTGGTCCGCCCCACTGCCACCAGACCGGGTACGGCATCCATGCGGCTCGCGGTCAGCTGGGCAGCAGTATCCGAGGCCCGCAGGACAACGAATCCTGCGCCGAGGCGTTCCAGCTCCGGCCTCGGGTCCACGCCCTGGCCCGCAACCACCGTGGCGACGACGCTGCGCAGTGCTGCCGTGACGGCGTCGTCATCCCTGACCGTTTCCTTGCCGGGTTCACCCATGATGTTGCGTGCGGCCGCAATGGTGGACAGTCCGTCCAGGGTCGTCCCGGCACCCCTCACGAGCGAGGCGTCGAAGCTGCCGTCCTCCGCCGTGTCGATGACGAGCGTCCGTGTCTGCTCGGGTCCCTGGCCGCGGTCGATGGCGGTGGCCGGCAGGGTGCGCGCGGCCGTGGACGTGATCTGCCGCGGGGTGCCCAGGGGGGTCGTGCCCTGGGTCGTAGCCGCCGCTGCCGGCGCTGCCCCGGATTCGGACTGCAACAGATTTCCGGCTGCCCAGGCGGTCAATCCGGCCACGGGCCCGGCGAGGAGCAGCACCATGGCAAGGACGGACACGCTCTGGAGGACCATCCGGCGTGCGGCCGGGGCGTCGGCTGTTTTCTCAGAGAAGCAGAGGAGGCCGTCGGCCCCGATCAGGGCGGCACCCAGCAGCAGGAAGCCGGACGCGGACACGGCCGGCCCGGTGAAGGGGGTGACAAGGGTGTCGGCACTGGCTCCGGTGGCCACGTGGCTTGCGAGCCAGCCGCCGGCAAGGATGATCACGGCGGCTACCCATAGAGCGCGGGCCACGCGGGTGCGCTTGCCCGGGACAAAGAGTGCCGCGGCTGCAAGTGCGAGGACAGGGAACCCGATCAAAAGTGCCAGGAGCAGCGCCCACGGCACGGCAGACCCGTCAAAGACCGGGAGTCCGGCCAAACCGCCGGCGGCATCGAAATACAGCGGCTGTCCCAGAACCTGCTGCCATAACGGTGCGCCGTCAAAACCAAGCGGAACGCCGGGGTCGGCGATAAGTGCCCGCGGGCGGTCAAGCACGGAAATGCCGAAGGGTACAAAAAGTGCGGCGCTCGGAAGCAGCGCCCACCATACGGTGCGGCCCCGCCTGCCGAGCAGGATCCCGGCCAGGACAACCACCACGGCGGCCGGAAGCAGCAAGGACGGCGCGGACGCTGCCACAACAGCCAGCGCCAGGCCGGCAGCCGCCGCAGCGGTCCAGGAAGGGGTTCCGTTGACTCCGGGCTTGGCCGGCGGCTTTTCCAGGAAGCGCCGGTCCCCCGGTTCGGGAACCGCGAAGCGGCCCTGGCCGCGGGCGGTGCCGGTGGCACGAAGCAGTGCCAAGACCAGCAGCGGCACCGCGATGTGGGCAACCAGGGCGCCAAGGCGCCCCTGGTTCAGCGCAACCTGAAGGGCGGGCGCCCCGCCCCACACAACTGCTGCCACGAGGCGGAACCGCCGCCGCGTGGTCAGGGCTCCGGCCGCAAACCACGCAGCGAGTCCGGAGAACGGCATGGCAAGGAGCAGCAGCCAGGCCAGGGCGCTGTTCGCGTCCCCGCCGCCGGCCAGGCCAAGGACCCACAGAAGCAGGTCGAATGGGTCGCCGTGGCCGGGCAGTCCCGCACCGAGTCCGATCCACCAACTGGTGGCGTGGTGCCAGATATCCGAAATTTTCGACGAGACCGGGATCAGCGCGCCGCCGGAGACGGCTTCGGCGCGGAAAAGCCCGGAGAGCCCAATCAGCGAGGCAGCCGCTGTCAGGATCACCGCAACGAGGGCTCCGTTGCCCACCCACCCGCGTTCCGAAGTTGTCAGTGCGGCAAAGTCATCCGTGGAATCACCGCTGGGCTGCTCGGCCAGCGGATCCGTCCGGGCCGAGTCTCCGCCCGGATCGTCGGATCCCAGGGCTTCGATGAGGGAGCGCCGGTGGGCCCAGACCTCGCGGCGCGGCGTCTGCAGTCCCTTGATCACCGAGCGGCGGATCCGCCGCGTCCTGGCTGCGTCGCGGCGTCCGCGGACCACGGCCCCGGGCCGGCCCAGCGCAACGAACGTCGCCATGAGTTGGGAGAATCCGTGGCCGGGGTCCTTAACGGCAATGCTCAGGACGAGCTTGAAGATACTCCCCAGCAGCGCCCCTGCCGCATGCAGCGGCACCTTCCACCACACAGTGTGCTTAAGGCGCAGGTATACCTGGGCTTTCCGGGCGGCACTTGCACTTCCCAGCGCATGCGGCCGGTGCGAAACGTGGAACATCCGGGCGGTAGGCACCACCACCACTCGGTGCCCGGCCAAGCGGTTGCGCCAGCAGAAGTCCACATCGTCACCGGTACCGGGAAGGGCGGAGTCGAATCCGCCCAGTTCCTCCCAGACGTCCCGGCGCACCAGCATGCCGGCGGAGTTGACCGCGAAAGTATCGCTGCGGCCGTCATACTGCCCCTGGTCGAGTTCGTCCGCCTCAATAAGAGTCAGCCGTTCGGCCCAGCGACTGGTAGAAAGGCCGACGTCGATCAGCCGGCGCGTGGCCTCCCAGTCGAGCTGCTTGCACCCCGCCACCGTCACCGACGGCGCACGCTCCACGGCATGGAGCAGTTCGGCAAGCGCCTCCGGCGCGGGGGCGGCGTCGTCGTGCAGCAGCCAGATCCACTCGGCGTCGTTACGGGAGTCCGCGTTCCGGGGGGCCAGGGCAGCCAGGGCGGCCTTGACCGCCTCCCCCATGCCGGTCCGCCCCTGGAAGGTGGTGACATTGGCCTCGCCGAACGCCTGGTCAAGCAAAGCCAGGGAATTGTCCCGCGAGCCGGTGTCCACGCCGATAGACGCATCCACCGGACGGGTCTGCTGGGACAATGCCGCCAAGGTCCTGGGAAGATAGTCACCGCCGTTGTGGGCGACCACAACGGCGGTGACATGTACTACTTGAAGAATTAGACTGCCCGCTTCCTCAGCCGACGGCGCTCGCGCTCGGAGAGGCCTCCCCAAATGCCAAAGCGTTCGTCGTTCGACAGCGCATATTCCAGGCACTGTGAGCGTACATTGCAGGCGCCGCAGACTTTTTTGGCGTCGCGGGTGGAGCCTCCCTTTTCAGGAAAGAATGCCTCCGGATCAGTCTGGGCACACAAGGCGTCCGTCTGCCATCCGAGTTCACCTTCGTCGTCGAAGTTCTGCTCGAAAGGAAGCCCGATCCAGACCGGCTGCGCGGCGGTTTCCGAATGGAGGGTCCGCAATTCCATTGGAGGATCGTGGAGATCGTTGTCCTGGTCAGGGTTGCCCGCCAGCAGGGCTTCGTGCGCTGCCAGGAAGGCCGTGGCCTGGTCCTGCAGTAAATCGCTGGTGCTCTGGTTGTACCGCTCTGCGGCATCCGGGTCGGCCGGATCTACATACCAGTCACTTGGTACTCCGCGTGAACGGTATTTTGCCGACGCCTGACCGGCGACGACGGCATCTTCATGGATACGCTCAACTTGCCCCATTTGTGGCGTCCCTCCTGATGTTGCTGCCCCTGACTGAATACCTGGACACTCGGTTGTGTGGCCCGTATTGCGCAATGGCGATCGATATCTAATTACACGTGTGTAAGTCGTTGGGAGTCAAGCGGCAGCCGGGATAATAATCAACATCGGGCGCAATCTGCTGCCACGCCACGCCCGTGATTTTTGGCCGACTCGCCGTCATCACAGGAATTTTGACAGCATGCTGACTAGTTTTCTGTGAATTTCCCGGGAAATCCGGGGAAACCGCCTGCAGCGGTGATTTACGCCACCAAAGTTAGCAAGGCAAACGTGGCACGGATCACATGGCTCTGCGGCTGTGCCCGGCTCCCGATCGCCCCGCCTGGCACCTCCCGGCCCGGCGGGCACCGTGGCAAGATGTTGGCATGAGCATCCCGGCGATCGACCTGATGACGGCCCTGCGGTCCGGCCACTCCACCTCACCGCGACTTACCTGGTACGGACCGGACGCCGAGAGGGTGGAACTGTCCGGCCGCGTCCTGGACAACTGGGTCGCGAAGACGAGCAACCTTCTGCAGGACGAACTCGACGCCGAGCCCGGGATGCGGCTTCGGTTGGACCTTCCGGCGCACTGGAAGTCCATGATCCTGGCCCTTGCCGCCTGGCAGCTCGGGATGGAAGTAGTCCTTGGCTCCGCCGAGGCCGAACTCCTCGCCACCGAGTCACCGGACGCCGGGCAGGAGCACGGCGGTTTCGACGCCGTTATCGCGGTGCCGCTACCGGCATTGGCCATGCGCTGGCCTGGGGAGCTGCCGTCCGGCGTCGTCGACTTTGCCGCCGAGGTGCGTTCGCACGGCGACGTTTTTATGGCGCACGAAGATCCGGAAGGCTCCAACCGTGCCATCGTGTCATCGGCCGGCACCCTGCACCCGCACTCGGACCTGCTGGAAGGGTTCGCGGCCGCCCACGACGCAGGGGTGCGATTGCTGGTCCGGGCCGGTGACGGGCTGGAAGCCGCCCTCGTCCAGTCGCTGGGGGCCTGGCATCGCGGCGGGTCCGTCGTGCTGGTCCACCCTGACGTCATCGTGACGGACAAGCTCCTCAGCGACGAACGGGTCCAAGGAGGGTAGTCCCCGGCTGCAACGCTCCTAACTGCTGCGGGTCTTAACTGCTGCGCGTCGGGCCGGGAAGGTCGGTGTCCTCCACTTTGTCCTGCGCCTCGTTGGCGGGAACGCGGACCGGGTGGTGGTTCTGGTGGTGGTGCAGTTCCATGATCTCGTGGTCGTGCGAGAACGCCGGCTCTTCGTCGAGTTCCTTATTGAAGACGAGGAACCGGTAAGCGAAGAAGCGCACCACGGTGGCTACGAGGATGCCGGCCACACCCGCCAGGAAAAGCATGTTCTTGTCCGTGATGCCGAAGGAATACTTGGCCAGGGCCGTGAACCCGGTGGAAATGCCGATTCCGATGCCGTTAATCAGGATGAACATGAAGAATTCGCGGATCACGTTGTCCTGGCGGCGGTGGCGGAAGGTCCAGAACCGGTTCGCAATCCAGGAGAAAATCGTGGCAATCGTGGCGCCCACGAACCGGGCCTTGGCCTCGCTGTCCGTCATGGGGCCGTGCATCAGGTAGTAGGTCAGGCCGTTATCGATAACGAAGGCGACACCGCCGACGGCGCCGAACTTGGCCACCTCGCGCCAGAAAAGCGAGGCGAGTCCGCGCAAACGTTCTGCAAGTGTGTAAAACATGACCCTCCATGGCCGACTGAAATTTCAGGCCACAGGGCCGAGAACCCATTTTAGCCCGCAAAGCTGGGAGCCGCCCCGCCGGGCCGGGAGCGCGGTCTCCTGCGATGCCGCAATGACGCAAAATTCCCGGTTGAAACAGTGGTGAAGCCCGGAACACCCCTGCTCTTCTGTAGGCTGGCTCTTGTGACTTTTCCAGTAATAGGCGTAGTTGGCGGCGGCCAGCTAGCCCGCATGATGGCCCCCGCCGCAACGGCCCTGGGCTTTGAACTCCGTGTCCTGGCCGAAGGCGAGGACGTTTCGGCGGTTTCCGCCGTACCGACGTCGCCGGTGGGCGACTACAAGGACCTTGACGCCCTCCTCGAGTTTTCGCGCGGGCTCGACGTCATGACGTTCGATCATGAGCACGTCCCCAACGACCACCTGCGGGCACTGCAGGAGGCCGGCGTCAATGTCCAGCCCGGTCCGGACGCCCTGGTCCATGCGCAGGACAAACTCGTGATGCGCGCAGCCATCGACCGGCTTGAGCTGCCCAACCCGGCCTGGGCTTCCGTTGCCGACGTCGAAGCCCTTGTTGCTTTCGGCGAGAAGACCGGCTGGCCGGTAGTGCTGAAGACGCCCCGCGGCGGCTACGACGGCAAAGGCGTACGCATGGTCGGATCGGCTGAGGAAGCCGCCGACACCGCCGACTGGTTTGCGGCCATGACCCCTCTGCTGGCCGAGGCCAAGGTGGAGTTCAGCCGCGAACTGTCCGCACTTGTTGCGAGGACTCCTGACGGTGAATCCCGGGCCTGGCCCGTGGTCCACACGATCCAGGTGGACGGCGTCTGTGACGAAGTCATCGCCCCGGCCCAGGACATCCCGCTTGAGGTGGCCGCGGCCGCCGAAGACGCCGCAATCCGCATCGCCAACGAACTGGGAGTCACGGGCGTTATGGCCGTGGAGCTCTTTGAAACCCCCGGCGTCGGGTCCGGGTTCCTGATCAATGAGCTTGCAATGCGCCCCCACAACACTGGCCACTGGACCCAGGACGGATCGGTCACAAGCCAGTTCGAACAGCACCTGCGCGCCGTACTGAACCTCCCGCTCGGGGCCACGGACGTGCTGGGGCAGGTTGTTGTGATGAAGAACTTCCTTGGCGGCGAGAACCAGGACCTGTTCTCCGCGTATCCGCTGGCCATGGCCAGCGAGCCGGCCGCGAAGATCCACTGCTACGGCAAAGCCGTGAGGCCCGGCAGGAAGATCGGCCACGTCAACCTGGTGGGGGCAGCCGCTTCCGATGTCGACTCCGTCCGGCAGCGCGCAACCACCGTAGCCAACATCATCAGGGACGGCCGCGCCCCGGCCCGAACAGCACCAGGGAACTCCGAGGAGACCGTATGAGCATGCCCGCATCGTCGATCCGCCCCGCGGACACGGACAACGCCGCTCCGATCGTAGGGCTGGTGATGGGCTCGGACTCCGATTGGCCCGTCATGGAAGCCGCAGCAGAGGCCTTGGCCGAGTTCGGCATCCCGTTCGAAGCAGACGTTGTCTCAGCCCACCGGATGCCCACCGAAATGATCCGCTACGGCCAGACGGCCCACGAGCGTGGACTGCGCGTCATCATCGCAGGAGCCGGCGGCGCGGCACATCTGCCCGGCATGCTGGCGTCCGTGACACCGCTGCCGGTCATCGGCGTCCCCGTCCCGCTCAAAACGCTCGACGGCATGGACTCCCTGCTGTCAATCGTCCAGATGCCAGCCGGCGTTCCCGTAGCCACAGTGTCGATCGCAGGCGCACGCAACGCCGGCCTGCTGGCCGTCCGGATGCTGGCATCCGGAACCGACGACCTCGCCGTCCGCCTGCGCGATGACCTCATCGAATTCGCGCAGGAGCTGAACGACGTCGCAACCCGCAAGGGCGCGGCCCTGCGGCACAAAGTCAGCGAAGTGTTCTCCGACGGCAACGTCGTTCTCCGGGGCAGCCGTTAGGAATCAGTAGATGACCACCAGCCACTCCCGCCCCCAGGCGCCGCAACAGGCCCTGACGGACCCCGTCCGCAACCCGTCGAACGCCCCGGCGCCTGTCAGGACCAAGCGCGCGTTCGTCCTCCTGCTGCTGACCCTGTTCATTCCGGGGAGTGCCCAGATCGTTGCCGGCGACCGCAAACTGGGACGGATCGCCCTCCGGGTGACCCTCACTGTCTGGGGACTGGCGATTGCCGGACTGGTGCTGCTGCTGGTGAACCGCACCCTCCTGATCGGGATCCTCACCAACACGGTGGCTTCACTCCTGATCATCGTCATCCTCATTGCGCTGGCCTTGGGCTGGGCTGCGCTGTTCGTCAACACCCTCAGGCTGATCCGGCCTGTCCTCCTGGCCCCGGGAATGAGGCCGGTCGTCGGCGTCACACTGGTCTTGGCGATGCTGCTCAGCAGCGGGACGCTGGGCTACGCCGCGTACGTGCTGAACGTGAGCCGGAACGCGATTGGCAGCATCTTCTCGGCGGGACCTGCAATCGACCCCGTGGACGGCCGCTACAACTTCCTGATGATGGGCGGCGACGCCGGCGACGACCGCACGGGGCGGCGCCCGGACAGCCTTTCCGTCCTCAGCGTCGACGCCAAGACCGGCAAAACCGCCATCATCTCGGTGCCGCGCAACCTGCAGAACGCCCAGTTCAGCGAGGGCTCCCCCATGCGGCAGATCTATCCGGACGGTTACGACTGCGGCAACGAGTGCCTTATCAACGCGATCAACACCGAGGTGACCAACGAGCACGCGGACCTCTACCCCGGCGTCGCGGACCCCGGCGCCCAGGCAACCCTCGAAGCTGTCTCAGGTACGCTCGGAATCACCGTCCAGGCCTATGTGCTGGTGGACATGGAAGGCTTCGCCAAGCTCATCGACGCAATGGGCGGCATCAAGATCAAGGCCGGCGGCTGGGTGCCGCTGAGCGGCGACATGGTGGACGAGGCCAACGGCATCCACGGAATGCCCCTCGGCTGGATTCCGGCTGGTGACCAGCATCTGGATGGCTACCACGCACTCTGGTACGGACGTTCCCGCGAATTCGTCGATGACTATGCCCGCATCCAGCGTCAGCAATGCGTCCAGCAGGCCATGCTGAAGCAACTGGACCCGGCGACGTTGCTCGCCAAGTTCGAAGACATCGCCAACGCTGGCACCAAGGTTGTTGACTCCAACATTTCCGCAAGCCAGCTCGGTAGCTTCGTGGACCTGGCCATGAAGGCCAAGGGCAAGGAGGTCAGCCGGCTGACCATCGGACCGCCGGACTTCGACGCATCGTTCTCGACGGTACCGGACTTCAACCAGATCCACGACAGGGTTCACCAGCTGCTGGCCGCGCAGTCCGAGTCGGCCGGAGCGACGGATAATCCTGCCGGCGAAGACAGCATCGTGCAGGGCCGCCCGGCCGCGGGCCCCCTGATGGCGGCCGCCCCGGCGGCACCCCTGACCCAGCCGGCGCCGTCGCCGTCGTCGTCGGACTTCACTCCCGTGACCACCACCCCCGACGGCGAGCCCATCACGGAAGAGATGCTCAACCAGTTCAAGCGCGAGGGCAACGAGCAGGCGATCCGCGACCTTGTGGCCACGAACGGCCAATGCCGACCGTTATAGGCGCCCCGCCTGACCGCCTGACGTCGTAACTGTTGCAATGAGATAAAGGACACCTGGCTGTGTACGAAATTGAGAACGTCCTCCGGCCCTACGCCTGGGGCTCCACCACTGCCATTGCCGCCCTGCTCGGCAGGCAGGCCTCCGGTGGGCCGGAAGCGGAGCTGTGGGTCGGAGCCCACCCGGACTCGCCGTCCGTGGCACCCGCGGCCGACGGCGGTCCGCTGGCTTTGGATGCGCTGATCAGTTCCGATCCCGGCCACCACCTGGGAAGTGCCAGTGTGGCCGAGTTCGGGCCCCGGCTGCCCTTTCTCCTCAAGGTCCTCGCCGCGGAGAGCCCGCTGTCCCTTCAGGTCCATCCGACGCTGGAGCAGGCGCGGGCGGGTTTCGCCCGCGAGGAGGCTGCCGGCGTCGACCGTTCCGCTGCGGAGCGAAACTACAAGGACGACAACCACAAGCCGGAGATGATCTTCGCCCTGACGCCGTTCGAGGCGCTCTGCGGCTTCCGCCCGGCTGCGTCAACGCGCGCCCTCTTCGAGCACTTGGCGGCGTCGATGCACGGGATGTCCCTGGAAGTCCCGCACGTGTTCCTCGACGTCGTGGCGGACCTGTCCGCGCCGGTGGAGCACGACGCACTGAAAGCTGCCTTCACCCGGCTCATCGGCGGAGGCCATGCCGTGTCGCATGCTGTGCGGGAGCTGGTGGCAGCGCTCAAAGCCGGACTGCCCATGTCCCCCTACCAGACCGAACTCTCCACCGTGGTCAGCCTGCACGGCCATTATCCCGGCGACCCCGGAGTGCTCATCTCCTTGCTGCTGAACAGGATCTCGCTGTCACCCGGGGAGGCCGTCTACCTGCCGGCAGGAAACGTCCACGCCTACCTGCACGGGCTGGGCATCGAGGTCATGGCGTCATCGGACAACGTGCTCCGGGGCGGGCTGACGCCCAAGTTCGTGGACGTACCCGAGCTGCTGGCCACCGTCGAATTCGAGTCGGTGGGGGTGCCGATGCTGCCGGCAGAGATATCCGGGCTGGGCCAGGAACTCTACCGGCCGCCGTTCCGTGAATTCCAGCTGCAGCGGATCGAGCTGGAGCCCGACGGCGGTCCCGTCCCGCTGGCGCAGTCCGGTGCGGCAGTGATCATCGTAGTCTCCGGCGCCGTGCTGCTGGACTCCCCCAAGGGCGACCTCCACCTGGACCGCGGGGCGAGTGCCTTCCTCCCGGCCGCTGAAGCCCCGGTGAACGTGCATCCGGCGGCGGGCTCCTCCGGGACCGCCGTTGCCTTTGCCGTGACCACTGCGCTGGAGGCCTGATCCGATGGAGTATTTCCTGCAGACGCCGCAGTGGGCCGACTTCCAGCGGTCACTTGGCCGCACAGTGCACGAACAGTCCGGACCGGGGTGGAGCTTCCTCGCCGTCGAAGAGAAGAATCCGGCGGGCAAGGTCCTCTATGCCCCGTACGGTCCCGTGGCAGAGTCCCTGGAAGCGTTCGACGCCGCTTTGGCTGCCCTCGTGGCGCTGGCCCGCCGCTGCGGCGCCGCGTTTGTCCGGATAGAGCCGGTCAGCGCCGGATTCAACAACGCTGAGTCGGAATCCGTGCTGGGAAGCCGTGGGCTGCTGCGCGCCCCGGTCAACCAGCAGCCGGAGCTGAGCTGGATCGTGGACCTGGACCGGGATTTCAAGGACGTCCTCGCCGCCATGAAGCCGGTGAACCGGAACCTGTACCGGAACATCCACAAGAAGGACGTGACCTTCCGGACGTCGCAGGATCCCGACGACATCCGCGTGCTGTTGAATTTCCTGCACATGACAGCCAGGAGGAGCGGGTTCAAGCCGCAAAGCGATGAGTACCTCAGCCAGGTGGCGCGGTCCCTCATGCCTGTGGGTGCGGCCACCTTGTTCATCGCCGAACGCCATGGCGGCCCCATTGCCGCGGCGCTGGCCTACGACTCCGCCGACACCCGCACCTACGCCCACGCGGCCCTTGACGACTCGCACCGCAAGCTGAGCGCGGGAATACCGTTGCTGGTGACGCTCATGGCGGATGCCAAGGAGAAGGGCCTGAAGCACGTAGACCTGTGGGGCGTGGCCCCGGATGACCAGCCGAACCATAAGTGGGCCGGGTTCACGGCGTTCAAGAAGTCGTTCGGCGGGCGCGAAGTCGCGTATCCGGGCACCTGGGACCTGCCCGTGAAAAAGGTCCGCTACGGCGCCTACCAACTCGCCCGGAAAGCCCGCGAAAAGCTCCGCGCCCTCCGCAACTGACTCGGTTCCCCCTGCCCCGCGCCTTGTGCGCCCCCACCCGGCGCGAACGGGCACGTGCGGCCCTCCGCCTGAGCCCGAACGGGCACTTACGGCCCTCCAAGCGGGCTGCTTCGGGCCCCAAGTGTCCGTTCGCGCACCGAAGGCAAAACCGTCCTGTGGATAACGGCTTTGCCCGGCCCCCGGCGTTGCAAACTGGAGCATGTCCAGAACGTCCCTGCCCAAGGAACTGCTCGCAGGATCCTTTACCTCAACGACGGCCAGCGCACTAGGGGTGACGCGGAAGCGGCAGCGGCAATCCGACGTCGTCATCCCCTCCCGCGGTATCCGCCTACCCCTGCACGGGCCCGGCGGCGCGGCAGCAAGCCTCCGGGCGTATACGGACCTGGACGATAAATCGGTCCTGACGCATCAGTCGGGCGCGCGAATCTGGGGGTTTGGCCTTCCCCCCTGGATGCAGGAGGACTGGCGGATCCATGTGGCCAGGGACCGTGAGGGCAGCAAGCCCCGCCGCCAGAACGTGGTGGGCCATCGCCTGACCTTCAAGAACGGCGAAGTTGTGGTGCACGACGGCGTTCGGGTTACCTCGCCGGCAAGGACGTGGCTTGACCTTGCCGCTCTACTGTCCGTCGACGAACTGATCGCAGCGGGCGATTCGATCGTTGTGGCCCACGGCGATGAGTTCCCGCGGCCCAGGGAGGCCCTGTGCACGCTCGAGGAGCTACGTCGAATGGTTGGCGCCCATCCGGGCATGCGGGGCATGAAGACCGCACGCCTGGCACTGCCGGAAATCCGGGTGGGCGCGGATTCGCCTCAGGAGACTGCTATGCGGCTTATTCTGTCGCGTTCGCGCCTGGGCGAACCCGACATCAATTACGTCATCGTCGATGAATGGGGTCAGGCCGCCGTGTGGCCTGACGCTGCGTATCCCAAGGAACGGATCGCTTTGCAGTACGACGGAGCCCACCATGCCGACCAGCTGCAGATTCGCAGTGACAGCCGTCGTCTTGCCGTGACCGAACGGCTCGGATGGCGGGAAGTCCGCGTCTTCAAAGAGGACCTCGAAGGAGACAGCCCGTTCGTGATCGAAAAGGTCAGGGCCGTGATGAGGTTCCGTGACCAGCCCCAACGAACAGCGCGAACGGGCACTTGGGGTCCTTTGTCGCCATGACTAAGGGGCCTCAAGTGTCCGTTCGCGCTGAGTAAAGCGGGGTGACTAGCTCTTGCGGGCGTAGCCTTCCCACTTGCTGGCCTGGTGCTCGCCGTCCACGAAGCGGATGGTGCCGGACTTGGACCGCATGACGATCGACTGGGTCAGGACCTTGTCCTTGGAGTAGCGCACACCCTTGAGCAGGTCACCGTCGGTGATGCCCGTGGCCGCGAAGTAGCAGTTGTCGCTGGAAACCAGGTCGTTGGTGGAAAGCACCCGCTCGAGGTCGTGCCCGGCGTCGATGGCCTTTTGCTTCTCGTCATCGCTGGTGGGCCAGAGGCGGCCCTGGATGACGCCGCCGAGGGACTTGATGGCGCATGCGGCGACGATGCCTTCCGGCGTGCCTCCGATGCCCATGAGCGCGTCAACACCCGTGCCGGAGCGGGCCGCAGCGATGGCTCCCGCGACGTCGCCGTCCATGATGAACTTGGTCCGGGCACCGGCCTCGCGGATTTCCTCCACGAGGGGACGGTGGCGGTCCCGGTCAAGGATCATGACGTTCAACTGGTTGACCTTCACGCCCTTCGCCTTGGCGATTAAGTGCAGGTTCTGCTTGACCGGCAGGCGCAGGTCAACCATGTCCGCAGCTTCCGGGCCCGTCACGAGCTTCTCCATGTAGAAGACGGCGGAGGGGTCGAACATGGAGCCGCGTTCTGCGACAGCGAGGACAGCGAGGGCGTTGTTGATGCCCAGTGCGGTCAGGCGGGTTCCGTCAATGGGGTCGACGGCGACATCGCACTCGGGGCCGGTGCCGTCACCGACGTGCTCGCCGTTGAAGAGCATCGGAGCTTCGTCCTTCTCGCCTTCACCGATAACCACAACACCGTTGAAGTGGACGGTCTGAAGGAAGGAGCGCATGGCGTCTACTGCGGCGCCGTCAGCCTTGTTCTTGTCGCCGAAGCCAACCCAGTGGCCGCCGGCAATGGCCGCGGCTTCGGTGACGCGGACAAGTTCAAGGGCAAGGTTACGGTCCGGTTCGTCAATGCCTACGGCAAGGGACGGCGAAATCGTGGAGTACTGCTGGGTCATAGGCGCTGGTGACACGTGAACCTCTTCTTCGAGTGGCGATCATTGAACCCGTACGGCCGGTTTGAGTCCGTCACGGTGATTCCTCTGCTACTGATCATAGTCGCGGCAGCATCCGCAGGTCATGGGATGACCACCCCGTGAAACACACCGATTCCTCACCGGCTGAACAGCAGGAATGTGAGAACGGCATTCACATGCGCGACTATAGAAGCGTGAGCGAAACGCAGGACAAGTCCACCCCCCACAGCCAGACGGCCGGCACAGGCTCCCCCGCGGGCTCCGAGGCCGCCCCTGATGCTCCAGTGATCAAGCCCGTTATCCGCGCTGCTGCGGCGAAAAGGGCCAACGCCTCGGTCATCGGAATGGTCATCGCGCTGCTCGTCAGTGTCGCTGCGTTTCTTCCCATCGTCTTGATGAACCCCTCGCCCAAGTCAGAGGGTTACCGGCCGAACGTCGATGTGAGCGCCGTAGCCCGAAACGCCGCCGGTGTGGCAGGATTCACACCCGTGGCCCCCGAGGCAGGCGACACATTCAGTCCGAATTACGCCCGCTGGGAGTCCGGCACCGGCAGCGGCGTGCCAACGTGGGAGGTCGGATACCTCACGCCGAAGGAGTCATTCATCGGGTTGGTCCAGACCGCCCGGGCGAATCCGACGTGGCTGCTCCAGCAGACCAAGAATGCCCCGGTCACCGGGAGCCGCAACGCCGGCGGCCTCGACTGGGAACTCCGCGACGCGGGTAAGGGCGAGAAGAGCATGGTCCTCAGCCACAAGGGCACCACTGTTGTGCTGACGGGCACGGCTCAACTTGACGAGTTCGCCGTGCTGGCGGACGCAGTGGTGAAGTCCCTGGAAAGTAATCCGGCCGCAACGGTTTCACCCTCAGCTACCCCTTCGCCGTAAAGTAGCCCCGTGGCTACTTACTTGACTCCAGCACTGGCATGGCGGCGACTGCGCGAAGGAAACGAGCGCTTTGTCGCCGGAGAATCCTCGCACCCCAACCAGGACGCGTCACGCCGGTCCTCGCTCGTGGAAAACCAGCACCCGTTCGCAGTGATCTTCGGCTGCTCGGACTCGCGCCTCGCGGCTGAAATCATTTTCGACCTCGGACTGGGCGACGCGTTTGTTGTCCGCACCGCCGGGCAGGTCATCGACGACGCCGTACTGGGCTCACTGGAGTACAGCATCGGCGTCCTGAGCGTGCCGCTGATCGTTGTCCTCGGCCATGACAGTTGCGGCGCGGTCAGCGCCACCAAGGACGCAGTGGAAACGGGGCAGATGCCGGTGGGATTCATCCGCGATCTCGTCGAGCGCATCACGCCGTCCGTGCTGACTTCCCTGCGCAACAACGAAACCGAAGTCAACGACATGGTGGTGGAGCATGTAAAGCAGACCTCGCAGCGGCTCGTGGACAGCTCACGTGTGATTTCCAACGCCATCGAAACCGGACGCGCAGCCGTGATCGGCCTCTCCTACAGCCTCAAAGAGGGCCGCGCGGACCTCGTTTCGGGTATCGGCGAACTTTAGATCCCCGCCAGCGCGCGGTGGCCGGAGCCCGACGCAAGCGCTTCACGGTTTCAGCCAAGGCCGCCAATCGCCCTAAGCTAGCCCCATGACTTCCACTGAAGAATTCCGCATTGAACATGACACGATGGGCGAAGTCCGCGTCCCCGTGAACGCCCTGTACCGTGCCCAGACGCAGCGTGCAGTTGAAAACTTCCCCATTTCCGGCAAAACCCTGGAACGCGCGCACATCGAGGCCCTCGCCAGGGTGAAGAAGGCTGCCGCCCAGGCCAACGCAGAACTTGGAGTGCTCGACGGCGAGCTGGCCAAGGCGATCGCGGATGCCGCTGATGAGGTTGCTGCCGGGAAGTACGACGGCGACTTCCCGATCGACGTCTTCCAGACCGGTTCCGGCACGTCCTCCAACATGAACACCAACGAGGTCATCGCGGAGCTCGCCTCCCGTGCCCTCAAGGCCGCCGGCAGCGACAAGGTTGTCCACCCGAACGACCACGTTAACGCTTCGCAGTCCTCCAACGACGTCTTCCCCACGTCCGTCCACGTGGCCGCCACGTCGGCGCTGATCAACGACCTCATCCCGGCCCTGGGCTACCTGGCCGACTCACTGGACCGCAAGTCCGTCGAGTTCAAGGACGTTGTGAAGTCGGGCCGCACGCACCTCATGGATGCCACCCCGGTGACCCTGGGCCAGGAGTTCGGCGGGTACGCCGCACAGGTCCGCTACGGCATCGAGCGCATCAACGCCTCGCTCCCCCGCGTGGCTGAAGTTCCCCTCGGCGGAACCGCGGTGGGAACCGGCATCAACACCCCTGCCGGCTTCCCGGAGCGCGTCATCGAACTGCTCGCCACCGACACCGGCCTGCCCCTGACCGAGGCCCGCGACCACTTCGAAGCCCAAGCCAACCGCGACGGCCTGATCGAAGCCTCCAGCCAGCTGCGCAACATCGCGATCTCCTTCATGAAGATCAACAACGACCTCCGCTGGATGGGCTCCGGCCCCAACACCGGCCTCGGCGAAATCGCCATCCCCGACCTGCAGCCCGGTTCCTCGATCATGCCGGGCAAGGTCAACCCCGTCATCTGCGAGGCGTCCATCATGGTCTGCGCCCAGGTGATCGGCAACGACACCGCCATCGCCTGGTCCGGCACCAACGGCGCCTTCGAATTGAATGTGGGCATCCCGGTCATGGCTGCGAACCTCCTCGAATCCGTGCGTCTGCTGGCCAACACCAGCCGCGTCATGGCGGACAAGATGATCGACGGCATCACCGCCAACGTGGAGCGCGCCCGCTTCCTCGCCGAGGCCTCCCCCTCGATCGTCACCCCGCTGAACAAGTTCATCGGCTACGAGAACGCCGCCAAGATCGCCAAGAAGGCTGTCGCCGAGGGCCTCACCATCCGCGAGACCGTCGTCGCCATGGGCTTCCTGGAGCGCGGCGAGCTGACCGAAGAGCAGCTGGACACCGCCCTCGACGTTATGTCGATGACGCGCCCGCCGCACAAGGCGTAGTTTCCCGAAGTACGACGGCGGCCGCCCACCTTCCCAGCGAAGGCGGGCGGCCGCCGTCGTTCGTTTCTGCCTTCCGTGAGTTTTTGTCCAGATAAGGGGGCTTGAGTGCGCCGGAAGTCCCTTTATCTGGACAAAAACTCCAAGGGCAGTCAAAAGTTGCACTAGTTTTGACTTAGTGCAAAACTTTACTTTGTGGAAAATAGTGCAAATACCGACGGTGGACTCCGTGAGCGCAAGCGTGCCGCCACCCGGGCAGCGATCACCGCCATCGCCCGGAAGCTGACCGCCGAACGCGGCCTGAACGGATACACGGTCGATGAGGTCTGCAGCGAAGCGGGTATTTCGCGACGGACGTTTTTCAACTACTTCCCGGCCAAAGAGGACGCGATCATCGGCCACGCGGACGACGAACTTCCCCACGAAGTGATCGACGAGTTCATCGCCGGCGGCCAGTCATCGCCGCCAGGCATCATCTCCCCCACGCTCCTTCAGGACTTGGTCACCCTTTCCTTGAAGCTGTCCGAGAACATGGCAGCTTCCGAGGAGGACACCCGCCAGCTGATCGGCGTCATCAAGAAGGAGCCCCAGCTAATCCTGCGGATCATCGGGGCCACCGAGCAGCGAGAGGCAGAGTTCGCCAAAGACGTCGCCCTCCGCGAAGGCGTTGCACCGGACCACCCTGTGGTCCAGATGGCCGTTGTCCTGCTGGGCAACATCGCCCGCAGGAGCAGCTTGGCCTATTTCTCCGAGGGCAATACCCGCCCCTACCGGGAGCTGCTGCTGGAGAATATCTCGGCCGCCCGCCGGCTTTTTTCCCAGGAATTTCAAGAACCCGCACCCGCAGAAGGACGCCCATGAGCACCGCCGTCACTCCCAAGCCAGCAGTTGAGCCGCTGCTGCTGACCCAGAAACGAATCTGGATCATCTTTTCCGCACTCATCGCCGGCATGCTGCTCTCCAGCATGGACCAGACCATCGTCTCCACCGCCATGCCCACCATCGTGGGAAAGCTCGGCGGCGTGGAACACCAGGCCTGGATCACCACCGCCTACCTGCTGGCCACCACCATCGTCATGCCCATCTACGGCAAGTTCGGCGATGTCCTGGGCCGCCGCAACCTGTTCCTCGTGGCCATCGCACTCTTCACCCTCGCTTCGGTGGGCTGCGCGTTCGCCACCGATTTCTGGGGCTTCGTGGTCTTCCGGGCCATCCAGGGCCTGGGCGGCGGCGGCCTGATGATCCTCTCGCAGGCCATCATTGCCGACATCGTCCCGGCCAAGGACCGCGGCAAGTACATGGGACCGCTCGGGGCGATTTTCGGCCTCTCCGCCGTCGCCGGCCCGCTCCTGGGCGGCTACTTCGTGGACCACCTCACTTGGGAATGGGCCTTCTACATCAACATCCCGATCGGCATCGCCGCCTTCACCATCGCCTGGTTCACCCTGACCCTGCCAAACAAGAAGGCCGAGAAGCGGATCGACATCCTCGGCGTCCTGCTGCTCTCCGCAGCCACCACCTGCCTGATTTTCTTCACCGATTTCGGCGGCAAGAAGGACGAAGGCTGGGATTCGCCGTTGACCTGGGCGTTTGGCGCGGGCCTCATTGTGGCCGCCGCCGCGTTTGTCATGGTGGAACGCCGTGCCGAGGACCCCATCATTCCGCTGGGACTGTTCAAGAACCGGATCTTCGTGAACTCCACAGCCATCGGCTTCACCCTGGGCCTGGGCATGTTCGCCGCCATCGCATTCGTTCCCACATTCCTGCAGATGTCCTCCGGCACCTCCGCCGCCGAATCCGGGCTGCTGATGCTTCCGATGATGGTGGGCCTGATGGGCATGGCCATCTATTCCGGCATCCGGATCTCCAAGACCGGCAAGTACAAGATGTTCCCCATCATGGGCGCCGCCCTCACCATGGCCGCCATGCTCTGGCTGACCACCCTGACGGCCGACACCCCCATCTGGGTCATCTGTGTGCAGCTGTTCGTGTTCGGCGCCGGCCTGGGCTCGATCATGCAGGTCATTGTCCTTGTAGTGCAGAACTCCGTGCCCGCGGAACAGATCGGTACTGCCACCAGCACGAACAACTACTTCCGCGAAGTGGGCGCTTCCCTGGGTGTGGCCGTTTTCGGCTCCATCTTCACCTCACGGCTGGCAGAGGCCCTCGCCAATGCCTTCACCGGGGCAGGCGCCTCAGCCGACCAGGCCGCGCAGTCCACCCGGACCCTGGACCCGCAGGCCCTCAGCCAGCTCCCGGAACAGCTCCGCGACGCCATTGTGAACGCCTACGCCGATTCGCTGGCGCCCGTCTTCTGGTACCTGCTGCCGTTCCTGGGCATCGCACTGATCCTCGCGCTGACGCTGAAGCAGATCCCGCTTTCCGACACCGCAGGAATGGTGGCCCGGGGCGAGGCCGTGGGCGGCGAAGAGGCGGAGCGCCTGGAGGCCGGGCGCCAGTCCGCCTCGGTGTAGTCGCTCCTAGTCGCTCCGCAGGAGGGACTCCCTGATCAGGGAGTCCCTCAGGGTTCGTAGTGGACGGTGTCCTCGGCCAGCAGCGCCCGCCGGATGCACTCGCGGTCGCCGGGCCTGATGTCCGGAAGTCCCTCCAACGGAAACCAGCCGACGGCGAGGGACTCGTCGTCATTCACGCGTGCTTCACCGGACACATGGCGGCAGCGAAACACAATATCCAGGAAGTCGCACACATCGCCGTTGGGAAATGTCACCGGACCCACCACGCCGACTGAGACCATGCGTTCCGTTTCCGCCACGACCGCTGTCTCCTCGAAAATTTCCCGCACGAGTCCCGGGGCCGGATGCTCGCCCGGCTCGAGCATCCCGGAGATCAGCGCCCATCTGCCGTTGTCGGAGCGCTGGCCCAGCAGGACGTGGCCGTCGTCGTTGAAAACCACCCCGCGAACCGCGGGAATCCACAACGGATCATGGCCGATTTTTTCGCGAAGCTTGAGGACGAATTCAGGTGCTGGCATACCTTCAGCCTAGCGGCAGCAACGCTTGCGCAGCCGCTCAGCCCGCAGGCAGAAGGAGCATGGCTGCGGCCGTGCCTGCCAGCATAAACGGGCCGAAGGGGATGTCCGATTTGAGGGTGCCGCGGCGGGCCGCCAGCAGGCCCAGGCTCCAGAGCCCGCCCAGGAGGAAGGCGGCGAAGGTTCCGGCGAACACGTGTCCCCAGCCGAGGTAGCCGAGGTACAGGCCCAGCACACCGGCAAGTTTTACGTCGCCGAAACCCATCCCGGGCGGATAAACCATGCGCAGGATGAAGTAGAACAGCCACAGCAGGGCTCCCCCGGCAAGGATGCGTCCGCCCGGGAGCCCGAAAAGCCGGGCGGCGCCGTCGGGCACTGCAGAGGCGTCTGCACCGGCAGCGAGGACGGCGAGAACCGCTGCCAGCAGGAGCACGCCGCCCACGGCGTAGGACGGGAAGACAATCCTGTTCGGCAGCAGGTGGTGCCTGACGTCGATGACAGTGAGCCGCACGGCCATCACGCCGAAGTAGGCGCAGGCCGCCAGCACCAGCCAGAAGGCCAGCGGGGTGGATTCCCAAAGTTCGCCCAGTCGTTGGATCACTCTCGGATGCTACTGGATTTTCCCCACCCGCCGCGGAGCCCGCGCGTAAACTGTGGATATGTCGACATGGGACGCGAGGCGCCAGGGGGAAGCCGGTCAGCAGAGCAAGCCGGCAGACACGGCCATGGCGTTCCGGAACCTGTGCCGGTCCTCGCCCTGGAAATGGCAGAGCCTCCGTTTCGAGTATGTGGACCGGCCATCGGCGGATCATCCGTACCGGGCCTCCACAGGCACGGATGCCGAAAACCCGGACCCGAACAACACGGTGCAGGCCTGGCTGCGACGGCCCGGCGCCCTCCGGCTGGAATCCGCGGCAGGAGTGGTGCTGCACAGCACCACGGGCATCAATGACTCCAAAGACGGCTTCTACGTCAGCTCCACCCGGAAGTCGTGGCTCCTGCCGCCGCAGCTGGTCACCCCCGTGTATGACGACGGCGGGCTGGTCCGGCGCCGCCCGGAGGCCGCCTACGGCGAACCGTGCTTCGGAAACGGCCGCTTTGCCGCAGCGCTGGATCCGGTGGAGCTGGCAGGCAGCGCACCCGTTCCCATCGAATTCCCGAACACCAACGCCGTGGAGCTCGGCCCCATCACCGTGGTTGACCATCAGGGCCGCCCTGCGCTGGAAGCCGTCGTGATCCCCAGCGCCGCCTACCACCCCTCGGACCCCTTGGCGCCGCTGTGCGGACCGGGACGGAACCTGGTAAGGATCGACGTCGGCACTGGAGTCTGCGTCTCCAGCCGCTCGCTGGAGAGTGAATCGATGGGCTCCGGCCATTGGCTCCGGATCCTGGCAGTTGACGAGTACATGCTCGATGACCTGTTCCTGACCGAATCCATGAACTTGACCGACGTCCGCCGCCATATCACCTGGGACATCTCCCGGGGCGCGTGACTGGCAGCGGGCCGGTGCTCCGGTTAGGCTTCGCTGATGACTGAGCCTGCCACCTTCTGGCCCCCGTTCGCCCTCACACTGACCACGCCCCGCCTCACCCTCCGTCCCATCCGTGACGAAGAGATCCCGGCGGCGGTGCAGGCGGCCTTGAGCGGCGTCCACGAACCCGGCCAAAGCCCTTTCAGCCGGCCTTGGGCAGAGTCCCCGGCAGAGGAGCTGGGCCCCAACATGGCGCAGTGGTACTGGCGATGCCGTGGGAACATGTCTCCGCAGGAGTGGACCCTCCTGCTGGGCATCTGGCATGACGGCGGATTCATCGGCTGCCAGGACATCGAGGCCAAGGATTTCGCGACGCTCCGGACGGTCTCCACCGGCTCCTGGCTCAGGAAGTCCGCGCAGGGCCTGGGCTTCGGCAAGGAGATGCGGGCAGCCGTCGTCAGCTACGCCTTCGACCACCTGAAAGCGGAAGTGGCCGAGTCTGAGGCCGCGGTGTGGAACGAGAAGTCCCTGGGCGTCTCCCGTTCCCTCGGCTACGAGCTGAACGGCGTCAGCCGGGCATCCTGGGGCGGCAAGGTGCAGGAGGTCCAGAAGGTCCGCGTCACCCCGGCCGCTTTCAAACGCCCCGACTGGTCGCTGAAGGTGGAGGGCCACGAAGCCACGGCCAAGTTTCTGGGAATTCCGGACGACGGCGAAGGGCCGCGGCCGGGGGAACCCGGCCGCGGCCCACGCTAGAGCAGCCCGCCTAGATTTCCGCCCCTTCAAGCAGTTCCGTGACGAGGGCCGCGATCGGCGAGCGCTCGGACCGGGTGAGGGTGATGTGCCCGAAGAGCGGGTGTCCCTTGAGGGTTTCGACGACGGCAGCCACGCCGTCGTGCCGGCCGACCCGCAGGTTGTCGCGCTGGGCGACGTCGTGGGTCAGGACGATCTTCGAGTTCTGGCCAATTCGGCTCATCACCGTGAGGAGGACGTTTTTCTCCAGGGACTGCGCTTCATCGACGATCACGAACGCGTCATGGAGCGAGCGGCCGCGGATGTGGGTCAGCGGCATGACTTCCAGCATGCCGCGATCCATGACTTCCTCGACGACTTCCTGGCTGACCAGGGCCCCGAGGGTGTCAAAGACGGCCTGTGCCCAAGGGTTCATCTTCTCCGACTCGGAACCGGGCAGGTAGCCGAGCTCCTGGCCGCCCACCGCGTAGAGCGGTCGGAAAACGATCACCTTACGGTGTTCGCGGCGTTCCAGCACGGCTTCGAGGCCCGCGCACAGAGCCAGCGCCGACTTTCCGGTGCCGGCACGGCCGCCGATCGACACGATGCCCACGGAGGGATCCATCAGCATGTCGATGGCCAGCCGCTGTTCCGCAGAGCGCCCGTGCAGTCCAAAGACGTCGCGGTCCCCCTTGACCAGCCGGACCTGCTTGTCCGCGCCGACCCGGCCTAAGGCGGAACCCCGGTTTGAGAGCAGTACGAGTCCGGTGTTGACGGGCATCTCGGCGGCTGCGGGGATAAAGACGGGTTCGTGGCCGTAGAGCGTGGCCACGTCCTCCTCGCTGGCTTCGACCTCCGCCATCCCGGTCCAGCCGGAGTCCTTCACCAGTTCGTTGCGGTACTCGTCTGCCAGCAGCCCCATGGCTGAGGCCTTGACGCGCATCGGCAGGTCCTTGGAGACCACAGTGACGTTGCGGCCCTCGTTGGCGAGGTTCTTAGCGACGGCGAGGATGCGGCTGTCGTTGTCCCCGCCGCGGAATCCCAGGGGGAGGACCTCGGTGGAGATGTGGTTCATCTCCACCATGAGGGTGCCCCCGTCATCACCCAGAGGGATCGGGCGGTCGAGTCCGCCGTGCTGGACGCGAAGGTCGTCCAGGAGCCGGAGCGCCTTGCGGGCAAAGTATCCCAGTTCGGGGTCGTGCCTCTTGCCCTCTAGTTCCGTGATGACCACGATCGGCACAATGACTTCATGCTCTGCGAACCGCAGCAAGGCGCGGGGGTCCGAGAGCAATACCGAGGTGTCGATGACAAAGCTCCACAGGGTGTCATCTGTCGCGGCACTTTCGCCGGATACAGCAAGACCGGCCGCAGCGTCATGATTGGCTGCACCGGTCTGTGAGGTTGCTCGCTTGGCGCGAGAGGTAGCTTTCTCTCCCTGGTCGGAAATGACGTCGGGCAGTTGTTCAGAAATAGCCACATCGACTCCAGCCCCGGGGCGCACGCCCGGATATCTATAGGTGAGGCGGATCGGCCACGAGGCCGGTTCCGGCCTCCCATACATCCGGTGCGAAAATCCGCTCCATGTACTGGCCTCCCCGATTAGCCGGCAGTGTGCCTGCTAATGAGATCAACGTAATTCCCCGCGGCTTTGTTTCCCAAACTATTTCCCGGCGATTCTTGTTGCGAACACGTGAACTCCGCGTGAACCGGCCGGGAGGGGTGTGTCTACCGGACACCGCGGCGGGCGTCAGGAGCCGAAGCGCCGCTGCCGGCCGGCGTAGTCGCGCAATGCCCGCAGGAAGTCCACTTTGCGGAAGGCAGGCCAGAGCGCCTCGCAGAAGTAGAACTCGCTGTAAGCGCTCTGCCACATCAGGAAGCCGGACAGCCGCTGCTCGCCGGAGGTGCGGATCACCAGGTCCGGGTCCGGCTGGCCCCGGGTATAGAGGAAGCGTGAGATGTCGTCGACGCTAAGTTCATCCGCGAGCTCGCCGATGTCTTTGCCCCGGGCCACGGCATCATGGAGCAGTTCCCTGACGGCGTCCACGATTTCGCGGCGTCCTCCGTAGCCCACGGCGACGTTGACGTGAAGTTTTTCGTGTGCCGGCGTCCGAGCCGTGAGCTTGTTGAGACGCTCCGCAAGGTAGTCGGGAAGCAGCTCCGGCGCCCCCATGGCGTGGACGGAGATGTCGGCGTCCTCGTCCAGTCGGTCAAGCGTGTTGGCAATGATCCCCATCAGCAGATCCAGCTCTTCACCGGAGCGGCTCATGTTGTCGGTGGAGAGCATGTACAGCGTGACTACTTTGATCCCGAGTTCCTGGCACCAGCCGAGGAACTCATGGATCTTGTCGGCACCGGCCTGGTGTCCCTGGCTGGTGGGTGCGTTGAACTGCTTGGCCCAGCGGCGGTTCCCGTCCACCATGACGCCGATGTGTTTGGGGATGCGATCCTTGTCCAGCGAGCGCAGGAGCTTGCGTTCATAGAAGCCATAGAGGATCCCGGGCAACTCCATCCGGAGACTCACCTGACTTCCTTGATGTATGACGGCAGTGCATTCCTAGGCTACCCGTCCGCAAAGGGGGCTCGGTGCATCAGGCCCCAACAAATCACTGCAAGAGTTATTACTCATCAGTAACTTACTGGAACGTAGTTTATTCTTGAGCCATGGAAAGCAAATCTCCCCACCCGGGCGCGGGAGCGGGCCGCGGCCGGAAATCAGGCCCAATGGACGATGCTGCAGTCCGCATCGCAGAGCTGCTGACGATCAAGCCCAAGTGGCGGGGGTGGATCCACACCATCACCGCACCGCTTGCTTTCGCCGCGGGGCTGGTACTAGTCCTGTTGGCCCCCACCACCGACCTGAAGATAGCTTCCACCGTCTACGCCGTGACGGGAGTGCTGCTGTTCGGCATCAGCGCCGTGTACCACCGCGGCAACTGGTCCCCCGGCGTCAAGATCGTCCTGAAGCGCCTCGATCACACCAATATCATGCTGGTGATCGCCGGCAGCTACACACCCTTGGCGTGGGCGTTGCTGGAACAGCCCAAGGCAGTGGTGCTGCTGTGGGTCATCTGGTCCGGCGCCATTCTGGGCGTGCTGTTCCGGCTGCTCTGGACGCATGCGCCGCGATGGCTCTACGTGCCCATCTACATTGCCCTGGGCTGCGGCGCACTGTTCTACCTGCCGGACTTTTTCGCGGCCAGCATTGCCTCCGCCGTCCTGATCTGCGTGGGCGGCGCACTTTACATCGCCGGCGCGGTGTTCTACGCGCTCAAGAAGCCGAACTTCAGCTACGAGCACTTCGGCTTCCATGAGCTCTTCCACGCTTTCACTGTGTTCGCTTTCGCCGCGCACTTCATCGCCATCGCCATCGCGGTCCTCGGCCGGCCGGCTTAGGGCCTTCCCGCGGCGATGAGGTCCGGGGGTTCCCCATGTGCCGGAACACCGTGGTTCCCGGGGCCGCCAGCTTCGCAGCCGGCGTCACTCACCCGCCGAAGGCGAAGACGTGCATTCCTGCCGCGCGGGCCGCCTGGACTCCGCACACGCTATCCTCCACTGCCCGAGACGTCATCCGGCCATCCCATCCAGGCGCTCCAGCAGCTCAGCCACCGAGGCCACCGGACGTTCGCACACCATCCCCCGGCAGAGGTAAACCTGCGGCGAACCGTCGGGCGCCGCCGTCCTGCCCGCCAGAAGCGGCACAGCATGTGAGCTTGCGTCGGGCAGCGGGACCCCGGCGTCGGACGCAACCGCTACCACCAGGCCCGGACTGGCGGACATCATCAGGGCGTGGTGGAGTTCCGCCCGCGCCGGACCGGCAGGTCCGACGACGGCGGCCTCCACGGGGCCGGCCAGCGCAGCTTGCGCTGTGGCCAGGAGCCAGCCTGCCGCCCGGGGCGCCCGGGTTGCCAGTGGCGGCAGCAGCGCAAGAATGTTGCCGGCCATGAGCCGGTGGTCGGTGGAACCGGAGAGCGCGGCATAGCTCAGCAGGGCCCCGGCGAATGCGGCCGCGCCGCTCGGCGTGGCGTTGTCGAAGGGTTCCAGGCCCGCCCGCTGCCCCTGGGCATTGAACACCTGCGACGATTCACCGGCGGTGTCCACGAGGGTTCCGTCCGCCGCGAACCGAAGACAGGCGGCGCGCAGGATGTCTTCGGCGAGCCGGTACCACCGCTCACTCCCTGTCACTCCGTATAGCGTCAGGAGCCCGTCCACGCAGAAGGCATAGTCTTCGAGGAGGCCGCCGATTCCCCTGGCGCGGCCGGCATGCGACACCCGCACCAAAGTGCCGGGTTCCGTGCCCTGGCCCCCGGCGTGCGGAGGCTGCCAGTGGACCCGCTCAAGGTAGGCGGCCGTTCGCGCCGCAGCAGCCACCAGTCCGGGCCGGTCCAGGACAGCCCCTGCTTCAGCGAGCGCGGCGACAGCCAGCCCGTTCCAGCCGGCCACCACCTTGTCATCCCTGGCGGGCTGGGGACGCGCCGAACGGGCAGCCAGCAGATGCGGCCGCACCCGGTCCCACAGAAGCTGTTCGGCGTCGTCAGCCCGGCGCCCCGGATGCAAAGGGGAAGCCGACGAGGTCACGGTGCCCGCGCCACGGACATTCATCAGCCGCGCCACCGCAGCTCCGTCGTCAGGTCCCAGGACGTCCAGCAACTCGTCGGGAGTCCACAGGTAGCTGGCGCCCTCGAGGTGCTTCCCGTCCACCACAGTGTCCGCATCCAGCGACGAGGCGAACGCCTCAACCTGCCCTGCCTCCGGCCCCCCGTCCAGGCCCGCCTCCGGCCCCGCCGCGTGTCCGGTCAGGCCCAGCGATGCAACCATCCAGTCCGCCGTGCGGGACGCGACATCCGCGGCTTCCCCGGCGGGGTACACGGCATCCCCGCCGAGCCGGACCCAGTGGACATAGGCGCGCAGTAGCTGGGCGTTGTCGTAAAGCATCTTTTCGAAGTGCGGCACGGACCAGTCTCGCGTCACGGAGTACCGGGCAAATCCGCCGTCCAGCTGGTCGAACAGGGCGGACCGGGCCATCGCTGCCAGCGTGCGGGCGGCCATGTCCCTGGCGGGATTAGCGGTGTCCGAAGCAACTGCGGCGTGCCGGATCAGGAATTCCAGCACGGGCGACGGCGGGAATTTCGGCGCGGTGCCGAATCCGCCGTCGTGCGGGTCTTCGGAGCGGGCCAGGACGCGGACCGCCTCGGAGAGCAGCCCGGCGTCCACCGGGTCCGGCAAGCCGGTCAGTTGCACCGCGGCGGCAAGCTGTGTTTCCGCCATACCGCGGGCCAGGGTCTCGGCGTTCTGTTCCACGCCCTCGCGCCGTTCCAGCCAGGCTTCGCGGACGGCCTCGAGAACCTGGCGGAAGGAGGGCCGGCCGGGCATGGGCCGGGGCGGGAAGTAGGTTCCGGAATGGAACGCGCGGCCGTCCGGCATCAGGAAGACCGACATCGGCCAGCCGCCCTCGCCGCTGATCGCCTGCGTTGCGGCCATGTAGACGGCGTCAACGTCCGGACGCTCTTCCCTGTCCACCTTGATGGCCACGAAGTTGGCATTCAGGAAGTCCGCGGTGTCCTGGTCTTCGAACGATTCGTGTGCCATCACGTGGCACCAGTGGCAGGCGGCGTAGCCGATGGACAGGAACACCGGAACGTCGCGCTGTGCGGCGAAGCCGAACGCTTCATCGCCGAAAGGCCGCCAGTGCACCGGATTGTCCGCGTGCTGCCTCAGATACGCCGACGGTTCGCCGGCCAGCGCGTTGGCTGCACCGGGCCGCACTTCGCCGGAGCCGCCGCTGCCGTCCCGGCCGCTAGCGCTGTCCGCGGCCTTCATCACCGTTGTGTTCCGTCCGGAGACCGGCGCCGCCCTGGCGGCCGCCGCGGGTGCCCGGCTCGTGCCTGCCGGAATCCTCCGCGTCCGGAGCCTGCGCGACCGGGGCCCCGGTCCCGGGAACCTCCGGCGTGCCAGTTCCAGGCATATCTTCGTTCCCGGCAGCAAGCGCGGCCAGTCGCTCTTCCTCCACCTGGGCCCGGTACCGGACCCTGCGGATGCGCCGCACCATATCGACGATCAGCAGCGTGGTGGCGAGCACGAAGAAAGCGGTCATGATGAAGCCCCACATGCCCGGAGTCACCTGGTCTTCGGAGAGGCCCGGGCGCAGGGACGGCGTAGGGCTGGGTGCCGGGGTCGTCGCGAGGGCAATGAGCAAGTGATGCACGGTTAAACCTTCTATGGAGCGTCTTGAGGGCCCTGACTTCTACAGGACATAGAAATGAGCCTGGCTCTATCTTAGCCCGGCAAAGAGATCGTTTTCCGGCAACTCCACCGGCACCCGCGACTGGATCAGGCTGTAGTCCTCCCAGGGCCAGGCGCGGCGCTGCATATCCGGAGACACCGCGAAGAAGAACCCCAGCGGATCGACCTGGGTGCGGTGGGCGCGGAGGGCATCGTCCCTGGCTTCGAAATAGTCCCCGCACTCAATCTGGGTGGTGGTGGGGTGGGTGGGTGGCGGAGGCGTGTGGCCTTCGGCATCAGCCTCAAGCCAGGCTGCCAGCCGTTCAGCGTAGGGCGACTGCAGGCCGGCCTCTTCAAGCGCAAAGTGCAGGGCGCGGAACCGGTCAGGACTGAAGGCGCGGTCGTAGTACAGCTTGCCGGGCGCCCAGGGTTCGCCGGCGCCCTGGTACCGTTCCGGATCGCCGGCGGCTTCGAAGGCCTCGACGGCCACGCGGTGCGCCATGATGTGGTCCGGATGCGGATAGCCGCCGTTTTCGTCGTAGCTCAGGATCACGTGCGGCCTGAAATTGCGCACCAGCCGGACCAGCGGAGCCGCGGCCACCTCCAGCGGTTGGAGGGCGAAGGAACCCGGCGGCAGCGGCGGCAGCGGGTCGCCTTCAGGCAATCCCGAGTCCACGAAGCCCAGCCAGCGCTGGCGAATTCCCAGCACGCGGGCGGCGTTGTCCATTTCGAGGCGCCGAGCGCCGGCCATGTCGCGCTTGGGGTGGGGCTCGTTCTCCATGGCGGGGTTCTGGATGTCGCCCCGCGATCCGTCAGTGCACGTGGCCACCATGACGTCAACTCCGGCCGCTGCGTACATGGCCATGGTGGCTGCCCCCTTGCTCGACTCGTCGTCAGGGTGAGCGTGGACTGCCAGCAGGCGGAGCGGTTTTGACTGGCTTGCAGACGCTGTCATCTGAAACGGCTCACTTTCTTCGAATTATGGGGTTGCGGGCTCCCGGCGGCAGGGACGCGGAATTATCCCGTTCGGATCCACACTAAACTGGAACGGTGACTTCCGAGGATCAACCGGTTACTTCGGCACCGGCAACTACCACCCTAGCCAATCGTTACGGGGGCCAAAAGCGTGCCCTCTCCGGCAAGGCCAAGCGCAACATCGGAATCGGTGCACTGGTTGCCGGGATCGGCTTCATGGCGTGGATCTCCACCTCCCTGAACACTGAAACGGTGTCTTTCAAGGACATCGGCTACAGCACCACGGACGCCACCCAGGCGGAGATCGATTTCCAGGTCACCAAGGAGCCCGGAACCGGCGCCAAGTGCGCGGTCAAGGCCTTGGATGCCAAGTTCGCGGTGGTCGGCTGGAAGGTGGTTGATATCGGTCCCAACCCGGCCGACGCCACCGCTGACGGCGGACGCACCACTGTGCACCGCGCGGTGGTGCGCACGGAGTCATTGTCAGTTTCCGGCGTGGTGGACAGCTGCTGGATTCCTGACGGGAACAAATAGCAGACCATACTCTGGCCGGCTGTTTGGGCTGCGGCCTGTGACCCACGCCGCAAGCCTTCTTTGGTTTGTCCAGCGCATTGACTACAATGGATCAATACCTTCTACCCCGCTGAGCTGGTTGCTGAGTTCCATGAGTGGCCACCGTGGCGGGGTTTTACTTGTTTGACCACAAACTTGTTTGACCACGAAAAAGGAGAAGTCCGTGTCTACCACCAACAGCGCAACTGCAGCTTGGCTTACCCAGGAAGCTTTTGACCGCCTGAAGGCAGAGCTGGACCACCTCTCCGGCGCCGGCCGGGCGGAAATCGTCCAGAAAATCGAAGCTGCCCGCCAGGAAGGCGACCTCAAGGAAAACGGCGGTTACCACGCCGCCAAGGAGGAGCAGGGCAAGATCGAGGCCCGCATCCGCCAGCTCACCGTTTTGCTCCGCGACGCCCACGTGGGCGAGTCCCCGGCTGACGACGGGATCGTGGAGCCCGGAATGATCGTCGTCGCCAGGATCGCCGGCGACGAGGAGACCTTCCTGCTCGGATCCCGCGAGATCGCCGGCGATTCGGACTTGGACGTCTTCAGCGAAAAGTCTCCGCTTGGCTCTGCGATTGTGGGCCACAAAGAGGGCGACAAGCTCAGCTACACCGCCCCGAACGGCAAGGACATCACGGTGGAAATCCTGTCCGCCAAGCCGTACGCAGGCTAGGAGCGCAGCTCCGGGACCACTGCAAAGCCTCAACGCACGACGCCGGCCCTCCCCTTTCGCGGGAACGGCCGGCGTCGCGCGTTAAAGGCCTATTTCCTGGTGGCCGGGTCTTCCGCTATCTGACGTTCCTGCGGAATCCGCCGGGGCCTCAGCAGCATGGCGGCGGCGACGCCGCCCAGTGCTCCGCCCAGGTGGGCCTGCCAGGAAACGAACCCTGCAACGCCCGGAAGGACGCCGAACAATATTCCACCGTAGCTGAGGAACAGGAGCACTGACAGCGCTATCTGCCACCAGTTGCCGTTGAAGAACCCCCGGACCAGCAGGAAGGCAAAGAGGCCAAACACCAGGCCCGAAGCGCCCACCGTGATCCCCCAGCCGCCGATCAGCCACACCACTATGCCCGAACCGAACCAGCTGAAGGCCACTGCGGTCACGAAGACCCGGAGCCCGGACATAAAAACGAGGAAGCCGAAGATGATCAGCGGTAACGCGTTGGAGACCACGTGGCCAAGGTTGGCGTGGAACAACGGGAACGTGAGGATGTCCAGCAGTCCGTCTGCGCTGCGCGGACGCAGCCCGAACGTCCGGTTCAAGGCATGGAACGTTGCAGCATTGACGAACTCGATGGCAAACAGGAGGACCACGAACAACCCTGTGATCAGCAGTCCGCCCTGGGCGCGTGCGGCAGCGGTGTGCCTCACTTTCGGCCGGCCCCCCGTCGCGTCCCGCACCATGGCCCCTAGTGGACCACGATCGGCTGGAAGCCCTCGGCACGGAGCGCACCCAGGACCTGCTCGCAGTGCTCGTGCCCCTTGGTCTCCAGGTTGACGGTAATGGACACGTCTCCCATGCTGATGGAACCGCCCACACGGGTGTGGTCCAGGCCGGTGACGTTGGCATCGTTCTCCGCGATGATCCGGGCGATCGTGGCCAGCGAACCGGGCCGGTCATCCAGCATCATGCGGACCGTCATGTAGCGGCCGGCAGCCGAGAGGCCGCGCTGGATCACCTTGAGCATCAACATCGGGTCAATGTTGCCGCCGGAGAGGATCACGGCCGTGGTGCCGGGATTTTCGATCTTGCCGTCCATCAGGGCGGCGACGCCCACGGCGCCGGCCGGTTCCACCACCATCTTGGCGCGTTCCAGCAGGAAGATCAGCGCCCGGGCCAGGGAATCCTCGCTGACAGTGACTACGTCGTCCACAAGTTCACGGATGATGCTGAACGGCAGCTGCCCCGGACGGCCCACCGCAATGCCATCGGCCATCGTGGACACCTTTTTCAACGGCACCAAGGCGTCTGCGGCGAGCGACGGCGGGTAGGCCGCGGCATTTTCGGCCTGGACGCCGATGATCCGGATCTCCCGTCCCAACTCCCGTGCCCTGGCCTTCACCGCCACCGCCACGCCGGCCAGCAACCCCCCGCCGCCGACTCCCATCAGGATGGTGTCCACGTTGGGGATCTGTTCCAGGATTTCCAGTCCCACCGTGCCCTGCCCGGCAACAACGTCCACGTTGTCGAACGGGTGGACAAAGACGGCGCCGGTCTCGTCGGCATAGCGCTGGGCTTCGGCGAGTGCTTCGTCCACGTTGTGCCCGTGAAGGACCACTTCGGCGCCGTGACTGCGGGTGGCAGCAAGCTTGGGCAGTGCCACGCCCAGCGGCATGTAGATGCGCGCCTTGATCCCGAGGCTCTTGGCTGCAACCGCCACACCTTGGGCGTGGTTTCCGGCGGACGCCGCCACCACGCCGCGCTTCTTCTCTTCAGCGGAAAGCTTCGCCATTCGGACGTACGCGCCGCGCACCTTGAAGGAACCTGCCCGCTGGAGGTTTTCGCACTTGAAGAAGACCTCTCCGCCCACCATGCTGCCCAAGGCCCGGGACGATTCCACCGGGGTCCGCGTAATAATCCCCTCAAGCAGCTTCTGCGCCTCAAGGACATTGTCCAGCGTGACGGGCAGGCTATTGAGGGTTTTCACGAACTAGTCTCCTTTGGGGAATTCGGCTGGGGCGTCCGGGCCGGTATGTCCGGCGGGATTTCCCGTTGGCTGTGCGGCACCCTTGCCGCGGCCCGGGTTTGAACCGGGAAGGTAGACATCCTTGAAGGTGTTGTCCTGGCTGGATCCGGAGTCCCCGGTTACACCCGGGCCATCCGCCACCAGCACTCTTTCATGTTCCCACGTTCTGGCAGCAATATATCGAATCGCCGAGTTTGCTACGGCGAGGATGGGCACCGAGAACAGTGCGCCGGGGATGCCGGCGAGGTAGGAACCGGCTGCCACGGACAAGATGACGGCCACCGGGTGCAGGGCCACCGCTTTGCCCATCACCAGCGGCTGCAGGATGTGGCTTTCCAGCTGCTGGACCAGCAGCACGATCCCCAGCATGATCAGTGCGTTGACCCAGCCGTTGGCCACAAGGGCCAGGAGCACCGCCACGGCACCGGTGACCAGGGCGCCCACAATGGGGATGAAGGAACCTATGAAGACCAGCACGCCCAGCGGGAGCGCCAGCGGGACGCCGATGATGGCGGCGCCAACGCCGATACCCACGGCATCCACGAATGCCACGAACATCTGGATGCGGGCGTAGCTGACCATGGACGCCCAGCCTTTGCGGCCTGCTCCGAAAGTGGCGGCGCGGGCCTTCCGTGGCAGCAGCCGGACCAGGAAAGCCCAGATCCGGTCGCCTTCCAGCAGGAAGAAGATCAGGACGAACAACGCGAGGATGAGGCCTGCGGCAAAATGGCCGGCGGTGCTGCCGAAGGACAGGGCGCCGCTCAGGATGCTGCTGCTGTTGTTTTGCAGGGCAGCACTTGCTTCCTGCAGATACTGGTCCATCTGCGCCGCTGTCAGGTGGAGCGGGCCGTCCGCCAGCCAGCCCTGGATCTGTTGGATCCCGGTCAGTGCCTCGCTCCACAGTTCGCTGAATCCGGCCACAAGCTGCCGCCCCACCAAGGCCAGGGACCCGCCGATGAGTCCGAGGAAGCCCAGCACGGTGATGGCAACGGCGCCCCCGTTGGGGACGCGGCGAGCCCGGAGCCAGCGGGTCACGGGACTCAGCAGCCCGGCCAGCAATGCCGCCACCATCACGGGGATGATCAGGAAGCTGATTTTGCTCAACAGCCAGATCAGGGCGGCAACGACCAGCAGAATCAGCCCGAGCCGCCAGGCCCACGACGCGGCAATCCGTACGCCGTACGGAATGTCCTGGTCCAGTTCGCGGTCGGTCACCACCCTCAGCGGGGCCGCAGTCGCCGGGCGTGCAGCCGGCGCGGTGCTGTCCTGGGCTGCGGGCATGGCCGCGCCAATGTTGGCATCCGGTTTCTGGTGCGGTGCGGCGTCCTCAGCTGGCGTCATAGCCTAATACTTCCCCAGCAGGGCCCGGATGGGAAACCGCCACGACGCCCCGGCAGCCATTGGCACTGCTTCGCTGGCGCGGGGAAATCCTGCGCTGGCGCGGGACCGGAACGCAGTCGGCTACAGGGAGGCGCTGATGCCCCAGGTCATGCTGAACGACTCCCCTGCCGGCAGCCAGCGCAGGCCGTCGCCGCTGTTGAACGCATTTGCCGGGCCGGTCATGGGTTCAATGGCCACGGCTTTGGCCCTGCCGGGGTACTGATCGGTCACGAAGACGTGGACGTAACTGCAGCTTTCGTCCTGCCAGAGGCTTACGCTGCGGCCGTCCGAGGCCTTCAGCGTTTGGCGGGCCACGCCGTCGTCGAACGTCAGGTCCGTATAGGCGACGTCGATATCCAGTTCGGACACCGTCCGTCCGCCTCGCAGATCCGTGCCGCCGCCGACCTGCCCCGAACTGCGGGGAATGAGCCGCTCATCCGCCACGAGCCGGCTGTTGGCGCCGACCGTGAGGACCAGGTCTGAGGCGGACACGTCGCCCAAACGGAGGTAGGGGTGGGCTCCGAGGACGAAGGGGGCGGGTTCCTGGGAATCGTTGAGCAGCGTCTGGCGGACTACGAGCCCCAGGTCTTCCGCCAGGAAGTACTGGACGCGGTGCCGCACAAGGAAGGGGTAGCCGTGCTGGGGGAAGACCGGCGCCTCCAGGGTGACCGAGAACTCTGCCTCGTCCACGAGCTCGTAGGCGGCATTCCGCAACAGGCCGTGGCTGGCGTTGTTGCGCGAAACCTCGGTGATGTCCAGCTGCTGCTTTTTGCCGTTCAGGTACCAGACGCCGTCTTCCACCCGGTTGGCCCAGGGTGCCAGTGTGATTCCGGTAGCGCCCGGAGGGATGTCCCCGTCTCCGTACGTCTCCGTCAGCTGGATGCCTCCCCGGGAGTAGAGCCGGAGGCCCGCGGCCAGCTCGGTGACCACGGCAAGCGCGTCACCGCGGCGGAGCTCGTACTGCCGCCCGGTGGCGTAGCGGCGCGGGACCCCCTCGCTGGCGCCTGAGTCGGCGGTGTCGCTGTGGCGGGAGTGACGAGCGCTCGGATTCATGGGCACAACGGTACCTCGTCGGTGAGCTCCCACACCCCTGCCCGAACGGGACGACGGAGATTTGTTAACTTTTGTTCGAAACTATTTCTTTTTGATCGTTTTGTGGGAGAATTGAGGTGCCTGCTGTTTCGCCGTCGAAAGCGGAACTCCGATGGCCGCCGCTCGTAAAGGACAAGACGCATGACTCACATCACCAGCACCAACCTTGCCGATGGCCGGGAGCTGCTCTACTTCGATGACGCCAGGGCAGATGCCTCAACCGGCGGAACCACCCGCCGGCCGGAGGAATTCCCGGACCGGCGCGAACTGCCGGTCCGGAGCGAGCCGGGCGAAGTCAGGTTCGACGCCCTCACTGGCGAGTGGGTGGCCGTGGCCGCCCACCGCCAGAGCCGCACCCACCTACCCCCGGCGGACCAGTGCCCCATCTGTCCGACGACCCCGGCCAACCCCTCCGAGATCCCGGCACCGGACTACGACGTCGTCGTGTTCGAGAACCGCTTTCCCTCGCTCGGCCCCGCCCTGGGACCGGTCCCCGCCAACGCAGGCTGGGGAACCACCGGGACGGCGTTCGGCCGGTGCGAGGTGGTGTCCTTCACCCCGGAGCACACCGGTTCCTTCAGCGGGCTGAGCGAAGTCCGGGCACGCACCGTCGTCGAGGCCTGGGCACACCGCACCGGAGCGCTCAACGCGCTGCCGGGCATCCGGCAGGTCTTTCCGTTCGAAAACCGCGGCGCGGACATCGGCGTCACCCTCCACCACCCGCATGGCCAGATCTACGCATACCCCTATGTCACGCCCCGCGCAGCGGTGATGGGCGCCGCCGCGCGCAAATTTTTCGACGACGCCGACGGCCGGCAGACGCTGACCGGCTCCCTGCTGCGGTCCGAGCGCGAAGACGGCAGCCGCATGGTCCTTGAAGGCGAAAATTTCAGCGCCTACGTACCGTTCGCGGCGCGCTGGCCGCTGGAAGTGCACCTGGTTCCCCACCGCCAGGTTCCGGACCTCGCGGCGCTCAGCGGCGAGGAGAAGGACGAGTTGGCACACGTTTACCTGGACCTGCTCAAGCGGCTCGACGCGCTGTACCCGACGCCCACCCCCTACATTTCGGCCTGGCACCAGGCCCCGCTCGATGACCTGCTTCGGCCTGCCGGCTACCTCCACCTCCAGCTCACTTCCCCACGGAGGGCCGAGGATAAGCTCAAGTACCTGGCCGGCTCGGAAGCGGCCATGGGTGCTTTCATTAACGACACCACTCCGGAACTCGTGGCAGAGCGGCTTCGCACTGTCACTGTTCCGGCATCAGCCCTCAAGCCACTCCCGGAAGGCGCACACGCATGACCGCCCCAGCAGGCAGCAACACTCCTGGAAACAGCAAGCTTGACCTCGAAGCACGGTTCCGGGACGCCTTCGGCTCCGCCCCGGACGGCATCTGGCAGGCGCCGGGACGGGTGAACCTGATTGGCGAGCACACCGACTACAACGACGGCTTCGTGCTCCCGTTCGCCATCGACCGGACAGCCCGGGTGGCTGTCCGGGTGCGCCCCGACTCCACGCTCCGGTTGCTGTCCACCTACGGAGACCAGGGCATGACCACGGCGGTCACCTCGTCACTGGACGGCACGCGCGCCAAAGGCTGGACTAAGTATCCGCTCGGCGTCATCTGGGCGCTTCAGGAGCGCGGGATCGCGGTGCCCGGCCTTGACCTGCTGCTGGACTCAAACGTTCCCCTCGGTGCGGGCCTGTCGTCATCCCACGCCATTGAGTGCGCCGTCATCTCCGCCCTCAACGAGCTGACCGGCGCAGGGCTGACAGCTGAGGAAATGGTCCTGGCCACCCAGCGGGCCGAGAATGATTTCGTCGGAGCGCCCACGGGCATTATGGACCAGTCCGCTTCGCTGCGCGGGGCGAAGGGCCATGCCGTCTTCCTGGACTGCCGGGACCAGAGTGCCCGCCTGGTGCCGTTCGAGACGGAGCCGGCGGGCCTGGTGCTGCTGGTGATCGATACGAAGGTTTCCCATTCCCACGCCGACGGCGGCTATGCGTCGCGCCGCGCCTCGTGCGAGCTCGGGGCCGAAGTGCTGGGCGTCAAGGCGCTCCGGGACGTCGGGGTGGAGGACCTGGACGAAGCCAGCGGCCTCCTCGATGAGGTCACGTTCCGCCGGGTCCGCCACGTCGTCACCGAAAACGACCGCGTCCTGCAGACCGTGGAACTCCTCGGCTCGGCCGGACCGGGCGCCATCGGGCCGCTCCTCGATGCCAGCCACCGTTCCATGCGTGACGACTTCGAGATTTCGTGCCCCGAACTGGACCTGGCCGTCGACATGTCCCGGGCCAACGGAGCCATCGGCGCCCGCATGACAGGCGGCGGTTTTGGAGGCGCAGCAATCGCCCTCACGCCGGTGGCCGCCGAGCAGCAGGTCCGCACCGCCGTCGAGCAGGCTTTTTCCCGGGCCGGTTTCAGGAAGCCGGACATCTTTACCGTCACCCCGGCGGCCGGGGCGATGCGGCTCGCATAGCTCGGGCGTAGGCTGGGCGCATGCCAGAAGCAGTCATTGTTTCCACTGCCCGAAGCCCGATCGGACGCGCCTTCAAGGGATCGTTGAAGGACGAACGTCCGGACGACCTTGCCGCGGCCATGGTCACCGCGGCCCTGGACAAGGTTCCGTCCTTCGACCCCCGCGGAGCGGACGGCGCGGGCTTGGACGACCTCTATCTGGGCTGCGCCGAACCGAGCGGTGAGGCGGGTTCCAACATGGCGCGGGTGGTCACCATCCTGGCC
Source organism: Arthrobacter sp. NPDC058288 (assembly GCF_042880995.1). NCBI lineage: Bacteria > Bacillati > Actinomycetota > Actinomycetes > Micrococcales > Micrococcaceae > Arthrobacter > Arthrobacter sp. NPDC058288. The sequence continues at coordinate 205,431 of NZ_JBHVYH010000005.1, forward strand.
GGGCTGGACAACGTTCCCGGCGCCACCATCAACCGGTTCTGCGCCTCCAGCCTGCAGACCATCCGAATGGCGTTCCACGCCATCAGGGCGGGCGAAGGTGACGCCTTCATGGCTGCCGGCGTGGAGTCCGTGTCCCGTTATCCCCACTGGACCGGGGCCGGAGAAACGGACGCCGGCAACCACAATCCGCTCTTCGACGCGGCCCGCCGCCGGACGGAGGCCCGGGCCGCGTCCAACACGCCGTGGACAGATCCCCGGCTGGGCGGCCGCATGCCGGACATCTATATCGCCATGGGGCAGACTGCGGAAAACGTCGCCACCACCTACGGCATCTCCCGGGCCGAGCAGGATGAATGGGCTGTCCTGAGCCAGAACCGCGCCGAAGCGGCCCGGGCTTCGGGATTTTTTTCGCGGGACATCACACCGTACACACGCCGCGACGGCACCGTAGTGGACCGGGACGACTCCCCGCGCACCGGTGTCACCCTCGAAGGTGTGGCCGGGCTCCAGCCCGTTTTCCGGAGTGAAGGGACAGTCACCGCCGGCAACGCGTGCCCGCTGAACGACGGCGCCGCCGCCGTACTGGTGATGAGCGATGGCCGTGCCCGGGAGCTTGGCCTGGAGCCGCTGGCACGGATTGTGTCCACGGGCGTCAGTGCGCTCTCACCCGAACTCATGGGCATGGGCCCGGTGGAGGCAACCCGCCGGGCGCTGGCGCGGGCCGGGCTGGGCATCGGGGACATCGACCTCGTGGAGCTGAATGAGGCGTTCGCCGTGCAGGTGGTGGCCAGTGCCCGCGAACTGGGCATCGACCACTCACGGCTCAACGTCCACGGCGGGGCGATCGCCCTCGGGCATCCGTTCGGCATGACCGGCGCCCGCATGACAACTACCCTGCTCAACGGGCTTCAGGAACGCGACGGATCGCTCGGGCTGGCCACCCTGTGCGTGGGCGGCGGCCAGGGCATGGCAGTGGTCTACGAGCGGCTCAGTTAGGCGGCTCAGTTAAGCAGAACGGGCCCCGCCGTGTGGCGGGGCCCGTTCTCAGCTGGAGCGCGACGTTAAAGCACGACGGCGTTTGCCGGCTTGGGTCCTAGTCGTCGCCGCGGAGGATCGCGAGCAGGCGGATGATTTCCACGTACAGCCAGACCAGGGTCACGGTCAGGCCGAACGCAGCGGTCCAGGAGAACCGCTCCGGTGCGCCGTTGCGGACGCCTTCCTCGATGCTGGTGAAGTCCATGATCAGCGAGAATGCGGCGAGGCCGATGGCCAGAACGCCGATCACGACGCCAATGATTCCGCTGCGCAGGCCGAACGGCTCCGTCGTCAGGCCTGTCAGCATCATGACGAGGTTCACCACGGAGAACAGGGCGTACCCGGCAATGGCGATCATAAAGAACTTCATGGCCTTGGGCGTTGCCCGGACCTTGCCGCTCTTGAACAGCAGCAGCGTGACCGCAAAGACGGAAAGCGTGCCGATGACGGCCTGCAGCCCGACTCCCGGATACATTCCGTCAAGGACACGGGTCAGGCCGCCGAGGAAGAGTCCTTCCAGGCCTGCGTAGGCCAGGATGAGGGCCGGTGACGGCTGCTTCTTGAAGGTGTTGACCAGGGCGAGTACGAAGCCGCCCAGCGCGCCGACGATCATCAGCAGTGAGGCCAGCGGCATGCCCACGAAGAGCGTGACAGCAGCGCCGGCCATCAGCACACCGAGGCAGGCGGCCGTCTTGATGATGACATCGTCAAAGGTCATCCGTCCGGTCTCGGCCGGGCCGGCTGCCGGCTGGTTGTACATCTGCTGCAGCTGATCATGCGTCATGTTCTGCTGCTGGGCCATCCAACCGCCCTGCGCGTCCATGACCTGGCCCGGGGCCCTGCCCGGAACCTGGCCGTAGGAGCCCTGCCCATACTGGGCCTGGCTGAAGGGGTTCTGGCCGTACTGAGCCTGCGGAACAGGCGGTGCCTGGGTGGCTCCACGGAAATTCTTTCCGTTGAAGATCGGGTTTCCGCCAAGTGCCATTGCGGGTGTCCTCCAAATAAAGGGGGTAGGTGGTGATCCTGATAACTCAAGGTACCAATTCCCACGCGCGGCGGGCAGGGATAGTTCCCCGCCCGGGCCAGCCGAAACCCAACCGTGACATGGGGGCGGCCCGGCGTGACGCATGCCACGGGTGCGCGGCACCACTGACTGTTTAGGAATACTCTGGCTCAACAAAAGTTTTCTTTAGCCGAACTGCATCAAACCCGAGGTTGAGCTTCACTGTTGTTATCTGATCGCGATCTTAGGGGTGCACGTGCGAGGCTCCAATGATCCCGGCTGGCTGTAACATAAGCCCAAGCAGGGTGACTGACATCACAAGGTATCCGGTCTTTCCACCGCATATTTAGCGCCACGACTACGTCCCCCGCTCCGTTCGCAGTGGTTGTAAAGGCGCAACCCAGTCCACCCCCATGTGGAGGTTTTCATTTTGAGAAGCACACCGAGAGGCCTGTCGCACAGACGTCGCGGCGGATTGCTGAAGATGCTGGGGGCTATCTTTGCCGCCGTCGTCGCAATTCTCCTCGTCGTTGCCCCGGCATCGCAGGCCACCACCCCCTCGCCGACACCATCCCCGTCGAACCAGCAGTTCCAGAACAGCATCAGCGGCTTCCTTCGGGACGACGCCCGGGCACCTATCGCTGACGTAACGATCACCGCCAAAAGCGGCGACTTCACCGGGACCGCAAAATCAGGCGCCAACGGCTCGTGGAGCATCGGAGTCCCGGTCCAGGGCACCTACGAGGTAGAGCTGGACACGTCCACTCTTCCCGAAGGCATCAAGCTCGCTGACGGCCAGGAAAATCCGCGCAAGGTCACCTTCAGCCAGACTTCCAACCTTTCCGTGATCTTTGCCTTCGGCAAAGGCATTGTGGTCCAGCAACAGGACTTCGGACAGAACCTGCTCAACAGGCTCGTGGCCGGCCTAAGCTTCGGCCTCCTGCTGGCACTGGCCTCGGTCGGACTCTCGCTCATTTTCGGAACTACCGGCCTCACCAACTTCGCCCACGGCGAGATGGTCACATTCGGTGCGGTCCTTGTCTTCGCCTTCAATGCCATGAGCCTGCCGTTCTGGCTGGCGGTGGTCCTTGCCCTGCTCGGCGGCGGCCTGTTCGGCTACGTCCAGGATGCGGGCCTTTGGAAGCCGCTGCGCCGCCGCGGGACCGGCCTGGTCCCCATGATGATCGTCAGCATTGGTCTCGCACTCGCAGTCCGGTATGTCATTCAGTTCTACTTCGGCGGCTCCACCCAGCAACTGCCCTACGCCCAGAGCGCTGAAATACAGATCGGACCGGTATCGATCTCGCCCAATAACCTCTGGTCGCTGGTCATCAGTGCCATCGTGATCGCACTGATCGGCTTCATTCTCCTGAAGACCCGTCTGGGCAAGGCCACCCGTGCGGTCGCCGACAACCCGGCCCTCGCGGCAGCCTCCGGCATCGACGTTGACAACGTGATCCGGATTGTCTGGGTGGCTGGCGGCATGCTGGCCTCCCTGGGCGGCATCCTCTGGGCCTACTACCGGCCCGGCGTCACCTTCGACATGGGTTCGCAGATCCTGCTGCTTATCTTCGCCGGCGTGACCCTGGGCGGCCTTGGCACAGTCTTCGGTGCACTGATCGGATCCATCATCGTCGGCATCTTCGTGGAGCTGACCACCGTGTTCGGCCTGGCCGCCGACCTCAAATATGTGGGAGCACTGTTCATCATGATTGTTGTCCTCTTGTTCCGGCCGCAGGGCATCCTGGGCCGTCGCGAGCGCGTGGGTTAGGAGACACAGCCATGGACTTTGGATTCATTTTTTCCAGCGCTGCCGGTGAACTGTTCAGCCCGACGACGGCGGCGTACGCGCTTGCCGCCCTCGGCCTCGCCGTTCACTTCGGCTACTCAGGCCTGCTGAACTTCGGCCAGGCCGGCTTTATGGCGGTAGGCGCCTACGGCTTCGCCATCTCCACCCTGACATTCGGCGTGCCGTTCTTTGTTGGCCTGCTCATCGCCGTCATCTGCTCGGCTATTTTCGCGCTGCTGCTGGGTATACCAACCCTGCGCCTACGCGCCGACTACCTGGCCATCGTGACCATCGCCGCGGCGGAAATCGTACGCTACATCGTCACCACCAACCAGCTGACCTCCGTAACGGGCTCTGCCAACGGCCTGGCTGCCTTCGAAGGCGGGTTCTACTCCATGAACCCGTTCCCCGAGGGCTCCTACTTCGGCATGAACAACAGGGACTTCTTTATCCGGGTGGTCGGCTGGGGCCTCGTGATCGTCTGCTGCACCCTCGTGTGGCTGCTGATGCGCAGCCCGTGGGGACGCGTCCTCAAGGGCATCCGCGAGGACGAGAACGCGGTCCGCTCGCTGGGCAAGAACGTCTACGCCTACAAGATGCAGGCACTGGTCATCGGCGGTGTCCTCGGTGCCCTGGCCGGCATGGTCTTCACCCTTCCCCGCGGCGCGGTCCAGCCGGCCAACTACGGAACTGAGCTGACGTTCTTCCTCTATACCTGCCTGCTTCTGGGCGGACTCGGGACAGTACTTGGCCCGGTGGTGGGCGCCATGATCTTCTGGGTCGTGCTCTCGCTCACCCAGGGCATCCTCTACGGCTTGATCGAATCCGGGGCGGTGACATGGTTGAACACGGTGCAGGCCGGACAGCTGCGTTACATCCTCGTGGGCGTCGCCCTGATGCTACTGATGATCTTCCGGCCCCAGGGCGTCTTCGGTAACAAAAAGGAGTTGGCGTTCGCATGAGTGAGCAGCGCAAGGTGCCAACAGCAAGTGGCACGGAAAAGACCGAGAATATCGACTACATGACGGACACCCGTCCGATCGCCGCCGGCGAAACGGCCCCGGGCTGCAAGAAGCGGGATCCGATCGTCGTCGCCGAAAACGTCACCCGGAGCTTCGGCGGCATCAACGCCGTCGACGTCGAATACCTTGAGATCCCCCGCCACAAAATCACCGCCCTGATCGGACCCAATGGCGCCGGCAAGACCACTCTGTTCAACCTGCTGACCGGCTTTGATACGCCAAATTCCGGCAAGTGGCAGTTTGAAGGCAACAGCCTCGCCGGCGTCTCTCCCTACAAGGTGGCCCGGATGGGCATGGTCCGCACCTTCCAGCTGACCAAGGTGATGGGCAAGCTGACCGTCATGGAAAACATGCGGCTGGGCGGTTCGGAGCAGCCCGGCGAACGCCTTTCCAAGGCACTGTTCAAGGGCCTGTGGGGCGGCCGCGAAAAGGAAATCACTGCGCAGGCAAACGTCCTCCTGGAGAAGTTCAAACTGGACGCGAAAAGGGACGACTATGCCGCATCGTTGTCCGGCGGCCAGCGCAAGCTGCTCGAGATGGCGCGGTCGCTGATGGTCAGGCCCAAGCTGGTGATGTTGGACGAGCCCATGGCCGGTGTGAACCCGGCACTGACCCAGTCCCTCCTTGACCACATCAAGAACCTCAAGGCAGAAGGCATGACCGTGCTGTTCGTCGAACACGACATGAACATGGTGCGCCACATTGCGGACTGGGTGGTGGTGATGGCCGAGGGCAAGATTGTCGCTGAAGGTCCTCCACAGGAAGTGATGAAGAACCCCGCAGTGATCGATGCCTACCTCGGCGCCCACCACGATGTGGATCTGGGCGACGCCGAAGGCATCAAGGAACTGGCTGCCGAGCTCGTGGCCGACGAGGAGTCAATCGTGGGCACCGAGAACGCCGGCATCATCGCCGTCGACGTCGTTGCCGCTGACACGGAGGCTCCCGAAACCAGGAAGAAGGACACCGAATGAGCGCCACCAGTGCGGCAGCTGCCGCTACACCAGCCGCCGCGGAACAAGCGGTGGTCAAAGTCACCAACCTGGTGGCGGGCTACATCCCCGGCGTCAACATCCTCAACGGCTGCAGCATCGAAGCCCGCAAGGGCGAACTCATCGGTATCATCGGCCCCAACGGGGCCGGCAAGTCCACGCTGCTCAAGGCGATGTTCGGGCTGGTGAAGGTGCACTCGGGCTCCGTCGTGGTCAGAGGCCAGGACATCACCGGGCTTAAGGCCAACAAACTCGTGGCTAAGGGCGTGGGCTTCGTACCGCAGAACAACAACGTCTTCGCCACGCTGACTATCGAAGAGAACATGCAGATGGGCATGTTCCAGCGGCCCAAGGACTTCGCCGAACGGTTCGAATTCGTCACGAGCCTCTTCCCTGAGCTCGGCAAGCGCCGCGCCCAGCGGGCAGGCTCACTCTCCGGCGGGGAGCGGCAGATGGTGGCGATGGGACGTGCGCTGATGATGGAGCCGGCCGTTCTGCTGCTCGATGAGCCGTCGGCAGGCCTCTCCCCCGTCAAACAGGATGAGACCTTCCTTCGGGTCCACGAGATCAACCGGGCCGGCGTTTCGGTGATCATGGTGGAGCAGAACGCCCGCCGCTGCCTGCAAATCTGCGACCGCGCCTATGTGCTGGACCAGGGCAAGGATGCCTACACGGGCACCGGCCGGGAACTCATGAAGGATCCTAAGGTGATCCAGCTGTACCTCGGCACGCTGGCGGACGAAGTCTAGGCCGCCCCCCGAGTCCCAGAAGGGCCGTCACCGCCTGGTGGCGGCCCTTCTGCGTGCCCGGGGTCAGCGGAGTCGGGTAGCGCGTAGTATGACGTCGCGAAGCTCGTGGAGCCGCCCGCCGGCCCCGGCCATCGTGCGGGGCTGCTCCGCTGCCGTTTCGATGCGCCACACAGAGGAGCCTAGGCGCTCCTTAATGTCCGTGAGGGTGATAGTGGCCTCTGCGGGCGGGGTGTGCCCGTTCCCGGTGGCAGCGCCGCCGTGAAGGTGTCCGACGATCAGCAGAGTGCCGCCCGGTGCCACCCATTCGGAGATTCGCTCGTAAAAGGCAAGCTGCGGCATCGCGGGGTGGGCGTAGCTGGTAGCGACCAGGTCGAACCGGTGCCCCGGCTCCCAGACGGTCAGATCCGCCTCGACCCAGGTCAGCCTGTCGGAGACGGACTGCTCTGCTGCACGCTCGGATGCTTTCGCGAGGGCCGCGCCGGAGATGTCGACTCCGGTGACCTGCCAGCCGTAGGAAGCCAGCAATGTTGCTTCCGCACCAGTGCCGCATCCGGCATCAAGCGCCGTGCCGGGTTCGAGACCGCCCACTTCCCGGGTGAGATACGGGTTCGGGGGTGTCCCGCCCGCATCTGCCGACGCATCGCCGTGAGACTGCTCCCAGTGCCGTTCCCAGTAATCCTTGTCGAAGCTGTGCGTCATGGCGCGACCTTTCCGTTCGTGGAATTTACCTTCGCAGTCGACTCTGACCAACGGAGGGCGGATGGGCAAGCAACGTTGCCAAATGGCAAATATTCCCCTCCAGCAGCACGCTATCCAGGCTCGACTCAGGCTCCCGGCGACCAACGCTGGAGCACGGGCAACAGAAAGCCCCCGACCTGGCGGACGGGGGCTTTCTTGCCAGTCAGTTGGAAGCGGCTTTACAGCTTGCCGAATTCTTCCTTGGACGGCTTGTAGGTGTTGTCATCCTGGTACTCGTAGATGCCGATGTAGGCTTCCGTCGGGTCACCGGCGTCGGAGAAGGTTACGGGGCCGGACTGGCCGTCGTAGTCGATGTCCTTGCCGTTGCGGAGCAGGGTGACGCAGGACGGGAAGTCGGTGCACTTTTCGCCGCCTTCGGACACTGCCTTTAGCTGCTTGGCAATGTCAGTACCCTTGGTGCTCTTAGCTGCTTCCGCCGCCAGCGCGATCAGGTTGACGGCGTCATAGGACTCGCCCGCGTAGCTGTAGTCCTTCAGGGCCGGGTCGATGGCCAGCAGCTTCTTCTTGAAGTCGTCCTTGGCGAACGTGCCCGGGATGGTGCCTTGGGCGCCCTTCAGCGTGCCAGCCTGGAAGTCCTTGCTGTAGTCCGAGGTGTTTCCGTCAACCAGGAACATCTGGGTGGGCTTGATGCCCTTGCCGGTCATCAGGGGAACGATGCTCTTGGCCTGGTCAAAGGTGATCAGGGCAATGGCGTCAGGCTTGGCGGCAATGACCTTGTCCACCTGGCTGCTGAACTGCGAGTCGCCTTCATTGAAGAGTTCCTCGGCCACTACCTTGCCGCCGGCAGCTTCAAAAGCGGATTTGACGTTCTTCGCCAGGCCGGTGCCGTATGCATCGTTCAGGACGATCATCCCGACGGTCTGCGCGCCACACGTGGCCATGTAGTTGCCGAGCACCTTGCCCTGCAGCACATCCGAAGGAGCCGTACGCCAGTACAGGCCCTTGTCATCCCAGGTGGTGAAGTCAGGAGACGTGTTCGCCGGCGAGAACTGGATCACGCCGGCACCGGTGATCTGGTTGATGACGGTCTTGGAAACGCCCGAGGATGCAGCGCCGATGATTGCGCTGACGCCGCTGCCAAGCAGCGCGGTGGTTGACTGCGTTGCAATGTCGGTCTTGGTGTCGCCGGAGTCGCGGTGGATCACCTCGACAGGCTTGCCCAGGACACCGCCAGCGTCATTGACTTCCTTGATCCCCAGGTTCACACCGGCAATTTCGGGCGGCCCGAGGAACGCAAGCGACCCCGTTGTCGGCAGGAGCGATCCAATCTTGAGCGGAGTGTCCGTTGTGGTGGTCGAGGCCGGGACTGAACCGCCGGCGCCTGCACCAGTGGTGCTGCTGCCGGAGGCGCTGGGCGCGGGGCAGGCGATTCCGGATGCCGCCGGAGTGGTGGAGCCTGTCGAACTGGGGGTGGACGAACCGCCACAAGCCGTAGCCAGAAGGGCGACGCCGATGCTAAGCGCTGTGAGCTTAGCGACTCGAGGCGCCGCCTGGGGGAGTGAAATCATTGAGAGTCTCCTCGATCGAAAGGTGCGAACGGCCTTTGATGCGAATTACCAGGTGTTCCTGATTTAACTTCAAGCTAGTGCAATTTCTCCTCGAACATAAGTGACTATGATCACATCCTTATAACAGTCGTTGCATATGGGAAACCACGGCGAAGAGGCACGGAAATGCGGAAGATGGGCCGGGGCCGGCTCAGGGAAGCGGTGGCGCGGCGAATACAAGGAAGTACCCCAGGTGGGACTCGAACCCACAACACGCGGATTTTAAGTCCGCTGCCTCTGCCAATTGGGCTACTGGGGCGCCCGGTCAATGGTATCCCGTCAGAGCCTCTCAAAGGGCCCGGCGTACCGGAACGTGCCGTGGATGCCGCCCGGCCAGACCGCCAGCGGGAGAAACTGGAAGGCGTCCCCCCATTCGGCCCGGGGCGGTTCGATACCCAGGGACACCGACGGCACAAAACCGAAACGGGAGTAGTACTCCGGGCTGCCCAGCAGGGCGATCCCCCTCTCCCCCGCCGCGTTGGCACGCGAGACGGTCTCCTGCATCAGCGCCGAGCCGATGCCGTGGCGTTGCAACCGAGGCACCACGCCAATCGGGCCCAGCCCCAGCAGCCCAAGGTCGCCCACCCAGCCCCGCGTGCTGATGACGTGGCCCACCACTTCACCATTCTGTTCGGCCACGATGCTGAACTCGGGAAGGTACTCGTCACAGTCGAACAGCTGCTTCAACAACCCCACTTCCACGGGTTCTCCGTCCACGGGAAGCCCGGTCACCGGCGAGATCGAGAAGGCAGCCGCCGTCAGTTCCAGGATGGCCGGTCTGTCCTCCGGCTGTTCGCTGCGCAGCACCAGTCGGGGCGCGGGCTGGTCGGAGCTTGCTGCGGCCAGCTCATGGAGTATCTCCAGGGCGCGGTCCGCGTCAGCCACCGGAACCAGGAGGTGGTCGTGGTGGAATCCCGCAAGGACATTACAGCTAATCCGGGAACTGGTGAGCGCCGCACTGACCGCAGCAGTCAATCCGACGGCTTCGAGCGACGAATGCACCTGAAGGGTGATCCAGGCGGCAACGAAGTCGTAGCGAAGGCCCAGCCTGTCCGCCTCGGCCCGCGGCAGCACCACGGTGAGCCCTTCCGCTTCCCGGACGGCGGCTTCGATGCCTGGAACCAGCGGCCTGCCATACGGCCACAGGACATATACGTATTCCCCCTCGCGCAAGACGGGATGGATTGATGCCAAGAGGGCCCGGATGTCCTTTTCACCAGTCATTGAGCCATTAAACAACAATGGCGGCCGTTCCCCGGGGGGAACGGCCGCCATTGGCGTTGGGTGGCTACTTGGTGTCAGCCGATACGGTCTGCTTCTGCTGGCTGTTGCTGCCGGATTCAGCCGGCTTGTCAGCCGCCGGGGCGACGGGAGCCGCCGCCGGCTTGGGAGCAGGAGTGGCCGCCGCGACGAAAGCTCCGCGCGGGTTGTCCAGATCCAGCAGCTGGGTGGTGTCACGGCCTGCGAAGAAGCTGATGATCCAGTTGATGATCACCCGGAACTTGCGCTCAAAAGTGGGCATGGCCATGCCGTGGTAGCCGCGGTGCGCCAGCCACGCCAGGGGACCCTTGAGCCCGATGCGGCCCAGGAGGTTGATGTTGGCAACGCCCTTCCATTCGCCGAAGCCGGCAACGGCGCCCAGGTTCTTGTGCTTGTAGTCCTTGAGTTCCTTGTCCCAGCGGGAGGCCCACAGGTTCTTCGCGAGGCGCTTGGCCTGGCGAAGGGCGTGCTGCGCATTCGGTACGCAGGTACCGTCCGGCAGGCCGCTGCCCGTGAGGTCCGGCACGGCGGCAATGTCGCCCGCAGCCCAGGCGTTCTCGATAATGCCTTCGTCACCGGCAATACGCAGGTCCGGAAGTACACGGACTCGGCCGCGCGGCTCCAGCGGGAAGTCTGTGGAGCGGACCATCGGGTTGGCCTGCACGCCGGCAGTCCAGACGAGCGTGTCCGCTTCGAATTCCTGGGCGGGGGTCTTGTCCGGCAGGTTGATGAGCTTCAGGGAGCCCTCGGCGTTGTCCAGCGAGGTGTTCAGCAGGACTTCAATGCCGCGGCTGCGCAGGTGCTCCACGACCCACTCGGCCTGCTTGGCGGTGACCTCGGGCATGATGCGGCCCATGGCTTCCACCAGGACGAAGCGGACTTCCTCCTGCTTGACGCGCGGGTTGTTCCTGACCGCCGCGCGAGCGAGGTCTTCCATTTCGGTGATGCACTCGATGCCCGCGAAGCCGCCGCCAACCACCACGAAAGAGAGGGCGCGGGCACGCGCGGCAGGATCAGTGATGGTGGAGCCGGCTTCGATCCGCTCGAGGACCTTGTTGCGCAGCGCAACGGCTTCCTCGATGGTCTTCAGGCCGATGCCCTTGTCCGCAAGGCCCTTGATGGGGAAGGTGCGGGTAATGGCACCAGCGGCCAGTACGACGTCGAAGTACGGCACCTCGAAGTTCGGGCCGCCGTCGGACGGGGCAACCACGGCGGTGCGGTTGGCGTGGTCGATCGAGGTGACGCGGCCCTGGATGAGTTCCGTCTGCTTCAGGTGCTGACGGTGCGAGACGACAGCGTGGCGCGCCTCGATGTTTCCGCCGGCAACTTCCGGCAGGAAGGGCTGGTAAGTCATGTAGGGCAGCGGATCAACGACGGTGACGATGCCACCGGCATTCGCGATCTTGTTCTGCAGTTTGAGGGCTACGTACAGGCCGACGTACCCGCCGCCGACGACGAGTACCCTGGGACGGTCCTGGAGCTGTGGGGTTGTTGCCATGACTCAAGAATACCGTAGTTTGTGAAAATCTTCACTAACTAATCCGGCACAGTTACGTTCCGTTGGTGTCCACCGTGTCAAGTACCCCGGTCTCGGGCTCATCTCGCAGATTCCCGGGGTTCCTGGACGCACGCCGCAGTTGATAGCCGGCACCCCCGATGATGGCAAGGAACAGCATTCCGAAGCCGATCACAACCATGGCGGGCACCGCGCTGTCCAGCTGCGACGGAGCTTCGGCCACCGGGACCGTAGCGGCGGGCAGCGTGGCCGGGGCACTCGTCGGACTGCTGCCCGGTTCTGCCGCGGGGGTGGTTGCGGCGGACTCTCCGCGGCGGTGGATCCTGATCCAGTCGGCGACCGTGCCCAGAGGATTGACCTTCGTCTCAGGCACGTCATCCTTCAGGGCGGCTTCCGCGTTGAGCACGCCAAAGCCGTAGATGGGGTCCTTGCCCGGAGCCCCGGCGTCCTTAGCGGTAGTGACGATCCTGTTGATGACCTGGCTGGCTGTCATCTCAGGCCACTTCGAGCGGATCAGCGCCGCCACCCCGGAGACGATCGGCGTGGCGCCGGATGTTCCGGCCCATTCCGCATAGCCGTCACCGGGCATGCCGCCGATCAGGTCTTCGGCCGGTGCGGCCACGCCAATGCTGATGCCTTGGGACGACGAATCGATGCTTGCGGCGCCCTTGCGGTCCAGGCCTGCCACCGTCAGGACGCCGGGAATGGTTGCCGGGGCTCCCACCTGCACGTTGCCGCCCACGCGGTTGCCCGCCGCGGCAACGATGACCACGTCCTTTTGTTCGGCATAGAGGAATGCGGCATCCCAGCTCTGCGGCCATTCCGGCGATGTGCTGCCCAGCGAAATGTTGATTACTCGTGCGCCGTTGTCCACGGCCCAGCGGACAGCGGCCGGGATCTGTTCCTGGTCGGTCTTGCCACCGGGGTTCGGGGAGCCCAGCCACGTGGACACCGACAGGATCTGTGCTTCAGGGGCGACACCCACGATTCCGTCCGGCCCTGGCGCCGGAGGGGAACCGGGTGTGGGCGTAGCCGTGGATTTCGGCGGCTGGTGGCCGCGCCCGGCCAGCATGGTTGCCACCAGTGTGCCGTGCTCAGGCTTCGAGCCGATACTCTTCTGCCCGTCCGCGCTACCTGCCCCCGAGGCATCGCTTCCGCCGACCACTGCGCCTTTCAGGTCGGGGTGCTTGGCATCCACGCCGCTGTCGATGACGGCCACTTTGACGTTGGCACCCTTGGAAACTTCCCACGCCTTGGTGATGCCGGATTCGGCCAGCCAGTACTGCTTGTCCCGCCACGAATCAGCCCGGGCTTCCGGTGCCGCGATCAACGATGTTGCTAGGCTACCTGCGGCCAGGGCAAGGGCAGTCACGGCGGAGCCCATCCGGCCCCGGCGGGTTGTTGCTCTGGTCATTCGGGTCCAATCGGCTTTACATGTGATGGCGCAACCCGGAGGCAGGCTCCGGTCGCGTGGCATCGGCGGGACAAGGGTCCGGCTGTTGCGGAACCCGGCTGATGCGGAGTCATTGGTTGATGCCAACGCACTAACTGATGCTCAGGGCAATTCCGTCGAGAATATCGTGTTCACTGGCGACAGCCGAAGTGATCCTTCCCTCCGTTACCTCCGCCAGCCGCTCCAGTACGCGGCGCCAGACGAGTCCGCCCGCGCCGATAACGTCCACCCGGCCCGGGTGCATGTACGGAAGTGCGGCCCGTTCGGCCCTGGACATACCGAGCAGATCGGTACACGCGTCATCGAAGGTACCGAGGGGAAGTTCCGCTCCGTGGATTGCCTCAGGCTTATATTCCGGGAGCCGGAGCGCATGGGCTGTGATCGTGGTGACGGACCCTGCCACGCCGACGACGGCGGTGGTGCGTTCCAGCGGAACGGTCAGTCCCGCTTCGGTGATGGCGGCGTCGACGTCGGCCTCCGCCGCGGCGATCTGTTCCGGTGACGGGGGGTCGTTGCGAAGGTGGCGTTCCGTCATCCGGACACAGCCGACGTCCACGGATCTGGCAGCAATGACTCCGCTGGCGTCGCCGAGCACGAATTCGGTGCTTCCGCCGCCGAGGTCCACCACCAGGACGGGGTCGGCGCCACGGGACGGAAGGACGCTGCTTGCACCTGCGAAGGACATGGCCGCCTCTTCATCGCCGGTGATTACCTCCGGCTCCACGCCAAGGATCTCGCGGATACCGTCCACGAACACCTTCCGGTTGCTGGCGTCCCGCGTGGCCGAGGTGGCTACGAAGCGGACCTTCCCCGCCCCGTGTTCGCGGATCAGAGCGGCGTAGTCGGCCGTGGCGGCGAAAGTGCGGTCCAAGGCCTCCGGTGCCAATTCGCCGGTTGCGTCCACGCCCTGGCCCAGCCGGACCACCCGCATTTCGCGTACGACGTCGGTCAGCTTCGAGCTGCTCCCGTTTCCCGCCACGTCGGCGATCAGGAGACGGATTGAATTGGTTCCGCAGTCGATGGCGGCAACTCGGGTCACTGGGCGGCCTCCGGGGTGTTCTCTGTGTTCTCTTCAGCGTGGTTGCTATCAGCGTGCCGCTGGGTCTTGCGGACGGGCGCCGGCCGGCCCACGATCTCGGGGAGGCCCTGCGGCCCGTGACGGCTAAGGTCCTTGGAGGGTGCTTCTCCTCCGGTGTCCCAGGCGCCGTCGCAGTAGCAACGGTCCGCGGTCCACCATTCGCTGATGGCGGCAATGGCCTCATCACCGAGCGGATTGACGCCGGGACCTGCAGCGAGGGAATGGCCCACCAGGACGTGGAGGCATTTCACCCGGGTTGGCATCCCGCCGGCAGAGATACCGTCGATCTCCGGCACGGCGCCGATGCCTGACCGTTCGCCAATCTCCGACCGGGAAACGAGGTACGCCTCATGGGCGGCCCGGTAGCTTGCGGCGAGGGCGGGATCCTCAGCCAGCTGTTCGTTCATCCGGTTCATCAGGCCGGCGGCCTCGAGCCGGGATACCGCCGACGTGACGACCGGGTGGGTCAGGTAGAACGTGGTGGGGAAAGGCGTTCCGTTGCTGAGCCGCGGTGACGTCGCCGCGACCAGGGGGTTGCCGCACACGCAGCGGGCGGGGATTTCGACGACGTCGCGCACGGGGCGTCCCAGCTGGCGGCTCAGCACATCCAGGTCCCTGGCGGACGGGTGGCTGTATGCGGGCACGGTCGAGGCATGAACTGCCCCGGGTTCTCCGCCCAGGACGTTGTCGCCTACTGCATTCTGGTCCACTGGCGCGGCCGCCTTCCTGCCCTTAAAGGCTGACCCGTGGGAAAGCCGGCGGAGGGCACCGCCTCTAGTCTGTTGCCGAGCGCCTGATGGACTCCCAAAGCGAATCCACCCATGGCAGGTTGGCCGGGTCCGATACTGTTCCTGTTCCGGCCTGGCCACTGGCGGTCCCGGCCGGCAGATCGCTGCCAAACACCCAGTAGCCGGTTTCTCCCGGCATAACCATGTTAATGCGGTCGCGGGCCTGCTGTTTCACGTAGTTAGGGTCCTGCCAGCGGGACACCTGGAGTTTCAGGCCGTCCTGCTCGGCTTTCCGTGCGGCGATGTCGGCCTCCAGCGCGGCGATCTCGGCCTTTTTGTCGATGAAGATCTTCACTGTGGGAGCCAGCATGATGGTGATGGCAATCATGACCACGGCAAGGGCCAGCATCCGGCCGGAAAAGGCCTTTGCCGGCACGGGATCCTGGCTGACTGCGCCGTTCTTCGCGGCAGCAGCTGACGGCTTATCTGCGGCGCGGCTACCTGCCGGCCGGCCCGCCGCTTGTTTGCCCGCGGCAACGCCGGCTTTGACCGATGCCCCCAGCCGTCCGGCCGTAGTGGCTTTTCCCGGCGCAACGGGCGTTTTGGCTTCAGCGTCAGGTGGCAGGTGCCGCGTCGCGCCGAAATCCGCGCGGATGACCTCAGCGCCGTCGTCGGCGTCCTTGGACTGACGTGCCGCGGGCGCAGCCCGGGGAACCTTGGGACGTCGGGTTGCCATGACACTCCTTCAAAAGCGGACCACAAACAAAACCGGTGGCCATGGTCTTTCAACCATAGCCACCGGTCAGCTGTTTTTTTGGATGCTAGCCCTTGAAACGCGGGAAGGCGCTGCGTCCGGCGTAGCGTGCGGCGTCGTCGAGTTCTTCTTCGATGCGCAGCAGCTGGTTGTACTTGGCAACGCGCTCGGAGCGGGCCGGAGCACCGGTCTTGATCTGGCCCGCGTTGGTGGCAACGGCGATGTCAGCAATAGTGGTGTCCTCGGTTTCGCCGGAGCGGTGCGAGGTGATGGTGGTGTAACCGGCACGCTGGGCCAGTGAGACGGCGTCCAGCGTTTCGGTCAGAGAACCGATCTGGTTGACCTTGACCAGCAGGGAGTTGGCCGTGGCGGTGTCGATGCCGCGCTGCAGGATGGAGGGGTTGGTGACGAAGAGATCATCGCCAACGAGCTGGACCTTGTCACCGATGGCATCGGTGAGGGTCTTCCAGCCTTCCCAGTCGTTTTCATCCAGCGGATCCTCGATGGACACCAGCGGGTAGTCGGCAACCAGCTCGGCGTAGTAGGCGCTCATCTCGGTGGCGGAGAGGGCCTTGCCTTCGAACTGGTAGGCGCCGTCCTTGAAGAACTCGGAGGAGGCCACGTCCAGTGCGAGGGCGATGTCCTTGCCCGGGGTGTAGCCGGCGTTCTTGATGGCTTCCTGGATCAGGTCCAGAGCCGCACGGTTTGACGGCAGGTTCGGAGCGAAGCCGCCCTCGTCGCCCAGGCCGGTGGAGAGACCCTTGGCCTGCAGGACGGACTTGAGGTTGTGGTAGACCTCAACACCCCAGCGGAGGCCCTCGGAGAAGGTCTCGGCGCCGATCGGGGCGATCATGAATTCCTGGATGTCCACATCGGAGTCGGCGTGCGAGCCGCCGTTGAGGATGTTCATCAGCGGAACGGGCAGGACGTGCGCGTTGGGGCCGCCGAGGTACTTGTACAGCGGCAGGTCAGCCGAGGCTGCTGCGGCGTTGGCCACTGCCAGGGACACACCCAGGATGGCGTTGGCGCCGAGCTTGGACTTGTTGGGGGTGCCGTCCAGGTCAATCATGGCCTGGTCGATGCTGCGCTGGTCCGTGGCGTCGAAACCGGTCAGGGCCGGTGCGATCTGGTCGATGACGGCGTCGACGGCCTTCTGGACGCCCTTGCCAAGGTAGCGCCCCCTGTCTCCATCGCGGAGCTCAACAGCCTCGTGTTCGCCGGTGGAGGCGCCGGAGGGAACTGCTGCGCGGCCGATCTGGCCATCGGAAAGCAGAACTTCAACTTCTACGGTCGGGTTGCCACGGGAATCGAGGATCTCGCGGGCGTGAATGGCATCGATAAGCGCCATGAATATGCTCCTTATGGTGAAGCGATTTACTGGGAAACTAGCGGAAAAACTCGACGTCCTCGTCAGGGACTAGCGTAGTCGAGAGTGGTGCACGTTACGGAAACCTATCCAGCACCCGGACGTCATGATCCCGTCCGGGGCAGGTCAGGGTGACCAGGGCGGTGGCTGTCCTGGTACCGCCGGACTGCCCCGCGGAGGGCGCGTTCGGCGTCGAAACCGCCGGTGCGGGCAGCCGCGACGAGCTCGAAGAGGAGATCTCCGATCTGTTGCTCGGAGTCCATCGTTTCGACAAGCTCAACCACCGGACGGGCACGTTCAGCCATCGGACGGGCACGTTCGAGTCCTGCCCGCGCCGCCCGGTCCAGGGATTTCCGGGCCCGGGCGAGGGCCGGGAGACCTTGCGGAATTCCCTCGAAGGGATCACCGCGTTCTGGTTTCTCGGCCAGCTTGATGGAGTCCCATTTCCGGACGATTTCCTCCACGCTTGCCGGGAACGTGTCCCGGAGCGAACCATCCGGTCGGAACACGTGCGGGTTCCGGCGGATCATCTTTGCCGTGAGGCCCCTGACGACGTCGTCGAAACCGAAACTGCCGCGTTCCTCTGCAAGCCGGGCGTGCAGCACGACCTGAAGCAGGACATCGCCGAGCTCACCGCGCAGCTCAGCCTCATCGGCGCCGGTTTCAATTGTTTCAGCTACCTCAAAGGCCTCCTCGAGGAGGTACTCCACCAGCGATTCGTGCGTCAGCGCCCCCATCCAGGGGCAGTGCTCCCTGAGGGCGGCGATGACGCCCACCAGGGAGTCAACCGGAACTGAACCGTCCTTAGGCAAGGTTGGCGTAGGCGTCGTTGATGTACTCAACGAGGGCTTCCTTTTCCTCCAGCGGCAGGAAGGCGGCTTCGGCGGCGTTGAGCGTGAGCTCCAGGATGTCGTCGAGGTCATAGTCGAAAGTCTCCACGAGCAGTTCGAACTCGTCGGTGAGGGTAACGCCGCTCATCAGCCGGTTGTCCGTGTTGATCGTGACATTGAAGCCGAGCTGGTAGAGCATGTCCAGCGGGTGGCTTTCGATGCCCTCGCCGAAACCGGCGATGGCGCCGGTCTGGAGGTTGGAAGAGGGGCAAATCTCCAGGGCAATGCCGCGGTCGCGGACCCAGCTGGAGAGCTCGCCGAGGGTCACCATCCCGATGTTCTCGTCGGCTTCCTCTGCCGAATCCTCGTCGTCGAATTCGACCGTGATGTCCTCGGCGATGCGCACGCCGTGGCCCAGCCGCAGTGCACGGCCGTCCACGAGGGCGGACTGGATGCTTTCGAGCCCTGCAGCTTCGCCGGCGTGGACAGTTGCGGGGAAGTTGTGCTGGGCGAGGTAGGTAAAGGCATCGCGGAAGCGGGACGGCAGGAACCCGTCTTCGGCTCCGGCAATGTCGAAGCCCACTGCACCGTTGTTACGGTGGCGGACTGCCAGTTCGGCGATTTCCTGGCCCCGGTCGGCGTGACGCATGGCCGTGATGAGCTGGCCCACCTGGATCTCCCGGCCGGTTTCGGCTACGGCGTCCACCCCGGCGTCAAGACCTTCCTGGATGGCCTCGACCACTTCGTCGAGCGTCAGGCCCTTCTGCAGGTGCTGCTCCGGTGCCCAGCGGACTTCGCCGTACACCACGCCGTCGTCGGCAAGGTCTTCCACGAATTCCTTGGCCACGCGGAAGAGGCCCTCTTTGGTCTGCATCACGGCGATCGTGTGGTCAAACGTTTCGAGGTAGCGGACCAGGGAGCCGGAGTCTGCGGATTCGCGGAACCACTCCCCCAGCGCCACGGGATCGGTGGAAGGCAGGGTGTGTCCCACGGCTTCCGCCAGTTCGATGATGGTGGCCGGGCGCAGGCCGCCGTCCAGGTGGTCGTGCAGGGATACCTTGGGGAGGCTCTTGAGGTCGAAGTCGATGGCAGGGGCAGCGTCAAGAATAGGCTCAGTCACGTACCAACCTTAGGGTCGGACGGCGTCCGGCGCCACCCGGAAAGCGGCGGCTTTAGCGGCGGCCCCGGTTCAGCGGCCCGGTTCCACTTCGGCGACGGCGGGCCTGGCCAGCGGGGCGACCTCAACGGCAGAGTCACGCTCCGCGCGCGTTCCTTGTTCCGGGGAGGGTTCCCTGCGGGTTTCCGTAGTGGTTTCCCCACCGGTAAGGGAACCATCGTGGCGCCCCAGCCGCTTGTGCCACCAGCGCAGCAGGTGGTCGATGATGATACCGAGGACGATGGCAAACACCACGGCAATGCCGGCGCCGAGCAGCGGATTGTCATGGAGCAACGGGAAGGAACTCGCCAGCAGGCCGATCCCGATGGAATACCCGACCCAGGTGAGGCAGGCGAGGGCATCGAGGATGAAGAACCTGCGGTGCGGGAAGGCGGTGGTGCCGGCGACGTAGTTGACCGCCACCCGGCCCCAGGGAATATACCGGGCCGTGAAGATCAGGACGGCGCCGCGCTTCTCCAGCTCATAATGGGCCCACGCGAAGACCTTCTGGACCTTGGGCTTGCGCATCCAGCGCCAGCGTTCAAGCCCGATCTTCCGCCCGAGCATGTACGCCATGTTGTCGCCGGCGATGGCACCGACCAACGCCGTGACGCCAAGGATCCAAAGGTTGGGTTCGCCGCTTTGGCGTGAAAATGCTGCAAGCGCCACGATGAGTGTTTCACTCGGAACAACCATCGCAAAGCCGTCAACAAAAAAGAACACCAGCAGGATGGGATAGATCCACCATTGACCTGCGGCATGGAGCACTGCCTCATTGATAAATTCCACGCGGGGCCCTGCTCCTATAAAGTGACGGAAATCGCTATTTAGTGTCCCATGTCAGCGGCCTGATCCGCTACGCTACGGCCGGGAAAAACTCACCCGCCGTCGTGTGCTTTCCGGCACCGTCCAGCGGGGGCCGGACGCCCGGTCAGGAGCCCGGGGCGGACTCCCCCGCAGGTTCCTCAGGCAGCCGGCCGCGGAGGCGGCTGATCAGGATGTCCACGAAAATGCCGAGCAGAATGGCGCAGACGATGGCAATGGTGGCACCCAGGAGGTGATTATCTTCGAACCACTGCCCGAAGAACAGCCCGATTGCCACTGAATACGAGGACCATAGGACTGCGGACAATACGGTCAGCCCGACGAAACGCAGGTGCCGGAAACGGGTGGCGCCGGCCGTGAGGTTGACGGCCACCCGGCCAATTGGAACAAACCGGGCCACGAGGACCAGCGACGCCGGCCTCTTCCGGAGCTCTTTTCCGGCCCAGTGAAAGGCGGCTTGCATTCGCGGTCCGCGCATCCACCGCCACCGGCGGGTACCCACCTTCCGTCCGATCAAGTAGGCGATGTTGTCGCCACCAAATGCGCCCAGTGCGGCCACGAGCATCAGCAGCCAGGGATTGGGGACATCAGCGGTCGCTGCGACGGCCGCCAGGCCAACAACCACCGACTCGCTGGGGATCGGCGGGAAGAACCCGTCGATCACGCAGCAGGCCAGCACCAGGAAGAGCACCCAGGGCTGCCCCGCCGCCGCGAGAATGAAGTCGTTGATAGCCTGCACAGTTTCCTAACGGCCGGGACCACCCGTTTTCTCCCCGGCCGGTTCGCGAGCGGCCAGTGGCGCCACCGCTACAGGAACCCGGCCGGGGAGAATCACGGGGTCAGGCGATGCGGTCGATGATGAGTTTCTGGGCAGGCCGGGAGCCTTCCGGCGCAATCACCACGGCACCTTCGAGGGCTTCCTTGGCGCGGCCGAACTTCTCCGGGGTGTCCGTCAGCAGTGTCATCAGCGGCTCGCCGGCCCGGACCATCGCACCAGGCTTGGCGTGCAGCCGGACGCCGGCACCCGCCTGAACCTGATCCTCCTTGCGCGCCCGGCCGGCACCCAGCCGCCAGGCGGCCACGCCCACGGCCAGGGCATCCAGCTCCACGAGGACACCGTCAGCCGGCGCATAGACAACCTCGGACTCCCTGGCAACGGGCAGCTTGGCCCGGGGATCCCCGCCCTGCGCCTCGATCATGCGGTTCCACACGTCCATGGCCCGGCCGTCCTTCAGCGCAGCGCGCGGGTCGGCATCATGCACGCCGGCACAAGCCAGCATCTCTTCCGCCAGCCGGACCGTCAGCTCCACGACGTCTTCCGGACCGCCCCCGGCCAGTACCTCCACGGACTCCTCCACCTCGATCGCGTTTCCCGCGGTCAGGCCCAGGGGCGTGTTCATGTTGGTCAGAAGGGCCACCGTGTTGACCCCCGCGTCCTTGCCCAGGGCCACCATGGTCTCGGCCAGTTCCCTGGCGCGGGCCTCGTCCTTCATGAATGCGCCGCTTCCCACCTTGACGTCGAGGACCAGGGAGCCGGTGCCCTCGGCAATTTTCTTGCTCATGATGGACGAGGCAATAAGCGGGATGGCCTCCACCGTTCCCGTGACGTCGCGCAGGGCGTACAGCTTCTTGTCCGCAGGGGCCAGTCCGGCGCCCGCGGCGCAGATCACTGCCCCGACGTCCTGGAGTTGGGCCATCATTTCGTCGTTGCTCAGCGCTGCGCGCCAGCCCGGGATCGATTCCAGCTTGTCCAGGGTGCCGCCGGTGTGGCCCAGGCCGCGGCCGGAGAGCTGCGGAACAGCCACACCGAAAACAGCAACCAACGGTGCGAGCGGGAGCGTGATCTTGTCCCCCACTCCCCCAGTGGAGTGTTTGTCCGACGTCGGCTTCACGCTGCCGTCGGCACGCCTCAGCCCGGAGAAGTCCATCCGTTCGCCGGATGCGATCATCGCGGCAGTCCAGCGTGAGATTTCCGCACGGTCCATGCCGTTGAGGAGGATGGCCATGTTCAGGGCGGCCATCTGCTCGTCGGCGATCGCACCGCGGGTGTAGGCGTCGATGGTCCAGTCGATCTGGGCCGGGCTCAGGACTCCCCTGTCCCGCTTGATGCGAATGATGTCGACGGCGTCGAACGCTTCAGTGTTGCTGGGGTTTGGTGTCACCGGGGTTCCTCCAGGTGTTGGGGACCGAAGGCATCGGGTAGCACCTGGTCCATTGTCTTAATTCCCTGCGCGGTCATGAGTTCCATGTCGGATGCCCGGAATTCGTACAGCAGCTGCCGGCAGCGCCCGCACGGCATCAGGATGTTGCCTCCGGCGTCCACGCAATAGAAGGCGCGAAGCAGGCCGCCTCCGGTCATGTGCAGGTTGCCCACGAGCGTGCATTCCGCGCACAGTGTCAGTCCGTAACTGGCGTTTTCGACGTTGCAGCCGCTCACAATCCGGCCGTCCGCGGTGAGGGCCGCTGCCCCCACCGCGAACATCGAATATGGCGCGTAAGCGTTCTTCATGGCTGAAACGGCCGCAGCTTCCAGAGCCGTCCAGTCGATATCGGTGCCTTTCGGGCCGGTGCCCGGGCGCGACGTATCGCCGTCCACTGCCCTCACCCCTTGACGTACGGTATGCCGTCAGCCGCCGGCGGCCTGGAGCGGCCCACCAGCCCGGCGACGGCGAGCACCGTCACCAGGTAGGGCAGCATGGCCATGAACTGGCTGGGAACCGGGGTGCCGATGATGGTCACGATGCTCTGCAGGTTGTCCGCGAAGCCGAACAGCAGCGCCGCAAAGAAGGCCCCGATCGGGTTCCACCGGCCGAAGATCAGCGCGGCCAGGGCAATGAAGCCGCGTCCGCCCGAGATCTCCTTGGTGAAACTGTCGATGGCCACCAGGGTGAAGAAGGAACCACCGATGCCTGCAACCGCTCCGCCGAGGGTGACGTTCCAGAAGCGCGTGGCGTTAACCTTGATGCCCATCGTGTCCGCGGCCTGCGGGTGTTCCCCGACGGCCCGGACGCGCAGGCCCCATTTTGTCTTGAAGAGGCCGACCCACACCACGGCGACTGCGATGTACATCAGGTAACCCACTACGGACTGCTTGAAGAGGATGGGGCCGATCACCGGAATGCTGGACAACACGGGGATGTCGATGATGGGCAGCCGTCCCGGTGAGTTGAACCGGGCCTTGTCGGCCTGCATGACGGTGCTGAACAGGAAGCCGGTCAGGCCCGAGACGAGGACGTTGAGTACCACGCCCACGATGATCTGGTTGACCAGGTATTTGATGCTGAAGACCGCCAGCACCATGGAGACGACGGCACCGGCGACTGCCGCTGCCAGCAGCCCGATGAAGGGGCTCTTGGTCAGGGTGGCCACCATGGCGGCCGTAAACGCGCCGCCCAGCAGCTGGCCCTCAATCGCAATGTTGACAACGCCCGCGCGTTCGCAGAGCACACCGGAAAGCGATCCGAACACGAGCGGGACCGCGAGAGTCACGGAACCGGCGATGAGCCCGGCGAGCGAGATGCTCGGCGTGCGGGCGCCGCCGACTACCCAGATCAGGAACGCTGCCACGAAGAGGACGATGAAGACGATGGGCAGCCAGCGGGGAGAGGCTTCGTTCCGCGTCTTGAGGTACACCGCGTAGGCGGCGAGGCCCAGCATCAGCACCGACAGGACGATTCCGCCAAGGAAAGCCGGAACTTCGATGGCCGGAAGCTGGAAGAAGTCCCCGCTTGAGGAAATTCCGAACTTGGCCGTCTGGTTGGGTCCCATGATGCCGAAGAAGATGAACGCGACGACGCCGAGGACAGCCAGCAGGACCGGCACCTTCCACGTCACGGGCTTTGCGGATACCGCGGGGGCATTATCCTCGGCCGGCCGCGGCGTTCCCGGCCGCTGCGTTCCCGGCTGCGGCTTTCCCGGAACGGGCGATGTTGCTGTTGTGCTCATGCTGCACCTCCGGTGGTGGCTGCCTTCTGGGACTTACCGACCGTGGCGGCCTTCTTCTTGCGGGGATTGAGCCCAAAGACGGCACGTACCAGGGGCGGTGCCGCGATGAACAGAACGATCAGCGACTGGACCACGAGCACAATGTCGATCGGGGTTCCGGTCTGGATCTGCATCTGCACTGCACCGGCGCGGAAGGCGCCGAACAGCAGGCCGGCAGCGAAGGTGCCCCACGGCGTCGAACGTCCCAGCAGGGCAACGGTGATGGCGTCGAAACCGTAGGTGGCTGCGACGCCGTCGGTCAGGACCTTTTCGGTTCCCGCCACCTGTGCCACGCCGGACATCCCGGCCAGGGCACCGGCGATCGCCATGACCAGGACCGTGGCCCGGGGCACGTTAATGCCGGCGGTCAGGGCCGCCTTGGGGTTGGCGCCGACCGCACGGAATTCAAAGCCGACGGTGGAGCGGTTAAGCAGCCACCAGACGAGAACGGTGGCGGCGATGGCCAGGACAAAGCCCAGGTGTAGCCGGTACTGGGTCCCGAAAATCTGCGGGTACACAGCGGTGGGATCCAGGATCGGCGAGATGGGGTTGGACTCCCCCGGCCGCTGGAACGCCGGCGTGTTCAGCAGGTAGCGCAGGAAGTACAGGGCGATGTAGTTGAACATGATGGTCAGGATCACTTCGTGGGCCCCGGTGCGGGCCTTCAGCAGGCCCACCAGTCCGCCCCAGATGGCGCCGCCCACGATGCCGGCAACGAGGACCAGCAGCAGGTGCAGGCCCAGCGGCAGGTGCAGCGCGAAGCCGACCCAGGCGGCGAGGATGCCGGCCATGATGATCTGGCCCTGGGCACCAATGTTGAACAGGCCGGCACGGAATGCCAGTGCGACGCCCAGGCCTGCCGTGATCAGCGGGGTGGCGATGGTGAGGGTTTCCATCAGCGGAGCAAACTGCACCGCGACGCTGGAGCCTTTCGGGTTGAAGACCGATCCCTGGAACAGGGCAATGTACGAACGTGTCGCGGCGTTCCAGACAGCCGAGAGGAAGTCCGAGGGCCTGGCGAAGAGGTAGCTTGCGGTGGCGCCCACCTGCTTGTCCGTGCTGGCAATCAGCAGTCCGCCGAGGATCAGGGCCAGCAGGACCGCCAGCACCGACACCATCCCGCTGCCGGTGAAGATCCGCCGGACCAGCGTTTCCGCGCCGCCGGGAACGGTGCCGCTTTGGGCCGAGACGGGAACGGCCGAGGGCTGCATTGCGCCGCCGGCGGTATCCAGTGCGGCGGCGGCTGCGGCCTCTTCGGCAGGCGCCTGGCGTTCGTGAGGCTGGGGGTCGGGGGCCTGGCCGTCGCGGCTGTCCGCCGCGTTCACTTCAGCCACGTGTTTGGGCTTGTCCTGTTCAGTCACTGGTCGCCTCCTTCGGCGCCGGAGGTGGAAGTCTGGACGGGCATGTGCCCGCTGGCGGCGCCGGCGCCGCTGCTGGTACCAGCTCCGCCGTGGGCTGCATCCGCGTGGGCGCTTTCCGGGGAAAGACCCGCCATCATCAGGCCGAGGACGTCGCGTCCGGTGCCGGCCGGGACGATGCCCACCAGTTTGCCCTTATAGAGAACGGCGATCCGGTCCGCCAGCTCAATCACTTCGTCCAGTTCAGTGGACACAATCATCACCGGCGTTCCCTGGTCCCGTTCGGCCACGATGCGTTTGTGCAGGAATTCGATGGAACCGACATCCACGCCGCGGGTGGGCTGGGAGGCGATGAACAGGCGCAGCGGCCGGGACAGTTCCCGGGCCATGACGACTTTCTGCTGGTTTCCGCCGGAGAGGGTACCTGCGGCCAATGACCCTGACGGTGTCCGGACATCGAACTCGTCGATCCTGGACTTGGCGTTCTCCAGGATCCGGGCAGGACTCATGCTGATGCCCTTGGCGAATGGCGGCTGGTCGTAGCGGTCCAGCACCAGGTTCTCCGCGATGGAGAACGTGCCGATCAGCCCGTCAACGGTCCGGTCTTCCGGGACGAAGCCGACGCCGGCCCGGAGCACTTCCTTGACACTGCGGCCCAGGAGCTCCTCGCCGTCCAGCAGGATTGATCCGTGGACGCGGTCCTGCAGGCCAAGGATGGCTTCCGTCAGTTCGGTCTGGCCGTTGCCCTGCACACCTGCGATGGCCAGGATTTCGCCGCGGGCAATGTCGAAGCTGATGCCGTCCACCACGTGCTGGCCGGTCGGGGCGATCACCGTGAGGTCCTTGACCTGGAACGTGGTTTCCTGCGGCTTGGCCGGGGCCTTGTCCAGGGTCAGGTTGACTGCGCGGCCCACCATCATGGACGCAAGCTCAGTGGTCGAAGCACCCGGGTCCGCCGTGCCCACCACCTTGCCGCGCCGGATGACAGTGATGGTGTCCGAGACGGCCTTCACTTCCCGGAGTTTGTGCGAGATGAAGACGATGGAGGTGCCGTGGCTTTTCAGCTGGCGCATGATGTCCAGGAGTTCGTCGGTGTCCTGGGGTGTCAGCACGGCGGTGGGCTCGTCAAGGATGAGCACCTTCGCATCGCGGACCAGGGCCTTGATGATTTCCACCCGCTGCTGGACACCGACGGGGAGCTCCTCGATCAGGGCGTCGGGGTCGACGTCGAAGCCGTATCTATCGGAGATCTCCTTGATCTTCCGCCGGGTGTCATCGAGGTTAAGGAAACCTCCAGCTTTGGTGGTTTCTGCCCCGAGCGCCACGTTCTCCGCAACAGTGAAGACCGGAACAAGCATGAAGTGCTGGTGCACCATGCCGATGCCCGCAGCCATCGCGTCGCCCGGGCCACGGAAGGTGACGGCTTTGCCGTCCACCAGGATTTCGCCCTCACTTGGCTCGTACAGGCCGTACAGGACATTCATCAGCGTGGACTTGCCAGCGCCGTTTTCACCAAGCAAACAATGAATTTGCCCGGGTTCAACAACCACATCGATGTGATCGTTGGCAACAAGGGAGCCGAAGCGTTTGGTGATCCCTCTGAGTTCAAGTTTCAAAACTCTGACCAATCTCGAAGCGTCCGGAAGATGTGCCCGGACGGGATATGTGGCTGCAGCACCAGCCTAGTGCCTGCAGCCGTTGGCGGAGCGGGCGCCGCAGCCCGGAAAAGCTGGCGCCAACGAAAAGCGCCACCGCCCGGAAGTCAGTGACCAACCGGGTGGTGGCGCTTTGCGGAGGGAACTAGGCCTTCGGGCTCGCTGCCGACTCGACCTTCAGCTTGCCGTCAACGATGTCCTTCTTGATCTTTTCCAGTTCGGTCTTCAGTTCCGCGGGAACCTGGGACTCCAGATCGTGGAACGGAGCCAGCTGCACGCCGTCGTTCGCGAGGGTACCGACGTACGGCGTGTTGGTGAACTTGCCGTCCTTGTCTTCCTTCACGACGGTCTCCACTGCTTCGCCCATCTGCTTCATGACGGAGGAGAGCATGATGTCCTTGTAGTCGGGAGCGGTGAGGAAGCCGTCGGAGTCAACCCAGATGAGCTTGACGTCCTTGCCTGCCGCCTTGGCTTCCTTGAGCGCTGCGCCTGCTCCCTTGCCGACGGGGCCGGCAACGGGCATCACGATGTCTGCGCCCTGGTCCAGGAAGTTCTGGGTCAGCTGCTTGCCCTTGTCCTGCTTTTCGAAGTCGCCCGTGAAGCTGCCGTCCTGCTTCGCCTTGTCCCAGCCAAGGATCTTGACGTCCTTGCCCTTCTGCTCGTTGTAGTACTTCACACCGTCTGCGTAGCCGTCCATGAAGATGGTGACCGTGGGGATCTTGATGCCGCCGAAGGTTGCCACCGTTCCGGTTTTGGTGGAGCCTGCCGCCAGGTATCCGGCCATGAAGGCAGCCTGGGCAGTGTCGTAGATGATCGGCTTGACGTTGCTGATGGGGGTGTCGTAGCCGAAGTCAATGATCGCGAAGTGCTTGTCCGGGTTGGCGGTGGCCTGGGCCTTGGTGGCATCGCCGAGCAGGAAGCCCACGGTGACGGTCAGGTTGCAGCCCGCGGTGACCATGGCGCGCAGGTTCGGCTCAAAGTCGTTGTTGGTCTTGGACTCGACCTGGTTGACCTTGATCCCGAGGTCCTTCTCCGTCTTCTTCAGGCCTTCGTAGGAGGACTGGTTGAACGACTGGTCGTCGAATCCACCCGAGTCGGAGACGATGCAGCCCGTGTAGTCGCTGGCCGTGGCGCTGGCGGTGCTGCCGGCTTCCGGGGCAGCCCCGCAGCCGGTCAGCAGGAGAGCGGCCGCCCCGACGGTGGCAACGCCGGTCATTGAACCGCGCTTGAGGGTTGCACGCAGTGAGTTCTTCAATTTTCCTCCAGGAACAAAGAGATAGGCGCTACGACGGGAGTTCAATGAGTGTCCGTTTCGAATGCTCCACACTGAAATTCTGTTTTCACTGATGGTTTCGCAGCACTGCGCCGAGGCGCACTGATGACAGCTACTGTAGTGGCCTGGAACACGTCCCGGCACCACGCCGCCACCCTTGCCCGGAGATTGTTGAGAACTTGTTACCTACCGGTAGCGGCCACCGCAAGTCACGTCCATTTTCCTAGATTCGGACCAGCATCTTCCCGGTGTTGGCGCCATCGAGGAGGTCCATGAAGGCCTGCGGGGCGTTTTCCAGACCGTCCACAACCGTTTCGTCGTAGCGGACGGTGCCGTCGGCCACCCAGGCGGAAACGGTCCGGACGAACTCATCCATGTGCTGCCAGTAACCGCCGACCAGGAATCCCTTGAGGGTCAGCTGCTTCCCGATGGCCTGCATGAGGTTACGGGGAGCGGGAGTCGGTTCGGTCGAGTTGTACTGCGCAATGGCACCGCACATGGCGACGCGGCCGCCCACCGTGAGCGCAGACAGGGCCGCTTCAAGGTGTTCACCGCCGACGTTGTCAAAGTACACGTCGATCCCGCGCTCGCCTGCGGCCGCTGCGAGTTGCCCGGCCACCGGATCGTCGTTGTAGTTGAACGCGGCGTCGAAGCCAAGCTCCAGCAGTCGCGCCACCTTTTCCGGCGACCCCGCACTGCCAATGACCCGGGACGCACCCATCGCTTTGGCAATCTGCCCCACGAGCGAACCTACGGCACCTGCTGCCCCGGAGACGAAGACCACTTCTCCGGGCTTGAATTCAGCCACCTTCAGGAGGCCCGCATAAGCCGTCAGGCCCGTCATGCCCAGGGCACCGAGGAACGCTGACGCGGGTGCCAGGTCGGTGCGCGCCAGGGATGTGGCGGCGGCATCAAGCACCGCGTATTCGCGCCAGCCGAGGGAATGCACGACGACGTCCCCCACCTTGCGTTCCTCCGACCGGGACGCGATCACCTCACCGACGGCGCCGCCGTCGAGCGCTGCATCCAGCGCAAACGGCGCTGAGTACGACTTGACGTCGTTCATGCGGCCGCGCATGTAGGGATCGACCGAGATGAACTGGTTGCGGACCAGCACCTGGCCGTCCTGCAGTTCCGGGAGCTCCGACTCGGCCAAGCGGAAGTTCTCCGGGACGGGCCGGCCGTGCGGACGGGAAGCCAGCTGGATCTCGCGGGTTGTACGGGGAAGGGTTGTGGTGTTGGCGCTCATGCGGCCACCTCCAGGATCTTGATGTCTACGTTGATGTTGCCGCGGGTGGCATTGGAATAGGGGCAGATCTGGTGCGCTTTGGCCACCAGCGCTTCCGCCGTTGCAAGGACCACGGCGGGCAGTGCGATTTCGAGTTCGGCGGCCAGGCCATAGCCCACGCCGTCCTCCAGCGCGCCGAAGTGGATCTTGGCTGCCACGGCAGAGTCCGTGAGATCGACCTTTTCCTTACGGCCCACCAGGCGCAGGGCTGAGTGGAAGCATGCGGCGTAACCGGCAGCGAACAGCTGTTCCGGATTGGTGCCCTGGCCGTTGCCGCCCAGTTCCACCGGGCTGGCCAGGCTGACGTCAAGCCGGCCGTCCTTGGTGCGGGCGTTCCCGTCCCGCCCTTCGCCCGAGGCGAGTGCTTCAGCTGTATAGAGGGTCTTCACGTGGTTCCGTTCTGTTGGATGGAAATTCTGCTCGATCGAAATCCGGCTAGCGGGAGGAATGGAGGGCGGCAGTCAGCCTGCCCAGGGTTTCCCGGAGCTGGTCGAGCTCTGCCGCGGACAGGCCCGCGGCATTGGCGAGCTGCTGGGGAATGGCGCCGGCCTTGGCGCTGAGCGCCGTGCCGGAGTCCGTGAGGAAGACTTCCACCCGCCGCTCATCCTCGGCCGAACGACGACGCTCCACGAGGCCCAGCGATTCGAGCCTCTTCAGCAACGGGGAGAGTGTGCCCGAGTCCAGGCCCAGCTCCTCCCCCAACTCGCGGACGCTGCGGGGCTGGTCCTCCCAGAGCACCAGCATGACGAGGTACTGGGGATAGGTCAGGCCCAGCTCATCCAGCATGGGCCGGTACACGGCCGTGGCCGCCTTCGACGCGGAGTAGAGCGCAAAGCACACCTGGCGGTTGAGTCTGGGAGCGTCGGTCATAAGAAAAACGATATCGCACAATTAAATTGTGCACAACTTATCTGCCGGCTAAGCGCGAACGGACAGTTAAGGCCCCGGTTTGGGGCATTAACTGTCCGTTCGCGCCGCTGGTGCGGGGCTTAAGTGTCCGTTCGCGCTGGCTCGTAGCGGGGCGTGGCGGGGCTAGAGGTCGCGGATGGTGCGGAGCGCTGCCGCGGTCAGGACCTGGATGCCGTACCCCAGGGCACGCTCGTCCAGGATGTAATCGCCCCGGTGAAGGTCATATTCCTCGCCGCCGGGAGTCTTGGTGCCAAGCCGCATCATAGCGCCCGGCAGTTCGGCCAGGAACCAGGCGAAATCTTCCCCGCCCATGGACTGGGGCGTGAGGACCACGGCACTTTCGGCGATCTCAGCGCGTGCAGCTGCCTCGATCAGGGCAGTCTCATGCTCGGAGTTGACCACAGGAGGGACTCCCCGGGTGTGCTCCAGCCGGACGTCCACGTTGTAGGGCGCGGCCACCTGGTGGACCACTTCATCCAGGAGTTCGCCGGCGCTGTGCCAGGCGTCGCGGTCCAGGCAGCGCATGGTGCCTGCCATGTAGCCCGTGCCCGGAATGGCATTGGGTGCCGAGCCGGCCGAGATGTGCCCCCACACCACGGAGACGCCGCTTCGAACATCCACGCGGCGGGACAGGACTGCCGGCACGTTGACCGCGATCTGCGCCAGGGCGAAAACGAGGTCCTCGGTGAGATGCGGCCGGGACGTGTGGCCGCCGCGGCCGGAAAGCTCAATCCTGATGGTGTCCGAAGCCGACGTGATGGCACCGATCCGGGTGCCGATCTTGCCCACCTCGATGCGCGGGTCGCAGTGCAGGGCGAGGATGCGCGGTACGCCTTCGAGCACGCCTTGCTCGATGCAGGAGTGTGCTCCGCCGGGCATGGTTTCCTCGGCAGGCTGGAAGATGATCCGTACGGTGCCGCCCAGGGGGGATTCCTGGTGCATGCGGTGCAGCACGAGGGCGATCCCCAACATGGTGGTGGTGTGGACATCGTGGCCGCAGGCATGGGTGACACCGTGGTTCTTGGACGCGAACGGCAGCCCCGTTTCCTCAATGATGGGGAGCGCGTCGATGTCGCCGCGGAGGGCGGTGGCAATGGGACCCTCACCGACGTCGACCGTAAGGCCTGTGCCTTCAAGCCGGCGCGGTTTGAGTCCGGCGGCTTCGAGCCGTTCGGCCAGCTTGTTCGTGGTCCGGAACTCCTTGAAGGACAGTTCGGGATGCGCATGAAGGTCACGGCGGAAATCGATCAGTTCCGGCAGCAGCGGCTCCAGCCACGGCCCCACAAGGGCGGTGGGCTCGGCTTCAGTAGTGTAATTGCGCACGAAACAACTCTAGCGACGCCGCCACGAATACCCGCATCAGCGTCGGAGGTTACGTATCCGGGAGCCGGCTCCCGGCGTCTGGAACGGCTCAGCCCGGCATTCCCGACGCGTGCGGGGAAGGCCGGGCTGAGCAGGGTTTGCCGTGTCCGGTTTAGAGGACGTCGGTGTCACCGCTGGCCTTGAGCGCATCCACGGCTGCTTTGACGCGCTGGGAGTGGGCCATGGTGGTGACCAGCAAGGCATCCGGCGTGTCTACGATGACCACGTCCTTGATGCCGATCAGCGCAATGACGCGCTTGGTGTCCGTGACAACCACGCCGCTTGCGTTTTCGGTGAAGACGCGGGCGCCTTCGCCGAGGACTGTCACGTCGTCCACTTCCTTGGCGCTGTTGAGCCGGCCCACGGAAGCAAAGTCGCCGACGTCGTCCCAACGGAAAGTTCCCGGCACGACGGCGACATCCCCGGCAGCGGCGGCAGGCTCCGCCACCGCGTAGTCGATGGCGATCTTCGGCAGCGTGGGCCAGATGCGGGTAGTGACCTCGTCACGTTCCGGGGTGTCCCAGGCCTGCGCAATTTCCGTGAGCCCCTTGAAGAGCTCAGGCTGGTTTGCCTCGAGGTGCTTCAGCATCAGTGACACCGGAGCAACGAACATGCCTGCATTCCAGACGTACTCTCCGCTGTCCACGTACTGCTGGGCAACGTCCTCGCTGGGCTTTTCCACGAACTCAACCACGGCCTGCGCGCTCGGGGCGTTCGGAATAGACAGCTTCTGGCCGGCACGGATGTAGCCGAATCCGGTGGACGGGTGCGTGGGCTTGATGCCTATGGTGACGATCTTTCCGGCCGCAGCCGTGTGGATGGCCTCGCGCACGGCATCCTGGAAGAGATCGTCGGGGCTGATCACCTGGTCCGCGGCGAAGGAGCCCATGATGGTGTCCGGATCCCGCTGGTACAGGATGGCGGCAGCGAGGCCGATGGCCGCGCCGGAGTCCTTGGGCTCGCTTTCCAGGATCAGGTCGGATTCCTGGATCTCCGGGAGCTGGCTGCAGACGGCGTTCCGGTGGGCAACGCCGGTAACAACCAGCACGCCTTTTCCGGCAAGCGGCTCCAGCCGGTCATAGGTCGCCCGCAGCAGCGTGCTGCCGGAACCGGTGAGATCGTGAAGAAATTTAGGGGCTGCTGCACGTGACAGGGGCCAGAGGCGGGTCCCCACTCCGCCTGCAGGAATTACCGCGATAAAACGGTCCAGCGGTGAATTCCGGCTTGTCACTATGTCTGTACTCATCACGGCCTACTTTAGCCGACCACCGCCCCGAGACCGGCAGATGCACTTTCGGCGACGCCGCCGGGACAGCCACAATGTGGCGTTCGTCTCAAAAATGCGCGAAAACCGCGCGGGGAGGCGTCACCAACGAGTTCCTGAATTGAATAAGCTGTGAGCGAAGCCTAGATTTAGGCTTGAGCTTACGAGTGCTCTCGCAGCAGGCGTTCCCCCCGCGTGGATCCCATGCCAGCGCCGCTGTGTTGCAGGGAGGTTTATTCAGTGCCGACAAAACCAGCTGGCACCTTGTACCGCGGCCGTGAAGGCATGTGGTCCTGGGTTGGACACCGCATTACCGGTGTAGTGATTTTCTTCTTCTTGTTGGTCCATGTGCTGGACACCTCATTGGTGCGCGTGTCCCCCGAGGCATACACCGCCGTGATCGGCGCCTACAAGAACCCCCTGATGGCCCTGGGTGAAACGGGCCTTGTCGCAGCGATCGTGTTCCACGCCTTCAACGGCCTGCGGATCATCGCCGTCGACTTCTGGAAGAAGGGCGCGAAGTACCAGCGCCAAATGCTGTGGACGGTCCTGATTCTCTGGGTCATCGTCATGGTGGGCTTCTCCATCCGCCACCTTTCCCTCGCCTTTGGAGGTCACTAAGCCATGACTGCAACCATTCAGAGTCCCCGCAGCGGAAAAGACGGCGGGAAGCCGGGCGCAGGACTGATTGCCCCCAAGTACCGCCGCAGCGGCGCGTCGAAGGGCAACTTCGAAATGGCTGCCTGGCTGTTCATGCGGCTTTCGGGCGTTGTCCTGGTAGTCCTGATCTTCGGGCACCTCTTCGTCAACCTCATGGTGGGAGAGGGCATCCATGCCATTGACTTCGGTTTCGTGGCCGGCAAGTGGGCCGATCCGTTCTGGCAGTTCTGGGACCTGGCCATGCTCTGGCTTGCCATGCTGCACGGCACCAACGGTGTCCGCACCATCATCAACGATTACGCCGAGAAGGACTCCACGCGCTTCTGGCTGAAGATCGTCCTTTACGCCGCAACGGCCGTCATCATCATCCTGGGTACCCTGGTGATCTTCACCTTCAACCCGTGCCCGCTGGATGTCAACGGCGTACCGCTGCCGGGCGGCTTCTGCCCCGCAGCCTAGCGGCATTTTCCTCCCAGGGGGGATCAGCCGTGCCCGCACTGAGCGGGCCGACGGATTTACGGTGCAGGCTCCGCCCGCCCGTGGTTTTATAGCGAATTTTGAGAGAAAGAGCGTCTGGTATGCAGGTCCATAAGTACGACGTCGTCATCGTCGGTGCCGGTGGCGCTGGCATGCGCGCCGCGATCGAATCCGGTCAGCGCGCGCGCACAGCAGTACTGACCAAGCTCTACCCCACCCGCTCGCACACCGGTGCGGCGCAGGGTGGCATGTGTGCAGCACTGGCCAATGTCGAGGAAGACAACTGGGAGTGGCACACGTTCGACACCATTAAGGGCGGCGACTACCTGGTGGACCAGGACGCGGCCGAGGTCATGGCGAAGGAAGCCATCGACGCCGTGCTGGATCTGGAAAAGATGGGTCTGCCGTTCAACCGCACGCCGGAAGGCCGGATTGACCAGCGCCGCTTCGGCGGCCACACCCGTGACCACGGCAAGGCCCCCGTCCGCCGTGCCTGCTACGCAGCAGACCGCACCGGCCACATGATCCTGCAGACGCTGTACCAGAACTGTGTCAAGCACAACGTTGAGTTCTACAACGAGTACTACGTCCTGGACCTCCTGACGGTGGAGGAAGACGCAGTCCGCGAGGACGGCACGCCGTACAAGCAGAAGCGCGTTGCCGGCGTCGTGTCCTACGACCTGGCGTCGGGCGAACTGCACGTATTCCAGGCCAAGTCGGTCGTGTTCGCCTCCGGCGGCGCCGGCAAGGTCTTCAAGACCACGTCCAACGCGCACACCCTGACCGGCGACGGCATGGGCATCGCGTTCCGCCGCGGCATTCCCCTGGAGGACATGGAATTCTTCCAGTTCCACCCGACCGGTCTTGCCGGCCTGGGCATCCTCCTGTCGGAAGCCGCGCGTGGCGAAGGGGCCATCCTGCGCAACTCCGAGGGTGAGCGCTTCATGGAGCGCTACGCCCCCACCATCAAGGACCTGGCACCCCGTGACATCGTGGCGCGTTCCATGGCCAACGAGGTCCGCGAGGGCCGCGGCTGTGGACCGAACAAGGACTACGTGCTCCTTGACCTGACGCACCTCGAACCCGCGCACATCGACGCCAAACTGCCGGATATCACCGAATTTGCGCGCACCTACCTGGGTGTGGAGCCGTACACGGAGCCGGTTCCGGTGTTCCCGACGGCGCACTACGCAATGGGCGGCATCCCCACCAACATCACCACCGAAGTCCTGCAGGATAACGACACCGTGGTGCCGGGCCTTTACGCGGCCGGCGAAGTGGCCTGCGTTTCGGTCCACGGCTCCAACCGCCTGGGCACCAACTCGCTGCTGGACATCAACGTGTTCGGCAAGCGCGCCGGCATTGCCGCCGCGGAGTACGCCAAGACGGCCGACTTCGTGGATCTCCCGGCGGACCCGGAGGCGTACACCATCGAGCTGCTGGACATTGCCCGCAACGGCACCGGCGACGAGAAGGTGGCCGTGATCCGCAAGGAACTCCAGGACACCATGGATGCCAACATGCAGGTGTTCCGCACGGCCGACACCTTGAACCAGGTCCTGAAGGACATCGAGTCCTTCGAGGCCCGGTACAAGAACATCAGCGTTCAGGACAAGGGCAAGCGCTTCAACCTTGACCTGCTTGAGGCCGTTGAACTGGGCTTCCTGCTGGAACTGGCCAAGGTCATGACGGTGGCAGCCCTGCACCGGGAGGAGTCCCGCGGCGGACACTTCCGCGAGGACTTCCCGGAACGTGACGACGAAAAATTCATGAAGCACTCCATGGCGTACAAGGACGACCACGCCCCGGCGGACGGCTCTGCAGAGGCAATTGCCGGCATCCGCCTGGCCACCAAACCGGTTGTCTTTACCCGCTACGAGCCGATGGTGAGGAAGTACTAAGATGTCCGCCGAACTTGCTGAGCCAGCCTCAAAGATCGAACTGCCCGCGCACATCGGAGGCGGCGGAGAGATCCCGACGTTCGACGTGACCCTGCGCGTGCGCCGTTACAACCCCGAGGTTTCCGAGGAAGCCACCTGGGACGATTTCAAGGTCACCATGTATGGCACCGACCGCGTGCTGGATGCCCTGCACAAGGTCAAGTGGGAAATCGACGGCAGCGTCTCCTTCCGCCGTTCCTGCGCCCACGGCGTCTGCGGTTCCGATGCCATGCGCATCAACGGCCGCAACCGCCTCGCGTGCAAGACCCTGCTGAAGGACCTGGACACGACCAAGCCCATCACCGTGGAACCCATCAAGGGCCTGCCGGTGGAGAAGGACCTGATCGTGGACATGGAGCCGTTCTTCCAGTCCTTCCGCGAAGTCATGCCGTTCCTTATCAACAAGGGCCACGAGCCCACCAAGGAACGCCTGCAGTCCGCGGAGGACCGTGAGCGCTTCGACGACACCACCAAGTGCATCCTGTGCGCCGCGTGCACGTCGTCCTGCCCGGTCTTCTGGACCGACGGCCAGTACTTTGGCCCGGCAGCGATCGTCAACGCCCACCGCTTCATCTTCGATTCCCGTGATGACGCCGGCGACATGCGCCTGGAAATCCTCAACGACAAGGAAGGCGTGTGGCGCTGCCGCACCACCTTCAACTGCACCGAAGCATGCCCCCGCGGCATCCAGGTCACGCAGGCCATCGCAGAGGTCAAGCAGGCAATCCTCTCCCGCAAGATCTAGCGACTGGTCCGCCAGAACCTAAAGAGTCAGAACCAAGAGAACCACGACGACGGCGCCTCTCACCTTTCAGGTGGGGGCGCCGTCGTTGTTTCACGGCACGTTACCGCCTCCCTACGAAAGGGTCCCCATGTCCCGCTCCGAAAAAGTCAGCTTCGAAGGATCCACCGGCGAATTGCTTTCCGGCATCATCGACGTACCGGAAGGGCCGGTGAAGGGCTGGGGTGTGTTCTCGCACGGGTTCACCCTGGGCAAGGACAGCCCGTCGGCGTCCCGGATGTGCAAGGCACTGGCGGACAACGGAGTGGGGATGCTCCGCTTCGACAACCTGGGACTGGGCGATTCCGGCGGGTACTGGTCCGAGGGCTCCTTCAGCCACAAGGTGGCGGACACCGTCAAGGCCGCGGAGTTCATGCGGGCCGAGGGTAAGCCGGTCTCGCTGCTGGTGGGGCATTCATTCGGCGGAGCCGCCGTCCTGGCGGCAGCAAAGGAAATTCCCGAACTTGACGCCGTGGCCACCGTGGGAGCCCCGTTCTCCCCCAAGCACGTGGCCCACGTGTTTGACGCTGCCCTGGACCGCATCCTCAGCGAAGGCAGCGCGGAGGTGGACCTGGGCGGCAAGCGCGTGGAGATACGCCGGCACTTCGTCGAGGACCTCGAGAATGCGGACCTGACCGACTGCATCAAGCAGCTGCACAAACCCCTCATGGTGCTGCACTCCCCCACGGACAACACTGTGGGAATCGAAAACGCCAGCACCATCTTCCAGACGGCACGGCACCCCCGAAGCTTCGTCTCGCTGGAAGGCAGCGACCACCTGCTGACCGGCAAAGGCCAGGCGGCCCGTGCCGCAAAAATCATTTCCGCGTGGGCAGACCAGTACCTCGACGGCGGCCGGTAGCCGCGGGCCGGCCCCGCTCCACTGGCGTCTTTCCGGGCTGGACCTGACGGGAACCCCATCCGGTTGCCTTCGGATCAGGTGCATTCTTCAGGTCTTCTTCCCTAACGGCTGACCAGGCCGCTGACACCAAATAGACCTGACTGACCAGGTTGAACCAGATGAGCAGCCCGATGATGATCGCGAACGGCGCGAGAATCGGGTTGCGTCCTGCGCTGGCAAGCAGCTCAGTGCTGAAGATCTGGAGCACAGTGGTTCCCGCAGCCGACAGGACGGTTCCTTCAAGCAGTGCCCGACGGGTAAGTTTCAGCCCCGCCGCCAGCCGGAACATGATCAGGGCGGTCACCCAGCCCAGCGCCAGCGGCACGCCCACTTTGATTGCAGTCGTCAGCGGCCAGGCCATCACCGGATCCAACCGCAGCTGCTCAGTGACCCACCCGGCTGCGGTACCGAAAATCAAGGAGGCGGCGGCGCTGAGCACCAGTGCCACGCCCAGCAACAACAAGATGCCGGCGTCCCGCAGTGTCTGCAGGACCGGGTTCATCCCACGCGGGCCGAGCTGCATCATGCCCCGCACGCCGTCGCGGATGCCGCTGATCCAGCCCAAGGCGGTGAAGACCGTCACCACGGCGGCGATCACGGCGGTCCAGCCCAGGCCGGAGGGGCTCAGCAGCTCGTAGGGATCCACCAGCCCCTCGCCGCCGTCGACCTTCATCAGACCCGGCGCAGCCTTGGCCACGCTCCTGATCACCTGGTCCAGCAGGGCCGGCTGTCCGCTGAGGGCGAGGCCGGCCAGCGAAAGGCCGGTGGCCAGCAGACCCGTGATGGAGAAGAACATCCTGAAGCCGATACCAGCCGCCATGAGCGGACCGTGCTGCAGGTTGTAGTGCTGGAACGCACGCATGGGACGGAAAGCATTCAGCCGGGCTAGCAGCCACTGGGACATGGCGGACAGGCCGGCCACGGCGCCGCTGCCGGACCTGCGCGCCTTGCTCCACTCGACCTTCTTCCGGCTCACTTCCAGCCTCAGCCGCGCGCGCTCCGTGGGAAGCGGAGGCTCAGTTGCCGTCTGGGCCGCCTGTGCCGGACGTGCCCCGGGTGTGGTCAGTTTCGATGCCAAAGTCGAGTTCTTCCCGTAGCTGCCAAATGCCATTGATGTCATGCTCGTACAGCCCCATGCTAACCACAGGGAATGTGGCCCGGTAATCCTTGAGCACCGTTTCGGCCTCATCCAGGCTCTCCGGCGGCACATCATGGGCAATGGTCACATGCGGATGGTAGGCAAACGGCAGTTCCCGTTCCAACGGACCGGTCTGCAGCTGTTCGTGCAGGTTCACGCAGTGACCGAAGCCGTCTTCTACGTTCAGGAAGACCACCGGGGACACGGGACGGAAGGAGCCCGTCCCCGCAATGGTGACCGTAAACGGTTCCTGCCTGCGTGCAACTTCGCGGACATGGCTTCGGGTGGCCTCCCAGTCCTTGGTGGGAGTGGTGGTGACCAGCGTGATGTGCGCGGGAATGACGCCGGCCATGGGGTCCCCGAACGATGCCCGCCAGCGCTGGAGTTCCTCGGCTATGTCCGGCGGGAAGCCCAGGATGACGCCGACGCTCATCTCATCGGTAGTGGCCTGACGCTTACGTGGCGCTGTGCCCCGCATCATGGCAGCGTCATCATCGGCGCCAACGAATTTTCCCTCTCCGCGGTATGCAGGGGAGGTTTCGTTTGCTGTGACTTTGCTGGCTGATGACATGGGGCTAGCGGACTCCTGCGAGGGTGAGGGACGGCAGGAAGCCCATGCGGTCATAGAC
Organism: Arthrobacter sp. NPDC058288; assembly: GCF_042880995.1. Classification (NCBI taxonomy): domain Bacteria; kingdom Bacillati; phylum Actinomycetota; class Actinomycetes; order Micrococcales; family Micrococcaceae; genus Arthrobacter; species Arthrobacter sp. NPDC058288. The sequence goes on from NZ_JBHVYH010000005.1 coordinate 244,912, forward strand.
CTGGCCGAGCGTCACGGAGGCGATTTCCCGGGCACGTTCGGCGCCCTGGGCCAGGAGCCTGTCCAGCTCCGCCGGATCCGCCATCAGTTCGTTGGTCCGGTCCCGGAGGGGGGTGATGAAATCCACCATGACGTCCGCGAGGTCCTTTTTGAGGTGGCCGTACATCTTGCCCTGGTACTCCGCCTCCAGTTCGGCCACGGACTTCCCGGTGAGCGTCGAGTAGATGGTGAGCAGGTTGGAGACCCCCGGCTTGGCTTCGGCGTCGAACCGGATCTCGGTCCCGGTATCCGTCACTGCGGACTTGATGCGCTTCGCCGCGATCTTGGGGTCCTCCAGGAGCTGGATGGAACCGTGGGGCGACCCGCCTGTCTTGGACATCTTGGCAGTCGGGCTTTGGAGGTCGTAGATCTTGGCGGTGGCCTTCAGGATCGTGGCCTCGGGCACCGTGAACGTGTGGCCAAAGCGGGTATTGAAGCGCTGGGCCAGGTTACGGGTCAGTTCCAGGTGCTGGCGCTGGTCCTCGCCGACCGGGACGAGGTCGGTCTGGTACAGGAGGATGTCCGCGGCCATCAGGGTTGGGTAGGCGAACAGGCCAAGCGTTGCGGAGTCAGCCCCGGACTTCTGCGTCTTGTCCTTGAACTGCGTCATGCGTGAGGCCTCACCGAAGCCGGTGATGCAGTTCAGCGCCCAGGCCAGTTGGGCGTGCTCCGGAACGTGGGACTGCACGAAGAAGATGCTCTTGTCCGGGTCAATGCCGGCCGCAATGTACTGCGCAGCCACCACGCGGGTGCGCTTGGCCAGCTCTGCTGGTTCGAAATCAACGGTGATGGCGTGGAGGTCAGGGATGAAGAACACGGCGTCGTATTCAGCCTGCATGTCCACCCAGTTTCGGACGGCGCCGATGTAGTTGCCCAGGTGCAGCGAGTCCGCTGTGGGCTTGGCACCGGAGAGAATGCGTTTCTTGGTCACCGTGGAAGTCGAGCTAGTCATTGTGAGAAAAACCTTCGGGCTTAGAGCTGGTAGTCCACTACCAGCGGTGCGTGGTCGGAGAAGCGGGTGTCCCATGACGGCGCCCGGTCCACGGTCGCCGAAATGGCGGCGGCGGCCAGGGCGGGAGTGGCCATGTGGTAGTCGATGCGCCAGCCTGTGTCGGTATCAAAGGCCTTGCCGCGCTGGGACCACCAGGTGTAGGGGCCGTCGACGTTTCCCGCCAGGCCCCTGTGGACATCCCTCCATCCGATTTCTTCGCCGAAAAAGCGGTCAAAGTACGCGCGTTCCTCGGGAAGGAAGCCCGCCCGCTTGACGTTGCCCTTCCAGTTCCTGATGTCCAGCTCAGTGTGGCCCACGTTGAGGTCACCCACCACGAGTGCGTGGTCGCTGTGCTTCGCCAGCTCGGGAAGGCGGTTCTCCACGACGTCCAGGAAACGGAATTTGTCGTCCTGCTTGGGGGTCCCGGCCTCACCGGAGTGAACGTAGGCACTCACCACCGTCAGCTGGACCGGGGCACCGGCGGCGTCCGTAACGCGGAAGTCAGCCTCGACCCAGCGGCCGGCGGTGGCAAAGTAGTCGTCTCCGATGTGCGGGCGGGTGGCCAGCGGCTCGGTGCGGGAGGCAATGGCCACGCCCGCGCGGCCCTTGGCTTCGGCTTCTTCATGAAGGATGAACCAGCCCTCGCCCAGGAGTTCACGGACGATTTTGTCCGGCGCCCTGACCTCCTGCAGGCAAAGGATGTCCACGTCGCGTGGCTCAAGCCACTCCGCCATGCCGTTCCGATAGGCAGCGCGGAGGCCGTTGACGTTGACTGATGCGATGCGAAGGTGGTCCTTCTTCAATGCCGAGCTCACCCGCTCCACTCTAGTCGATGATGGTTCCGCTGACAGGCTCGTCAGCACCACCGGAGGACTTGATCATGTCCCTGGCATTGGTGGCCGTAATTTCGATGGTTTCCAGCGCGCGGCGGATGGTGTCCTGGTCCGCGCCGGACTCCTTGGCCCGTTCCTGCTCGACTACGCGCACCTGAACCTGGACGATCTTGAAGGAATGGTCCAGCTTCATGTCACGGACCTCTTCGGATTCACTGCGGGACCGGACCAGGCGCGTGCCGCCGTGGTCGGCACTGCCCGAGGACGGCGCGCGGCCAGTGGCGGCGTTGAAGGCGTTCTGCGCCTCGTTCAGCTTGGCGGTCGCCTTCTTGGCCGCCTTCTGGATACTGAAGACGACGAACGCTGCCAGCGCGAGCCAGAAACCGGCAATGACCGCCACAACCCAACCGACGACGTCGTTCTGGTTGGCGGCGAAGATGACGGCGACAACGAAGGCCACAACAAACACCATCATTCCCGGGCCGCTGATTCGCAGCATGGAGAACCCGCCCTTGGCCGGGTTGGACGCAGAGTGAGGGTTACCCAAAGTTCGCATGGGTCCATTGTCTCAAACCCCGGAGCACGAAAAAGGACGCTTCCACCCCGGGCGAACGTTACTTCAGGAACAGCTTGCGAAGGCGCCCGGCCGTCAGCATGACACCCAGTACGATCATCACCAGGTAGTACCCGATGTGGATGGCGGTTGCCGGGGTGAATATCCCCACGCTGATCTGCCGAAGCAGCTCAACGCCGTGCCACAGTGGCATGGCCTGGATCAGCCACTGGATGTACTGCGGGTACACGCTCAGCGGGTAGAAGGTAGCGCTGAAGAGGAACATCGGCAACATCACGAAGTTGATCCAGTCCATCTGCTGGAAGGTCTTCATGAAGCTGGTGATTCCCATGCCGAAGCTGGCGAAACCGAAGGCGATCAGCACTGACGCGGGAATCATCAGGATGGCCCACGGTGTGGTGATCAGGCCCATGACGCCCATGACGGCGGTGAACCCGGTGGCGTACAGCAGGCCCCGCAACAAAGCCAGGAAGATCTCCCCCATCGCCACGTCCAGCGGGCCCAGCGAGGTGTAGAGCATGCCCTGGTACAACTTGGCGAAGTTCATCTTGAAGAAGACATTCCACGTGGAGTCATACACGGCGCCGTTCATTGCGGACACCGCCAGGAGCGCAGGTGCAATGTAGGCGGCGTAGCTGATTTCCTGGCCGCCGGGCCCCTGGACGGCCCCCACGATGGCGCCCAGACCCACCCCCATGGAGATCAGGTACAGCACCGGCTCGAAGAAGCCGGAGAGCATCACCATCCAGTTGCTGCTCTTGGTGGCCATCAGGCCCCGGGCTATGACGGCCTTGACGTTGCGCGAGTACAACGGCCCGAAATGGCGGTTCCGCGCCGCCTCGGCGACGCTGTGGCTTCCCGGGTCGCGACTTTCAGCCAGGATGCTCATTGCCCCAGCCTCCTGACGAACTGGCGTTTGGTGAGCATCCATCCCGCGACGGCGAGGCCCACCAGGAAGACGAGGTGCAGGATGGTGAGCAGCGGTGGTTCCTCATAGCCGTAGCTGAAGACGCGGCCCAGTTCGGTGCCGTGCCAGATCGGGGATATCCAGCCGATCCACCGCACCGCGAGGGGCAGGGTGTCGAGCGGGAAGAAGGTTCCGGAAAAGAGGAACAACGGTGTCACGATAAACCTCATCACCATGGCGAACTGGCCTTTGTCCTCCTTGATGGAGGCGGCATAGGCCATCAGCGGCAGGCCGAAGGAGAGCCCTGCCAGGGTGGCGACCAGGATGGATACCCAGCCCCAGCCGCTGGGTGAGGCACCGAAGAGCGCCACCACCACGAAGTAAATGGCGGACTGCAGCAGGAACCGCAGGGTCACGGCCATGATGTGGCCGGACGCGATCTGCTCAGGCGTGAGCGGGGAGGCATGCGGCCCGTAGTAGACGCGCCGCCATTTGAAGCCGTCCATGACCGGGAACGTGAATTCGTTGGCGGCCGTCATGACCGCCGCGGAGATCAACAGCGCAGGGGCGATGAATGCCAGGTAGCTGACCCCGCCGAACGCGGCAGCGCTGCTGGTATCCACGAGCGTGGCCAGGCCTACCCCCATGGCGAACAGATAGGCCACGGGCTGGCCCACGCCGTACATCACGATGGTCCAGCCGTAGCCCTTCATGACGCGGAGGACCTGCTCGGCGTAGTAGAAGGATCCCCAGCGGCGGGCCCGGGCAGCTGACTCGGCCGGCGAATGGGCGCGCAGCGCGGCAGGTCCGGCAGCTCCACGGCCTCCGGCGTCTGCCACGGAAGGCGCGGCGTGCTCAGTCAACGAGGCTCCTACCGGTGAGGCGGAGGAAGACATCCTCCAAAGATGACCGCCGCACCAGCGACGTGAGCGGACGCAGGCCGCGCGCGGACACCTGCTCCAGCGCCGCCTCGCCGTCGTGCGCGTAGATCAGTACTCGGTCCGGTAGCGTCTCCAGCCGTTCTCCGATTCCCTCGAGTTCAGCACCGATCGTGGCATTCCGTTCCGAACCGAAGCGCAGTTCCAGGACTTCCCGGGTGGAATATTCACGGATCAGGCTCGACGGCGAGCCCTCCGCCATGATGCGTCCCTTGTCCACCACGATAAGGCGGTCGCACAGCTGTTCGGCCTCGTCCATATAGTGCGTGGTGAGGATGAGCGTGACTCCCTGTTCCTTGAGCCGGAAGAGCCTGTCCCAAAGGATGTGCCGGGCCTGCGGGTCCAGACCGGTGGTGGGCTCGTCCAGCAGCAGGATCCGCGGTTCGTTGATCAGCGCGCGCGCAATGGTCAGCCGCCGTTTCATGCCTCCGGAGAGGGCGTCTACCTTGGATTTTGCCTTGTCCGTGAGCTGGGCAAACTCCAGCAGTTCATCTGCCTTGGGCCTCAGGTAGCTCATGGGCAGTCCGAAGTAACGGCCGTAGACCAGCAGGTTGTCGCGGACCTTGAGCTCTTCGTCGAGGTTGTCCTGCTGAGGCACAACGCCAAGGTGTGCGCGGACTTCCGGGCCGTGGCTTTCCGGATCCAGCCCCATGATGGAGAGGTTTCCGGAGGTGCGTTGGGAAACCCCGCCGATCATCTTCATGGTGGTGGACTTGCCTGCCCCGTTGGGGCCAAGCAGTCCGAAGGCCTCGCCGGCTGGAACGCTGAACGAGATGCCGTCGACGGCGGTGACGTCGCCGTACGTCTTGGTGAGGTTTTCGGCGGTGATGACGTACTGCATCTGGTCGCCCCGGTGCTGGCTGCGGGATTGTTTGTTGGATAGTTCTTCGTTGGACACAAGTTCAGGCACCCACACAACGTTAGTACGCACGTTCGAACAAAGAAAGAGTTGGATCTCAAAAAATCCATTCGATGTGGATTGCCGCGCGCGTCCCCGGGTAGTGCCGCGAGGCCTCCCCTTAAAGCCTGCAGGGCGCCTGCTCCCTGGGGAGCAGGCGCCCTGCAGCGTTCCTTCAAGATGGCAGGCCTAGGCGGTGGCGGCGCTTTCCGCTGCCAGTTTGCGTTCCGCGGCTTCGACCACGTTGGTCATCAGCAGCGCCACGGTCATGGGACCGACGCCGCCGGGGTTCGGCGAAATCCAGCCCGCTACCTCGGCAGCTGCGGGATCGATGTCTCCGTGGACCTTGCTCTTGCCCGTCTCAGGATCCGTCTCGCGGGTGACACCGACGTCGAGCAGGGCCGCACCCGGTTTGACGTCCGCAGCCTTGACGATGTGCTTGGCACCCGCCGCGCCCACAATGACGTCCGCCTGCCGCAGGAGCTCCGAGAGGTTCTCGGTGCCTGTGTGTGTCAGGGTCACAGTGGCGTTCACAGACCGCCGGGTGAGCAGCAGCCCGATCGTGCGGCCGATCGTGACACCGCGGCCGACCACAACGACGTGCTTGCCTGAGAGGCTGTAACCATTGCGCTCCAGGAGCTCGATGACGCCGCGGGGCGTGCACGGCAGCGGCGAGGTGATCTCGCCGCTGACATTGAGCACCAGCCGGCCAAGGTTGGTCGGGTGCAGTCCGTCGGCATCCTTGGCGGGGTCAATCCGTTCAAGGATGGCGTCGGTGTCCAGGTGCTTGGGCAGCGGCAGCTGCACGATGTAGCCGTGGCAGGTAGGGTCCGCATTGAGTTCGTCAATGAGGGCCTCAACCTGGGCCTGGGTGGCATCCGCCGGAAGCTCACGCTGGATCGAGTTCATCCCGATCTCTACGGACTGCTTGTGCTTCATGGACACGTACAGCTGCGAGGCAGGGTCCGCGCCCACGAGCACGGTGGCAATGCCCGGAGTGACGCCCTTGGCCTTGAGTGCGGCCACGCGTTCGGTCAGCTCGGACTTGATGGCGGCAGCTGCGGCCTTTCCGTCAAGTATTTTCGCGGTCTGCGCCATGGACGGGGTCACCACTGCTCGTGCTGCGGGTACAGCGGGAAGTCGGCGGCGAGCTTGTCGACACGGGCCTGGAGGGCCTCCACGTCGGTGGCGGAGCCGGCCTTCAGGGCGGTGGCGATGATCTCCGCAACCTCGGTGAATTCCGCGGCGCCGAAGCCGCGCGTGGCCAGGGCGGGAGTTCCGATGCGCAGGCCGGAGGTGACCATCGGCGGGCGGGGATCGAACGGAACGGCGTTGCGGTTCACGGTGATGCCCACCGAGTGCAGGAGGTCCTCCGCCTGCTGGCCGTCCAGCTGCGAGTTGCGCAGGTCTACCAGAACCAGGTGCACGTCGGTGCCGCCGGTGAGCACGGACACCCCGGCCTCGGCAACGTCAGCCTGGTTCAGGCGGTCGGCGATGATCTTGGCGCCTTCGAGGACGCGCTCCTGGCGTTCCTTGAATTCAGCGGTGCCGGCGATCTTGAAGGCAACGGCCTTGGCTGCGATGACGTGCATGAGCGGTCCGCCCTGCTGGCCCGGGAACACGTTGGAGTTGAGCTTCTTTGCCCATTCCTGCTTGGCCAGGATCACACCGGAACGGGGACCCGCGAGGGTCTTGTGCACGGTGGAGGTGACGACGTCGGAGTGCGGCACCGGGCTGGGGTGCAGGCCTGCGGCAACAAGGCCTGCGAAGTGGGCCATGTCGGTCCAGAGGAGTGCACCGACTTCATCGGCGATGGAGCGGAAGGCTGCGAAGTCAAGGTGGCGCGGGTAGGCGGACCAGCCGGCGATGATGACCTGCGGCTTCTCGGCAATGGCCTGTTCACGGAGCTTGTCCATGTCGACGCGGAAGTTGTCCTGTTCCACCTGGTAGGCGGCGACTTGGTAGAGCTTGCCGGAGAAGTTGAGCTTCATGCCGTGCGTCAGGTGGCCGCCGTGGGCCAGGGAGAGGCCCAGGATCTTGTCGCCGGGAGTGATCATGGCGGAGAGCGCTGCTGCGTTGGCCTGCGCACCGGAGTGCGGCTGGACGTTGGCGTACTCGGCCCCAAACAGGTCCTTGACGCGGTCGATCGCCAGCTGCTCGGCGATGTCTACGTATTCGCAGCCGCCGTAGTAGCGGCGGCCCGGATAGCCTTCGGCGTACTTATTGGTCAGGACGGAGCCCTGGGCTTCCATGACAGCGCGCGGGGCGAAGTTTTCGGAGGCGATCATTTCCAGGGTGCCGCGCTGGCGGCCAAGCTCCTGGTCAAGTACGGCGGCGATCTCGGGGTCGAGCTCGGCCAGCGGCAGGTTACTGACGGTCGAGGAAGTGCTGACGGAAGTCGGTGAAGTGGTCACGAAGAACTCCTGGCTAGGGATGGGCGCTGCTAAGGTCAGGCTACCGGCTGTGACGCGGCTCCGCCCCTTGGTTACGGGCAAGGCAACGCCAGGGTGTGGCAGCGATTAAACTGCCGTCCGGCAAAACATGACCCTCGGCCCAGGCGTACGATCCGTGGTCTTCGTCAGTGCCGCTCCCTGATGGTTAGCCATCCAACGCCAGTTGCGACCGGTTAAGACTATCAAAACCCTTCCGGATTCCGTCGGAATCCCGTTGAGGGCGCTGCCTCCGGCGCGGGTAGGCTGTTCTTCGTGACTGAAGACCAGCTTTCCTCCGCCTACGTACTGACCCTCTCCTGCCCTGACCGGCCCGGCATCGTGCATGCCGTAGCGGGCGCACTGCTTGTGGCCGGCTGCAACATTACGGACTCGCAGCAGTACGGCAGCCAGACCACCGGAACGTTTTTCATGCGGGTGGAGGTCACCACTGCGGCTTCGCAGTCAGACGTCTATGCTGCGCTGGAGCCGGTGGCTGTGGCCTTCGGCATGCAGTGGAGCCTGAACCCCGCGGGCCGGAAGGTCCGCACGCTGTTGATGGCAAGCAAGTCGGCCCACTGCCTCAACGATCTCCTGTTCCTCCAGCGCTCCGGCACGCTGCCCATCGAAATTCCCGCCATCGTGTCCAACCACAAGGACCTGGCCGGGCTGGCGGAGTTTTACGGCATTCCGTTCCACTACATTCCGGTCACTGCGGACACCAAGGTCCAGGCAGAGGACCAGCTGCGCAAGATCATTGCGGAGCAGGACATCGAGCTGACCGTCCTGGCCCGCTACATGCAGATCCTGTCCAACGAGCTCTGCACGGAGCTCACCGGCAAGGCCATCAACATCCATCACTCGTTCCTGCCGTCCTTTAAAGGTGCGAAGCCGTACCACCAGGCCCATGCCCGCGGCGTGAAGCTCATCGGCGCCACGGCGCACTACGTCACGGCTGCGCTGGACGAGGGGCCCATCATCGAGCAGGAAGTCATCCGCGTGGACCACCGCCGCACGGCAGAACAGTTTGTGCAGATGGGCCGGGACGTGGAAGGCCGCACCCTGGCCCAGGCCGTCCAATGGCACGCCGAGCACCGGGTGCTGCTGGACGGAAACCGCACGGTCGTCTTCAACTAGGCCGGGCAGGACGTGACGCCGGCCAGCGAGGACCCCGCGGCGCAGCACCATAGCGGGGAGGACCGGCTGGCCGCGTTCTACAACCAGCGCGCCGTCCTTCAGCCGGAGCACCCGCTGACACCCCAGCGGGTGCAGCAGCGGGAGCGGTTCATTGCGCGGCTGAAGGCCGAAGGCAGGCACGCCGTACTGGAGATCGGTTCCGGTCCGGGGATCGATGGGCTGAACTTCGTCCGGTCCGGGATCCACTACACGGGCGTGGACATCTCCGAAGAGCAGGTGCGCATCGCGAAGGCCAAGGGACTGAATGTCTCGGTCGCGAGCACGCGGAACCTGCCCTTCGCCGACGGCGTCTTCCCGGCGGTGTGGACCATGAGCACCCTGTTGCATATCCCCAACACGGACATCAACGACGTCGTCCGCGAACTCGTGCGGGTGGCCGCGCCGGGGGCGCCGATCGCCGTCGGGCTCTGGTCCGGGGACGACGAAGAGGTGATCAACCCCGAAGACGAGATCCAGCCGCCGCGGTTCTTCAGCCGGCGCAGTGACGCGGCGCTCCGGCGGATCTTCGGCCGGCACGGCGAGATCGAGGAATTCGTCACGTGGCCGGAGGGCACGGGGGCGGAATCCGGGCCAGGTGCCGGCCACTGGACGCAGCACTACCAGTTCCTGCTTCTGCGCACTCCCCCGCCCCAACCCAAGTAGCTGGCAGTTAACGTCGCGAAATCCGCGAATGACGACGTTAAATGCGAGTCAGTTGGGGAAAGCGCGGGCTTAGGTTCCCCGGCGCGCACTACCCATATATCCGCCCAGGAAGGCGCCCGCCATCACCACGAGCGCCCCGAACCTCGCCAGCCCGACGCCGAGCCTGCGCTTGCCCCGGAGCCGGGCAGCCCAGGATCCGGCGAAGATCAGCACGGCCGCGGCGTTCAAGCCTGCATGGACGATGCCCACCCGCTGCGTTCCCCGGCCGGCCAACGCCCACTCGGCCCATCCTGACAGCGCGGTGGGCACGGCTGAGATGACGCCGAGGCCCATCAGGCGGGTTGCCGCCCGCTGGGTCCCTTCATCCGGGTACAGGTCCAGGAACATGGCCATGAACCATGCGCCGAAAGGCACGTCTGTGAGGATGCCGTGCAGTGGTATTCCGGTTGCATCGCCGTGGAGGAGGCCGCGGACTCGCTCGTTCTGGACCAGGCGGCCGGCCTTCGGCTCGGCAACCCGGACGGCCGGGTCAAGGGCCTCCAGCTGCTCAATCCGCCGCATCACACGGCGGAACCGGCCGGCCCCGCCCCCTCCGGTCTTCCGCAGGTGAAGTCCTTGCAACTGCAGTCCGTGAAGGTCCAAACCCCGTAGTTCCATGGCCCAATGGTAGTGAGACGCGGCAGCGGCGTCACTAGGCACGAAGTCCGTTGGCACACCGGCAACTGGCTGGTCCGGCCCGGGAGTTTTTGTCCAGATAATCGCCTCAAACGACCCTTTTGGTCCCGCCATCTGGACAAAACTCCTAGGCTGGGCTCATGGCTCCTCTATATCCCTTCGCCGGCACCAGCCCGGATGTCCACCCTTCCGTATTCGTCGCCCCCAGCGCATCAGTGATCGGCAACGCCACCCTTGCCGAGGACGCCAGCGCGTTCTACGGCGTCTCGGTGCGCGCGGACACCGCCGCCATCACCGTGGGCGCGGGCAGCAACCTGCAGGACAACGTGGTGCTGCATGCCGACCCGGGATTCCCCTGCAGCGTCGGGGCCCGCGTCAGCGTGGGGCACAGCGCCGTCGTGCACGGCTGCACCGTTGAGGATGACTGCCTCATCGGCATGAGCGCAACCATCCTGAACGGTGCGGTGATCGGCGCCGGCTCGCTGGTGGCGGCCGGCGCCGTGGTGCTCGAAGGAACCGTTATCCCGCCGCGCTCCCTCGTGGCCGGCGTCCCGGCCAAAGTCCGGCGTGAGCTCACCGATGAGGAGTTCGACGGCGTGAAGCGCAACGCCGCGCACTACCGCGAACTCGCGCAGGCGCACCGGGAGCTCCACGCCGGCTAGTCCAGGCTTATCGGCCCCAGCGCGTCCAGCAGCTCCCCCGGCCCCGGGTTCCCGGCCGCTGACCGGCCGCCGAGGTGGTTCACCACGCCCCACACCGCATTGAGGCCCGTCGTGACGGCGCCTTCGGCCCAGCCGGCAGTGAAGGAAACGTCGTCGCCGGCCAGGAAGATTCCGCGCTGTGACTCCGGGAGCCTGTCCTGCTTGAAGTGGGTGAACAGCCGCTGCTGGTACCGGTAGTGCCCGGGCAGGTTTGCCTTGAAGGCACCCATGAAGTTGGGGTCCGCCTCCCAGGAGACCGTGATGGGCTGGCCAATGATGTGGCTGGCGATGTCCACGCCCGGGTAGATCTGCTCCAGGGAGTGCAACATCAGCTCCACCCGCTGGTCCGCGTCAAGCGCGAGCCACTTCAGGGCGTCGTCGTTCCAGGTGTAGGAAAGCAGGATCACGGCGGGCTTGTCCGGCCCGTTATCCAGCAGGTAGGTGGCCCGGTTCAGCCGGTCCGTCAGGGTCATGGACAGGACGTCGCGGCCGGTGTCCGGGTCGGTGTCCTTCCAGAACGGGCGGTCCACCATCACGAAGGTCTTGGAGGACTGCATGTAGTGCGAGCGTTCGATCGCCGTCCACAGCTCCGCCGGGAACAGTGCCTCCTCGGTGTGGATCCGGGTGGACAGCAGCCAGGACTGGCAGGTGGTGACGACCGCCGGGTAGCTCGCTTCCCGGCCCCAGCGTTCGCGGAGGCGGAGATCGCCGTTGGCGTCCCGGCTGATCCGGTCCACGGCACCGCGCGGTGAGCCTGAATGCAGTGACGCCAGCGACGTCCCTTCCGGCCAGTGCACCATGCCCGACGGCGCGTGCTGCCACAGTGCCTCGGGGAGCCGCTGCGCTCCCCCGGCAATGAGGCGGTGCTGGTCGTCGGCGTCCGTATATACAACGCGCAGGATTTCGAGGATGGAATTGGGGAAGTCGGTGTCCCAGCCGCCGGTGCCGAATCCCACCTGCCCGAACGCCTCGCGGTGCGCGAAGCCCGCTTCCTTAAAGGACTCACTGGCTGCGATGAAGCCGTAGAACGTCTGTTCGTCCATGAGGGGCAGGAGCTCGTTCCAGATCTCCTTGATCCTGGCTGTGTCCCGTGCCCGGATGGCGTCCTGCATTTCAGTGAACATGGCGCCGTCGTTCACTGCGGCCTTCCAGGCGTCGGCCACTTCACGGAAGAACGGCGGCAGGTCCGCCGGCGTGCTCGCGTAGTGCTTCTGTCCGGCCAGTTCGATGACGGTGCTGGAGGTGGCCGCGGCCAGCGGGTTCGGGAACTCCTGGGTCTGCAGGCCCAGCAGGTCCACGTAGTGGTAGAACGCCTTGCCGGACACCGGGAACCGCATGCCGCCGAGGTCAGCCACCACGCCGGGGGCTGACGGGAAGCTGGCGGTCCGCAGCCGGCCGCCGATCTGGTCGGCTTCGTACATGACCGGGCGAAGGCCCAGCTTCATCAGTTCGTAGGCCGTGACCAGGCCGGACAGGCCAGCGCCGACCACTGCCACTTCAGTCCCGTACAGCTCGGGCGGGACGGAGCCGAGGCCGTCAGGGTGGGCCAGGTAGTGGTCATAGCTGAAGGGGAAGTCCGGGTTCAGCATGGTGATGGGGGCGTCGGCTGCCCTGGCCGCTGCGGTGGCGGCTTCAGGGCCCGGGGCCGCAGCGGGATCGTTGGCCGGCAGTTCGGTGGCGATGGTCATGAAAGGTCTGCCTTCGTCGGTTCGGGGGTGGACAGGGTTGAAGCTTGGGGCCCGCTCAGTTCACGGTATTCCTCGTGGCCCAGCGCCGCCACCCTGGAGTTCTTCCGGCCGTAGCCGAAGTAGGCGGCCAGGCCCACCAGCATCCAAATGCCGAACACCGCCCAGGTGTCGGCGCCGAGGTTGGCCATCAGGTAGGCGCACATGAGGGCACCAAGGATGGGCGTCAGCGGGAACAGCGGCACGCGGAAGGTGCGCTTGAGTTCGGGACGGTTGCGGCGCAGGTAGATGACGGCCACGTTGACCAGCGCGAAGGCGAACAGCGTTCCGATGCTGGTGGCGTCCGCCAGGTCGCCAAGCGGGACCAGCCCGGCGGTGAGGGCCACGAGGACGCCCACGATCACGGTGCCTGCAACCGGAGTGCCGGTACGGGACGAGACGCGTCCAAAGATCCTCGGGATCAGCCCGTCGCGGGACATGGAGAGCAGGATGCGTGTCTGGCCGTAGAGGACGGTCAGGACGATGCTGGCGATGGCCAGTACGGCCCCGACGGCGAATACCACGGCGATCCAGGGCTGGCCGGTGGTCTCTTCGAGAATCTTGACCAGCGCGGCTTCAGTGCCATCGAACCATCCCCAGGGGCGGGCGCCGATCGCGGCGACAGCCACAAGGACGTAGATGGTGGTGACGATGACCATGGAGAGCATGATGGCGCGCGGCAGGTCCCGTTTGGGGTTGCGGGCTTCCTCACCGGCGGTGGAGGCGGCGTCAAAGCCGATGTAGGAGAAGAACACCGTGGAGGCGGCGGCGGAGACACCGGCGGCGCCCATCGGCAGGAGCGGCTCGAAGTTGCCTGCGTTGAAGGCCGTGAAGGCCACGGCGCAGAAGAAGAGGAGGATGGCCACCTTGACCACCACGATCGCGGTGTTGATCCAGGCGCTTTCCCGGGCGCCGCGGACCAGCAGGATGGTGGCCAGGACCACGATGACCATGGCCGGGATATTCATGATGCCGCCGTCGCCCGGCGGCTGCGAAACGGCGTCCGGCAGGACCTGCCCGAAGACGGCCAGGGTTTCGTTCACGTACTGGCCCGCGCCGACGGCCACAGCGGCTACCGACACCGCATACTCCAGCACCAGGCACCAACCGCAGATCCAGGCCATGCCTTCGCCCATGGTGGCGTAGGTGTAGGAGTAGCTGGATCCGGCCACCGGCACCAGGCCGGCCATCTCGGCGTAGGAGACGGCGGAGAGCAGGGCTGCCAGGCCGGCGATGGCGAACGAAATCCAGATGGCCGGACCGGCCAGCGGCACTGATTCACCGAGGATGACCAGGATGCCGGTTCCCAGCGTGGCGCCCACACTGATCATGGTCAGCTGCAGGACTCCAAAGCTGCGGACCAGCTTGGTCCCGCCGTGGCCGTTTTCAGCCTCGCTGACCATCTGGCCGATCGGCTTGCGGCGCAGCAGTTGCGCGGCAAGGCCCGGACGGCGGGCAGTTGCCGGCGGCCGGCCGGTAAGTGTAGGCACAGTCATCATTGACGTCCGTTCGTGAGTAGTTATCGGCTTTCCCCTGGACCAGCTTAGGTTTGTGAGCCACCTCTCACTGTTGTGCAAAATGCCCTATAGTGTTCTGGCATGAGACTTAATGCACACATGGAGAGCGCTCAGGATTCGACTCTCACCGGGCAGGTCAGCGTTGACCTCTCTGCCATCTCGGACAATATCCGCACCCTCCGCCAGCTGTCCGCGGCACGCCATTTCATGGCCGTGGTGAAGGGAAACGCCTACGGCCACGGACTCGTGGACGTCGCCCGGACGGCCCTCTCCGCCGGCGCGGACTGGCTGGGAACTGCCCAGCTTCATGAGGCCGTCGCACTGCGCCGGGCGGGCATCACGGCCCCGGTGTTGTCCTGGCTATACCTTGCCGCGGCTTCCAGCGGGACGATCCGGGAAGCGCTGGAGTACGACGTCGATGTCTCGCTGGGCAGCGTCGCCCAGCTCGACGTCGTGGCTGGCATCGCGCGCGGACTGGGCCGGCCCGCCGTCGTCCACCTTGAACTGGACACGGGCCTAAGCCGAGGCGGAGCGCGCGCCGAGGACTGGGCGGAGCTCGTCGCGGCGGCCCGGGCGGCGGAGCGTGACGGCACACTCTCGGTGCGGGGCATCTGGACGCATCTTGCCTGGGCCGACGTTCCCGCGCACCCGGCAAACCTGGCGGCGGTGGACGCTTTCGAAGAAGCCGTTCTCGCGGCCAGGGCAGCAGGCTTGGAACCGGAACTCCGGCACGTCTCGAGTTCGGCCAACATCCTGGACCGCCCGGAATTCGCGTTCGACATGGTGCGGGCCGGTCTGGCGTTCTACGGGCTCGCTCCGGCGGACCACCTGGCCCCGGCGGACTTCGGCCTGCGCCCCGCCCTGACCGTAACGGCGCCGGTGGTCCTGGTCAAGAAAGTGCCCGCCGGGACTGGCGTGAGCTATGAACACCAGGCCATCACGCACGAGCCACGGTACCTGGGGCTGATACCGCTGGGCTACGCGGACGGCATCCCGAAGGGCATCTCAGGCCGCAGCCTGGTCCTCGTAGGCGGCCGCCGGGTCCCGGTGATCGGCAAGGTCTGCATGGACCAGTTCATGGTGGACCTGGGCCCGGATGCCAACGGCGTGACCGTTGGTGACACAGCCGTGCTATTTGGCGATCCGCGCACCGGTGCTGCGAGCGCCGATGACTGGGGCGCGGCGATCGGCAGCCACGGCGACGAGATCATCAACCGGATCGCCCCGCGCCTGCCCCGGACCTACGAGTGCCCGGACTACCAGGATGCGGGTGCGCATGTTGGCGCCTGAGGCGGGCGCGGAGCGGTTCGGCTTCGTCACGTTGGAACAGTTCCTGCAGAAACTGCCGGCGGAGCTGAAGATACTCCACGACGGCGGCAACGGTGCCGGGATGCTCCGCTGGGTGGAACCCAGCGAACTGGAGGATCCCACGCCGTACCTGCTCGACGGTGAGTTCATCCTCACCGCCGGGCTGCCGTTCCTCGGCGAGGGCGGCAGCGCGGTGAAGGCGGATGCCTACGTGCAGCGGCTGGTCGGCGCCGGGGTGGGGGCGCTGGGGTTCGGACTGGAACCGTACTTCGATGCCGTTCCTGAAGCCGTGGTCGAAGCCTGCCGGCGCCACAACCTGACCCTCGTGGAGTTCCCCAAGACTGTTCCGTTCGCAGCGATCGGGCTGGAATTCTCGCAGTTGCTGGAGTCGGACAACGCCCGGGTGTTCCGGCAGCTGGCGGACACCAACCGGCAGCTGATGCGGGCGGTCCTCTCGGCGAGGCCGGAACACGAGCTGCTGGCGGCACTGGTGCAGCGGGTGCCGGTCTGGGCGCTGCTCGTCGGAGCTGACGGCCGCGTCCGCGCCCGGGCCGCGGGCGGCAACGGCGCGGGCACCGCCGTCGAACTGTCCGCCCTGCAGCCGCTGCTGAAACGGCTGCTGGCCGGGAGCGGCCCCCGGGTGGAGATGGAGCAGCTTGGGGAATCCGGGTCCACCGTGGTGTTCGGCCATCCGCTCCGCAGCACCCGGGACGCCAATCTCGGCGCCCTGGTCCTGGGCTCCAACGGTCCGCTCACCCCGGCGCAGAACAGCGTGGTGTCCTCCGTCGTGGGGCTGCTGGAACTGCTGGTGCGGCAGCGGACCAGCGGCTCCCTGGCACCCAGCCAGCTTGCGACGGCGCTGCTGCTGCACCCGGACAGCGTGGCCTCAGGCGGCACGAAGCACGTCAACAGCCTCAAAGACCTCCTGGCGCAGAGCATGTCCTCCACGCGCTCCGCTCCGCTGCGGGTTGTCCAGGGCGTGAAGGCGGACACTGCCGGCCCCGCGGGTGAAAGCCCTGTTCGGGAACTGCTGCAGTGGCGCCGGATGTTCGACACCAAGCTCGTGGAGATCACCGACTACGGTTTTGCCGCCATCACCCGCCTCAAGGTGGACGAGGCATTGCTCGCCGAGACGGAGGAACTGGGCTGGCGCCTGGTGATCGGCGATGCCACGGAGTTCCAAGGGCTGGCGTCCGCTTACCGGCGTGTTACCTCACTGCGGGCGCGGGTTCAGGCAACCGGGCGGAGCGCCCGGGTGGATGAGGTGACCTGGTCCGTGGCCGGACTGCTCGGCCGCGAGGCCGGGACCATGCTTGCGGCCCGGCTGCTGGACCCGGTACTCGGCCAGGAGGATCCCGAGCGGCGGGCCGGACAGCTGGCAGTGCTGCGGACCTGGCTGGGTGAGAACGGGAGCTGGGACGCGACGGCCAAAGCCATGGGCCTGCACCGCAACAGCGTCCGCCGCCAGATCAACGCCCTCGCCGAACTCTTGGACACCGACCTTAACCAGGCCCAGGTGCGCGCGGAACTCTGGTTTGCCCTTCAGTACGTGGACGAAACTCCGTCCCCGGCCGCCCCCGGCGCAGTTGGCCCGGCAGCCGCAGTTGGCCCGGCAGGCGCAACCAACCTGGCTCCCGGCAGCTCCGATTCCCATTCCCGGTAGAGGTCCGGCCGGCGCTCCCGGAGGTACGGAACCCCCTCCCTCGCGTCGCGGGCGCTTGCCGCGGACACCTCCGCAAACAGCAACTCCGGCGCCGGACCGGCAGCGGCCAGCAGGGAGCCGTCGGGGCCGGCGATGACACTGCCGCCGAGGAATTCGCAGCCGTCCTCCTCCCCTGCATGGTTTGCGTAGGCCACGGTCAACTGGCTCTCCAGCGCCCGGGCCCGCAGCAGGATCTGCGGAACGGAGTCAAACCCCGCGGCCAGGGCCGTGGGAACCAGCAGCAGCTCAGCGCCGCGGGTTGCGGCGGCACGCACCGCTTCGGGAAATTCGACGTCATAACAGATCACCATGGACGTCTTGATCCCATGGAAATTCACGACGGCGGGAGGTTCGGCCGCGGGGCTGAACGCCTTGCGCTCCTCCGCGCCGAACAGGTGCACCTTGGCGTAATTCAGCAGTTCAGCGCCATCCTGGTCCACCAGGGTGGACGTGATCTGCCACCGGCCGTCTGCCGTGACGGCGGGCAGGCTGTAAACCAGGGCGATACCGTTCCGGCGCGCGATGTCGGCCAGGTTCCGGCGAATGGACGGAAGCGCGGCCGGATCCAATCCGTCCCGGACCCGCAGGGGCGCGTAGCCCACGGGGAACAGTTCCGGGGTCAGCAACACGCGGGCGCCGGCGGCGGAAGCCGTCCGGGCGGCGTCGTTCACCGCCCCACAATTGGCTTCCACATCAAGTACGGCGGCGTTCGCCTGCAGGAGTGCCAGCAGCACCATTGCCTCCGTATTCCTCAGTCGGGACCGGCTCATTCCGGTGGCCGGTGTTCACGGCCTTACCTCCAGCGTACCGAGGCGCCGAGGACGACTTCCGGGATATTTTGACCCGCGGAAAGTCAGTGGCGGGCATTGCGCCCGGCTGTCAGGGCACCAGCGAGGAGAGGGTGGTGAATTCGTAGCCGCGCGCACGCAGGCCCTCGATGATCGACGGGAGCGCGTCGGCGTCCAGGGTTGACCCGTCGGTCGGATGGGCACCGACATGCATCAGAACAATCTCACCGGGAGTCGCTGCGGCAAGGACGCGGTCCCGCACCGACGTTACGGAGCGGCCGCCACTGGTGCCCTGCCACCCCAATGAATCGACGGTCCAGCGGAACGCCACATAACCGGCGTCGTTGACGACGGCGATATCGGCCGGGGTCCGGGCGCCGAACGGGAACCGGAACAACGGCACGGTGGCACGCCCGGCCGCTGCCGTGACCGCACTGTCCGCAGCAGTGAGTTCCGCCATTATTTGTTCGTTGGTCAAGGTGGTGAAGTCTGGATGGGTGTCGCTGTGGTTCCCTACCGGGTGCCCGCCCGCCACCATCGCCTGGACAGCCGCCGGATAGCTCCGGGCAAATGCGCCGGTGACAAAGAACGTCGCGTCCACGTCATTCCGGGCCAAGGTATCCAGGATCGACGCCACGCCGGCGTCCGAGGCTCCGGCGTCGAACGTCAGTGCCACAACCGGGCGGGTGGTTTGAATCCGCTCGAGGTCCACGCCACGCCACTGGGCCGGGACTCCCCACGTTGCAGGCACATTGACAACCAGCGGCGGCGGACTGCCGGCCGCCTGCCATTCGGCAAAGGTGATAGGCCGGTATTCCGTGGGACCCGCATACCAAATGGTGCTGCTGGAATATTCCCGGTAGAACTGGTCGCCGGTCACCCGGTTCACCACCCTCGGGGCGGGGAATGCCTGCTCACGCCACTGGTCGTAGGTGATGGGGGCTCCCTTGCCGGTGGCGAGGTCTGACATGCGGGCGATCGTGCTGGTCCATGCCAGCTTGAGGAAGCCTTCGTTATGCCGGCGATCAAACGTTTGGAATCCGGAGGCCTCCCACTCCGGGTAGCTCAGCACGTGACGGACCCCGCCGGGCTCCTCAACGAGGATTTGGGTCGAAGTGCCCCATTGGTAGAAGTAGCTTCCCCCGACGTACGGGACTATCCGCGGTACAGGCGCTCCTGCCCTTTGCCATGCCGCATAGTCGATGGCCTCCCAGAGCCACGATGCGCTGTTGGCCGGATCGAAGTAGGTCACTGCGCTGATGGTGGGGGTCCATGGATATTTCACGTAATCGGTAGGCGCCGGCCTGGGTGCGGGAAATCCGGCAGCGGCCCATTCGGCGTAGGTGATGCTACGAATTTCGGCGCCGTCGCTCACCCGATAGATGACCCCTGAATATTTCAGCAGGTAGTACCCGTCCGGTATTTGCGCTGCCGTCGCGGTGCCGGCCGCGCTGAGGCTACCGAGGATCAGTGCGACGACGGCGAGTACGGCTGTCAATAGTCTGTGAGGCTTCATGCCCAGCCCCCGATTGTGGGTGTGCCCCGAGGGGTCTTTCCCGATACTAACTCCGGAAGGGCTAACGGTCACGGGCACAAGGGCCTATTCTTGATCCTTCGTTGCGTTAACTTCTTGACTACAACGGTTCAGATGGTGCACGCTTCATTGCATGCCCTCAACACCGCGCTCAACGAGGAGCCGAACCAAGAACCCCGGTTCACAGTCCGCACTGAGGCACCTGAACCAGCAACGGATCATCGAGTGCCTGCTGAATGGACCGTCAACCCAGGCTGAACTCGCCCGGCAGACCGGCCTGTCCACGGCGACGGTCTCCAACATCGTCAAAATCATGCAGGACGCCGGACTGGCGTCCACGGAACCGATCACCAGTTCCGGCCGGCGGGCACTGAACGTCCGCCTCAACAGCAACGGCGCCGTAGCCGTTGGCATCGACTTCGGCCGCCGGCACCTCCGGGTGGTCCTCGCGACGCTCAGCTACCACATCATCGCCGAGGAATCGGTGCTGCTGCCGCTGGGCCACCATGCAGACGAAGGCATCCGCGCCGCCGTCGAACTCCTCGCCAAACTGCTGGACGAAAGCGGCGTCGAACGCAGCGCCGTGGTGGGCGCCGGCGTCGGAATCCCCGGCCCCATCGACCGCCGAACGGGCACTGTGGCGCAGGGGGCGATCCTCCCCGAATGGGTGGGCATCAACATTCTGCAACACCTCGAAGACACCCTGAATTTTCCCGTGTTTGTTGACAACGATGCCAATCTCGGCGCCCTGTCCGAGGTCACGTGGGGACCGCACAGCGGCATCAGCAACCTGATGTTCCTCAAGATCGGCTCGGGCATCGGCGCCGGGCTGATCCTCAACGGCGCCCCCTACTACGGAAATGTGGGCATCACGGGCGAAATCGGCCACGCCACCATCCATGAACACGGCCTCATCTGCCGCTGTGGAAACCGGGGGTGCCTGGAAACCATCGCCTCCACAACAACCATGATCGAACTCCTGGGCCGCGGCGAGGAGAAGCCCCTCAGCGCCGAGGACATCGTCCGCAAGGCGCTGGAACGGGACTCCGCCACCCTCCGGGTCATAGACGATGCAGGGCTGGCGGTAGGCCGCGCCCTGGGCAACGTGGCCAACCTCATCAACCCCGAGGTGATTGTGGTGGGCGGTCCGCTGGCCGGGCTCGGAGACCTGCTCCTGGACCCGATCCGGCGGGGCCTCGTTCGGCACGCCGTGCCTGTAATCGGCGAGACCACGACGCTCACCATGTCCTCGCTCGGGGACCGGGCGGAGGCCCTCGGGGCCGCCGCCCTGGTCTTCCAGCACGCGGGTATCCGGCGCTCCTGAATCTTTTCGTTATCGGCCCGTTGCGTTAAAGACTTGACGACAAGGGCTGTGATCCAGTTTACTTTTTCATCAGACGGCCCTGCGGTTTGCGGGGCGGACAACGAAGTCATGCATTGGAGGCGTAAGGGCAAATGACGTCCCAGACCACGCAAAGTGATCCGATCCTTCTCGAGATGCGGTCCATCACCAAGGAATTCCCAGGCGTTAAAGCTTTGTCCGAGGTGAGCCTACGGGTGAAGGCCGGTGAGATCCACGCCATCTGCGGTGAGAACGGCGCCGGTAAGTCCACCCTGATGAAGGTCCTCTCGGGTGTGTACCCGTACGGCAGCTACGACGGCGACATCGTGTACCAGAACGAGGTCCAGCAGTTCAAAGACATCCGTGCCAGCGAGCACGCCGGCATCGTGATCATCCACCAGGAACTCGCGCTCATCCCGGAGCTCTCCATCATGGAGAACATCTTCCTCGGCAACGAGCCCACCAAGCGCGGCATGATCGACTGGGCCGAGGCCCGGCTGCGGTCCACGGAGCTGCTGGCCCGGGTGGGCCTGCGCGAGGATCCCGATACCGCAATCAAGGAGATCGGCGTCGGCAAGCAGCAGCTCGTCGAAATCGCCAAGGCGCTGAGCAAATCCGTGAAGCTGCTCATCCTGGACGAGCCCACGGCGGCCTTGAACGAGTCCGACTCCCAGCACCTGCTGGATCTCATGCTGGGGCTCAAGGGCCGAGGCATCACGTCCATCATCATTTCCCACAAGCTCAATGAGATCGAGCAGATCGCGGACTCCATCACCATCATCCGTGACGGCAAGTCCATCGAGACCCTCGACGTGAAAGCCGACGGCGTGGACGAGGACCGCATCATCAAGGGCATGGTGGGCCGAACGCTGGAGTCACGCTTCCCGGACCACGAACCGAAGATCGGCGAAGTGTTCTTCGAGGTCAAGGACTGGAACGTCGGGCACCCGCAGATCCAGGACCGCCTCGTCTGCAAGAATTCCAACTTCTTCGTCCGCCGCGGCGAAATTGTCGGATTTGCCGGACTCATGGGCGCCGGACGCACCGAGCTGGCACGTTCGGTGTTCGGCCGTTCCTACGGCCGGTTCATTTCCGGCCACATCTACAAGGACGGCAAGGAGATCACCCTCCGCACCGTGCGGCAGGCCATCGATGCCGGGCTGGGCTACGTCACCGAGGACCGCAAGTCCCTGGGACTGAACCTCCTGGATGACATCAAAACCACCACCGTTGCGGCGAACCTGAAGAAGATCAGCAAGCACAACATCGTGGATCCCAACAAGGAATTCACCGTTGCGGAGCAGTACCGGAAGTCATTGCGCACCAAGGCGCCCTCAGTGGAAGAAGGCGTCGCCAAGCTCTCGGGCGGCAACCAGCAGAAGGTGGTGCTCGCCAAATGGATGTTCACCGACCCTGACCTGCTGATTCTTGACGAACCGACCCGCGGCATTGACGTGGGCGCCAAGTACGAGATCTACGGCATCATCCAGCAGCTGGCCAACCAGGGCAAGGGCGTGATTGTGATCTCCTCCGAATTGCCGGAACTGCTGGGACTCTCGGACCGCATCTACACCATTTTCGAAGGCGCCATCACCGGTGTCCTGAACAAGGATGAAGCCAGCCAGGAAAGCCTGATGAAGCTCATGACATCCGCCCGCAAGACCGCCGCCTGACCTTCTGGATACCTCCAGAACCTTCCAGACACAAGGACCGAAACAATGAACGCGCTCAAGAAGCTATTTGGCGGCAACACCCGCCAATTCGGCATGATCTTCGCCCTGGTTGCACTGATCGTCTTTTTCCAGATTTTCACCGAGGGCCGCACGCTCACCCCGGGCAACGTCATCAACCTCTTCAACGGCAACTCCTACATTCTGATCCTGGCCATCGGCATGGTGCTGGTCATCATTGCCGGCCACATCGACCTCTCCGTGGGTTCCGTGGCAGCCTTCGTCGGCGTCACCGTCGCCCTGGCCATCCGTGACTGGGGCATCCCCTGGTACGCCGGTGTCCTCCTGGGCCTGGCCCTCGGAGCGCTGATCGGGGCCTGGCAAGGATTCTGGACCGCCTATGTGGGCATCCCCGCCTTCATCGTGACCCTGGCCGGCATGCTGCTGTTCCGCGGCTTCAACCAGTTCGTCGGCAAGTCCAACACCATCCCGGTCCCCGCCGATTTCCAGTACCTCGGCTCGGGCTATCTTCCCGAGGTGGGCCCCAACACCAACTTCAACAACCTCACGCTGCTCCTGGGCCTGCTGGCCGTGGCCTTCGTGATCTTCAGCGAAATCCGTTCACGCCGCCGGGCCGTGGCCCTCGGCGCTGAGGTCCCGGAAGCCTGGGTGATGATCCTCAAGCTCGTGCTGATCTGCGGCGCCATCCTGTATGCCACGTACCTGTTCGCCACCGGCCGCCCGGGAACGTCCTTCCCCATTCCGGGCCTGATCCTGGCCGTCCTGGTCATCATCTACGGCTTCATTTCCTCCAAGACGATCGTCGGCCGCCACATCTACGCCGTCGGCGGCAACAGGCACGCCGCCGAGCTCTCCGGCGTGCAGTCCAAGAAGGTCAACTTCCTGGTGATGATGAACATGTCCATCCTGGCCGGCCTGGCAGGCATGATCTTCGTGGGCCGCTCCACCGCTTCGGGTCCGTTCGACGGCGTCGGCTGGGAACTGGATGCCATCGCAGCCGTGTTCATCGGCGGTGCCGCCGTGACCGGCGGCGTGGGTACCGTGATCGGCTCGATCGTTGGTGGCCTCGTGATGGCCGTGCTGAACAACGGCCTGCAGCTCCTCGGCGTCGGTGCCGACCTCACCCAGATCATCAAGGGCCTGGTCCTCCTGATCGCCGTTGCCTTCGACGTCTACAACAAGACCCAGGGCAAGAAATCCATCATCGGCATGATGATGAAGAACTTCGGCCGCAGCAGCAACGAGCTCCAGCCGGACGAGACCACATCCACCAAGGACGCTATCCGCAAGGAAGCCTGAGCGCTCCCCCACGATTCTCCGCACACCATCTAAAGAAAGTGAACCAAGCAATGCAAATGATTGGTAAAGCAGGAAAGGCAGCAGCGATCGCTGCTATTGCGGCACTGGCGCTGACAGCCTGCGGCCGCGCCGAGACTGGCACCACGGGTGGTAGCAGCGGCGGCGAGGCATTCCCCAAGAACTCCTCGATCGGCGTCGCACTTCCCCAGAAGACCAGTGAAAACTGGGTACTGGCCGAGAAGCTGTTCAACGACGGACTGAACGGTGCAGGTTTCAAAGCCGATGTACAGTTCGCCAACGGCGGCGTGTCCGAGCAGCAGAACCAGATCAGCGCCATGGTCACCAAGGGTGCAAAGGTCATCATCGTGGGTGCCATTGACGGCGCCCAGCTGGGTACCCAGCTCAAGCAGGCCAAGGACTCCGGCGCCACCATCATCGCCTACGACCGCCTGCTCCTGAACACCGAGAACGTGGACTACTACGTGGCCTACGACAACTTCAAGGTGGGTGAGCTCCAGGGCCAGGCGCTGCTGGACGGCATGAAGGCCAAGAAGCCGTCCGGACCGTACAACATCGAGCTCTTCGCCGGCTCCCCGGATGATGCCAACGCGAAGGTCTTCTTCGACGGCGCCATGAGCGTCCTGAAGCCGAAGATCGACGACGGCACGCTCAAGGTTGTCTCCGGACAGACCTCGTTCGAGCAGGCTGTGACCCAGGGCTGGAAGGCTGAGAACGCCCAGCGTCGCGCCGACACCCTGCTGACCGGCAGCTACGGCACCGCTTCACTGGACGGCGTCCTGTCCCCGAACGACACCCTGGCACGTGCAGTGCTGACGTCCGTCAAGGCCGCCGGCAAGCCGCTTCCGATCATCACGGGCCAGGACTCCGAGGTTGAGTCCGTGAAGTCCATCATGGCCGGCGAGCAGTACTCCACCATCAACAAGGACACCCGCAAGCTCGTAGAGCACGCGATCACCATGGTCAAGGACATCCAGGCCGGCAAGACGCCTGAGATCAACGATGACAAGTCCTACAACAACAAGGTCAAGACCGTTCCGGCCTACCTGCTGGATCCGGTCATCGTGACCAAGGAGAACGTCAAGACGGCCTACGTTGACGATCCGGTACTCGGACCGATCACCAAGTAGTCCGCGCCCAGGCGCCTTCGACTGAACCAGGAGCCCCGGCTCATCCGAAAGGGTGGGCCGGGGCTCCTGGTTTGGCGGCTTAGTCAGCTGGCGCGTATTCGCCGTGGTCCCGCCCGCCTTCACAGCGGAAACATAGCTTCAGCCCGTTCCCCGCACAGCCACGCGCACCACAGTTGGATCAGCAGCCGGTCATTCCGTCCGGCCAGAGATCCAAGGAGTACCGTGAGCGTCCTCGCCCGAAGTGTAGGCAATGCCTTCAGAAACAAGGTCCGAACCGGGGCCGTGGTGGCGGTGTTGGCCGTGGCGATCGGCCTGGCCCTGTCCATGCTGGTGGCCAACCAGGCGGTTGCCGCCAAAGTCGCGGAACTGAATGCATCCGTGGGCACCGTCCTGACCGTGAATCCGGCCGGCGGCCAGGGCTTCGAAGGCGGCGGCGAACCGCTCACGGCTGAACAGGCTGCAACGGCGGCCGCAGTACCGAACGTGAGCACAGTCGTCGGCACGAAGGCGCTGAGGTTGCGCAATGCCGCCGAAGCGGCGGCACAAGCCGCCGCCGGAACCCAAGCCTCCGGAACCCAGGCAGCCGGGCCCGGCGGCGGCCAGGGCGGACCCGGCGGACAGTCCACCACCACGCTGACCACCAGCCTCACCGCCGCCATCGACGCCGGAACGCTCGGCAACCGCAACCAGGCCAGCCAGGGAACCACAGGATCCACCGGGACTACCCAGCCGGCGCGGACCATGTCCTTGCCGATCACGGCCACCGGAATCGGCGCCGAGGTGGACAGCACGGGCAAGCCCCTGACGATCACCGAAGGCACCGGCCTGGGCGACTACACCACGGAGTCCACCAACGCCCTCCTCGGCACCACGCTTGCCGAAAAGAACGGCCTCAAGGTGGGCTCCGCGTTCACCATCAATGACAAGACCTACACGGTGGCCGGCCTGTTCGACGCCGGCACCGCGTTCGGCAACAACGCCCTCTACGTCACCCTTCCTTCCGCCCAGACCCTGGCCTCCCTGCCGGGCGAGCTGTCCACCATGATCGTCACCGTGAACAGCATGGAAAACGTTGACTCCGCCAAGACCGCACTCCAGACGGCCCTCGGCACGGACAAGGCCGATGTCACACAGGGCCAGCGCAACCTGGAAACGGCCGTCAGCTCCCTGGACAGCGTCAAGAACATCTCCCTGATTGCCTTCATCGCGGCGCTGGGCACCGCCGGCCTGATCATCCTCCTAATCATGGTGATGCTGGTCCGCGAGCGCCGTCGTGAGATCGGTGTGCTCAAGGCGATCGGCGCCCCCAACCACACCATCGGACTCCAGTTCGTGCTGGAGGCGCTGGTAGTGGTGGCCATGGGCAGCGTGGTGGGCGCCGCCGTCGCGTCCTTCGCCAGCGGCAGCATCGCCTCCGCACTGATCAGCTCCAATTCATCGACGACGACGGCGGCAACCACCGGGCGCGGCATGCCCGGCGGCGGTGCCGGCTTCCCCGGCGGCCAGAACGGTCCGTTCGGCGGAGCCTCCCAGCTGCTCACCACCGTCACCGCGAGCGCCTCCCCCGGCGTGATCGCGGCTGGCATCGCCGCAGTGTTCGGAGTCGCCATCATCGGTGCGCTGGTCCCCGCGCTCCTGACCGCCCGCATCCGCCCCATCGAAGTCCTCCGAGGAGAGTAGCCATGATCGAAGTCAAGAATCTCGTCCGTACCTTCAAGTCCGGCGACCGCACCATCAAACCCGTCAACGACGTGAGCTTCGAACTCGAACAGGGCACGCTCGCGTCCATCGTCGGCAAGAGCGGCAGCGGCAAGAGCACACTGCTGTCCCTGCTGGGTGCGCTGGACAAGCCCACCAGCGGAGACGTCGTCGTCAACGGCGTCAGCCTGGCCAGCATGCCGGACGGAAAACTGACTGAATACCGGCGCCGCGACATCGGATTCGTCTTCCAGCAGTTCAACCTCATCCCCAACCTGTCCGCCGTGGACAACGTGATGCTGCCGATGGAGTTCGCCGGGGTCCGCAAGTCAGCGCGGCTGGCCCGGGCCAAGGAACTGCTGGAGCAGGTGCAGCTGGATCCGGAGAAGCACGTGCGCCGCATCAACCGCCTGTCCGGCGGCGAGCAGCAGCGTGTGGCGATTGCCCGCGCCCTGGCCAACGAGCCCAAGCTGATCCTGGCCGACGAACCCACGGGCAACCTTGACGAACAGACCGGCGAGCACATCATCGAACTCCTCAGCTCACTGAGCCGCGACCACAACACCACCATCCTGGTGGTGACGCACGACCGCCAGCTCGCCAACAAAACGGACCGCCGCTTCCGGCTCCAGCAAGGGCGTCTCACTGAGGAGCCCGCCCGCGCCAGGGCGGCCGCCGCAGCCACGGCATAGTTACAGCGGAGCGGCAGGAGCCGGAGGAGTGCCGATTTCAACCCTCTCCCAGCTCCTGCAGTCCTAAACCGGACGCTCTCCCACCATTCGCCGTAAATATTCGGACGCTCTCACTGCCGGATGAACTGCTCCCCGGATGAGAGGATGTCACAATGACTGCCCCCATCGCGAAGCCGTGGCTGTTCAGCCAGACCGACCAGGATCCCCGTTCCGCTACCGGACGAACGCTGCGATGGGGAGTGGTGGCCACCGGCGGCATCGCCCAATCGGTGGCCCGGGATCTTGCCATTCTGGCTGATGCGGAGCTGTATGCCGTCAGCTCCCGCAGCCAGGCGTCGGCCGATGCGTTCGCCGCGCAGTACGGTTTTTCCGCAGCCTACGGTGACGACGCCGGCGGAGCAGGCTACCACCGGCTCCTCGCGGACGACTCCGTCGACGTTGTCTATGTGGCCACACCGCACGCCCAGCACTATGAAGTGGCACTGGCCGCGCTCAATGCCGGCAAGCATGTGATGTGCGAAAAGGCCCTGACCATCAACGCGCGGGAAGCTGCTGAGCTTGTGGCCCTGGCGCGTTCCAAGAAGCTGTTCATGATGGAGGCCATGTGGAGCCGCTTCCTCCCCAGTATGCAGCGCGCCTTCGAGATCGCGGCTTCGGGGGAGCTCGGGACGGTCCAGTGGGTCACCGCGGATCTCGGTTTCCCGGCGGTCTACTCCCCCACCGCACGGCTCTGGGCTCTCAAGGACGGAGGCGGCGCCCTCCTTGACCTGACTGTATATCCGTTGCTTTGGGCTCTGGGCACCTTGGGTTTTCCGCAAACCGTGAGTGCCACGGGGGCAGTGAACGACGACGGCGTGGATGCCCAGAATGCGTTGACGCTGGGATACCACCACGGTGCGCAGGCCCAACTGACATCATCGCTGACGGCGTACGGTCCGCGTGCCGCCACAGTCGCTGGCAGCCTGGGGTACCTGCAGACCATTGGCTCTGTGAACAATCCCAAGGAAATCCACGTCAGGACCGGTATGGCGGAACCGCGGACTGAGCACTTCGACGTCGTGGGCCGCGGCTACTCTTACGAGCTCCGCGAGGTCACCAGGTGCATCCAGCAGGGGCTCACCGAGAGCCCGGTCATGCCGCTTGAGGACTCGCTGAATGTCATGAGGCTGTTCGATGGTGTCCGCGCCCAGCTCGGCGTGACCTACCCGAACGATGCACTCTGACGCCATTCGCCGCCGCTGATAAATAATCAATTCGCCGGACTATTTACCGGGAAAGGCTGGACTCCGGCTCCGGATCGTGCCTAGGCTGATAGTCAACCGTCGAATTTTCGAGGCGCCTTGGGGGGGTGGTTGCGTATGGAATCAGCAGGTTTTCCATGGCGCGCGCTCCGTCCGTTGCTGCTCGCAGGCGCCGCGGCCACTGCCTGGCTGACCCTATCTGCTCCGGGCGCCAGCGCCGATACGGCGTCTGATTCCGCTTCCCTGCTTGGTAACGTCAACTCCTCCGTCTCTTCGGTAGCCGATGCCGCAATGAATCCTGTGGAGGACGTCCTGGCCGCCGCGGCGCCCAGCATCCTCGCAAATGGTCCCGCTGATGCTGCCGTACTCCCGGCACAGCCAAGCCCCGCTGAACCGGGCGGGCTGCTGCGGCCCCTTACCGGCGCAGCAACCGGCACGCTTGACCACCTGCTTGAAACCGCTCCCGCAGTGAACCAGATAGTCCCCTCCGGCACCGGTGGCGCCGTCACGGCACCCGTCACCGCAGCCGCCGACGGAATCGTGACTGCAATCGCGGAGGAAGTCTTGCCGATAGCAAGCGATGTCCTGCCGGGACTGGACCCCGTCGTGGGACCGGTGGGGGACCTGCTGACAGGCGTTGATTCGGTTCCGGGTTCGGACGTCTTGATACCGGATCTCCCAGTTCCTGACGCCGCCGCGCCGGACGATGCAAGCACGAACATGGTCACACCGATCGACCTCCCGCCCGTCAGTGCGGACGCCTCAAGCGCCCGTGATCTGCCGGCCGCCCCGGGCATATCAACCTCAGTCATGTCGAAGCCAGCGGCGCCCTTCCAGGCCCATGGCCACGGCACGATGCAGAGTGTTCCGGTACAAGCCGGAGTTGTTGAAGATCCTCTTCCCCACGACGGACCCCCCAACCCGGCAACGTTGCCTGCTGTTCCGGGCTCCGGGTCGGGGAGCAGCCAGTCTCAAAGCAGCGGTGCCAGCGGAGCAGCCTGGCTAGCAGCTTTCCATCTGGACGTTCCGCCGACCGGTGTTCTTCCCGTCAGCGGCCCCCTGCAAAGTGCTCCCGCACCGGTGTCTTTCGACCCCGGTTCATCTCCTGACTAGTTAGGCCCTCCCTGCGCCCTTGCGCGGAAAACGGCCATTCGGGCTGCCTGTGCGCCCTCACAACGACTTTCAGGAGATATCACCATGCACGCGAATATCCGCAGAGGGCTGATCAGCACCCTCTTCGTCGGAGGGCTACTTGCCCTCGGCACCACCGCTGCCAACGCAGCGGATACCACCAGTGGATCCGACGGGACCGCCTCCGGAACCCAGGTCACGGCACCGGTCACCGCACCAGTCACCCTGGGCACGACGTCGTTGGGCCTGCTGGGTGACTCAACGGCCACCACCGAAGGAAACAGCACCCCCGCACCGGCAGACAGCACCACGCCCGCCGCCACCACCAGTGGATCCGACGGGACCGCCTCCGGAACCCAGGTCACGGCACCGGTCACCGCACCAGTCACCCTGGGTACGACGTCGTTGGGCCTGCTGGGTGACTCAACGGCCACCACCGAAGGAAACAGCACCACACCCGCCGCAACCAGCACCACGCCCGCCACAACCACCAGCGGTTCCGACGGGACCGCCTCCGGAACCCAGGTCACGGCACCGATTTCGTTGCCGATCACGATTCGCGGTGCGTCGGTAGAAATCGCCGGTGACTCGTCGTCCACGGTCGTTCCTCCCGCAATGGCTCCCCCGGTGGTCAGCCCTCCCGTCGTCACGCCTCCGGTGGTTACGCCCCCGATGGGCTTCGGCCCGGCAACTGCCCCTCCGATGACAGCTGCCGAAGGACCGGCGTCGCTGGCCGTGGCCGCCACGAATACGGTGAACGCCGGTACTCAGGTGGCGCCGGCCGCTGTAGTAGCTCCCATGGCAACTCCGATGCTCGCCAACACAGGCGTCAACCTTGAACTGGCGGCCGCAGCTCTTCTCCTGCTGGCCGTCGGCATGATCATCATGCTCGTCCCCGCGCGGCGGATGAAGGCCTAGGCCTCCAGCGGGCAGGGCGGCGGCGGTGCCCGCGCCCTGCCCGCCAGGTCCGGCAGACATTGAACGGGTCCGGACGGGGAAGCCGCTCAGGGCTTCCCGGTCCGGGCCTCCCAGCACTCCCGTCTCCCACGAGGAGGCGTAATTACCAAGCACCCTTATGAAAATGCATACCCATCCCCGTATTATCTTTAGAGTGCGTTCCGAATGAACGCTGAAAAGGATGGGGACATCGTGGAGAGTTCGCCCAGTGAAACGGCAGAGGTCCTGGACGGCCGATACCGTCTTGGCGAGGTCATCGGACGCGGCGGCATGGCATCGGTGTACACAGCCAGGGACGAGAACCTCGGCCGGGACGTGGCGTTGAAGCTCTTTGCCCCGCAATCAGCCGACGCTGACGAGCTGAAGCGTCAGGAAGCCGAGATTCAGCTGCTCGCCACCCTGAACCACCCCAGCCTCGTGACCCTGTTCGACGCCGGAATCGACTCCCGCGTGCCGGAGGAGCCGCGCCCGTTCCTCACCATGGAACTGATTGAGGGGCAGGACCTCCGGAGCAGGATCCGGCACAGCCCTGTCCCGCTGGATGAACTGGCTGTGATCGGCGCCGGCGTGGCCGACGCCCTGGCATACGTCCACAACCTTGGCATCATTCACCGTGACATCAAACCGGCCAACATCCTCCTGGTGCAGGTCCGACCCGGCGAGCCCCTGCGCCCCAAACTGACCGATTTCGGCATTGCCCGGATTGTCGACGGCACACGCCTGACGGCAACCGGAACCATGGTGGGAACAGCCGCATACCTGAGCCCGGAACAGGCACGGGGCGCCGACCTCGGACCCGCCAGCGATATCTATTCCCTAGGCCTCGTGCTGCTCGAGTGCATCAAGGGAGCGGTGGAGTATCCGGGGAGCGCCATTGAATCTGCGGTGGCGCGCCTGCACCGTGCCCCGGAAATCCCCAGCGATGTTCCCGCCGAGTGGGCTGCCCTGATCACTTCCATGACCGCACTGGACCCAATGGACCGACCGTCGGCAGCTGACCTCGAGACCGCCCTTCGGCAGGCACTGGTCTCTCCGGAGTCGGTTCCCGGCACGGTGGCCGAGGAGCCGACACGCATTCTTCCCGCACCGCCGTCCCGTCCCCCGCTCATTGCGCCGGACGGCGCTCGCACACCGGATTCGGAGACCGGCGGCCGCACCACAGCCGAGTTGCAGCCGGGCAACAGCAACCCGCCGCGCCCTAACGTTGCCAGTCGCCTCCGCTCTGCCGGCCGCCGCAAGGTTGCTGCCGCGCTGGCAGCCGTAGCCGTACTTGCGGTGGGCGCCACGATCCTGTTGCCGTCCCTCGCCCCTCAAACACGGGAGCCGGTTGAGTACCCCGCGGTCACGGGCACCCTGGGAGAGCACCTGGAACAACTGCAGAAGAGCGTGGAGCCATGACATCACCCACAGCCGATCGCCTCAGCTGGTTGTGGCCGCACTGGCGATCGGTCCTCGCCGCAGGTGTCCTTTCCGCCACTCTCGCCGGGTGCGGCTCCGCTGCCCCGGACCTGGATGCGGCAGCAGCACAAAAACTCCAGGCCAAGGTCCTGACCGTTTCACAGTCCGCGGCAGGCAACGACCCGGCCGGGGCTCTCAAAACCCTCGACGAGCTGGTGGCACAGCTTGACGCCTCGGCAGCCGAGGGAGACGTTTCGTTCAAGCGCCATCAGAGCATCATGAAGGCGATCGAGGCGGTGCGGGCAGACCTGTCCACCGCAAAAGCCCAGGCCGAAGCGGCAGCTGCGGCCGCAGCCCATGCTGCTGCAGCCAAGGCAGCCGCGGACGCGGCAGCAGCGGAAGCTGCGAAATCGGCCACTCCCCCCGCCGCAGAGGCTCCGGCGCCGATAGCCCCGGCGCCCGCCCAACAAAATCAGGCGCCGGGGAAGGGCGAAAAGGGCAAAGGCAAGGACGGCTGAATCCGGGCATCTGCCGGAGACAGCCGTCCTGCTTCACCGAGATCCGGCCGTCGCCGGGACGCTCCGCCCGGGCGCTATGGCGTTGTGGAGCCCGACGCCGGGAAACGGTCCCAGGACCGGTGAGCGGCAAGGAGTTCCTGGATCTGCGTCACCACGCCGTCCGCTGCGTCACCGAGTACAACCCCGGGAGCATCCTGCGGGATGTTTGCCGCATCCACGACGGCGGCGCCCCCGCCCCAGCCGCCTATCGCCTTCGCGTGGCGGAAGGTTTCGGAAAGCAAAAGAACCACCCGCGGATCGAGGGTCGCGCCCGGCTCGCCGGCCTTGGCATCCAAGCCCTGTTCAGCGTCCGGGGCAGGGTCGGCCGTCCCCGCCACCAGCACGGCGTCGAACTCCGTGGAGCGTGCAGTGAGGTAGGTGCGCTGGACGGGGATCCCGCCGTCGGCCTCCGAACCCAGGTACCCGCCGGACGGTGCAATAACCATCGGCACAATCCCTGCGGCGTCCAAAGCCGCGCGCGAGGCACGCACTGCCTCAAGGTCGCTGGACGCGTCGGCCACGATCCCCACCACGCGCCCCTTCACGGGCCAGCTTCCTCCTACCTGGGACAGCGCCGGGCTCGGCTCGACGTCCGCAACATCCTCGGAAGCCCCGGGCACGGGCATGCCCAGTCCCTTGGCGACGGCAGCGCACAGTTCCGCGTCAACGTTGGCCAGGTTCTGCAGCTGCCGTTCCCTGATAGCTTCCTCCCGGCACTTGCCGAGCTCAAAAGTGTAGGCCTGGATTACGTGGTCCTGCTCCACCGGGCTCAGGCTGCGGAAGAAGAGGCGGACCTGGCTGAAGTGGTCATCGAATGACGCCGGGGACTTCCGTTCCTTGACGGCGGCCGCCAACTGCTCGGGAACATCGACGAACGCGCTCAGGTCCGCACCGGCGAGGAAAGGGCATCCGCCGTCGAGCGAATTCGGGTGATAGGGCGCCACTCCCCCGTGCACCGCCTGCTGGTGCATTCCGTCGCGCAGCATGTCGTTGACGGGCGCCTGCGGCCGGTTGATGGGGATCTGCCCGAAGTTCGGACCGCCCAGACGGGAGATCTGAGTGTCGATGTAGGAGAAGAGCCTCACCTGGAGCAGGGGATCATTGGTGACGTCGATGCCCGGCACGAGGTGGCCGGGGTGGAAGGCGACCTGCTCAGTTTCGGCGAAGTAGTTCACCGGGTTGGCGTTGAGGGTCATCAGGCCGATGGGCTGCACCGGGGCGAGCTCTTCGGGAACGAACTTGGTGGGGTCCAGCAGGTCGATCCCCTCGAAGAATTCCTCCTCGGTGTCCGGGAAGACCTGCACTCCTAGCTCCCATTCGGGGTAGGCCCCGGATTCAATCGCGTCGGCAAGGTCGCGCCGGTGGAAGTCCGGGTCCATGCCGTTGATGAGCTGGGCTTCTTCCCAGAGGAGCGAATGGACGCCCTGCTTGGGCTTCCAGTGGAACTTGACCAGCACCGTCTCCCCGGCGTCGTTCACGAAACGGAACGTGTGGACGCCGAAGCCCTCCATGGTGCGGTAGGAACGGGGCAGGGCGCGGTCTGACATGTTCCACATGGTGTGGGCCTGCGCCTCGGTGTGCAGCGAAACGAAGTCCCAGAACGTGTCGTGCGCGCTCTGGGCCTGCGGGATTTCGCGGTCCGGGTGCGGTTTGCCAGCATGGATGATGTCCGGGAACTTGATGCCGTCCTGGATGAAGAAGACCGGGATGTTGTTGCCGACGAGGTCGAAAGTGCCTTCGTCCGTGTAGAACTTCGTCGCAAAGCCGCGGGTGTCGCGGACCGTATCGGCGGAGCCGCGGGACCCCAGCACCGTGGAAAATCGGACGAAGACGGGGGTTTCGACGTCCTTGGCCAGGAACCCCGCCCGGCTGATGTTGGCAGCGGAGCCGTAGGAGCGGAAAGTGCCGTGCGCTCCGGCACCGCGGGCGTGCACCACACGTTCCGGGATGCGCTCGTGGTCGAAGTGGGTGATCTTCTCGCGGAGGTGGTGGTCCTGGAGCAGCACCGGGCCGCGCCGGCCTGCCTTCAGCGAATGGTCCGTATCCTGGAGCCGGAGGCCCTGCGCGGTGGTGAGGTAGGCACCGGACTGCGCCCTCGAATGGACCGGGGCGCCACTCGGCGTGCCGGTGGGCGATACCGCCTCGGGACCCCGCTGGTCAGGCTTGGGCGGCATCGGCTCGCGCGGTTCCGTCGGCTCGGCAATCGTAGGAGGCTCGCTCGACGTCGTTCCCGGTATGCGGATGTTGCTGTCTGCTGGCATGGTTTTTTCCCCTTTTGAAGTGCAGTCCTTAGCCCAGGCGGCCGTCCGGCCGGAAACTAAGCTTGCTTACCACCCTAGGTAAGGCGCCGGATAACCACAACGGGACAACCGGAAATTCGTCAGCAAACTTACTATTTGCCGTCAATGTCGCTAAGTTGGTTATAAGTTGGTTAAGTGCGCCCACGAAGCGCAGCGAGATCAGAACCGCGGGCCGCCGGCCCGCCCGCTGAAGGAGTGATGTACGTATGGCAACTGTCCAGGAATCCATCAACGTAAGTGTCCCGCTGAGCCAGGCCTACAACCAGTGGACCCAGTTCGAGGACTTTCCGCACTTCATGAGCGGTGTGGACGCTGTCCGCCAGCTCAACGACACCACTGTGCACTTCCAGACCAGCATCGCCGGCGTCAAGAGGGAATACGACGCGCGGATCACCGTCCAGCAACCGGACCAGCGCGTCACATGGGAAAGCCTCGACGAGCCGCGAAACGCCGGGACGGTATGGTTTGAAGCACTCAACCCTACTGAAACAAAGGTCAGCGTCGAACTGGCCTGGGAGCCGGACTCCGCCGTCGAGAAGATGGGAGCAGCCGTCGGGCTTGATTCCCGCCAGGTGGCCTCGGACCTCAAACGCTTCAAGAAATTCATTGAGGAACGCGAAGTGGAAACCGGCGCGTGGCGGGACCGCGTCAGCGACAGCGCAGTTACCGGAGGTGCCGCCGGAACCGGCGCTGCAGCAGCAGGCACCTCGGCGGACATTCCGCAGGCTGCCACCACCGCGGTCCCCCTCGAAGAGGAGGTGGGCTACGATGCCGTGCCCACGGAGCAGCCCGTGAACACCGATCCGGACATGGCGACCGAGCCTCCGTTCGGCAAGCACGTCCAGCGCTAACGCCCTGGCGGCCGGCACCCCGCGTCGGCCGCCAAGCCGGTGTCGGGCGCCAAGCCGGTGCCGGCTGGCCGCCAAGCAGGAACGCCCCGCCTCCCGTGATGGGAGGCGGGGCGTTCTGACGTTCAGCGGGCCCGGCTATTTGGCCAGCCCGGACAGAACTTCAGTGAACTTCGCGGACGGACGCATCACCGAGGCAACCTTGGCAACATCCGGGTGGTAGTAGCCACCGATGTCCACCGGGGACCCCTGCACTGCGAGCAACTCTGCAACAATCGTGTCCTCGTTGGTGGCGAGCGCCTCGGAGACAGCGGCGAAATCGGCGGCCAGCTCGGCGTCGTCGGTCTGCTTGGCCAGCTCCTGCGCCCAGAACTTGGCGAGGTAGAAGTGGCTTCCACGGTTGTCCAGTTCCCCGACGCTGCGGCGCGGGGACTTGTTCTCGAGCAGGAACGTGCCGGTGGCGCGGTCCAGCGTATCGGCGAGCACCTGGGCACGCTTGTTGCCTGTGGTGGTCGCGAGGTGTTCGAAGCTGACGGCGAGAGCCAGGAATTCACCCAGGCTGTCCCAGCGCAGGTGGTTTTCCTTCAGCAACTGCTGGACGTGCTTCGGTGCGGATCCGCCGGCACCGGTCTCGAAGAGGCCGCCGCCGTTGATCAACGGAACCACGGAGAGCATCTTGGCGCTGGTGCCCAGTTCAAGGATCGGGAACAGGTCCGTGAGGTAGTCGCGGAGCACGTTGCCGGTCACCGAGATCGTGTCCTCGCCCTTGCGGATGCGCTCGAGCGTGAAGGCCGTGGCCTTGACCGGGGACATGATTTCGATCTGGAGGCCCTCAGTGTCGTGCTCCTTGAGGTATTCCTTGACCTTGGCGATCAGGTTGGCGTCGTGCGCGCGCTCCTCGTCCAGCCAGAAGACGGCAGGGGTCTCGGAGGCGCGGGCGCGGGTGACGGCCAGCTTGACCCAATCACGGATCGGCACATCCTTGGCCTGGCAGGCACGCCAGATGTCGCCCGGGGCCACCTGGTGTTCGATCAGGACGGCGCCCTTGCTGTCCACGAGCTGGACCGTGCCGGCGGACTGGATCTCGAAGGTCTTGTCGTGGCTGCCGTATTCCTCGGCGGCCTGGGCCATGAGGCCCACGTTCGGAACAGTGCCCATGGTGGTGGGGTCGAAGGCGCCGTGGGCGCGGCAGTCGTCGATGACTACCTGGTAGATGCCGGCGTAGCTGCTGTCCGGGAGGACGGCCAGCGTGTCCGCTTCCTTGCCGTCCGGGCCCCACATGTGGCCGGAAGAGCGGATCATCGCTGGCATGGAGGCGTCCACGATGACGTCGGAGGGAACGTGCAGGTTGGTAATACCCTTGTCCGAGTCCACCATGGCCAGCGCGGGACCCTCTGCGAGGCCCTTCTTGATGGCTTCCTGGACGCCCTCGCGGACGTCTTCCGGAAGCTCTTCGAGTCCGCCCAGGATGGAGGCCAGGCCATTGTTGGGGCTGAGGCCGGCGGCGGCAAGCTGCTCGCCGTAGGTGTCAAACAGTTCGGCGAAGTACGCCTTGACCACGTGGCCGAAGATGATGGGGTCGGAGACCTTCATCATGGTGGCCTTCAGGTGCGCGGAGAACAGCACACCCTCTTCCTTGGCGCGGACAACCTGGGCTGCCAGGAATTCATCCAGGGCAGCGGCGCGCATCACGGTGCCGTCCACAACTTCGCCGGCCAGGACGGGGAACCCGCGCTTCAGGACCTTGATGGTGCCGTCTTCCTTGACCAGCTGGATCTTGACGGTGTCATCGGACTCGATGACCACGGACTTCTCGTTGGCGCGGAAGTCCTCGGCGCCCATGGTGGCCACGTTGGTCTTGGACTCCGGCGTCCAGGCACCCATGGAGTGCGGGTTCTGGCGGGCGTAGTTCTTCACCGACAGGGGCGCCCGGCGGTCCGAGTTGCCTTCGCGCAGGACCGGGTTGACTGCCGAGCCCTTGATCTTGTCGTAGCGTGAGCGGATATCCGTCTCGGTGTCGGAGGACGGGTTGTCCGGGTAGTCCGGGAGGTCGTAGCCCTGGGACTGGAGCTCGGCAATGGCCGCTTTCAGCTGGGGAATGGAGGCGCTGATGTTGGGCAGCTTGATGATGTTGGCTTCCGGCTTCTTTGCCAGGTCACCGAGTTCGGCCAAGGCATCACTGATCCGCTGCTCTTCGGTGAGGTAGTCACCAAACGCCGAAATGATGCGGCCCGAGAGGGAGATGTCTCGGGTCTCCACTTCCACACCGGCAGTCGACGCGTAGGCCTCGACAATCGGCAAGAACGAATAGGTGGCCAGCATGGGCGCTTCGTCAGTGTGGGTATAGATAATCTTGGCCATTGCTTGGGCGTCTCCTGAAGGTATACATACATCTGGAACTCTGGCGTTATTTCAACATACTTAACTTACCCGAGCAGGGCGCGTCGACGCCCATCGGGGCCTCCGGAGACGCGTAGCATGACCCGGCCGGTCACTACCAGAGCCGTCCTGACACTCGACTCTGCGTAGCACCAGGCACAATACAAAACTTGAGTTTCTATTTACAACAATTGTCACAGTGGGTAGGTTGATCACCACCAGCGGCGGCCACCATCTGAGGGCGCCGCATTCACTTCTGTTGAGGACACACCCATGACGAAATCGAAGACTCTGGCCACCAGCCTCCTGAGCCTGTCCGCCGCCGCGCTGCTGGCCGTCTGCGCAGCCGGCGGGGCACAGGCCGCGCCGGCATCACCGCAGGACGTCTCACCACAGAACGGCGGGCAGGTAGCCATCCAGTCGGTGGACGGCTCGAATGCGGCGGATTACTGGACGGCAGACCGCATGCGTGCAGCGGTTCCGGGCGACGTACTGGCCGCCAAAGCGCTGCAGCGCGGAAACACCTCGTCAGCCGCGGCGGTGGAAAAGGGTTCGAGCACCAAGATTACGGGCAAGGCAGGCAAGGGTAAGACCGTCCTGCACGTCGACGAGAATCCGGTGTCCCACATTGGCAAGGTCTTCTTCACCATGGGCGGCAGCAACTACGTCTGCTCTGGCAACTCCGTGGTGTCCAACAACAAGAGCACAGTGTCCACAGCCGGCCACTGCGTGAATGAGGGTCCGGGCGCGTTTGCCACCAACTTCGTCTTTGTCCCGGCCTACCTGGACGGCGCCGCGCCGTACGGCAAATGGGCAGCCAAGGCCCTGTACGCCCCCACCCAGTGGAGCTCGGCCGGCGACATGCAGTACGACACCGGCTTCGCCGTCGTCTCGCAGCTCAACGGCCAGAGCCTGGCCGACGTAGTGGGCTCATCCGGGGTCCAGTTCAACGCAGCCCGCGGCCTGACCTACAAGTCCTATGGCTACCCGGCCGCGGCCCCGTTCAACGGACAGTCCCTGGTCAGCTGCACCGGCCCGGCCAGCGATGACCCCTACAACCCCCAGTTCAACACCCAGGGCATCCCGTGCGACATGACGGGCGGTTCCTCCGGCGGTCCGTGGTTCATCGGCACCAGCTCGAACGGCTACCAGAACTCCATCAACAGCTACGGCTACAGCGGCGCCCCCTCGAAGGTCATGTACGGACCCTACTGGGGTTCCGTCATCCAGCAGGCATACTCGAGTGCATCGTCCGCGAACTGACGGCTCCGGGCCGTCGGCTGACGATGCTGTGAGCCACAGCGACATCAGCCAGGCGCCGGAGGACATCATCGCCTACTGGACCCCGGAGCGGATGGCCGAAGCGAAGCCCCGCGAGGTCCGGCTCCCCGAGCCGGAAACGGAACCGGAAGCGGAGCCGGAGGACAACTAACTGAATAAACGACGACGGCGACCGTTCCCTCTCCGGGGGCGGTCGCCGTCGTACGTGGCGCTTAGCTCTTAGTGGAAGAAGTGGCGCGCACCGGTGAAGTACATGGTGATGCCGGCCGCGTTGGCCGC
This sequence comes from Arthrobacter sp. NPDC058288, assembly GCF_042880995.1. Taxonomy (NCBI): domain Bacteria; kingdom Bacillati; phylum Actinomycetota; class Actinomycetes; order Micrococcales; family Micrococcaceae; genus Arthrobacter; species Arthrobacter sp. NPDC058288. The sequence goes on from NZ_JBHVYH010000005.1 coordinate 284,549, forward strand.
TGCGATTACCTCGTCATCCCGGACGGAACCGCCGGGCTGGACCACGGCGCGGACGCCGGCATCGATCAGGATCTGCAGTCCGTCGGCGAACGGGAAGAACGCGTCCGAGGCTGCCACGGCGCCGCGGGCGCGCTGCGGGGCGGAGCTCGCGTCGGCGTTCGAGGCACCGCCGGCGCCCTCGACGTCGGACTCGACCTGCACCCCAAGCGTGTTCGCGCGCTCCACGGCCAGCTTGCAGGAGTCCAGCCGGTTCACCTGGCCCATGCCGATGCCGACCGCAGCACCGTTGTCTGCGAGCAGGATGGCGTTGGACTTGGCCGCCCGGCAGGCGGTCCAGGCGAACGCGAGGTCGGCCAGCGTGGCCGCATCCGCGGCCTCGCCGGCAGCGAGGGTCCAGTTGGCGGGGTTGTCGCCTTCGGCGTCGACCTTGTCAGCAGCCTGCACCAGCATGCCGCCGGAGACCTGGCGGAACTCGGTCGGGTAGCGGCCGTAGCCCTCCGGCAGGGCCAGAAGGCGGATGTTCTTCTTCTTGGACAGGATTTCCACGGCCTCGTCTTCGAAGCCCGGCGCGATGACGACCTCCGTGAAGATGCCGGCAACGGTGCGCGCCATTCCGGCGGTGACCGTGCGGTTGGCTGCGATGACGCCGCCGAACGCTGAGACGGGATCGCAGGCGTGGGCCTTGGCGTGCGCGTCGGCGATGGCGTCCGCGGCGTCGGGGGAACCGACTGCCACACCGCAGGGGTTGGCGTGCTTGATGATTGCCACGGCGGGCTCGGCGAAGTCGAATGCTGCACGAAGGGCGGCATCGGCGTCCACGAAGTTGTTGTAGCTCATGGCCTTGCCGTGGATCTGGTCAGCCTGGGCGATGCCGGCGGGAGCGGCCTTGTCCACGTAGAGCGCGGCCTGCTGGTGCGGGTTTTCGCCGTAGCGGAGGACCTCGGAGCGTTCCAGCGCCAGGCCGGCGTAGGCGGGCCAGTCGATCACGCCGTCGCCGTCCTCATCCAGGAACTGGCTGGCCGTCCAGGTGGCCACCGCGGTGTCGTAGCTGGCCGTGTGGGCGAAGGCCTTCGCCGCAAGGCGCTGGCGGGTCTTCAGGTCGAAGCCGCCTTCAGCTGCGGCGCGGACAACGTCGCCATAGAAATTGGGATCGGTGACGATCGCGACGGCGGCGTGGTTCTTCGCGGCGGAGCGCACCATGGCAGGGCCTCCGATGTCGATCTGCTCCACGACGTCGTCCTGCGCGGCACCGGATTTGACGGTCTCCACGAAGGGGTAGAGGTTCACGACGACGAGGTCGAACGCCTCGATCTCCATGCCGGCCAGCGTTTCCATGTGGGCGGGGACGCGGCGGTCGGCCAGGATACCGCCGTGGACGCGCGGGTGGAGCGTCTTGACGCGGCCGTCGAGCATCTCCGGCGAGCCGGTGACTTCCTCGACCTCCTGGACGGGGATGCCTGCAGCCGCGATCTTCTTCGCGGTGGAGCCGGTGGAGACGATCTTGACGCCTGCTTCGTGCAGGCCCTTGGCGAGCTCCTCCAGACCGGTCTTGTCGTAGACCGAGATCAGGGCTCGGCGGATGGGAACACGGTCTAGCTGCGTAAAGCTCACAAAGGTCTCCGTCTTTTGACACGGTGGGTGCCGCGGTTGGTGGGGATGTGGCCAGTTTATCGCGTCCCGCGGGATGCCCTCCCTGCGCACCCGAGTGTGAAGTCCGCGCGCGCACCCGCGAGCGCAACGTAGAGTTTTCCCAGGAGGCCGAGATGAATACTTACACCACTGTGCCCAGCGGCGAACAGGTGGTCCAGGAACTGCCGTGGCGGTGGAAAGTCCAGGGCCGGATCTTCGTGATCGGTGGCCTGGGTTTTATGTTCGATGCCTGGGATGTGACGCTGAACGGGATCCTGATTCCCTTGCTGTCCACCCACTGGGCGCTGGCGCCCGGGGATGCCGCGTGGATCGGCACGGCGAACCTGGTGGGCATGGCCCTGGGCGCGTTCGCGTGGGGCACCATTGCGGACACCATCGGGCGCAAGAAGGCTTTCACGGCCACGTTGCTGATCTTCTCGCTGTTCACGGTCCTGGGCGCGTTCTCCCCCGACTTCATCTGGTTCTGCGTGTTCCGTTTCATGGCAGGTTTCGGCCTGGGCGGGTGCATCCCCGTGGACTATGCCCTGGTGGGTGAGTTCACGCCGCGGAAGCAGCGCGGCAGGGTACTCACCGCGATGGACGGCTGGTGGCCGGTGGGCGCCGCGCTCTGCGGCTTTGTTTCCGCCTGGCTGGTCGCGGCCTTTGCGGACTGGCGGCTGACCATGCTGGTGATGGTGCTGCCGGCTCTGCTGGTGTTCTGGGTGCGTCGCAGCGTGCCCGAGTCGCCGCTGTTCCTCATCCGCAAGGGCCGCCGCGACGAGGCCGCCAAGGTCATCGACGACCTGGTCAAAGCCACAGGTGCCGAACCCCGCGCGTACAGCCTCCCGGATGCGCAGGATGCGCCGAAGCTTTCTGCCGGCAGCGCCTGGCTCCAGCTGGTCCGCGTCTGGCGGTTCAACTGGAAGATCACCGCGGCTGCCTGGTCACTGTTCTTCAGCATCCTGCTGGTTTACTACCTGTCCCTGACGTGGATGCCGCGGATCCTGATCGGCGCCGGTTTCCAGGACTACAAGGCGTTCCTCACGACGGCGTCCATGGCCGCGGTCGGCCTCCTGGGCGTGGTGGTGGCAGCCGTGCTGGTGGAGCGCGTGGGCCGCAAGTGGATCCTGGCGATCACCGGACCGTTGTCCGCACTGACGCTGGTGATCGTGGCGTTCGTGGTGGACATCCCGTCCGCCGCCGTGTTCTGGCTGCTGGTGTTCGGCTTCATCGTGCAGGTGGCCATCCCGGTGCTGTACACGTACGTCTCCGAGCTGTACCCGACGGACCTGCGCGGCACCGGCTTCGGCTGGGCGTCCACCTTCTCGCGGCTCGGGGCCGGCTTCGGGCCGCTCATCTTCGCGTCCGTCCTATGGCCGCAACTGGGCCTGGCAACGTCCTTCGCACTCGCTGGCGGGCTGGTCCTGCTGTCGGTCCTGTGGATGGCGTTCTTCTCCCCCGAGACGAAGCAGCGCACCCTGACGTAAGCGGCTCATCTCTCCCCCAACTGACTGGCAGTTAACGTCGCGAAACGCGCTTTTCACGACGTTAACTGCCAGTCACTTGGGTACCCAGCCGCGGCTCACGAGTGCCGTGCGGACCTTTGCCACCGCCGGCCGGGCATCGTTGACCATATGCCGCTTGGATATCCGGACAAGAGTCCACCCGCCACGGCTGAAATCCTCTTCACGGGCGATGTCCCGGATAATCTGCGCCGCCTCGGAATGCCCGTCGCCGTCATACTCCACCGCCACTTTGTGTTCCGGATAGCTCAGGTCAGGCTGACGCACGACGCCGGGACGCAACTCCGCGGGAACGTTCAGTTTGGGCTCCGGCAGGCCGGCATTCTCCAAAGCCAGCCGCAGACGGGTTTCCGGCGCTGAATCGGCTCCCACGCGCGCCTGTTCCAAAGCGAGCCGGGCTTTGCGGATGCCGGGAGTTCCCTTGTGCCGGTCCAGCATGTCCGCGAGTTCCTCCAGCGTGGCGTGCGGCTCCGTTCGGCCCTCGAATTCCGGCCGGGGAATCCTCAGCAGGTGGTCTGCCACCACCGTCAGTTCGTTGATGGTCATCTTCCGCGAACAATCCAGCCAGGTCCGTGCAGGCGTTGTAATCAACAGCCCTCCCAGGCTGACAACCTCGTCGGAAAAGAACTGCCCGACATGCCCCACCACGCCTCGGCGACGCGGAATGGCCATAGTGTCAGGACGCGAGATGTGTATCCGCTCATCGTCCCGATTTGGGAGGTACCCCGGAAGCCCCCACAGTACAAAAGCCGTGGTGTGTGAGGCCGCCGAGAACGGGGTCACCACCGTGTACGGCCGGACGAGCTTGAGCCGGTCAAGAGGCTCGCCGGTGCTGGGGATGCGGACGCCGCGGCTTGGGACGCGCAGTTCACGGAACCTCAGACGCCCGGGAGTCACTCCGGCGTCGACAGCTTCGTAGACGGTGAAGGGTGCATCAGCCAGCGGGGCGGGAAGTGGGTTCGGCTCTCGCATTCCTCATGATTTCAAACCCCGCGCCCGCACTCAGGAGTTATCCACAGAACTGCGCACGCTCACCCAACTGACTCGCAGATAACGTCGCGAAACGCGGTTTTCACGACGTTAAGTGCCAGTCAGTTGGGTGCGCACACGACAAGAATTAGGCGGCGGCGAGCTGCGCCAGGGTGGAGACCAGGAGCCTGCGTTCCACGACCTTGATGCGTTCGTGGAGGGTGTCCTCGGTGTCGTCGTCGAGGATGGCCACGGCTTCCTGGGCGATGATGGGTCCTGTGTCCACGCCGGCGTCGGCCCAGTGCACGGTGCAGCCCGTGACTTTGACGCCGTAGGCCATGGCGTCCCGGACACCATGGGCACCGGGGAAAGCAGGCAGCAGGGCAGGGTGGGTGTTGAGGTACTTGCCGCCAAACGCGTCAATGAACTCCGGGCTGACGATACGCATGAACCCCGAGGACACCACCACATCCGGCTCATACGCGGCCACAGCCTCGGTCAGCGCCGCATTCCACGCGGCACGGTCGGCGTAGGCCTTAAAATCCACCACGAAGGTGGGGATTCCGGCGGCCGCCGACCGTTCCACACCGTACGTCCCCGGCCGGTCGGCACCGACGGCTGCGATCTCCACGTCCAGCTCGCCCCCCTTGACGGCGTCAATGACAGCCTGGAGGTTGGAACCGGTACCGGACACGAGGACAACGATGCGCATGGCTCTAGCTTATGGGGCCGCTCGCGTAGGCTGGAAAACATGAATCCCCCGAAGGACCCCGCAGGTCCCCAGCAGGCCCGGCACCCCCTTAGCGAGGCTGCCAAGACATCACTGCTGAAGACGCACAACCTGTTCCGCGCATTCATCGTTGCCGTCCTGGGGGCCTTCTTCGTCTACGAGCTGGACGTCACCTACCTGTGGCTGACCTCCCTCCTCACCGCCGTGAGCATCGTGCTCGGGATCATGGTGCTGGTCCGGGCCATCAAGCTGAAGGAATCCAAGCTGGTGCTCTTCGGGACCATTTCAGGGCTGGTGGTCTCGGCGGTGATGGTCCTGCTGATCATGGTGTCCGCAGTGTTCTTCAACCAGGTCCGGGATTTCCAGCAGTGCTCTCGCAATGCGCTCACCCAGCAGGCCACGAACCAGTGCCAGACGCAGCTCCAGAACTCCCTCCCCGCCCAGCTCCGCTGAGCCGTACCGCCCGCTGATACGCCAGCTGATCACCAGGAGTAACGCCCGACGGCGGGGCCTCCTAAGGCTTGGCCGCGTCCAGGTCCGCTTCGCGCAGCTTCTGCTGGCGCTCCAGCCAGGGGCCCGCCGCATAGCCGATCACGACGCCGATGCCCACCTCGGCGGCCACCCACAATGACGTGCCCAACGGATCCGGCCCGATGTCCGTGAGGCGGCCGATCCCTGCTGATCCGCGCGCCATCCAGGCAAGGCCGCCAGCCATCAGGCCCGCCGCAACGCCGATGATCGCGCCGAGGACCAGGGTTGAAGCCGATGCCGTGAACCAGCGGGCCCGGACCTTGATCGACAGCCATTCGTCGAAGTGGTTTTCGCCTTCTCGCAGGAACCACCAGCCGGCCAGGGCGCCGGCCAGGGCCGGGACGACCAGCGCCACGAAGCCGTAATCGAGCGAACCGGAAGGCAAGGCGGCGAACACCGGGATGGACGGCAGCGGGCCGACGGCGGTCCCCAGCGGGCCGGCCTGCGAGCCGACGCCGAGGGCGAAGCCGGAGCCGGACGTCCAGGCGAGCGCAAATACGGCAAGGTTGGGGAGGAAGCCGAGCTGCGCGATGGTGAGCACGGCACCGCCCATGGCGCCGGCGTCGAGCCCTTCATACACGGCGATGACCAGGTCCCAGTGGATAAAGAGGTCTACCGCAAGCAGCGCGGCGGACATGGTGAAGGCGGCCATCAGCGCGACGAATCCGGCCTTGATGGCGGAACCCAGATAGGACCCTGCCCAGCGGGAATGCTGGCTGGTCCGTGCAATCCAGTCCACGGCGTCGACGCCGATAAGCCGGCTCCAGGACCCCGCTTCGCGCCGGGCCCCCACCACCATGCCCAGGCCGAACGGGACCAGCGGCATCAGCCCGGCGAACCAGAGGAAGATGGCGACGTCGTCCGTGCGGCACACGAAGCCAGTGGCCATGCCGAACCCGGCGTAGACCAGCCACGAGCCCAGGAGGGCCTGCCAGAGCTGGTCCGTGTAGGAGGCGCGGGCCAGGCGCCGGCCGGCCCGCCACGCGAGCAGGAACGGGATGAGCGTCAGGCCCAGGGGGATCAGCGACAGGGTTCCCGATTCCGGCTGGGCCGCGGACTCGCCGGCCACCGTCGTCAGGTGCAGCGGCACGCCGTGGATCAGCAGCCAGGCCTGGCCGCCAAGCCGGGCAAGGGCGTCGAAGTTGTTGTTCTGGAATCCGGCCGTGGCCCACACCGCTACGATGGGCGCCAGCACCACCAGCGCGGAAATGACCGCCGCCTGGGCTGATTCGAGCGCTCCCTGCAGCCATAAGGGCATGGGAATGCCACGGTCTCCGGTCTGATCAGCGCGCAGTTTCATCGTGCTCCATGGTGTCACGGGAGGCGCCCCGGACCCGTCTGCGACAGGCTCAAACCCCGGAGTTACCAGAGCTCGTAATTGTCCTTGCTGATCATGAAGCCGTCGCCGCACGGCTGCGCGTTCACCTTGGGCAGGAGCTGTTCGGCCCGGTTGAGGGGCCTGGGGTTCAGTGGACGGGTGCCGGCTTCCGGAACGGCCGTCTCGTCGTTCATCCGCAGTGCCCCCGCAGCGGGCGCCGTCTCGGCCGGTACGGCCACGCTGCAGGCGGTGGCGAAGAGAAGGACGGCGGCGGCAATGAGGGGACGGAGGATGACTGTTACAGGGCGCATGGTCCTGTCAGTTCACCAGACAGGCGCCGTTCTGTCGCTGGGCAGAAGTCCCCATCCCCCAGCGCTTTTTTCGTTACTCAGCCGTAAAATTGGATTGTCCGCAATCAGTGGTTGGAGGCAGAAAAATGACTACCGCATCCCCACATGCACATGGTGTTCACTTTGGACGTACGGATGTCCAGAACGTCGGCATGGGTGTAGGTATTGTCCTCATGTTGGTGGGTGTCCTGGGGTTCATCCCGGGCATTACCCAGCAGTACGGCGAACTGAGGTTCCTTGGGCCTGATTCGCACGCCATGTTCCTTGGCCTGTTCCAGGTATCCATGCTGCTGAACGTCGTGCAGCTGGTCATCGGTGCAACAGGCTGGGCAATGTCCCGTAATGGAATGGGCGCCCGGAACTTCCTTATGGGCTTTGGTCTGCTGTACATCGTCCTCAGCATCTTCGGGCTCATTGTCGGAGTAGGTTCGGCGGCCAATTTCCTGTCGCTGAACACTATGGATAACTGGACCCACATGGTGCTGGGTGTGCTGATGATTGGCGCCGGCTGGATCCTCTCGAGGCACCTGGCCGAGGACCGCAAATAGCCCGGATCGCGTAGCCGGGACATAAGGAGCCGCTCATGAGGACCGATTCATAGCAATCTGAATGTTTTAACCACCGGTTGGTGCAGTTGCCCTGCGTAGTCGCAGGCGGCTGCACCAGCTTTTTGCTGTCAGGGACAAAGCAGGGGCGCGACGGCGGGAGGCGGGGCCGGGCAACCGTCACCCCACCCCCAAAAACTGCACTCCTGTGAATTTTTTTACTTTAATCAAGAAAAACATTGACTCGCTAAAGATCTTCACTATAGTTGTGTGAGTTAGCTCACCAACGAAGGATGCGGCAATGACCACCGAGACTCCCGCCCCGCCGGCAACCAGCGAACTCCTGGCTACCGTCGGAAACAAGGTGCGCGCCATGCGCAAGGCAAAGGGCATGACCCTCGCCAGGCTCTCGGACATCACCGGCCTCAGCCAGGCGATCGTCAGCCAGATCGAACGCGGCCTGGCCAACCCTTCCTTCACCACGTTGGCACAACTGGCTCACGGATTGGACATCCCCGTAGGGAGGTTCTTCATCGGCCAGGACGAATCCAAATCCCCTGTCGTTCGGAAATCCGACCGGCGCAACCTGAAAAACGTCACCCGCGAGTCGGTAGGGGAAGCAGTTCACGAACTGCTGACCCCGAACCGTGACGGAAACATCGAAGCGCAGTGGATCAGCACGCCCCCGGGGCATGACACGAGCGGAACACCCTTCACCCATAGCGGTGAGGAGTTCTGCTACATCATCTCGGGCCGCAAGGACGTCTTCCTGGACGGCGTCTGCTACAGCCTTGAGGAGGGCGACTCGATCACCTACTCCTCAGAGATCCCGCACTGGTACAAGAACAGCTACGAAGAGGTATGCGTAGCCATCTGGGTCAACGCACCACACGCGTGGTAACCCTGCCGACCCCAACCGGCACCAGCGTTTTCCCCTCACTGTCCGGACACTACCCGTGGCCGCAGACACTCCTTGCATCGTTCGCATCAAGCGCCTGCTCCACCAGGCGTCGATGCGTCATACCCTCCCACGCCCTCAGGGGCGTCAGCGTAAGGACATTTCCATGCTCGAAACACAAACGACGGACCCCCGAGGGACGGACAACGTAGTCACGTCCCCCTCCCCCGCCCGCTCCCCCCGCACCAAGCACGAAAAATTCACCCCCGAAGTCCGCAAGGGCCTGCTGGGCCTTGGCCTCGGCAACGCCCTGGAATGGTACGACTGGATGGTCTTCGGGCTCCTCTCGGCCTTCATCGGCCCCAACTTCTTCCCCAACACCGATCCGCTCTCCGCCACACTGAATGCGCTGGCAGTGTTCGCCGTCGGCTTCGCTTTCCGTCCGCTGGGCGGCATCCTGCTTGGCACCCTGGCGGACAGGGTTGGCCGGCGCCGCGTGATGCTGCTGTCCATCATGCTGATGGCCGGCACCACGCTGATCATCGCCATCACGCCCAGCTACCAGCAGATCGGCGCTTGGGCCGGAATCATCCTGCTGGCCTGCCGTGTCCTGCAGGGCATCTCCACCGGTATCGAAGCCCCGCTCTCCACCTCGCACGCCGTGGAACTGGCCCCGGAAGGCCGCGAAGGCTACGTGGCCGGCATCATGTCCTTCTACGTGAACATCGGCATCCTGCTGGCCTCGCTGATCAGCTTCCTCTGCAGCCTTACCCTGGGCGGGGCTGTGATGAGTGACTGGGGATGGCGCGTGCCGTTCATCATCGGCGCCCTCTTCGGCTTCGTGGTCCTGTACCTCCGGCGTTCGCTGCCGGAAACCCTCAAGGCCGAGGAGATGGCCACCAACACTCCCCGCGCGGTCTGGTCCGGAGTCCGCAAGCACTGGCTCTCCGTGCTGGCCATCATCTTCGTGGTGGGCGCAGCCCAGGCCTACAACTACGCCTGGAACGTGGGCCTGCCCAGCGCGGCCCGCAGCGGGTTCAAGGAAGATCCCACCGCGGTCTTCGCCCTCACCACCATCCTGGGTGTCATCCTGGTAGTGGGCAGCTGGATCATCGGCAAGCTTGCCGACGGCAAGGCCATGTCCCGCTGGTTCCTGATCACCCGTATCCTGGCCATCCCCTCCGTGTTCCTGATGCTGATGTACGTCCAGCCCGGCATCGGCGGCTTCGCGGCCGTCCTCCTCGGCGGCTCCCTGGTCCTGGTGCTGAACATGACCCTCTACAACGTGGTCAGCTCGTCCCTGATGCCCAAGAACATCCGTGGCACCGGCGTGGCCCTGGGGTACGGCGTCGGAGTGGCCCTCTTCGGCGGCACCGCCTCCTACCTCCTGGTCTGGCTCCAGTCCATGAACCTCAGCTGGATCTTCCCGGTCTACGTGGCCGTCCTGTCCATCCTCAGCATCGTCTTCTACCTCGCGGCACGCCGCTCCAACGGCATCTTCGTCGGAAAGTAAGGAACCCCATGAACAGCACAGCAAACTTTGTCGCGCCAGAAAACAGCTCCACCAGTTCCCTCGAACTCGCCACCACGACGGCGGACCTCACCGCCCCTGTCATCTCCCGCTCCAACGTCCTCGTGGTGGGAGGCGGCCCTGCAGGTGTGGCCGCCGCCGTCACTGCAGCCCGCTCCGGCGCCAAGGTCACCCTGCTGGAACGCTACTCGTCCCTCGGCGGCCTCGCCTCCGGCGGCATGGTCCTGGTGCTGGACGACATGATCAACGGCCAGGAAATCACCGTCACCGGCATCGTCTCCGAATACGTTGAACGGCTGCAGAAGCTGGGCCTCGCTGTGGTCCCGCCGGCCGATGACCGCAAGACCTCCGAGGAACTCTGGAACAAGTGGGGCCGCTACGGCACCTTCGACTTCCACTCCCACACCAGCCCCAAGCCCATCTGCTATGCCGCAGCGTTTGATCCGGACGGCTGGAAGCGCGTCTCCAACGACCTGGTCCGCGAGGCCGGCGTGGACCTGCGCCTGCACTCCTGGTTCTCCCGCCCCATCGTGGACAACGGCGTGATCAAGGGCGTCATCTGCGAGACCAAGCTGGGCCCGCAGGCCTTCATGGCGGACATCGTCATCGATACCACCGGCGACATCGACGTCGCCTCCCGGGCCGGCGCCAGCTACGCCAAGGACAACTACCTCACCACACTCGTCTTCCGGCTCGGCAACGTGGACACGAACGCAGCAGAAGCCTTCGAGCAGGCCAACCCGAAGGAAGCCCGCGCCATCAACCGCAAGATCAAGCGCCTCCTCGGCGGCGCGTGGGAACTGTGGTGGCTCAAGACCCCCATCGACGGTGTGGTCTGGTGCAACGCCCCGCACATGACCGGCTTCGACGGCACGGACCCGGCGGACATGACCGCCGCAGAGTTCGCCGCCCGCGACCGGATCTCCGAGGCCGTGGACTACGTCCGTGCCAACCTGCCCGGCTTCGAAAACTGCTACATGCTGGACGTTGCCTCCCAGATGGGCGTCCGCCAGACCCGCCTGCTGCAGGGCGAGTACGTCATGTCCAAGGACGACGTCACGCAGCGCCGCCACTTCGCCGACACCGTGGCCCGCGGCCGCGACTACTACTACCCTTACCGCTCGCTGCTGCCCAAGGAAGTGGATCAGCTCCTCGTCGCCGGCCGGCACTACTCCGCCACCCCGGAAGCGCAGAAGATGTCCCGCGAGATTCCGCCCTGCATGGCCATGGGCCAGGCCGTCGGCGTCGCCGCCGCACTCGCCGTCGAGAACGGCATCCTGGTCCGCGACGTCTCCGCACTGGACATCCAGCAGGGCATGCGCCGGCACGGCGCCGACCCGGGCGACGTCCCGTCGTCGAACGCCACCGTTGACGCCGAAGCGGCGGTTCCGGCATGAGCACGGTGACGTTGGAATCGACAGGGCTGGAACGCACGACGGCGGCACCCGCCGCCGCGGCTGAACCCACCACTACCCCGCTGCCGCTGGACGGCATCAAGATCGTGGACTTCACCCAGGTGTTCATGGGCCCGTCCTGCACGCAGATGCTGGGCGACTACGGCGCGGACATCATCAAGGTGGAACGCCCCGGCGCCGGGGACATCTCGCGCAACTCGTTCCCGGACAAGGACGGCCAGGACAACCCGATCTTCCTGTCCATCAACCGGAACAAGCGCAGCGTCTCCATCGATACGCGCACCGAGGAGGGCCGAAACGTACTGCACGCCATCATGGCGGACGCGGACGTGGTGGTCAGCAACTTCCGCTCCGGTGTCATGGAACGCATGGGCTTCGGCTACGAGGCGCTCAAGGCGGAGAATCCGGGCATCATCTGGGCCTCCGGCACGGGCTTCGGCCCCGTGGGACCGTACTCGCACAAGGGCGGCCAGGACGCGATCGCGCAGGCCTACTCCGGGGTGATGTGGCGGCGGGAGTCGGACGACCAGAAACCGTCCATCTACCCCACCACGCTGTGCGACTACATCACCGGCATGCACCTGATGCAGGGCATCCTGCTGGCGCTGCGCACCCGTGAAACCTCCGGCGTCGGCCAGAAGGTGGAGGTGACCATGTACGACTCCATGCTGCACTTGCAGATGCAGGAGGCGTGCATGCAGCTCAACCGCGGCTACGAGGTCAACTGGGGTGCCATGCCCCTGAGCGGCGTGTTTGAAACCACCGACGGCGCCGTGTGCATGGTGGGCGGCTTCACCCCGGATCCGCTGGCCCGCATCTCCGAAGCCCTCGGGCTGGACGAGGACCTCACGCAGCGGCCCGAGTTCGCAAACCTGGAGCAGCAGTTCGCGCATAAGCCGGCGCTGCAGGCCATCTTCCGCGAGCGCATCGCCACGAACACCACCGAGTACTGGACCGGCAAACTGGAGGACCAGGGGCTGCTCAACGCCCCCGTCCACACCCTGGAACAGGCCCTGGCCGATGCGCAGACCGAAGCCAACGGCATGATCGTGGAGGCCGAACACCCCGGAGTTGGAACGGTGCGCATGCTCAACGCGCCCATCCGGCTCTCCGCCACCCCTCCCACCGTCCGGCGCGTAGCTCCCCGGCTGGGCGAGCACAACGTGGAGGTCCTGCTCGAGAACGGTTTCGACGAGGCCACCATCAAGCGTCTTCAGGAACTCGGGGTGCTCCGGTGACGGCCACTTCTGTGGAAAGCACGACGGCGGGCGCCGCTTCCGCTGCCCCCTCACCAGTGGACCAGGTCACCCTGACCATCGAGAACCATGTGGCCACGGTGGTGATCGACCGGCAGCACGTGCTCAACGCCGTCGACGGCACCGCCCAGGCCCGGCTCAACGAGATCTGGGCGCAGCTGGAGCAGGACACCGACGTCCGCGCCGTGGTCATCACGGGTGCGGGCACGCGTGCCTTCTGCGTCGGGGCGGACATGTCCGCCTCGGCCGTGGACAAGACCGGCCTGGAGTACTGGGCCGGCCTGGACCCGAACGGTTTTGGCGGGCTTAGCCTTCGAACATCGCTGGATGTGCCCGTGATCGCCCGGGTGAACGGCTACGCGCTGGGCGGCGGCATGGAGATCGTGCTCGGCGCGGACATCGTGGTGGCGGCAGAGAACGCCAGGTTCGGGCTGACGGAACCCCGGGTGGGGCGTTTGGCGCTCGACGGCGGCATCCACCAGCTGGTGCGTCGCATCCCCTACACCCAGGCGATGGGCATGCTGCTGACCGGCCGGAAAGCTGACGCCGCGGAAATGCAGTCCATGGGACTGGTCAACGAGGTGGTCCCGGCAGAAGAGCTCGACGCCGCGGTGCAGCGCTGGGTGGACCAGGTCCTGGCCTGCGCCCCCACCTCCGTCCGGGCCGTGAAGCAGATGGTCACGCAGACGCAGCACCTCGCTGCCAAGGAGGCCCGCGGGCTCCGCCTGCCGGCACTGATGGCGGCGCTCGACAGCGAGGACTCGGCCGAAGGCGTCCGCGCCTTCCAGGAAAAGCGGCCGCCGGTCTGGCCCGGCCGCTGACCCCCAACAATCTTCGAGGAGGATTCCATGAACGAACCAAAGAATGATGCAGCCGGGAACGATCCCCGCGAACCACAGGCACGCGAATCCCTGGCGCCCGGCGTCTGGGGCGTGGTGGCAACGCCGTTCCAGGGCAGCACCCTGGACGTGGACCTGGACAGCCTGTCCGAACTGGTGGAGCACTACGAAGCCATCGGCGCCACGGGGCTGACGGTCCTGGGTGTGTTCGGCGAGGCCGCGGCCCTCACCGCGGAGGAGCGCCGCCAGGTGCTCGACATCGCCGTCGAATGCACGGACCTCCCGCTGGTGGTGGGCATCACCGCGCTGGCCACCCGGCCCGCCATCGACGAAATCAAGGCAGCCCAGGCCGTGGCCGGCGAGCGCCTTGCGGCCGTCATGGTGCAGGCCAACTCCGCCCGGCCCGAAGTGGTGATCGCACACCTGGACGCCATCCACCGGGCCACCGGCGCGAAGGTGGTCCTGCAGGACTATCCGCGGGCCAGCGGCGTCAGTATCAGCACCAAGGCGCTCATTTCCGCGGTGAAGTGGTGCAGTTTCGTGGTCGCGGTGAAGGCCGAAGCGCCGCCCACCAGCGTGGCCATCGCGGAACTGACGGCCGCCGTCGAGGTTTCCGTTTTCGGCGGGCTGGGCGGGCAGGGCCTGCTGGACGAGCTGATGGCCGGAGCAGCGGGCGCCATGACCGGGTTCTCCTATCCCGAAGCATTGATTGCCTGTGTCCGCGCCTGGCAGCGCGACGGGTACGAGGCCGCGCGCGACCAGCTGCTGCCGTACCTGCCTCTGGTCAACTTCGAGCAGCAGGCCAAAATCGCACTGGCCGTCCGGAAGGAGTGCCTGCGGAAGCGCGGACTCATCAAGGATTCGGGCGTCCGGGCTCCTGCCGCGGAGTTCCCCGAGAGGCTGCGCTACAGCATGCTCACGCACCTGCGGGAAGCCGCCGCCGCGCTTGAGTCAGCTGCAGCCAACCGCCACACCACTGTAGGGAGTTACTGATGGACCTCGGAATCGCCGGAAAAACCGCCCTGGTGGCCGCCTCCACCGGCGGCCTGGGCCTCGCCGTGGCCCGCGCATTGTCCGCCGAGGGCGTCCGCGTGGCGGTCATTGGCCGCCGCCGCGATCGCGCCAAGGAGATCGCCGCCGACCTCCATACGGCGTACGGCACAGGAGCCATCGCCATCGAGGCGGACCTCACCACGCCGGAAGGCATCGAGTCCGCCGTCGACCAGACAGTGGCGGACCTCGGCCCCATCGACATCCTGGTGCTCAACGGTCCGGGCCCCAAGCCCGGCGCCGCGGCGACGCTCAGCTCCGAGGACATCGCCGCCGCGTTCGAGCTGCTGGTCAAGCCGCACCACGCCCTGATCTCGCAGGTGCTTCCCGGCATGCGGGAACGGCGCTGGGGCCGCATCCTGGCCGTCGGGTCCAGCGGTGTGGTGGCGCCGCTGCCCAACCTGGCCGTGTCCAACACCGGCCGGGCCGCACTGGCCGGCTACCTCAAGACCCTCGCCGCCGAGGTGGCCCTGGACTCGGTCACAGTCAATATGCTCCTTCCCGGCCGCATCGCCACGGACCGGGTGGCTGAGCTCGACCAGGCCGCCGCCAAGCGCCGCGGCACCACGGTGGAGGACATCCAGCTCGAATCCCGCAAGACCATCCCCGCCCGCCGCTACGGCGAGCCGGAAGAGTTCGGCGCCGCCGCCGCGTTCCTCTGCAGCGCCCCGGCGTCGTACATCACCGGCGTCGCACTCCGCTGCGACGGCGGCCTGATCCGCAGCCTGTAGCTCCGCAGACCTCCCCACGATTCCCAAAGGAACCCCATGACTTCCACAGCCACCGACGTCACCACCTCCACCGACCGCGAACTCATCACCGCCCGGCACCTCATCAACGGCGAATGGCTCGGCGAGGCCGACACGGAGCGGATGAACCCGGCCCGCCCGGGCGAACTCGCAGCCCTCTCCCCCAGCGGCACCGCCGCGGACGTGGACGCCGCCATCACGGCCGCCGCGGCAGCGCAGCCGGGATGGGCGGCACTGCCCGCACCGTCCCGGGGCGCCATCCTCATCACAGCCGGAAACCTGCTGATCGAACGCCAGACCGCCATCGCCGAGGATCTGGTCCGCGAGGAAGGCAAGACCCTCGCCGAGGCAAAGGGCGAGGTCAAGCGTGCCTCGGACGTGCTGCGCTTCTTCGGTTCCCTCGGCTGGGCCGCCACCGGCGAAGTGCTGCCCAGCGGCCTGCCGGACACCACCATCACAACCCGGCGCGAGCCGCTGGGCGTTGTTGGCCTGATCACGCCCTGGAACTTCCCCATCGCCATTCCGGCCTGGAAGTCCGCACCGGCGCTGATCAGCGGCAACGCCGTCGTCATCAAGCCGGCCGAACTCACCCCGCTCTCCGCCACCCACCTCGCCCGCGCCCTTCAGGACGCCGGACTCCCCGCCGGCGTGTTCAACGTGGTGCATGGCAAGGGCCGCGTGGTGGGCGACGCCCTGGCCCGCGACCCGCGCATTGCCGGACTCTCCTTCACCGGCTCCACCAACGTGGGGCTGGGGCTGCAGGAGATCCTCAACGCCCGCCGCGCCCGCGTGCAGCTGGAAATGGGCGGCAAGAACGGCGTCCTGGTGCTGGACGACGCCGATGCCCGCAAGGCCGCCAAGGTAGTGGCCGCCGGCGCCTTCGGGCTGACCGGCCAGGCCTGCACGGCGACATCGCGGGTCTACATCACCCCGGGCATCCGCGCCGCGTTCCTTGGCGCGCTCACCGAGGAAGCCGCCGCCTATACCCCGAGCGACGGCATGGGGGCTGTGGTAAGCGGCCAGCAGTTCGCGCAAAATACCGCGGCGGTGCGTTCCGCCGTCGAACGCGGAGCCACGCTGCTGACCGGCCCCGGGATCCTGGACGAAACGCACGACGGCGACGCGGACCGTCCGCTGTACTTTCCGGCCGCTGTTCTGACGGACCTGCCGTTCGACGACGCCGCCGTCACCGAGGAAATCTTCGGCCCCGTGGTGGCCGTCCTGGAAGTGGCCGATTACGAGGCCGGGCTCGCCGCGATCAACAACTCACGCTACGGCCTCACCGCCGGCATCTGCACTGATTCCCTGAAGCTAGCCACGGACTTCGCCGCCCGGGCACAGGCCGGCGTGGTCAAGGTCAACCGGCCGACGGCGGGACTGGACCTGAACGTGCCGTTCGGCGGGGTGAAGGACTCCTCCACCAACACGTTCCGCGAGCAGGGGAAGTCCGCACTGGACTTCTTCACCTGGGGCAAAACCGTTTACACCGGTGTGTAGTGCGCCATGACCTACGTGATCGCGCAGCCGTGCGTGGATGTGAAGGACAAGGCCTGCATCGACGAATGCCCGGTGGACTGCATCTACGAGGGTGAACGCTCGCTGTACATCCATCCGTCCGAATGCGTGGACTGCGGCGCGTGCGATCCGGTGTGTCCGGTGGAGGCGATCTACTACTCGGACGACGTTCCCGATGAGTGGGCCGACTACATCCGGGCCAACGTGGAGTTCTTCGCGGAGCTGGGGTCGCCGCAGGGCGCCTCCGCCCTCGGGAACCTCGGCCGCGACCACCCGGTGGTGGCGGCCGAGCCGGTGGTCGTGCCTGTCGAGATCCCCGCCCGCTAACCCCAGCGCGAACGGACAGTTGAGGCCCCGCCGTTGGGGGCCTCGACTGTCCGTTCGCGCTTAAGCTGCCGTCAGCTCACCCCGCGGACCAGACCTGCCGGAACTTGCCGCTGCGATCGGGCCGGGGCGGCTCGTCTGAATAGTCGATCGCAACCGGTCCGGCGCCAACGGCAGCGAAGTACTCGTCCAACCGCTCCGTCACCGCCATGCGCACCCCGGTCAACGCAGCACCCGGCCAGGCCTCGAGCCGCACCGTCAGGTTCCCCGGTCCCGTGCGGATGGCCTGGAACCTGCGCACTCCGGGCGTCTCCTCGATCACCGTGCCGAGTGCCAGCGGAAGGACTGTCACGGCGGTCCCGTCCGGTGCCGCAAAGGAGACGAGGTCTCCCGTCCGGCCGTCGATACTCACGGACGGAAACGGGCTGCCGCACGGGCACGGTTCCGTGGCCAGCGTGACCCGGTCTCCGAGGTCGTAGCGGATCAGGGGCTGCACCCGGTTGGCCAGGTTGGTGACGAGCACGGTGTGGGACGTGGTGCCGGCCGGGACCGGCCGGTAGTCCGCGTCCACCGGTTCGAGGATGTGCCAGTCGGTGTTGACGTGGAACGCGCCGATCCTGCACTGGCTTGTCAGCGCCGGGACCTCCGAGGAAAGATAACGTTCGGTGACCCGGCAGCCGAACGCTGCTTCGATGGATTCCTGTCCGGTGTCAGACAAGTTCTCGCCGGAACAGACGGCCAGGACGGGCCGGATCCGCAGCCGCCCCGCTTTCTGTTCAGCGGCCAGCTGGACCATCGCGCTCGGATAGCCGTAGAGCAGGCTTGGCTTGAAGGAGTTGAGTTCCGCAACAAGCTCCGGGAGGGGCCTGAGCACGGAGAAGACGTGGAGACGGCGGGCAATGAAGGGGGCGCGGCGCCGGGCAGCTTCCGTCAAAGCGACACCGGCGAAGTGTCCGCCTGCCGCGACCAGGGCAGCCCCCCGCAGGCCGCGGAGCAGGAAGTCCCGCACTTCCGATGCCCTGACCAGGGTATGGCGCTCCCGGATCCGGACCACGACGTTCACCACAATCCACGAGAACCGGTCATGGATCAGGACAGCCGGCTCGCCTGACGTGCCGGACGTGGTCACCACCAGGTACTGCCCGCGGTAGAGGCTGCCCAGCTGTGACAGGTCGGAGAGCAGTTCCGACTTCAGCTTCGCCAACGAGATGTGCGGGTCCGTCACCCAGTCGTCGAAGTTCGCCATCAGGTCCCGTTTGCCCACCGGCGAAAGCTGGTTCGGCCCGGTGACCGTGTCCGGGAGGTCCCGGTAAAGGCGGCGATAGTACGGCGACGCGGACCGGGCGAACTCCACGAGTTCCGCAAGCCGGGCCTGCTGCAGGCGTTTGATCGCCTCCGGGCCTCCGCGCTCAGCACGCCAGGTGTCCCACGCGACGCGGAGGGGCCACCCGGAAATTCCACGCATGGCACATGTCCTCTCCGGATCAGCCCTCGGACCCATGTCCCACCATTGCACGTCTGCAGGCACCATAACAGGGGCCTTCTTCCCCCTGTCCCGCCCAACTGCTGGACTTCACAGCGGGCGCCGATCAGACTGGCTACAACAGCTGGCCCGGCCGTCCGGAATTACCCGCATTCCGGTCTTCCAGTAACTGCAGCTGGAATATTGGGGCTTCACCGAAATGCCTGATCCACATCCGCGAAAGGACCCGGGCCATGCCGGACTTATCAGCATTCTTCCCGCTAATTGCCGCCCTCATCGGGGCAATTGTTGTCATCGGCTTTATTTGGGTGGCAATAAAACTAATGTGGAAGGTGGCCGAACCCAACGAGGCCCTGATCATCTCCGGCCTGACCCGCGGGACCCTTGAAACACGGGCCGGGATGGACTTCAAGATCGTCACGGGCAAGGGTGCGCTGGTGTTTCCGGGGCTTCAGACGGTGCGCACGCTTTCGCTAACACTGAATGAAACTGAGCTCAAAGTTTCCTGTGTTACCTCCCAGGGTATCCAGGTAATTGTGGAGGGTGTAGTGATTTACAAGATCGGCGACGCCCCGCCCTTCATTGCAAATGCGGCCCGGCGTTTCCTGGGCCAGCAGCCCAAAATGGAAAGCCAGGTGTATAACGTCTTCGAGGGGCATCTGCGGTCCATCATCGGCAGCATGACGATGGAAGAGATCATCCGCGAGCGGGACAAGCTCGGGTCGCAGGTCCGCAGCGCCAGCGGTGTGGAAATGGAGAAGCTCGGCCTGGTGGTGGATTCCCTCCAGATCAAGGATCTCCAGGACCCCACGGGCTACATTCAGAACATCGCCAAGCCGCACATCGCCCAGGTGAAGATGGAGGCCCGCATCGCCGAGGCCACCAGGAACCGGGAGGCGGCGGAGAAGGAAGCGGAGGCGGCCGCGCTCATCGCGGATGCCCAGAGTGTCTCGGCCATCAGGCAGTCGGTGGCACAGGCCAATGCCGAACGGGCGAAGGCCAACGCCGCCCAGGCCGGGCCGCTGGCGGATGCGACGGCCCGGCAGCAGGTGGTGGTCCAGGAAACCGAGGTGGCCAAGCTAGAGGCGGACCGCGAAGAGCAGAAGCTCCAGACCACCATCCGCAAGCCCGCCGACGCCAAGGCCTACGCTAAGCGGACGGACGCCGAAGGCCAGAAGGCTGCGGATATCAGTGCGGCAGAAGCGCTTGCCCGCCGCACTGAGCTCGAAGCGCAGGTGAACGCCCGGCGGACGGAACTGCAGGCCCAGGCCAATGCCACCGCTGCTGCTGCCGCGGCCGGCGCCACCAAAGTCACCGGCGAGGCGGAAGCCGCAGCCACCCGGGCCCGCGGAGACGCCGCAGCCTCGGCCATCAAGGCCAAGGCGCTGGCGGAGGCGGAGGGCATCAAGGCCCGCGCCGAGGCACTGGGGACCAACCAGGACGCCGTCATTTCGCAGCAGCTTGCCGAGAACATGCCGGCCATCATCGCCGCCGCGGCCGAGCCGTTCTCGCACGTCGGCCAGATGACCGTGCTCAACGGCGGGGAAGGCGTCAACAAGATGCTGGGCGGGATCCTCGCCCAGGTGGGTGACTACCTTCCGGCGCTCTCCTCGGCGCTGAAGAACAGCAGGGAAGGCAAGCGACCAGCGAAAGCCCCCGATGCGTAAGGACGTTGACCGCAGCCTCACCGGCAAGATCGGCCGCGTGACCGGCCGCATCGGCCCTGGCACCATCGGCGAAGTCATGCTGCCGTATCTTGGCGGCATCATGGCATTCCACGCCCACCCGTTCGACAAGAGCAGTGTCTTTGCGGTGGGTGATGAGGTGCTGGTCATCTACTACGATCCGCCGCAGACGGTCTACGTGGATGAACTTCCGGAGGTGTTAAGGCACGACGGCGGGCGCTGAGGCGCGCTCCCGGCGCGCTGGTGCGTGCCGGATCAGAACCGCCAGACGGAGTAGGGAACGCTGGGGAGGTTCCCTGCCATCCATGGCCGCTCGGGCTCCTCCCTTGGCAGGATCCCGCGGCCGTCGCGCACAACAACCACCACCGTTCCGATAACCCCCAAGAGGGCAACTACGGCGAGGAAGATCAGGACGGCGATTATTGGCCCGGACATCGCTGGAACACCTCTGGTTTCCATTTTACAGCGGTCTGAACCTGCCGCCGGGGGTGGTTCCAAGGGAGCGCCGGCGCTTGCCGGTGCGCCCGTGGACGCCCCGCAAGCGCGGGGGTCTGGACGATCAGACAGCCCGGGCGTATCCTGATTTTCCATTGCCTCTGGGGGTGATCTGGATGGGCGGGATTTTCCGTGATCGTTGCCGGACTGCCCTGCGCCCGTTATTACTTGGGCTCCTTCTCTGCTGCGCCTGGATGGCCTGGTCCGCCGGGACGGCGAACGCGGCATCCGATGCTCCGGACCCTCTGGCCGCCCCTGCCGCAACCATCCAGGACGTTCCGGTTCCGGTCGCCGCTGTGCCGTTTCCGGTCTCCGGCACAGCGGCGACCGTCGTTGCCGCCGTGGACCCGGCGGTCAGCGGGACAACAGAGGTAGTGGCCAACGTGGCGGACAGCACCGCTCCCCTGGCCACGGAAATTCCGCTCATGGACTCGCCGCCCGTTGACACGGTCAGTGCAACGGTGACCGCCACAGTCGACCAGGTCGTGGCGGTTGTGGATTCCCCGGCATCCGCGCTGCCGGAGGTTCCGGTGCCGTTGCCCGAGGTTCCGCTGCCGCATATTCCGGTGCCGTTGCCGGAGAAGGCCGCCCCTGTGCGTGCGGCCGGAACTGCAGTCCCGCCGTCGGACGTTCGCTCGCAGGCGGCGGAACCTGTCAGCGGCGTTGAGGCAGCCTCCCCCGCGGGCCGGGTCCGGCCTGCCGAAGTCGCTTCCGCTCCGCAGCACGTGCGGCTTGCGGTGTCGCCGCTGCAGTTCCTGGCCAATACGCAGGGAATCCGGGTCCTGGGCGCCACGATTGGCTATGTTGTTTCGGCGGTGCCGGCACCCGAGGAGGACGCGGAACTCCGTTTCGCCGGAACCCGGAACCAGTCGGGTCCGGGGTCGACAGGTTCTGGCAGCGCCGGCGCCGAGGCGTCGGCCGATGTCGCCGGGTTCTGGAATCTACTGCATGATGCCGGACGCTGCCTCGTGCCGGACGCGGCGCTGATCCTCCATGCCAGCCCGGCATTCGATCCGGGGTCTTCCCCCGACTGAGCAGGTCGCCTCTGCGCTTTTCAGGCAGAGCATGGCCCACCGACGCCGTCGGCGTACGGAAACAAACCTCAGTCAGGAGAACGTCATGTCCATCAACACCCAGCTCTTCAGCGTCACCACAATCGTCAGCCCGGCGCCGGCGCGTGCCCGCATCGGCAACTGGCCCGACCCCATGCAAGCCCGAATCGGCTGGTGGCCCAACGCCATGAAAGCCCGCATCGGGAACTGGCCCGACCCCATGGGCCGGGCTCGTTCGGCAGCCAGCCGCTGACCCCAAAACCGGTCCGGATGTTGTCCCTTGTCTGCCTGGAGGGTGTCAAGGGGCAGCGTCCGGACCCTCTGATTCGACGTGCACTGCAAACGGCGCTCCCCCACGTGGCGGGCGCCGCCGCCGTCGTGCACTGTCGTTGCGCCTCGCCGCGGCCTCGCTGTTAACCCAACCTTCCCTTGCCCGTCATGCCCGCTCCCCCTCTGCGCAACGCGCCGCCCGCACCGTGGAGGGGTGAGGATCGCAATCGTTGCCGAATCATTCCTGCCACTGATGAACGGGGTTACGCACTCCATCCTTCGGGTGCTTGAGCATCTGCAGGAGCGGGGCGATGACGTTATGGTGATCGCCCCGTCAACGCAGGACACAGAGGTCCTGGATGTGGTGCACGGCGCGTTCGTGCACCGGCTTCCGTCAGTACCGCTAGCCGGCTACACGAACGTGCGGGTGGCGTTGGGCGGTGTGAACCGGGTCAAGAGAATCCTTGCCGATTACGCGCCTGATGTTGTTCACCTTGCGTCCCCGTTCGTGCTCGGCTGGCGGGCGGTCCAGGCGGCGCACCAGCTCGGGATTCCCACGGTTGCCATCTACCAGACAGAGGTCCCCAGCTACGCTGCCCGCTACGGGGTGCCGTTTATGGAGAACTGGGCCTGGAACAGGGTGGAGAACATCCATCTGATGGCTTCCCGGACACTTGTGCCATCGAGTTTCGCGCTGAACCAGTTGCGCGGCCGTGGAGTTCTGCGGGTGGACATGTGGCGGCGCGGTGTGGATACCGCGCGGTTTGCGCCGGGAAAGCGCGACGACGGGTGGCGGGCTTCAGTGGCCCCCGGCGGCGAGCGGCTCATCGGCTATGTGGGCCGGCTGGCCGTCGAAAAACAGGTGGAGGACCTGGCCGTGCTGGCCGATGTGCCCGGCACACGGCTGGTGATCGTGGGCGACGGCCCGCAGCGCGAGGCATTGCAGGAAGCCCTGCCGAACGCCGTGTTCGCGGGGTTCCTGGGCGGTGAGCAGCTCGCCAGGGCGGTGGCATCATTCGACCTGTTCGTGCATCCGGGCGAGTTCGAGACCTTCTGCCAGACCATCCAGGAGGCCATGGCATCCGGCGTTCCGGTGGTGGCCACGGGCCGCGGCGGTCCGCTGGACCTGGTGGAGAATTCCCGCACGGGGTGGCTGTACAAGCCGGGCGACCTTGCCGGGCTGCGCGCCCATGTCATGGACCTGATGGGCGACGACGCCAAGCGCCGCGCGTTCGCCGCGGCAGCGCACGCTTCGGTCCAGGGGCGGACATGGCCGGCGCTGAGCGCGGAACTGGTGGGGCATTACCGTGCTGTGATCGCCGGTGAAGCGGTGGTTGAGCCTGTCGAAACCAAAAGAGGAGTGACGCTGTGAGAATTTCCGTCATCGGGTGCGGGTACCTCGGTGCCGTGCACGCCGCAACGCTGGCGTCGATGGGCCACACTGTGGTGGGCATCGACGTTGACGCCGCCAGGGTGGAACAGCTGGCCCGAGGCTTTGCCCCGTTTTTCGAACCGGGCCTGGACGAGCTCCTGCAGGACGGCCGGGCCACCGGACGGCTGACATTTTCTACGAAATTCTCGGACGCGGCGGGCGCGCAGGTGCACTTTCTCTGCGTGGGCACCCCGCAGTCCAAGACGTCCGACGGCGCCGACCTCAGCTACCTGCTCGCCGCCACCGAAAGTCTCCTTCCGCACCTGGACCGGGGCTCCGCCGTCGTGGGTAAGTCAACGGTGCCGGTGGGTACCGTCGACGTGCTGGCGGGAATGCTGTCAGGCCGGCCGGGTGTGCTGCTCGGCTGGAATCCGGAGTTCCTGCGGCAGGGCACCGCGGTGAAGGATTCCCTGGTGCCGGACCGGCTGGTCTACGGCGTGCCGGGAGGCAAAGCGGCCGCGTTTCATCGGGCGAGCGGTGCCGCGCGCGGTGTGACCGCAGCCTTGGATGCCGTGTATGGGCCGCTGCTGAGCGCCGGGATTCCGCGGCTGGTGTGCAACTTTGCCACGGCGGAACTCATCAAGTCGGCGGCGAACGCATACCTGGCCACGAAAGTCAGCTTCATCAACGCGATGGCCGAGCTGTGTGACGCGTCCGGGGCGGACGTCACCGAGCTGAGTGAAGCGATGGGCCTGGATCCGCGGATCGGCAGCCGGTACCTGCATGCCGGGCTGGGCTTCGGCGGCGGCTGCCTGCCCAAGGACATCCGCAGCTTCCGGACCCAGTCGGCCGCCCTCGGTGTGGGGTCGGTGGATGAGTGGATGGGTGTGGTGGACGCCATCAACCTGGGCCAGCGATCACGGACTGTGGAGATCGCCCGGGGGTTGTGTGGCGGCAGCCTGGCCGGCCGGACGGTGACCGTGCTGGGTGCGGCGTTCCAGCCGGACACGGACGACATCCGCGACTCCCCCGCCCTCGACGTGGCACTGCAACTGGCTGCGGCGGGCTCACACGTGACCGTGACGGATCCGAAGGCGATCAATAATGCCTGGATGCGGTACCCGCAGTTGCGGTTCGAGGCGTGCACGGACCGGGCGCTCGAGGGCGCCGAGCTGGTGCTGCTGCTGACCGAATGGGACGCCTACCGGTCGCTGTCTCCGGTGGTTGCCGGGGCGCTGGTACGACGCCGGACGGTGCTGGACGCGCGCAATGTGCTGGATGCTGCAGCGTGGCAGGCAGAGGGCTGGACGGTCCGCGGCCTGGGGACGGGAACAGGGCTGATCCCGCAGCCGATCACGTGACAAGCGGTTCCTGCCTTTGCGCTCTATGATGTGCGGATGGGAGGACATTCAATGAAGCAATCGCGGTCTCATTATGTGTTTAGGGCGCTTTAATGGCGGCGCAGGGAAGCCAGGAACCGGGGGCGGTGTCGGGCCAGGATTACCAGGCCGTCATTGATTCGCTGCCCGATGCCCTGTTGGTGCTGGCGCACGACGGCACCGTGGTGCTCATGAATCCTGCCGCCGAACGCGTCTTCGGATATTCACGGCAGGAACTCGTGGGCCATGACCACCGAATCGTTCTTGCTGAGGGCTACCGACTGGGATTTCAGCGCCTCTTCAAGGCCCTTCGTGCGGGCGGACCGGAGTCGAGCTACGGTTCGCCGTTCGAGGCGTACGGGCTGAGGAAAGACGGCACTGAGTTCAAGGGCGAGATCGCGTGTGGGCTCCTGGATATAGCTGCCGGCCCCTGCATGTCCGTGTCGGTGCGGGATATGACGCATCGTGAGGAGCCCGATGACGGGTTGCGCGAGGCCATGTCCTTACTGAGCGCCACCCTCGAATCCACCGCTGACGGCATTCTCGTCGTGGGTACGGACGGCCAGATTGCCGGCGTGAACGAGCAGTTCGTGTCCATGTGGGGCATTCCGCGCGCGTTGTTGGCAACCCACGATGATGACGCGGTGATCAGCTACGTGCTGGGACTCCTGAAACAACCCCAGAGCTTCCTCGACAAGGTCCGCGATCTCTACGAGCACCCGCTGGCAGAGAGCAACGACATCCTCGAATTTACCGACGGCCGGACGTTCGAAAGGTATTCGCGGCCACAAAAAGTGGCGGACAAAGTGGTGGGCCGCGTGTGGAGCTTCCGCGACGTCACCCCGCGGCTGGCCGCCCAGGACCAGGCGAAGCAGGCCCTGGCCGATCTCGCCGAGCAGGCGGAACAGCTCAAGGCACTGGCGTTCCAGGACCCGCTGACCGGCCTGGCCAACCGGAAGCTGTTTCATGACCAGCTGGCTGAATCGCTCCGCGGCAAGAGGACCGGGACCGTGGACGTCCTGCTGCTGGATCTGGACGACTTCAAGGAAGTCAATGACATCCTGGGCCACCACGCCGGTGATGAGATGCTGACGGAAGTGGCACGCAGGCTGCGCTCCTGCGTCCGACCCGACGACACTGTTGCCCGTCTCGGCGGGGACGAGTTCGTGGTGCTGCTGACGGGCTCGCTGGAGCCTGATGCCACCGCCGAACGCATCGTCGACTCGTTGAACGTCCCCATGTGGATCGACGGCACAATGCTCCGACCAAGTCTCAGTCTGGGCCTGGCCTCGGCGGGCCCGGACGTGGCTGCCTCCGAGCTGCTCCGCCAGGCTGACGTGGCCATGTACGCTGCGAAGGCCGCGGGCAAGAACCGGTATATGAGGTTCGAGCCGGAAATGATGACGGCGCTGGTCCAGCGGACAGACATGGAGGCCGGCCTCCGGCTTGCCGTGGACTCCGGGCAGATCATGGTCCACTACCAGCCGGTGATTTCGCCGAAGCTTGGTGAAGTGGTGCAGTTTGAAGCCTTGGCCCGGTGGAAACGGGACGGTGAGCTGGTTCCGCCCGGGCAGTTCATTCCGACGGCGGAGCGCAGCGGCCTGATTTCGGCCATTGGCATGCAGGTCATGCGGCACAGCTTCACGGAGCTGCAGCCATGGCTCGCCCGTGATGCCACGCGCTCTGTCGCGGTCAATATCTCGGGGGTGCAGTTGAAGGACTGCAAGTTCGCCGACGGCGTCCTGCGGCTGGCAGCCTCCTGCGGCGCCGATCCGCGGCAGTTGGTGCTCGAGGTGACGGAGAGCGTCTTCTTTGATCCGGACGCGCATGTGATCCGGCAGCTGGACCTGCTCCGAGACGCCGGCGTACGGGTCGCGCTGGACGATTTCGGCACCGGCTATTCCTCACTGGGACGGCTGCAGGAACTCCCGGTGGACGCGGTGAAGATTGACCGTTCCTTCGTCTCGATGGTGCGTACCGGCGCGGAGAAACTGCCCATCCTGAACTCGATGATCAACATGGCCCACAGTCTGGGCCTGACGGTGACAGCGGAAGGAATCGAGACCGGGGCCCAGGCCAGTTACCTGACCAATCTGCATTGCGATTCCCTGCAGGGCTACCTCTTTTCCCACCCCGAGCCGGAGTCCGGCCTGGAGCTGGCGCTGCTCCGCTCGGCGGATGCCATCGACGAGATGCAGGGAGTTCATTTCGAGGGTTGAGGGGGTCCGGCGGAACAGGGGCCGGGAGTTGTGTAGGTGACCCTGCTAGTTTCGCCGGTTGGGCTTGTCCGCGCCGACCAGGGCTTCGCTGCGGTCCCAGAGTTGCCGCGCCAGCTGGGCGTCGTAGGCCTCCTTGTTGGCCTTGGCCAGCGACCGCTTGGCATAGTACGCGCCGGACACCCAGTCCTGCCCCGGCTTGGTGGTCGCAAGCCATACGAGGGTATCCGCGCCCTGCTCCGGCGTGAGCATGAACCGCTTGATAAATGTCTTGTAGGCGAACCGGAACCAGCTGCTGGATTCTGCCGCGAAGTTGGTGGCCACGCCTCCGGGGTGGAATGCGGCCGTGGAAATGCCGGCGGCGTTGTACCGGTGATGCAGCTCAGTGGTGAAGAGGATGTTCTCGAGCTTGGACGTGCCGTAGGCCCTGTTGGTCGAGTACTTGCCGGCGGAGTCAAGGTCGTCCATGTCCACGTGTCCGAATGCGTTCGCCGCGCTCGACGTGTTGATCACCGTCGCATTGCTTGCCGTCAGAATGTCCATCAGTTCCGTGGTGAGCAGGAAGGGCGCCAGGTGGTTTACCTGGAAAGTCTTCTCGTGGCCGTCCACCGTCAGCTCGCGCCTGCCCATGATCCCGCCGGCGTTGTTCGCCAGGACATCAATCCGCGGATACTTCTCCCTCAGCTCCGAGGCCAGCCCGCGAACTTGCGACAGGTCAGCGAAATCGCTGACGAAGTAGTCCGCGCCGATATCCTGCGCCACCGATCGGGTCTTTTCCGTAGAACGCCCGACGACGACCACCTGGTCCCCTGCCTTGGCCAGTGTCCGGGCAGCGGAAGCCCCAATGCCGTCGCTCGCTCCGGTAATGACGATAATTCGTGCAGCCATGAAGTGTCTCCCAATCGATGATGGGCTTGCCGATGGCGGCGCCCAAGTTGGGGGGTTGAAGCCCAGTTGGTACAACGACGGCGGCACGGCCGGCGTTCCGCCCCTGCCACGCTCGCACAGTCTTGGTGGTGTTCGACGGCGGCGCGTGGCCCGGGTGGCGGGTGTGGTGGTTAAAGTGGGAGAGCCCCAACCGTGTGGTTGGGGCTCTCGACCTGAATGGTGTTCCGGCGGTGACCTACTCTCCCACACCCTCCC
>NZ_JBHVYH010000006.1:0-301655 GCF_042880995.1 Arthrobacter sp. NPDC058288
GCGCGCTTTGGCCCGGAACCTGCCCGGCACCAGCTCCCCGGCCGGGCAGCCCCGCGCAGCAAAAGGGGCCCCGGGGTCCAGGAAATGCCCCTCCAAGGCAGCGGCCGCGGCCGGGTCCAGACCGGATGTTTCATCACACATCACCCGTGCGTGCTGCCACGAAATGCTCCCTGCCCGCAGCGCGGACAGGGTCAGGGGCAGCCCGGTGGTCAGGGTGGCCGACTCCGCCAACAGCGCCGCGGCCGAGCGTTCGCTCACCGTCAGGGCACAGGCCACTTCTGCTGTCACTGCCATGTCCCGGGCGGTGCGCTCCTGCGGGGAAACGGCCGGGCCCGCCAACACGTCCGCCGCGGCCGCGTACCCGGCAGCGAAGTGCACCTTCACCGCGGCCAGCATGGCTTCCATGCCGCACACCCCCGCCAGGCCGTCCAGGCACGCGTCCGCTTCATCGCGAAGAGGGTCAACACCAGCAGCACCCCCGGCCCCGGCCCCGCCCACGTTCCCGGCACATGCCATCAGCACAGCAAGGGAGGCCGCCATGGCCTCCAACGTCCCCGCAACCGCACTGCCGTCCATACCCAGAGCATGACAGCAGGCACCGACATTAAACGGTGGCCAGTAACACCGGCCCCTTAACGCCGGCTCGCTGACAGGCCCACGGCCGTCGTCGCCGGCAAAGATGTCATAGCGCTGGTCGTCCTGGACGAAGCCCCTACAGAGGGCATCAAGGTCCGAACGCAACTGGTTCTGAGGGACTCACCGGCAGCCTCCGCAGCCTGAATTTTTCCCGCAGCGTGCCGGACATTACACCACTTCGACTTAGTTCGTGGTGGTGGAGCGGGAATAAGGGTGCGATGGTGTAGGTTGCATTCCCGTCAGACAAGAACATCAGAAAAGAGAAACACCCCAGTGGCAACCGATTACGACGAAGTACGATCCGACGTCAAGGAATCCCAGGAGAACTCCCTGGAGGCGCTTCAGTCCGCCAATGCCCCCGATGCGCGCAGCGTTGTCCGGGAGCTGGATGAGACCGACGCCCTCGATGACGGCATGGTCCCCGGCGGCGAGTTCGTCGCCGAGGAACTGGTAGTCCAGGTCATCCCGCAGGCACAGGATGAATTCACCTGCTATTCCTGTTTCCTGGTCCGGCACCGGTCCCAGATCGCCCGCGAAAAGAACGGCCACGCCTATTGCGTTGAA
The DNA here is from genome assembly GCF_042880995.1 of Arthrobacter sp. NPDC058288. NCBI lineage: Bacteria > Bacillati > Actinomycetota > Actinomycetes > Micrococcales > Micrococcaceae > Arthrobacter > Arthrobacter sp. NPDC058288. Next base: position 1,201 of record NZ_JBHVYH010000006.1, read on the forward strand.
TGTGAAGGCTAAGGGCCGCAGCGCCGTCTCCCGCCGCCCCTGAAACCGGGGGACGGGCCCCGGAAATCTCACGGAAACGTGACCGGCCTACTGTAGTTACACAAGCAGTACGTTGAAGGGATTTTCGATGCATCTGATGCCCCGTGAGCAGGAAAAGCTCATGATCGTGGTCGCCGCAGACCTTGCCCGGCGCCGCCAGGCCCGCGGCCTGAAGCTGAACTTCCCTGAATCCGTGGCAATCATCAGCTACGAACTGATTGAGGGCGCCCGGGACGGCCGTACCGTGGCCGACCTCATGAGTTACGGCACCACGCTGCTGACCCGGGACGACGTGATGGAGGGCGTGCCGGAAATGATCCACGACGTCCAGATCGAGGCCACGTTCCCGGACGGCACCAAGCTCGTCACTGTCCACGATCCGATCCGCTAGGGGCAGGCGATGATTCCAGGCGAATATGTTCTCGGGTCCACGCCCGTGGTGATCAATGCCGGACGCGAGGCGATCGACGTCGTCGTCGTTAACACCGGTGACCGGCCCGTGCAGGTGGGTTCGCATTACCACTTCGCGGAAGCGAACGCCGCCCTTGAGTTCGACCGCACGGCTGCCTACGGGCGCCGGCTGGACATCCCGGCCGGCACGGCGGCCCGCTTTGAGCCGGGGGACAGCAAGACGGTCCGGCTGATAGAGCTGGCGGGCACACGCGAGGTATATGGCCTGAGCAACGCGGTCAACGGCGCGCTGGCAACGGCCGCGCCGTCCGGAACGACGGAGGGTGCCAAGTGAGTTTCGAACTGACCCGCAGGCAGTACGCGGACCTCTACGGCCCGACGACGGGCGATAGCATCCGCCTGGCGGACACCGAGCTGTTCCTGGAGGTCGAAAAGGACCTCACCGCCTACGGCGAGGAAGTGGTGTTCGGCGGCGGCAAGGTGATCCGCGACGGCATGGGCCAGAACGGCCAGGCGGTCCGCGACGAGGACATCCCAGACACCGTGATCACTAACGCCGTCATCCTGGACTACACCGGCATCTACAAAGCCGACGTCGCGATCAGGGACGGCCACATCTTCAAGATCGGCAAGGCCGGCAACCCGCAGATCACCGACGGCGTGGACATCGTGATCGGTGCCAGCACCGAAATCATCGCCGGGGAGCGCAAGATCCTCACCGCCGGCGGCGTGGACACACACATCCACTTCATCTCGCCGGACCAGGTGCCCACCGCGCTCACCAGCGGCGTGACCACCATGGTGGGCGGCGGAACCGGGCCGGCGGAAGGCACCAAGGCCACCACTGTCACGCCCGGCAAATGGCACATCCAGCGGATGCTGCAGGCCACCGAGGGAATGCCCATCAACATCGGGCTGTTCGGCAAGGGCCACGCGTCCGCCGTCGAACCGCTCGCCGAGCAGATCCGGGCCGGCGCCATCGGACTCAAGGTCCATGAGGACTGGGGATCCACCACGTCCTCGATCGACAACTCCCTGAAGGTGGCGGACGAATACGACGTCCAAGTGGCCATCCACACCGACACCCTCAATGAATGCGGCTTCGTGGAGGACACCATCAGGGCCATCGCCGGCCGGGTCATCCACACCTTCCACACCGAGGGTGCCGGCGGCGGGCACGCCCCGGACATCATCAAGATTGCCGGGCTGCCCAACGTGCTGCCCGCCTCCACCAACCCCACGCTGCCGTACACGCGCAACACCATCGAAGAGCACCTGGACATGCTGATGGTGTGCCACCACCTCAACCCGGACATCCCGGAAGACGTGGCGTTCGCCGATTCCCGCATCCGCGCAGAAACCATCGCCGCCGAGGACGTCCTGCAGGACATGGGCATCTTCGCCATCACCTCCTCCGACTCCCAGGCCATGGGCCGGGTGGGAGAGGTGATCACCCGCACCTGGCAGGTGGCAGACAAGATGAAGAAGCAGCGCGGTGTGCTGAAAGACCCGGCCGGCCGAGAGCACGGTTCAGAAGACAGCGACAACTTCCGGCTCAAGCGTTACGTGGCGAAATACACTATCAACGCGGCTCTCGCGCAGGGCATGGCGGACTCCATCGGCTCCGTCGAGGAAGGCAAGTTCGCGGACCTGGTGCTTTGGGATCCGGCGTTCTTCGGGGTCAAGCCCGAACTGGTGCTCAAGGGCGGGCAGATCGCCTACGCGCTGATGGGTGACGCCAACGCCTCCATCCCCACGCCGCAGCCGCGGACGATGCGTCCCATGTTTGCCGCGTTCGGCAAGGCCGTGCAGCAGTCCTCCATCACCTTCCTGTCCCAGGCCGCCATCGAGGCCGGTGTGCCGGAACAGCTGGGGCTCCAAAAGAACATCCGGCCCGTGTCCGGGATCCGGACGCTGTCCAAGGCCGACCTCAAGTTCAACGACGCCACGCCGGACATCCAGGTGGACCCGGAAACGTACCAGGTGACGGTGGACGGCGAGGACGTGACCTGCGAACCGGCGGACGTGCTGCCCATGGCGCAGCGCTACTTCCTTTTCTAACCTCCCGAGCACCGGAGCACCCGTGATTATCGAAAAGATCCTCGGCAACCTGCATGACCTCCCTGCCGCTGAAACCGCGGCCTTCGCCGGGCTGCACCGGGAGAAGGTGGTGCTGCCCAGCGCCCAGCTGGTCAAGCGGATCCAGCGCGTCACCACGGACCACGGCAAGGAGCTGGGCATCCGGCTGCCGTCCGGTTCCGGGGACCTCCGCGACGGCGACATCCTGCACGTGGCCGATGCCAACATGATTGTGGTGTCCGTGCTGCCCACCGACGTCCTGGTGGTGGCGCCGCGGACCATCCACGAGATGGGCGTGGTGGCGCACTCCCTGGGCAACCGGCACCTGCAGGCCCAGTTCTTCGACGCCGCCTCGGAGTACGCGGCAGAGGTGATGGTGTGCGCCTACGACCACACCGTGGAGGATTACCTCAAACATGTCGGAGTGCCCTACGACCGCCAGGAACGCGTGATGCCCGTCCCCTTCCGCCATGCTGAACACTCGCACTGACGCGGTGGCCGTGGCAGGGTCCTACCAGCTCGCGCTGCAGCAGCTGACCGACTCCGCCCTGCCTACAGGTGCGTTTGCGCACTCGCTCGGCTTCGAGACCTACATTGAGCGCGGCCTGGTCCACGATGAGGCGTCCTTCGGGGTGTGGCTGTCCGCGTTCATCGGGCAGCAGCTGAGCTACTCCGACGGGCTGGCCATCCGCTTCCTCTATGAAGGCGTTCCCGTTGCGGAGCTGGATGCGCTGCTGACCGCACAGCTCCTGCCGCGGCAGCTGCGGGAGGCGAGCACGAAGATGGGCACCCGGCTCCTGGAGATCGGCTCGGAGGTGTTCCCTTCCCCGGAGCTGGCCGGCTACAAGGCGCTGGTGACGGAAAGACGTGCTGCCGGCCATCAGCCGCTGGCGTTCGCCGTCGTCGCCCGTTCCCTGGGTGTGCCGCTCACCGAAGCGCTCGCAGCGTACCTTTTCGCCGCCGTCACGTCGCTGACGCAGAACGCCGTCCGCGCCATTCCGCTGGGGCAGAACGCCGGCCAGCGGCTGCTGCGGAAAGCATCCGACGACGTCGCTGCCGCCGTCGGGCGGATCGGTCGCCTGGCGCTGGACGACTTCGGGGCCGTCAGCCCCGGACTTGAAATTTCGCAGATGCGGCACGAGCGTCAACGCGCCCGCATGTTCATGAGCTAGCAGGAGGACACCATGACTGAACCCATCAAGATCGGCATCGGCGGACCGGTCGGTGCCGGCAAGACCCAGCTCGTGGAGCGACTGACCCGGCACATGAGCCGCGAGATCTCCATGGCCGCCATCACCAACGACATCTACACCATCGAGGACGCCAAGATCCTCGCCGCCAACGGCATCCTGCCCGAGGACCGGATCATCGGCGTCGAAACCGGCGGCTGCCCCCACACAGCCATCCGCGAGGACACATCGATGAACACCGCGGCCATCGAAGAACTCAAGAAACGCCACCCGGACCTGCAGGTCATTTTCGTGGAATCCGGCGGGGACAACCTGTCCGCCACGTTCAGCCCTGAGCTTGTCGATTTTTCGATCTACATCATCGACGTTGCGCAGGGCGAGAAGATCCCGCGCAAGGCCGGCCAGGGCATGATCAAGTCCGATCTGTTCATCATCAATAAAACCGACCTCGCACCCCACGTCGGCGCCGACCTGTCCGTGATGGAGCGGGACTCGAAGGAATTCCGGGGCGAGAAGCCGTTCTGCTTCACCAACCTGAAGACCGACGAAGGCCTCGACGCCGTCATCGAATGGGTGCGGCGCGATGTCCTGATGCTCGACCTGGCCCAATGAGCACGACGGCGGTGCTGGCGCCCGCGGCCGCCTCTGCCGATGGGTCGCCTCGCGGCGTGCTTGAGCTCGTCATCAGTGAGCGGGGCGGGCGATCCATAGCGTCCCGGCAATTCCATGAAGGCGCCCTGCGGGTTTTGCGGCCGCACTATCTCGATGACTCGGGGCAGGTCTGCTACGTCATGGTCAACCCGGGCGGTGCCTATCTTGGGGCTGATCTCTATGTGATTGACGTAGAGGTGGGCGACGGGGCGAGGCTTCTGCTGACCACCCAGTCCGCCACGAAGATCTACCGGACTCCGGGGTCGTTTGCGGAGCAGCGGATGAGCCTGCGGCTGGGGGAGGGGGCGCAGCTGGAGTTGGCCCCGGACCAGCTGATCGCGTACCGGGAGGCCAGTTACCGGCAGAGGACGCACATCACTGTGCGGCCGTCGTCGAGCCTGGTGATGGCTGAAGTGGTGACACCGGGGTGGTCCCCCGACGGCGCCTCGTTCCGGTACGAGGAACTGCGGCTCCGCAACGAGATCCACGTACAAACACCGGACGGCACCGGGCTCCTGGCCTTGGATAACCTGCTGATCCGGCCGCCGCTCAACGACGTTACCGGCATGGGCTTCATGGAGGGCTGCAGCCACCTGGGATCGCTGGTGGTGGTGGACCCCCGCGTGGACCAGGCGCTCGCCGACGAGCTCCACGCCCTCGCCTCACGCCATGACGCCTACACTGGTGTTTCCCTGACCGCATGCGTGGGCGGGACCACCGGCCTGGTGCTGCGGTCGCTGTCCAACTCCACGGAGGAACTCAACCGGCTGCTGGGGGCCTGCACCGCCCTGCTGCGGGACCGCTGGCACGGGCAGGCGCCCCTGAACCTGAGGAAGTACTGATGGCCATGCTCACCGGGGTTGCCGCCATGTACCGGGAACGGGAGCAGCTGCCGCTGCGGACCCGCCTGCTCTTCGCCTTCGGTGCGGTGGGGGCACTCCATCTTGCCGCCGTCGTTCTCTTGCTTGCCGGTTCGGCGGGGGCCGCGCAACCGTTGGCGCTGGGGCTGGTGCTGACCGCCTACCTGGCCGGCATCAAGCACAGCTACGACTGGGACCACCTCGCTGCGATCGACAATTCGACGCGGAAGTTCGTGGCGCAGCACAAGGATCCGGTAAGCGTGGGGTTCGCGTTCAGCCTGGGCCACAGTTCGGTGGTGATCCTGGCCGGGGTCCTGGTGCTGGGCGGCGCCGCCATGGTGGGCCAGTTCATGGAGGACGGTACGGCCGGGAACCTGGTGCTGGGGCTGATCGGCAGCGGGGTCTCCGGGTTGTTCCTGCTGGCCATGGGCCTGTTCAACGGCTCGGCGTTCATCAGGGCAGCGCAGGCATACCGGAACGTGCAGGGCGGCGGGACTGTGCGGGACGAAGACCTCGAGGCGAAAGGCTTCGTGGCACGCCTGCTGGCCAAACCCCTGTCCAGGGTGCAACGACCGCGGAACATCTACGTGATCGGATTCCTGTTCGGGCTCGGTTTCGATACCGCCACCACCATCGGGCTTTTGGTGATGACGACGGCGGCATCCCTCGCCGGGGTCTCCCCGATCGCGTTACTCGCACTGCCGCTGGCGTTCACGGCTGCCATGACCTTGTGCGACACGGTCAACGGCGTGGCCATGATGCGTATGTACCGGTCAGCCATCCACGATCCACAGCGGAAACTCGGGTTCAACGCCCTGATCACCGGGATCTCCGCCGTGTCCGCGCTGTTCATTTCAGCCATTACCCTGGGCGGATTCCTCAACGCGGCGTTCGGTTTGGAGGATCCGCTCACCACCTGGCTGGGCGCGGTGGACCTGGGCGAAGCCGGCCTGCTGCTGGTGGCCGTCCTGCTGGCCGTGTGGGCTGCTGCGGCGTGGCGGGAGCAGTGGAAGGGCCGCTCACAGGCCGTTTAGCGTGATCGGAGACCCGGTCTCGGCGCAACCCATGACGCCGGCCCGGCCGGGTGGCAGGATAGAACGCATGGAACTGCACATCACCGGGGACCCGGCCGCCGACAAACTACTCAGCGACGATGCGTTTGCACTGCTTACCGGCATGCTGCTCGACCAGCAGGTAACCATGGAATCGGCGTTTGCCGGTCCCGAAAAGATCCGGACGCGCATCGGTTCCATGGACCCCGCGGCGATTGCCGGGTACGACCCCCAGGAATTCGTCGAGATGTTCAAAGAGCGCCCGGCCGTACACCGGTTCCCCGGATCCATGGCCGGACGCGTGCAGGCCCTCGCGGAGACCGTGCACCAGGACTGGAACGGGGATGCCACGGCCATCTGGACCAAGGGCGACCCTGACGGCAAGGAAGTGCTTCGCCGGCTGAAGGCCCTGCCGGGATTCGGCGAGCAAAAGGCGAAGATCTTCCTCGCGCTGCTCGGGAAGCAGTGCGGCCTCAAAGCCGAAGGGTGGCGCGAAGCCGCCGGCCATTACGGCCAGGAGGACGCCTACCTGTCCGTGGCCGACATTGTGGATCCGGAGTCCCTGGTCAAAGTGCGCGCCAGCAAGCAGGCAGCCAAGGCCGCTGCCAAGGCCGCGAAACCCGCCGGGAACTGACCGGCCGGCATTGACCGCCCGGCGTCGGGAAGCGTACTAGTTGGGGAAGCCAACTACGTGGAAGGCGGGACCATCAGTGACTGAGCAGCTCGCAGGCAGGCAGGGTTCCCTGTGGGTGGCCAGCAGCAGACTAACCAGTTATGCGGCGCTCCGGGAGGACATCGACGTCGACGTAGCCGTGATCGGTGGCGGCATCGCGGGCCTCACCGCCGCACTGGCACTGAAACGTGCCGGCCAGACGGTGGCCGTGCTGGAGGCCGCCAGGGTGGGCACGGGAGTCACCGGGAACACCACCGGGAAAGTCACGTCCCTGCACCGGCTGGCCTACACCGGACTTGCCGCACATCACGGCACGGAGGCGGCCCGCCTCTACGGGCAGGCCAACGAGGCCGCGATCGAGCATGTGGCCGGCACTGTGGCGGACGAAGGGATCGACTGCGGCTTCCGGCGGGTCTCCAACTACACCTACGCCGAATCGGACCGCGCGCTCGCCCTGGTCCGGGAGGAGGCTGCACTCGCCGGGAGGCTCGGGCTTCCGGCGTCCTTTACCACCGAGGTGCCGCTGCCGTTCAACGTCCGCGGCGCGGTGCGTTTCGACAACCAGGCGCAGATCCACGCACTCAGGTACGTGCAGGGACTGGCCCGCGCAGTGGACGGCGATGGCAGCTTTGTCTTTGAGGAGTCGCTTGCCACAGGGTTCCGCGACGGGTCGCCGGCGGTGGTGGAGACGGAGCGGGGCTCCGTCCGGGCCAAGGAGATCATTGTGGCGACCAACCTGCCGTTCGGGGATGGCGGGCTCTACGCCGGGCGATGCTACGCGCACCGCTCGTATATCGTCGCTGCCCGGAGCGCGGTGGCTCCGCTGGACGCAACCTTCGTCAGCGTTGATGAGCCGATGCGCTCCATCCTGACCGTCGACGTCGAAGGCACCAATTACGTGCTGGCCGGCGGTGAAGGACACCCTGCCACCGAAGGCGTCGATTCCGCCGAACGATACCGGCGTCTCGCGGCTTTCGCCCGGGACCGCCTGGGCGCCGGGGAGATCGCCTTCCGCTGGTCCACCCAGGACGCCATGCCCGCCGACGGGCTGCCCTTCGTCGGCCGCCTGTCGCCGGACTTCCGGCATGTCCACGTAATCACGGGCCTGCGCAAATGGGGCCTGACGAACGGAACGGCCGCTGCGCTGATCCTCCGGGACACGCTGTGCGGCCGCGCTAACGCGGGGGCGGCTTTATTTGACAGCACCAGGACCGTCCGCGAGGAGGGTGCGGTGCCGCCTGCGACAGAGGACGCGACGGCGCCTCCCGCCGGGCTCGCCGGCAGCGCTCCGGCCTGGCCGGACCTCGTTCCCGGAGAAGGAAGAGTCCTGGACGTAGGCGGGGCCAAGACCGCTGTCTACCTCAGCCCCGCGGGCGATGTCAGCGCCGTCTCGGCGGTTTGCACGCACCTGGGCTGCACCGTGGAGTTCAACCCGGCCGACGTGACCTGGGACTGCCCGTGCCACGGTTCCCGGTTCAGCACCGACGGCACGGTGATCCAGGGCCCGGCTACCAGGAACCTCGCTCCCGGCCACGCGCCTTCCTAGGACCCTTGGAGTTTTTCCCGGAGCCGGGTCCTCTTCCAGCGGCGCAACGCCGCCATCACGCGCATGGACAGCGCCCAGTACGCCACCCCGGCGGCAAGCGAAGCGGCAACCGCTAACGCAGGGCTGGTGTCCACCAGCAGGGGGTACACCAGCCAATGTGTGAGGTAGGCGTAGAGCGAGGATGCAGCCAGCAGGCCCACCAAACCGTGCAGGCGGGCGGGCACTGGAATGCTGCGAACCCAGATGAGCAGGAGGATGCCGGCAACGAGGGTGGCCTCACGGTTCGGGTTGTCGAAGAAGCCTGGAACGGTGAGCACGGTGACGGCCGTGACAGCGAGCCGCTGGACGAGGTTCCGCGAACGCGCCACCGCCCAGCCGAGCGCGAAAAGCCACAGCACCGGCCCGGTGTTGGGCACCTCGGGATCCACCAGCTCGAATCGTTCCAGCAGCCCCACTGCTGTCAGCACCAGGGGGAAAGCCCATGGGAAGCGCCGCTCCGCACGGTCAGCCCACGGAACAGCCAGCAAGGCACCAGCCGCCGCAAGGATGTAGACCAACACCTCAACAAACCAGAAGTGCCACTGTGTTGTCACCTCGTCCGGGCCGATGATGGCGTTGAGGAGCAGCACGTTGGCGACGCTGTACCGGTCGGTGAGCAGGTAGGCCGCGCCAATAAAGAGGACGCTGGGAACAACAACCCTGCCGAGGCTGCGCAGCTGGCGGCGAAGCCGGGGCAGCCTTTCTCCGGTGAGCTGGAAGCGGGCAAAGTTGAACCCGGCGACGGCCATCAGTACATGCGCGGTGCCCTGCCAGCTGAAAAGGCCAACGTGGGTGCTGACGATGAAGACGATCGCAAGCGCCCGCAGGACTATCCCCGTCTCCAGCCGGGCGAAGAACCGCCTCCGCCGTTGCGGGGGCTTCCCGGGGTTCGTGAGGCCGGGGTTCATGAGTTCGCGGACCGTGCGGACATGCCAGTCCTGCGGGAGGTTGCCGAGGGCTATTTCCAGCCGGACGGAGACGGCCACGTAGGACAGCGAGTCCCCGCCGAGGGTGACGAACGTGCTGTCGTCCGTGACGTCGTCGTGCTCCAGCTGTTCCGCGAAAATCTTCGGGACGTCCGCTGGTCCCTCGTCAGCCGCGGAAGCGGGCGCTTCACGTGCAGGTGCAGGGGCAGCCCGCGTGGCGGCGAGCTCCAGGACGGCGGGGTAGTCCACCTTCCCGCTCCCCAGCCGGGGAAGGTGCTCGACGGCGTGCACGTCGACGGACGTGCGCGGCAGGCCCACGCCCTGCGCGAGGACCTTGCCCAGCAGCCGTTCATCGTGGTCACCTTCCACAGCGACCACCAGGCCGTCGTCGGATCCCGCGCAGGCCCCGGAAACGCCCAGCCCGGCAAGGATCCGCTCCACCTGCCCGAGATCCACGCGCAACCCGACCACCTTGACGAACCGGCTGCGCCGTCCCACGATTTCGTAAATGCCGGTGGGATGCTGCCGGGCCAGGTCGCCGGTCCGAAGCTCGGCGACTGTCCGGCCCGCTGAGAGGTCGTCCGGGCTCTCGGCATAGCCGAGCATCACATTCGGGCCGGTGTACACCAGTTCGCCGTCGTCCAAACCTGCAACGGGGTCTATCCGGAAGGAACCGCCCGGCACGGGAATGCCGATGGTTTCCGGCGCGCTTTCGGCCAGTTCAGGGGGAAGGTACGCCATCCGGGCCGTTGCTTCAGTGGCACCGTACATGACAAAGAGATCCCAGCCCCGCCGCCGGCCCAACCGCGAGAACTCGCGCACTTGCTCAGGGGCAAGCCTCCCGCCGGCCTGCGTCACATAGCGCAGGTGCGGCAAATCCATCCCGCTAAACCCGACGCGGTCCAAGAGCTCAAAGGTGTAAGGGACTGCTGCAAAGGACGTCGCACCGCGGGCGGCAAAAAGGTCCCAGAAGCACGGATCGACGACCGAGAGATCCGTGAGCACCAGCGCGGCGCCGCGTGCCAGGTGGCTGTTGATGACCGATAGCCCGTAGCAGTAGGACATCGGCAGGGTGGTGGCCGCGCGGTCCTCCGGACGGATGCCCAGGTATTCGGCAATCGACTCCGCGTTTGATTGCAGGTTGACGTGCGAGAGGCGCACCAGTTTCGGTGAGCCGGTGGACCCCGAGGTGCTGAGGAGCAGGGCGAGGTCCGGGTGGAGTTCGTGCGATGTGCCGGGCCGCACTTCCTCGATGGCCGGACGGCCGTTGCCGTCTCCAGACCGGAGGATGACGTCCGGCCTGTAGGCAGCGGCGATGGAGCCCGAGGAACCCGCCTTGTCGCCGGGAACGACGATCAACGGGTGGCCGGCGGAAAGGGCCGCAAGGTAGGCGACCAGCGAGTCCACGTCGTTCCGGGCTTCGAGCAACACCAGGCGCCGCACGGGTCCGAGGGTGGCCGCAGTGGCATCCACGAGTCCGGCCAGTTCCCGGTAGGAGAGCGACGCCGCCGCCGTCAGAACGGCAGGAAGATCGCCATGCCGGGCGAGACTGCCAGCAAAGGTTGCCGGGTCGAGGTCCTGCCCCGTGTCAGGGCAGGCGAGGGGCGGGGCAGGAATCATGGTGGTCCTCACGTCCGTACTTAGGCTGGCCTAACCATGAAACTGTACCGGTGATTTCCGGAATTAAGAAAAGTTTATGTGTCCTATTTCTCCAGCCGTTTTTCTAACCCGGATCACGCTTGTGCGACGTGCCGCACACCGCCGCTGACCTCGGCCTTGAATCCCAGGTTCCGGGAGACCGCCCTGGCCGTGGCCTGGACCGCCGGCGCCAGTACGTTCGGGGGAGTGGCGCCGTCGGGAACAACGATGGAAAGCGCGGCGGCGACGGCGCCCTGGGCGTCGAAAATGGGCGACGCCACGGACACCGTCCGGGACGGCGCGGATCTCCTGATCATGGCCACGCCTGTACGGCGCACGTCGGAAAGGGTGCGCCTGAGCTGCCCCTCCGGCATGGCGTCCACGCCGGCTTCCACGTCGGCCGGCTGCCGGATGACGGAGTCCTGGAACGCCGTGTCCGCGCCGGCCAGCAGGACGAGCCCGACGGCGGTGGACCGCAGCGGTGCGCGGCCGCCCACCCGGTACGCCACTTCCGTCGCCTCCTTGGAGGACAGCCGCTCGATGAGGACGGCCTCGTTCCTGTCGCGCACCGCCAGCAGGACGTGGTGGCGTGTCACTTCAAAGAGGTCCTCGAGGTACGGCAGGGCGATTTCCCGCACGCCGTGGCCGCGGGGAGACAAGGAGGCGACTTCCCAGAGCCGCACGCCCACCACGTACCGCCCGTCGTCGAGCCTTTCCAGCGCACCCCAGGCCACCAGCCGGGCGATGAGCCGGAGCGCCGTTGGCGCAGGCATGTCCGCGTACCTTGCCATCTCGGAAAGGGTAAGGGCACGGCGCCGGTCGGTAAACACGGCGAGGAGGCTCAACGCACGGTCGATGACGGGTTCGCCCTGCTTGGGCCTTTTTCCGCGGGCAGGAGCAGCGACGACCGGTCCGGTGCTGTTCGGATCCCCGTTCGGGACTGCTGTCATGTCACACCGTTCCTTTTGTCGTCGCCAGTGACCCCCACCACCTTAGTATTTCGACCAATGAAACCAGTAGTCAGCACAATGCCGGGCAGGTAGCGTCGTCCGCGAACCTGCCCGGCATTGATCAGCAAGCTGCTAGGAAGCGGCCCCCTGCGCCTGGAGCCGGTCCATCCCGTCCGCCAGGACGGTCAACGTGACGCTGTCCGGCCGCTCCACAGTGCTGTTGATGCGCACTGCCGAGCCGTTGTGGGCAGATTCGAGTACTGATTCCATGACCTCAAGGACGTGGTAGGCCAGGGCCCCGCCCGCCCGTGGTTCGACTCCGTCCGGGGTGGAAGCCAGGTCCGCAATGCCAAAACCGCGGCCGGAGTCCACGTACCCGGCGGACACCGGAAGGGTCTCCCAGGCATCAGCGCCCAGGGAAAACAGCTGGACCTCGCCATCAAAGTGGTTGGGGTCCGGCACTACCAGCGACCCGCGTTCCCCATGGATCTCGATGTTCGGCGACTTGGACTTTACCGCGTCGAAGCTCATCAAGAGGGTGGACAGCGCGCCCGAGGCGTGGACCAGGACGCCGGTGACGTGGGAGTCGATGTCTACCGGGACCTTTTCGCCTTGGCGCGGCCCGGAGCCGATGGTCCGTTCATTGCGGGTGTGGCTCGCGGCGCCCACCACGGAGACGACGGGACCCAGCAGGGTCACCAGCGCAGTCACGTAGTAGGGGCCCATATCGAGGAGGGGACCGCCGCCGGGCTGGTAGTAGAAGTCGGGATTCGGGTGCCAGCGCTCGTGGCCGGGTGTCACCATGGTGGCGGAGGCGGAGATGGGCGCACCGATCAGTCCGTCATCGATTGCTTTGCGGGCGGTCTGGATGCCGGTGCCGAGGACTGTGTCGGGAGCGCAGCCGACCGCCACGCCTGCCTCGCGTGCTGCGTCCAGCACCTGGCGTGCCTCCGCAGTGGTGGCTGCCAGCGGCTTCTCGCCGTACACGCCTTTGCCCGCCGCAATGGCCTTCAGCGCAACCTCGGCGTGCGCAGCCGGGATGGTCAGGTTCAGGACAAGTTCGACGTCGTCCGCGGCGAGGAGCTCGTCAACGGATAGGGCGCGAACGCCCTCATACTGCTCTGCCACGGCCTGGGCGCGCGCCGGATCCAGGTCCGCGACGGCCACCAGTTCGATGTCCTTGAGCGTGCGGAAATTAGCGAGGTACTGCGAGATGATGGCGCCGCAGCCGACGATTCCTACTTTTAACGGCTTGCCCACAGCAGGCCCCTTTCGATGATGGTACGGACATTGGCGTCCTGGAGGATTTCGACACGGTGCCCGGGGGTGGCTACGAAGATCCGGCCCGTGCCCCATTGCCGCGTCCAGATCGCCGGGGAGGTGACTTCGCGGTTCCACGGGTCCCACTCGCGGACTTTCTGGGTGGTGGTGGCGAGTACGTCGATGTAGTCGTCCGAGAGCACCCAGTATTGTTCAGTGACGAGGTCAAAGTCCTTGATCCCCTGGGTGATGGGGTGCTCCGCGGCTGCGGGCAGCATGGTGACTGTGTAGGGCACGTAGTTATCCGACTGCTCGCCGGTGCACTCGTCAGGGTGCTTGCCGGGGTGGCAGGCGAACTGGCCGCCGATCAGGTGGAGGTAGTCGGAGTTGTTCCGGTAGGAATCGGCGATCCCGCCGTGCCAGCCGGCCAGGCCCGTGCCGTTTTCGACGGCGGCGCGCAGCCCGGCGAACTCGTCCTTTTCGATGGTGGTCATGGTCATGCACTGCATGATCAGGTCCACGCCTGCCATGTATCCGGCGTCGGCGTACACCTTGGGGGATTCCTCCACGCGGACGTCGTAGCCGTTGTCCTTGAGGAAGGGGATAAAGAGTTCCGTGGCCTCGTAGGGCTGATGGCCGTCCCAGCCGCCGCGGACCACCAGGGCGTTCTTGCGTTCTGTCATGTCGGGGTTTCCTTTGTTTAGACTTTCTGCCATTGGCTGGAGTTGGCCGCACTGGACTCCACGGCCGCCAGGACCCGCTGGACCTGCAACGCGTCGGCGAAAGAGGGTTCCGGCTCGCGGCCCTCACCGATCGCGGTGACGAGGTCCACTACCTGGTGCGTGAAGCCGTGCTCGTAGCCGAGACCATGGCCGGTGGGCCACCAGCTCCCGGCGTACGGGTGCTCCGGCTCGGTGACAAAAATCCGGCGGAATCCGGCGTCGGGGGATTCGGCCGCGTCGTAGAAGGACAGGACGTTCATTTCCTCGAAGTCGAAGGCAAGTGAACCCCGGGTTCCGTTGAGTTCCAGGCGCATGGCGTTCTTCCGGCCCAGTGCGTAACGGGTGGCCTCGAAGACTCCCACCGCGCCTGCGGAAGTAGCTCCGCCGTCGAACCTTGCGCTGAAGATCGCCGCGTCGTCCACGGTGACCTTTCCCCGCGGTGCGTCGCTGCTGAGGTCGCCGTGCCCGCCCAGGCCGACCAGGTCCCCGGCAAGCGGGCGTTCCGGGACGAATGTTTCCAGCAGTGCCGAGACGCCGGTGATGTTCTGTCCGGTGACCCACTGGGCGGCGTCGATGCTGTGCGCCCCGATGTCTCCCAGGGAGCCGGATCCGGACTTGGCCTTGTCCAGCCGCCAGGTCATGGGTGCGTTCTCGTCGGAGAGCCAGTCCTGCAGATACTGGGCACGGATGTGCCGGAGGTCGCCGAGCCTGCCTTGTTCGACAAACCGTTTCGCCAGCGCCAAGGCGGGCGTCCGGCGGTAGCTGAAGCCGCACATCGAGAGGATGCCCTGCTTGGCAGCAGTCTCCGCCGCGAGAGTCATTCTTTCCGCTTCCTCGACGGAATTTGCCAGCGGCTTCTCGCACAGCACATGCTTGCCGGCTTCAAGGGCGGCGATCGCAATCTCGGCATGGGTGTCGCCGGGTGTGCAGATGTCGATCAGGTCGATGTCGTCGCGCTCGATCAGGCGCCGCCAGTCCGTCTCAACCGATTCCCAGCCAAGCTTGTCTGCTGCGGCCCGCACGCCGTCGGCGTTCCGGCCGGCAACGGCGGTGAGCCGGGGCTGCAGCGGGAGGTCGAAGAACCGGGGCGCCGTGCGCCAGGCGTGGGAGTGGGCTGCACCCATGAACGCGTAGCCCACCATGCCGACCCGCAGGGGTTTGTGATTGGTCACCGGAGTTCCTTTCTATTTGCTGAAGCCGGCGGTGAGGCCGCTGAGCAGCTGGCGGCGGGCGACGACGTAAATCACCAGGAGGGGGAGCGTCGCCAGCACGACGGAGGCCAGAATGGCCGGGATGTTCACGCTGAACTCTCCCTGGAACGTCCAAAGGGAGAGGGGCAGGACCCTGGTGGCGGGGCTCTGGGTCAGGATCAACGGGAAGAGGAAGCCGTTCCAGACGTGCAGGGCGTTATAGATGCCCACCGTGATGACAGCCGGCTTGGTCATGGGAAGGGCAAGCCGCCACATCATGGCCCAGTCGGAGCAGCCGTCCAGCCGCATCGACTCGAACAGTTCGTTTGGCACATCCCGCATGAAGTTGGACAGGATGAGGACGCTGACCGGGATGGCAAAAGCCACGGACGGCAGGATCAGTGCCAGCAGGGTGTCATAGAGGTGGGCCCTGGTGATCATCCAGTAGATCGGAATGATCGTGGCGTGGAGCGGGATGGCGAGGCCAAGGAGGAACAGGTTGTTCGTCAGGCTGAGGAACCGTCCCTTGCCCCGGACGATCGCGTAGGCGGCCATGAAGGACACCAGCAGTGCAGGAAGCACCGTACCGAGGGTGACGATGAGGCTGTTGGTGAAGTACGTGACGAAGTTGTTCTCCAGCACCAGCTTGTAGTTGTCCAGGGTTGGCTCCGTGGCCGGGAGCATCGGATTGGAGGTAAAGAATCCGGCCTGGTTCTTGAAGCTGGTGATCACCACGTAGTAGATCGGGACGATGATGATCGCCAGCCAAAGCCAGCCGCCCAGGCCGCCCGCAAGGTTTGGGCGCAGCCGTCCCGGGCCCTTGGTGCGGGGATCGGGTTTTGCGGCGACGCTGCTCGTGGCCGAGGAAGGAGGAATCGGTAGTTGAGTCGTGGACGCCATCAGGCACCTTCCAATTGGCTGGCGTTGCGGTTCTTGCCGCCCAGGCGCTGCAACAGAAGCGCAAGTCCCAGGCCGATGACGATGAGCATGACACCCAGTGCGCTGGCGGCTCCCATGTCATTGGCTTTGAAGCCCGTCAGGTACATATGCAGCGGGAGGAGCCGGGTGCTGTAGCCCGGTCCGCCGCCGGTGAGGACGAAGATGAGGTCGAAGTAGGCCAGGCTTCCCACCACCATCAAGGTGGAGGATGTGATGACGGTGTACTTCAGCTGGGGCAGGGTGATGTTCCAGAACTGGCGGAAGCGTCCTGCGCCATCAATTTCCGCTGCCTCGTACAGCGACGTGGGAATCTGTCGAACGCCGCCCTGGTAGATCAGTGTGTGGAAAGGGACAAACTGCCACGCGATCACGAAGACCACCACGAAGAGCACCAGGTCGGAATTTCCGAGCCAGTCCTGGGCAAGGATTGGCAGGTGAAATCCGGGACCCAGGCCGAAGTTGGGGTCGAGCAATGCTTTGAAGGCAATCGCAACCGCGGCAGAGGACAGCAGCAGCGGCAGGAAGTAGAGCACGGCCAGGGCGGCACGGTATCTCTGGCTGCCCGCGGTGAAGACGCCCAGCAGCAGGCTGACCGGTGCCTGGACAATGAATGAGAAGAACATGACCTTGGCGGTCACCACCAGGGCGTTGCCCGTTACCGGATCCGTCAGGACCGTGGTCCAGCTGGACAGGCCTTCCAGCTTGATCTCGCCCAGTCCGTTCCAGCTCGTGAAGCTGAGGAAAACGACGCCGATCAGCGGGACGACCGCAAATGCGAGGAAGAAGAACAGTGCGGGAGCCGCGAGCCACCCCGAGGGGCCCGCGTCGCGGACCCCTCGGTTAGCGGAACCAAGAGATGTCACGGTCTCTTACTTCCCGATCGTGGCGTTCATGGTGGTGATGAACTGGTCCGGGCTGATCTTCTTCAGGAAGATCTGGTCCAGGTTCGACAGCATCGCATCGCCCTGTGCCGGGCTGAGGGCCTGGTCCCAGGAGAGCGTGAAGTTGGGCGCGTTCTTGGCCATGCCGTAGACGAAGGTCAGGAAGTCCTTGTCCGGGGAAGCTTCGAGTTTGCTTTCGATACCTGTGACCACCGGCACGGCTCCCGAGCTGATCAAAGCGTCCGTGTTGGCCGCAGTGAACATGCCGTCCTTGACGTAGTCCAGGGCGGCCTTCTTCTGCGCATCAGTGGCTTTAGCGGAGATGGACCAGAAGTTGGAAGGGTTGCCGACCACGTTGGCCGGGTCCCCCTTGCCGCCGGAAACGGTGGGGAAGGTGGTGTAGCCGAGCTTGCCACTCTTGACGAAGTCGGCGGCGTCCTTCTTCATGCCCTGGTAGATCCAGCCGCCCTGGAGGATCATGGCTGCCTTGCCGGTGTACATCAGGGCCTGGTCGGCGTTGCTGTCAGCGGCAACGGACGAGAAGCCGTTAATGAACCCGCCTGCGTCCACCAGTTCCTGGATTTTGGTCAGCGCCTCTTTCACGGCAGGATCGGACCAGGCTCCGGGCTTGTCGGCTGCGATGTTTGCGAATACTTCGGGGCCGCCGATGCGCTCAACGAGGTACTCAAGCCACATCAGGTCCGGCCACTTCGACTGTCCGCCGAGCGAAAACGGCGCGACGCCGGCTTCCTTGAACTTCGGCACGAGGGCCATCAGTTCGTCCCAGGTCTTGGGCGGCTGGGCGCCGACCTTGTCGAATACTTCCTTGTTGAAGTAGAGGACCACCGGCTGGACGTTGTTGTTCGGCAGGGCGTAGGTCTTGCCGTCCACTTCGCCGTTCTTGAGCACGGACGGAAGGTAACGGTCCTTGACTCCCGGGTTGTCCTTGACGAAGTTCGACAGGTCCTCTACTTGACCGGCATCCACATAGGACTTCAACACTCCGCCGCCCCAGCCATAGATGAACGTGGGGCCTTCGCCGGCGCCGACGGCGGTTCGGACCTTGGTCTTGTAAGCATCGTTGGCGAAGAAGTCCAGTTTGATCGACTTGTCCGGATTCGCCTGGTTCCAGTCGTCCACCGACTTCTGCAGTACCGGCTGGTTACCGCCGGTAAGGCCCCACATGCTGGCCGAGCCGCTGCTGACGTTTGACCCGGCAGGACCAGAAGAGCCGCAAGCGGCGAGGCTTATTGCCACTCCGGCGGCGGAAAATGCCAAGGCTACCGAGCGCAACTTTCGAATTTTCATTTCGTTTCCGTTCATCGTCCGGGCTCAACGCTGGGTCCCGGTAACGTGTGACGAGGGCCAGCCGTTCTCTGCTTCGAGGCGGAGTGCCCTGATCAATTGGTCCGTGGCCGCACTGGCAATACTCGAAACATTTCGAAACCTTGCGACCGGTGAAGCAAATCTAACGGTGGTCCGGATCACAGTCAAGGAATTTCTTGGCTCCGTTATGCTACTCATCTACTCCGCCTGGTTGACGATGCCCGAATCGGAAGTCAAGATAAGAGCAAGCGAAATGTTTCGAAAAGACGGGATTACCCCTTGGTCATGAACGCACGCGCGGAAAAGACGACCCTGGCTGCTGTCGCCTTGCAGGTCGGGGTCTCAACCCCCACCGTCTCCAAGGTGGTGAACGGCCGTGAGGACGTGGCGCCGGAAACGCGTGCCCGCGTTCTTGCCGCCCTCGAGCAGGCGGGGTACCAGTCGCCCCTGCAGCGCCGCTCCGCCACTAAGACCGGCACGGTGGTTGAGGTCGTTGTCGACGTGCTCACCGCGGCCTACACGGTGGAGGTCCTGAACGGCATACTGCAGTTCGCCGCCGGAGCCGACGTTGAAATCCTGGTGAGCGCCACCGGTCCGGCAACCTCAAGGGAAAGCAGCCCGGAGCGTCGCGCCCAGCGAATCATCGACGAGGGCAGGGCGGGAATGATCGTGGTGACATCAGCCTTCAGCGAGGCTCAACTGCACGCATTCCGGCGGCGCCAGGTTCCCGTCGTCGTGATCGACCCGCTCAATCCGCCCCCGGCAGACGTGGTCAGCGTAGGAGCGACGAACTGGGCGGGCGGCAAGGCGGCCACGGAGCACCTGCTGGAGTTGGGGCACCGGCGGATCGCCTACATTGGCGGCATAGAGCGGGCGGAGTGCAACCAGGCGAGGCTGCACGGCTACATGGCCGCGCTGGCGGCTCACGGCGTGCCGGTCGATCCCCGGTATGTCATTTCCGGCGGCAGGTTCCGGCGTGACAGCGGAACGGCCGGGCTGAAGGCACTGCTCAAACTTGATGAACGGCCCACAGCCATCTTTGCCGCAAGCGACAGCATCGCACTGGGTGTCTTGAGTGAAGCAGCCCGCCAGGGCATAAGGATTCCGGAAGACATGAGCCTCATTGGTTTCGACGGGACAACCCAAGGCGAGGAGTCTGTCCCGGCACTAACCTCCGTGGCCCAGCCGCTGGAGGAAATGGGGCGGGCTGCATTGCGGGCATTGCTCCGCCAGGCCCGCGGGGAGGTTCTCGACTCCCGCCGCGTCGAATTGGCCACGCAGGTGATTATCCGTGACTCCACGGCTCCGCCGGCGGCCTGAGCTCATCTTTTCGACAGGGAAGAACCACTGAGCCGACCCCTGGCCTAGGGGCCCTCCCGGGCTGCTGGGAGGCTCTGCCAGTACCTGTACCAACAGGACCTTCCCCGCGTGTAGAGGACGCTGTTTGCTGGATAGGCAGCAAAAACCTTCCTAAGGAGCACCACCATGGCAACAGAGACCCCTTCGCCGGCCCAGAAGTTGATCGGAGACGTCGCGCCCAAGCTCGTGCAGCTCACCGACGACGTGCTCTTCGGCGACGTTTGGAAGCGGGCCGGCCTTTCGCCCCGCGACCGCAGCCTGATCACGGTGGCCACGCTTACGGCGCTGTACCGGACCGGCCAGCTCCCCTCCCACTTGCGTTTGGCACTCGTCAACGGTGTCACCGCCGACGAACTCGTGGAAGCCATCACGCACTTGGCTTTCTACGCCGGCTGGCCCAACGCCATGACGGCCGCTACGGCGCTCAAGGAAGTTCTTGCTGAACAGCCGGCGACTGAACAGCCGACGACGGCGCACGCCGGCTAGGAAGCCCGGCCCGCCGATCCGTCAATACCAGAAAAGGATTCCCATGCGAGCAACAGTCATGTACGGCGCCGGAGACGTGCGCGTGGAAAGTGTGCCCGACGCGGCCATCAAGGAATCAACCGACGCCGTGGTGCGGGTGGTCCTGTCCTGCGTGTGCGGCAGTGACCTGTGGCCCTACGGCTCCCTCCCCGCGTCCGGACACGGCCGGCGCATGGGGCATGAGTTCCTCGGCGTCATTGAGGACCTCGGCTCCGAGGTCCGGGGCTTCCAGCGGGGCGACCTCGTGGTGGCGCCGTTCGTCTGGTCCGATAACACCTGCGACTTCTGCCGTGAAGGCCTGCAGACTTCCTGCCGCCACGGCGGGCAGTGGGGCCACAACCTCGACGGCGGCCAGGGCGAAGCCGTGCGCGTCCCGCAGGCGCAGGGCACGCTGGTGAAGCTTCCGGTCGGCGAGGACTCCCCGTTGCTGCCCTCCCTGCTCACACTTTCCGATGTCCTGTGCACCGGACACCACGCCGCCGTTACGGCGCGAGTGAACCCGCGGACCACCGTGGCGGTAATTGGCGACGGCGCGGTGGGACTGTCCGCCGTGATCGCCGCCAAGCGCCTCGGTGCGGAGCGGATCCTGTTGATGGGCCGGCACAAGGACCGTACCGAGCTGGGCCGGGAATTCGGTGCAACAGACATCGTTGCCGAACGCGGGGAGGAAGGGATCGAACGGATCCGCGAACTCACTGGCGGCGATGGAACCCACGCGGTGCTGGAGTGCGTCGGGACACAGGATGCCATCAATACCGCGATCGCCGCCGTGCGCGACGGCGGTGCCATTGGTAGGGTGGGAGCTGCCCAATACACCGATGTGCCCATGAATTTCGGCACCGTGATGCGCAATATCACCCTGGCCGGCGGCGTGGCCCCGGCCCGGGCCTATATCGAAGAACTCATGCCGGACATCCTCTCGGGAACAATTCAGCCCGGCAAGGTGTTTGACCTGACTGTAGCCCTCGACGACGTCGCTGCCGGCTACCGTGCCATGGCCGGCCGCACAGCGCTCAAGGTGCTGATCCGCCCATAAGACTTCCACCCAACCAAGTGAATCCCTCACCCAACATTGGAGAAAACATTGCTTACCGCTAACGCTTACGCCGCCCCGTCCGCTGACGGAGACCTGGTTCCCACCACCATTGAACGCCGCGACGTCGGACCCCACGATGTGCTGATCGACATCAAGTTCGCCGGCATCTGCCACTCGGATATCCACACCGTCCGCGGCGACTGGGGACCCCAGCAATACCCGCTGGCACCGGGACACGAAATCGCCGGAATCGTCACCGAAGTTGGCTCCGAAGTCACCAAGCACGCCGTCGGCGACCGCGTCGGCGTCGGCTGCATGGTGAATTCCTGCCGCGAGTGCGTCAACTGCCAGAAGGGCGAGGAGCAGTACTGCCTCAAGGGCAACATCGGCACCTACGGCGCTGTTGACCGCGACGGCACCATCACCCAGGGCGGCTACTCCACGCACGTCGTGGTGACCGAAGACTTCGTCGTGCGGATCCCCGAGGGCATCGAGCTCGACGTCGCCGCGCCGCTGCTCTGCGCCGGCATCACCACCTACTCGCCGCTGCGCCACTGGGGTGCAGGCCCCGGCAAGAAGGTCGCCGTCCTCGGGCTGGGCGGCCTGGGCCACATGGCCGTCAAGATCGCCCATGCCATGGGCGCCGAGGTTACGGTGCTGTCCCAGTCGCTCAAGAAGCAGGAAGACGGCCTGAAATTGGGCGCGGACCACTACTACGCCACGAGCGACGAGAACACCTTCAGCGACCTGGCCGGCAGCTTCGACCTGATCATCAACACTGTCAGCGCGTCGATCGACATCAGCTCCTACCTGCAGCTGCTGACCCTCGACGGCGCCCTGGTGAACGTCGGCGCACCGGCTGAGCCGCTCCCCGTGAACGCGTTCGCGCTTATCGCCGGCCGCCGCTCCTTCGCCGGCTCGATGATCGGCGGCATCCGCGAGACCCAGGAAATGCTCGACTTCTGCGCCGAGCACCACCTGGGCGCCGAGATCGAGGTCATCCCGGCCGAGAAGATCAACGAGGCCTACGAACGCGTCCTCGCCTCCGACGTCCGGTACCGCTTTGTGATCGACACCGCGACGCTCAACTAGAGCACAGCACGGCAGCGACCCGGAAGCTGTCGCAACCAAAGGCAGCGCCGTCCTCACGAGAGGGCGGCGCTGCTTTCGGTTTACATCGGCCGGCGGGGGTTTGCCGGGTCCGCCGGTTGGCCGCTATCCGGCCGTCATCACATGCGTGAAGTGGTCGTACCGGATGGTGAGCGGGCCGCCGTCGTGCGCCAGGCTGATGTTGGCACCGTTCGGTGAACCGCCGGCACCGTAGCTCTCGGCCCAGGACCGGTTCAGGGCGGCCTTGAACTCGTAGTTGCCGGCCGGCAGGGCTGGCACTGACAGCTTCCACACCAGGTCGGCCGGGTCCAGCGTCAACTGCGCCTGGTCACACGCTGGCATCCAGTCCTCCGGGCACCCAAGCTCCGAGTTCATGCTCCCTGCCACGGCTACGGCTCCCGGCTGCTGTGAGGCGTAGACAGGGCTCAGCACATGCGTGGTGTGGTCGTAGCGGAACGTCACGGCGCCGCCCGGGTGCTCCAGCACGATGTTCGAACCGTTCAAGGCACCCCCTGCGCCGTAGTTCTCGTCCCAGCCGCCGTTCAGGGCGGCCTTGAACTCATACGTGCCCGCCGGCAGTTTCGGCACCGTCAGGCGCCAGATCTTGTCCGCCGGGTCCAGCGTCATGAAGGCCGCCTCGCACGCCGGCTGCCAGTCGTCCGGGCAGCCGAGTTCGGAGTTCAGGCTACCGGCCACCGTCACGGAGTCCGGCTGAGGGATCTCGCCGGCCACCACGGTCCTGATATTGCTGACCACGTTCTCCGCGCCCGGAACGGACATGGTTGCCCGGTAGCGGACCTGCGTGCCGTCGGCGAGCCCCAGCGCAGTGAGGTCATCGAAGACCGTGTACGCCGGAGACGAGCTGTCCGAACCGATCGGTGCCCACTCGCCACCGCCCACACTGCGTTCGAAGGTGACAGTGTAGTCGGCCTTCTCCGGGCTGGCCGTGGCGCTGACCTCCACCTTGCCGTCCACGCTGCTGCCCTCCGCCGGTTTCAGCATGGCGAGGACCGGCGAAGGGACCGTACCCGAACGGGCCGCGCTGACCGAGGTATGCCCGCCATTGTCCAGGGCCACCGCGCGGTATTCCACAGCCGTGCCGGGGTTCAGCCCCGTGACGTCATGGAACACCTGGTACGGGGCGGTGTCATCCGTACCGATCGGCTCCCATTCCCCGCCCGCTGTGCGCGCCTGGAAGGTGACCTCGTAGAACGACGAACCGTCGACGTCGGCCGCCACCCGGATCCTGCCGTTGTCACCTTCCGCCGTAGCCGGCTCCTGGAGGGCGACGGCGGGAGCCGCCTTGGAGCGCGGGATCCGCCCCGACGATTCGTAGACCACCGCGGAAAGCGGCGGGACGGTGACGGTGAGCTTGCCGTCGTCAGCGGTCTTGGACTCGGCAGCTGAACCGCCGGCGTCGCCGTAGATCCTGCTGTAGTTGCGCTTGGCGATATAAGTGGGCACCTCCGCCGTCTGGGCGGTCCCGCTGTTGTTCACCGCCACGACGTACTCGCGCTGGTCGTTCGCATCAGTGCGGGAGAACGCGTAGATTCCCTGGCCCTCGGCGGCGTACCGGTTCTGGTGGGCGCCGTTGCGCAGCGCCGGGTGCTCAGCGGTCAGCCCTGCGAGTTCGCTGATCTTGCTGTACAGCGGGTGGCCGGTGTTGAAGTTGTCCGTGGCATGGGTGGCATCGGTGCCCAGCAGGTCATCGTCCAGGTATTCCGGCACCTTGCTGGCGAAGAGCGTCTGGCGCGCGTCCTGGTCCCCGCCGGGGCCGGTGAAGCCCTGCTCGTCGCCGTAGTAGACCACCGGGTTGCCGCGGGAGAAGTACATCAGTTCGTGGGCCAGCCGGTCCCGGGCAACGCGCTCGGCGTCGTCCGCGCCGGGGTTGTCCGCGGCAATGAAGCTGCCGATCCGGCCCATGTCGTGGTTGCCCAGGAACGTGGGCAGCTCGTAGACGTTGGAGTCGGCATCGGTGTACCAGTCGTCCCCGGCGAAGAACGTCTCCAGCTGGCTGGCGGACTGGCTGCGGGAGGCGAAGTTCCGGGCAGCATCCTGGAACGGGAAATCCAGCACTGCCTGCATCTTGTTGCGGGTGGTGAACTGCGAGGTGAAGCTCTTGGAGGTGTCGAAGACCTCGCCGAACATAAAGAACTCGTCCTTGCCCTGTTCCTTGGCATATTGCAGGACCTTGGGCCCGAACTCCTGCCAGAACTCGTCATTGACGTGCTTCATGGTGTCGATCCGGAAGCCGTCCACACCGAAATCCTTGATCCAGTCTTCGTAGACCTTCGTCATTCCCTCGACCACTTTGGGGTTCTCGGTGAAGAGGTCGTCCAGGCCGAAGAAGTCGCCGTAGAAGGAGTCCTCGCCCTGGAAGGTGGTGTCGCCGCGGTTGTGGTAAAGCGTGGGGTCGTTGAGCCAGGACGGAACCTTGAGGTTCTCTTCGCCCTTATCCAGGACCGGCGTGTAAGGGAAGGAAGTGGAAGGATCCAGCGTGGGGAAGGTGTCCGTGCCGGCGTAGTCGCGGTCGTCGAACGCTTCCCCGGCAGCAGTCTTGTACGGTGCGGCGTCCTTGGACTTGTAGGCTGTGCGGGCGCCTTCCTCGTAGCCGATCACGTCCGCGGTGTGGTTGGTGATGATGTCGAAGTAGACCTTCATCCCGCGCGAGTGGGCCTCGTCAATCAGCGCCTTCAGTTCGGCGTTGGTGCCCAGGTGCGGGTCGATCTGGGTGAAGTCGGTGACCCAGTAGCCGTGGTAGCCGGCCGATTTGTCCTCCGGCTGGACCGCCTTGTTCTTGAAGCTGGGAGTCAGCCAGATGGACGTGGTGCCCAGGCCTTGGATGTAGTCGATCTTATCCAGCAGGCCTTTGAGGTCGCCGCCGTTATAGAAGCCCTTCTTGGTCGGGTCGAAGCCGGAGACCATCGGATCGGAACCCAGGCCGCCGTCGTCGTTTGCGCTGCTTCCGTTGCTGAAGCGGTCGGCCATCACGAAATAGAAGTTCTCGTCCGTCACCGGGGCGCGGAGCGAATGCGGGGCCGACGGCGCGCCCGGGCTTTTCGGCTCCGGCGCCGCCTGGACGGGGGCCGCCAGGGCGGCCGCTGCAACCAGTGCCGCCACCACCGCGGCGAGGCCCCTGATTGGTTGGGGGCAGGGTGGATTCTTGGTGTTTGAACTGCGGAAAAACACGATAAGGAAACCTTCCGGAAAGCGACTTTGCTGCTGTGAAGGACGATGCGGGAGACCGCTTCTGAGAGCCAAGTCACAACTGTAAGCGCTTGCACTGACTTTTTCCAGCAAATCCCAAGGTTGCTTGGTATCTGCCCGGATTCGGTAGCATGAAACCCATCCGCCCGGACCTGAGGGAGCTGCCGTTGCCGCCGGAACGCCCACTACCGACCGGCCGTACCGTGCCTGCTGTCAGCCCGGAAACGCGCAGTCCGGACGAGGCGGTTCACCGCCTGCGGGCCGCCGGCTGCGTGTTCGCCGAGGAGGAAGCCCGATTGCTCGCCGGGGCGGCTGCCTCGGCTGCGGAGCTGGAAGCGATGATCGGGCGGCGCGTCGCAGGCCTGCCACTGGAGCACATCCTCGGCTGGGCCGAATTCTGCGGGCTGCGTATCGGTGTCACGGCAGGGGTGTTTGTGCCGCGCCGCCGCACGGAGTTCCTCGTACGCCAGGCGGAGCAGCTGCTTCGCGGCGTTCAGGGCGACGACGCCCACCGCCGCGGGGTTCACGGCGACGGCGCTAACGGCACGCGGCAGCCCGTCGTCGTGGACCTGTGCTGCGGTTCCGGCGCAGTGGGGGCTGCGCTGGCAGCACGGGTGGCCGGAATCGAACTGCACGCCTCGGACCTGGATCCGGCTGCGGTGCTATGTGCCAAGGGAAACATCGAGCCGGCCGGCGGGCGCGTCCACGAAGGCGACCTCTTCGGACCCCTGCCGGCGCGGCTGCGCGGCGGCATCGCAGTCCTGGTAGCCAACGCCCCCTATGTGCCGACGGCCGCGATCGGGACCATGCCCCCGGAAGCCCGCACGCATGAGCCGCTGATGTCGCTGGACGGCGGTCCGGACGGGCTGGACATCCAGCGAAAGGTTATCGCCGAGGCGCCGGCCTGGCTTGCCCCGGGCGGCCACGTGCTGATCGAGACAAGCCGGAGGCAGGCGCGGCGGACCATCGGGCTGATGCGCAGCGCGGGACTCGCGGCCCGGCTGGCCAGCGACCCGGAGCTGGACGCCACGGTGGCGATCGGCCTGAAGCGGGACTGACGACTCTTTGCGTTCCGCTGTCCACCTCAGAACCCGTGCACCTCAGAAACCGGGCACCTCAGAACGCGGGCACCTCAGAACCCGGCCGCGGCGGCCTGCGCGGCGGCGCGGGGTGATCCCGCCAGGAGCTCCGAATAGAACCGGATGTAATCCCGGACCATCCGCTGGGAACTGAAGCGCTGCTCGGCCGAGCGCCGGCAGTCGCTGCGGCGGAGCCATCTGCAGCCCTGCAGTGCCTCGGCGAGGCCCTGGAGGCTGTCCGCGAGGAACCCCGTTTCGCCGTCGCTGATGATCTCAGGAGCCGAGCCCCGGCGTGTTGCCACCACCGGGGTGCCGGCGGCCAGGGCTTCGATCATCACCATTCCGAACGGTTCCGGCCACTGGATCGGGTTCAGCAGCGCTACGGACTCGCCGAGCAGCCGGTACTTGTCCGCCGTGCCCAGCTCGCCGAGGTATTCAACATCCGGTCCCAGCAGCGGCTCGATCACGTCGTGGAAGTAATCGAGTTCGAACGCTTCGCGCATCTTCGCGCCGATCCGCAACGGGATGCCCGCCTTGCGCGCCACCATGATGGCCTGGAGGAGGCCCTTGTTCGGGTGCATCCGTCCCAGGAAGCACGCTCCGCCCGTGTGCGACGGGCTGTACCGTACGCCCCGTACATCGAGGCCGTGGTGGATGACGGCGTCCACGTCCATGCCGCGGGCCGTGGAGGCCTGGTGGTGCGAGATGGCCACGAGCGCCGTCTCCCGGTGCATGGCACGGTAGATCAGGCTGAGTTCGTCGTCGAAAGGCCCGTGCAGGGTGGTGACGCGGGGAACACCGGGCATGCTCCGCTGGCACAGCGGACCGAGCAGCGTGTGGTCGTGGATGATATCCACGTCCTCCATGGCGTCGTAGGCGCGGAGCACATGCAGAAGCTCCTGCCGTCCCGAGTCCATGCTGAGCTCGAACGAGTCCGGGAGTCCCGGAACCCTCGGCACGGGACAGGTGCTGTCGCCCGAGGCCGCGAGCACGACGTCGTGCCCTGCCTCCGCCAGCCCCGCGGCCAGGGTGTGTACCACCGATTCCGTGCCGCCGTAGCTGGGTGGGGGAACGGGTATCCATGGTGGTGCCAGGATTCCTATGCGCATTGTGCCTCCTTACATCAGCCGGCCTTTCGGCCGGGGTCGTGGTGGACCCGGATGAGGTCCGCCAGGGGTTCCTGCGTCCCCAGATGCAGTTCAATGGCCGGCGGCAGCCCCGTCACTTGCACGGCGTTGCCCGACACCTCGATGGTCAGGCGGGAGCCGGCCAGCGGCACCTGTTCCTTCTTCAGGTAGCCGAATCCGTCCGGGAAGGCCGGGCTCACCCAGAGCCGGCCGGTCGGGGCGGAGGGATCAAGTCGCAGCAGGACACGGATGAGGTGGATGGGAGTGGCCGAGGCCCAGGCCTGAGGGGAGCACGACGACGGATAGGCCACCGGGGGGCGGCCCGTTTCGCGCGGGAAACCGCAAAAGAGCTCCGGGAGCCTGCCGCCGAACGCTTCCGCGGCATCGAAGATGGCCATGGCCACCCGCTGCGCTTCTTCAATGAAGCCGTACCGCATCAGACCGGAAGCAATGAGGGCGTTGTCGTGCGGCCACACGGAACCGTTGTGGTAGCTCACGGGGTTGTATGCGCCCATGCTTGACGCGAGGGTGCGCACGCCCCAGCCGGAGAACATGTCCGGCTCCATCAGGCGCTGCGCCACAAGGGGTGCCTTGTCATCGTCCACGATTCCCGACCAGAGGCAGTGCCCCATGTTGGACGCGCAGGCATCCACTGGCCGCTTGTCCTTGTCCAGGGCCACCGCGAAGTAGCCGCGCCGCGGCAGCCAGAACCTGCGGTTGAACTCTTCCTTGAGTGCGGCCGCCCGGTCGCCCCAGCTGCGGGCAAGGGCGGTCTCGCCGGCATCCAGGGCGAGCAGCGCGCGGGCAACGTAGGCGCTGTAGACGTATCCCTGCACCTCGCACAGGGCAATGGGCGGTTCGGCGAGGGTGCCGTCCGCAAAATTGATGCCGTCGTAGGAGTCCTTCCAGCCCTGGTTGAGGAGGCCATGCCGGGTGGCGCGCTCGTATTCCACGAAGCCGTCACCGTCACGGTCCCCGTGGTGGGTAATCCACTCCAGCGCGCGGTCAGCGTTGGGGAGGAGCTCCTGCACCGCACGGGGCTCCAGTCCCCAGCGGCTGACTTCACCCAGGAGCGTGACGAAGAGCGGCGTGGCGTCCGCCGTTCCGTAGTAGGTCTTTTCGCCGCCCAGCGACAGGGCAGCGCCGGAACCGAGCCGCACTTCGTGGAGGATCCGTCCGGGCTGTTCCTCTGTGATCTTGTTGATTTTCTGGCCCTGGTGTTCGGCAAGCGTCTGTAATGTGCCCAGCGCAATGGCAGGATCCACGGGCAGCGCCATGTGGGAGGTCAGCAGGGCGTCGCGGCCGAACAGTGCCATGAACCACGGCGCGCCGGCGGCAATCACGGTGCGGTCCGGATGTGCGGGGTCCGCGATCCGCAGTGAGCCAAGGTCCCGCTGGCTCTGGCGCAGGATCTTTTCGAGCAGGGGATTGTCCATGCTGATGACCGGCGCAGCAGCGCGCCAGGTCCGGTGGCGCCGGGCGGGAACCGATTCGTTCGGCGGTGTACTGGCGGAGAACCGGCCCGCCGGTTCGCTGCCGTCAGAGCTGGGCGTCACCACGATGGTGGCGGTCCACGATCCCTTCGCGGGAACGGTCACCTTGAACATCACTCCGTGGCGGTTCACGTCGGCTCCCGGGGCGCGGATGGTCACGGCGAGCAGCCGCCCGTTGTGCCGGCCGCTGATGACCAGCCGGTCACCCTCCGGCCGGTGGGAGGGGCGGAGCTGTCGGGTCTTCCGGCCGGCTTTGACCTCGAACAAGTCCGCGAAGTCCGCCTCCACCGCCAGCTTGATGCTGCAGGGCGCCGGGCTGCTGGAGTAGTTGCTCAGGGTGAGCGTCTCACGGACGCCGTCGCCCACCTGCCGGTCCCGCTCGATCACCATGGGCCGATCGGCCGCCCCGTCCGGCTGGGGCGCCCGGCCGGTGAAGACGGCCCGGTATGGCTCCGGGTTCACTGCCAGGAGGCCTTCCACCACGTGGTTGTTCACCAGCAGGTTCCAGCGGGACAGGATCCTGGTGTCCTGGTAAAAAACGCCGTGGGCCAGTCCGGGATCCAGGTCGCCGTTGCCGGCGGAAATGAAGAACGACGATCCCTCAACGATGGTCACTGCATTGGGGCCGACGGATCCGGACGTGTCCAGGTTCCAGCCGTTCATGGACGCCGCCGGGCAAGGGGCCGCGCCGCACGTGCCGGAGGAACGGGGGCCAGGCGTCGAGAAGTCATGAAATCACTCCGGACCGGGGGATTCAATGGCTGACTGCT
Organism: Arthrobacter sp. NPDC058288; assembly: GCF_042880995.1. Taxonomy (NCBI): domain Bacteria; kingdom Bacillati; phylum Actinomycetota; class Actinomycetes; order Micrococcales; family Micrococcaceae; genus Arthrobacter; species Arthrobacter sp. NPDC058288. The sequence continues at coordinate 31,279 of NZ_JBHVYH010000006.1, forward strand.
TAGCCACCCACATTCTAAAATTCCGGGCAGCCCCGGACAAGGTCCTTTGGACCCTTGCCAGGGTCCCTCGCCGAGGGCCCTGGGACGCGCAGGGCGGGAACGGGGGGCAGACACAGGCCGACCCGCCCGGAACATGGTCCGGACGGGTCGGCGCAGCTGTTGGCGGGTTTTAGCTCCGCTCGGGACTCGTGTTGGTGGCGGCGCCGGCGGGTGTGGCGCCGCCCTCATCGGACCAGTCCTGGCCGGTGGAGTCGTTGAGGGCCGGGTCGCTGGTGGTGTCGGGGATGCCGCTGGCAGTGCTGCTGTCCGCGTTTCCGCTGTCCGCAGTCCCCAGGTTGACGGTCTCCGGGTGCGTGCTGTGCGAGGGGACGTAGTCGCCGGCGGGCAGATCGCCGTCCGCGACGGGACCGCCGGAGGCAGCGTGGCCGTCCTTGGTGGTGTCGCTTGGCTTGTCCCGGTGCACAGCGGAACTGATGACCGTGCCGGCGCGGCGGGCGGCTTCCGTTAGCTGGTCAGAAACTTCGGGAGCCTTTTCCTTGACCGCCTCGGTTGCCGCAGCCACTTTGTCCTGGACGGGCTTGCTGTCCCAGAGTGCCGCTGCCCTCGCCTTGATTTTTTCGTAGGCGGCGCGGCCTGACCTGGAGCCGAGGACGAAGCCTGCGGCCATTCCGGTACCAAAAAGAAGTTTTGCTTTCATGATGTACTCCTGCTCCGTGAGAAGGTTCCATACGCGGGCGGGCCGTAGGGGGATGTTGGCCGCCACTCTTAGGCCGAATTTTTCATGGCCGGAATGAAAAAACGGCCCCAGGAAAAATCCCGGGGCCGTTTATCAGGCCGGATTCCGCTTTAGCGGGCCGTGCGCTTGGTGATCATGCCGTAAACAAGCAGGACGATGATCGCGCCGCCAATGGCCAGGAGCCACGTGGACAGCGAGAAGAACTCGTTGATGCCAACACCGAAGAGCAGGCTGCCAATCCAGCCGCCGAGGAAAGCTCCTACGACGCCCAGGAGCAGGGTGATGAAAATGCCACCGCCCTGACGGCCCGGGAGGATTGCCTTAGCGATTGCTCCGGCGATAAGGCCCAGAATCAGAAATGCGAAAAAACCCATTTTATCGTTCCTTCTTCTTTCATTGAGGAGGTGCCCGGATCCCGGGCACGCTACATCCTTCTACCCAATACTAATCATGCTTAGTATTAATCTGCCAGTCGGTGGACCTGTGAATTCCCGGGAACGCCGATTTTCAGTGACCTTGAACCTCGGAATTGACTCCGGACTCGTCACCTCCGTCCAGCGTGGCAATGGCGGTCATGTCGTCCTCGTCCAAAGAGAAACCGAAGATTTCCAGGTTCTCCTTCATGCGTTGGGGGTTGGCAGATTTGGGGATGGCAACAAGGCCCTGCTCAACGTGCCAGCGGAGCACGATCTGGCCGGGGGTCTTGCCATGCTTGCGGGCGATCCTTCCCAGTACTGGGGCGTTGAGGAGGTCGCTGCCGGCACCCAGCGGGCTGTATGACTCGGTGACGATCCCATGCCGCCTGTTGTACGCGATATCGACTATCCGCGTGATGGCCGGGCTGACCTGGATCTGGTTCACTGCAGGCACAACGTCGCAGGCAGCCATAAGCCTCTCCAGGTGCCCCGGCTTGAAGTTGGACACACCGATTGACCGCACTTTGCCTGCCGCCTGCAACCGTTCAAAAGTTTTCCAGGTGGAGATGAATTCATCCCGCCGGGGGAGTGGCCAATGGATCAAAAGCAGGTCCACGTAGTCCAGCCCGAGGCGGGTGAGCGATCCGTCCAGTCCGGCTACGGCCCTGTCCTGCCCCTGGAATTCGCCGTCCAGTTTGGTGGTGATGAACAGGTCCGACCGGTCAAGGCCGCTGGCGCGCACGCCATTGCCCACACCTTTTTCGTTGCCGTATTTCACGGCGGTGTCGATGTGGCGGTACCCCGCCTCCACCGCCTGCACCACGGCCTCAGCCACCTGGTGATCGTCCAGCGGCCAGGTCCCCAGGCCGATCTGCGGAATCCGGGATCCGTCGTTGAGCTCAATCACTGGTGAGAGTGCCATTTGGAAAGTCTTTCCTATCGCAGTGGGTTTGCACAGATGCCGGAAGGCACGGTCTTCCAACGATGGCGCAGCTAACCGCGGGGGTGGCGAACCGGCGGACCGGTGAGGTCCAAGGCTTGCGACGGCGACGCCACCGTGGCCGGTAACTTCACCAGGCGTAGTCTTCCGGAGCGGTGCGGTGCCCCGGGAAGATGTCGTCGAGGCGCTTGAGCGCATCGGCGTCGAGCGTCACGTCCAGGGCCCTGATGGCGGCGTCGAGCTGTTCCTGCGTGCGGGGACCGACGATCGGTGCGGTGACCGCGGGCTGGTGCAGCAGCCAGGCCAGGGCAATATCGCCGGGCTCGTGGCCCAGGTCGTCGGCCAGGTCCTCGTACTGGCGGATCTGCTCCTGGTGCTTCTTCAGTGTTTCGGCCGCCCGTCCTTCGGTGCGGCGGACGCCGTCGCGCTCCTTCTTGAGCACGCCGCCCAAGAGGCCGCCGTGCAGCGGCGACCAGGGGATCAGTCCCAAACCGTATTGCTGCGCGGCGGGAATGACTTCCAGTTCCAGGTTGCGGGTCAGGAGGTTGTAGATCGACTGCTCGCTGACCAGTCCGGTGAAGTTGCGGCGGGCGGCGGATTCCTGAGCCTGGGCGATGTGCCAGCCGGCAAAGTTGCTGCTGCCCGCGTAAAGGATCTTGCCCTGCTGGACAGCCACGTCCATGGCCTGCCAGATCTCGTCCCAGGGGGTGTTCCGGTCGATGTGGTGGAACTGGTAAATGTCGATGTAGTCGGTCTGGAGCCGTTTGAGGCTCGCGTCCAGCGCCCGCCTGATGTTCAGGGCGGACAGCTTGGATTCGTTGGGCCGCTCCGTCATGGTGCCGTAGAGCTTGGTGGCCAGCACCGTGCGTTCGCGGCGATCGCCGCCCTGGGCGAACCAGCGGCCGATGATTTCCTCGGTCCAGCCCCGGTGGTCGGTGCCGCCGTATACGTTGGCGGTGTCGAAGAAGTTGATGCCGGAGTCCAGGGCGGAGTCCATGATGGAGTGCGCGGCCGCTTCTTCGGTCTGGGGCCCAAAGTTCATCGTGCCCAGGCACAGGCGGGAAACCTGCAGGCCCGAACGGCCAAGGTGTGTGTACTGCATGCTGAGAATTCCTTTCTGTCTGTGGCCTGCTACATCTGGCTGAAGGCGGCGACGGCGGGGTCGGCGCCCGCACGGGCCCCCGACTCCAGGACCGTGATTTCGCTGAGTTCGGCGGGGGAGAGCTCGACGGCGACGGCACCCAGGTTCTCCCGCATGCGCTTCGAATCGGCTGACTTAGGGATGACGATGGTGCCTTGGGCGAGGTGCCAGGCCAGCACGATCTGGGCCGGAGTGGCGTCGTATTTGCCGGCAAGGTCCTTCACGGCCGCTGCGTTCAGGTCGGCGCCCTGGCCGAGGGGACTGTACGCCTCCACGGCAATGCCGAGTTCCCTGCACTTGGCGGCCAGTTCCTGCTGCTGGAAGGTGGGGTGGATTTCGAACTGGTTCACCGCCGGGACTACGTCCGCTGCGGGGAGGAGGGTGTCCAGGTGCTCGCCGAGGAAGTTGGAGACGCCGATGGCGCGGATCTGGCTGTTGGCGTAGAGCTTCTCCATTGCTTTCCAGGCTTCGGTGAAAAGCCCTTGGGAAGGCACGGGCCAGTGGATCAGGTAGAGGTCCACGAACTCGACGCCGAGTGCCTTGCGGCTGTTCTGGAACGCCTCGTGGGCGTTGCCCTGTTCGCCGTTGCGGAGCTTCGTGGTGATGAAGATGTCTTCGCGGGGAATGCCCGAAGCGGCGATGGCAGCCCCCACTCCGGCCTCGTTCCGGTAGGCTGCGGCGGTATCTATGTGGCGGTAGCCGGCTTCGAGCGCATCTTCGACGATGCGCTGGGTTTCTTCCGGCGGCACCTGGAATACGCCGAAGCCGAGTTGCGGGATCTGGACTCCGTTGTTGAGGGTCAACTGCGGGATGGTGTTTTGGTGCGTCTGGGACATCGTCGGTTCTTCCGGTCGAGGGATCGTCGAAGGGCAAGGGGGAAACCGCTTTCGTGCTGGCTATGTTCCGAGCCTATGCACTTTGCCGCGCCGTGTCAGTAGCCATGCCTGTTCCTGTTTTTCCTAGGACTGACAGTCCTACGTTCGTTGTAGAACGGAAGCTTCCCGGCCGTGCACAATGGAAGGCATGGGTCAGAGCGCCGAGTTTGGAAAATTCCTGAAGGCCATGAGGTCGCGGCTGAAGCCGGAGGATGCAGGGTTGCCCGGAACCTCCGGCGCCCGGCGGGTTCCCGGGCTGCGCCGCGAGGAGATAGCCCGGCTGGCGGATGTGAGCACGGACTATTACACGCGCCTGGAGCAGGGCCGCAACATCCACCCGTCCAGGGCGGTGCTGGATTCAGTGGCGCGGGCCCTGCGCCTGGATTCCAGCGAGCAGGCGCACATGATGGACCTCCTGGAGAACTGCGCGGAATCGCAGCGCTCGCCGATCCCGGCCCAAGGCGTCCGCCCGGCCCTTCGCCAGCTCCTTGGCGCGGTGGGTGACGTCCCGGCGATGGTCCTGGGCCGCCGGAGCGACGTGTTGGCCGGCAACCCGCTGGCGTTCCTGCTGTTTGCCGATTTCCCGGCCATGCCGGCAGGGGAGCGCAACCTCACGCGCTGGCTCTTGCTGGACCCGCGCGCCCGCGAACTGTTCCCCGACTGGAAGGCTGTGGCGGCCGAGGCCGTCGGGGCCCTACGCGTGGATGTCGGGCGGCACCCCAATGATGCACAGGCCAATCAGCTGGTGGGTGAACTCGCGGTCCACAGCGAACACTTCCGCCAATGGTGGGCCGGCCACCGCGTGGCCGCTCCGTCAGCCGGCAGCGTAAGGCTCCGCCACCCGGTGGTCGGAGACCTGGAGCTGGATTTTGAAAACCTGGTGCTGCCGGAGGACCCGGACCAGGTCCTCCGGATATTTTCCGCCAAGCCCGGTTCGGCATCGGCTGATTCGCTCACCCTGCTGGGCAGCTTCGGAGCCGGAATGGACGGAGTGGCCCCGGGGCCAGCCGTTGCGGCTGTGCAGCTGCCACACGAACCCGGCTGAATTTGGGCAAACGCCCATTGGGGGATCCCGGCCCCTTTCCTAGCCTTGGGGTAGACCTTTTTACTACCAAGGATGGGATTCAACGATGAAGCGCATCGCACTGCTCCGCGAACGGGTGGCCACCGCCGGCGCCACAGGGACCCACTGCCCGGCGTCCGGACTGTGGGCCCCGGCGGAGGCGCCGCACGACGGCCAGACCTTTTTTGAAGGACACGTCTTCCCGTCCTACAACGGTTCGCCTACAGTGTGGCGCCGCCAGACGTCAGGGGATACTTCCCGCTGAAATTCCGCGGTTCAGCGCTCCAGGCGGAATCCCAGTTTGATGGTTACCTGCCAGTCGGCCACCTGCCCGTTTTCAAGGTGCCCGCGGATTTCCTTGACCTCGAACCAGTCCAGGTTGCGAAGGGTTTTCGCGGCCTCGGCGATCCCGTTGCGGACGGCAGCGTCCACACCCTCGTTTGAAGTTCCGACAATTTCAGAAATGCTGTAGGTGTGATTCGACAACTTCGCTCCTCATAATCTGCATTGATACCCGGAACTGCGGGCCGTCCCTGCAGATTAGCGGACACGGGGCGGCGCGACTAGGGTTTTCCGGCGGGAAGCGGGCCGGCGGGGAAGGGGCCGTGTGCCATGCCCGGACCGAATATCGGCCCTGGTTCCGGTCGTTTGGCCTTCAGGCCCAGGTTTGCGGGGCGTTGCCGCACCCGGCGCACCACCCACGGGAACAGGTAGTCCTTGGCCCAGACCAGGTCACTGCTTCTAGCATCCCGCCAGCTGCTGACGGGCAGCACCTTGGGCTCGAGCGGCTTCAGGGTGTGGTCCACATTGAGCGTATCCAGCACCATGGCCGCAATGGTGTGGTGGCCCAGCGGGGAGAAGTGCAGGCGGTCGGGATCCCACATGTGCGGAGCCGTCAACTGCCGCAGTGTCCACAAGTCGGCCACCACGCCGTCGTGCCGGGCCGCCAGGGTGCGCAGGTTTTCGTTGTAGATGGCTACCTTGCCGCGGATGCGGCCGAACACCGGAGTGCCTCCCCAATCCGGGCCGGTGAACAGCACCACTGTTGCTCCGGTGGCGCTGAGGAGTCCGATGACAGGGTCCAGCCGCTCCGCCAGCTTGTCAGGATCACTGCCGCGGAACACGATGTCGTTGCCTCCGGCCGAGAGAGTGACCAGGTCCGGCCTGAGTTCAAGTGCGGGCCCTACCTGGTCATCCACGATCTGCTGGAGCAGGCGGCCCCTGACCGCCAGGTTTGCGTAGGCGAAATCCTGGCGTCCCAGGCTCAGCTCTTCCGCGACCCGGTCTGCCCAGCCCCGGACACCGCCGGGGCTTTGTGGCTCCGGATCGCCGTACCCCTCAGTGAAGGAATCTCCCAGTGCCACGTAGCGGTTCCAGGGGTGCGGAGCCGGAGTGGTCGCCGCGGTGGGTGTTCGCGACGGTCCAGGAATGCTGAACGTACTCACGTTCCCATGGTGACTCCATCCGCGGCCCGAAAACAGGGTCCAAGGGCGCAATTCCCCGCGGTCCCAAGGCCCTGGGCCGGTGTGATTCCAGCTACATAAGCCGCAGCCAATACCAAGGGGGGTATAAGATGGACAAAGTCCTAGAGTCACGGAGGAAGCAATGGAACTCGATCCCGCCGACATGAAGCCGGTCATCAACCGCCTGCGCCGCGCGCAGGGGCAGCTGGCGGCTGTAACCCGGATGATCGAAGAGGGCCGCGACTGCAAAAGCGTAGTCACTCAGTTGGCCGCAGTTTCCAGCGCCCTGGACAGGGCCGGTTTCTCCATCATTGCCACCGGCCTTCAGCAGTGCCTGCAGCAGGAGGACCCCACCTTGGACAAGGCTGAACTGGAGAAGCTCTTCCTCTCCCTCGCCTAAGGGCTAAACGGTCAGGCGGTTTTCGCTTCCAGCACGTACGTCTTCAGGTCATCCAGGGTCTGCTGCATGTGGGCGTCCATGGCGCTGCGTGAGCGTCCGGCGTCCCGCGATTCCAGCGCGTCGGCAATTGCCTGGTGGTGCCCGATCGCATGCTCCTGGATGTCGCGGAACTTGGACGTCTGCGTCCGGCGCGTTTCCAGTACGCGGTGCAGCGGCTCGAACAGGACGGCCACAAAAACGTTCTCGGAGGCGCGGAGGATAACGTCGTGGAAGGCGAGGTCGGCTTCCACGAACGCAGCCAGGTCGTCGGAGTCATGGGCCTTGCGCATGGCTGCCACGTAGCCGTGCAGGATCCCGATCTCGGCGTCGCTGATGCGGCCCGCGGCGAGTTCGCACGCCCCCGTTTCCAGCATCCGGCGGAGCTCAATCAGCTGGATCGCAGCGGAGGCATCATTCACGCCCTCTGAAGCCGCGCGGAGGACTGCTTCCAGGGAAGCCCAGCGGTTGAGCGGGTTGACGAAGGTGCCCCGCCCGCGCTCCACGCTCAGGATGCGCTGGGCTTCGAGTGTCTTCATGGCTTCGCGCACGGTCATGCGGCTGACCTCGTGCTTCGCGCTGAGCTCCAGCTCACCCGGGACGCTGGAGCCGGGGGGAAACTCGCCGGCAATGATCCGGTCCAGGAGTTCGTCGGCCACCACGCCGACCAGTGATTTACGTGCCAATTTTCCCCCGTTCAGCTGTGAGCGACGATTTGTCCGACAAGTCTACTTGCGAGTCCGTGTGCCATGTGCCACACTAGCATTCAAATGTTAGATGTCTGACATCTTACAAATCCCTAACCGCAGCAGAGATTTCATACACAACGGAGTGCAAAGTGCCCCTTGAAGCAGATGTACTGGCAGCCTTCCCGGCAGAGGTCCAGATTCCCGCTGAGCTGGTTGCCGACGCTGTCGCGGCGTCTTCGGCAGCCTCCCCCCGAGTGCTCGTGGTGCTCGACGACGACCCCACCGGCACGCAGTCCGTTGCGGACCTGCCCGTGCTCACCCGCTGGGACGTTGCCGACTTCACCTGGGCCTTCTCCCACATTCGGGAGAACAACCTCAAGTCCGCCGTCTACGTCCTGACCAACACCCGCAGCCTGGACCCGGCCGAGGCCGCTGCACGGAACGAAGAAATCGTCCGCAACGCGCTGGCCGCAGCAGGGAACACAGCCGGCGCCGCCGAAGGAAAAGCGCTGCGCCTCGGTTTCGTCAGCCGCAGCGACTCCACCCTCCGGGGCCACTACCCGCTGGAACCTGATGTCATCGCCGCCACCGTAGCTGCCGAGACCGGCGAGGCCACCGACGGCGTAGTGATCGTTCCGGCATTTCCCGACGCCGGCCGCGTCACCATCGGCGGCGTGCACTACATGCGCGGCACCGGGGCAGATGCCGGCACGCTCACCCCCGTGGCCGAGACAGAATTCGCCAAGGACGCAAGCTTCGGGTTCGCCAACTCCGAGATGGCCAGGTACGTCGAGGAGAAGTCGAAGGGCCGGTTCGCCGCAGACTCCGTGATTGTCCTGGACCTCAATATCATCCGTGCCGGTGCTGCCGCCGCGGATCCTGCCATCTCCGCCAAGGCCATCGCGGACGCCATCGAATCCGCCACCGATTCCACGCCAATTGTGGCCGATATCGTTACCGAGAATGACTTCCGCGCCCTGGCCCTCGGCCTGGAAGAAGCAGAACGCCGCGGCAAGAAGCTCCTCTACCGCGTGGGGCCTCCCTTCGTCCGTGGCCGCATCGGCCAGGAAATCCGCGCCCAGCTCAGCGGTGAAGAGGCCTACGCCGGCAACACCCCGTCGGAAGCCGGCGGGCTCATCGTGGTGGGCTCCCACGTCGGTGTCACCACCCGCCAGCTCAAGGCACTCACCGAGCAGCACAGCGCGGCACGCATCGTGGAGATCGACGTCGAGAAGCTGCTTGGCGATAGCGCCGCCGGCTACCTGGACGAAACAGTGGACACGGTGGTGGAGTCGCTGCGCACCGGCGACGTCATCGTCCACACCAGCCGCCTCCTGATCAAGACCGACGACGCCGCCGAAAGCCTGCGGATCGCACGCACCGTGTCCGCTGCCGTCGTCGCCGTCGTGAACCGCACACTCAAGACGTTCCCGCCGCGCTTTGTGATCGCCAAGGGCGGCATCACGTCCTCGGACGTTGCCGCGCACGGCCTGGAAATCCGCCACGCGATCGTCCGCGGCCCCATGCTCCCGGGCATCGTGAGCCTGTGGGAACCGGTGGACGGCCCCGCCAAGGGCATCCCGTACATCGTGTTCGCCGGCAACGTGGGAGACGACTTGTCCCTCGCCGACGTCACCCGCAAGCTCAGCAACACCTTCTAAGCCTCCCCGCCACCCCAAGATTCAATGGAGAACACCATGACCAGCAGCAACTACACCATCACCGTCCTGGGCCTTGGCGCCATGGGCCTGCCCATGGCCACCCGACTCGCCAGCCAGCTCACCGTCCACGGCTTCGACATCGCCGAACCGCGGCTGGAGCTTGCCGCCGAAGCCGGCATCAAGACCTTTGCCTCAGCCCGCGAAGCCTCCGAAGGCGCCGACGCGCTGCTCCTGGCCGTGCGCAACGGCGAGCAGCTCAACGATGTCCTCTTCGGCGAGAACGGCGTAGCCTCCGTGCTCAAGCCGGGCGCCGTCGTGATCCTCGGCAGCACCGTTGGCACCGACGCCATCCCGGCCACGGTGGACCGGCTGGCCGAATACGGCGTCGAGCTGGTGGACGCGCCCCTCTCCGGCGGCCCCAAGCGCGCCGGTGAAGGCGACCTGCTGATCGTGGTGGGCGCATCCCCGGAAGCGCAGGAAAAGGCCCGTCCGGCCCTGGAACTGCTGGCCTCCACCCTCACCGTTGTGGGCGACAAGCCCGGCGACGGCCAGGCGCTCAAGACCGTCAACCAGCTCCTGTGCGGCGTCCACATCGCCGCCGCTGCCGAAGCCCTGGCCCTGGCCGACGCCCTCGGCCTGGACCAGGAGAAGACCCTCAAGGCGCTCGAAGCGGGTGCGGCGGGTTCGTTCATGCTGTCCAACCGCGGCCCGCGCATCCTCGAGGCCTACAACGAGGAAGGTGCCGAAGTGCTGAGCCGCCTGGACATCTTCGTCAAGGACATGGGCATCGTGGGCAAGGCCACCCGTGCCGCCGGCCTGGCGGCCCCCGTTGCCGCCGCTGCCGAGCAGCTCTACCTCCTGGGCCAGGCCCAGGGCCTCGCCGCTGCCGACGACTCCGCTGTCATCAAGGTCGTCGCCCCCACCAGGCGCACCGCTTAACCCCGCTTCCTCCCCGGGAGTTTTTGTCCAGATAATGCGACTTAGAACGCTCTTTGGCGCCATTATCTGGACAAAAACTCCACGCTACCCAAAGCCCGACGACGGCGGTCCCCCCTCCGTCGTCGTCGAACCACCTCGCCGGGCGTTGCCGGCGACGTCAAAGGAGACAATCCCCCAATGAATCCCCTGATCAACTCATTGATGGTGCGGGCGGCTGACGCCGCTCCCATCAAGCCGGCCGTGGAGCTGGGCACTCCGCTCCTCCTGACCATTGCCGCCCTCGGCATCGCGCTCCTGCTGGTCATGATCATCCGCTTCAAGATCCAGGCCTTCGTGGCGCTGCTGACGGTAAGCATCCTCGTGGCCGTGGCATCCCAGATCCCGTTGAAGGATGTCTTCACCGTGGTGGCCACGGGCGTGGGCGGCACCATGGGCAAGGTCGCACTGCTGATCGCCCTCGGAGCGATCCTGGGCCGCATGATCGAGGTATCCGGCGGCGTCCAGTCGCTCGCCTCCCACTTCACCGAGAAGCTCGGAGCCAAGCGGGTGGCTGTGGCACTGACCGCCGTCGGCTTCCTGGTGGCCATTCCGGTGTTTTTCGAAGTCGGCGTGATCGTCCTGGTGCCGATCGTCTACGCATTCGCCAGGATCGCCAAGGTCCACCCCGTGAAGTTCGGCCTGCCCATGGCCGGCATCATGCTGTCCATCCACGTTGCCGTGCCGCCGCACCCGGGCATCGTCGCCGGTGCAGGCGTCTTCGGAGCCGACATCGGGCTCATCACGCTGATCTCCCTTCTCATCTGCATCCCCCTCGGCTTCCTGTCCTACTGGGTTGCCAGCATCATGAACCGCAAGGAATACGAACTCCTCCCCGGCGTCAAAGCACAGGTTGACGAGTTCGGTTCCGCTTCCCTGGTGCACGTGGGCCACGACGGCCCCGGAGCCCAGGCTGTTGCCCCGCCGCGCCCCGGCCTGATCATCTTCCTCATCGCCGCCCCGATCGTCCAGATCCTCCTCGGCACAGTGGGCACCCTGACCATCAGCAAGGACAACTTCTGGTACGGCGTGGCGGCGTTCGTCGGGAACCCCTTCCTGGCCCTGCTCGTGGCCGTTGGCCTGTCGTTCTTCCTGCTGGCGGTCCGCCGCAACTGGTCCCTGCGCGAAACGGGCGAGATCTTCGAAGGTGCGCTGCCTCCCATCGCCTCAATCCTGATGGTGGTTGCCGCCGGCGGCGTGTTCGGTGAAGTACTTCGCACGTCCGGCATCGGCGCGGCACTCTCGCAGACCCTGGACCACCTGGGCCTGCCGCTGATCGTCCTCGGCTTCATCATTTCCCTGGCCCTTCGTGCAGCGCAGGGCTCCGCCACCGTTGCCATTGTCACCACGGCCGGCCTGCTGACCTCGGCCGTCGCGGAAGGCGGATACTCGCCCGCCCAGATCGCCGTGCTGGTCATCGCCATCGGCTTCGGCTCCCTGGGCCTGTCCCACGTGACCGACGCGGGCTTCTGGACCGTGGTGCGGTACTACGGGCTCACCGTGTCCGACGGCCTCCGCACCTGGACCGTCCTCACCACCATCCTGGGACTGGCCGGCTTCGCGCTGACCTTCGTAGCCTGGATCCTGGTGGGGGGCCTGAGCGCCTGATGCGTGCCCGACTCGACCACCTGGTAGTTTCCGCCCTCCAGCAGGGCGCAGCCGTCCCGGCATTCACCTGCTACGACTTCACCACCGCACTGGCCGTGGTGGAGGCGGCGGAAGAAGCCGGCCGCGGGGCCATCCTGCTGGTGGCTCCGAAGACGGCCGGCACCCCCAACGGGCTGCGGCTCATCACCGCCCTCCGCGGACTGGCGGACTCCGCCGGCGTCCCGATTGCCGTGCAGCTGGACCATGCGTCCGATCTCCGGGTGATCGCCGACGCCGTCGCGGCAGGGGCGGATTCGGTCCTCGCGGACGGTTCGTCGCTGCCATACGAGGAAAACATCGCCCTGGTCCGCGAAGCGCGCGCCGTGCTGGAAGCGCAAGGCCACGCCGACGTCGTGATCGAAGCGGAACTGGGCGGGCTGGCTGGTGACGAGGACCGCGCCTTTGGCGCGGATGCCACAGGGTCATCTGCGCAAGGCACCGCCGGACTGACCGACTCCGCGCAGGTGGAGGACTTCGTTGCCCGCACCGGCGCCCAGCTGCTGGCCGTGGCCGTGGGCAACGTGCACGGCAAGTACAAGGGCGAGCCGCAGCTGCGGTGGGACGTGCTGCAGGACATTGCGGTGCGCACCCACATCCCGTTGGTCCTGCACGGCGCCTCAGGTATCCCGGCGGAGGAACTGGTCAAGGCCGCCGCCATGAACGTGGGCAAGGTGAACTTCAACACCGAACTCCGCACCGGCGTGCTGGCCACGCTCGAATCCGAAACGGGTCCGCACCGCGCCGACGGCGAGAACCTCCAGGGTTTGCTCGGGAAATGGAACGCCTCGGCCAGGGAGTTCGCAGCGGGCGCCCTGTCCACCCTCACGAAGTAAGGAGTTTTTGTCCATATATCGCGAGTTGGAGGGCCGTTAGCTCGCGATAAGTGGACAAAAACTCCCAACGGGGGAGGCTAGGATCGAGCCATGATCCCGGCCTCCCTCGTTTTTGCGTTCATCGCCGCCCTGCTGCACGTCTACATCTTCACCATGGAATCCGTCACCTGGACCCGGCCGGCCACGTGGAAGCGCTTTGGTGTCGCCTCGCAGGCCGACGCCGAGACCACCCGGTCCATGGCCTACAACCAGGGCTTCTACAACCTGTTCCTGGCCGTCGGCGCCCTGATCGGCATCAGCGCGGTCCTTTGGGGTGAGCCCCCGGTGGGGTGGACCCTCATCTTCGCGTCCTGCGGTTCCATGCTGCTCGCGGCCGCCGTCCTGGCGCTGAGCGGACGCAAGTACCTCCGGGCGGCCTCCACGCAAGGCACGACGCCGCTTCTCGCCGTCGGGCTCGGCCTCCTGGGGCTGCTCACCGCCTGAGCGCACGACTTCTGGCCCTTGACGGAGGCCCGGCGGACAATGGACAGTACGCAAAGAATCGTTCCGCCTCCGTAGGGAGCGTAATGGGTGTTCCGCAGCAGCAGAAGCCGCAGGCAAGCGCAGGGCAGGACCCGCCCGCACCGGACCGCGACGCTGTGATCGACCTTGCCCGTTTCTTCTGCCTGGCCCTGGTGGTGGTGGGCCACACCATGATGGTCAGCCCCGTGCTCCACCCCGACGGGACCGTCACCACCGAAAACACGCTTGCGCTGCAGGACTGGTTCGAGCCGATTATCTGGATCTTCATGGTGATGCCGCTCTTTTTCGTGGCCGGCGGCATCACCGGACTGCAGTCCTGGCGGCGGCTCAAGGCCCGCGGGGGCAGCGGCATCGAGTTTGCCCAGGCCCGGTTGCTGCGGCTTGTCCGCCCGGCCGCCGCGCTGCTGGCGGTGATGTTCGCCGGGCTGTGGGCCGCGCGGCTGTCCGGCGTCAAGCCGCAGGTGGTGGAGCTGATCGTCACCGGCGCCGGAATGCCGCTATGGTTCCTGGCCGCGTACCTGGCGGCCCAGCTGAACATCCCCTGGCTGGCGGCACTCCATGACCGTGCACCCTGGCTGACACTCGCCGGCCTCACCGCCCTGGTGGTGGCTATCGACTGCTTCCGCGGCGCCCTGCCGCTGCTTGCTTACGCCAACATCCTGTTCCTCTGGTGCGCCGTCCAGCAGCTGGGGTTCCTGCTGGCGGATGTCCCGCCCGGGAAGCCCGGCGCGTCCACGCTGGTGGGGGTCATCGTCGCGAGCAACCTCATCCTGGGCCTGGTGACGGGCCTGGGGCTGTACCGCGGCAACATGCTGGTGAACCTGAATCCGCCCAACCTTTGCCTGTTGCTCCTGGGCGCGGCGCAGGCGGCCGCGCTCCAACTCTCCCGGCCGGTGCTCAGCGGTGCGGCCTCGGCGCGGTGGGTCCGGGCCGTGGTGGGGATGGCCGGACGGCGCGCCATGACCATCTACCTGTGGCACCTGCCCCTGCTGGCCGCGATGTCCGGGCTTCTCCTGCTCACCGATTTCCCCAAGCCGCCGGCAGGTACCGCCGCATGGTGGTGGTCGCGGCCGATGGTACTGCTCGGCGTCATGGCGCTCCTGCTGCCTGTCCTCGCGGTGTTCGGGCGGTTGGAAGAACGGCCGACGGCGTCGGCCCACTCCCGCCGCCGGCCCGCCGCCGCGGTGGTCCTCGCCGTCGTGGCGGTCTTCATCCCGGTGGTTGACGCGGCCATCAACGGGCTGACGCTCGCCCTCTTGGGCGGGGGAGCCGCCTGCTTTGCGCTGGCCGTGCTCCTGCTTGGCCGGATCCCGGTGCGTCCCGGCGGCGCGCCGGGTGCCCCCGGCGGACCATTGCCACAGGGGCCTTTAAGTGCCAATGTCGAACCATGACGGAGAACACGGCATCCACTGAAGACACGTTCAGCCCGGACGTCACCACCACCCGGAATGATGCCCTTCACCGCTACGAGCTTCATGTCGGCGGGAAGCTGGCGGTCCAGTCGCGTTTCGTGGACAGACCAGGGCACGTGGACTTCATCCACACCGACACGTCGGAGGAGTTCAAAGGGCAGGGCCTGGCAAAGGTGCTGGCGCATTTCGCCCTCGATGACGTGGTGTCCGCCGGCAAACGGATCATCCCGCATTGCCCCTTCATTTACGGCTACCTCAAGAAGCACGACGCCTATGGTCAATTCATCGACTGGCCCGAGCAGCCGCCCACGGACCCCGTTACTGCATCCTAGGCTGTCGCTTTCCTAGGGTTGCGCCGCTTCCTAGGTTTGCGCCCGGCCGTTGACGGCCGTTGACGGTGACCTGGCCGTCTGGCCTAGCCGTCGAAATGTGTGGCGGATGTCCCTGGGCTGAATGATTCCACGAGCTTTTCCGCCACGACGCGGAGCTTTTGGTTCCGGCCACTGGAAGCCTTGGTGAGGATGGCCATCGCTTCTGCCTGCGAGCACCTGTTCTGGCCCATGATGATTCCGGCCGCGAGGTCTATCGCCGTGCGGGACTCCATCGCGGAGCGCAGGTCCTTGGCCAGTTGCTGCTGGACGCCGATTCTTACCGCCAGGCGAAGAGCCTTCTCTGTATGCAACGCAAAGAGTTCGGCTTTCTGAATTGCCGAGACACCAAAGACGTTCGAGTCGCGAGCAAAGACATTCAGCGCCGCCGCTGCGCCGGAGTCCAGGGTGAGGGGGACGCCCAGCACGCTCAACTGTCCCAGCGAGGCGATCGCGTGGCCGTAGTCGGGCCACCGCGGGTCAGTGCGTGTATCGCTGACCAGCACCGTGGTGCCCGTGGACATCGCGTGGAGGCAGGGGCCGTCGCCGTAGTTCTGCTGGATCTCGTCGAAGAGGCGTGCCTCCGGGTTGCTCCAGGCTGCCGTGGTGGTCCGGTGGTGCCGGCTCAGCGTGACAGCGCAGGAAACCTCCTGGCCGAGTGCGCGCGAGAGGGAGCCAGCGGAAAGCTCGCAGAGTTCCGCCAGGAATCCGTTGACGTCCTGGCTGCTGATGACCAGATCCTGCAGCTGTTCGGCCACGGGTGTGTCCAGCGTGATCTCGTCCATGGTTCAAGTTTAGTTCTGGCCGAAGCGGAATGCCCCGGCCCGGAAGCGCAGCTTGTGGCGCGGGCAACAATTTCGTATGGTTTAGGTGAGTTATGAAGCTGGCTCTTGGACGTCTCATTGGGAGAAGCCTTGAACCATAAATTGCGTGTGCTGGTCCGCGTGGATATTGATCCCGGACGGGTGGCCCTGGAAGTCACCGGATGCCTGACTCAAGCCAATTACCCCGTGCTGCTGCACATCATGCGCCGCGGGCGCCGGCTCTCGCCGGAGCAGGACATCACCGTTGACCTTCACAAAACGTCCCATCTTGACCCCGAAGTCCTGATGTACCTGCGTCACATCGCGGGCCAGGACGCTGAAGGCAGCGCCGACGCTTTCCGGCTCACCCTGGCCGAGCCCGCGGAACTTCCCATCTGCCTTGAGCATGCCGGGCTGGCGCGCGGCGAAGAGACCAGCCTGGACGGAGAAATCAACGCCCTTTTGGATGCTGATGCCACCTCCGGGTTCGACATCGACGGCGGTGCGGCAGTCGCCGGGGAACAACGCACGATTGACGGGCTGGAGCTGTCCGAGTACCTCGAGGGAAACCTGGATCCCGCATCAACTGTCCGGGCGTTGTCCGACGACGCCCTCGGCAAGCTGGCCGACGCCCTGTACCGGCACCTGGACACCCGCAGCCCTTCCTTTGGGGCGCACACCTGGTACGAACTGGCCGCCGAGGAACTCCACCAGCGGCACCTGACGGAGCCGGACGGACCATCGCAGGAGGAAGTCGCGGCCGGCTGACCTCGCACCGACGTTCCCGGATCATATTTCGCTCCGGGCCTTGGCCCTTTTCCGTGCCGGGCAGATAAGGTGGGACTGACTCAGGACAGTCCGCCCTTCCCGCTCCACCGGTCTCACACCGGAGCCGGATCCTCACCGGGCGGCTGACTGAACCGACGAGGATCCAGGGGGACAGCCGGGCGTGCTGGGGCGTAGCGTGGTGGATTCCGGGCCGGAAGCATGGGGACTTCTACAGGACCGGCCTAGTAGGCGTGCCCGGGCGGTGGCCGGCCTGGACGCCGCCGACGGCTTTGAGCTGTTCGAAGAACTCGCAGCCTGCGCAATTGGTGTACGGAGGCAGCCATGACACCGCGCCAGCTGACACCGCGCCAGCTGACACCGCGGCAGCTGACACCGCGGCAGCTGACACCGCGCCAGCTGACAGTGCGCCAGCTGACACCGCGACAGCTGACAATCAGGCTGATTGTCCTGGCCACGGCCGTCCTCGGCCTGAACTACATTATTTGGCGCTGGATGGTGTCCATCAACTGGGAGGCATGGTGGATCGCGGTTCCTCTGGTCCTGGCTGAAACCTACTCACTGGTGGACTCCCTGCTGTTCGGCGTCACGATGTGGCGTTACCGGCAGCGCGACACGCCGCCACCCCCGCCGCCCGGCCTGACCGTCGACGTGTTCATCACCACCTACAACGAGCCGTTTGACCTTGTGATGGGAACGGCGCGGGCGGCGAAGAACATCGAGTACCCGCACCGGACCTGGATCCTCGACGACGGCAACCGCGCGGAACTACGGGCCATCGCGGAAGCGGAAGGCATCGGCTGGATCACGCGGTCCGAGGACTGGGCCAACCGCCCGCGCCATGCGAAGGCCGGCAACCTGAACAACGCGCTGCTCGCCACCGACGGCGAGTTCATGCTGATCCTTGACGCCGACCAGGTGCCGGACCCCATGATCCTGGACCACACCCTGGGCTATTTTAACGACCGCAGGATGGCGCTGGTCCAGACGCCCCAGGTGTTTATGAATGTCCCGCCCAATGATCCGCTGGGCAGCCAGGCGCCGCTGTTCTACGGGCCCATCCAGCAGGGCAAGGACGGGTGGAATGCCGCGTTCTTCTGCGGCTCCAACGCGATCATCCGCCGCGAAGCCCTGATGCAGCTGGGCGTGATGCGCTACGTCTCGGAAACCGAGCTGGCGCTGAACAAGGCGCTTCGGACGGCGGACAAGGTGGTGGCCAAGGCGAGGCGGCAGCTTGGTCCCGGGCAGGAACGGCTGGCTGCGGCGCTGACCACAGTGGCGGCGGACCTTCGGCAGGTCCGCCGTGAGCTTAGCGACGGGCAAAGCATCGCCGACGTCACCTACCGGTTCCAGGAACGCGTGGACACCGTGGCCCGGACCCTCGTTGCTGAAGACTTCGCGGCCCTGCACGCCGAGCTGAACTCGATCGAGGGGTTGTCCCGGACCATCGACGCCGACGGCTCCCTCGCGGTCATCGACGACGTTGCGCTGGACCGGCTGTCCCAGCGCGACTGGTCTCCGCTGGGTGCGGTGGAAACCGTCCGGGTCCTGATCGAATCCGTCAACGCGGAGAAGGCCGGCGAGGCGCAGGCCGTGATGCCGCTGGCCACCATCTCCGTGACAGAGGACATGGCCACGTGCATGCGGCTGCATTCCCTCGGCTGGGAATCTGCCTACCACCACGAAAAGCTGGCCGACGGCCTGGCCCCGGAGGATCTCGACTCGATGCTCACACAGCGGCTCCGGTGGGCGCAGGGCACCATGCAGGTCATGTTCCGGGAGAATCCGCTGCTGCAAAAAGGGCTGAGCGTGGCCCAGCGGCTGATGTACCTGGCAACCATGTGGAGCTACCTCGCCGGCTTCGCTGCGGTGGCTTACATCGCGGCCCCGGTCATCTACCTCACGCTGGGGATCCTGCCGGTGCAGTCGCTGAGCAACGAGTTCTTCCTCCGGCTCATCCCGTTCCTGGTGGTCAACCAGATCCTGTTCCTGGTGGTGGGGCGCGGGGTGAAGACGTGGCGCGGCCAGCAGTATTCCCTGGCCCTCTTCCCCACCTGGATCAAGTCCGTCACTTCCGCGTTCGGCAACGTGTTCCTGGGCCGGGACCTGGACTTCCGGGTCACGCCCAAGACATTGCAGGAGCGCAACCGGCTGCCGTGGCACCTGGTCCGGCCGCAGCTGATTGCCATGGCTGTCCTTGTCCTGGCTGTCGTTGTGGGCGTCATCCGCCTGCTTCTGGGTCAGGGCGATGTCCTGGGCAGCTCCGTCAACTTTGTGTGGATAGCCTTCGACCTGCTCATTTTCAGCGTGGTCATCGAGGCTGTGCGCTACCCCGGCTACGATGCCTGGCTGGACAGCAATAAGAAGAAAGAGGTAAGTCAATGATCGAATTCAGCAACGAGACCCTGGCCAACGGAGTGGGCGTGATCCGTCCCGTGGGCCGACTCAACATGGTCTCCGCGCCGCACCTCGGCGCCAACATTGACGCGCTCATCAGCGACGGCACGGTCCGGCTGGTGGTTGACCTGGCCGGTACCGATTTCATTGACTCGTCCGGCCTGGGAGCGCTGATTACCGGGCTGAAGAAGACGCGGCAGGCCGGCGGCGACCTCAGGCTGGCCAACCCGACGGCGCAGATCACGGCGGTCCTGGAAATGACCAACCTGAACAAGGTGCTGCAGCCGGTCGCCTCGGTGGACGGGGCCTATTGATGAGCAGCCAGTTCGGCCTGCGGGCCGCCGCGGTTCCGGAGAGCCTGGAGCTGATCCATGAGCTGCTGGAGGAAGTCTGGGCGGGCGAACCCGGAATCGAGCCCATGGACCGCATCCGGTTCGAGACTGCGCTCATTGAGGTGGCGTCCAACATCATCGAGCACTCGCAGCCGGCCAGCACCGACCCCGTTCGGTTCGTCCTGGCGGTGGAGTGTGAACCGGAGCGGTTGTACGCCGAGTTCACGGACAATGCCCGGCCCGCCGGCATCGACCTGTCGGCGGCAGAACTGCCGGACGACATGTCCGGGAGCGGCCGCGGACTTGCCCTCGCCAAGGTGGCCCTGGACCAGTTTTCCTACGCCAAGGAGGACGCCGGCAACCGCTGGACGCTGCTGTGCCGCCGCAAGTCAGCAGCAACCGCCACGCATTAGGCGGCGAAGTTTGCCTTAACCGCGGCATCGGGAACAGTCAATGACGCCCCATTGAGCCTCAAACACCCCGATAATCCTCCAATTTAATAATTAGCTCACAAAAGTTTGACTAAAAGGTTTACCTAAGTAAGGCTTACCTTGCTACGTTGGCGCGCCGCCAAACGCCTACCAAAGGAAAACCTTGTGACGCTGTTGCCCCCTGTGGACCCACAACCGCCGGGCCTCCCTTCCCCGACTGCCGGGCCAGACTTCGGCTCCCGGGTGGAGTTGGCCCTCGCCGCCACCAACCACCTGCTCAACTCCCGCAACGCGCCGCGCTACGTGGCCCAGGTGCTCCAGGGCGTCAACGCCGTGGCCACCAAACTGGAGCGGACCACCAAGCCGTTCACCGGCGTCGGACCCCTCGAACTCAGGGAACGCGTCGCCGCCGTCGATCTGGGCATCCCATTGCCGGATACCGCTGCCGCGCTGGCTGAACTTGAAGAGGTGTACCTGAAGGACGCCGTCTACTTCCACGACGCCAAGTACGCGGCCCACCTGAACTGCCCCGTGGTCATTCCGGCGCTGGTGGGGGAGAGCATCCTGTCCGCCGTCAATTCCTCCATGGATACCTGGGACCAGAGCGCGGGTGCCACCATGATCGAGCGCCGGCTCATCGACTGGACCGCGGAGCGGCTGTCCCTGGGCGCCACAGCGGACGGTGTGTTCACGTCCGGCGGCAGCCAGTCCAACTTCCAGGCGCTGCTCATTGCCCGCAACCACGCAGTTGCCGGGCTGCGGAAGCTACCCGGCAAGGAGTCCCTCCGCCTGCCGGGCCTGCTGGACAAGCTGCGTATCTTCGCGTCGGCTGACAGCCACTTCAGCATCCGTAAGTCGGCGTCCATGCTGGGGCTGGGATACGACGCCGTCGTGCCGGTCGCCTACGGACCCGACCATCGGATGGACCCCGCTGCGCTGGCGGCCGCACTCGCGCGGACTGCCGACGCCGGCCTGGTGCCGATGGCCGTGGTGGGAACAGCCGGGACAACTGATTTCGGCGCGGTGGATCCGCTCGCCGAGCTCGCCACCCTCGCCAGGGCGTACGGAGCGTGGTTCCACGTCGACGCCGCCTACGGCGGCGGGCTCATGGTTTCGGGCCGTTACGGCCACCGGCTGGACGGAATCGGGCTGGCGGACTCTGTCACCGTGGACTTCCACAAGACCTTTTTCCAGCCTGTCAGCTCAAGTGCCCTGCTGGTGCGGGACCGGGCCATGCTGCAGCATGTGACCTACTATGCGGACTACCTCAACCCGGAGAGCGCCGTGCTGGCGGACATTCCCAACCAGGTGGACAAGAGCATCCAGACCACGCGGCGCTTTGACGCGCTGAAGCTCTGGCTCACGCTCCGGATCATGGGGACGGATGCCGTGGGTGCGCTGTTGGACGAAGCGATCGACCTTGCGGCCCGCACCGGGCAGGCCCTGGCCGCGGATCCTGACTTTGAGCTGGCCGCCGAGCCGCAGCTGAGCACGCTCGTGTTCCGTTACCGCCCGGTCCTTGCTGACGGCAACCGGCTTGCTGAGGACTCCGCCGACACCCTCAACCCGGCCATCCGGGCCGCAGTATTCGCCTCGGGCGAGGCGGTGGTGGCCGGCACCAAGGTGGCCGGCAGGCACTTCCTGAAGTTCACGCTGCTCAACGCCGAGGCTACTCCCGAGGACATCAACGCGGTCATCAACCTGCTCCGCAGCACCGGCGAAGCGCTGCTTGCCGGCCGGGAGGCCTCAGCATGAGCGCGGGCAAGCCCGACGCCCCAGCATCCGGCACCTCCAGCACCTCCAGCACCTCCAGCACCTCGGGCGCCGGCCGCATTTACGACGTCGCCGGAATCGGCGTCGGACCCTTCAACCTGGGACTCGCCGCACTTGCGGAGCCGGTGGCCGGGCTCGACGCGGTGTTCCTGGAGCGCCGCGACTCGTTCGACTGGCACCCCGGCATGATGCTGGAGCCCGCCCACCTGCAGGTCCCGTTCATGGCGGACCTCGTGACGCTGGCGGACCCCACGTCCCCTTATTCGTTCCTGAACTTCCTGAAGCAGTCGGGCAGGCTCTACCGCTTCTATATTCGGGAAAGCTTTTACCCGCTCCGCGCCGAGTACAACCAGTACTGCCAGTGGGTGGCCGGCCAGCTCGAATCGCTGCGGTTCGGCACTGACGTCCGGGAGATCACGTACGACGACGGCGTGTACACGCTGTCCGTGGACGGCCCCGAGGGGCCCGAGCTGCTCCGCGCGCGACGGCTGGTGCTGGGCACTGGAACGTCGCCGTACGTGCCGGCAGCCTGCGGCGGAATAGTAATGGCGGCAGCCAACGGCGGCGGTGTAGTGCTCCACAACGCCGACTACCTGGCGCGGAAGAGTGAACTGCAGAGGCAGCGGAGCATCACCATCGTGGGCAGCGGCCAGAGCGCCGCCGAAATCTACTACGAGCTGCTCCAGGAAATCGACGTCCACGGATATGGGCTGAACTGGGTTACGCGGTCCGGGCGGTTCTTCCCGCTGGAGTACACCAAGCTCACCCTGGAGATGACGTCACCGGAGTATGTGGACTACTTCCACGGGCTACCGGAGGAGCAGCGCGACGGCCTGATCAAGAGCCAGAAGAACTTGTACAAAGGCATCAACTCCGAGCTCATCGACGCCATCTACGACCTCCTGTATGCCAAGAGCCTCTCAAACGCCGTGGATACGCGGCTGCTGACGCACTCGGCACTCACCGCGGCCTCGTGGTGTCCGGAAGCCGGCACCCACACCCTGCACTTCCGGCATGAGGAACAGGGCGGCGGCTACTCGCTGGAGACGGAGGCCGTGGTGCTCGCCACCGGCTACGGCTACCGCGAACCGGAGTTCCTGAACGGGATACAGGACCGGATCGCCCGGGACCACCGAGGCAGGTTCGCGGTGGAGCGCAACTACAGCACCGGCGTCGAACCCGGGGAGATCTTCGTCCAGAACGCGGAACTCCATACCCACGGCTTCGTCACGCCGGACCTCGGCATGGCCGCTTACCGCAACTCCTGCATCCTGCGCGGGATCTGCGGGCGCGAGGTCTACCCCGTGGAACGGACCATCGCCTTCCAGGAGTTCGGGGTGCACGCATGAGCTTCACGTTCCGCTGCTTCGATCCGGAATCCGACGCGGAACTCCTCCACAGCTGGGTGGCCCTCCCGTACGCCGCTTTCTGGGGGATGCACTCCGCCACCGTGGCGGACGTTGTCGAGGAATACTCAAAGATCCAGTCCAGCGGGCACCACCACGCGCTGCTGGGGCTCGACGACGGCGTTCCCGCCTTCCTGATGGAGGAGTACCTTCCGTCCTTCTCGCCCCTGGCCGGCCTCTACGCCGTGCAGCCGGGGGACATCGGCATGCACCTCCTGGTGGCTCCGCCGGCCGGGCCGCCGCGCACCGGCTTTACCGCCGCCGTCATGGAAACGGTTTTGGACCGGCTCTTCGCGAAGGACAGGGTAGAGCGCGTGGTGGTTGAGCCGGACGCGCGGAACCATAAGATCCACGTCCTCAACGAACGGCTGGGATTCCGGCCTGCCGGTGGGATCGTTCTGCCGGACAAACAGGCCCTCCTCAGTTTCTGCACCCGGGAAGCGTTCACTTCCGCCCGTGCAGCCCTCCATTCATCCCCGATCCACCAGTCCCCGATCCGCCAGGGAGCATCACTATGACCATCGCTGACCTTGAACCCGTCCTGACCGCGGGCAACGCGGCAACACACCTCACCCCGGAACGCTGGGCTGCGGCCAACCGCCACCTTGTCCGCAAGGCGCTCGCCGAGTTCTCCCACGAGCGCATCCTCAGCCCGGAACGGACCAGCGCCGGGGACCCGGCCCGGGGTGGCACGGGAGCGGCAGCCCGGTCCCGGGACTACCGGGTGCTCAGTGACGACACCACGGTTGAATACCGCTTCTCCGCAACTATCCGGCCCCTTGAGCACTGGTCCGTGGATGCCGACTCGATCACGTGTAGCCGGGACGGGGAGGATGCAGCCCTGGATGCCCTCCGGTTCATCACCGAATTCCGCGACACCCTGGGGATCCGGCCGGAGATGCTCCCTGTCTATCTTGAGGAGATCAGCAGCACGCTCTCCAGCCATGCATACAAGCAGTGGATGGGCCAGCCGTCCTCCGCTGAGCTGGCGGCCGGCGTGACGCGCGGCGCGGATGCGGCCACGGACTTCCAGGCCATTGAGCGGAGCATGACCGAGGGACACCCCTGCTTCGTGGCCAACAACGGCCGGTTGGGCTTCGGCATCAACGATTACCGTGCCTTTGCTCCGGAAGCCGGCGCCCCTGTTCAGCTGGAATGGATCGCAGTGCACCGGAGCAAGGCAGTGTTCACCTCCAGCGAGGGACTGGACTATGCCGCCCACCTGGAAGCCGAACTGGGCACGAACACCGTGGCCTCTTTCGATGCCAGGCTCACCGCCCTGGGACTGGACCCGGTCCGGTACTTCCTGATGCCGGTGCACCCCTGGCAGTGGGAGAACAAGCTGACGGTCACCTTTGCCGCCGAAATCGCCCGGCAGCACATTGTCCACCTCGGCCTCGGGGCTGACAGCTACCAGGCGCAGCAGTCCATCAGGACATTCTTCAACACGTCCGCGCCGGAAAAGGCGTACGTCAAGACGGCCATGTCCGTCCTGAACATGGGCTTCATGCGGGGGCTCTCGCCGCTGTACATGAAGGCCACGCCGGCAATCAATGACTGGCTTCAGGAGCTGATCGGCAGCGACGAGGCCCTGCGGGACCGGGGACTTGCCCTGATCCGCGAGGTGGCCGCCATTGGATACCACAACGGCTATTACGAGGCGGCTTCCATCAAGGATTCGCCGTACCGGAAAATGCTGTCGGCGCTGTGGCGGGAGAGCCCGCTGACGTTGCTGAAGGACGGGCAGCAGCTGGCCACCATGGCCTCGCTCCTGCACGTTGACTCGGCCGGCAAGCCCATGGTGTCCGCGCTGATCGAACAGTCCGGGCTCGAACCGGGGGAGTGGCTGCGGCGGTACTTCGAGGCCTATCTCGTCCCGCTGGTGCACTGCCTGTACCGCTACGAGCTGGCGTTCATGCCCCACGGGGAGAACGTGATCCTGGTCCTCGAAAACGGCGTGCCCGTGCGTGCGGTGATGAAGGACATTGCGGAGGAAATCGTAGTGATGGGGGACCGGCTTGAGCTGCCGGATGCCGTGTCCCGGATCAAGGTGGATATTCCCGACGGCGAGAAGGTCCTGGCCATCTTCACGGATGTGTTCGACTGCATCTTCCGGTTCCTCGGTGCCCTCCTCGAGGAAGACGGGGTGCTTGGCGGCGACGCATTCTGGCGCATCGCAGCTCAAGCCATTCGCGACTACCAGGCGGAACACCCGGAGCTCGTGGACCAGTTTGCCCGCCACGACCTGTTTGCGCCCGACTTCCAGTTCTCCTGCCTGAACAGGCTGCAGCTGCGCAACAACCAGCAGATGCTGGACCTGGCGGACCCGTCCGGGGGCCTGCAGATGGCAGGCCGGCTGGAGAACCCGCTCGCAGGGTCCGGCCGGGACGTTCCGGGGGAGGTGACCGGCTCAAGGGGCTAGGCTTCTGCCATGACGGAACAAGTTCCCGGAACCACAGCCCTGATCACCGGCGCCACCGCGGGCCTCGGCGCCGAGTTTGCCCGCCAGCTCGCCGAGCAGGGCCACCACATGGTCCTGGTCGCGCGGGACGCGGAGCGGCTGCGGGCCGCGGCGCATGAACTGGAAAACAACTACAGCATCACCGCGGAGGTGCTGTCCGCGGACCTGACGGACGACGCCGGAGTGGCCGCCGTCGTCGAACGCCTTTCCGACCCTGCGCGGCCGGTGGAAATCCTGGTCAACAACGCGGGGATCGGGTTGCTGAAGCCGTTCGACAAGAACAGCCTGGAAGAGGAACGCCGGCACCTCAGGCTGCATGTCCAGACGCCCATGGAACTGTGCCATGCGGCGCTGCAGGGCATGCTGGCGCGGGGTTCCGGCAGGATCATCAATGTGGCCAGCGTTGCCGCCTTCGCCAACCGGGGGAGCTACTCGGCGGCGAAAGCGTGGCAGGTGACCTTCAGCCGCTGGGCCAACCTGGCATATGCCGGGAGCGGGGTGAAGGTGACGGCGGTATGCCCGGGATTCACCCACACCGAATTTCACGACCGCATGGGCATGGACAAGACCGTGGCCCCGCGCTGGCTGTGGCTGAACGCTGACCGCGTGGTCCGGGAAGGACTGGCGGACAACGAACGCGGCCGCGCGGTTTCCATCCCCACCAAGCGGTACAAGATCGTCGCCGCGGCCTCAAGGATGCTGCCCGCCCGGTTCACGGCGGGGCCCCCGCGCAGGCCGGCGAAGTAGCTACAGCGATGCGCCGGTCCGGCGGCGGCGCCGGACCAGCACAATAACCAGGATGCCGATCACCGCCCCCACCACTGTTTCCACGGCGCGTTCGGTGATGAGGATGTAGGGATCAGCCGGGGCTGCGAGCTGCGTCATCAGCAGGATCACAGGGGTGAAGGACACCATGGCCAGGCCGTAGTGCCGCGTCATGAAAAGTTCGGTGGTGAACTGGAAGATGATCACTAGGAACGCCAGCACCGCGGCTTCCGCGCCCGGGAAGAACGCCAGCGGCGCCCACGGCACCGGAAGGAGTACGACGGCGACCACCACCAGCCCGAGGAAGGTCCCCATCATGCGGTGGAGGCCGCGGTGCACGCTGCTGGGCAGGTCTGCCCCCGCAAGGGGAACCGCCGCGGCCGCCATGGCCCAGTGCGGGTGGCCGCTGCCGCTGAGGACGCCGATGGCGCCGGCAGTTCCGACTGCCAGCACATACCTCGCCGCGTGGATCATTGCAGCGTAGCGCCGCAGTCCCCGCAGGGGCGCCGCGGCCCGGGCCGCTCCCGTCTGCCACCTCCGGCCCCGCACCCAGCCGCCAAAGCCGATGATGATTGAAAACGCCGCGGAGGCGGCAGCGATGAGGAGCGCCGCGAACCAGGGAACCGTTGCGGGCACTGAGGCGCAGGCACCGAGTGCAAGGATGCCGAAGAAGGGGCCATTGGGCTTCAGGTTCACCCTGTCGGAGAAAACCGAGCCGACGCCGGCGAGGAGCGCTTCCACCCCCACGAGCCACCAGGAATGCAGGTGGTTGACGGACAGGAAGACGCCAACGCCAACCCCGCTGAGCAGGACCAGTGCGGCCTGGGCCTGGTGCCTGAGGCGGAGCTGGTGGGGCTCCGAGCGCCCGTACATTCCGGTCAGGGCGCCGAACACGGCATAGATGATCAGCTCCGGGCGGCCGAGCACCAGCAGAACCAGAGAGGGCACGGCCACGCTCACGGCAACGCGCAGGGCAGACAGGTGATCACTGTTGGCCGGGCCGAGGCTGTGCAGGTCGCGGAGATGACGCCTGAGGGTGCGGGCCATGGGTACCTCCGGTCTTTCGTGCGTTCGTTTCGTTCGTTCCGTGCGTTCTTCCGCAAAAAGTCTGCCAGACGCGCGGGAGGCCTGCTTTGCACGCTGTCACAAAGGAACATCGTGCAAAGCAGGCCTCGACGGGCGGGGCGACTGACTACAAGGTCAGGTCCTCGCAGGAACCTTTTCGGTGTCCCGCAGCTCATCCTCAAACGGCATGTCGTCCAGGTCGATCAGGGGGTTCTCGTCCTGGGTGGCCACCAGCTCGCGGGCCTCCGCCTGGGTATCCACGCTAGGCATGGAGCCGGGCAGGGGACGGTTGGCGGATTCCTTCAGGAAGTAGATGGCCACTGCGCCAATGGCCGATGTGGCCATCAGGTAATACGCGGGCATCATGTCGTTGCCGGTCGCCTTGATCAGTGCCGCCACGATGAACGGCGTGGTGCCGCCGAAAATCGCTACCGAGAAGTTGTAGGCGATACCCATGGCGCTGTAACGGCTGGCCGTCGGGAACTGCGCGGGCAGCGCCGAGGCCAGGTTGGCCACATAGAACGTGACGGGGAAGGCGATCAGTGCCAGGCCGGCCAGAGTCGACCAGATCTCGCCGACGCCAATCAGCAGGAAGGCGGGAGTGGCCAGCACGATGGTGCTCACGGCACCGATCCACAGGACCGGGCGGCGTCCGATGCGGTCCGAAAGCTTTCCAGTCAGCGGAATGCACAGGCTCATGACGACCAACACCGGGATGGTCAGCAGCGTGCCGTGGACAGGGTCGTAGCCCTTGGCATCCGTGAGGTACGTCGGCATGTAGGAGGTCAGTGCGTAGCCTGCGGTGTTGGCCGCAGCCACAAGGATCATGGCCACAATAATGGGCCGCCAGTTGGCCTTGACAACGCCCACCGGGCTCTTGGAGGCAGCATCGGAGGACTTGGCAGCGTCCTTGCTGAGTTCTTCCTGGGCGTCCAGGGTGGCCTGGAACTGCGGGGATTCCTCAATCTTGCTCCGGAAGTAGACCGCGATGAGGCCCAGGGGACCGGCGAGCAGGAACGGGATGCGCCAGCCCCACTCTTCCATCGCAGCCTGGCCCATGGTCAGCTGCAGGGCTGAAACGAGGGCGGCACCCATGGCAAATCCAAGGTAGCTCCCAAGGTCAAGGAAGCTCGCGAAGAAGCCACGGCGCTTGTCCGGGGCATACTCGCTCACGAAGGTGGTGGCTCCGGCGTACTCACCGCCGGTGGAGAAGCCCTGCACGATTTTCAGCAGCACCAGCAATCCGGCCGCCCACAAACCGATCTGGGCGTAGCCGGGCAGAAGGCCGATGGCGAAGGTACTGGCCGCCATCAGCATCAGGGTTGCTGCCAGGACCTTCTGGCGGCCAACCTTGTCACCGAACCAGCCGAAGATCACGCCGCCAAGGGGACGGGCGATGAAAGTGGCGGCAAACGTGCCCAGCAGGAACAGCGTCTGCGTGGACGGGTCGGATTCGGGCAGGAACACCGGACCCATGGTGGTGATCAGGTAGCCGAACACGCCGACGTCGTACCACTCCATGGTGTTACCCACGATGGTTCCGCCGAGTGCCTTCTTGAGCATCGGCTTGTTGACGACGTTGACGTCGGAGACTTTGAGCCTGCGGCGAGGCAGCAGCCTCGGCTTCTTGGCGCCCTGGGGCGCAACGCCCTCAGGCAAAATATTGTCGGTTCCGCGGGCGTTGTTAACGCCTGCTGAAGAGTCGGTCATGCTTCGGTCTTTGGGCATTTGGGCTTCTCCCGTGGAGGTCATTTGCTTGCGACTTGTAGCTGCCCCGCTCCGGGCAGGCTTTCAATTTTACGCGAATTCCATGGAGTTTCCGAGTTCAGTGGCGTATGATCCCCGTTTCCGCGGCCAAAAGAGTGCCAAAACGAAAATTGTTTTGCGCCGTTTCGCCGTGCCAGCACTGGGAATGCTTCGATGTCACCCGTCTTTGCCAAAGCTTTTTCGATCACATGGCCAGAATGCGACCAAACGGGCCGAAAACGGGCCGGTTCACGGACGCGGCCGCCGCTTCGGGCCGGCGCCCGGAGCAGTCCGAACCGGGGGTTCCCAACCGGCCGGATTGCTGCCTAAGGTTGACCCATGGGAGGCGTACTTCCGTGTTGATCCTCCGGCCGACCCTCGTCGTCGTGACTTCTCCACCGCGATCTTGCAGCGTGTGCGTCCGCAACTCATGACCGCCACCCGATTCCGCACCACAAGGAGAACATCCGTGACTGACAAAGACACCCCCCGGAACGCCGAACAGGCGTCAGGCCCGAGTCCCGAAGCGAAGGATGCCGGAGCGCCGGATGCCGGCCAGGGCATCAAATCGCGGCTGACGGACGCGCAGCGGGAAATGCTGGCAAGCAAGTCCCGCGGCGGCGCAGGCTCGCAGAGCGTCTCGCACGGCCACAAGCCCACGCAGGCAAGCGGCAAGCAGGGCCCTGCCCAGAAAAAAGTCCGCTGGTAGGGCCTGCAGACAAGCAGTAACTGCAGTCCTACTATTGGTGGACACTTCATTTCAATGCGGAAAGGAAGAACACAATGGCTGAGAAGAATCCTGGGGAACGGCTGGAGCCGGAGCTCGCCAGTCACCTGACTGAATCAATGGACGAGGTGCCCGCGCCGGAGACTGAGCCCGTCGCAACCCCTGCCTCGGCAAACGGACCCAAATGGCCGGACGGCAGCGGGAAGCACAAGCACCCCAAGGATCGCGGCACGCTCCACGGCCGCGAACACGAGACTGCGGTGGGCGCTATCCACCGGACCAGCCGGCCACAGATTCCGCACCACGACTAGGGCCTGGAGTGCCGGATTCCGGCGCTGCAGTCACGCCAATGCCCCGGCACCCGCCTCCAACAGGCGGGTGCCGGGGCATTTCGGTGCTGTCACGCGATAACGCATTATCCGGATTCCGCCACGACGTCGTCGGCGTTCTTGTCCAGGCGCCAACCGCGCCACACCGGGTGCCGCAGTTTTCCGCCCCCGGTCCATTCGCCGAAGGTAACTTCGCCCACCAGGCCCGGGGTCACCCAGCGCGCATCGGAGGCGTCGGCGGCGGGAACCTCGGTGAAGGGAGAGGTTTTCCTGGACAGCGTGTCCACCTGCAGCCGCAGCTCCTTCAGTTCCCGGTCGCTGAATCCGCTGCCCACACGTCCCACGTAGCGCAGCTTCGTGCCGTCAGGGATCCCTACAAGCAAAGACCCCACGGAGCCTTGCCGCGACCCCTTGCCGGGGCGCCAGCCGCCCACCACCACTTCCTGGGTCCGCTCGAACTTCAGCTTCAGCCAGGACCTGCTGCGCTCTCCGCTGACATACCGGCCGTCGAGGCGCTTGGCCATGATTCCTTCGAGGCCCAGTTCCCTGGCGCTCTCCAGGATGTGCTCCACCTCGTGGTCCAGTACTTCGGACAGGTGCACGGGGCAGCCGTCCGGCCAATCCAACTGCTCCAAACGTGCCCGGCGCTTGCGGAGCGGCATCCTGCGGAGGTCCTCGCCGGCGTCGGACAGCAGGTCGAACACCATCAGGCGGACCGGAGTCACTGCCCGCGCTTTGGCGACGTCGGCCGGTTTGGTGAGCTTCATCCGCGTCTGCAGCAGCCCGAAATCGGGCCGCCCGGAGGGCCCGACGGCGACGACCTCGCCGTCGGCGGTGAAGCTCTGCTCCGGCCAGCAACTGCGGTCCGTCAGTTCCGGGTAGCTTGCGCTCATGTCGTTGCCGTTACGGCTGATGAGCCGGATCCTGTCGGCGTCGCCGATGATCAGGGCACGTATGCCGTCCCATTTCAGTTCGAACTGCCAGTCCAGGCCGCGAAGGTCGGCCGGGGTCCCGGCGCTGGCGAGCATTGGCGGGAAAACAGGCGAAACGTCCGGCGGCAGCTCGTCCTGCTTCTTTTCATTGCTTGGGGCTCTTGTGGCAGTGGGAGTGCCCGAGGCTGCCGCCGCACCGTGCCCTTTGCGGTCCATCAGATGGATGAGCCACTGGGCCTGCTCCGGCGATGTCGTGGTGTCGCCGTCCCGGCTGGTCCGGATCAGCGCGAACTTCCTGGTCCCGCCCAGGCCGCCCCCTTCGGCGCCGGTGAGGGTTGCGATGACTTCCTTGCCCGCGATCCATTTGTCGCATTCGTAGTAGCCGTGGTCCCAGATGATGACGTTTCCCGCACCGTACTGGCCCGCGGGGATGGTGCCCTCGAAATCGAGGTAGTCCATGGGGTGGTCTTCAGTCTGGACCGCAAGGTGGTTCTGCGCCCCTGATGTTGGTACGCCCTTCGGCAGCGCCCAGGACACCAGCACGCCGTCCCGCTCCAGCCGGAAGTCGTAATGCAGCCGGCTGGCGTGATGCTCCTGGATCACAAACCGCTCCCGGATGGTGCCGGCATTGGGGTCAGCCCGGTGACGGTCGGCGCTGAACGGTTCCGGGGTCCCTTCCGGATCCCGCATGGAGCGGTACTTTTCCAGCCTCGGGTCCGAGCTGCCGCCGTCGGCCGTTGTCCTGTTGCGGTGCCCGGACCCGCCGCCTGAACCGCCGCCGTCGTGGTGGGCCTGAACATGGCCGCCGCCCGCGGAGACCGCAGCGAACGGATCCTTGCCGTCCTTGATCCGCCGCATGACCTCCCGGTAGTCCAGCTGTTTCAGCGCGGGGGAGGCCAGCTCACGCCACGTCCTGGGGGCGGCCACAGTGGGGCGGAGCCGGCCGCGGAGGGAGTACGGGACGATAGTGGTCTTCGCCGCGTTGTTCTGGCTCCAGTCCACCAGCACCTTGCCCGCGCGGAGCGTCTTCTTCATGTCGCTGACAGCCAGGTCCGGGTGGTCCGATTCCAGGGCACGGGCAAGTTCGTGGGCGAACTCGGAGATCTGGTCCGAGGTCTGCGTGCCGTCGAGGCCCGCGTAGAGGTGGATGCCCTTGCTGCCACTGGTCACCGGGACGGGATCCAGGCCAACGTCCTTCAGGATGGCGCGGGCAAGCCGGGCCACTTCGACGCACTCGGCCAGCCCGGCGCCCTCGCCGGGATCCAGGTCCAGCACCAGCCGGTCCGGGTTCATCGGATTCCCGTGCGGGTCCACGCGCCACTGGGGGACGTGGATTTCCAGGGAACCCATCTGGGCCAGCCACGTCAGGGTGGCGGCGTCATTGACCAGGGGGTACTGGTTGGTGCGCTCCTTGTGGCGGATGGATGCACGCGGAATCCAGCCGGGGGTGGACTCGTCCAGGTTCTTCTGGAAAAACATCTGGCCCGGGGCCTCCGCGGTTCCCACCCCGTTGACCCACCGCTTGCGCGTGGCCGGCCGGTTCGCAGCGGCGGGGATCAGCACCGGGGCGACGGCCGCGTAGTACGCCAGGACGTCCGCCTTGGTGGTGCCCGTCTCCGGGTACATCACCTTGTCCAGGTTGGTGACCACCAGTTCGCGGCCCTGGACCCGGACACGTTCCCTACTGCCTGCCAAAGGTCTTCACCTCCGGGCAACTCTGAGGTTCACTTGATCCATGAGAGCCATCTGGAAAGGCGCTATCGCATTTGGGCTGGTCAACGTGCCGGTCAAGGTCTACAGCGCCACCGAGGACCACGACATCGGGCTCCACCAGGTCCACAATGCCGACGGCGGCCGCATCCGCTACCAGCGCCGCTGCGAAGTGTGCGGCGAGATTGTGGACTACGCGGACATCGACAAGGCTTACGAGGAGGACGGCCGCACGGTGATCCTCACCCGTGACGAACTCAAGTCCATCCCGGCGGAAAGCAGCCACGAGATTGAAGTGGTCCAGTTTGTCCCGTCCGAGCAGCTCGACCCCATCATGTTCGAGAAGAGCTATTACCTCGAGCCCGATTCCAAGTCCCCCAAGGCCTATGTGCTCCTGCGCCGTGCGCTCGAGGACACTGACCGGGTGGCGGTGGTGCAGTTCGCCCTCCGCGAGAAGACCCGGCTGGGTGCTTTGCGGATCCGGGACGACGTCCTGGTGCTGCAGTCCCTGCTGTGGGCCGACGAGGTGCGGGAAGCGGCGTTCCCTGCCCTGGAAACCGCCGTCCGCATATCCGCCCAGGAACGGGAGATGTCCGCGGCCCTGGTGGACTCCATGGCCGGGGACTTTGAGCCCGGCCAGTTCACGGATGACTACCAGGTGCAGCTCCGCAAGCTCATCGACGCCAAGATCGAGCAGGGTGAGTCCCTGGATACGGAACAGACGTTCGGCGCCGAGGCTGCCGAAGCGGGCAGCGGCGAAGTGATCGACCTGATGGAGGCCCTCAAGCGAAGCTTGGAAAAGAAGCGGGGCGGCGGCGGCGCGGCGCAGGCCGACGACGAAGGGAAGGCTCCCGCCAAGGCCTCCCGGCCTTCTGCCTCGGGCCGGTCCGCAGCGTCGAAAGGCGCGGGTGCCAAGACGACCGCGGCCCGCTCGACGGCTTCCAAGGCAACGGCTTCCAAGGACTCTGCCGCCAAGGCTCCCGCCAAGACCGCCGGCAAGGCAGCAGCAACGGAGCCGGTCGCCAAGGAGCCGGCCAAGAGCCGGCGAAAAGGAGCCTGAGGTACGGTAACCCATCGCTGCGGCGGTCAGGAGTTTCTGAGCGCTGAAATGAGCTCGCTTTTCTTCTTGCTGGAGTAACCGGTCAGTCCGATTTCCTTGGCTTTGGCCTTCAGCCGGGCCACCGTCCAGTCTTCATAGTCGCCGCTCTTGCCGCCCTTGCGGCCCACAGCGGAGCGTCCCCTGCTGGCGGCGGCATTGGAAATGCGGGCGGCTTTCTGCTTGGAGGCGCCGTCTTCGCGGAGTTCTTCGTACAGCTCCGGGTCCTTGAGGCTTGGGTTCTTCTTCTCAGGCATGGTCAGCTCGGATCGGATGGTTCAGCGTCGTCAATGAAAGGGTCCATTCCTGCCGGACGCCGCGGCGAAGGGGCGGGCGTGTGCGGCGGTTGCGCCGAGGATGCGTGTGCGGCGGACGCGTGGGCGTGGTGCGTCGGGGCGTTCGCCGCGAAGCCTGCCTCTTCCCGGGTTTCCTCGACTTCTCCGTTGTCCACGGCCGAACGCCAAGCGCCTGTCTCAATCCCGCGCGATTCGATGAATTGCTTGAACCGCTTGAGGTCGGCGCTGATCTGGTGGCTGTCCGCTCCCACCGCCGTGCCGGCTTTCTCCAGCAGTCCCTCGGGCTCCCATTCCAGAGCCACGGTGACCCGGGTCTGATCCGGGCCGAGGGGTTCGAAGGAGACCTCACCGGCGTTGCGCGGCTTGTCCGTGCTGACCCAGGTGATGCGCCGGTCGGGGATCTGCTCGGTGATCTGCGCGCTGTATTCGCGCTTGACTCCCGCGATGTCCGTCCGGAAATGCAGCGACGTCTCGTCGATCTGTTCGACGGACTCCACGCCCCTCATGAACTCCGGGAAGGACTCGAACTGGGTCCATTGGTTGTAGGCGGTGGACACGGGAACGTCCACCTCGATGGTTTCCTGCACGGTAGCCACTGTTTCATCCTCTTTCCGCTGGGAAATGTGCCCCCGATTGCGGGTCTGTTGATCGGCGTGTCGCCACAATGCCACGCTAATCGGGCCGCCAGGCAAACACAAGGATTTACTAAGGCTGCTTAGTTCAAGCGCCCGCGAGTCAAAAACCGCGAGTCAAAAACCGCGGGTCAAAAACCGCGAGTTAAAACGCAGCGGCCGGCCCGTGCGCCGTCTTCCCTGAACAAGGGAGGTGGCGCAGCGGGCCGGCCGCTGGCTGCCGTACCGGAGGCGGACTGTACTAGCCCGCCGTGCCGCTACTCGGCGTCGTGATCGGTTTCCAGGATCTGGACCAGGTGGTCCAGCGCGGTGTCGGCGCCGTCGCCTTCGGCACGGAGGACCACAACGTCGCCGTGCGAGGCGCCCAGGCTCATGAGGGACAGGATGCTGGCGGCGTCCATGGCCTCGTCGGCCGGTTCGCCCTGGCGGGCAATGGTGATCTCGTGCGGGTACTCGCCGGCTGCCTCGGCAAAGATGGCGGCGGGGCGGGCGTGCAGGCCCACGCGGCTGGCGATGGTGGCGGTGCGTTCGTACATGTGTGCTCCTTGGATATCAGGTCGGGACAGGTGGTTTGGAAGACGTCCGAACCGGGTTAGACAGTTACTGGAACCGGCTCCACGGTATCAACGGACTTGCGGACGGCCCAGCGCTTGAGGGCGATTACTGCCAGGGCGGTGACGACGGTACCGACAAGGATCGAAACAACGAACATCAGGAAGTTGTCGATGGCGAAGAAGACGAAGATTCCGCCGTGCGGGGCCTTCGAGCCCACGCCCGCCGCCATGGAGATGGCACCGGTCACGGCACCGCCGAGCATGCTGGCGGGGATGACGCGGAGCGGGTCGGCCGCGGCGAACGGGATGGCGCCTTCGGAGATGAAGGATGCCCCCAGCAGCCACGCGGCCTTGCCGTTTTCACGCTCGGCCAGGCTGAAACGCTTCTTGTCCAGGACGGTGGAGGCGAGGGCCATGGCCAGCGGCGGAACCATGCCCGAGGCCATGACGGCTGCCATGATCTGCCACGGTGCCTGGTTGTCCAGGGTGGCGGCACCCAGGCCGGCGACGGCGAACGAGTAGGCAACCTTGTTGACCGGACCGCCGAGGTCGAAGCACATCATGAGGCCCAGGATGACGCCCAGTGCGATGGCGCTGGCACCGGTGAGCCCGGAGAGCCAGCCGTTCAGGCCCTTGGTGATGGCGACGATCGGGGCGCCCAGGATCAGGAACATGAGGCCGGAAGCCACGAGGGAGGCCACCAGCGGAATGATCACCACGGGCATCAGGCCGCGCAGCCAGCGGGCCACCTGGATCTTGCTGATGGAATGGGCGATGTAACCGGCCAGGAGGCCGCCCACGATGCCGCCGAGGAAGCCTGCACCCATGAACCCTGCCACGGCGCCTGCCACGAAGCCCGGTGCGATGCCCGGGCGGTCCGCGATGCCGTAGGCGATGTAGCCGGCCAGTGCGGGGACCAGGAAGCCGAGAGACAGGGCACCGATCTTGAAGAGCACGGCGCCGAGGTAGGCGCCGAGCGGACCCCAGGCGTTCTCAGGGTATTCGGTGGGCAGGTTGAAGATGCTGTTGTCCACCACAATGGTGTCCGCGAACTGGGTGATCAGGTAGCCGCCCATCAGGAAGCCCAGGGCGATCAGGAGGCCGCCACCTGCCACGAACGGGATCATGTAGCTGACGCCGGTGAGGAGGGCCTTCTTCAGCTTCTGGCCGATGTGCTCGCCCTTTTCGGTGGCCTCGGCTTCAGCCTGCTCCTCCGCGCCGTAATGCGGGACCCGGCGGGCGTTGGGATTGTCCGCGGCGGCTAGTGCCTCCTGGACCATCTTGTCCGGTTCGTCAATGCCGCGCTTGACCGGAGCGTTGATGACCGGCATGCCGGCGAAGCGCTCCTTGCCGCGGACGTCCACGTCCACCGCGAAGATCACGGCATCAGCGGCTGCGATCACCGCAGGGTCCAGCGGCTTGGCGCCGGAGGAGCCCTGGGTTTCCACCTGCAGGTCCACTCCTACTTCCTTGGCTGCGGCAACCAGTGAATCGGCGGCCATGTAGGTGTGGGCGATGCCCGTGGGGCAGGCCGTCACGGCCACGAGGCGCTTGGGGCCGGACCTGGCGCCGGTGGCTGCGCCGGCGGACGGTGCTGCGGCTGCGCTTGCCCCGGCTGTTGCGCCTGCTGCTGCGGGTTCTGCGGCAGCAGCGGGCTTGTCGGCAAGGGCGCCTTCCACCAGTTCAACAATGTCTGCCTGCGTGGTTGCTGCGCGGAGCGCCGCGGTGAAGTCCTTCTTGATCAGCGAGCGGGCCAGCTTGGACAGGAGCTTCAGGTGCTCCTGGTCCGCGCCTTCGGGGGCTGCGATGAAGAAGATCAGGTCCGCCGGGCCGTCCTTGGCGCCGAAGTCCACAGGCTGCGAGAGCCGGGCCATGGCCAGGGTGGGCACCGTCACCGCCGTGGAGCGGCAGTGCGGGATGGCAATTCCGCCGGGCACGCCCGTGGCGGTCTTGGATTCGCGGGCAAACGCGTCCGTGAAGAGGCCTTCCGCCTCGGTGGCGCGTCCCGTGGCGGCAACCCTGCCAGCCAGATGGCGGATCACGTCCTCGGGCGAGTTGCCCAGGTTCTGGTCTAGCTCGACCAGATCAGTAGTAATGAGCTGAGTCACTGTCAGTCCTTCCGGAGGGCCGTGATGGTTACGGCATCAGGGGTGGTTTGGTGGACCGCCGGAACTGTGGAGCCCGGCAGGGAGGCGGCAGCGGCACCATGTGCCACGGCCTGACGGAGGCAGTCGGCCGGGGCGGCGCCCTGGCTGGAGGCGAGCAGGTAGCCGGCAAGGGATGAATCTCCCGCGCCGACCGTGCTGACCGCTTTGACCGGCGGGTGCGTGGCCAGCCACGCGCCGTCGGACGTCACAAGTACCGCACCCTTGGAACCGAGCGTTGCCAGCACGGCACCTACACCGGAACGCACGACGGCGGCGGCGGCTGCCGCGGCAGCCTCCGGATCCGCTTCCAGTTCGTCAGCGGTGGACGCCGTGGCGAAACCGGCTGCGGCAGCCAGTTCAGCCAATTCTTCGGCGTTGGGCTTCAGGAGGTCCGGCATGCCTGACGCGTCGCCGGAGAGGGCGGCGGCGAGGGGAGCGCCGGACGAATCGACGGCGATGAGCGGCGTCGACTGTTGGGTGCCGTTGCCGGCGTGGGTGGAGCGAAGCCGCCGGGTGACGGTGGCATAGAAGTCCGCCGGAACTCCGGGTGGGAGCGAACCGGCGAGGACAACCCAGCTGGCACCGCGGGAACGCTCCAGCAGCAGCCCGATCAGGGCTTCCTGCTGGTCTTCGCTCAGTACCGGGCCGGGTTCGTTGATCTTGGTGGTGACCCCGTCCGGCTCCGTCAACGCCACGTTGGTGCGCAGCGGCTCGTGGATGGCAAGGGCGGCGAAGGGGACTCCGCTCTCACGGAGGCCCGCCAGCACGGGATCGGAGTCGCCGCCCGGCAGGACGGCCACTGTTTCCAGTCCGGAGGCCACCAGGGCGCGGGAGACGTTGACTCCTTTGCCGCCCGATTCCTGGCTGACGGAGATGGCGCGCTGCACTTCCCCGCGGAGCAGGGGCGAGGGGAGTCCAACGGTACGGTCCAGGCTCGGGTTCGCGGTCAGGGTGACAATCATGCGATCACCACGTCAACGCCGGCGTCCGCAAGCGCCGCTGCTAGTTCCGGGCTGGGTTCACTGTCTGTAATCAAGGTGTCCAGATCTTTCAACGAGGCGAACTGGACCAGCGTTTCCGCATCCAGCTTGGACGAATCGGCCAGCACCACAATGCGGCGTGCCGATTGGACGAAGGCAGCCTTGACGGCGGCTTCTTCAGGATCGGGCGTGCTCAGCCCGAAGGCCGAGTGGACTCCGTTGGCGCCGATGAAGGCGATGTCCGGACGGATTCGGTGGGCAGCATCCACGGTGGACTGCCCGACGGCAGCCTGGGTGAGGCCGCGGACCCTGCCGCCCAGGAGGTGGAGGGCGATGCCCGGTTCGCCGGCCAGTTTCGCGGCGATGGGGATCGCATGGGTGATGACCACCAGTTCGTTTTCCGAGCCGGCGGACGGGGAAGCGGAGGGGTCTGCCAGGCGCAGGGCGATCAGGTCCGCCAGGGCTTCCGTGGTGGAGCCTGCGTCCACGAGGATGCTGCCGGCCGGGCTTTGCGGGATGAATGCCAGGGCGGCCTCGGCAATGCGCAGCTTCTCCGGCTGCCGCTGGATGGTCCGCTCGAGGATGCTTTCCTCGGTGGTGCTGATGCGGTCCGGGGCGACGGCGCCGCCGTGGACCCGGCGGACGGTGCCGGCTGATTCCAGGGCGGCGAGGTCGCGCCGGACGGTTTCGGTGGTGATGTTGAAGCGTTCGGCAAGGGCGGTCACGCTGGCACGGCCGCTTTCAGCGACTAGACCTGCGATCAGCTGCTGGCGCTCCTCGGCGAACACTTACCCTCCATTGCGTAAATACTGCTGGTCCCTCAGTGCCCGGCGGTCCGTGACTGCCATCACACGATGTTGAATTGCTTGACTTTATCTTTGTTCTTGTTGGTTTGTCAATGAAAACAACACGAACAAAGATTCCGGCGGGGAGTTTTTGTCCAGATCGGGGGAGTTCGAGGCCTCCGAAGTCGCGATAAGTGGACAAAAACTCCGGTGCCGGGCGGGGCGGGTCCCTCTCAAGACGGCGGAAGCCGGGCCGGACCGTGGTGGTCTGGCCCGGCTTCCGGGGTGTTCGCAGTGCAGTGCGCCGGTGTCCGTCGGCTCTTCGTGGACAACGGCGGCCGGCTGGGCATGGTTACAGGCCGCCGTCCCGGCTCTCATTGCGGACAATGCGCTCGCCCGTGTTCGGGTCCACCACTGACCTGGTTTCACTCACCCTGCGGGTGCGCCCCGGCGATGCCAGGACCAGCGAGGCGATCAGGCCTATGACGCCAACGGCCATCAGGATGTAGCCGATCAGGGTCTGGTCCACATACGGGACCAGACCCGGGGTGATGGCCCAGGCCAGGATGGCGCCGAGGGCGATAAGGAAAATGGAGGAACCGATTCTCATGACTTGCTCCTAGTTGTCCGGGGGACGTGCGGGCAAAACTTGATCAGCTTGCTGTCTAGCGACACGCTACAGGCCGCCCCCGGCTGTTTCAATGAGGCGGACGCTGCACGCCGCGGCCGTGTCCGAGTCGTTATTCCGGCGGATTCTACGCACGGGATATGCCCATCCGCGGAGGCCGTCGACTTCGAACTGACAGTGGGAACCGGTGCAGCCGATGCGCGCCCTGAAGTAACACCGGCAACCAGCGGTGCGGCCCGCGTACTGTGGATTGCGCACGCATTCTCCGGCTAGCCGGGGGATGCGTCCGCGATGAACAACGCGCACCGTCAGCGGATCCGGCGTCAACAATTCCCAGGAGCAGTGTTACCCATGTCTGAACCATTCCCCGCGGTTGTAGTCACCGGCCTGGGAGCAGTGACTCCCGTCGGCTCAACCGCCGGCGAAACGTGGGACTCGCTCCTGGCGGGCCGCTCCGGAATTGCGCCCCTCGACGACGAATGGGTTGCCGGGCTCCCTGTGCGCATCGCGGGGCGCGTCACCGCGGACGTTCCGTCGCTGCTCTCCACCTTGGAATACAAGAGAATGGACCGCTGCGGCCACCTGGCACTCATCGCCGCCCGCGAAGCCTGGGCCCACGCCGGGCGGCCTGATACTGACCCGGAACGGCTCGCCGTCGTGATCGGCTCCGGCTACGGCGGGCTGGATACCACGCTGGAGCAGGCCCGGACCCTGGACGCAAAGGGGCCCCGCCGGGTTTCGCCGCACACCCTCACCCGGATCATGGTCAACGGCCCCGCCGCCTGGGTCTCGATCGACGTGGGAGCCCGCGGCGGGGCGCGGACCCCCGTCAGCGCCTGTGCCTCCGGGGCTGAAGCGATTTCGCAGGCGGCCGACATGATCCGGAGCGGCGCCGCGGACATCGTGATCGCCGGCGGGGTGGACTCCTGCATCAACGGCCTGACCATCAGCGGGTTCTCGCAGATCCGGGCGCTCTCCACCCGCAACGACAGCCCGCAGGCCGCCTCCCGGCCCTTCGACCGCGACCGGGACGGCTTTGTCATGGCCGAGGGTGCCGGGATCGTGGTCTTGGAACGCGAAGACCACGCCCGCGCCCGAGGAGCGGAGGTGCTCGGAGTCATCGCAGGAAGCGCCATCACCTCCGACGCCGTGGACATCGTTGCGGCCGACCCCGCCATGCAGCGCCGCGTCCTGCAGAAAGCCATTGCCGCTGCCGGCCTCACCGGAGATGACATCGGCTTCGTCCATGCCCACGCCACCTCCACCCCGGTGGGGGACCGGCTCGAAGCGGAAGCCATCGGCGCCGTCGTCGGACATTCCGTTCCGGTGACCTCCACAAAGTCCCTCACGGGGCACTTGCTGGGCGGGGCCGGGGCGCTTGGTGCCATCGCCACCATCCAAGCGCTGCGCACCGGCGCCATCCCTGGCACCCTCAACCTCGACAACACGGACCCGGACGTCCACCTCAACATCGTCTCGAAGACAACCCATGGGCTTTCGGCGAAGGCAGGCATTTCCAATGCGTTCGGGTTCGGCGGCCACAGCGCCTCACTGGTGATCACCGCGGGCTGAGGGCCTCCTTGGAAAGTTAGGCTGATGCGATGGAGACAGTTGTATGGTCCAGGCCGGAGGACCAGCGTGCCGGCACACCGCTGCTGGTCATGATGCACGGCTACGGAACGGACGAGGTCCGCATGTCGGACCTCTTCGGCCAGTTGCCCGCGGAGTTCACCTGTGCGGCGCTGCGCGCGCCCAAGGTCATCGGCGATGACTACGGCTGGTTCCTGCTGGACTACTTCCTGACCCATGACTTCGCTGACGTCATTTCCGTCAGCAACAAGGTGTTCGACTGGATCAACTCAGTCCGGGCACAGCACAGCAGCGTAAGCCTGCTGGGTTTCTCCCAGGGCATGGCCATGGCCAGCACGCTGCTGCGGCTGCGGCCGCACGACTTCCGGGCGGTGGTAGGGCTGTCCGGATTCGTCCTGGACAACGAGCTGCTGGCCATGAGCGAATCGTTCGACGCCAGGCCGCCGTTCTTTTGGGGGCGGGACAAAGCCGACCTGGTGATCAACGACGCCGCCGTGGAGCACACCGAGGAGTGGCTCAACCGGAACACGCAGCTGACTGCACGGACCTATCCGGGGATGGGCCACACGATTTCCACGCCGGAAATGGTTGACGTGAGCGCCTTCCTGCGCCACTACGTCCTCCGCTGAGGGCCGCAGGACCGCCCCCGCTGCTTCCGGAAACCCGCAACATTCCGCGACCGTGGGAAAAACCAGTTGCGCGCTAAATTTGTAAGCGCTTACACTCTTCTTCGGCCATGTACCGGGCCCAGGACTTCAGGAGAAGAAAGGGCTGAGCCCGTGTTGCATGGCTAGAGCACCGCGCGTGACCATCCAGGACGTAGCCGCATTGTCGGGGCTGTCCATCTGCACCGTTTCCCGTGCGCTGCGCGGGCTGCCCAACGTTTCGGAAACGGCCCACCTCAAAGTGGCGGACGCTGCCACCAAACTCGGTTACAAAGCATCATCGGCGGCATCGCGCCTTGCCGGCGGCACCACCGGGTCCGTGGCCATCATCGCGCCCACCGCGACCGCGTGGTTTTTCGCCCAGGCCGTAGAGGCTGCCGAGGAAGTCTTCGCCGACAGCGGCTTCGACACCGTGCTCATCAGCCTGCGCAACACGCCCAGCGTCCACCGCAGGGTTTTCGGCGACCTGGATGCCCTGGCCCAGCGCGTGGACGGCGTCCTGCTGCTCAACATCGCCCTGAGCGACGCTGAAATCGACGCCCTGGCCTCCTCCGGACTCGCGGTCGCGAGCGTTGGCATGCACAACGTCCCCTGGGACAACGTGGGAATCGACAACGAGGACGCGGCCTGGAAGGCAACCAACCACCTGCTCGGCCTGGGGCACTGGGACCTGGCCATCCTCTCAGGACGCGAACCGGGGGAGCGCACCGTGGCCACGGCCACGGACCGGCTCAAAGGTTTCCAGCGGGCGCTTGCCGAGCACCACCTAACCGTGGACCCGGACCTGGTGATGGACGCCGGTTCGAGCATCGAAGGCGGCCGCCGGGCCATGACGGAGCTCATCGAAAACCGCCGGATGCCCTCGGCGATCTTCGCCGGCTGC
Source organism: Arthrobacter sp. NPDC058288 (assembly GCF_042880995.1). Lineage (NCBI taxonomy): Bacteria > Bacillati > Actinomycetota > Actinomycetes > Micrococcales > Micrococcaceae > Arthrobacter > Arthrobacter sp. NPDC058288. Next base: position 74,375 of record NZ_JBHVYH010000006.1, read on the forward strand.
GACGAGACGGCCTTCGGCGCGCTGATGGCCCTGCGCGAGCTCGGTTTGTCAGCACCGAAAAACGTGTCCATCATAGGAATAGACGATCATCAGATGAGCTGGTTCCTGGGACTGAGCACAATCGCCCAGCCGGTAGCCGACCAAGGCGCCTTTGCCGCCAACCTGCTGATCGAAGGACTCCAACGTCCGGGGCCGTTGAGTGCCCCTGCCAGCCACGTGCTGGATACCAAACTGATCGAACGCAAAACCGCGCGGCGGAAACGTTGAGTGAAAACGGTCAGTGGAAATGCTGAGCGAACAACGCTGAGCGTAAACGCCAGATCCGGCCGCCGACGCCCGACTCCACCGGGCCGGCCCCCGGGCCCGATGGTTCCGGCCCGCACCAAACCTGCAGTATCCACGCACTTCCCCTGCCGCCGTCTGAAAGGACATCGAGTACCGCATGACTGAGCTTTCCCAGAGCGCCACCGGCAACAGCACCACCTCCAGCTGGTCCGCCGCGTCCGCCATCCTTTTCGACCTCGACGGCGTGCTCACGCCCACGGCGATCGTCCACGAACGCGCCTGGCAGGAGCTTTTCGACGGCTACCTCCAGGACGTTCCCGAAGCAGACGGCTACCGCGAAAGCGACTACTTCGACCATATTGACGGCAAGCCGCGGTTCGACGGCGTCAGGGACTTCCTTGCCTCACGCAGCATCGTGCTGCCCGAGGGCCCGGCGGACGACGACCCCGCCAACAACACGGTCCACGGCCTCGGGAACCGCAAGAACAAGGTTTTCAACGACATTGTCGAAGCAGGCGGCGTAGCACCCTACGAGGGCTCGGTGCGCTTCCTGGAAGCCGTTCTCGCGCTGGGACTCAAGGTCGCCGTCGTCTCTTCCTCCCGCAACGCGCCGGCCGTGCTTCAAGCCGCGGGACTCGCACACCACTTCCCGGTGGTGGTGGACGGCGTCGCCGCCGCTGCCGCGGGACTGCCCGGAAAACCCAGCCCGGCCACCTACGAACACGCGGCGCAACTGCTGGGCCTCCCCAGCGAGGAGTGCGTGGTGGTGGAAGACGCCGTGTCCGGCGTCCAGGCCGGTAACGCAGGCACCTTCCACTCGGTAATCGGAGTGGACCGGGGAGCCGGCCGGCAGACGCTCCTGGACGCCGGCGCCACCCTGGTGGTCGAGGACCTGAACGAACTCCTCTAGACCGACGAGAAGCCCCCCCAACCTGCACCTGCACCAACGCCAAAAGGAACCCCAACAGCCATGGCACTCATCACCTCTGACCGTGCTCGTTTCCCGAACGACCCCTGGCAGCTCGTGGAGACCGTCCACCTTCCCGGCAACGCCGGAACCCTGGAAACGCTCTTCAGCCTGGGTAACGGCCATCTGGGCATCCGCGGCGCGCACTGGGCCTCCGCGGACGCCGACCTGCCCGGAAGCTTCATCAACGGCTTCCACGAAACCTGGGACATCAAGCACGCGGAGAACGCCTACGGCTTCGCCCGCACGGGCCAGCGGATCCTCTACATCCCGGATGTCAACAACTTCACGGTGATCATCGACGGTGAAACGCTGACCCTTAGCGAGTCAACGGTGCTGGACTACCGCCGCTCCGTTGACTTCGCCACGGGCATCTACGAATGCCGGATCACGTGGCAGTGCCGGTCCGGCGCCACCGTGACAACCACCGAGCGCCGGGCCGTGGGCTACCAGTCCCGCGGCACCCTGGGCATCAGCCTCGACGTGGCCGCGGACCGGGACGTCTATGCCGACGTCACATCCTCCGTCATCAACCGCCAGGACCAGCCCGTGGAGGACCACTCCACCCACGATCCGCGCCGGGCCGGGCGGCACGCCGGCCGCGTCCTGCTGCCCGTAAGGCTCGACGGCGGGGACGGCTCGCTGCGCCTCTCCTGGGAAGCAGCCGAATCCCGGCAGCGCGTTGGCCTGGCCGTGGACCACTGGACCTCTGCCGACGTGCAGCCGTTCGAGACCCTGGTGGACCAGGACGACAGCAGCGTCCGTTACGTCCTCGCAGTGGGAGCGGACCAGCCCTTCCGCCTCGAGAAGAGCGCCAGCTACGCCGTGGCGCGTGCCTTCCGCGAGGGCGCCGTGGACGGCGGTTCCCCGCAGGACCCGTCCGAAGCAGCGGAGGGCGCCCTGCAGCCCGTCAGCGCGATCTTCGCCGAGAGCGAGGCGCACTACCGGGACTACTGGGCCACCACGGACATTGTGGTGGGCGGCCAGCCCGAACTGCAGCAGGCCATCCGCTGGAACCTCTTCCAGCTGGCCCAGGCCACCGCCCGCGCGGACGTTGCCGGCATCCCGGCCAAGGGCGTCAGCGGTTCCGGCTACGAGGGACACTACTTCTGGGACCAGGAGGTGTACCTGCTGCCTTACCTGACTTACACCAGCCCGGACAACGCGCGCCAGGTGCTGGAGTTCCGGCACGAGATGCTCCCGGACGCCAAGGTCCGGGCCAAGGAACTGAGCGTGGACGGCGCACTGTTCCCGTGGCGCACCATCAACGGGCTCGAAGCCAGCGCGTATTACGCCGCCGGCACCGCGCAGTTCCACATTGCTGCCGCCGTCGCCTTCGCCACCAACAGGTACATGTGGGCCAGCGGCGACGAGGACTTCAAGCATGGCATGGGCGCGGAGCTGCTGATCGAAACTGCCCGGATGTGGGTCTCCCTCGGCTTCTTCGGCAAGGACGGGCTCTTCCACATCCACGGCGTCACCGGCCCGGACGAGTACACGGCCGTGGTGAACGACAACCTCTACACCAACGTCATGGCGCGGTTCAACCTCCGCACCGCGGCGGCCCTGGACCACCCGGAAATCGACGACGCCGAACGCGAACTCTGGGAACAGGCCGCCACCCGGATGCAGCTGCCCTACGACGAAGACCTCGAAGTGTATTCGCAGGACAACGACTTCATGACCCTGGAGCCTTGGGACTGGAGCACGCCCCGGTCCAAGTACCCGCTGCTGCTGAACTTCCACCCGCTGGTGATCTACCGCCACCAGGTCCTCAAGCAGGCGGACACCGTGCTGGCGATGTTCCTGCAGTGGCAGGACTTCACGGCTGAGGAAAAGCGCCGGGCATTCGACTTCTACGATCCGATCACCACCGGCGACTCCACCCTGTCCGCCTGTGTCCAGGGGATCATGGCCGCCGAGGTAGGCTACGGCAAGGCCGCGCTGGACCACTTCACCCACGCGCTGTACATCGACCTTGACGACACCCACGGCAACACGATCGACGGCGTGCACATTGCCTCCACCGGCGGAGTCTGGAGCTCGCTGGTCAGCGGCTTCGCGGGCCTGCGCGACCAGGGCGACGTTCCGTTCTTCGATCCGCGGCTGCCGGCCGAATGGGAGGGCCTGACCTTCCACCTCAAGGTGCGGGGCCGCCTGCTCTTCGTGGAGCTGGACCAGCGATCCATCAGCCTCAGCATCCGGGACGGCGAACCGCTGGACGTCAACGTCCGCGGTGAAGTGCTCACCGTCGGCAACGACGTTGCCCGGGTGCCGCTGGCCCCGGTCGGCGCGCCGGAGCCCACCATCTTCCCGAGCGGACTTCCGACGGCGTCCATCCCGATTGTGCGCGCCCGCAGCTAAGCGCACCGGCCGCCAAGCACGCCCGCCAGACGGCGGGATCAACCCAACTGTTGATCCCGCCGTCGTGCTGGCCCGCGGCGCCGGGAGCCTGGCCTAGGGGCTGTCCGCTGACTCCCGGTCTTCGGCACTGCGGTCCAGCGGGTGTGCCAGCTCGTCGGCCGTCATCCGGGCCACCACCATTGCCACTGCCGCCATCACGGGGCACACGCCGCCGGCCACCAGGAAAATCACCCACGTGGGCACCATTGCCGCGGCGGGTCCGGCCAGCGCCATGGAGACGGGCATCAAGGCCAGCGATACAAAGAAGTCCAGGCTGGAGACACGGCCCAGCAGGTGGGCAGGAACGCGGCGCTGCAGGAGCGTCCCCCAGATGACCATGCCGATGCCTCCGGTCGCGCCGAAGATGAACAGCGCCGCGGCAACCATCCAGAAGCTGTCCATGATTCCAACGGCAGCGAGGGGAAGGCTGCCGGCACCCCAGGAAACCATCATCACCGTGAGATAGCGGCGCGGCAGCGCAAAGGATGCGGTGGCCAGGGAAGCGGCCGCCCCGCCCACGCCCATCACGGCCAGCAGGAAACCGAACATGCGCGAATCGCCGCCCAGCTGGTCGCGGACAACGAACGGCAGCAGCACCTCGATGGGTCCGATCAGGAACAGCACCGAGATGCAGGCCCAAAGCAGCGTCCACAGCAGCCACGGCGTCCGCACCGTGTAGCTGACACCCTCGCGGAGGTCGTGGAAGAAGGACGTTTTGCCCCTTTCGACGGCGGGATCGCCGTCGGCGCCGGCGGCTTCGAGGGTGTGCTGGCCGAGGAAGTTGAGGATGATGAAGGCAAGCAGGTGGCAGGCCGCCACGCCCGTGACGGCGTGCGAGGGCGATAACGCTGCCACCAGGATGCCGGCGACGGCGGGACCGGCCGCCTGTTGCAGGATGGGGCGCATCGTCCCTTCCATGCCGTTGGCCGCCAGCAGGTCCTCTGCCGGCAGGATCCGGGGCAGGATGGCCGAATAGGCCGGGAAGAAGAACGCCGCTCCCACACCCAGCACAAACGCGCCCACGGCAAGGTGCCACAGCTGCAGCCAGCCCGCCAGCGCCAGTCCGCTGACGGCGGCGATCACGGCGAGGTTGGTGCCTTCCACCGCGATGATCAGGAGCCGCTGCGGCACCCGGTCCGCGGCGATCCCCCCGGCCAGGACGAACGCCACGAGCCCTACGCTGCCGGCGGTGGCAACAAGCGAGAGCTGAAGCGGTCCGCCGCCCAGGTGGATCACCTGGTAGACCATGGCCACGGCCCACATGCCGGAGCCGAAAATCGAGACGGCCAGCGCCGCAATCAGCACCCGGTATTCCCGGTGCACGAAGGGCCTGAGAGCTCTGGGGGCGGGCATATGGCCAGTCTAGGCCTGCTTTTCCAGCCGCGCCGCCGCGCGCCTGCCGGCACCATTTTCGCCACTGCCCCGTTAGGCTCAACCCATGGGGAACAGTCCGGCAGGCACCTGGCGCCGCAGCATGGCATTCATCGGCAGCAACCCGGGACTTGCCCTGCATCCGGTGGACCGCCACGGCGTCCACATCCCCGGAGAACCCGCCAGCTGCTTCGCCTCCTTCTGGATTGCCGAATGGTCCAAATGGGGCACTGGAAACGCCCTGCTGATCGCCACCCGCCAGGGCTGGCGCAGCTACGGTTCCAACGGCTACTTCGCCGAGACCCTGGCCAATGAACTGACCCGCTACTTTCCGGAAGCAGCCCGGTTCCCGCTGGCCGAAATCACTCACACCCAGGACGAGTTCGACGTCGAACTCGACATAGAGCGCGGCTTCCGGGCCGTCGGAGGCAAGGCGGAGCTGGAAATCAGCGGCATCCTGGACCGCCGCCAGTTCCTGGCGCCCGATTTCCAGCTCGGCGGGAGCAGCGCGGCACTGAGCAACGTATACCTGCCATGCAGCACGGGGCGGTTGTCGGAGTTCGGGGTGGAATGGCCCGGTGCGCCCACGGTGTATCCCGGACCCCGGGGTCCGTCGTCGTCCGCGTATGTTGCGGTGGCCGAGTCATGGGCCATGTAGCAAGGTGGCTTAGTGTTAAGGATGAGTGGCAGCCGCGAGCTGTCCCCGCACGGAGTGACCACGGTTGCCAACCACGGTTGCACCGGCGGCTTGTTCCGGATCCAGGAAAGGTGACGATGGCCATGCGGAAAAAACCGGCAATGAGAATTGCACAAAAGACCGCGCACAAGGCGGTGTTCGACTCCGAGGGAAAGCCAAAGCCCGGGTTGCACAACATGATGCTGCGCGCGGTCGAAATCCAGCGCCCGCTGGTGCTCGCCAACCTGCGGCGGCTCCAGCGCAGGCACCCGCGTGCCACGGCCGCGCAGCTGGCTGACAAGCTGGAACGCGACTACCTGCTGGCCGTGACCGGAGGCGGCGCACTGGTGGGCGGTTCCGCCGTCATCCCCGGCGTCGGCACCGTCGCCGCGCTGGGACTCTCGGCCGCTGCCACCGTCGGTTTCCTGGAAGCCACCGCCCTGTACGCAACGTCCCTGGCCGAGCTGCACGGCATCCGCATGGTCGACCCCGAAAAAGCCGGCCTCATGGTCATGGCCATCATGCTGGGCGAAGAAGGCACTGCCCTCCTCGGAAGCCTCAGCGGCCAGGCCGCGGGCCGCAGCAAGGGTCCCACCGACGCCTGGGGTTCCGTGTTCGCCCGCAAGACGTCCTTCCCCGGCTTCGGTTCGGTGCGGGACCGGATCCAGCGTGCGTTCCTCCGCAACCTCCTGCAGCGGCAGGGAACCGCACTCCTGGGCCGGGCACTGCCGTTCGGCGTCGGAGCCGTGGTGGGCGGCGTGGGCAACCGCGTGATGGGACGCGCCGTCGTCGCAAGCGCCAAGGAGGCCTTTGGGCCCATGCCGGACACGATTCCCGGCGAACTGGCTGCCGGCACGCCCGGCAGTGGCACAACCGGCAGCAGGGCCGCTGGCCCGGCCGCCCTTGACTCCGCCGCGGGGAACTTCGCCGCGGACACCCCCGGTGGGGACTCAACTTTGAAAGGCGGATTCATTGGATCTGAACGCTGACCTGGGGGAGTCCTTCGGCTCCTGGACCATGGGGGACGACGCCGCCATGTTCCCGCTCATCACCAGCGCCAGCGTGGCCTGCGGGCTGCACGCCGGGGACCCCGTCACCATGCTGGACACCTGCCGGGCGGCCTATGAGCTGGACGTCCGCGTGGGCGCCCACGTTGGCTACCCGGATCTCCCCGGCTTTGGCCTGCGGTCCATCGACATGACCTTCGACGACCTTTTCGGCGCCGTGCTGTACCAGCTCGGCGCGCTCGACGGCGTGGCGCACGCCGTGGGGGCGTCCGTGGACTTCGTCAAGGCCCACGGCGCACTGTATGACCGCACGGTGCAGGACGCCGAGCAGGCCGCCGCCGTGATCGCCGCCGTCCAGGCCTACGATCCCGGGCTGCCCATCCTGGGCCAGCAGGGGTCCGCGCTCCTGTCCGCCGCCGCGGAAGCCGGGCACCCCGTGTTCAACGAGGCATTCGCTGACCGCGCCTACTTCCCGGACGGAACACTGGTGCCTCGCTCCCAGGAAGGAGCGCTGCTGGAGGACGCCGGACAGATTGCCGAACGTGCCGTCCGCCTCGCCGTGCACGGTGAGGTGGAGGCCGTGGACGGGACCGTGATCAGGCTCCAGCCGCATTCGCTGTGCCTGCACGGCGACACTCCGGGCTCGGTGGAAACGGCAACCGCCGTGCGCAAAGCACTGGAAGCAGCCGGCGTGGAGATCGAACCCTTCGCCTGACCCTAACCCCCCGCTCCTCTGAGGAAACCCCGCTCCTCTGAGCAAACCTATGAGCGCGAACGGACACTTGAGGCCCTTCTGAAGGGTGCTTAAGTGTCCGTTCGCGCTCAGAGTGGCGCGTGGCCAGTGCCGTTCGACCCTATCGGGCGCTTGAACCTGCCACCTAGCTTGAGGGCATGGCTTCCGGACCCCATGCGGGGTTAGATGGACCCGCATCAGATGCAATGTTGAAGCTGGGCCGATTCTTCACGAAATGGGACCAGACCGACGACGGCAGGGCGGTGTTCAGGGAGGGCGGCCGCAAGGGCGACATCTTCTACCGCGACCGGTGGAGCCACGACAAAGTGGTCCGCTCCACGCACGGGGTGAACTGCACCGGCTCCTGTTCCTGGAAGGTGTACGTCAAGGACGGCATCATCACCTGGGAATCCCAGCAGACTGACTATCCCTCGGTGGGTCCTGACAGCCCGGAGTACGAACCCAGGGGCTGTCCGCGAGGGGCGGCCTTTTCCTGGTATACCTACTCACCCACCCGGGTCCGGTTCCCTTACGCCCGCGGCGTCCTCGTGGAGATGTACCGCGAGGCCAAGGCCCGCCTGGGCGACCCGGTGCTGGCCTTCGCCGAGATCGCGGCGGACCCCGAGCGCCGCCGCCGCTACCAGCAGGCGCGCGGCAAGGGCGGCCTGGTCCGTGTCTCCTGGCAGGAAGCCATCGAGATCGCGGCCGCCGCCCACGTGAACACGATCAAGACCTACGGCCCGGACCGCTGCGCCGGCTTCTCGCCCATCCCTGCGATGTCCATGGTCTCGCACGCCGTGGGAACCCGCTTCATCCAGCTGATCGGCGGGGTGATGACGTCCTTCTACGACTGGTACGCGGACCTGCCCGTGGCCAGCCCGCAGGTGTTCGGGGACCAGACCGACGTCCCGGAATCCGGGGACTGGTGGGACGCCCGGTACCTCATGATGTGGGGTTCCAACGTCCCGGTCACCCGGACCCCGGACGCGCACTGGATGGCCGAGGTCCGCTACCGCGGCACCAAGGTGGTCACGGTCAGCCCGGATTACGCGGACAACACCAAGTTCGCCGACGAATGGCTCCCCGCCCAGGCCGGGACGGACGCCGCGCTGGCCATGGCCATGGGACACGTCATGCTCAAGGAATTCTTCGTGGACCGCGAAGTCCCCTTTTTCTCCGACTACGTCCGGCAGTACACGGACCTTCCGTTCCTGGTCCGGCTGGTGACGAACGACGACGGCGCGCTGACGCCGTCGAAGTTCCTTACCGCCAAGGACCTCCCCGCCGAAGCCGGGGCCGAGGACGCTGCGTTCCGCACCGTGCTGTTCGACAAGAAGACCGGACGGACCGCCGTGCCCAACGGCTCGATGGGCTTCCGTTATTCGGACAGCGGCGAGGGTAAGTGGAACCTGGACCTCGAAGGGATCGAGCCCGCGCTGTCGCTGCGCGAGGTGTCCGGGGACAGCGCTGAGATCCTGCTTCCGTGCTTCGAGGACGCCGGCGGCGCGGGAAGCGTACTGCGCCGCGGCGTGCCCGTCATCGAGGTGGAAGGGCAGCTGGTCACCACCGTGTTCGACCTGATGCTGGCCCAGTACGGCGTGGGCCGGGACGGGCTCCCGGGGGAGTGGGCCACCGGCTACGACGACGCGTCCACGCCCTATACCCCGGCCTGGCAGGAGGAGATCACCAGCGTCCCCGCGCAGGCCTGCATCCGGGTGGCGCGGGAGTTCGCCCGGAACGCCGAGCAGTCCAGGGGCCGGTCCATGATCATCATGGGCGCCGGGATCTGCCAGTGGTTCCACGGCGACACCACCTACCGTGCCGTGCTGGCGCTGGTGATGCTGACAGGCTGCATGGGACGCAACGGAGGCGGCTGGGCGCATTACGTGGGGCAGGAAAAGACCCGCCCGGCCACCGGCTGGGTCTCGCTGGCCAACGCCCTGGACTGGTCACGGCCGCCGCGGACCATGATCGGCACCGGCTACTGGTACATGCACACGGACCAGTGGCGGCAGGACGGCTACTCCGCGGACGCGCTGAAGTCACCGCTGTCCACCGGGGCCCTGGACGGCATGCACACCGCGGATGCGCTGGCCCAGTCGGCCCGGCTGGGCTGGATGCCGTTCTACCCGCAGTTCGACCGCAACCCGCTGGACCTCGCCGACGAGGCGGAGGCCGCCGTCGCCGCCGGAACCGCGGAAGACACCCCCAGCTACATCGCGGACGCTCTCAAGAACCGCACCCTGAACCCGGCAATCGAGGATGTCGACGCCCCGGAGAACTGGCCGCGGACGCTGGTGCTGTGGCGCTCCAACCTGTTCGGCTCCTCGGCCAAGGGCAACGAGTACTTCCTGCGGAACCTGCTGGGCACGCACAATAACGTCCTGGGCAAGGACCACGCCGAAGGGCTCAAGCCCCGGGACGTGAAATGGCACGAGCACGCGCCGGAAGGAAAGCTGGACCTGCTGGTGTCAGCCGACTTCCGGATGACCTCCACCACGCTGCTCTCCGACGTCGTGTTCCCGGCAGCCACTTGGTATGAGAAGCATGACCTGTCCTCCACGGACATGCACCCGTTTGTGCACGCCTTCACGCCGGCGATCGACCCGCCGTGGGAAACCAAGACCGACTTCGACATGTTCCACCTGCTGGCCCGGGAGTTCTCCCGGCAGGCCAAGACCCACCTGGGCGTTCGCCGGGACCTGGTCAGCGTGCCGCTGCAGCACGACACCCCGGGCCAGCTCGCCCAGCCCGGCGGGATCGTGCGGGACTGGCGTGACACCTCCATCCCCGCGGTGCCCGGGCAGAACATGCCCGTCTTCGCCGTAGTGGAGCGGGACTACACGGCCATCGCGGACAAGCTCGCCGCCGTCGGGCCGTTGGCTGACAAACTGGGCTTCACGGTCAAGAACGTCACCTACAGGCTCGCCGGCCCGTTGGAGCGGCTCAGCCGTTCCAACGGCGTGATGCTCGGCGGCGCGGCGGACGGCCGGCCGGCGATCGACACCGACGCGAAAATGGCCGAGGCCATCCTGGCCTTCTCCGGCACCACCAACGGCGCGCTGTCCGTGCAGGGCTTCAAGGACCTGGAAGTCCGCACCGGCCGGAAACTGGCGGACCTGTCCGAGGGCTCCGAGGAAAAGTTCATCACCTTCGCCCAGACCCAGGCCGGCCCGGTCCCCGTAATCACCTCGCCGGAATGGTCCGGCTCCGAGACGGGCGGCCGGCGTTACGCCCCGTTCACCATCAATGTGGAGCGTCTCAAGCCTTGGCACACCCTGACCGGGCGGATGCATTTCTTCCTGGACCACGACTGGATGATCGACATCGGCGAGGCCCTGCCGATCTACCGGCCGCCGCTGGACATGCACCGGCTCTTCGGAGAACCCAAACTCGGCCGGGACGGGGCCATGGAGGTGGTGGTCCGGTACCTTACCCCGCACTCAAAATGGTCCATCCACTCCGAATACCAGGACAACCTGCTGATGCTCTCGCTCTCCCGCGGCGGGCCCACGGTCTGGATGAGCCCTGCCGACGCCGACGCGATCCAGGTCAAGGACAACGACTGGGTGGAGTGCCTGAACATCAACGGGGTCCTGGTGGCCCGCGCGATCGTCAGCCACCGGATGCCGGCCGGCGTGGTCTACGTCCACCACGCCCAGGAACGCACCATCGACGTGCCGAAGTCGGAAGCCACGGGAAGGCGTGGCGGCATCCACAACTCGGTGACCCGGCTGCTGGTCAAACCGTCGCACCTGATCGGCGGCTACGCACAGCTGGCCTACGCGTTCAACTACCTCGGCCCCACCGGTAACCAGCGCGACATGGTTGCCACCGTCCGCCGTCGTTCCCAGGAGGTGCAGTACTGATGCGAGTCATGGCTCAAATGGGCATGGTCATGAACCTGGACAAATGCATCGGCTGCCACACCTGTTCCGTGACCTGCAAGCAGGCCTGGACCAACCGTGCGGGCACCGAGTACGTCTGGTTCAACAACGTGGAAACCCGGCCCGGCCAGGGCTACCCGCGCCGCTACGAGGACCAGGAGCGGTGGCACGGGGGCTGGGTGCTGAACAAGCGCGGCAAGCTGGTGCTCAAGGCCGGCGGCCGGGTGAAGAAGCTCCTGGGGATCTTCGCCAGCCCCGTCCAGCCTGAGCTCAAGGACTACTACGAGCCGTGGACCTACGACTACAAGACCCTCGTGGACGCGCCGCTGGGCGACGACTTCCCGGTGGCCCGGCCCAAGTCCCTGATCACCGGCAAGGACACGAAGATCACCTGGTCCGCGAACTGGGACGACGACCTGGGCGGATCCGTCGAAAACGGCCACCTGGACCCCATCGTGGAGAAGGTCCGGCGCGAGTCCGAGGACAAGATCAAGTTCGCCTACGAGCAGACCTTCATGTTCTACCTGCCGCGGATCTGCGAGCACTGCCTGAACCCGTCCTGCATGGCCTCCTGCCCCTCCGGCGCGATCTACAAGCGCGTGGAGGACGGGATCGTCCTGGTGGACCAGGACAAATGCCGCGGCTGGCGGCAGTGCGTCACCGGCTGCCCGTACAAGAAGATCTACTTCAACCACAAGACCGGCAAGGCCGAGAAGTGCACCTTCTGTTACCCGCGGGTGGAGGTGGGGCTGCCGACGGTCTGCTCGGAGACCTGCGTGGGCCGGCTGCGGTACCTGGGGCTGTTCCTGTACGACGCCGACGCCGTCACCGCGGCGGCGGCCGTCACCGACCCGAAGGAACTCTACGACGCCCAGATGGACGTGCTCCTGGACCCCAACGACCCCGCCGTCCAGGCCGACGCGCGGGCCCAGGGCATCCCGGAAGACTGGATCGACGCCGCCCGGCGCTCGCCCGTGTACGCCCTGGCCAAGGTCTACAAGGTCGCCCTGCCGCTGCATCCGGAATACCGCACCATGCCGATGGTCTGGTACGTGCCGCCGCTGTCGCCTGTGGTGGACCTCCTGCGGGACCAGGGGCACGACGGCGAGGATACCGGCAACCTGTTCGGCGCCATTGACGCGCTGCGCATCCCGGTGGAATACCTCGCGGAACTCTTCACCGCCGGGGACGCCGACCGGGTCACCGCCGTCCTGAAGAAGCTCGCTGCCATGCGTTCCTACATGCGCGGCATCAGCCTGGGCAACGACCCCGACGACTCCATTCCCGAGGCCGTGGGCATGGACGGGCAGACGATGTACGAGATGTACCGGCTGATGGCGATCGCAAAGTACGACGAGCGCTACGTGATTCCCAAGGCGCACGTGGAGCAGGCCCATGACCTGGAGGAGATGGGCTGCTCGCTGGACTTCGACGGCGGCCCCGGCATGCAGGATTCCTCCCCGTTCGGCGAGGCCAGCGGCCGGCCCGTTCCGGTAGCGGTGGAAACTTTCAACGCCCTGAAGGACCGCCAGACATCCGAGTCCGCGCCCGGGGAAACGACCCTCCGGGGAAGGGTGAACCTGCTCAACTGGGACGGCACAGGCGCGCCGCCGGGACTCTTCCCGGAAAAAGCGCTGTTGCCGGAAGAACACACTGCGGGGGAGAAGCCGTGAGCCGGCGCCAGCAGGTGGTCTACCTCGCGGCTGCCTGGTGCCTGTCCTATCCGGATGAGGAACTGACCGGCAGGGTGCCGCTCATGCGGGACGCCCTGGGCGAGTTCCCGGGGGCCGTGGCTGACTTCGACGGGGTGCTGGAGCTGCTGGAATCCACGCCCCTCATGGAAGCGCAGGCCCACTACGTTCGCGAATTCGACCTCGGAAAACGCCACGCCCTTCACCTCAGCTACTGGACGGACGGGGACACCCGCCGACGCGGCGAGGTGCTGGGCAACTTTAAGAAGACGTACCGGCAAAGTGACATCCTGGTGGACACCCACGGCGAACTGCCCGACTACCTGCCGATGGTGCTGGAATTCGCCGCGGTGGTGGACCTGGCGGCGGGACGGGAACTGCTGACCCGTTTCCGCGCGAGCCTGGAGATGCTCCGATTCGGGCTGCTGCGGGACGATCTGCCGCACGCCCGGATCCTGCAGGCCGTCTGCGCCACCCTGCCGGGAAAGTCACCCGCGGACGAGCAGGCCGTGATGCGGATGGCCGGCTACGGTCCGCCCACCGAAGCCGTTGGCCTGGACCCTTACGATCCCCGACTCCTGCCCGTGAAGGGGGCCTGACCATGCCGGCATTCGAAGTTGAGCCCGGAGCCGCCGTCGAAATCTCCGCACTGGACACTGTGCTCTGGGGCGTCCTGCCGTACGTCATGGTGGTGGTACTGGTGGGCGGCCTGGTATGGCGGTACAAGTATGACCAGTTCGGCTGGACCACCAGGTCCTCGCAGCTGTACGAATCGAAGCTGCTCAGGATAGCCTCGCCACTGTTCCACTTCGGGCTGCTCGCCGTGATTGCCGGGCACTTCTTCGGCCTGGTGATCCCGATGGCGTGGACGCAGGCAGTGGGAATGAGCCAGGACTTCTACCACTTCAACGCGCTGTTTGTCGGCGGCATCGCGGGAGTGGGGACACTCGGCGGCATCATCCTGCTGATCTACCGGCGCCGCACCACCGGGCCCGTGTTCATGGCCACCACCACGAACGACAAGACCATGTACGTGGTGCTGACCGCTGCCATCGTGTTCGGCCTGTGGACCACCCTGGCCAGTGTTTTCGAGGGGGAGCACGGCCACAACTACCGCGAGACCGTGGCGCCCTGGTTCCGCTCGCTGTTCATCCTCCAGCCGGACGTCGCGGCCATGGCCGGGGCACCGTTCTCCTTCCACCTGCACACCCTGGTGGGGATGGCCCTGTTCGTCATCTGGCCGTTTACCCGGCTGGTCCACGCCTTCACCGCGCCCCTGCACTACCTCTTCCGCCCCTACATCGTCTACCGCTCGCGGGACCGGGACCGTCAAACCACGGGCGCAGCCACCCCAGGGACCACAGGCACGGCAGCCCGACGCGGCTGGTCCGCCGTCGGTACCCGCGACCGGGACACGAGGAACCGCTGATGGCCGGATCCGTGCTTCCCCCAACCTCCGCGCCCGCCGGCCAGACCCGGAACCTGATCCTGGCGACCGCGGCATCCGTGGCAGGCTTCTGGGCGTGGAACTCCGTGGCCACCCTCGGGGCCTTCTATACGCAGAACCTGCAACTCAACCCGGCCACCACGGGCGTCCTGGTCGCCATGCCGGTGTTCGTCGGCTCACTCGGGCGGATCGTCGTCGGCACCCTGACGGACAAGTACGGCGGCCGGGCAATGTTCACCTTCGTGCTGCTCGCCTCCATCCTGCCGATCCTGCTCGTGTCCCTCGGCGGCACCTTGCGCTCCTTCCCGCTGGTGCTGGGCGCCGGCCTGCTGCTCGGCGTCGCCGGTACCGTGTTCGCCGTCGGAATCCCGTTCGTCAGTGCTTGGTACCAGCCGTCCCGGCGTGGCTTCGCCACCGGCGTTTTTGGTGCCGGCATGGGCGGAACGGCGCTGGCCGCCTTCCTGAATCCCCGGCTCGTCGCCGGAATCGGATACTTCCCCACGCACCTGCTGATCGCCGGAGTCCTCGCCGTGATGGCGGCCCTGGTCTGGTTCCTGATGAAGGAATCCCCGGGCTGGACCCGCAGCAATGCGCCCGTGCTGCCCAAGCTCCTGGACGCCGCCAGGACTCCGATCACGTGGAAGATGTGCTTCCTCTACGCCGTGGTCTTCGGCGGCTTCGTCTCGTTTGCCACCTACCTCCCCACCTACCTGCGGGACGTGTACAGCTTCGATCCCAGCGGCGCCGGCGCCCGCACGGCAGGGTTCGCCTTGGCGGCCGTGCTGGCGCGCCCGGTGGGCGGTGTGCTCGCGGACAAGCTCGGGCCCAAGCCGGTGGTGATTACCTCGCTCACCGCCGTCGCCGTCCTCGCCTGGGTGGTGAACCTGCAGCCCGACGGCGAGGTCCCGGCCGGCCTGACCTTCGTCGCCATAGCGGCGGCCCTGGGACTGGGGACGGGCGGGGTGTTCGCCTGGGTGGGCGTTCTTGCACCGCACGGGAAAGTGGGCAGCATCAGTGGGGTGGTGAGTGCGGCCGGCGGCCTGGGCGGCTACTTTCCGCCCCTGGTGATGGGCGCGACGTACGACGCCGCCACGCACAGCTATTCGATCGGCCTGCTCCTGTTGGTGGTCACGGCGATCGTGGCACTGGCCTTCACGGTATTCGCCGTGCAGGGCCGGGCCAGGACAAAGGCCGTGCCTGCGTAGCGTCGCTCCCACTCGAGCGCGAACGGACACTTGCGGCCCTTCGGAAGGGTGCTCAAGTGTCCGTTCGCGCTCAGGGGGTGGGGGTCAGCCGAAGGCCAGGTGCGCCACCGTGAAGATCGCCAGCCCGGCCAGGGCGCCCACCACGGTGCCGTTGATCCGGATGAACTGCAGGTCCTTGCCCACCTGCAGCTCGATCTTCTGGGAGGTTTCCTCGGCATCCCAGCGTGCCACCGTATCCGTGATCACGCCTGCAATGTCCGAGCGGTACGTCTTCACGAGGTAGCCGGCGGCGTCCCCGATCCACGCGTTGACCTTGCCCGCCAGTTCGGGGTCCACCACCAGGCGGGTGCCGAAGTCGTGCACGGCCGCCTTGAACTTGACGGTCAGTTCGCTGTGCGGATCGTCGACGGCGCCAAGCAGTGCCGCTTTGATGGTGCCCCAGGTGCGGGACGCGAGTTCCCGTACCTCGGGATCCCCCAGCACCTGGGCCTTGATGCCTTCGGCCCGGGCGATCATCACCGGGTCGTGCTGCAGGTCCTTCGCGAGCGAGGAAAGGTAGGTGTCGATGGACTGCCGCACCTGGTGCTGCGGGTCGGCCTGCACGGCCTTGGTGAACTTGAGGATTTCCACGTACACCTTGTCGCCCACCAGCCCGTCCACGAACTGCGGAACCCACTGCGGGGACCGGTCCGAGACCAGCCTGCTAACGGTTTCATGGTTGTCCCGGACCCAGTCCACGGTGCGGTCAACCAGCAGGTCCACCAGGGTGTGATGGTGCCCGTCGGCGAAGATCCGCTCGGCGAGCCTGCCCACCGGAGGCCCCCACGGCGGAGTGAGCAGGTGCTTGCGGACCATTGACTCGATCACTGCCTGGACGTCGTCGTCGTTCAATACCTTGAACGCGCCGCGGATGACGGCGGCGCCCTCCTTGGCCACGCGCTCGGCGCCGCCAGGCCCGGACAACCACGCGCCGGCCTTCCGGGCGATGTCCACCGAGGCGAGTTTTTCCTGCACGACCTGTTCGGACAGGAAATTCGTCTCCACGAACTCGCCCAGCGACGCCCCGATCTGGTCCTTGCGGCGCGGGATGATGGCCGTATGCGGGATCTTGATCCCCATGGGGTACTTGAACAGGGCGGTCACCGCGAACCAATCCGCCAGGGCGCCCACCATGCCGCCCTCGGCAGCGGCCCGCACGTATTCCAGCCACGGATACTGCTTCTGCAGGGCGAAGGCAACGACGAAAATCACCGCCATCACGATCAGCAGACCGAGCGCCAGGAGTTTCATTTTCCGCAGCGCGGCAGCTTTTTCGGCATCACTGCCGGGACGGGGAGGTGCGACGGCGGCACCGGAACCGGCGCCGGGTGCGCCGGCATCCGGGGGTCGGGTTGCAGCGGGACGGGTGGTTTGTTCACTGTTCACCTGCATGTGCCCAGCCTAGCCCCGCATCCGCCGCGGGTGTCCGCTAACGTGTCACCATGACTACCGACGAGTCCGTCTCCTCCCGGCCGCTGGTCTACGCCCACCGGGGAGCCAGCGCCGCCTTCGCCGAGCACACCCGGGCCGCCTACCTCCAGGCCATCGCGGACGGTGCCGACGGCGTGGAATGCGACGTCCACCTCAGCCGGGACCAGCACGTGGTCCTGCTGCATGACGCGAACCTGGACCGCACCTCGGACGGCACCGGCCCTGTGGCCGACCGGACCCTCGATGAACTGCGGCTGCTGGATTTTTCTTCGTGGAAGGGAGCCCGCATCCCCCTCGAATACGGCGGAAAGTCCGATCAGCTCCTGACGCTGCCGGAGCTTCTGGACATCCTCCGGGAGGCGGGCCGGGACATAGGGCTTGCCATTGAACTCAAGCACCCCAGCCCTTACCTGCTGCAGCTGGAGGACCGGGTGCTGGAGGTGCTGGAGTCCGAAGGCTGGGATCCCGCCACCTCGAAGGTGGACAACATCAGTGTCTCCTTCATGAGCTTCAGCCCGGACTCCGTGAAGCACCTCCTCAAGGTTGTTCCGGCCGAGTTCGTCTGCCAGTTGGTGGATGACGTCAACACGGAGGAAATCCGCGAGGAACTGGGCCTTGGAGTCATCACGGGCGGGGCATTGGCGAACGTGATGCGTGCTGCCCAGGTGGAAGGCGAACGGATCCTGAACGAGTGCGAAGTCCGGCTGGCCGGACCGGGCATCGACTACGTCCGCGAGCACGCCCGAACCGTGAAACGCTGGATGGATTCCGGCCGCAGGTTCAGGGTATGGACCGTGGACTCAGACCGGGACGTTGACCTGTGCCGGGAGCTGGGAATCCACGAGATCACTAGCAACCGGCCGGCGCAGGTGCTGGCCCGGCTGTCCGAAAGCAGGCACACCGTCAGCTGACGGCTCGCGCCTGCGCACCGTTCATCCTGCGCCGCCGCAGCGTTGCGCCGCAGCGTGCATGAGGCAGGGGCGCGTCAGGGGGCGAGGTCGCGGCGCCGCCAGCCGGCGAAGCCCAGCGCACCGAGTAGTGCCGCCGCCGCCATGAGGGCCACCAGCGCCGGGACCCCGTCGGCGTCCACCGGGAGCAGCGGGCTATGCCGGAACGGCGAGAGATCCATCAGCCATTCCGGGGCGTTCCAGAGCACTCCGAATTCACCCAGCGCAATCAGTCCCAGCAGGAGCACCCAGGCGGCCGCTGTCAGCCGGGGCGCCCAGCCGAACACAGCCAGTGCGGCACTCGTCAGCACCCAGGCCGCCGGAATCTGGGCCAGGGCAGCCACGGTGCACTTGGCCACGAGGTCGGCGTCGTTGACGGTGGCCGCGGCCCCGATACCGATGGAGACGCCGGTCAACAGTTGCAGCAGCCCGACGCCTGCCAGTGCCACGGCGTAGTGGCTGCCCGCCCAGCGGATGCGGGTGGTGGCGGTGCCCAGCAGGGCCTCGGTGTGCCCGGCCGATTCCTCGCTGCGGAGGTGGTTGGCGGCGGAGATGCCGTAGGCCGCCGCGAGGACCCCCATGATGCTGATCTCGGCGGCGAGGAACGCGTCGGTGAGTGCCTGCGGGCCGCCCAGCGCCCGCAGCAGGTCCTGGGCGCCCGGGGACGCCAGGAAGTCCGCCACGTTGCCGACGAGCGAACCAATCACCACCCCGAAGAGGGCAAAAGCCACAGCCCAGGCCACCAGGACGCGGTACTGCAGGCGCACGGCAAGGCCCAGGACGCCGGAGAGGTGTCCGCGCGCGGGGCCGGGCCGCTCATCCCGCAGCCCGGCACCGAGGTCGCGCCGGGCCCGCAGGAGGAAGGCGACAGGAACAAGGGCTGCGCAGAGGGCAAGAGGCAACGACAGCACCCACCAGTGGTCGCCGGCATAGGCCCGGATCTGCTGGTTCCACCCGATGGGCGAGAGCCAGGACCACATGGAGGGGCCGGGTTCGGCGAGATCGCCTACCGCGCGCAGCCCGTAGGTCACGGCAATGACGCCGATGCTGAATCCGGTGGCGGCCCGGGCGCTTGCCGTCACCTGCGCCGCCACCGCTGCCACGGTGCTGTAGGCCATTCCGGTGGCAGCCCAGCCCAGTCCGAAGGCCAGTGACCCGCTGCCGGGCAGGCCTCCGGCGGCGAGTGCGGCCGCCGAGAGCAGCCCGGTGAGGATGCTGGTGGCAAAGCTGATGGCCAGCGCGGACACCAGCGGCGCGTCGCGTCCAAGCCTTCCGCCGCCGAGGAGTTCCAGCCTCCCGCTTTCCTCATCCCCCCGTGTGTGCCGGATGGTGAGGATGGCCATGAGCACGGCCAGGATGGCGGTCATGAAAGCGGTGTATTTGATGAGGGACAGGGCGCCGAGCGAGGCCGGATCATAGATCCGCCCAAAGAGCGCAACCATTGACGCCGTGGCGTTCAAGGCGGTGGCGGCTGCCACCCGGCTGGGCTCATCCGGATACAGCTCGGCCCCGGCCGCCGCGGTCGAGTAGGCAATGAGGGCGAAGCCCAGGATCCATAGCGGCAACATCCAGCGGTCACGCCGGAGGGCGAGCCGGACCATAACGCCGGTGCCGGCCAGCGTGCCGGTCGTTGCGTGGCGGATCCTCACCGTGCCGGCCGTGGCGGTGCGGCTCACCGCCGTGCCGATTCGAGCGAGCCGGCCGGGCCGTAGTGGCGCAGGAACAGATCCTCCAGCGTGGGCGGCTGGCTGGTCAGTGCGTGCAGCCCCGCGGCCGTCACGGCCTGCAGGAACGGGCCCAGCCCTGCGGGCTCCACCTGGGCGCTCACCCGGTGGTTCGTCACCACAACGTCGTGGACGCCGGGCAGGAGATCCAGGCCGGCGGGCACGCGCGCGACGTCGGCCGTGACAGACGTGCGGGTCAGGTGCCGCAGCTGCTCGAGCGGGCCGGACTCCACGACCCTGCCCGCGCGGATGATGCTGACCCTGTCCGAGAGGGCCTCGGCCTCGCTCAGGATGTGGCTGCTGAGCAGGACCGTGCGGCCCTGGCCGCGCAGCTCACGCACGCACCCGCGGAAGGCGTCCTCCATCAGCGGGTCCAGCCCGCTGGTGGGCTCATCCAGGAGGAAGAGCTCGGCGTCGGTGGCCAGGGCGGCCACCAGGGCAACTTTTTGCCGGTTCCCCTTGGAATACGTGCGCGACTTCTTGGTGGGGTCGAGGTCGAATGTCTGCAGCAGCCGGTCCCTCCGGGTACGGTCCTGTCCGCCCTGGAGCCGTCCCAGCAGATCGATCACCTCGCCGCCGGTGAGGTTTGGCCAGAGGGCAACGTCCCCGGGCACATATGCCAGGCGGCGGTGCAGCGCGGCAACGTCCTGCCAGGGATCAAGGCCCAGCACGCGGATCGAGCCCGAGTTGGCACGCAGCATGCCGAGCAGAAGCCGCAGCGTGGTGGACTTGCCAGACCCGTTCGGACCCAGGAAGCCGTGAACCTCGCCTGCCGCCACGTTGAAGTCGAGCCCGTCGAGGGCACTTACCGTTCCAAAGCGCTTGACGACGCCGGTCATTTCCACCACGCTGCTCATGGACAACACGCTACGCCGCGCTGTGGCTCCTGACAGGGGCGGAAAGTCCCGTTTACCGGGCGGTCCGCAGCTGTGGTTGCATGGATCCATGCCAATCACCTGGTCCGCCCGGGCCACCCAGACCATCTCCGCGGCTGCCATGAGCGCCCTGTTGCTGGCCAGCGCCATGAAGCACTTCCGCGAGCCCGCGTTCTTCCACCAGGTGGTTCCGGAATTCCTGTGCCGTGACGATTCCGGCACCCGCCCCAACGGCCCGTGCGCCGTGATGACCCGCGATGAATGGGTGGCGGTCAGCGGGCTGATCGAGGCCGGTGCCGCCGTCGGACTCCTGGTCCCGGCCACCCGCAAAGCTGCCGCGGTGGGCATCACCGCGATGTTCACCGCGTTCCTTGCCGGGCACGTCGACGCCCTGCGCCGTGCCTATGGGCCGGCCGGAACGCCGGCGCAGCGGCAGGTGCACACGGCGCGCCTGCCGCTGCAGGTGCCGCTGATCATCTGGGCCTGGAGCCTGCGAAAGCCTGCCCCGCGGAGCCACACCCTGCGAAGGGCCGCCGGTGGGCCTGTTGCCGGCCTGCCCGCATGAAGCTGCTTCAATCCCCGGCCGTGCGTGTGGGGCTGTCCATCAGCATTGCCACCGGACTATACGGAATATCCTTCGGGGCGCTGGGCGTGACGTCCGGGCTGGACTTCTGGCAGACCATGGCGCTGAGCCTGCTGCTGTTCAGCGGCGGTTCGCAGTTTGCGTTCATCGGCGTGGTGGCAGGCGGCGGATCCGGAGTGGCCGCCATGGGCGCGGCCACACTCCTGGGCATGCGGAACGGCATCTACGGCATGCAGCTCAACGCCCTGCTGCAGCCGCGTGGCTGGCGCAAGTATGCCGCCGCCCACGTCACCATCGACGAATCAACCGCCACCAGCACCGGGCAGACTGACCCTGAGGAGCAGCAGCGCGGATTTTGGACGGCAGGCATCGGCATCTTCGTGCTGTGGAATGTGTTCACTGCCGTGGGGGCGCTGGCGGGCGCAGCCCTGGGGGATCCCAAACAATGGGGCCTCGACGGGGCCGCGGTGGCGGCCTTCCTGGGCCTTCTCTGGCCCCGGCTCAAGGGCCGCGAGCCGCTTGCGATCGCCGTCGTGTGCGCCCTGGCCACGGTGTTGGCGGTGCCGTTCGTGCCCGCGGGAGTTCCCATCCTGATAGCTGCTTTCGTGGCCGCGGCGATCGGCTGGTTCAGCCACGGACCGAGCGACGAAGGCCTGGAGCCTGATGTGGACCCCTATGCCGAACACCACCACGGGCAGCGGGACGAAGGCTCACACCCGCGGCGGCACCCCCACGCGGGAGGTGCCGCGACATGAATCTTTGGCTGTGGCTGTTGCTGGCCTGCCTCCTTGGCTACGCCTGGAAGCTTCTGGGCTATCTGGTCCCTGCGAGCCTCCTGCGCAACCCGCGGATGTCCCGGATCGCAGGCACCATGACTATCGGCCTGCTGGCATCGCTCACCATAGTTAACGCGGTGGCATCGGGCCAGGCGCTGGCTTTTGACGCCCGGATTGGCGCCCTGGCCGCAGCCGGAATTGCGCTGTGGTTCCGGGCGCCCTTCCTGGTGGTGGTCCTGGCCGGGGCTGGCGCCGCGGCCGGGCTCAGGTTGCTCGGCTGGAGTTAGGGATGGCCATTAGGCCCTAGTAGCGCCCTGCATGCTGTGGAAGGATGCCACCATGAGCGAAGAACAAGCGCCCTTGGTTCCTGCTGCCGAAAGAGACCCCAAATCCAGGCCCTACGTGCCGTCGCCGGGATCCGAGTCCACCCGTGAAATGCGTGAGATGTCCCGCCGCCGCAGGGAAGCAGAGGAGAAGCTCCAGCAGCATCTCCAGGAAGCGGACCACCTGCACGAGGAACACATGAAGGCCCACCAACGGGAGGCAGAGTCCGCCCGGGAAGGCGAGGCGGCGCCCGGCGGCGACGCGGCCACAGACGGGAAAGCCCCGGACGAAGGCTCGGCCGGCAACCGAACGGCGGAGTGACGCGGGTTAAGCCGTGCCAGCCGAATCTGCACCAGTGAGACGCCGGAGATGACCCGCGCCCGACTGGGCCAGTACCTGGCGGAACGGCTGCAGGACCTGGTTCTGGAGAGCGCCGATGTGCAGGACTTCCTGCAGGAGTTGAGCGTGTTTTCGGCAGGCTTCATCGGCAAGACAACCGGGCTGCCTGTGCTCTGCGGAGTCACCCTGGTCCGGTCCAGGCGGTCCGTGGCATCCGCCGGAAGCGCGCCTGGCGCGCGGCTGCTCGAGGAAATCCAGCGGGCCACCGGCCTCGGCCCGTCGCTGGCTGCCCTGGAGTCCGGGGCTGCGGTATCCGTACCCGATGCCCGGGCCGACTCCCGCTGGCCGCGCTACGACCGTGCCGTGGTGAAGGCGGGCCAGCTCAGTCTCCTGGCCCTCCCTTTGCCGCTGGATCCGGGCGGCGCTGCGGCCATAGCGTTCTTCGCACCCGAGGCGGGGGCGTTCGACGACGAGGCAATCGTGATTTGTGAAGCTTTTGCCGCCCGTGCCGCCAAGGCCGTGCGGCTGGCAGTGCGCATCGGGGCCTTGAATGACCTCAACGACGACCTCCTCGAGGCCCTGAATTCGCGCACCAGCATCAACCTTGCCTCGGGAATTGTGATGGGCCAAAGGCGGTGCTCCCAGGCCGAGGCGTTTGCGATCCTGAGCAGGGTCTCCAGTAACCGCAACATCAAGGTCCGCGTCGTGGCGGAGGACCTGCTGCGCAGCTTTAACACCTCGCCTGGAGCCGCCCACTTCAAGCGCTGACAGAGATCACTGAGGCTATGCTTTTAACAGTTCCAGTCAACGCGCGAAGGGCGGCATAGCAGTGGAATCGGTGCGGCCATGGCGGTGAAGCTACCCCTTGCGGACGAACTCGCGGCCATCTTTGCCCGCGCCTCCGAACTCCTGCTGACGGAGGAGACGGTATCCAGGGCCCTCGAGCTCATCACCGCGGCCGCGGAATTGGCCGTGCCCGGCGCCGCAGGCGCAGGCGTCACCCTGATTGACACTGACGGCCGGAAACATACAGCGAGTGCTTCCAACGGTATGGTCCAGGTTGCCGACGAATGCCAGTACCGGCTGGGCCAGGGGCCCTGCCTCCTCGCCTGGGCCAGCGGCGAACCCGTGCTGGTCAGCGACGCCCTGCACGATGCGCGCTGGCCTGAGTGGGCCCGTGCCGCGGCCGGGCTGGGACTGCGGTCTTCCGTCAGTGCTCCGTTGCTCGCCGGAGAGTCCGCCCTGGGCTCCGTGAAGATCTACGGCCGCCCGGAGAACAGCTTCGACCACACCACGGTGCGCCTACTGGAGCTCTTCGCGGCGCAGGCAACCATCTTCCTGATCAACGTGCAGGCGCGTGAGAGCGCCCGGACGCTGAGTGAGGATCTCCGAGACGCACTGGCCCACCGCGAGATCATCGCCGTGGCCAAGGGAATACTCATGGCCCGGTACGGCCTGGACGAGGACACCGCCATGCAAGACCTCCTGATGGAGTCGCGGCGGGCCAGGAGGTCGCTGCGTGACGTGTCCGCCGAGCTGGTGTCCTCCACCCAGCCGCCCCGGTGAGCGGAGGTGCGCTTTGGCCCTGGGCAAGGACGAAGATGAGCAAAGGCTTCGCTTTGAGGAGATGCTCCGGAATGCTGACATCACCATTGAAGAACTATGGCTGAGGTATTTCAGCATTGGCGGCATGGCAGGTCAGTTTGAAGTCGAGGCCTACATCCACGGTGCCATCGCGCTGCCGCCCTTGCAGCGGGACATTCTGGCCCATGCCCTGAACGAGCGGCTGGACGAGATCAATGCCCCGGACGGCAGGGCCTCCTACAGCCGCGGGTCCGAGGACGCCGGCCGGCTGCACGATGACCGGCCGCATGGCGACACGGAGCTGCCGGAGGGCGAATCAGGCCAGGACGATTGAATCGAAGGCCGTGCCCGGCAGCGGGGACTGCGCCGGCAGCGGCCGGCTGGGCCGCTCGGTGCGGATGGCGTCCTCCACCAGCGCCACGGGGCGCCGCCAGGCGTCGGATCCAGGTTCCATGGTGTCCACGACGCCTATCAGCATCGCAAGCAGGCGGATGACGTCCGTCATGGAGATGTCGGTCCGCAGGGTCCCTTGGGCCTGGCCGCGGCCCAGCAGGACAGCCACCGACTCAAAGAGGCTGCCGGTGATGCCGGTCAGCAGGCCACGGCGTCCGGCTACGGCTCCGAGCAGGTTGGCATCCTCGCTGGCAGCTGCCATCAGCGCATCGATCACACGGAACAGTCCGGCCGCGGCGTCAGGGCCGGCCAGGGCGTCGTCGATCACCGGGTCAACCATCAGGCGGAGCTGGCGGTTGAGTGCGGCGAGGACCAGCTGCTCCTTGTCCGCGAAGTTCCGGAACAAGGTGGCGGGTCCGACGCCGGCCGTCACGGCGATGGTCTGAAGCGGCACTTCCGGGCCGTACTCACGGAAGCACTTCCGGGCGGCGGTGATGATCTTGTCCACATTGCGCGCAGCATCCGCACGAAGGGGCTTGCGTTCCACTGCGAGGTTCATTTTTCAAGGTTAGCAACGCTGGCGCTGAGCGCCCGGGTTACTGATTGGTAGCGGCGAATGTACTCCTATATGACGTTCACCGCTGTGGCAGACTTGGTCCATGTTGCTCGCATTCTCCGTTGCACCCTCCGGCCAGCCGGCCCGCCTGGACCCCGCCGCTGATTCTCCCGCCGGGGCGGGCGCGGCCTCCGCAGACGCTTCGGTGCACGACGCCGTCGCTGCCGCCGTCAAAGTAGTCAGGGATTCCGGGCTGCCCAACCATACGGATTCCATGTTCACCACCATCGAAGGTGAGTGGGATGAGGTGTTTGCCGTGGTGAAGAAGGCTACGGAAGCCGTTGGCCGATTTGGCAGCCGGGTATCCCTGGTCATCAAGGCGGACATCCGGCCCGGCTACTCGGGTGAGCTCACCGCCAAGGTGGAACGGCTGGAAACAGCCATCGCCGACGCAGGCTAAATTCAGCCTCCCTTCCTGCATCAGATTTCCCGTTGACCTTCCGTTGCCCTTCCCGGGGGCCGCGGCAACTGCCAGACTGGCCCCATGGTTGAGCACAGGCCCGAGCCCCGGTGGGTGGCTGTGGAGGATTTCCTGACGGACGTCGTGGTCCGTCCCGGCAGCCCGCTCATGCGGGCCGTGACGTCCGCCGTGGACGCCGGCATGCCGCCCATTGAAGTGGCTCCGAACGCAGGCAAGCTGCTCAAGCTGCTGGTGCAGCTTTCCGGTGCCCGGCGTGTCCTGGAGATCGGTACGCTGGCCGGATTCAGCACCATCTGGATGGCCCAGGGACTGCCCGACGACGGTGAACTCGTCACGTGTGAATACCTCCCCAAACACGCCCGTGTGGCGCGCGCGAACGTGGACGCCGCGGGGGTGGGGCACAAGGTGGACATCCGGGTGGGAGCTGCGCTGGACACCCTTCCGGGGCTGAAGGACGACGGCCGCGGCCCCTTCGATTTTGTGTTCATCGATGCGGACAAGGAAAACAACCCGAAGTACCTCGACTGGGCCATCAGGCTGGGCCGCCCGGGTACCGCGATCGTGATGGACAACGTGGTCTGGGAGGGGGCGCTGCTCGATCCCTCCATGGACGATGTCAACGCGCCGGGAATCATCAGCGCCCTGGAAATGATGGGCGAGGACCCGCGTCTGGACGGGACGGTCATGCAAACCGTGGGCTCGAAAGGCTGGGACGGTTTCGCACTGGCCGTGGTGCGCTGAGTGCACCGGACGGGATTCCTGCGGCCGCCGAAAGGCCGTACTCCGGCGAAATGCTAAGTATGCTTAGAATAAGCTAGTGCGGGACGACCCTGTTCCGCATCGCCTGCACCGGAGGAAGAAATGAAGGCTTCACCGACCCTTGCCAGCAATCTCCAGATGGTCCTGACGGACCTGATCGAACTCCACGTCCAGTGCAAGCAGGCGCACTGGAACATCGTGGGGACCAACTTCCGCGACCTCCACCTGCAGCTCGACGAAATCGTCACCAGCGTGCGGCTGTTCGCGGACGAAACAGCCGAGCGCATGCGCGCCCTGCACGCCCTTCCCGACGGCCGGAGCACCACGGTGGCGGCCGACACCCGGCTGGAACAGTTCCCCGAGGGGCTCACCGCCACCAAGGATGCCGTCAAACTGATCACCGCCCGGCTGGAACGAACCGTTAAGACCATGCGTGACGTCCATGACGAGGTGGACGAGGAAGATCCCACCAGCGCCGACCTGCTCCACGCCGGGATCTCGCGCCTGGAGCAGCTGGCCTGGATGGTCAACGCCGAGACCATGTCGGCGAAGGCCCGGGTCACAGTGCCGGACGAAGACTGAATGCAGTCAGAAGTGCAGGCGGTGCGGATCAGTTCGACGCCGCAACGGCTTGAGGCGATGGCGCCGCTGCTTGAGGCCGTGAGCCACGCAGCGGGAGATGTGCCGGCACTGCTGGCACTGGCGCGTGACGTGGGGCGGACAGCGCCCCGCCCGGGCGATGGCGGCACGGCGCAGCTGTGGGAACTGCTGGCGTCCGTCACTGCCGTGGACGTGGCCGCCGGCCGTGTGCTGGAACCGCACCTTGACGCCGTCGCCATTCTCGCCCAGGCCTCCGTCGAACCTGCGGACGGGGCCTGGGGCGTGTTTGCCGCAGAGGGCCCCGGGCTGCGGCTCGACGCCACGGCCGACGGCACCGGAAAATACGTCCTGAACGGTTCCAAGCCCTGGTGTTCGCTCGCTGCCCGGCTGGACGGTGCGGTGCTGACCGCGCACCTTGCCGACGGCGCCAGGGCCGCTTTTGCCGTCGACCTGCATGCCCCCGGGGTTTCCTGCGAGACCCCGCAGTGGACCAGCCGGGGCCTGCGCGAAATTCCCAGCGGCACCGTGCACTTTGACGGCGTCAGCGCCGTGCCGGTGGGCGGACCGAACTGGTACTTCCAGCGTCCGGGCTTTGCCTGGGGAGGCATGGGCGTGGCGGCCTGCTGGTTCGGCGGAGCCGTTGCCGTGGCCCGCGATTTCAGCTCCGCGCTGGCCGCCGCCGCGGACAACGGGCGTGAACCGGACCAGATAGCCCTGGCCCACCTGGGTGAAACCGACCGCATCATCACCTCCCTGGCCGGCTACCTGGCCCGGACGGCCGGGCGGATCGACGCCGGGGAACTGTCCGGCTCCGGCGCGTGGAGCGAGGCGCTGCGTGTCCGCGGAGCCGTTGCCGCCGGCGTCGAACGCGTCCAGACGGTGGTGGCCCAGAACCTGGGCCCGGGCCCCCTGGCCTTTAATGAAGCGTACGGAAAGCGAATGGCCGACCTGTCGCTGTACATCCGGCAGCACCACGCCATGCGCGACGACGCCCAGCTTGGTGCCCTGACCTTGAAAGGGGACCGCTCATGGTGACCTTCTCGCACGCGGACACCGGCACCGCCGAGTCCGAATGGGAGGCCAGCGGCCTGTCCATCCTTCCCGAGCTTCCCCTGGACCCGGGCGAACTCGCCGCCATGACGTTCATTGTGCTGGCGGCCCATCCGGACGATGAGACCCTTGGCGCCGGAGGATTCCTGTCCAGGCTGCACGCCGCCGGCGCGGCTGTGGACGTGCTGCTGTGTACGGCCGGGGAGGCATCGCACCCGGATTCCCCGACTACGACGCCGGACCAGCTGGCCGCGGTCCGGCTGAGTGAGTTTCGGGCGGCTGTGTCCGGGCTGGCCCCTGGAGCGACCCGGCAGTTCCTGCACTTCCGGGACGGACACCTTGACGCCGACCGGGACCGCATCGCTGCCGCGGTCCGGGAAACGGTCGAAGCGTCCGGCCGTCCGGCGAACCAGGTAGTGATCGTGGCGCCTTACCGCAACGACGGCCACACGGACCACGACATCCTGGGCGCCGTGGCCGCCGACGTCGCGGCGCAGGGCGGCCACGGGCTGCTGGAGTACCCGGTCTGGTACTGGTTGTGGGCATCACCGGAGGACCATGCCTGGCAGTCCTGGGTCCGCGTGCCGCTCACTCCGGACGAGCAGCGGGCCAAAGGGGCGGCCCTCCTGGCGCACGCCTCGCAGACACAACCGCTGTCCGACCAGCCCGGCGACGAGGCACTCCTTGCCGGGAGCTTCCTGGATCACTTCTCCCGCGCCTGGGAAACATTCGCGTGGCACCGGCCCGCCGGCGGGACCAACAGCGCGGTCGACGCCGAGCAGATCTTCGACGCCGTGCACAGCGGCAACGCCGACCCCTGGAGCTACACCACCAGCTGGTACGAACGGCGGAAGCGGGCGCTCACCCTGGCCATCCTGCCGGAGGCCTCCTACGATTCGGGACTGGAAATCGGCTGCTCCATCGGCACGCTCAGCGTGGAACTGGCGGCCCGCTGCCGGGAGTTCGTGGCGGTTGACGCGAGCAGCGCCGCCCTCGCCCGGGCGGCGGAGCGCCTCGACGGCCATCCCTCCGCGCGGACCCTGCACCTCACCGTTCCGCAGCAGTGGCCTGAAGGGCGCTTCGACCTGGTGGTGGTGTCCGAAACGGGATACTACCTGGCCGCGGAGGAACTGGCGGAACTGTTCGAGCGGGTGCGGGGCGCGCTCAACCCCGGCGGGACCCTGGTGCTCTGCCACTGGCGGCACCCGGTATCAGGTTGGGAACTCGACGGGGACGCCGTCCATGCCATCGCGCGGCAGCAGCTCGGCTGGCCCACCGAAGGGCTGTACCGGGAAAAGGACTTCGTGCTGGAAGTCCTTACTGCCCCGGCCGGAATCCAACAGTGAGATGACAGGCGAGATGACGGAGCTGGCAGCCGGTGCTCCGGCCGTGGCGGCCGGAGCCGGTCAGCGCATCGACCGGGTGGAGGTGGTGGTGCCCGCCCACAACGAGGACCTGCACCTTGACCGCGCCCTGGCTGCGCTCCGTTCCGCCGCCGACGCGCTGCAGGAAGAATGCCCCGGCGTGCAGACGGCCATCACCGTGGTGCTGGACAGCTGCACCGACGGTTCCGCGGACATCGCCGCCAGCTATGTTGCCTCGGACCGGCGGTTTTCGGCCGTGCCTGTGCTGCTGGGAAGCACCGGGGCAAGCCGCGCCGCCGGAGTGCTGGCTGCCGGAATCACCCCCGGGCTGTGGGGCGGACGCATCTGGCTGGCCAACACCGACGCCGACTCTGCCGTTCCGAGCAATTGGCTGGCGCGCCAGGTTGAACTGGCCAATGCCGGTGCCGACGCCGTCCTGGGATCGGTAGAGCCGGACCCGGCCGGAACAGAGCCGGCGATCCTGCGCCGGTGGCTGGAGCGGCACCCGTTCAGGGAGGACCACCCGCATATCTACGGAGCCAACTTTGGCGTCCGTGCCTCGGCCTACCTCGCGGCCGGCGGGTTTCCCCGCAGACAAGCCCACGAGGACCGGATCCTGGTGGAGAACCTGCGCAAACAGGCTTATGCAGTGCAGGCCACCGACACCATCCGGGTGCTGACGTCGGGCCGCACTCATGCCCGTGCCCCGCAGGGGTTCGGTGCCTACCTCAGGGCGCTGGCACTGGAGCTGCCGGCGCGGGACGTGCGCTCAGTGGATGCGCCCCGCGACAGTGGTGACCTTTGACCCTAGGAGCCTGACCACCAAGACCGCATCCTCGATCCATGGGATTCCCCGTGAATGCCGTGGTTCCGTGTGTCCGGTGCTGCCCGTGACTGGCAGGCTGCGGCTGTGATCGCGGGCGCCGGCTCCGGTGCCGGTGCGTTGCCGAGGGCCGCCGGACTTAGCTCCGAGGAGGCTGCCCTCCGGTTGCGGAAGGTCGGGCCCAACCGGCTGCCGCAGGCCCGTACAGTCCCGGGCTGGCGCCGGCTGCTGGCCGAAATGACCCACTTTTTCGCCATCATGCTCTGGTGCGCAGCCGTGCTGGCCTACATCGCCGGGATGCCCCAGCTGGCCGTGGCGATCGTGCTGGTGGTGGTGGTGAACGGGGTGTTCGCCTACATCCAGCAGGAGCGGGCACAGCATGCTGCCTCCAAGCTCCGGGAGCTGCTGCCGGCCATGGTGTCGGTCCGCCGGGACAACCGCATCGTCAAGGTCCACACCACCGAGCTGGTGCCCGACGACGCCGTGGTGTTGGTGGCGGGTGACCGCGTCCCGGCGGATCTTCGGCTGGCGCTGGCCGCAGGGTGCTCCGTGGACGAGTCAATGCTCACCGGCGAAAGCGAACCCCTGGCCAAGTCCCCCGGGGACACCGTGTTCGGCGGGACCTTCCTGGTCAACGGCGAGGCGGAGGGCGTCGTCCTGGTCACCGGAGGCAACACCCGGCTCGCGGAAATCGCCGCCCTCACCGGGCAGGTCAAGGCGCCCCCCACCCCGCTGGCCCAGGAACTGCAACGCATTGTCCGGATCACCGCCACGATGGCCCTGGGCATCGGCGTGCTGTTTTTTGTGCTCTCACTGCTGGTCGGCATTTCCTGGCGGGACGCGTTCCTGTTCGCGATCGGGGTGGCCGTGGCGCTCGTGCCCGAAGGACTGCTGCCCACGGTCACGCTGTCCCTGGCAGTCGGGGCGCAGCGGATGGCACAACGCAACGCCCTGGTCCGGAACCTGGAAGCGGTGGAAACGCTCGGCTCCACCACCTTCATTTGCACGGACAAGACCGGCACGCTGACCCAGAACCGGATGAACGCCGTCGAGGTCTGGACCCCAGAAGGGGTGCTCAGCATCATCGGCGCAGGGTACGGGCCCGAGGCCGAGGTCACCGGGAGCGGAACCGGGGAAGCCCGGCACCTCAGCATCGCTGCGCTGGCCGCCTCCGTGGGCCGTGCCGTGCTCCACGAGGGCAAGTGGATCGCCGAGGGCGACCCGATGGAGGCCGCCATTGATGCGCTCGCCACCCGGCTGGCACCACCGGGGCAAAAACCCGACGAGCCCGAAGTCTCGCACCGTTTTGCCTTTGACCCCCGACGGCTGCGGGAGTCCGCCATCGTGGGTACAACCCTGTATGTCAAGGGTGCGCCGGAGTCCGTGATTCCGCTGTGCGGCCCGGAAGGCGCCGACCGGGCCCGGGAGATGGTGGACCGGATGGCTTCCCACGGACTGCGGGTGCTGGCCGTAGCGGAGCGGAGCCTGCCGGGCCTGCCGGGCGCCAGTTTCAAGCTGGAGGCGGTTGAGCAGGATCTGACCCTCTTGGGCCTGATCGGCCTGCATGACCCGCCGCGGGCTGAAGTCCGCCTCGCACTCGAGGCCGCCCGCGACGCGGGAATCAAGGTGGCCATGGTCACCGGCGACCACGCCTTCACCGCCGCTGCCATCGCCCGGGAAACCGGGCTGATCGGATCACCCGAGCTGGTGCTGGAGGGACACACCCTGCCGGAGGACGACGCCGTCCTGACCGCCCTGCTGGACCGCGACGGCGTGGTGGTCAGCCGGGTCACGCCTGAACAGAAACTCCGGGTGGCCCGCCTGCTCCAGCGCAGGGGCCACGTGGTGGCCATGACGGGCGACGGCGTCAACGACGGCCCGGCCCTGCAGCAGGCGGACATCGGCGTGGCCATGGGGCTGAGCGGGACGGACGTGGCCCGCGAGGCGGCGGACCTGGTGCTCCTGGATGACGACTTCGCCACCATCATCGCGGCAGTGGAGCAGGGCCGCGCGACGTATGCGAATATCCGGCGGTTCCTGACGTACCACCTGACGGACAACGTCGCCGAGCTGACTCCTTTCGTTATCTGGGCGCTCTCCGGCGGCCGCTTCCCGCTGGCGCTGAGCGTGCTGCAGATCCTGGCCCTGGACATTGGCACGGACCTGCTCCCGGCGCTGGCCCTGGGCAGCGAAGCCCCCAGCAAGGGTGCGCTCAAACGGCCGCCGGAGCGGCGGCACCTGATGGACCGTGCCTTGATATTCCGGGTGTTCGGGTTGCTGGGACCGGTGGAAGCCCTCTTCGAGATGACCGCGTACACCGCCGTGCTCCTGGGGGCGGGATGGCGCCCCGGCGCGGATCTGCCGGCGTCGGACGTGCTGATGGCCGGATCGGGCGCCGCGTTCACCACTGTGGTCCTGGCACAGCTCGCCAACGCCTTCGCCTGCCGCAGCGCCTCGGCGCCGCCGTGGCGGCTGGGATGGTTCAGCAACCGGCTGCTGCTCTGGGCCGTGCTGGCGGAGCTGGGACTCCTGGCTGTGTTCCTGTTCATCGGGCCCGTGGCCGCCCTGCTGGGCCACGCGCCGCCGTCGCCCGGGGGCCTGGCCGTGGCACTCGCCGCCATGCCCGCCGTCATCGTCGCGGACTGGATCTACAAGATGCTTCGGCGCCGCAGGCCTGGCCCCGGCGCTCGGGACCGGCCCCCGGTCCCGCCGGCCGGGCGGCCGGCACTCCCGCCGGCCGACCAGCGGCAGGTGAGGCCGAAAGCCTCTGACCCGCAGGAGACGGGCAAACGAGGATCAATCCATGGAGCAAGCGGCGGGAGCAGTCATGACTGAAAGCCATGTGGTGTGGTTCGACGAGATCGGCATGGAGCATGTGCCCCAGGTGGGCGGCAAAAACGCCTCGCTGGGGGAGATGACGCGTTCGCTGAAGTCCCGCGGAGTGCGGGTGCCGGACGGCTTTGCCACTACGGCGGCCGCCTACCGCACGTTCATCGAAGCCAACGGCATCGACGCCGCCATGCGCGCGCGAATCGCGGAGTACCGGGCCGGCGAGACGACGCTGCGGTCCACGGGCGAGGCCATCCGGGAACTGTTCCTGGACAGCGAATTCCCGGAGGACATCGCCGAGTCCATCCGCAGCCATTACCGCACCCTCGCCGAACGGGCCGGACTGGACCGGCTCTCCGTTGCCGTCCGCAGCAGCGCCACGGCGGAGGACCTGCCGGACGCCAGCTTCGCCGGACAGCAGGAGACGTTCCTGAACATTTCCGGTGAACGCGAACTCCTGGACGCCTGCCGACGCTGCTACGCGTCACTCTTCACGGACCGCGCCATCAGTTACCGGGAGGTCAAGGGATTCGACCACCTGGAAGTGGCACTTTCCATCGGCGTGCAGCGGATGGTGAGGTCCGACGTCGGCGCTTCAGGTGTGATGTTTTCCATCGACACCGATTCGGGCTTCCCCCGTGCGGCCGTGATCAGCGCCGCCTGGGGCCTTGGTGAAACGGTGGTCCAGGGCAGCATCAACCCGGACAAATATGTGGTGTTCAAGCCTCTCCTGGCGGACCGGGGCCTGGCCCCGATTATCGAGAAGACCCTCGGCTCCAAAGCCCGCAAGATGGTCTACAGCCGGGGCGGCCACGCGCGGACCCGGACCGTGGAAACGTCCGCGGAGGAGCGGAGCTCGTTCGTGCTGGGCGACGCCGAGATCCTGGACCTGGCGCGCTGGGCGGTGACGGTGGAAGACCATTACGGCCGCCCCATGGACATGGAGTGGGCCCGCGACGGCGCCACCGGGGAGCTGTTCATGGTGCAGGCGCGGCCCGAAACCGTGCAGGCGCTCAAGAGCGGGACGCGCTTCACCATCCACCACCTCCGCGGCACGGGCAAAGTCCTGGCCTCCGGCGCCGCGATCGGGGATTCGATAGCGCAGGGCACTGCGTGCGTCATCCGTAGCACCCGGGACATCGACTCCTTTCGCGACGGCGCCATCCTGGTCACCGAGATGACGGACCCGGACTGGGTGCCGGTCATGAAACGGGCCTCGGGGATTGTCACGGACCACGGCGGGACCACCAGCCACGCGGCGATCGTGAGCCGCGAACTGGGCGTTCCCGCCGTCGTCGGAACCGGAAACGGAACCAGCGTCCTGGGCGAGGGCCAGGCGGTGACGCTCAGCTGCGCGGAAGGGGACCAGGGCCGGGTGTACGAGGGCACCGTCCCGTTCGATACCGAGGACGTGGACCTGGGCGCCCTTCCCGCCACGCGCACCGCCGTGATGGTGAACATCGCCAGCCCGGGGGCTTCGTTCCAGTGGTGGCGGCTGCCGGCGGCGGGGGTGGGCCTGGCCCGGATGGAGTTCATCATCAGCAACCTGATCCGGGTCCATCCGATGGCGCTGGTCCATCCGGAGCGCGTCACGGACGCCGACGAAGCCCGCCAGATCAAAGAACTGACCAGTGGCTACGCGGACCCGCGGGAGTACTTCGTGGAAGCCCTGGCACTGGGCATCGCCAAAATCGCGGCGCCGTACCACCCGCATCCGGTGATCGTCAGGCTCAGTGACTTCAAGACCAACGAGTACGCACACCTGATCGGCGGCAGCTCCTTCGAACAGCCCGAAGAAAACCCCATGCTGGGCTTCCGCGGCGCGTCCCGGTACTACGACGAGCGCTACCGGGAGGGGTTCGCGCTCGAGTGCGCCGCCCTCAAACGGGTGCGGGAAACCATCGGCTTCGGCAACGTGATTGTCATGATCCCGTTCTGCCGCACCCCGGACGAAGCGGACCGCGTGCTGGCCGTCATGGCGGCGAACGGCCTGGTCCGCGGCGAAAACGGCCTGCAGGTGTACATGATGTGCGAGATCCCCTCCAACGTTGTCCTGGCCGAGAAGTTCGCCCCGAAATTCGACGGCTTCTCCATCGGTTCCAACGACCTCACGCAACTGGTCCTGGGCGTGGACCGGGACTCCGAGCAGCTGGCCGCCCTGTTCGATGAACGCGACGAGGCCGTCACTGCCATGATCAGCGAGGCCATCCGCAAGGCGCACGCAGCCGGAATCAAGATTGGAATCTGCGGCCAGGGACCCAGCAACCATCCGGACTTCGCGGCCTTCCTGGTGGGCGAAGGCATCGACTCCATCTCGCTCAACCCGGACAGCTACCTCAAGACCGTGCGGGTGATCGCGGACGTGGAGGCGTCGGCCTGACCTGTGGTCGCCGCCGTGCGCCGTCCCGGGCTCAGCGCGCGCAGCGCATTGAGGATGGTGGCCAGGTCCACCAGTTCCTGCGACAGGGCGCCGGCTATGGCCGGCACGTAGCCCGCAGCCGCGGCCACCATGAGCCCCACGCTCAGCACGATGCCGATCCAGATGCTTTGCATCGCCACCCGGACAGTGCGTTGCCCGATCCGCACCGCATGCGCCGCCTTGGACAGGTCGTCAAGGATGATCACGACGTCGGCAGACTCGCCGGCCGCGGTGGAACCGCGCGCGCCCATCGCGATTCCGACGTCGGCCACCGCCAGGACGGGGGCATCATTGACGCCGTCGCCCACCATCATCACGGGACGGAGCGGAAGGGACTTCACCGCTTCCACCTTGTCCGGCGGCAGGCACTCGGCACGGACGTCGGTGAGGCCCACTTCGGCGGCGATGTGTTGGGCCGTGGCCAGGGCGTCGCCGGTCAGCATCACCGTTTCGGTGACCCCCAGCGCGGTCAGCTCAGCCAGCGTCCGGCGGGCCTCGGCCCGCAGCGGGTCGCTCATGACCAGGGCCCCGACGTACACCCCGCCGACACCGACGTAGATGGCCAGCTGGCCGCTGACCAGTTCCGTTTCCACGACGCCGGGCGCATACTCTGCCACGAAGGCGGGCTTGCCCACCACGACTTCGCGGCCGTCGAACACTGCCCGCACGCCATGCGTGGCATGTTCCAGCGCCTCGCTGGCGGTCTCGAACCGGAGGTCGCGCGAGGTGGCGGCCTCCATCACGGATGCGGCCAGGACGTGGGAGGAGTACTGTTCCGCGGAGCCCGCCAGCCGGAGCAGTTCGTCCTGGTCCATGGAGTCGGCCGTCACGATGGCCACCAGCGAGGGCCTGCCGTAGGTGAGGGTTCCGGTCTTGTCGAAGGCGGCCGTGCGGACCTTGCCGAGCTGCTCCAGGACCCCGGCGAACTTGACGATGATGCCGGACTTGGCCGCTTGGCTCATGCCGCCCAGGAACGCCACCGGCGCGGCGATGAGCAGCGGGCAGGGAGTGGCCACCACCAGGACTTCGGCGAACCGGGTGGGGCTGCCGCTGATAATCCAGGCGATGGCGCCCAGCACATACGCGAACGCTGTGAAGGGGATGGCGTAGCGGTCGGCCAGGCGCACCATGGGGGCGCGGCTCTCCGATGCCTCCTTCACCAGTTCAACGATCCGGCTGTACTGCGAGTCCGCCATGACGGCCGTGACGCGCATCCGGACGGCGGCCTCGCCGTTGACAGAGCCGCTCATGATGCCCTCGCCGGCCGAGCGTTCCACCGGCAGGCTTTCGCCGGTGAGGGAGGATTCGTCGAACGTGCCGGCGTCGGAAAGCAGCACGCCGTCCA
Organism: Arthrobacter sp. NPDC058288; assembly: GCF_042880995.1. Taxonomy (NCBI): domain Bacteria; kingdom Bacillati; phylum Actinomycetota; class Actinomycetes; order Micrococcales; family Micrococcaceae; genus Arthrobacter; species Arthrobacter sp. NPDC058288. The sequence goes on from NZ_JBHVYH010000006.1 coordinate 111,288, forward strand.
GCGGTACCACCTCGCCGGGCTTGACCAGCAGGATGTCTCCCACCCGGACGTCGGTGGCCGCCACGTCCTCGTGGGCGCCGTTTTCGGCGACGCCGTTGGTAGCCGCGCCGTTGCCGGCGACGCCGTTGGGGGCGCCAGCGTTTTCGGGGGCGCCGTTACCGCCGCCGTTCCGCTCCCGGTGCGCTGTCTGCGGGACGCGCGCCAGCAACGCGGTGAGCTCGCTCTTCGCCCTGCCGGCCGCATAATCCTCAAGGGCCGTGCCGCCGGCCATCATCAGCACGATGATCATGGAGGCAATGAATTCGCCCACCAGCACTGTGCTGACAATGGCCGTCACAGCCAGGATGTCGATGCCCCAGTGCCCTTGGCGCAGCCGCCGCAGCATTCCGACGGAGAGATAAGCAGCCACCGCCAGGGCGTAGCCGCTGGCGGCAAACCGGGCGATCTCCGGTTGCCCGGACGTCACCAAAACGGCGACAGCAAGCAATGCGAGCACTGTGCCCGCAACGAGCGGATACCGGAGAACAAGTTTCACAGGTGGATCCCGCCTTTGTCTGGATCGCTGGCACGCCGGGGCACACCGGGCCTGGGCAGACCTATGGGTAACAATCCATTGAACCCGGGCTGCGAAGGTAGGGGAATAGGTCCCTGAAGCGTTACGGTGTGATGCTGCCCGCGGTTCCGTGCGGTGCGCACGTTCGGCGGCTAGGCCTGGGGCCGCCGATCAGCCGGTTTCGTCCCGAGCGCCACGACGAGGGGCGTGGAGTTGTTCTCCGGTGCGCAACCGGCGCAGCAGGCGTCGTCGCTTTCGGCTGGGGTGGCAGCGGCGATTTCGGCAGGGCCGGTGCCGGCGGAAGGGATGGCGCAGCAGGATTCGCCACGCCAGGCATCGATGCCCTCCCGGACCGCGATGCCGGCGATGACCAAGGCGGCCCCGGCGTCCGCCCACCACCAGCCCAGGGTGCTGTTCAGTACCAAGCCGACCAGCAGCACCGCCGAAAGGTAGGTGCACAGCAGCGTCTGTTTGGAATCGGCCACGGCTGTCCGGGAACCGAGCTCCCGGCCGGCGCGGCGCTGTGCCCAGGACAGCACGGGCATGATCATCAGGCTCAGCGCCGCGATCACGATGCCCGGCGCCGAGTGCCGCGGCTCGTCCCCGCCGGTCAGTGCACGGACGGCGTCCGTGGTGACGAACGCGGCGAGGGCAAAGAAGGAGACGGCGATGATCCGCAGGGTCAGGTGCTCACGCCGTTCCGGGTCTTTGGCGGAAAACTGCCAGGACAACGCCAAGGCGGAGCTGACTTCAATGACCGAGTCCAGGCCGAAACCGATCAGCGCCGACGAATCGGCGGCCCCGCCGGCCCAGAGCGCCACCACGGCTTCAATGAGGTTGTAGGTGATGGTGGCGGCCGCGAACAGCCGGATCCTCAGGCTCAGTACGGCGCGGCGTTCCGGGCTTGGTGAGTCCAGCAGCGCCGTCATGCGAAGCACTTCCCGTCCGGGGCGCAGCAGGACGGATCAACGGCGAGGACCACGCCAATCAGGTCTTTGATGGCGTGGCCCAGCCTGGTGTCTGCGAGTTCATACCGGTTGCGCCGACCGTCAGGAATGGCAACCACCAGGCCGCAGCCGCGAAGGCACGTCAGATGGTTTGACATGCTCTGCCGGGAGACCCCGAGGGTGTCCGCCAGATCGGAGGGATAGGCCGCGGCGCCGGACAGGGCCAGCAGGATCCGGGCGCGGGTAGGGTCCGAGACCGCGTAGCCGAAGCGGGCCAGCACGGGTGCCTGAGCGAGCGTTTCCATAACGCCAAAGTACATCCTCTGATGTATTAACGCCACCGCGGGCCCTTCAGCCCTAGGCGCGGCAGGGTCCCGGCTGTCATCGTTGAACATGGCCGGCGAACCACCCCTCGAACAACGCCGCGACGCGCGCCGCCGGCTGATGGCGGCTGTCCTTGTGGCGATCGCTGTCCTAGCCGCCGTTGTCCTGGCCCTGATCCTGGCCGGAGCGCCGCGGGGACCGGCCCCGCAAACCGCTCCTCCGGCGGAAAAAGGGGCGTCCCCCAGTTCATCCGCTTCCCCGTCTTCGATACCGTCCACCCCGGTCACGGAGGTCCCGGCGTCGTCCGGGCCCCCGCCGTCCCCTTCCTCCGAAACCCCGGGCGAAGCGACCAACCCGGGCCCTGTTGCGCCGGGCCCCACACCGCCGCCGGAGACGCTGCCTGCTCCGCAGCCCCCTCCGCCGGTTGCCCCGTTTCCTGCCGGCCTTGCCGGGCAGGACGTGGAGCTGGTTCCCGGTGCAGGGCCCTCCGTTGCCCTGACGTTCGACGCCGGCGCCAACTCGGCGGGCCTCCCGTCGATCCTGCAGACACTGGCGGGCGCCGGAGTCCGCGGGACGTTCTTCCTGACCGGGGCATGGGCCGCTGCGAATCCGGCCGGGGTGGCCGCCATCGTGGCCGGCGGCCACCGGGTGGGCAACCATTCCCAGACCCACCCGGACTTCACCGGACTGCCGGACTCGGTGATCGGGGACCAGGTCCGCACGGCGGAGCAATCAATAGCCGGCGCCGGAGCGGATCCCCGTCCCTTGTTCAGGTTTCCGTTTGGCGCCCGTGACGCGCGCACCATCGCAGCCGTGAACAACCTGGGCTACGTGCCGGTGCGCTGGTCCGTGGACACCCTCGGCTGGAAGGGCACCAGCGGCGGCATCACGGCACAGCTCGTGGCGGACCGCGCATTGTCGGCCCTGCAGCCGGGCGAAATCGTCCTGATGCACATCGGCTCCAACCCGGACGACGGCTCCACCCTGGACGCCGATGCCCTGCCCCGGATGATCGAAAGGATGCGCCAGGCCGGCTACGGATTCGTCACGCTGGACAGCCTGCTTGCCGGGTAGCCGGGCAGCCGGCCGGAAGACGGGTCCAATGTCACTGGGCAGGCCGGGCCAATGCTGGTAGGACTAAGCCATGACTGAGTCGCCAACCGCCGCCGCCGCGCTGGCCCCGGTTGACGCCGTGGTTTTCGACCTTGACGGCGTGGTGACGGACACCGCGGACCTCCACGCGACGGCATGGAAGGAACTTTTCGACGACGTCCTTCAGGACCCCCGGATTCCGCGCACTGCCCGGCGTGATCCCTTCACGGAGGCCGACTACCTGCGCTATGTGGACGGCCGGACCCGGGAGGACGGAGCAGCGGCGTTCCTGCACTCGCGCGGGGTGGAACTGCCGGCGGGCGAATCCGGGGATGGCCCGGCGGAGTGGACCGCGGTGGGGCTGGGGGCGCGCAAGAACGGGATCTTTGAAACGCTGCTGAGGCTCAGGGCCGTCCCCGTCTTCCCCGGAACACTGGCGTTGCTCGAACGCCTCAAGGCAGGGAAGGTGCCGGTGGCGCTCGCCACTGCCAGCCGGAACGCCCGTGCGGTGCTGGCATCCGCCGGTCTCGAAGACGGCTTCGACGTCGTTGTCGACGGGAACACCGCGGCGCAGCTGGGACTTGCCGGCAAACCCGACCCCGCGCTGTTCCTCCACGCCATCAGCGAGCTCGGGGTGGCGCCGGAACGGGCGGTGGTCATCGAGGATGCCGTGGCCGGCGTGGCGGCGGGCCGCCGCGGCGGCTTCGGGCTGGTCGTGGGGATCGACAGGGCAGGACACCGGGCCGAGCTGGAAGCCGCGGGCGCCGACGTCGTGCTTGAAGACGTCAGTGAACTGGACCTCGGACTGGTCATCGCCGACCCCTGGCTGCTGGTCTATGAGGGATTCGACCCCGCACACGAAGGCCACCGGGAGGCCCTGACCACCCTGGGCAACGGCTACATGGCAACGCGGGGCGCGGCCCCCGAACACCGCAAGGACGATGTGCACTACCCCGGAACCTACCTGGCCGGCGTCTACAACCGGCTCACCAGCGTGATCCAGGGGCAGGAGACCGAGGACGAGCACATGGTGAACATGCCGGACTGGCTGCCGCTGGACCTGTGCGTGGAGAGCGGAAGTTGGTGGTCCGAGGGCGGACTGCGCCTCCGCAGCGAACGGCGCACCCTGGACCTGAGGCGCGCGCTGCTGACGCGGGAAGCTGTGCTGGAGGACGACGCCGGGCGGCGGCTTGATGTGGTCCAGCGCCGGCTGGTCTCCATGGCGGAACCGCATCTCGCCGCGCTCGAGATGACGGTGACAGCCGTCGGCTGGGGCGGCAAGGTGGGCATCCGTAGCGGTTGCGACACGGACATCACCAACTCGAACGTGCCGGTGGAAGCGCTCCTGTCCAACCGGCACCTGGCAGACGTGACGGTCTCCGGGGCCGATAACGGGCCCGGGTCCGCCACCCAGGTTGTCCTGGTCCGCACCACCCAGAGCAGGATCGGCGTAGCGGTGGCCGTCCGGACCGACGTCCCCGCAAGCCTGCATCCGGCCAGGCCCGAGGAGCTGGGCGGACTGTTCGTGCACCGCTTTGAGGTGCAGCTGCGGGACGGCGAGCCGGTAACTGTCACCAAGACCGTGGCCGTGGCGAGCTCCCGCGACCACGCCATTTCTTCGCCCAGGACAGCCGCCGTTGATGTCCTCAACCGCTCCGGGGGAGGCTTCGAGGTGCTGCTGGCCGCCCACGAGGCGGCATGGCGCGGACTGCTCACGCCCTTCATCATCGAGGTGGACGACTCCACCGAGTCGCAGCTGATCCTGAACCTGCATGTCTTCCACCTGCTCCAGACCATTTCGGCGCACACGGCGGAGCTGGACGCCGGAGTCCCCGCCCGGGGCCTGCACGGCGAAGGCTACCGGGGCCACATCTTCTGGGATGAACTGTTTGTCCTGCCGCTCCTGACATCCCGGCTTCCGGCCGTGACGCGGGCACTCCTCGACTACCGGTGGCGGCGGCTGGGGACGGCACGGGATGCTGCGAGGGCGGCCGGGTTCGAGGGCGCCCTGATTCCGTGGCAGAGCGGAAGCGACGGCCGGGAGGAGACGCCCAGGCTACTGTTCAACTCCCGTTCCGGCCGCTGGGTGCCGGACTACTCCCACCTGCAGCGCCACTCGGGCCTGACGGTCGCGTTCAACGCCTGGCAGTATTTCGAAGCGACCCAGGACCGCGCCTGGCTGACCCACCACGGCGCGGAGATCATCGTGGAGGTTGCCCGCTTGTTCGTTTCGATGGCGGAGTACGATCCCGCCGGGGACAGGTTCCATATCCGGGCAGTGGTGGGTCCGGACGAATACCACACCGGCTACCCGGACAACCCCGGCGGCGGCCTGGACGACAACGCCTACACCAACGTCATGGCGGCCTGGGTATGCGACCAGGCCGTGTGGATCATGAGTTCGGTGCGGGGCTTCGACATGGACGACTTCCGGCAAAGACTGCGGGTCACGGACGAGGAAATTGACGGCTGGGCGCGGCTCGGCCGCAGGGTCTTTGTTCCCTTCCTTGCCGACGGCATCATCAGCCAGTTCGCCGGGTACGAGAATCTCAAGGAGCTGGACTGGGAGCACTACCGCCGCACGTACCGGAACGTCCAGCGGCTGGACCTCATCCTCGAAGCCGAGGGCAGCAGCACCAACCACTACCGGCTGGCCAAGCAGGCGGACGCCCTGATGCTGCTCTACGTCCTCGGCGAAGACCAGCTCACCACCTTCCTGGACCGGCTCGGGTACCCGGTGACGGCGGAGCAGATCGCCAGGACCGTCGACTTCTACCTTGCCAGGACGGCGCACGGTTCCACGTTGAGCCGGGTGGCGCACGCCTCGGTACTGGCGCAGCTTGATCCGGAAAGGGCGTGGGACACGTTCCGCGAAGCCCTGGACGCAGACCTGGACGACACCCAGGGCGGCACCACCCGGGCGGGCATCCACCTGGGTGCCATGGCCGGTTCCATCGACGTGATCCAGCGCAGCTTCGCCGGCCTGCGCATTACCAGGGACGCCCTTGATTTCTCCCCCCGCCTGCCCGCGGAACTTGGCAGGGTTTCATTCAATGTGCGCTACCGGGACCAGCTGCTTGCGGTGCACCTGGAGAAGGGCCGCCTGCTGGTTTCCGCAGACCCCGGAGACGCTTCCCCCGTGCTGGTCCGGGTGGGAACCCAGCACGTCCTGCTGCACGCCGGTCAGCATCACGAATTCCGGCTCGGGTCCTAATCCATGTGCAGGACAGCCGCTCCGGTAATGCGGTCCGCGGCAAGGTCCTGGAGCGCCCGCCCGGCATCCTCCATCCGGTAGGCGACGGTGGTGGGACGAAGCGGTATTTCCGCGGCAACGCGAAGGAATTCTTCGCCGTCGGCCCTGGTATTTGCGGTGACGCTGCGCAGCTGCCGTTCCTGGAACAGCTCCGATCCGTAATGCAGCGGCGGGATATCGCTCAAGTGGATTCCCGCCACCGCCAGCGTGCCCCCGCGGTCCAGGGCGCGCAGCGCCTGCGGAACCAGCCAGCCCGCCGGTGCGAAAAGGATGGCCGAATCCAGCGGGACAGGAGGTTCGTCGTCGGCGTCCCCCGCAAAAGCCGCTCCGAGCTCCAGGGCGAGGCGCCGGGCTTCCTCCGAGCGGGTCATGACGTACACGCTGGCTCCGCGGTGCATGGCCACCTGTGCGGCCAGGTGGGCGGAGCCGCCGAAACCGTAGATGCCGAGGCGGCCGCCGTCCGGCACCTGGGCCCGGGTCAAGGCCCGGTAGCCTATGATGCCCGCACACAGCAGGGGTGCGGCCTGTTCGTCGGGGAAAACCTCCGGAATCCGGTAGGCATAGTCCTCATTGACCGTCACGCGGTCGGCGTAGCCGCCGTCCCGGTCCCAGCCCGTGAAGGTAGGGGACAGGCACAGGTTCTCCTGGGAGCGGAGGCAGAACCGGCAGTGTCCACAGGTGCCGCCCAGCCAGGCCACGCCCACTCGCTCCCCAATCCGGAACCTGGTGGCGCCTTCGCCAAGCTCCACCACTTCACCCACCACTTCATGGCCGGGAATGACGCCGCTCCTGCGGGGCTGGAGATCGCCTTCGGCAAGGTGGAGGTCGGTGCGGCACACCCCGCACACCCGCACGGAAAGCAGCACCTCGCCCGCCCCGGGGCGTGGATCGGGGCGTTCGCCGAAGACCAGCGGATGCCCCGACATGGGACCAGGATTGCCAACCCACCAAGCGCGCACGGCACACTTCCTGTTCTGTTATAGCGGGACGGTGCTCATCGCGTGATCAGCACGTTGCACAGCGCCCGCTCCAACGCCGAGGAGACGGTGCTCCCCGGATGTCCCTCCCGGTGATGCGCACCCAGCACCAGGACATCGGCCTGTGCCGCGGCTGCCAGGAGTTCCTTTGCTACGGGGTGGCTCTCCAGCAGGATGCCCTCGACGGGGACGTCGGGGGCAAGGCTCCTGGCAAGTTCTACGGCCTGGTCCAGCAGCTCCTTGCCGCGGAGGGGTGCATGGCGCCCGTGCGGTGCCTGGTGCTGGTCCCCGGCCACATGGATCAACTGCAGCGGGACGTTTAAGCCGGCCGCCATGCGGGCAGCCTCCGCAACCACCTTCGCGTGCCGGGGTTCTTCGTCAATTCCGGCCGCTATCGGCTGGCCTGGACGGCCCGGATAGCGGACCACCATAAGGGGGCATGGTGAGTGGACCGCCAAATCGAGGCATGCGGAACCCACCAGTTGGCCCAGGAACCGGCCCATTCCGCGGTGCCCCACGGCGAGCACGCCCGCGCCCTCCGCCGCAGAGCGGAGGACCTGGGCGGGAAGCCCCGGCTCAATAACGCCGTCAATGTCCAGGGTGGCCTTCAGCCCGGCCGCAACCGAACCGGCCAGGTCCAGGCCTTCCTGGAGGGTCGCCTCGGCGGCATGCCGCAGCCCGCTGCCTTCAACGCCTTTGACGGGACCAAGATTCTTGGTGAAAACGGGCCACACCCATGCGTGGATGACCTTCAATTTGCGGTTCGTGGCGGCGGCGTGGCCGGCGGCCCAGCGGACGGCCAGCCGGGACGGTTCGGACCCGTCATAGCCCACCGCGACAGGTCCGTCCGGGTTCCGTGCTGGAGCCGGCATGGGACCTCCCCTCGTAGGCGACGGCGCAGTGTCCGCCCGGGCGCAATGTCCACCCAGTAGAGACCGGGCATGCCCTCTGCGCTAGGGCCTTTGGTCCTGTTCGCGGTCCCGGCGCTCGCGGTCGTGACGTTCGCGCAGGTCTCGTCCCCGCCGGATATCCTCTTCTTCCCGGACCTGCAGCTTGTCGCTTTGCTTGGTGTCCCGGGGCGGCAGCTGGATGGTTTCCTCGGCCTTGATGCCGGCCTGGAGCTGGCGGCCACGCTCCATCTCGGCGTCGAACTCGGCGCCGAACAGCAGGGACATGTTCAGGATCCAGAGCCACAGCAGCGCAATGATCACACCGCCGATAGCGCCGTAGGTCTTGTTGTAGCTGTTGAAGTTGGCGACGTAGAAGCCGAACGCCAGGGACGCCAGCAGGAAGACTACGAGGGCGATTGCCGATCCCATGCTCATCCAGCGGAATTTCGGCTGCTTGACGTTGGGGGTGGCATAGAACAGGACGGCAATCGCCGCAATGACCAGCACCAGCATCACGGGCCACTTGGCGATGTTCCAGGCGGCCAGGAACGCGTCGCCCAGGCCGATGACGTTCCCGACGGACTCTGCCACCGGACCGCTGAGCACAAGCATCGCGGCCAACACGACGACGATCAGCAGATTGACGACAGTGACGCCGAGCATGGTGCCCCGGAGCTTGAGGAATGGGCGGCCTTCGTCCACTTCGTAAATCCGGTTCATGGCGCGGCCGAAGGCGCCTACGTAGCCCGACGCGGACCAGAGGGCGGTGAGGAGCCCTAGGACGAGGGTGACGCCGGCCGCCGAGGAGCCGGCCAGGTCTTCAACCACGGGTCGGATCGTGTTTACGGTCTCGCCCGGGGCTATGCCCTGCACGATGTCGAGAAGGGCCGACGTGGTTTTCTGGGCGTCGCCGAAAATGCCGAGCAGGGACACGAGGGCCAACAACGCCGGGAAGATTGAGAGGACCGAATAGTAGGTCAGGGCGGCGGCGAGGTCCGGGCACTGGTCCTTGGTGAATTCCCGGAAGGTCTTCTTCGCGATGTACTTCCACGAGGGTTTGGTGACGTCGGCGGGACTGTCCGGTTTACGGGAGTCATCCGGGGCAGGAGCGGTACGTGCCTTGGCGGTGCTACTCTCCTCCGTTTCAGCATCGGGGCCGGCGGCGGTGCCGTTCTCGGTGGCGGGGTTCTTAGCCATGGGAATCTTCTTTCGTGGTTAAGCGCAGCGGCCGGCTGCCCAGCGCGTCAGCGAGGGCAACCGGCCGTCTTCCGGGTCGGACTACACCTGTTGGACATTGTCCTTGGCGTCTGCGGCGCGGTATTTCACGTCGTCCACTGCGCCCTGGCCCTCGGCCTTGACGTGGTCAGTAGCTTCCATGGCGGTTGCCTTGACGTTCTCCAAGGCGTCCTGCGCCGGGGCCTTCAGGCCCTGGGCAACGTCCTTGGCGGCTTCGGTCAGCTCCGTGGTGAGCGGCTCGGCCTTTGTCTTGAGGGCGTCGGCTGCCTCGCGCTCCTTCTCGCTCGCCGGGATCAGGGACGAAACCAGCATTCCGGCGCCGAAAGCGATCAGCCCTGCTGCGAGCGGGTTGCCCTGCGTCTTGGTGCGTACTTGGCGTGGCGTGTCCCCGATGGCGGCGCCGGCGTCCGACAGATGGGATCCCGCACTGCCGGTGCCGGAATGCACCCGGTCCGTGGCGTGCTCAGCTGTTCCCATGACCTTCTCCTTCACTCCGAACACGGCGTCCTTAACCTTGTCCGTCTGGCGGTGGACGATGTTCGACGGGGTAACTTTGTCCGCCACGGCGTCGACATTGGTGCCGAGCCGCGCGCGGGTTGCTTCGATATCGGCGCGGATGGCGTCCGGGTTTTCACTCATCGTGTGTACCTCGAGCTCTCTTTGTGCCTGTGTCTTAGTGGCTGGGTTTAAGGGTGGGAGGTATTTCCTGGAGCGTCTCCGCTGTCTGCGGCATGCCCTTGATCGCGTTGAGCTGCTTACGGCCTACGGCTGCCAGGACGGCGGCAATGATGCCCCAGATAACAGCGACGACGACGGCGGACCAGCCGAGTCCCATGACTGTTCCCAGTGCCCACCAGAGGGCCAGGGAGAGGAACAGGAGCACGAAGTGTCCAGCCACTCCGGCCCCGGCCAGCATTCCGCCGCCTTTACCGGCGCGGGACGCTGACTGCTTGAGTTCGGCCTTGGCCAGCTCCACCTCCTGGCGCATCAGCGTGGAGATGTCCCGGGTCACGTCGCCGAGCAGGTCGCCGAGGGAGCTGTTGTCGGCTTTGGCGTGCGCCGCCGTAGGAGTGGTTTCCGGAAGTTGACTGCTCATCGCTGCCCTCCGCGCAAGGGGTCGTCACGGTACGGATCATCGGCGAGGGGGTCGGCGGCCAACGGATCCTTGGCCAGCGGATCCGCGGCCCACTGGTCCTGCTGTGTTCCCTCATCGGCCAGCGGGTTGGGCGGGTACGTGTCCTCCGAATAGCTGTGTGCGCCGGTCCGCTCGTCGCTATATGCACCCGTGCCGGCGTAAGCGCCGGCACCGGCTCCGGCAACGGACAGGCCGGCAGTGGTGGCGTCAGGCGCCGGCATCTGCACCGGCGGCGGCGGAACCGCTGTGCCGGTGTCGGGAACGTAGCCGGGCACACTGGAAGTCGGAGCCCGAGAGGTGCCGCCGCTGAGCGGCGCGCCCGTGGATTCGGGTGCCCCGGCGCTGAGGCTGCGTGTCAGCCGGCCGGCGAGGATACCCGCTCCGGCGGCAAGCATCAGGAATGTTCCCGGGCGCTGCCGGGCGAACGACTTCACTTCGTTGAGCAGTGAGCCGGGGTCCCGGCCTTCCAGCCATGAGGCCACGGATGCGGACCGGTCCGCAGCCTGGCGGATCAGATCTGTGGCCACACCGGGCTGATCGGAGGCGTCAGCCATGGTGCGGAGCTCGCCGGAAATGGAATGGAGGCCCTGGGCCACCTTCTGCTGCTGGGCGCCGGCCTGGTCAGTCAGGTCTGTCCTTGCCTGGTAGAGCAGATCCTTGGCGTTGGCCTTGACCTCTCCGGCGACGTTGGCGGCCTCCGCCTTGGCGGTCTCAGCCACGTGCTGGGCGGAGTCCGTTGCCTGGTGGGCAACGTCCCCGGCCTCCTGCTTGGCCGTCTCCGTCTTCGACGGCGTGCCTTGCTGCGCCGGATAGGCGGTGTCATAGGCGGCGGCGGTATCCGGCGTCGCCGGGACGGCCGTTTGCTCTGCGACCCCAGGGGTGCCGTAGCTTCCGTCCTGTGGCCATCGGTTCTCTGTCATCTTCGCGCTCTCTTTCCAAGAAGGTCGGCTGCTGATCAAGAACCAGCAATAACTGGCTACTAAATAGTAAGCATGATTACTATCAAATAGTAAGCACCCTTGGTGTATTTGTTTTTCGGACCGGCTATTTTCCGGCCCCGCCGTCCTTGGATCAGTTTCGCGGGCGCAGCGGGGGAGAGCCTTCCGAGCCGCTGCCGGTCGTCAGCCCTTCCAGCACCTCCCGGATGGCGTCCATGGAGGACGTGCGCGGCTCCCACCCCAGTAGCTCGCGGGCGCGGCGCGTGTCCATGAGGGGGGCTCCTTCAGCCATGGCAATCCAGCCGGCATCCGTTGGCTGCAGGCGGAGCCGCCAGCTGAGGTCCACGGCGGCGCGGACTAGCCCGTAGGGCACGGGAAGCCACCGCGCTGCATGGAATATCCGCGCCAGTTCCACCGGCGTAATGACGGGTTCGGCGGCGATGTTGAACGCACCGGAGGCGCGGCGGTCCAGGACGCGCCAGTAGGCGTCCGCGACGTCGTCGGCGTGGACTGCCTGGAAGGCCAGCCCGCGCGGAAGTGGAATGATCGGAAGCCTGAGTTTCCGCGGCAGGAGCCGGGGGAGCGCCCGCCCGAGGAAATACCGTCCGATCTCGCTGCCCGCCTCAGCCTGGAATGTGAGCGCCGGCCGGAGCCGGGAGACGGTGATGGCCGGGTTGTCCGCCGCGAAACGGTCCAGGAGGACTTCCTGTTCAGCTTTGTGCCGACCGTAGTGCGACTCCTGGATGCCCGTGGCCGGCCAGTCCTCGGCCCGGCGCGTTTCCTTGTCTGAGGATCTGTATGCGCCCACGGACGATGCGCACACCACGTGGCCCACGCCGGCTTCCCTGGCGGCCAGTAGGACGTTGGCCGTCCCCGTCACGTTCGTCCGGTGGAGGGCGGCCGGGTTGTGGTTCGGCTGGAGGATCCACGCGAGGTGCACCACGGCATCCGCGCCGGCGAGCGCCGCGCGCAAGGGCCCGCCGTCGTCGTCCGCGATGTCTACTGCGTGCCATTCCACGCCACCGTACGGCGCGGCCGTGTGGGTGGGCGGCCTGCGGCCAATTCCCACGATTTCAAAGGTGTCGGGGCGTTCCGCCCGCGCGTGCTGGAGGCGCCGCAGCAGCGCTGTGCCCACATTTCCGCTGGCGCCGGTGATCGCGATCCGCATGACGGTCCGCCCTTCCGAGAGGCTATGTACACCGGCTGACTATCCGGTCCGGGCCGGCGCGTTGTGGTTCGGCCTTAACGCTACCGGCCATTGTTTAATAAGCAAGCTTATGGTTACCTACTGCTCTAAGTCTTGCCACAGGCTTTCGGTCGCTCCACGGACAAAGGAACGAACCCCCATGGCGGAATCCCGGCAGTCGCCACAGATCCTGGAACCGGAACAACACCACGGCCGTCCGGGCCGGATCAGGCAAACCTTCGAAAACCACCTGGTTCTTGACTATTTGGACCTCGCTGAGGCACTCGCGGCACGCTTCCAGGCCCGCGGGCGTGACAGGGCGGACCTCAACCAGGTTGCCTACCTTGGCCTGGTCAAGGCGGCGCGGGGCTTCGATGAGGCCCGCGGGGGCAGCTTCCCCGCCTACGCGGCGCCTACCATCACCGGAGAACTCAAGAGGTACTTGCGGGACCGGTGCTGGATGGTCAGGCCGCCGCGGCAGGTACAGGACCTGCGGACTGAACTCCTGCGCACGGAACCGGCGCTGGCCCAGTCCCTGGGCCGCCCGCCCACCGTGGCCGAGCTGGCCAGGGAACTGGATGTAACCCCCGAAGCCGTGGGCGAAGCAACGGCTGCCGCGGCCAGCCTGCATCCGGAGTCCCTCGACGCGGTAGACGCCGCCGACACTGCCCCGCTCGCCGAAACCCTCAGTTCCGGGGAGGACCCACTGGCCCGTTTCGAGGAACTGATCTGCCTCAACCAGGCCATCCATGAGCTCAGCGCCGAGGACCAGGAGCTGCTGTACCGGCGCTATTTCTGCGAGGAAAGCCAGGCCGAGCTCGGACGCCGGTTCGGCGTCTCGCAGATGCAGGTTTCACGGCGCCTTTCCCGGGTCCTTGTGCAGCTCCAGCGCTTATTGCAGGACGAGGGCACCCAGGAATGGGGCTCCAGGGAGGACACGGATCAGAGCAGTCCCAGCCCGCGGAGGGCATCGAGCACGTCCTGAACGTCAACGCCCAGCAATGCCGGGTCCGGCTCATCGGCAAAGACATCCCCGCGGCGCAGCTCCGCGCGGGTCAGCACCACATGCGGACCGGCCGGCGGCCCCCACCGCTCCGGCGGAGCCGGACCGAACAGGGTAACTGACGGCCGGGCGTAGGCAGCTGCCAGATGCGCGGCCCCGGTATCGGCCGAAACCACCACACCGGCTTCGGAGATCATCGCGGCGAATTCCGAGAGGCGCTGCGTGCCGGCAACCACAGCTTCGTCTCCAAGTCCGGCCTGGCGGGCCACCCGGAGGGCCCGTTCCCGTTCGTCGGCGCTGCCGGTGAGCACTACGGCGTGTCCGGCGTCATGCAGCGCCGAAGCTACTCCGGCAAACCGTCCCTCGGGCCACAACCGGCTGCCGTAGGCGGCGCCAACATGCACCACGGCCATCGCGGCGCGGGCGCCGGGCAGCCTCGATGACTGCCGGCTGGAAACGGCGGGCCGGTCCAACCGCAGGTCGAGGGGATCTGCCTCGATGCCGTACCAGCGCAGGAGCCGGGTCCACCGTTCGCGCTCGTGCATCTGCTCCACCCATGGCGGACCGCCGCCCGCAGGGGCGTGCGCAATCAGCAGCCGCGGCCCGATGGCTTCCAGCAGGGCCGTACTCTCGGGCCCCCTGCCGTGCAGGTTGACCGCAACGTCCACGCTGCCCTGCGACACGGCGAGCGGCGTATCCAGCGCGGCCGGGAGCAGTTCGAAGCCTCCCACCAGCTCAAGGATGTCCGCCAGCCACTGCGGACCGGCATAGACCAGGCGGTGGCCGGGGAAAGCCCGGCGGAGGGCATGGAGGGCCGGGACCGACACCAGGAGGTCGCCAAGCTTGAGGGCGCGCAACACCAGCAGCGTCGGTGGAACGCCGGACGCCGCCGCTGAACCCGCCGCCGTGGAACCCATAGCTGCAACCCTCTCATTTCCGGACCGCCCGGACCCTTGGTTCGGGAGTCTAATCGGGGAAGCTGCTCCCGGGGCGTTTGAGCAGCCGGTTTGAGGGGAACAGGGTGGGTATGGCAAGTTCCAGCATTCCACCACCGAAGGCCGTGCTCTTTGACCGGGACGGCACCCTGGTCCGTGATGTGCCCTACAACGGCGACCCCCGGCTGGTGGCGCCGATGCCCCTGGCGCGGGAGGTCCTGGACGGGCTGCGCGGGAAAGGCATCGCCACCGGAGTGGTCAGCAACCAATCGGGGATCGCCCGCGGCTTGCTCTCCCGCAGCCAGGTGGACAGCGTCAACGGCCGCATCGAGGCCCTCTTGGGTCCTTTTGATGTCTGGGAAATCTGTCCGCACGGCACCGAGGACGGCTGCGGCTGCCGCAAGCCCGCCCCCGGGATGATCCTCAGTGCCTGCCGGAGGCTCGGTATCCGGGCTGCCGAAGCCGCCTACATCGGCGACATCGGCAGCGACATGGAGGCCGCTGAAGCCGCCGGGTCGAGGGGGATTCTGGTGCCCACCCCCCTCACCCGGCACCAGGAAGTGGAAGCCGCCGCGGAGGTGGCGGCGGACCTGTCCGCCGCGGTGGCGC
Source organism: Arthrobacter sp. NPDC058288 (assembly GCF_042880995.1). Lineage (NCBI taxonomy): Bacteria > Bacillati > Actinomycetota > Actinomycetes > Micrococcales > Micrococcaceae > Arthrobacter > Arthrobacter sp. NPDC058288. The sequence continues at coordinate 126,366 of NZ_JBHVYH010000006.1, forward strand.
TCCTGCTGGGCCTCGCGCCTGCCGGGAACCGACAATGACCCGGGTACTCGTGGCCCGCCTGGACAGCGTGGGGGACGTACTGCTGGCCGGCCCGGCCGTTCGGGCCGTAGCCAATGGACGGCGAACGGACGGCGACGCGCCGAACGACGTCGTGCTCCTGTGCGGCCCCCAGGGCGAAGCGGCAGGCGGGCTGCTGCCCAACGTGTCCGAAGTGCACAGCTGGGCGTGCCCGTGGATCATCAATCCGGCCCCGGCGGTCGCGGGGGAGGACACGGACCGGCTGGTCACGTTTATCCGTGATTCGAGGATCACGGAGGCAGTGATCCTGACGTCGTTCCACCAGTCACCCCTTCCCCTGGCGCTGCTGCTACGGCTGGCAGGAGTCAGCCGTATCACCGGTGCGTCCGTTGACTACGCGGGCGCTTTGCTGGATGTCCGGCTCAGGCCCGGGGAGGACTTTTCCGAAGACCAGCCTGAGGCCGAGCGCGCCCTGGGAATCGCCCGGGCTGCGGGATTCCGGCTGCCGCCTGGCGACGACGGCAGGCTCAGGGTTGCGGATCCTCCCGATGCCCGCGAACTCGTGGGCGGGGAGCCCTACATTGTGGTGCACCCGGGTTCTTCCGCGCCGTCCCGGGCCTGGCCTCCGCTGCACCACGCAGCCGCCGTGGAACTCCTCGAAGGCGCCGGGCACCGGGTGGTGGTAACCGGAGGCCCCGGTGAAACGGACCTGACAGCCACCGTGGCCGGCCCGTCGGGGCTGGACCTCGGCGGACGGACCGACCTGCGGACCCTGGCCGGGGTCATCGCCGGGGCACGCGCCCTGATCACCGGGAACACCGGGCCGGCGCACATCGCCGCCGCCGTCGGCACTCCCGTTGCCTGCCTGTTTTCTCCGGTTGTTCCGGCAGTCAGGTGGGCGCCCTACGGCGTTCCGCTTGAACTGCTGGGTGACCAGAGTGCACCCTGCAGGCTGAGCAGGGCGCGCGAATGCCCGGTGCCCGGCCACCCCTGCCTGGCGTCAGTTTCCCCGGAAAGCGTAGTGGACGCCGTGGAGCGGCTCATCAGCGGAGTGTCCTCCCTGTCCACCCGGCGGAAGGTCCGTCAATGAGGATCCTGCTGTGGCACGTGCACGGGGCCTGGACTGACTCGTTCGTCCGCGGCCCTCACGAATACCTCCTGCCGGTCCTTCCGGGCGGCGGACCCTGGGGGCTGGGCCGCGCGGGCCGGAACTGGCCGGCGTCCGTCCGCGAAGTCGCCCTGGAGAGCCTCGACGCCGGCAGCATCGACGCCGTCGTGCTGCAACGGCCGGAAGAAATTGCCGAGGTGGGCCGCGCCCTTGGCCGCCAGCCCGGCAGAGAGCTTCCCGCCGTCTACGTCGAACACAACACTCCCAAAGGCAACGTCCCGTCCACGGTGCATCCGCTCGCGGACCAGCATGCCATCCCGCTGGTGCACGTCACGCATTTCAACGAGCTGTTCTGGGATAGCGGCTCCGTCCCCACCACCGTGATCGAACACGGGGTGCCGGACCCCGGCTATCTCTATACCGGCGAGGTTCCGGAGCTGGCCGTCGTGGTCAATGAGCCCGTCCGCCGCGGCCGGGTCACTGGAACGGACCTGCTCCCGCGCTTCGCCGCGGCCGCCCCGTTGCAGGTCTTCGGGATGGGCGGGGACGAACTTCCCGGGGTCACGGGGCTGCCGCCCTCCCGGCTGACCGTCCGCGGTGACCTTGCCACCGCAGCGCTCCACCGCGAACTCGCCCGCTGCCGCGTCTATGTCCACCCGCTCCGCTGGACCTCGCTGGGGCTGGCACTGCTCGAGGCCATGCACCTGGGACTGCCCGTGGTGGTACTGGCCACCACCGAAGCCGCCCGGGCGGTTCCGTCGGAGGCAGGGGCGATCTCCACGGATGTCGGGGAGCTGGTCCGGCAGGCTCAGTTGCTGGTGGAGGACCCGGAGGAAGCCCGGTCGAGGGGGCGGGCCGCCCGCCAGGCAGCCCTGGAACGCTACAGCCTGGGTCCGTTCCTCGACGCCTGGGACGCCCTTCTCGATGATCTTGCCTCCCCGCGATTCCGAAAATCCAGGATCCTCATTCCTGCGCACGAAAGGAAGCTCCCGTGAGAATTTCCATGGTTTCCGAACATGCCAGCCCGTTGGCGGCGCTCGGCGGCGTGGACGCCGGCGGCCAAAACGTCCACGTTGCCGCACTGTCGACGGCGCTGGCCCGGCAGGGCCACCACGTCACCGTTTACACGCGGAAGGACGACGCCGGGCTGCCGCCCCGCGTCCCCATCCTGCCCAGGCTTGAGGTGGTGCACATTGTGGCCGGCCCGGCGCGCCACGTGCCAAAGGACGGGCTGCTTCCCTACATGGACCGGCTCGCCGAAGGGATCGCCGAGGACTGGGAGGGCCGGCAGCCGGACATCGTGCATGCGCATTTTTGGATGTCCGGCCTGGCTGCGCTGGACGCCGCCCGCCGCAGCGGAACGAATATCCCCGTGGTCCAGACGTTCCACGCACTCGGCACGGTCAAGCGACGCCACCAAGGGGCTGAAGACACCAGCCCCCAGCAGCGGCGCTGGCTGGAACCTGCCGTGGGGCGCTCCGCCGACCGGATCATTGCCACCTGCTCGGATGAAGTGTTCGAGCTCAAGGCCATGGGAATCGATACAGCCAAAATATCCATCGCCCCCTGCGGCGTGGACCTGGATCTCTTCCGCGGCTCGGGGCCCGCAGAGCCGCGGCTGCGCCGCCACCGGATCCTCTCTGTCGGCCGGCTGGTTCCGCGCAAGGGCGTGGACCTGGTGATCCGTGCACTCCCGCTGCTCCGCGACGCAGGTTTCGACGACGTCGAACTCCTGATTGTGGGCGGCGGGGGCGGAGCGGCAGCACTGGGCACGGACCCCGAGGCCCGGCGGCTCGCTGAACTGGCCCGGGAACTCGGCGTGGAAAACCACGTCACCCTCCGCGGGCAGGTCCCGCGCGGGGACATGCCGGGTATCCTCCGCAGCGCGGACGCCGTGGTCTGCACGCCATGGTACGAACCGTTCGGCATTGTTCCGCTGGAAGCAATGGCCTGCGGGGTGCCCGTGGTGGCCGCCGCCGTCGGCGGACTGACCGACACCGTGGTGGACGGGGCAACCGGCCTGCATGTGCCGCCGCGGAACCCGGCAGCCATCGCACGCGCCGTCGCCCGGCTCCTCGCCGGCCCGGAGCTCCGGCGCGAACTGGGGCTGGCGGGACTGCAGCGGGCGCGGTCGCGCTACTCGTGGGACCGCGTGGCCGCTGAAACTGAGAAGGCATACCAGCAGGCCCTTGCGGCGACCGCCGCGGCCCGGCTTGAACCGATGGAGGGGGCAGCGCTGTGACCACCGAATGGACCCTCCGCGCGGAAGGAATTGAGGTCCTGCCGCCGCACATTGTCCGGCCGCACGCCTTTGCGCCGGAGCCGGCTACGGACAGTCGGCGGAGAGGAAGCACCAGGCCGGATTCGGTCTTCGCCGTTCAGGAGCACCTGGACAACGTATTTCCGGCGCTGGAATCCCTGCGCACACAGGCATACCACCTTGCGGCCTGGGGCGAGGAACTGGCCCGCCGGCTGCTGCGCGGCCAGCGGCTGCTCGCGGCGGGGAACGGCGGCTCCGCCGCGGAAGCCCAGCACCTGACGGCCGAACTCGTGGGACGCTTCGACGGCGAACGGGTGCCGTTCTCCGCGATCTCCCTGCACGCCGAGACCTCGGCCGTGACCGCCATAGCGAACGACTACGGCTTTGAGGAGCTTTTCGCCCGGCAGGTCCGGGCCCACGGGCGCTCGGGTGACGTGCTGATCCTGCTGTCCACGAGTGGAAAGAGCCCCAACCTCCTGCGCGCCGCCGACGCCGCGGCCCGGCTGAATGTCACCACCTGGGCGCTCACCGGTCCGGCCCCCAACCCGCTGGCGTCCCGCTGCGACGAGGCCGTGACCATCCAGGCGCTGTCCGCCAACGCCCAGGAGGGCCATCTCATCGCCCTGCACGCCGTGTGCCGCGCCTTCGACGCGGAGGTGGCCCGGCGCGGGCGGAACGCAGCCGGAACGGGGAGCCTGGCATGAAAATCGTCGTCGTGGGAGATGTGCTGCTTGACGTCGACATCGACGGTGAGGCCACGCGCCTGTGCCCGGACGCGCCGGTCCCGGTGGTGGACGTTGACAATGTACGAAGGCGGGCCGGCGGCGCCGGGCTCGTGGCCCGGATGCTCGCCGGTGACGGGCACAGCGTCACGCTCCTGACCGTCCTCGCCGACGACGAAGCGGCGCGGCACCTGGAACGGGCGCTCGAGGGCATCACCGTGGTGGCAGGAGCATCCGGAGCCCCCACTCCGGTCAAGACCAGGGTGCGGGCGGAGGGCCATCCGGTGGTCCGGTTTGACGAAGGATGCGCCCCGCCGCCGCCCCCGTTGGTGACGCCGGCCATGCTGCACGCCCTGGAAAGGGCAGCAGTGATAGTTGTGGCGGACTATGGCCGGGGCCTCGCCAGCAACGTGGAGCTGAGGTCCGTCCTGGCCAGGCTTGGCGGCCGGATTCCCATCGTCTGGGATCCGCACCGCGCGGGCGCGGACCCCGTGCCCGGCGTGGCCGTGGTGACTCCCAACCTGGCCGAGGCCCGAAGCTTCGCCGGCGCTGCGCGCGGGGCGGATGCCGGAAACGGCGAACCCGGACACGGTGACACCGGACAAGGCGGCCCTGCTGCTCTTGCCCGGGACCTCCGGCTGCGCTGGCAGAGCAACGCTGTCATGGTGACCATGGGCAGCCAGGGAGCCATGCTGGCGTACGACGCCGACCAGCCGGCACTGCCCATACCGGCACCCAAGACCACGGTGACTGATCCCTGCGGCGCCGGCGACAGGCTGGCGGCCAGCCTGGCCGTACACCTGGTGGACGGCCACACCCTCGACGTCGCGGCCGTGCTGGCGGTCCGGGAGGCCGCCTCCTTCCTGCGGCACGGCGGGGTTGCCGCTCTTGCCGGAGAGCCGAAGCCGGTCAGACTGCACGGGCGGGAGACGGACGCGCTGGCACTGGCCCGCAGCGTGCGGGAAGCGGGCGGGATCGTGGTGGCCACGGGAGGTTGCTTTGACCTGCTGCACGCCGGCCATACGCGGGCCCTGGGCGCCGCCCGGAGCCTGGGCGACTGCCTCATCGTGTGCCTGAACTCCGATGAGTCCGTGCGCCGGATCAAGGGCCCCGAACGGCCCATCCTCAACCAGGAGGACCGCGCTGAGCTGCTGCTGGCCCTGGAGTTCGTGGATGCCGTGATGGTGTTCGACGAGGACACCCCGGAGGCCTGCCTGGCCGCGCTGCAGCCTGATCTCTGGGTGAAAGGCGGCGACTACGACGTCACGCAGCTGCCGGAAACCGCCCTGGTGGAAAGCTGGGGCGGACGTTGCACCACCGTGCCCTACCACCCGTCGCGCTCCACCACCGACCTCGCCGACGCACTCTCACGCGTCAGCTGAATCCCAGAGCGAACCCCAGAGCGAACCAGAATGAGAGGGAACACTATGACTGACGAGACCACCCGCGGGATTCCGCACGATTCTGTTGTCCGGCCGGGACGGGTGCTGGTGACCGGGGGAGCCTCCGGCCTCGGCGCCGCCGTCGTCGAGGCAGTACTTGCCGCAGGCGGCACCCCCGTGGTGCTGGACCGCGACATCCGGAACGTCGCGGCCGCGAAAGCCTTTGAAGTGGATGTCGCGGACCGCCGTGCAGTCAGCGCGACGGTCCAGGAGGCAGCCGAAACACTTGGAGGGCTGGACGCCGTGGTGACGGCTGCCGGCATAGACCGCTGCGGCAAGCTGGAGGATGTCCCGGCCGAGGACTGGGAGCAGGTGGTGTTCGTGAACCTGTTCGGCACTGTCTCCGTGGTCCGCGCGGCCCTGCCGTACCTCAAGGCCTCCGGCGGCAGGGTGGTCACCGTGGCGTCAACCCTGGGCAAGAGGGCGCTCCCGGAGGCATCGGCGTATTGCGCCTCAAAGTTCGGGGTGGTGGGCTTCAGCCACGCGCTGGCCGCCGAAACCGGGGGTGAGATCGGCGTGACCACGATGATCCCCGGCGGCATGAAGACCCGGTTTTTCGACGATCGGGCGGAAAAGTACAAGCCCCAGGACGACTCCCGCTTGAACGATCCCGCCAATGTGGCCCAGGCGATCCTTTTCGCGTTGTCCCAGCCGAGGGGATGCGAGGTCAGGGAGATGTTGATCTGCCACGAAGACGAGGGCTCGTGGCCCTGAGCATTCGCACGTCCGCGTAGACGTCCTCGGCCCGGACGCCGGCCACCAGTGAACTGTCATGGGCGCAGCGCGGGGCCGTCCAGCCCACCTGTGTGATGTCCGCCCCGCATTCCGGGCAGTGCGTCAGCCAGGAGAGGTGCACTCGGTGCAGTCCCCTGCCCAGGGGCCCGGCGTTGATCAGGTTCCCCGCCCAGTAGATCCCTATCGTAGGCGTTCCGAGGGCCTGCGCCAGGTGGCGGGGGCCGCTGTCATTGGCCACCATGACGTCACAGCGCGACAGCAGCGCTGCCAGGGTGCCAAGGTCCGCCTCGCCGGCAATCGACCGGACCAGGGCTGAACCGGAACGGGCCGCGATCTCGGCTGCCAGGTGCCGCTCACTGGAGTCACCCGCCACCAGCACCCGGCAGCCGTCGGCGGCGCAGGCGGCTGCCACGTCAGCGAAACGGGCGGCGGGCCAGCGCCGCCGCGGATCGGTTGCCCCGGGATGGATGACGACGACGGGCCTCGTCTTCCGCCCGGCCCGCCCGGCCCCGCCGGTTGCCACGCCGTCCGGCAGTTCACCATGCACCAGCGCACCATCCAACAGTGCAGCGGCCCGTGCGGCGAACTGCGGCCGGGGCCGGAGACTTGCCTCCAGCTCCACCGGCGGTGCGCCGGCGAGTCCCGCCACTTCCAGTGCCCGCAGCGGTTCGTGCTGGTAGTACGCGTAGGGCAGGTTGCGCTCCAGCGGAACGGCGTCGGGAGTTTGCGTGCCCACAGTGTGGCGGGCCCCCAGTCGCAGGAGGAACGGGTTGGAGTACCGGCCTCCGCCGTGCAGCTGGAGCGCCAGGTCGAACCGCTCCCGCTGCATATCCGCGAAGAAGGCGTCCAGTGCGGCCGGATCCTCTTCCCCGGGGCGGACGCCTTCCGCGAAGGGCACGATGCGGACGCCGTCCACGGGCCCGGCGGTTCCCTGCACCAGTGCGGAATGCAGCGGCGTCCCCAGGACCGTCACCCTGGAACCCGGGTAGGCAGCTTTGAGCGCGGAAACCGCGGGGAGGGCGAACAGCAGGTCCCCGAGGCCGCCGCCGCGCAGCACGGCAATACGGGTGACGTCCTGGAAAGCGCCGAGGATGGTGCCCACACCCCGTCTGGGCGCATCGTCGGCATTGGGTTCACCCATACCGTCTTCCCTCCTGCCGCTCCGGGCCGGCGTGGCCCTCCTGTGTGGGGCCACCATAGTTCGGATTGCGGCGCGTGGCTATCGCCGCAGCACGCCCCGCCGGCCGCGGCATCCGATGGCCAAATTTGCGGAGCCGGAAGGGTGTAAACGGCATTGAGCCGGGGTACGGGACCGGTGACAGGGTGCCCGTTCACCTAGCCGGGCCAGCCTCGCAGGCGCCCGGAAGAGTGCCGCGGCCGTCTCTTTGGAAGGAGCTCCATGTCCGCGATTGTCCAGCGCATCCACCACGGCGCCAAAGAACTGATAGTGATCCGGGATCCCCGCACGGGCGAGGAAGTGGGGGCAATGTCTGAAGCTGAGCCCCTGCACGTCCGGCGGGCGGTCAATGCCTCGCGCGCGGCCCTTCACGACTGGGCCCGAACACCTCCGGCCGAACGGGGTTCCTGCCTGCGGGCAGCCGCGCGTGCCCTGGCCGAGGCAGCACCGGCAGTCGCGCAGATGAACAACCGCGAGACCGGACGCCCCGTGGACGAGGCCCTGGCCGGGATTGAGGCGGGCATCGCCACCCTGGAACAGTATGCGGAACTAGGTCCCGTCCATCGCGGGCACAGCCTTAGGGGCAACCCGTTGGCGTCGGATTACACGGTGGCCGAGCCCCGCGGGGTGGCGGTGGTGCTCACCCCGTGGAATGACCCCGTTGCCGTGTCCTGTGGCCTCATCGGCGCGGCCCTGGTCACCGGAAACACCGTGGTGCACAAGCCCAGCGAGCGGTGCCCCCACCTGGGTGCCATGCTCGGGGACGTCCTGTCGGCTGCCTTCCCGCTTGACGTTCTGATTTCGCTGACCGGCGGGTCCGGTGTCGGCGCCTTACTGACCGAACAGTCCGGCGTGGACGTGGTGGCGCACGTTGGCTCAAGCGCCGCGGGCGCCCGGATCGCAAGGGCCTCCAACCTGACGGGGGCGCACGTCATCCGGGAAAACGGCGGCAACGATCCGCTTCTGGTGGATGACGACGTCGACCCTGCCTGGGCGGCGGAACAGGCGGCTATCGGCGCGTTCAGCAACAGCGGCCAGATTTGCACGGCCGTGGAGCGGATCTACGTGCACCGGGCGGTCGCCGGGCCTTTTTGCGAGGCACTGGAACAGGCAGCCCGCCGGCGCAACCGGGACGGCAGCCTGGCGCCCCTGGTTGACGTCCGCCTGCGGGACGCGGTCCACCGCCAGGTGGAGAATGCGATCCAGGCGGGCGCCCGTGCGGTGGAAGGCGGATTCGTTCTGGCGGGACCGGGAGCCTACTATCCGGCCACCGTCCTGGTGGACTGCACTGCGGACATGGACGTCATGGCGGAGGAAACGTTTGGCCCCGTGGCACCCGTGCAGGTGGTGGACAGTTTCGACGAGGGCCTCCGGCTGGCCGCCGAAGGACGCTACGGCCTCGCAGCGACAGTCCTGACCGGGAGGATCGCCCACGCGCAGGAGGCCATCGCGGCCCTGCCCGTGGGGACGGTGAAGGTCAATGCCGTGTTCGGCGGCGCACCGGGCGGGGCTGCCCAGCCGCGCGGTGACAGCGGCCAGGGGTTTGGCTACGGGCCCGAGCTTCTGGACGAGTTCACGCGGGTCAAAGTGGTGCACGTGGCGGCGCCGCCCAGCGGCGGCGAAAGCGGCCGGCCGTGAACGGGGTTTCGCCCGGCATGGCCGGTGAGCCTCCCGCAGCGGACGGCGTCCCCGCCGGCCTGGCCGGGCAACGCGCCCTGGCGGACTGGCTACCGGGTCGGCTGGCCGGTCTTGGGCCGTCCGTGACGGTGGTCGGAGACGTCATGCTGGATGGCTGGTGGAACGGGTCGATCGCACGGCTTTGCCGGGAGGCGCCGGCCCCTGTGGTGGACATCAGCCGGCGTGCCTTCGCGCCGGGCGGCGCCGCCAATACCGCCATGAACCTGGCGGCCCTTGGCGCACGCGTCCACATGGCCGGTGTGGTGGGTTGCGACGACGCCGGCCTGGAGTTGCGCCGTCGGCTCCGTGCCGCCGGCGTCAACGTCAGCCACCTCCACGAACATCCCGGGATGGTCACCACCACCAAGACACGGATCAGCAGCGCCGGCCAGGTCCTGTTGCGGTTCGACGACGCCGCGCAGCGCGTTCCGCAGGACGCGCTCGCCGCCCTGGCCCTCACGCTCCCCTCCGCCCTGCAGGGGCAGGACGCCGTGGTGGTGTGCGATTACGGACTGGGCGCCCTGACCGGTCCGGTCCGGGCAGCCCTGGTGGCTGAGCTGAAGGGCCGGCCCGGCCCCCCGCTGACGGTGGTTGATGCCCATGATCCCCGTCCGTGGGCTGTGCTGCAGCCGGATGTGGCTACGCCGAATGCGCTGGAGGCCGCCGGTATGCTGGGCGTTACGCTGCCCGCAGGGGCGGACCGTGCGGCCTTCCTGGCAGCCCGCCGCGACGAGCTGGCCGGAGCCGCCGGGGCACGGGCGGTGGTGGTCACCCTGGATCGGGACGGCACGCTGCTGCTGCCCGCCGGCGGCGATGTCCACCGCACCTGGGCCAGGCCGGCCAAGGAGAAGCAGGCCTCCGGCGCGGGGGACACCTTCGTTGCCGCCCTGACGCTTGCCCGGGCGTCCGGCCTGCCCCTGACCACCAGCGTGGACTATGCCCAGGCCGCCGCGGACGTTGTGGTCCACCACCCGGGGACGTCCGTCTGCAGCTCGGAGGACCTCACCCGTTACCTGGCAAGTTTCGCCGACACTGCACTCAGCGCCGACGAACTGGCCCGGCACATCGAGGGCGACCGGGCCGAAGGGCGCCGGATCGTGCTCACCAACGGCTGCTTCGACGTGCTGCACCGCGGCCACACCCGCTACCTCAACCAGGCCAAGCAGCTCGGCGACATCCTGGTGGTCGCACTGAACACCGACGAATCAGTGCGCCAGCTGAAAGGGCCGGACCGGCCCATCAACTCCGTGGCCGATCGCGCAGCAGTGATCGCGGCACTCAGCTGCGTGGATTACGTAACCGTCTTCGACACACCCACTCCCATCCCGCTGATCGAGAAGATCCGGCCGGAAATCTACGCCAAGGGCGGGGATTACACACCGGAGATGCTGGCGGAAACCGAAACGGTGGAACGATTTGGCGGTGAGGTGACCATCCTGGACTACGTCCCGGACCAGTCGACTACCGGCGTCGTGCAGCGGATCCGCAGCGGCGAGGGTGCCGCCGTGGGCGAGGCGCCGGTCAACTAGGGTTGAGGGATGAGCAACACGGTGGCCGGCTAGATGGCACGTAAGGGCCGGTCTGCCGGCAGGAACGCTGAACGTTCGACGCCGGGAGTGGTGGAAGTGCCCAAGGGAACCCGCCCGGACGGTCCGGTTGAGGGCGTGTACTACATCGACACCGGGGACTGCGAGCTGATCGCGGACCAGGACAATTCGAACGGCTGGCTTCTGCGCATCAACGGCGTCATGAGCTCGCACATCGACCTGGCGGACCCGCTCTTTCTGGACTTTGAATACATGCGCTGGATGTCTGCGCTGGTGGAATCCCGGTGGCCCCGGGAGGGCAGGCCCAAGCTGCGGGCCCTTCACCTGGGCGGAGGTGCGTGCTCGCTGGCGCGTTACTTCCACGCCGCGTACCCCGAAGCCCGCCAGGTGGTAGTGGAGCTGGACGGCAAGCTGGCGGAGTACGTCCGCGGCTGGTTCGACCTGCCTAAGGCCCCGCTGCTGCGGCTGCGTGTGGGCGAAGCGCGTGAGGTCACCGAGTCGCTCACGCCCCAGACCCGGGACGTGATCATCCGCGATGTATTTGCCGGTGCGCTCACTCCGCGGCCGCTGACCACAGCCGAGTTCAACGAGCATGCCAGGCGCGTGCTGGCCCCGGGCGGGATCTACGTGGTGAATTCCGGGGACGCTCCGGACCTGAAGAACGCCCGCGAGGACGCCGCCAGCATCGCAGCCGTCTTCGAGCACACCCTGATCATCGCCGACCCCGCCATGCTCAAGGGCCGCCGGTACGGCAACATGGTGATGGCCGGAAGCGACCAGCCGTTCGACGACGACCCCCGGCTGGCCCGCAGGCTCCTGGGCGGCGGCGTCCCGGCCCACATCTGGGACGACGCCAAGGTTCGTGCTTTTGCCGCGGGCGCAGCCGTCCGCCACGATCCGGCGCCGGCGCCGGCACGGGCTCCGGCACCGCCGGTGCCCGCGGCGCCGGACTAGAAGCCGGATCCGCGCATTAGGACATCCGGCACCTTCTCCGCAACAAAGGCGCAAGCCCGGTGCAACAAAACTCGCGGCAAGCGCAAAGTTGCCTCAAGAATCGGCTTTAGCGGCCATTTTTGGCTTTTGGGCCCTGCCGGCGTTGTAAGTTTGTGGAAGCTCTCCGCTTTCCCCCAAGACCGGAGGGCAGGAAGCCTCCGCGCTTGAGTCCCCTGACTCGCGCGGGGGCTTCCTTCATTCCTCCGGCATGATCCCGGCCGGCGTCAGCCCCCATCGGGAGTTGTGCCCCCGCCGGGAAGTTCCGTGCCGGAGAGGATGTCCGCGGCGATGGTGTGAAGTTTGCTGTCGCTGGCCTGCGCCGCCAGGTGCAGGAGTTCCATCGCCTGGTCCCTGCTGCTGCGGTTCTGGAGCATGACCAGCGAAACGGCCGCGTCGATGACAGCCCGCGATTTGAGCGCTGACCGGATGTGTTCGGGATAGATCTCCGGCTGATGGACACGGAGTGCCAGGCGCAGGATCCGGGAAATGGAGTCCGTGTGCTCCTCGACGGCGGCGATGGTGGCAGCATCGAAGGCGTCGGTGTTCCGGGCATAGCAGTTTAGGGCAGCAGCGGCGCCGGGGTCGGTGCGAATGGGGACCGCCAGGACGGAACGGATGCCCTCTCCCGAAACGGCACCGGCATAGTGCTCCCAGCGGCTGTCCTTCCCGAGGTCCGGGACGAGCACCGTGTGCTGTTGCCGGAGGGCTGTCAGGCACGGGCCGTCGTCGAAAGCGTACTGTTTTTCGTCCATCCGCAGCGCCTCGTTGTCGCTGCTGGCCACCGTTGCCGGGCTGCCGTCGCGCTCAACCGTGATGGCGCACAGCATCGGGTGGCGCCCGCCCAGGCGGGAGGCGGAAATAGTGGTCAGGCCCAGGAGGAACTCCGTGAATCCCGGGCTTTCCAACAGCAGGTCCTGGAGTTGCTCAGGACTGGGATAGTTACCTATGCCGGGAGCCATGACGGCCTCGATCCCTGAAAAGCCGGGCCCTCGGGTCCGGGCGAGAGCGGCGGACTCTTGAGCGCCCGCAGCCACGGTGGTGAACATCCACAGATTCGACGCACTCACACCAGCGAAGGTGCTCCGACATCCCCTACTTCTGACACTACGCTGTGCCGGGGGTCCTGAACATAGCCCTCAACTGCTGCCCAGCAGGTGCTCCCGGTGCTCCACTGTCTGGTCCCGCAGCGCCTGCACCAGTGCGGCCACAGCCGGCCGCCGCATGGAGTCGGGCCGCAGCACCATCCAATAGGGGAGCCGTTCGGAGAACGCGTCCGGAAGCAGCCGGACCAGGTCCTGGTGCAGGTCGCCCATGAAGCAGGGCAGGAAGCCGATTCCGGCACCGGCGCGGGTCGCTTCCACATGGACAAACACGTTGGTGGAGCTCAGTCCGTCCTTCATGGCAGGGACGAGCCTGCGCGGGGCGTCGAGGTCGTCCACCTGAAGCATGGAGTCCACGAAATACACCAGCGGATGTTCCGTCAGTTCCTCCACCGTTGCGGGTGTCCCGTTTTCGGAAAGGTAGGCCCGCGAGGCGTACATGCCCAGCACGTATTCACCCAGTTTGAAGGCCTCGGCGCGGTGCACTTGGGGCTCTCCCACCACCACCTCGATGTCCAGCCCGGAGCGCTGCTGCAGGGCCCGGCGTGTGACGGTCACGATCTCCACACTGAGTCCCGGATGCTTGCGCCGCAGCTTCGCCACCGCCGGCGCGGCGATGTAGGCGCTGAAGCCGTCCGTTGCCGTCATGCGGACAACTCCCGTGATGGGGTCCGGTGCCTGGCCGGGCTTCCCCAGGCTGCGCACGGCTTTTTCCACCTGCTCGGCCACCAGCACGGCCTCGGCGCCGAGTTCCGTGAGTTCCCAGGCGCCGGCGGCGCGGGAGAGGACGCGGCCGCCCAGCGTTTTCTCCAGTGCCGCTATCCGGCGTGACACGGTGGTGTGGTTCAGGCCCAGGGCCTGCGCCGCCGTCGTGAATTTGGCTGACCGCGAGACGGCCAACAGGACGAGGAGATCGTCGGGATTAGCTTCCATATCTGCAATTCTGCACACAAGGAGTGCTGGTTTGGCCATTGAACCGCGAAGTTTCTGCGGCAATACTCATCTGAGCCCATTCAGTGCTGTGGATCACAGCGCGTGTCATCGTGGACACTAAGGAGAACCAAGATGAGCGTAGAACAACGCTCTGCAACACCGGCCGCTTCTGCCCCAAAGGGCGCCGGCCTCAAAAAAATCGTCGCAGCCTCCATGGTTGGCACCGTAGTGGAATGGTACGAATTCTTCCTCTACGCCACCGCAGCAACCCTGGTGTTCGGCAAGTACTTCTTCCCCGCCACCGGCAATGAGCTGGACGGCATCATCCAGGCTTTCATCACCTACGCGGTCGGCTTCGTGGCCCGCCCGCTCGGCGGCATCGTCTTCGGCCAGATCGGCGACAAGCTGGGCCGCAAGCCCACCCTTCAGCTCACCATCGTGATCATCGGTGTGTCCACCTTCCTGATGGGCTGCCTCCCCGGCTTCGCCGAGATCGGCTACCTCGCACCGGCACTCCTGGTATTCCTGCGCTTCATCCAGGGCTTCGCGCTGGGCGGCGAATGGGGTGGCGCCGTGCTGCTCGTGGCCGAGCATAGCCCTAACAAGTCCCGCGGTTTCTGGTCCAGCTGGCCCCAGTCCGCCGTTCCGGTAGGCAACCTGCTTGCCACCCTGGTCCTGTTCATCATGTCCAACGTGCTGAGCAGCGCGGACTTCCTTGGCTGGGGCTGGCGCGTGGCGTTCTGGCTCTCCGCCGTGATCGTATTCGTGGGCTACTACATCCGCACGAACGTCTCCGAGTCGCCGATCTTCCTGGAAGCGAAAGCCCAACTGGAGCAGGAGCAGGCCGTCAGCTACGGCGTCGGCGAGGTCATCCGCAAGTACCCCAAGGGCATCCTGCAGGCAATGGGCCTGCGGTTCGCGGAAAACATCATGTACTACCTCGTGGTCAGCTTCGCGATTGTGTACCTCAAGAGCGTCCACAAGTACGACACGTCCTCGCTCCTGCTGGCGCTGCTGATCGCCCACCTCATCCACTTCCTGGTCATCCCGCAGGTGGGACGGCTTGTGGATAGCTGGGGCCGGAAGCCCGTGTACCTGGTGGGTGCCATCACCGGCGCCACCTGGCCGTTCTTCGCCTTCCCCATGTTCGACACCAAGAACGCCGTGGTCATCGTCCTGGCAGTGACGATCGGCCTGTGCCTGCACGCGTTCATGTACGCGGGCCAGCCCGCCCTCATGGCGGAGCTCTTCCCCACCAGGATGCGTTACGCCGGTGTGTCGCTGGGCTCGCAGGTCACCTCGATCTTCGCCGGTTCGCTGGCGCCGCTCCTGGCCACGCAGTGGCTCAAGGACACCGGATCGTGGGTCCCCACGGCCATCTACCTGGTGGTGGCGTGTGCCGTCACCACGGTGGCAGTGTTGAGCCTCAAGGAAACCAAGGGCATTGCCCTCGAGGACGTGGACAGGGCCGACGCCGAGCGCGAAGGCCTGGCGGTAGCAGCCACGCGCTGAGCTGCTGGATTGTGGCCGGCTCCAGCCTTGCTGGAGCCGGCCGGCTCGTTGAAACATTTGAACAGGAAGGCTGGTTATGGAAAACACGCTGAACGGCCGCAAGGCACTGGTCACCGGAGGAGCCGGCGGCATCGGCGCAGCCAGTGTGCGGGCCCTCGCCGCACGCGGCGCCAAAGTGGTGATCGCCGACGTCGACGAGGCCGCCGCGGCAGCGCTCGCAGACGAAGTGGGCGGTACTGTCTGGGCGGTGGACCTGCTGGACGTGGATGCCCTGGCAACGGCCAGCCTGGACTGCGACATCCTGGTCAACAACGCCGGAATCCAGCGCATCAGCCCTATCGAGGACTTCGACCCGGCCGATTTCCGCCGGCTCATCACCCTCATGCTGGAGGCGCCGTTCCTGCTGATCCGGGCGGCGTTGCCACACATGTATGCGAATAACTTCGGCCGGATCATCAACCTTTCGTCGGTGCACGGGATCCGGGCCTCCCCGTTCAAGAGCGCCTACGTTTCCGCCAAGCATGGCCTGGAAGGGCTCAGCAAGGTGACGGCGCTTGAGGGCGGGGCTCACGGGGTCACGTCCAACTGCATCAACCCCGGGTACGTGCGCACGCCGCTGGTGGAGTCGCAGATCGCCGACCAGGCCAAGGTCCACGGCATCCCCGAATCCGAAGTCCTGGCCAAGATCATGCTCACGGAGTCCGCCATCAAACGCCTGGTGGAGCCGGAGGAAGTCGCCTCGCTGGTCGCCTGGCTCGCCTCCAACGACGCCGGCATGGTCACCGGCGCCAGCTACACCATGGACGGCGGATGGTCGGCGCGGTAAGGGGTGGTCACGCGTCCGGTTGCGGGCAGTCCGCGAAACGAGTGCGTGAAGGGGCCCGGTTAGGCTGGAACAATGCGCAAGGATTTTAATCCCGGGGAGATGCCGGCCGGTGACTTCTACCGGCTGCTGACGGCCGTGGTTGTTCCCCGCCCCATCGCCTGGGTGTCCAGCACGTCCGCCGCTGGTGTGGACAACCTCGCCCCCCACTCCTTCTTCACTGTGGCTTCCGTGAGCCCGCCGATCATCCAGTTCACGTCGGTGGGGAGGAAGGACTCGTTGCGGAACATCATTGACCGCCGGGAGTTCGTGGTGAACCTTGCACCCGCCGACCTCATGGCCGAGGTCAATGCAACGGGCACCAGCTTCCCGCCGGATGTCAGCGAGTTCGACGCTGCTGGCCTGACTCGCGAGCCGGGCCTGACCGTGACGGTTCCCCGGGTAGCGGAGTCCCCCGTGGCACTGGAGTGCCGGCTGCATTCAACTCTGGAAATGGGGGATTGCGTCCTGGTGTTCGGGGTGGTCACCCATGCCGCCATTTCCGCGGACGTTCTTGACGGCAGCCACCCCCGGATCGACCTTCTCGAACCGCTGGCGCGGCTCGGGCGGGATGAATGGGGGCACCTCGGTCCGGTTGAGGAACTCGGCCGAATCCGCAGGTCCGAGTGGCCGGGCCATTTTCGACGGCGGGACGAACCGGACGCTTGACGTCTTCCAGCCTGGCGCTCAGGAGCAAACAGGGACCGGTCATCCGTTACGGATGGCCGGTCCCTGTTTTTCGGTCCTACTTCACAAACTCGTTCGTGTAGGTGTCTGCGAGCTGAATGTCCTTGTCCCCAACCTCAGGGTTGGCCACGCGCTGGGTCTTCAGCACCGCCTGCACGCCGTCCTCGGTGAACGCGCCGTCCTTGCTGAGAGTCTTCTTGAGCTCCTCGATCACCTTCGCGTACAAGGCCTTGTCACCGCCCGCGAATTTTTCCGGCATTTTCGCAGCGATCTCTTCGCCCGAATGTTCGTCGATGAACTCGAGAGTGCGCTTAATTGCCTTGGCGAGTTTGCCGGCCGTCTCCTTGTTCTGGTCCAGCCAGTCAGCCTTGGCGTAGAGGCTCGCTGACGGCCAGGCGTCGGCGTCGAACACTTCCTTGAGCCCCTCGGTGGTCCGGACGTCTTCCAGCAACACGGGATCATGTCCGATCCGCTTGGTGAGCACGGAGACGTCGGGTTCGAGCATCACCGCCGCATCCACCTGGCCCTGTTCCATCGCCGCAACGGCCGAGGATCCGGCGCCGATTGCGGAGACGGAGGCGTCCGTCTGCTGCATGCCGTTCTTGGCGAGCAGGAACTTGATGAACATGTCCGTGGAGGACCCGGGCGACGTGACGCCCACATTCTTGCCCTTGAGGTCGGCGATGGTCTTGATCTTGCCTTCGTTCTTCGGTGCAACCAGCAACGCCAGCCCGGAGGACCGGCCCATGTCCACGAAGGCCTTGACCTTCTGGTTTTTCGCCTGCATCTGGATGGTGTGCTCGTAGTACCCGCTGGTCACCTGCGTGCTGCCGCCGATCATGGCAGTCAATGCCTTCGATCCGCCCTGCAAGTCCTGGAGTTCGACGTTCACGCCTTCCTCCTGGTAATAGCCCAGCTCCTGCGCGAGGGTCGTCGGAAGGTACGTCAGGAGCGTCTGGCCTCCGACGCCGACAATCACCTTCGTGCCTCCGGCCGCGCCGTTGGCTGCGCCTCCCGTTCCGGTCTGTCCGGGAGGCGCAGCGGACGGCGTGCCGCAGGCTGAGAGGGCCAGGACTGCGGCTGCAGCGATGGCCAGTGGCCGGATGATGCTCCGGCGCCTTTGCCGGTTTTCATTTCGAATCATCGAGTGTCCCTTCGTGACAGTGATAGTGGTGTGTTTTGAGCGCCTAGGACGACTGAACAGGGCGCCACCGGAGCAGGTGCCGTTCCAAGCGGTTGACGAGCAGGTCGATAATGAGGACCACGATCATCAGGATGAACATTCCGGCGAAGACGCCCTTGGTATCGAAGACGCCCTGCGCTTGGGCGATCGCGTAGCCGACCCCGGCGGAAGCGCCGAGGTATTCGCCCACCACGGCGCCCGTGATGGCGAAGCCCACGCTGATGTGGAGGCTGGAGAAAATCCAGGTGAGGGCGCTTGGAATGAACACGTGGCGCAGGAGCTGCTTTTCGGAAGCGCCAAGCATCCGGGCGTTATCAACGAGGACGCGGTCAACGCTCTTCACGCCCTCAAGGGTGTTGAAGAAGACAATAAAGAAAACCAGGGTGAAACCGAACGCCACCTTGGACCAGATGCCCAGGCCGAACCAGAGCAGGAAGATCGGGGCCAGGACAACGCGGGGAAGGGCGTTGAACATTTGCAGGAACGGGTCCAGCAGGCGCTCGAGGAAACGGACGCGGGCCAGGACGAAGCCGAGGAGAAGCCCGGCGGCGGCGCCCACGATGAAGGCGAGTATGGCCTCCTGCATGGTGATCCACAGGTGGGGGAAGACGAATCCGGACGACACCCAGATCCAGACGGTCTGGAAGATATCCGAGGGGAGCGGAAAGAAAAACTCGTCTACGATTCCGGTTCGCACGGAAAGCTCCCATGCGCCGAGAACCGCGATCGTGAGGAGGAGCTGGGTGCTTCGCATCGCCAGCGGGGGCATCTCAGTCCGGCCCGCCCGGCGGCGCGTGCCGGGTTCCAGTGCCGCGGAGAGTCCGTTCTTCTTTGATCCAACGATAGTCATGCGACTTCGCCTTCTTCCGCCATTGCCGTCTCGTAGGTCTTCGAAACTTCGATCTTCAACCTGCCCCAGATCTCACGGTGCAGCGCTACGAACTGGGGGTCGTCGCGAATATCGAGCAGGTCGCGCGGACGCGGAATGTCGATTTCGTAGCTTCCCACGACCGTGCTCCCGGGGCCGGCGCCCAGGATCACGACCTCATCGGAGAGCGCGATGGCTTCGTCCAGGTCATGGGTGATGAAGACAACCGCCTTGCCCGATTCCTGCCACAGCTGAAGCAGTTCGTTCTCCATGATTTGCCGGGTCTGCACATCGAGTGCGGAAAACGGTTCGTCCATCAGCAGGACGTCCGGGTTGACGATCCAGGCCTGGGCGATGGCAGTGCGTTTGCGCATGCCGCCGCTGAGCTGGTGCGGGTAACGGTCAGCGAAGTTCTTGAGTCCAACCTTCTCCAGCCAGCGCCGTGCCTCCGCATGGGCTTCCGACTTCGATACCCCGGCCATTGTCAGGCCGAGGCTCACGTTGTCGATCACCGTCTTCCACGGCAGGAGCGGGTCCTGCTGGAACATGTAGGAAGCACGTCGGTTGACGCCGTTTACGGGTTCGCCAAAGCTCCTCACTTCGCCAGCGCTTGGGTTCAAGAGTCCCGCCGCCATGTTGAGGATGGTGGACTTGCCGGAACCGGTTGGACCCACGATCGAGACAAACCTGCCGGGCTCCACTTGGAGGTTGATATCCCGGACGGCAAAGTAGGTTTCGCCCCCGGGCGTGGGGAATTGTCTGGTGCACCCGGCGAGCTCCACCGCGTACCTGGATCTGTCTGCCTGTGCAGCTGGCATCATTGCACTCTTCCCGGCCCGCGCTGGCCGATTGTTGTAGCTGCTGATTCTGGGTAGGACGAACGGTGTGCGTCGCCCGCGTGCCCGCTTCGTCGGCTGTGACGAATTGGACGCCGTTTTCCACATCGTGGGTTCACCATCAGGATGTGGACCCGATGCTAGCAGTAACCTGCATCACACTCAACGACCCGGGCGAAACTTTGGCGGCCGCTGCCGGCAACGCCTGCGCCCATGGACGGGGCTCATACACTTTGTCCATGAGCCCCAACGAATCATCGGTCACGCCTTTGCTGGTTCTCCGAAAGATCACCGCCATCCTTGATGCTTTTTCCCTCGCCCAGCCGGAGCTTTCCCTGGCCGGAATCCGGGCGGCCACGGGAATGCCCCACTCCACGGTCCAGCGCCTCGTCGCGAACATGGTCCAGGAGGGAATCCTGGACCGGAGCGGAGACCGGTTCCGCGTCGGGGTTCGGATGGCCCACTGGGCTGCGCCGGCCACCCAGGGCCTGGACTTCCTGGAGTTGCTCACTCCCGTGCTGCGAAGGCTGCGGGATGAACTCGGTGAAACGGCCTGCATCTTCCGGGAATCCCAAGGGAAGCGGGTTTGCATCGCGCTCGCCGAAACCAGGCGGATGCTCAGGAGGGTGGTGCAGGTGGGCGAGATCATGCCACTCCACGTAGGTGCCGCCGGCCGCGTGCTTCTGGCCTGGAATCCGGATGTGGCCGAACAGGTTTATCGATCCGGGCTGCATTCGCTGACGGACCAGACCATCACGGATGCCACGAGCCTGGAGGCCGCGGTGGCGAAAACCCGGGCGGACGGATTCGCCATCACAACGGGTGAGCGGGTCTCGGGTGCGAGCGGAATCTCGGCTCCGATCTTCGGGCCGCAAGCGGAGCTGTACGGCGCCCTGACCGTGATGGGTCCGGCCATGAGGATGCCGTTCGACGTGTGCGCTTCGTGGCTCGAGCCCGTCCTCGCGGCGGCGGAAGAGGCAACAAGGGTCATCGGGGGAACGATTCCGCCAGAGGGTCTACCCACATCGTGAATTTAGGTCCACAATATGAAATAGTCTGGCGCCCGGGAAAAGTGCCTCATTAGGCTTCCCGCTAACCGAATCCGTGACGGTTGCCGTGGATTTTCCGGCGCCCGCAGAACAGGAGTCCAAAGATGGTGAAGGTTTCCGAGACGCCCCCGCAAGACCACACGTCAACCGCTGTGTCCGTTCCCGATGCGAGGCAGGGGGAAGGGCCTCTGGCCGGGGTGCGAGTCCTGGAGCTGGGATCCCTCATTGCTGGTCCGTTCGCGGGACGACAGCTTGCCGACTTCGGCGCGGAAGTCATCAAGATCGAATCGCCCAACCGTCCGGACCCGATGCGGGAATGGGGCCGGGCGCGCGTGGAGGGCCACACGCTGTGGTGGTCCGTGCAGTCCCGCGGCAAGAAATGCGTCACGCTGGACCTAAAATCCCCTCGCGGACGCGAGCTCTTCCTTGAACTGTGCGAGGAAGCAGACGTCATTCTGGAGAACTTCCGCCCGGGCACGCTGGAAAAACTAGGTCTTTCCCCCGAGGAGCTCTGGCGGGTCAACCCGGGTCTCATCATTGCCCGGGTGTCCGGCTACGGCCAGACGGGGCCTGAAGCGCACAAGCCGGGCTACGCCTCCGTTGCCGAGGCGAGGGGAGGACTGAGGTATCTCAACGGATATCCTGACCAGGCGCCGCCGCGTACCGGCATCTCGCTGGGGGACAGCCTGGCGTCGCTCTATGCGCTGCAGGGAATATTGCTGGCCCTGTACTGGAGGGACGCAAGGGGAGGAACAGGCCAGGTGGTGGACGTGTCCCTTGTGGAAGCATGCTTTTCGCTCCTGGAAAGCGCGGTGCCCGATTACGCGGCATCTGGCGTTGTTCCCGGTCCCAGCGGTTCGGGGTTGAAAGGGATCGCGCCGTCAAACATCTTCCGTTCCGCCGACGGAAAGTGGGTGGTAATCGCCGCGAACCAGGATTCCGTCTTCGTGAGGTTGGTTGCAGCCATGGGACGTTCCGAACTGGCGTCGGACGCACGCTACAGCAACCATTCAGCTCGGGGTGCGCACCAGGAAGAGCTGGAATCACTCATTGCCGAGTGGGCTGCCGGCTTCAACCACGACGAACTCATCTCGGTCCTGGACCGCCACTCCGTGCCTAACAGCCCGGTCAGCAGCATCGAGGACATCTTCGAGGATCCGCAGCTTCGCGCCAGGGGAATGTTGGTAAACGTCCCGGACGAGCAGTTGGGCTCGGTCGTGCAACCCGGAATTATTCCGAAGCTGACGCGCAGCGCGGGGGCGATTGGCTGGAGTGGTCCCCTCACGCCGGGCTCTCACAACCGTGACATTTACGAGGGCCTGCTGGGACTCTCTGACAAGGACCTACAGGACGCCAAAGAAGAGGGAACCATCTGATGAATGACATGCAAGCTTCACGGTCAGTTTCAATCGTGGATGTCAGTCCGCGGGACGGACTCCAGAACGAGAAAGTGCCCGTCAGCACCGACGACAAGCTGCGCCTCATCCGTGACCTGATTTCGCTGGGCGCCAGGAGGATTGAGGCCGTCAGTTTCGTGAACCCCAGGAAAGTACCGCAGATGGCGGATGCCGATGCGGTCATGGCCGGGGTGCCCAGGGATACAGGCGCCAGCTTCATCGGGCTGGTCCTGAATACCCGCGGCGCGGTCCGCGCCGCGGACGCCGGTGTGGACGAGATGAACTATGTGCTGCCGGTGACGGACGCCTTCGCTGCTGCCAACCAGAACACCACCGTCGCCGCCGCCCTCGACGCCTTGGAGGAGGTTTCCGCCATCGCCGCAACGGCTTCGATTCCGCTCACGGTGACGGCGGCCGTCGCATTTGGCTGTCCCTATCAGGGTGACGTGCCCAAGGAACAGACCCTCGCCGTCGTCCGCGGTGCCCTGCAGCGTGGGACGCTGGCCGAGATTGCCCTTGCGGACACGATCGGCTGCGCTGTCCCTTGGCAGGTAGGCGACGTATTCGCCGGGCTGCGCTCTGAGACCGAGGTGCCGCTGCGGGCGCATTTTCACGAGACGCGCCACACGGCGCTGGCCAACACGTACGCCGCAATGGCCGCCGGCGTCGGAGTATTCGACAGTGCGGTAGGGGGCCTGGGCGGCTGTCCTTTTGCGCCAGGTGCCGCAGGAAACATCTCCACCGAAGACCTGGCCTGGATGCTGGAACGCGCAGGGTTCGAGACGTCGATCGATCCGTTGCGGGCAACGGAACTTGGCCGCTGGATCTGCGCCAAGGTGGCAACTGCACCACGCTCCGGGCTGTCCGCTGCGGGCGTGTTCCCTCAGTCGTCCTGACGCTGTCCGTCCTCCTGCGTCGCCTATTCCGGCGTCCTCACCTGGCGGTAGTCGTAGTAGATCACCTCGGGCACCAGGTCGGGGTGGGCATCAGCCGCCGTCCGCAGGCCTAGCGACGAGCCGCGGATAACCGACACCACGCCGAGCCTGCGGCCGTTGAACGGGTCGTCCCCGAGTACGACGTCGCCGATCTTGAACGGCACAGTGGCCGTACGCACTTTCTCCGCAGTGTCGGTGAGCCAGGAGATCAAGCGACGCCTGTCGCGTGGGAGGCGAGGCCGGGAAGCTGGAAGATCCTTCATTGAAACCACTCCTTTGCAGTGCCTCGACCAGCAGAACGTGCAGGCGGTCCGGAAGCTGCAGCAAAGAGTTCAATTATCCGGCCTGCGCCTGTTGTCTAACCTAAAGGCCAAACCCCACGCGTCGCATGCGTAACTCCTACCCCTTCTGTACCGTCCAACACTCGGAATTTTTTATGGACTACTTGCCCGGTTCTGCGAGGCGGGGCGCCGTCTCATCCACCAGCTCGGCCCGCGCGCGGCCATGGCCCCGGACCCACACACGGTAGGCCACCATCAGCAGGCCCAGCCACACGGCACCTACGTAGAGGGCAACCCGGGAATCTTCAAACGCACCCAGGACCGCGATCACCAGGGCCATGAATGCGATGGTCATCACGGAGGCTGCCGGCCACCACGGAGACGGGAATTCCGACGCCGGCAGCCCCTTGCGGGCGATCTCCCGTTTCATGGCCACATGGGAGGCAAGGATCATCACCCACACCCAGACGGTAGCGAACGTGGCGATCGAGGCGATCAGCAAGAACACGTCCTCCGGCATGACGGCGTTCAGGACCACACCCGCCAGCAGGACGACGGTCATCATCACAACCGTCATCCAGGGCACGCCGTGGCGCGAAACCTTGCCGAAGCTGGCGGGCGCATGGCCCTGCCGGGCCAGCCCGAAAAGGATGCGGCCCGCACCGAATATGTCGCTGTTGATGGCCGAGAGCGCGGCGGTGATCACCACCGCGTTGAGGATGTGCGGGGCGGCGGGAATGCCGAGGCCGCTGAAGATCTGGACGAACGGGCTGCCGTTAGTGCCCACTTCGTTCCACGGGAACAGGCTCATGAGTACTGCCAGGGTCAGCACGTAGAACAGCAGCACGCGCACGGGCACGGTGTTGACCGCCTTGGGAATGACCTTCTTGGGGTCGGCCGCTTCACCTGCCGTGACGCCGATGGTCTCGATCCCGCCAAAGGCGAACATCACGACGGCGAACGAGGCCAGGAGTCCTTCGAAGCCGTTGGGGAACAAGCCCCCGTGCTCCACGAGGTTGCCGATCCCCGGAACGACGGTTGCCCCGCCGGCCTGGAAACCGAAGATGATGATGGCTGCACCGCCGGCGATCATGGCGATGATGGCCACGACCTTGATCAGCGAGAACCAGAACTCCAACTCCCCGAACACCTTGACACTGAGCAGGTTCAGGGCCGCCAGGAAGAAGATGACGGCGAGGACCCAGATCCACCTCTCCACGTCCGGGAACCAGAAACCCATGTAAATACTGAAGGCCGTGACGTCCGCGATGGCCACAATCGCCATTTCGAACACGTACGTCCAGCCGGTCACGAACCCGGCGAGCGGGCCAAGGTAGCGGCTGGCGTATTGGCCGAACGAGCCGGAAACGGGGTGCCGCACGGCCATCTCGCCCAGCGCCCGCATCACCATGAACACGGCGGCGCCGCCGATCATGTAGGCCAGGAGGACCGCCGGTCCGGCTTTCTGAATGGCGGAGGCCGAGCCGTAGAACAGGCCCGTGCCGATGGCCGAGCCCAAGGCCATGAAGCGGATGTGGCGGACGTTGAGTCCGCGGTTCAGGACGGCGTCGACGGCGGTTCCTGCAGCGGCGCGGACAGTGCCTCCGGCGGTGTCGGAGGCCGTGGTGGTGTTTTCGGGAGCCGTTTGTTCTGCTGTTTGGGCTGCTGTTGGAGCTTGTTGCATGCGAATACCTTCTCGTCATTGGGAGGGGGATCGCTATCCAGCAGACCATTTCCGCGCCGTACGTGATGAGCCTCACGGGGGTTTGGTGTCTTTCATTTCAGACTGTCCGTTGCTCGTCCGCCTTTTCCCCTCCAGCGCGAACGGACAGTTGCGGCCCCGGTGCCGGTGCGAACGGACGCTTATGGGCCGTTGCTGTGCCATCAAAGAATGTCGGTGCCTCCTGCGATGCTTTGGGTATGGATATCAAGGTGGTCGTGGAGACGACGGAGGCGATCGGGGCTTCCGTCGCTGCGTTGGCTGCCATGTTCCGCCGCGGTACTGACGACGTGGGCTCCGCCAGCGGTGATCCGCTTCGGGACCGGGCGGATGCGTGCCTGGACGGAATGGCTGAGCTCGCCAGGATGGAAGCCGGAATCGCTGCCCTGAAGGTGCACCTCGCCGCCGGATACGCTGAAACAGCCGCAGCCATCGCGCCGCCGCCAGCGTCCCCGCAGGAACACACAGTCCAGGACATGGCCGTAACTGCCGAGGTCGCGTGTGTCCTGACAGTCAGCGAACGCACCGCCGGCGCCCTCCTGGCCGAGGCCCACGCCCTGACCACTGCCTTGCCGCTGACGCTGTCCGCGCTGCAGGCCGGAAGTATTTCCTGGCAGCACGCCAGAGTCATGGTGGACGAAGCCGCCAATCTCGACCGGGCTGGAGCCGCTGGTTTGGAGGCACATTTCCTGGACGCCGACGCGCCAAACCCCGCCCGCGGGTGCCCGGCCGGGGACCTCGTCCCGTCCCGTTTCCGCGCCAAGGCCCGCACCTGGCGGGAGCGCCACCACCCGGTCAGCATCGAAGAACGCCACACCAAGAGCGCCAGGGACCGGCGGGTCGAGTACCTCCCGGACCGGGACGGCATGGCCTGGCTCTCCGCGTACCTTCCCGCCGACACCGCCGCCGCGATCTGGGACCGAACCACCAGTGCCGCCCGGGCCCTCCAAGGAGCAGGCGAGGCCAGGACCCTTACCCAACTCCGCGCCGACGTCGCAGCCACTTGGCTTCTCACTGCAGGTCGCGAAACTGAAGGCAGCACAGTGGCTGGAGAGGTGCCTTCCCCTGCAGCGCAGGTACTCATTACCGTTCCGGTGCTCTCGCTGCTGGGCTTGAGCGAGGAGGCTGCCATGCTGGACGGGTACGGGCCGGTCCCGCCGTCCATGGGGCGAGCCCTTGTCGCCGAGGGGGCTTCGTCGTTCCTGAGGGTGCTGACTGACCCTCGGAATGGTGCGCCGTTGGAGATCGGACGGACCAGCTACCGCATCCCCCAAACGTTGCGGCAGTGGCTCCGGCTGAGGGACGGGAAATGTCCGTTCCCCGGCTGTAACAACCAGTCGCTGGACAATGACGCGGACCACCTCCTCGCCTGGGCTCGCGGCGGGACCACAGGGATCAGCAATCTCGGCCAACCGTGCCGCAAACACCACCGCCTCAAACACACTACCGGGTGGGCACCCTCCGACGCCGGGACCCATGAACCGCCGGGCTGGACTTCACCCACAGGCCGCCATTACGCCAGCGAACAACCCGACTGGGAGCCACCCCGCTTGCCAAGTGAGACCGTTGCCCTGGCTAACAGCCCGGAGCCGGGCGCGCCCGAGGAGTTCGACAACAGTCCGGGCCACCCCTTCCCCGCATATCCTGGGCCGGATAGTGACCGTGACTTGCCGGTAGACTACGACCCATTGCCCGATCTCGAACCGGCAGACTATCCACATGCCGAAGACCCGTTCGTGGAATGGGAGCTCTTTCTGTCCTCAGAGAGCTACTCGGTCCGCTAATGAGGCCGCGGACGTCAGCGCGGCGGCACCCGGCCCGGCGGTTGGCCCCGGCCACCAGGCCGATTTTCCCTGCCGGTGGTTTGGTCAAGGCCGCGTGCTTACCGCCTTGTTCCTAGCCTTGTTGCTGCGTGCTCAGCACGATGATGGCGGCGTTGATTCCGAGTCCGATGAGCCACCACTTGTTGAAGGTCAGTAAGAGCAGTGCCGCCGAGATTGCTGCTCCCGAAACAGTGACTGGGACCCACCAGGGTGAGTTTCCGATGAGCCCCACGCCGCCCGCGGCCAGGACAACAGTGGCGGCAACAGCCAGCACCACCGCAAGGCGCCTGACGTTCCCGGCAATGGGGGAGTGCCCGACGTCGAAAGGTGCTTTCGGGTCTGGCTTGGGTAGCCAGATAGCGAGATGGACCAGTCCGTGGGCGATCAGGAACAGCCCGGCAATCCACTGCATGGCGCCCTCCCGCAACAGTCCGTGACCTCCATCCAAGCACCGGACGGGTGGCACGGCATAGGGCCGGAAGCCCCGGCCGCTCACCCGCAGGGAGAATGTCTGGTATCCCGGACATCGGTGTGGTTCGATGGCATCGCCGGGCGTCCCGGCGTGGAGGACGCTTAAGTACGGGATACCGGACACCTGCAGGTGTCCGGCTGCGAACGATGGAGGACACATGGCGGACAACGAGTCGCCCCCGCAGGCAGCGCCAAAAGCGGCGTCCAAGCCGGTGTCAAAACCGGCGACAAAGGTGACATCGAAAGTCCCGGCGGCGGAAAATACCTTGCGCATCCTCAAACTGCTGGCCTCCAAGCGCGGCCCCATGGCGGCGTCGAACATTGCCACCGCGCTGGGCCTGCCGCGATCGAGCGTCTACCACCTGCTCGGCGTCATGGAGGCCAACGGCTTCGTGATGCACCTGCATGAGGAGCAACGGTACGGACTGGGCATCAGCGCCTTCGAACTCAGTTCCGCGTATTCGCGGCAGGAGCCGCTGTCCCGGATCGGCCGGCCGATGCTCGCCTCCCTGGTGGACGTCATCGGCGAAAGCGCGCACTTGGCGGTGCTCCACGGCCGCGACGTGCTGTACATCGTGGAGGAGCGCGCCAAAAACCGGCCATCGCTGGTGACCGACGTCGGCGTCCGGCTGCCCAGCCACCTCACGGCCAGCGGCCGCGCCATCCTTGCCGCGCTGCCCAAGTCGCAGGTCCGCGCGCTGTATCCGAACGCGGCTGCCTTCACCGCCCGGCACGAGGTGGAGGGCGCCATCATGAAGTACTCGGCGCTGTCCTCGCACCTGGACCAGGTCCGGCAGCGGGGCTATGCCACCGAACACGGTGAGGTGACCCCCGGATTCGGCTCGATTGCCGCCGCGGTGACGGACCACGTGGGATGGCCGACGGCGGCGGTCGCCGTGACCTTCCTCGAAGACAAACTCCCGGCGGACCAGTGGCCGGCCCTCGCAGCCCGCGTCCGAAAGGTGGCGGACGAGCTCTCGGTCCGCATCCACGGCCGCCCCGCGGGCTAGTCCGCACCGCAGCCCAACTAGCTCGCAGTTAACGTCGCCAAAAGCGCTTTTCGCGACGTTAACTGCCAGCCAGTTGGGCACGGGGAGCGCGTCTGGAATCCCGGACAGCACCCTTCCGAAAGCCCTGTTTCCGCACCCGCGGACAGGCTTTAGTTGATACAGAACCTCTTCCCGCGAACCACCCGAAACAACGAAGGAGCCCCCCATGGCACCCGCCGATTTCACCACCGGTGCCCGCCCGGTCAAAGCAGCCCGCGGCACCGAGCTCACCGCCAAGAGCTGGCAGACGGAAGCCCCGCTGCGCATGCTCATGAACAACCTCGACCCCGAGGTCGCCGAGCGCCCCGACGACCTCGTGGTCTACGGCGGCACCGGCCGCGCCGTCCGGTCATGGGCCGCGTTTGACGCCATCACCCGCACCCTGGAGACCATGGAGAAAGACGAGACCCTCCTGGTTCAGTCCGGCAAGCCGGTCGGCGTCTTCCGCACCAATGAGTGGGCGCCGCGCGTGCTGCTGGCCAACTCCAACCTCGTCGGCGACTGGGCGAACTGGCCCGAATTCCGCCGGCTCGAGGCCGAGGGCCTGATGATGTACGGCCAGATGACGGCCGGGTCCTGGATCTACATCGGCACGCAGGGCATCCTGCAGGGCACCTTCGAAACCTTCGCCGCCATCGCCCGCAAACTCACCGGGGACGAGAACGGCACCCTCGCCGGCACCCTGACCCTCACCGGCGGCTGCGGCGGCATGGGCGGCGCCCAGCCGCTCGCCGTCACCCTGAACGACGGCGCCTGCCTGATCGTCGACGTCGACGAAACCCGCCTGCGCCGACGCGCCGGCAAGCGCTACCTCGACGAGGTGGAGACCGACCTCGACGCCGCCATCGCCAAGGTGCTCAAGGCCAAGGAAGAGCGCCGCGGCTGGTCCGTCGGCTACGTCGGCAACGCCGCCGAGGTCTTCCCGGAGATCCTGCGGCGCCACAACGCCGGCGAGCTCACCGTGGACATCGTTACGGACCAGACCTCCGCGCACGATCCGCTGAGCTACCTGCCCGAAGGCATCACGGTGGAGGAATGGCACACCGAGGCCGCCGCGGACCCGGAAGGCTTCACCAAGAAGGCCCAGGCTTCGATGGCCAGGCACGTGCAGGCCATGGTGGAGTTCCAGGATGCCGGCGCCGAGGTGTTCGACTACGGCAACTCCATCCGCGACGAGGCCCGCAAGGGCGGCTACAACCGCGCCTTCGAGTTCCCCGGCTTCGTCCCGGCCTACATCCGCCCGCTGTTCTGCGAGGGCCTCGGCCCGTTCCGCTGGGTGGCGCTCTCCGGCGACCCGGAGGACATCCGTGTCACGGATGAGGCCATCAAGGAACTGTTCCCGGAGAACAAGCACCTGCACCGCTGGATCGACGCCGCCCAGGAGCGGGTCGAGTTCGAGGGCCTGCCGGCCCGCATCTGCTGGCTGGGCTACGGCGAACGCGCCAAGGCCGGCCTGCTGTTCAACCAGCTCGTCAAGGAAGGCAAGGTCAAGGCCCCCATCGTGATCGGCCGCGACCACCTCGACTCCGGCTCCGTCGCCTCCCCGTACCGCGAAACCGAAGCAATGCAGGATGGCTCGGACGCCATCGCCGACTGGCCGCTGCTCAACGCCCTGCTCAACACCGCCTCCGGCGCCACCTGGGTCTCCATCCACCACGGCGGCGGCGTAGGCATCGGCCGCTCCATCCACGCCGGCCAGGTCTCCGTCGCCGACGGCACCGACCTCGCCGCGGAAAAGCTCGCGCGTCTCCTCACCAACGACCCCGGCATGGGCGTCATCCGCCACGCCGACGCCGGCTACGACCGCGCCGTCGAGGTCGCCAAGGAACGCGGCGTCCGCATCCCCATGAACGAAGGCAAGTAACAAATGACTCTCACGACCCACGAACCACTCACCGTCACCCTCGGCTCCAGCGGCGTCACCCCCGAGGACGTCGTCGCCGTCGCCCGCCACGACGCGCGGGTGACCATCTCCCAGGAAGCGCTGGACACGGTCGCCAAGGTGCGGGCCCACATCGACGACCTCGCCCACAGTGAGGTCCCGGCCTATGGCATCTCCACCGGCTTCGGGGCGCTGGCCAACCGGCACATCCCCAATGAGTTGCGCACTCAGCTGCAGAAGTCGCTGATCCGCAGCCACGCCGCCGGCATGGGCCCGGCCGTGGAACGCGAGGTGGTCCGCGGCATCATGTTCCTGCGCGCCAAGACCCTCGCCTCCGGCCGCACCGGCGTCCGCCCCGTGGTGCTGCAGACCATGGTGGACGTCCTCAACGCCGGCATCACGCCGGTGGTCCGCGAATTCGGCTCGCTCGGCTGCTCCGGCGACCTCGCCCCGCTGTCCCACTGCGCCCTGGTCCTCATGGGCGAAGGCGAGGCGACCGGCCCGGACGGCGAGCTGTACGGCGGCAAAGGCGCAAGGCCTGTTGCTGAGCTGCTCGCCGAACACGGAATCGAACCCGTCACGCTCGCCGAGAAGGAAGGGCTGGCGCTGGTCAACGGGACCGAGGGCATGCTGGGCATGCTGCTGATGGCCATCGCGGACATCCGCCAGCTGCTCACGACGGCGGACATCACCGCCGCGCTCAGCGTCGAGGCGCTGCTCGGCACCGACCAGGTGTTCCTGCCCGAGCTGCATGCAGCCCTCCGGCCGCACCCGGGCCAGGCCGCAAGCGCGGACAACATGCTCCGGGTCCTGTCCAACTCTCCGATCGTCGCCTCGCACCGGATCAACGACACCAAGGTCCAGGACGCCTACTCGCTGCGCTGC
This sequence comes from Arthrobacter sp. NPDC058288, assembly GCF_042880995.1. Classification (NCBI taxonomy): domain Bacteria; kingdom Bacillati; phylum Actinomycetota; class Actinomycetes; order Micrococcales; family Micrococcaceae; genus Arthrobacter; species Arthrobacter sp. NPDC058288. The sequence goes on from NZ_JBHVYH010000006.1 coordinate 157,518, forward strand.
GCACCCCAGGTTGCCGGCGCCGTCCGCGACACCGTGGACCACGCAGCCCTGGTCGCCTCCCGCGAACTCGCCGCGGCCATCGATAATCCCGTGGTCCTGCCCGACGGCCGCGTCAGCTCCAACGGCAATTTCCACGGCGCCCCGGTGGCTTACGTTTTGGATTTCCTGGCAATCACCGTGGCGGATTTGAGTTCCATTGCCGAACGCCGCACCGACCGCATGCTGGACCCGGCCCGTTCACACGGTCTGCCGGCCTTCCTGGCTGCGGACCCTGGCGTCGATTCCGGCCTGATGATCGCCCAGTACACGCAGGCCGGCCTGGTCTCGGACAATAAGCGGCTGGCCGTTCCGGCGTCGGTGGACTCGATCCCCAGCTCGGCGATGCAGGAAGACCATGTGTCCATGGGCTGGCACGCGGCCCGGAAACTGCGCAAGGCCGTGGAGAACCTTCGCCGCGTCCTGGCGATCGAGCTGGTCACGTCGGCACGGGCCATCGATATGCGGACCCAGCTGTCCGGGGGCGAGCTGACTCCTGGGCCGGCCGGCGCGGCCGTGATCTCGGCGCTGCGAGGCGTCGTGGACGGCCCGGGAACGGACAGGTTCTTGTCGCCGGAACTGGAGGCCGCAGACCGGCTCGTCGCCTCGGGCGAGGTGCGCGCGGCGGCCGAATCCGCCGTCGGAATTCTGGCCTAAAAGTGAATATAGTGCATGGAAAATGACAATTTCCCGGTGCCCCCGAAATACTGCGCGACACAACAGGCGGGGGCCCGGGAATTGTAGTAGAACTAAAGACGTAGTGATGAAGCCCACACCAATGATGTTGTGGCAAAAGAACATATACAAAGGGGTAGAAGTTCAATGAAAGCACGGGGGACGGTTCTGTCCAGGCGGGCGGCATTTGCTGCCACGGTTTCCGACTGGAGAATCCTCAAGGCAGGCGAGCGGGTCGAAATCCTCAAGCATGCGCATGTGGTGGCCGCAGGTGAAATCGAGGAAATTTCCGTGAGTGGAAACGTGCTGTGGCTGGTGCCTTCGGGCCCCTTGGATACCCAGCTCTTTATGAAGTCCGACGGCGTCCAGGTCCGCAGGACCTAAGCCGCGGACCTGGTCCGCCGAACGTGAGCCGCGGTGTTAGGCGGCGATGTCTTCGTAGGTCTCACCGAAGGGGACGGACTCGTCCAGGGCCACGGTGAACGCGCCCGGCTCGTGGCGGGTGACGCGGATGCCGCAGTTGCCGTCCTCGACGGCAGCTTCGATGAGTTCCTTGACGGCGCTGTCCAGGCCGTCGTGGACCTCTTCGACGGTGGAAAAGGTCAGGCGGATAGACCGCGCGTTGGTGGTCTGGGTTTCAAGCATGGCTGAGCTCATTGCAGGACTTTCTCTAAACTATGCGCCGGTTGGCCACAGTCCATTCTACCGGCGATGTCAAAATACGTAGGATGTCTGGCATTTGGCCCTCCGGGTTTCTGGTTCGCCGAAGTCCGGAGGGCGGCCTGTCCTAAGCCCTTCCGCCCTCAGCGGGAGCCGAAGGGAGGCGGCCCCAGGAGTACGATCCCGGCGTTCCTGCGCGCGGAGTCCTGCACCTTGCCGAAATCCACGGCGCCGCCTCCGGCCCCGGCGTCCAATGGCGTGCTCGCGTCCCAGTAGAAAGCCTGGCAGCATCCCGGTGTATGCAAACAAAGCATCCTGGCATGCGGTGACGTCACCATGAAAGCGTGGGGGACACCTCGGGGCGCGACCATCAAGCCGCCCTCGCCGACCCGGTGTTCCTTTCCATCCATGTGCACCAGGATCTCGCCTTCCAGGATGAACATGGTTTCGTCCGAATCGGGATGTGTGTGCAGTGGCGTCATCTTGCCGCCGGACATCTGGTCCTCGAACATCATGAAGGCCCCGCCGGTCTCCTCGGCCTTGGCTTTCCAGGTATGGACTCCACCGCCGAAGAACCAGCGCCGTTCGCCCTCCTCCTGTCCCCGGATGATGGGGTTGATGGCTGCCGGGTTGGTGACCGCGGGACTGCTGGTTGCGTCCATGGGACTCTCTCTTCACTGAGAAACTTATGGGACTAATGTCCCATAACAAGACTGGAGTACCATAAGGTTCATGTCAACCCCTTATCAGGCTGGCGGGCGAACGGGCCAGAAGCAACGGACGTTCGACGCGCTGGTGGCAGCGGCCCGGGAGGCAGTGGCTGCGGGCCTCACTCCTACGGTGGATGACGCCGCTGCTGCCGCCGGCGTCGCCCGGAGCACTGCCTACCGGTATTTTCCGGGCCAGCGTGAGCTGCTGGCCGCCGCGCATCCCGAAACCGCACGGACGTCCCTCCTGCCGCCGGACGCCCCGGACGATCCCGCCGCCCGGCTGGACGCCGTCGTGCTTGAGTTCACGCAACTGATCGTCCGGACCGAGGCGCAACAGCGCACCATGCTGCGGCTCTCACTTGAAGAGGCCAAAGAGGAGTCGCCGCTGCCGCTGCGGCAGGGCCGGGCCATCGCCTGGATCGAGGAATCCCTGCACCCGCTTCGGAGCAGCTGGTCGCCGGCGGCCATGCGGGCACTTGCGCTGACCATCCGCAGCGCGATCGGCATCGAGGCCCTGGTCTGGCTTACGGATATCGGCGGACTCACGCGGGAGCAGGCGGTGGCCTCCATGAGGTGGTCCGCGCAGGCACTGCTGCGCCAGGCGGTTACTTCCGGGCCGCCTCCGCACTGACCCTCCCGCCCGGGTGGTGACCCAACGAACTGTCCCCGCCCCGCCGGCGGCGGTGCGGGGACAGCTGTCCGCTACTGGCAGCGGGGATCCGCTTAGCGCCTTACGGCGTCCAGCTTCAGCATCTTGGCGATGACGCCGTCAAGCTCGGAGTCGTCGAAGATCTTCTTCCAGTCGTCCTTGATGATGGTGTCCTTGCCGTACTGGATGGCGATTTCGCAGGCCTCGGAGAACGGGTTGGAGCCACGGAGGGCGTTGGTCAGGGCGATCTGAACGTGACCGAACAGCATGGCCTTGGCGGCTTCCTCCGGCACGCCGGCGGTGTGCACGGTCTCGTGCAGCGCCTCGTTGAGAAGGGTGCCGATCATGCAGGCCACGGTTTCCACGAGGGTGGGCTCGAGGATGGCGAGCTGTTTCACGGTGACCCAGTGAACGTCGATGACGGGCGCGTAGATGGTGCGGATGACGGCCTCGGCCGAGTCGCGGGTCGCTGCCGGTGCGTCCTCGTCGATCGCGGCAACCACGTTCTGCGGGGCCCCCTCGCCGCCGAAGGTGTCGGCCCACTCTTCCTTGGTGGTGCGCTCCAGGAACACGGACGGGTGGCAGGGGTGGGCAACGGCCTGGACCACGTCGTCGCGCTTGGCCAGCAGCCCGGCGTAGGCGGCGGCGGGGTCCAGGGTGAGCAGGATCGCGCCGGCCTTCATCTGGGGGACCACGCCTTCGGATACGACGCCCAGGACGGTGTCCGGGACGGCGAGGATCACGACGTCGGCGCCCTTGACGGCGTCGTCGGTGGAGGTGATCTCACGGCCTTCGGCGCGGACCCGCTCCTGGCCTGCGGGGGAGTTCTCGCTGTAGAAAACGGTGTGGGCGCTCTTCTGGAGGTTCCGGGAAACGCGCATTCCCATTTTCCCACCGGCTCCGATGACGGCGACGGTCAATTGTTCTGCTGACATTTCACTTGCTCCTTAGGAAATCGATGCTTTGCCGGGTCCACTGGTTTTCGAGGCGGATGGTTTCCGCCTCGGAGTCCTGCCACGGCAGCCAGTGTTCGACGATCTGGTTGATATTTCTTTCTGTGGGCTGAAACTTGCCGGCCATGTAGTCGTAGTCGAGAAGGCCTTCGCCGAGAGGTGCGCCGGAGTACGTGAACCCGACCCATCCCTCTTTGCGGCTGAACCCGAAGTCTTTGATGTGCATGTTCAGCACGTAAGGCGCGACGGCGTCGATCACCTCACGCGGCATCTCCAGCGCCGCCACCGTATTCGCGGGGTCGCTGCAGATACCGAGGGACGGACTGTCGACTCCGCGGACGACGTCCAGGATCCGGGAGGTGGGGACCTGCTCGTAGGTCTCCACCGCGATCTTCACACCGGCCGCTTCGAACTCCGGCAGGACTTCCTTGAAGATCGCCACCGCTTCCTCCGCCGTCGGCGTGTGGCCCGGGACGTTGAACATGGTCCGCAGCAGGGGCGCGCCCAGGATGCCGGCGATGTGCAGGAACTTCCGCAGGTGCTCCGGGCGGATGCCTTTGGTGCCGAGCTCCAGCGCTACCCCCAGCGAGTCCGCGGTGGCGCGGACAGCTTCGAGTTCGGAGCCCGTCATGGCTTCCAGCGGGGCGTAGTCGCAGATTTGGAAGAGTTCCACGCCCAGGGCCGCGGTGCGTTCAAGGGCCTGGTGGATGGTGAGCGGTGCGGAGACTTTGTCAGAGAGCTGCCAGAAGAAGGCGTAACTGCTGAGGCCGATTGTGGAGCTCATGCTCTGGCCGCCGTTCCGGCCAGCAGGCCGAGCCGTGCGGCAGCCTCGTCCAGGATGGTCTTTAGCGCCTTCGGATCGTGCGCGAACCGTCCCAGGAAGAGCCCGGCGACGGCGGAGTCCAGGCGGGTGATCAGGCCGGGGCCGGCGCTGCCGCCGTAGATCACCCGGCTGTCCGCCTGTCCGGGCAGGGCGCGCAGGTGCGCATCCAGTCCGGTAATGACGGCACTGATGTATTCCGGGGTTGCCGGCTCCGGGGCGCCGATCGCCCACTGCGGCTCGTACGCCACGATGGTGCGGCCGGCCGGTCCAAGGGACTGCGCGCGGTTGAGGGCGGCATCGATGTCGGCTGAGCACCGGGCGACAGCTTCCTCGACGGATCCCTGCTGCAATTCGCCCACACACAGGACGGGGGTGAGGCCGTTGCGGTACGCGGCGGCCGTCTTCAGCCCGATGATCCTGTCGTCCTCGCCGAAGATCCGGCGGCGTTCGGCATGGCCCACTTCGGCATAGCGGCCGCCGAGTTCGGCCACCGTCCTGCCGCCCACCTCACCGGTGAACGCGCCTTCGTCTTCCCAGAAGATGTCCTGTGCTCCGGCGGCGGCACCGGCCGCGCCCAGGATGCGGGCCGCTTCGGGCAGCGCCGGAAGGGTGGGCAGTACAAAGAGTTCGATGTCGCCGTTCTGGACTGCGGGGTGCGCAAAGGCGATGGCGGCAACGTCGCGGCAGTAGTCGACTGAGCGCTGGTAGCCGAAGTAGAGCTTGAGGCTGACGCCGATGACGGCCTTCGATTGTGTTGCTGTATTAGCAGGAAGTGACACCTTCATAGTCCTTAATCAGGGTGACCTTGTCGGCCGAGGCGGAGGTCTCGTCAAAGGTGTAGGTGAGCCATTCGCGGGCCAGCCGGCGGGCGAGTTCCAGTCCGACGACGCGCTGGCCGAAGGTGAGGACCTGCGCGTTGTTGCTCAGGATGGAGCGTTCCACCGAGAAGCTGTCGTGCGCGGTGACAGCGCGGACACCGGGGACCTTGTTCGCGGCGATGGCGACACCGAGGCCTGTGCCGCAGACCAGCAGGGCGCGGTCCGCCTTGCCGGCGGCGATGAGTTCTGCGGCGGCGATGGCCACCGACGGATACGGCGTGTGGCTGGTGGCATCCACACCGACGTCCGTGACGGATTCGACCAGCTCGGAGGCCTCCAGGTCAGCTTTCAGGGCTTCCTTGTAGTCGAATCCGGCGTCGTCGGACCCGATGACCAGGCGCAGTTTGGCGCTCATGCGTTCTCCTTAACAGATTTGTTCTGGGTGGCGGTGTTCGCTGCAGCTTTGGCCTCCGCGAAAGTGTTGTGGATTGCCCGGACGATCAGTGCCATCGAGACCGCTCCGGCGTCCGGGGTGCCGAGGCTCTTCTCGGCGTGCGGACGGGCGCGGCCCATGAGGGGCAGCAGCCGGGCGGTGTCTTCGGCGGCCTGCTGCGCAACCGTGGCGGCGGCGCCCCAGGCTTCGGTGAGCGACTGCCCGGCATTCACGCCGGCAGCCAGGGCGTCGCGGAACGGGACCAGGACATCCACCAGGGTCTTGTCCCCGGGCTTGGCCTTGCCGAAGTCCATGATCGCGGCCGCAGCGCCGGCGACGCCGGCGGCGACAGCCCCGGCGTCGGGCGTTTCCGTGTTGCCCACGGCGTCACCGACGGCACGAAGGGCCATTCCCCAGAGCGCGCCGGACGTTCCGCCGGCCTTGTCGGCCCAGGCGTCCGCTGCGAAGTGCAGGGTGGTGGCTGCGCCGGCACCGCGGGCGACGGCGTTGCGGGCGGCGTCGACTGCGGCGCGGACGCCGCGTTCCATGCCGATGCCGTGGTCACCGTCGCCGGCAATGGCGTCGATCCGGCCCAGTTCATCGGCGTTGGCGTCCACCACTGCCTTGGCGGCGCCCAGTGCTGCCAGGACCCGGACGGCACCGGCGCGGGAGTCCTCCGTGGCGTCAGGGATGGAGAGTTCGACGTCGGCAAGCTCGGCGCCGTCGCTGGCGTCCAGCGCCGCCGCCGTGACTGCTCCGCGGCGGAAGGCCGGGGCATCGGCGGGGGCGTTCCACAGCGTCTCGAGTTCGTCGTCGAGCCAGAAAAGGGTGAGGGAGGTGCCGGCCATGTCGAAGCTGGTCACGAGTTCGCCCACCTGCGGGTCCACGGCTACCAGGCCGGCGTCGGCGAGGAGCGGCGCGACGCGGCGGTAGACCACGAACAGTTCTTCGTACTTGACGCTGCCCAGGCCGTTCAGGATGGGGACCACGCGGGCACCGGCTGACGCCTCGAGTCCTTCAGGGACTTCGGTGAGCAGCTTGCCCACCAGCAACTCGGCGAGCTGGTCCGCCGTCGGGATGTCCGTTTCATCAATTCCGGGTTCGCCGTGGATGCCCATGCCCACCGCCATGCGGCCCTCGGGGACGGAGAACAGCGGGTGGTCGGCGCCTGGCAGGGTGCAGCCGGTGAAGGCCACGCCGAAGGAGCGGGTGCGGTCGTTGGCGCGCTCGGCGATGGTGAGGACGTCGTCCAGGGAGTAGCCGGCCTCGGCGGCCGCGGCGGCCACCTTGAAAACGGTGAGGTCCCCGGCGATGCCGCGGCGCTTGGTGCGCTCGGCCAGCGGTGCGGAGGAGACGTCGTCGGTCACGGCGATGCTGCGGCAGTCGATGCCCTCCTTACGGAGGCGGTCCTGGGCCTGGGTGAAGTGCAGGACGTCGCCGGCATAGTTGCCGTAGCCGAGCAGAACGCCGGCGCCGTTGTTGGCGGCTTTGGCCACGTTGTAGACCTGCTGGGATGACGGGGATGCGAAGAGGTTGCCCATCGCCGCGCCGTGCGCCAGGCCCTGGCCCACCAGGCCCGCGAAGGCGGGGTAGTGGCCGGAGCCGCCGCCGATCACCAGGGCCACCGTGTCCGGTGTGCTCCTGGTGTTGCGGACGACGCCGCCGGAGACGCGCTTCACCCAGCGGCCGTGGGAGGCAACAAAGCCTTCGATCATCTCGTCAGCGAAGTCTGCTGGTTCATTGAACAGGCGGGTCATGGGAAAGCTCCTGGAGTAATGGCTGGCCCCGGCAGCGGAGCCTGTCGGATCGGTCTCGACAGGCTCCGCCACCGGTTAGTTGAAGAAGGGCGGTGGGATCGTGTCTAGGGCTCGGAGTGGTGTCCGGCCCCCGCGGGGTCCAGCGCCTCCACCGGGACGCCTTCGCTGACCTTGCCGGAGCGGCTCAGCGTCACCATGAGGACGCAGGACAGGAGCATGAAGCCGCCCACAACGAACATCGGTACCGTGTAGCCGCCTGTCCAGTCCTTGAGCCAGCCGGTGACGTACCCGGCGCTGAAGCCGGCCAGGTTACCCACAGTGTTGATCAGGGCGATGCCGGCTGCGGCTGCTGCGCCGGTGAGGAACTGGGTGGGAACGGTCCAGAAGTTGGGCAGCGCGGCGAAGATGGACATGGCCGTGATGGTGATGACGGCGATTGTTGCTGCCGGCGATCCGGCGAACAGTGCCAGCGGGATGCTCAATCCGCCAATGAGGGCCGGAAGGGCGATGTGCCAGGTCTTCACGCCGCGCTTGGTGGCGTCCTTGGACCAGAAGTACAGGGCGAACGCCGCCGGGAGGTAAGGAATCGCGGTGATCAGGCCCTTCTGGAACACATCGAACTTGGTGCCGTAGATGCCTTCGAAGCCGGCGATGATGGTGGGCAGGAAGAAGCCGAGGGCGTACAGGCCGTAGATGAAGCCGAAGTAGATTGCCGAGAGCATCCAGACGCGGCCATTGCCGAAGACGGTGCGGACGCTGACGTGCTTGTTGCTGGCGGCCGTTTCCGACTTTTCCTTCTCCAGCGCGCCGGTCAGCCAGGTCTTTTCCTCCTGCGTCAGCCACTTGGCCTTTGCGGGGGAATCAGCCAGATAGAACCAGGCGATGACGCCGATGATGATGGCCGGAACGGCGACGCCGAAGAACATGACACGCCAGCCTTCAAGGCCGAAGAGTCCGTGCTGCTGGATCAGGAGGCCAGCCAGCGGTGCGCCGATGACGGTGGTCAGCGGCTGTGCCAGGTAGAACAACGCGAGGATCTTGCTGCGGTGGCGGGCCGGGACCCAGAGGCTCAGGAACAGGATGGCGCCGGGGAAGAAGCCGGCCTCGGCCACACCCAGGATGAACCTGAGGATGTAGAGCTGTTCCACGTTGCCCACCCAGGTGAACAGCAGTGAGACGATGCCCCAGCTGACCATGATCCGGGCCAGCCAGCGGCGGGCCCCGAACTTATGCAGGGCCAGGTTACTGGGGACCTCCAGCAGGATGTAGCCGATGAAGAAGACGCCGGAGGCGAATCCGAACTGCGCTGCGGAGAGGGCAAGGTCGGTGTTCATGCCGTTCGGGCCTGCGAAAGAGATTGCCGTCCGGTCCAGGTAGTTGATGAAGAACATCAAAGCGACGAACGGCACAAGCCGTATTGCCACTTTCCTGATTGCGGATTTTTCGACCACCGATTGTGTGGTGTCCACGTTGACTCCTAGATGTTGATGTCCCGGCCGCATCCTGCGCTGGAGGCGTGGGTTTGATGTCGAGGCTTAGCGTCGGGGGCATATCAAGTGGGGCTAGGCCTGTGACCTCCACCATAAGGCCGAAACCGTAAATTGGTCAACCGGTTGACTGATTTAATTCGGGGTGGGTGAGTTCAGACCCTGCCGTGTCCGGTTGCTACGCTGTGACTGTGTCCGCAAACTCCGCCGCCTCGTCGGCCAAAATCAGTGCCGCGCTCGGTTCCATGGGGCAGGGTTCTGTCGTTTCCGAGGTGGCCGAGAGGCTGATGGCCTACTTCACCAGCGGCGACATTGCGCCCGGAACCCGTCTTCCGGCCGAGCGCCAGCTGGCCGCTTCGCTCGGGGTAGGCCGCTCGGCGGTGCGCGAGGCGCTCGCCGCCCTGGAAATCCTGGGCATCGTGATCGTCCGCCCGGGATCCGGAACTTACCTGCGCGACGGCGTCTCGGAGCTCTTGCCGCGGACACTCAGCTGGGGCCTCATGCTGGGTGAGCCGCGTACCCGCGAACTCGTTGAGCTGCGCAGCGGCCTGGAGGTGCAGGCGGTGCAACTTGCTGCGGCGAGGATTACCGAAGAAGCCCTGGAGCGGATGCGCGCCAATCTCGCCTCGATGGAGGAGAACCTGGGCAACCTGGCAGCCTTCGTCGAAGCTGATGCCGCCTTCCACAAGGAAATTGCCGCCAGTTCCGGTAACCAGGTGCTGCAGGAGCTCCTGCAGAGCATCCGCTCGCTGCTGCGGATCTGGGTTGACCGTGCGCTGACGGACGAAGGCCATGCCGCGGCGGCGCTTGCCGAGCACCGGGCTATTTTCGCGGCCCTCGAATCGCGCGACGCGGCAGGGGTCACGGATGCCATGGCTTCCCATATGGGCACCGCCTCCCGCCGGCTGCTCGCCGGTTACGACGCCGCCCAGTAAGTGCTCGTGGACGGCCATTGAGCCCCCGCGCCTCATCCGATATCGTCAAGTCCACAGGACCGGCCCGGGGTCAGCTGGGCGTAGTCACCAGCCACCAGAGAGCAGCCTCCCGTGTCTACCGAGCACTCCTCAACACTCTCCGCCCAAGTGTCCGCCGCCGCGGTTGCCGACCAGCGTCCGCCGCTCGAACAGCGCCTTGATCCGCGGATCCGGAAGCTCGCAGTGGGCGTCTGGACGGCGGAGCTGATCGGGGACGAACTGGCAAACATCAGCTACGGGGGCCGTCCCGTGCTCCGTGCCATCAAGGCGGTGGTGCGGGACCACGAATGGCGCACCTTTGCGCCGTCGGTACGGGATGTTGCGGAACTGAAGGACGACGACGGCATCAGCCTGCGGATCCACGTTGACTACGCAGCACCCGGCACGGCGGAAGTCGCGGACACGCCCGGCGCTGGCCCGGCCTATGAAGGCATGCTGATGCTTCGGATTACGCCGGCCACGGTCGAAGTATCGTTCTCCGGACGGGCGAAAACCGCGTTCCGGCGCAACCGGATCGGCCTGGTTGTCCTCCATCCCACCAGTGAAGCCGGGCGGGACGTCAATGTGGTGTCGCCGGACGGCACCGCCACCAGCGGGGCCTTTCCCACGGATATCAGGCCGGACCTGGTCTTCACGGACATTTCTTCGCTGGAATGGGCCGACGCCGGCACTGCCTTTGACCTTGGCTTCTCCGGCGACATCTTCGAGACCGAGGACCAGCGGAACTGGAGCGACGGATCCTTCAAGACGTACAGCACACCGTCCGCCCTGCCCATCCCGGTGGACGTTGCCGCCGAGGACACCGTGCAGCAGTCGGTCAGCATCGAAGCCCTCAGTATCGAGACTCCGGACAACCCCTTCAGCGAAAGCCACGCACCGGCGGCCTTCACGGTGGGCGAGCCCGCGGGAACCGTTCCGGCGCTGGCCGCGTCCGTTGACTCAACGGAAGCGGACTCTACGCAGGCGGCCGCCGCAAACATCGGGCAGGGACCACAGCTTCCAGGCCTCGACGCCGTCCTGGTGGAACTCTACGAGCCACGGGAACTGTGGCCCGGCAAGCTTGCCGCCGCAGCCGGGGAGGCGGACCGCCACGGCGCTGCGCTGGACGTGCGGGTCGTGTCCGATTCCCCCGACGGCGTCGCGGACGCTCTTGGCGGCGCCCTGGGCGGCCAGCTGTCGCGGATTGTCCGGCTCGGACTGTTCCACCCCGGCACGCAGTGCACCGACCCGGCAGCGTTGGGCACTCTGAAGGCTTCCCTGAACGAGGCAGGCTTCAACGGGCAGCTTCTGGCCGGCACCCGCTCACATTTCACTGAACTCAACCGCTGGATTGCCGGCAGCGGTGACGGCAGCCCGGTTCCGCAAGACGCCGACGCGCTGACGTTCAGCCTCGCGCCCCAGGTCCACAGCACCGAGGTTCCCCACATTGTGGAGACTGTCCCTGTGCAGCGGCTCGCCGCGGCCAACGCCCTGAAACTCGGCGACGGGCGCCCGGTGCACGTCGGACCCATCACGCTGAAACCCAGGCTCCACGCCCCGGGCCGGGTGGCCGAGGGAGACGAGCTCCAGGACCACAGCTTCACCGCGGCCTGGACCCTCGCCAGCCTCGCTGCCCTTACTGTCGGGGGTGTGGCCTCCGTGACGTACTTCGAAGCCGGCCGGCCGCGCGGCATCATCGGGGCCGATGGCACGCTCAATCCGGCAGGGGAACTGCTGCAGAGGCTCGCTGCCTGCAAGGGCGCCCCGGTACTGGGCGCGGCCCCCGCACTGTCACACCGGCCGCACGGGCCGAACCCCGTAACGGTCTATCCGGTGCAGTCTGCCGCCGGCCTGCAACTGTTCCTCGGCAACCTCAGTCCGCACGAGGCCGCCGTTCGCGTCACGCTTCCCCTAGGAACTGCTTCGGCTGCGGCTGACGTGACGGTCATCGGGGCATCCGCGGGTGCCCGGGCGCAGGCGGCGCCGGCGGCGGAATCATCAGCGGACGACGGCGCCCTGGCGTTAAGGCTGGGACCGTGGGCCACCGCCGTCGTCACCTTCGGGGACTGACGGCAGGAGGCGCGCCTAACCCAGCAGCGTGTTGACCAGCCGCGCGGCCACCTTGGCCGTGCGCTGGTCGATGTCGAACTTCGGGTTCAGTTCGGCCACGTCCAGGTGCAGCAGTTTGCCACTGGCAGCCACCTGGCGGCACACGGCGCTGATCACGGGCAACGGAACCCCGAACGCGGCGGGCGCGCTGACTCCCGGGGCCACTGCGGCGGGCAGGACGTCCAGGTCGATGGTCAGGTAGAGCACGTCCACGGTGTCCAGGAAGCCGGCCACGAACTGCCGGGTGGCTTCCGCCGTGCAGTCCTCGTCGAGAAGGTACTTCACGCCCAGCCGTTCAGCGGTCTTGAACAGCACTCGGGTGTTGTTGGGCTCGGAGATCCCCACGACGGCGTAGTTCAGGGTGCGTTCGGCCGATTCCTCGGCCCGGGCCATCTGGAGGAAGGGTGTACCGGAGGACGGCTCGGATGCCTCGCGGAGGTCGAAGTGCGCGTCCAGGTTCAGCACGCCCAGCCGCTTCCCGCCACGCACGGCTTCGGAACCGGCCACGCCAAGGTAGCTGGCGAATGCGGTCTCGTGGCCGCCGCCCAGCAGCACGGTGAGGTTGCCGGCGTCGAGCATTTCCGAAACAGCAAGTCCGGCACGGGCCTGGCCGGCCTCCAGCGCGTTGTCCTTGACGGTCACATCGCCGGCGTCGAACACGTCGCGGGGGAGATGGAAGGCGAGTGGCCCCAGCGCAGCCCGGATGGCACCGGGGGCCGCGGCGGCGCCCACCCGGCCCTTGTTGCGCAGCACGCCGGCATCGCTGCTGAAACCGAGAATGACGGCGGGACGGCGGCCGGGTTCAAGGCTTTTCGGTTGCGGGGCGGCCATTTCGTGGCGATACGGCGTGACCGCCTGCCACCAGCGGCGGTGCTCGGCGCCGTCGCCGTCGAAACGGCCCCTCCAGGTGAGCGGCGGGATGTCGACTATGAGGGCTGTGTGAGGCATACTCCAAGCTCACCGCAGCGGAGCCCCGAAAACCAGCCCCGCCGCCGTCGGAGTGTCCCGGATCCCGGACACCATTGCCGCCGCAGCGCCGAGCCTTAGTGGATGCCGAGCGCCTGCTCGATGGGACCGATGCCGAAGAACAGCAGGAACGCGGCGGCAACGGCCCACATCAGCGGGTGGATGTCGCGAACGCGGCCCTGGAACGTGCGGATCAGCACGTACGCGATGAAGCCGGCGCCCAGGCCGTTGGCGATGGAGTAGGTGAACGGCATCAGGGTGAAGGTCAGGAACGCGGGAATCGCGATGCCCCAGTCCTGCCAGTCGATCTTGCCCACCTGGGACACCATCATGAAGCCCACCACCACGAGGGCGGGGGCCACGGCCTCGAACGGGACCAGGTTGATCAGCGGCGTGAAGAACATGGCCACGAGGAACAGCAGGCCGGTGACGATTGAGGCCAGGCCCGTGCGTGCGCCCTCGCCGATGCCCGCGCCGGATTCCACGTAGATCTGGTTGGAGGAAACGGAAGCGCCGCCGCCCACGATCGCGCCGAGGGCGTCCACCTGGAGCACGCGGTCCACATCGGGGATGTTGCCGTCCTTGTCCACCGTGCCGGCTTCGTTGGCCAGGCCCACCATGGTGCCCATGGCGTCGAAGAAGATGCTGAGCAGGATCACGAAGGCCAGCAGCGTTGCGGCTACGAAGCCGAGGTGTTCGAACGCGCCGATCGGGTTGGCCTTGCCGATCAGTGACAGGTCGGGAGCAGCCCACTCGGTGAACTTCGGAGCCACCAGGGACCAGCCCTGCGGGTTGAAGTTCTTGCCGTCGAAGCTGGGGCCGATATGCAGGGTGAACTCAAGGATGACCGACAGGATGGTGGAGGCGATGATGCCGATCAGGATGGCGCCCTTGACCTTGCGGACCAGCAGGCCGATGGTCAGGATGAGTCCGAAGACGAATACCAGGGTGGGCCAGCCCAGCAGCTTGCCGTCAAAGCCAAGGCCCACCGGGACAGTGGTGCCGGCGGCATCCGGAATACGCCGGACGAAGCCGGCGTTGACCAGCCCGATCAAGGCGATGAACAGGCCGATACCCACCACGATGGCCGTCTTGAGGCCATCCGGAACAGCCTTGAACACGGCGGTCCGGAAACCGGTGAGGACCAGGATCAGCATGGTGACGCCGGAGAGGACAACCAGGCCCATCATGTCCGGCCAGGTCAGGCCAGGATTCGTGGCGACAGTGACAGCCACGAAGGCGTTGACGCCCAGCCCGGTGGCCATGGCGAACGGGTGCTTTGCCCAGGCGCCCATGAGGATGGTCAGGATGCCCGCGGCAAAAGCGGTGACGGCGGCGACGGCCGGGAATCCCAGGGTTGTGCCGCTGGAGTCAGGTCCGGAGAGGATCAGGGGATTCAGCACCACGATGTAGCTCATGGCGAAGAACGTGGCAAAGCCTCCGCGGATCTCGCGGGAGAAGTTTGACCCCCTCTCGGAAATCTTGAAGTACCGGTCCAGTGCAGAGCCCTGCTTAAGCATTAGTCCTCCGGGGGAGAGTGTTGGGGATTACTTGAATCCTAGTAGGTTGCCGGGTTGCGACCCCGCGATTTCGCCTAGTCTGTAAGGAAGCCAACAACAGGAGTAGCCCCGTATGCGTTTCATCCGCCCCCTGCTGAGAGCCCTCATCGGGGCACTGCTTTTCACGGCCGCCGTGCTGGCCGCAGCGGCGCCCGCCTCGGCCCACGACGCCGCCGAGTCCAGCAGCCCGGCCCAGGGTTCCACCGTGGCCACTCCGCCGGAGAAGGTTTCCGTGACATTCAACAAGGACCCGCTGGCCCTCGGGTCACAGATCCAGGTGAAGGATGCCGCAGGCACGAACTGGGCAGAGGGCCCCGTGGAGATCGTGGACAACGTGGCGTCGCAGAAGCTCCGGCCCGGGGCCCCTGCCGGAGAGTTCACTGTGGTGTGGCGCGTGGTCAGCTCCGATTCGCATCCGATCGAGGGCACCTTCACCTTCACGGCCACCGCCGCTGCGCCGGGTTCCGGCGCCACCGGCTCAACGCCGGGCAGTTCGACGACGGCGGGGGAGGTCCCCACGGCCGGCACCGCGCAGCCCGGTACCACCAGTGCGCCTGTGCCGGCGCCTGACGCGTCCGAGCCGTTCCCCTGGAGCCTGGTGCTTTTCGCCGGAACGGCCCTGGGCATCCTCGTGGCGCTGGGCGTGCTGGCGAAACGGAACCTCAAGTCCGGTGACAGCGGGGCGGACGCCGGCGAGGAGCAATAGATCAGGAGGCGCCGGCGGGGGGCCGGGCTGTAGGGGATCGGGGCGGCTGCTAAGCCCGGTCAGGTCAGCAGGGCCGGGCCCGGCAGCGCGGCGAAGCTTCCGGTGAGCACTGACGGGACACTGTCCGGATAGACCTTGGCGGAAATAGCCTGCCCCACAACCTTGGCCTGGCGGAGCACTTCCTTGGGCGTAGGAGTGATGAGCTCCCCGACGCCCACGAGGTACATTCCGATGGCGCGCATGGCGGCCGCCAGGTTCTGCCCCAGCGCCAGCCCCAGGTCCGCGAGCATACGGCGCAGCTGGCTGTGCGCGCCCCGGGTCAGGACGATGTGGTGGGCCAGCAGGACTCCGTCCGGCGTATGGACCGCCCACTGGTGCGCGGGAGGCCCGGAGAGGCCGGTACCCAGCAGGTTCAGCTGGACGGCACGGGTGTTGTTGCGGATGTCCAGGTTATGGCTGCTGGCGTAGTTCCTGAGGTGCCGAAGGATTTCGTTCCGCTCCTGCAGCGTGGCTGAATTCGGCGCGTCACAGCGCGGCAGGGACACGGTATTGGCGGACTGGATTCCGCCCAGGGTTTCGAGCGCATCCACGGTGATGGAATCCACGCCGCGCCGCCGGAGCTCGCTGGCGATTGCCAGGCCCGGAAGCCCTGAGCCGATGATCACCGTAGTGGTCTGCTCGGTCCCACCATAAATTGGCATGCTCGACACTGCTCGTTCCTCCTCGAATGGTTCACTGTGCAGGCCTCGTTCCCCTGCACGCTCCGTAACCCCCAAAGTCCGGCCGCCGCGCGTGAAGCTGTCAGTGTGTTCTGAAACACATATCTCAGTTTCGCAACGCCTCGACAATACAGAACTTTTATAGCTCTGGATAGCCCTTGCCGGACATTGGCTACCCCCACAATCTCACACTTGTGATTCGGCTGATCGGAGGTGGGATCTCTATGTTTCCGCGAGGTAAAAAGTGGGAGCTGGCTCGGACGCAAACCGACTCTCCGGAAGCCGCCCGCGCACCCCGAAAGGTGTGCTTGCTTACTGTCCGGCAACCGAGAATAGTGGACATAAATAGCGGATTTTCGGCCAAAAGCAGGTCCTGGTTCCCGGTCCACGCGGCGGACGCCCACTTCTGGCAGAATAGCGGCAACATCAGGCAGTATCGCGAGGAGGCGGACCCCATGGGCCGAGATCAGGTGCACCCGTCAAGGGATGACGACGGCGGTTCTGCCGCCCCCGAGGGGATCGTGGTGGGCGTGGACGGTTCCGACCACAGCCAGTGCGCCCTCGTCTGGGCCGCCCGTGAAGCCGAGCGCCGGCATCGCCCCCTGCATATCGTGACTGCATACTCCGTGCCGATCTTCGCAGCGTCGGGCCTGGACGGCGGCTATGCCACCGTCGACGACTCGGTGATCCGCGAGGGTGCGGAGGCCATCCTCAAACAAGCCCTGGACAAGGTTGCCCCCTACGACATCGACGTTGACGCCTCAGTGGAGAACGGGGATGCCTCCGGCGTGCTGCTGGAAATGTCCGAGACAGCCGAGCTGTTGGTATTCGGCACGCGCGGCCGGGGCGGATTCGTCGGTAGGCTCCTTGGTTCGGTCAGTAGCGCGCTGCCCGCGCATGCGAAGTGCCCCACGGTTACCGTGCCGCTGATCTGCGCAGACCGCCTGGGCGAGACCACGGACGACAGGCACGTCAAGGCCGAACAGGCCAAGTCCGGCCACCAGCCGGTGGAACACGTTGTGGTGGTGGGCGTTGACGGTTCCGAACAGGCCCGGGTTGCCGTCCTCGAGGCCGCGGACCAGGCCCTCCGGCTCGGGGCGCCGCTTCGCATTGTGTGCGCCGTGCCGCAGTACAGCGGTTCACTGGCGTGGGTCCCGGCGCCCATGGACCGGGAGGCCCTGTTTGCCGACATCCGCGTCCAGCTCGATGCCGGGGTGGCCTGGCTGAAGAGCCACTATCCCAAGCTGACCGTGGAGACCCGGATCGTGGATGGTTCCCCCATCGACGTGCTGGTTGAAGCCAGCCGGCACGTGGAACTGGTGGTTGTGGGAACGCGCGGCCGCGGCGGCTTCACCGGAATGCTTCTGGGCTCGACGTCGGATGGAATCCTGCACCATGCCAAGGGGCCGGTCCTGGTGGTTCCGGACCGGGACGACCCCCGGCTCGCGGACCGGCCCAGCTTCGGTCCCATGCTCGGCGCGGCGTAACTCCATCGGCGCGGCGTAACTCCATCCCCACCGTCCAGTCGCTCCGGCCGGGGCATACCCCAGGAGGTCAGCGGTGAACCAGGCCAACATTCCGGACACGTCGGCGGACGGGCTGGTGCTGAACCTGGAGCACATCAACGTTGGAATGTTGCTGAGGGTGGGCGGCAAGGCCGCCAACCTGGGCGAAACGACGCGTGCCGGGCTGCCCGTTCCGCCGGGCTTCTGCCTGACCACGGACGCCTACCGGCGGGCGGTGGGTCCGGCAGGGCTCGAAGGCGTGCACGCTGCGTTGGCCGGCACCGAAGCCCACGAACTGGCGGCCCTCGGCGGGCTGGCGGCCCGGGCCCGGGAACTCATCCTGCGTGCGGACATTCCGCCGGAGATTGCTGATGCGGTCCGTGAGTCCTACGCCGCGATGGGGACGGACATCCCGGTGGCAGTCAGGTCCTCAGCGACGGCCGAGGACCTGCCCTTCGCGAGCTTCGCCGGGCAGCAGGACACGTACCTGAATGTGGTGGGCGCCGACGCTGTCCTCGCGGCTGTCCGGCAGTGCTGGGCGTCGCTCTGGACGGACCGCGCGGTGGCTTACCGGGCCACGCACAGGATCAGCCCGTCAACTGTGGCGCTCGCGGTGGTTGTCCAGCGCATGGTCGATGCCGCCGTGGCAGGTGTCCTCTTCACGGCGAACCCGGTGACGGGACGGCGCCATGAGGCCGTCATCGATGCCAGTCCAGGGCTGGGCGAGGCGGTGGTTTCCGGGGCGGTGAATCCGGACCACTTCGTGGTGGACTCGGCGAGCAGGGAGATCCTGGAGCGGCGGCCGGGGGATAAAGCAATCGCCATCCGGCCGCTCACCGGGGGCGGCACCGAGCGCATCACACGTGCCGCGGATTCTGCTCCTTCCCTGAGCGATGCCCAGCTCCGCGAACTGTCCGCACTGGGCGCCCGGGTGGAACGGCAGTACGGTGCGCCGCAGGACATCGAATGGGCCTTCGACGCCGCGGACAAGCTTTGGCTGGTGCAGTCCCGGCCCATCACCACGCTGTATCCGCTTCCGGACCCCCGCCCCGACCGGCCGGAGCCGGAGGGCACGCGCGTGTTCTTGTGCTTCAGCCTTGCCCAGGGGCTGACCCGCCCCCTCACCCCGATGGGGATGGCCGGCTTCAGCCTGATCGCATCCTCTGTTGCCCGTGCGGCCGGCTTCGACGTCCCCGAGCCGCGCAGCGGACCTGCACCTTTCCGGCCGGCAGGGCAGCGCCTTTTTGTTGACCTCACGCCGGTGGTCCGCAGCAGCGTAGGCCGTGCCATTGTGCCCCGCATCTTCGACATCATGGAGGCCAGGTCCGCCACGGTGCTCCGCGGTCTCTTCGCCGACCCGCGGTTCGCGGTGACCACCAGGTCCCCCCGGGCGATCCTGCAGCACGTGGTTCCAGTGGCGGCGAAAGCGAGGGTCCCGGAGTCGGTGTTCCGGGCGCTGCTTCGGCCTGAAGCGGCCCTCCGCCGCCTGGACGCCTTCGGCGCACGGCACCGGGCCGGCCTCGTGGTTCCGGCCACCGCCACCCCGGCGGAGAGGCTGAACCATGCCGAACGCATCCTCGGCCAGGGCCTCTTTCCTATCGTTCCGGCCGTGCTGCCGCTGCCGGCCCTGGGGTTCGCGCTCCTGGCGGTTGCCGGGAAGCTGGCCGGGCAGGGCCCGGAGTCCGGCAGGCTGCAGGCCGTGCTCCGCGGCCTGCCCAACAACGTGACCACGGAAATGGACCTTGCCCTCTGGCGGCTCGCCACGGACATCCGTGCCCACCCGGGTGCGGCCGCGATCTTTCGTGAGGCCTCCGCGATTGAGCTGGCGCAGCGGTACCGCGACGGCGGGCTTCCCGGCGTCGTGCAGTCCGGGCTGGCGGGATTCCTGGCACGGTACGGACACCGGGCCGTCGCGGAAATCGACCTCGGTATGCCGCGCTGGTCAGATGACCCCGCGCACATCCTCGGGGTCCTGGCGAACTACCTCAAACTTGACGATCCGGCACTGGCGCCGGACCGCCAGTTTGCCAAAGCCGCGGGCGAGGCGGACGCTCAGATCGAGCGGCTGGTGGCAATTGCGGGAAGCAAGGGCGGCCCGGCGGGAAGGCTGCGCGCCCGGATGGTGCGGGGCGCGCTGAAGCGGACCAGGCTGTTTGCGGGACTGCGCGAACTGCCGAAGTACCACGTTGTCGAAGGCCTGTCTTCTGTCCGCAAACAGCTCATGGCGGTGGGGGCGGAACTCGCCGCGTCCGGCAGCATCGCCGAAGCCGACGACATCTTTTTCCTCAACTTTGCCGAGGCGCACCGCGGCCTGGCCGGGGCTTCCCTGCGGGAGCTCGTGTCGGAGCGCCGGGAAGCCTACAACGCCGAGCTCTCCCGCCGCCGCATTCCCCGGGTGCTGCTTTCGGACGGAACGGAACCTGAGGCGCTGCAGGTTGCCGCGCCTGGCGCCGCCGATGGGGTGCTCTCCGGCACGCCGGCATCGGCGGGAACCGTTACCGCCAGGGCGCGCGTCATCCTGGATCCGCAGGGCGCCGCACTGGAACCCGGTGAAATCCTGGTGGCACCGTCAACCGATCCCGGGTGGACACCGTTGTTCCTCACCGCCGGCGGCCTCGTAATGGAAATGGGCGGCCCCAACTCCCACGGCGCGGTGGTGGCCCGGGAGTACGGAATTCCCGCCGTCGTGGGCGTCCCGGACGCCACTTCCGCCATCAGCACCGGCCAAGTGATAACGCTCGACGGCGGGGCCGGCACCGTCGCGCCGGCCGCGCGCTGACCGGCCCCGCTCACGGCAGGACGGGCAGCGCCCCAAGGGGGTGTAAGGGGCGGATCCGAAGCGTACTCTGGAATCAATAAGCTGCAATGTTGGAGCGGAGTTGTCATGACCAGAAAGTGGCTGCGGTGGATGCCTGCCGCCGCCGTGCCTGCTTTTATTGCCGCCGCCGCGCTGGCCGGGTCAGTGCCCGCAAGCGCAGGCGACCCCCTGCCCGCCAAGACGCCGGAAGAAGTCCTGGCGCTCGTAGCTCAGCACGCTGCTCCGTCCCTCTCCGGGACCTTGGAACAGACGTCCCAAATCGGCCTGCCCGAACTGCCCAAGACCGGACCGTCCACTGGAAACGATGCCGCCTCAGCCTTGGAA
The DNA here is from genome assembly GCF_042880995.1 of Arthrobacter sp. NPDC058288. Classification (NCBI taxonomy): domain Bacteria; kingdom Bacillati; phylum Actinomycetota; class Actinomycetes; order Micrococcales; family Micrococcaceae; genus Arthrobacter; species Arthrobacter sp. NPDC058288. The sequence goes on from NZ_JBHVYH010000006.1 coordinate 178,178, forward strand.
CTCCTCAGTGGCCCGCACACCGCGCGGGTCTTCATGGATGGACCACGCAACGTCAGGGTCCAGGTGCTGGACCGCCTCGCTGAACGCAACGCCGTGCGTAACGGAGACCAGGTGTGGCTGTACAGCTCCAAGGACAACACCGCCACTCACCTGACCCTCCCCGCTGACGCTGGCCAGCACAAGGATTTCAGCCAGTTCAAGCATCCTGGTGCCGGCACCGACCGCGTGATGCCGACGCCTGAGGAGCTGGCCGTGCGGCTGCTTGCCGCCGCTGATCCCACGACTGAAATCGCAGTGCTTCCGGAGGTCACAGTTGCGGGCCGGGCGGCGTACAACCTGATGATCACGCCACGGACCGAAGGTACCCTGATCGGTTCGGTGGCCATCGCCGTTGACGGCCAGAGCGGCCTGCCGCTCAGCGTCGAACTGAAGGCCCGCGGCCAGGCAGAACCGGCCTTCAAGCTGGCGTTCACCAGCCTGTCATTCCAAACGCCGGACGCTTCGCTGTTCGCCTTCAGCCCGCCCCCGGGCGCCACTGTTAAGGAAATTGAGGTGCCGGCCCATGGAACGGAAAGCCGGCCCGGACACGCCACGGAAAGCGGCGCGGTTCCTGATGCGGCAGTTCCCGGTTCCAGGGATCCGGACACCGGGCACCCGAGGCCTACGGTGACCGGTACCGGCTGGGAGAGTGTGGTTGAATTCCCGGCCAGCCCGGGGTCAGCGGGGGCCGGGGCCATGGTGTCCAACGATCCTCTGCTTCAGCAGGCCACTGTTGCGGTGCCGGGCGGGCGGCTGTTCAGCACCGCCGTCGTGAATGTGCTGTTGACCGATGACGGGCGCGTCTTCGCCGGGTCTGTTCCCGCGGAGCGCCTGCTGACCGCTGCCGCCGCGAGGTGACAGCCGCTGGCCGGCGCGTCGATCTGGCCATAGAGACGCGCGGCCTCAGCAAACGGTTCGGCCATCAATTGGCCGTGGACGGCGTCAACCTGGCCGTGCCGAGGGGTTCCGTCTTCGGGTTCCTGGGACCGAATGGCTCCGGCAAGACCACCACCATTCGCATGATGCTGGGCCTCGCCGGAGCCACGGAAGGCACAGTCAGCGTCCTGGGGCTCGCGATGCCGGACCGTTTCCACGAGGTCCTGCCGCGCGTGGGAGCCCTGGTGGAAGGTCCCGCGTTCTACCCGTTCCTTTCCGGGGCGGCCAATCTTCGGCGCCTCGATGCCGCAGACCCATATGCGGCAGCCTCGACGCGGCGTGCCCGGGTGGAGGTCGCGCTGGAACGCGTGGGCCTGACGCACGCCGCCGGGAAGAAGGTCCGCGCGTATTCACTCGGCATGAAACAGCGGCTGGGCATCGCCAACGCGCTCCTCTCGCCCCGTGAACTGTTGGTGCTCGACGAACCCACCAACGGGCTGGACCCGCAGGGAACCCGCGAAGTGCGCTCCCTGGTGCGCTCCCTCGCGGCGGACGGTGCCACGGTCTTCGTCTCCAGCCACCTGCTGGCCGAAGTGGAGCAGATCTGCACCCACGCGGCGGTCATGAGTGCAGGGCGGTTGGTGGCACAGGGAACGCTCGCTGAACTCCGCGACCCGGGCAAGGCCCGGATCCGCCTGGTCACTCCCGACGCCGGCCTGGCCGAGGGTGTCTTCGCCAGCTTGGGAATGTTGCCGGCAGTGGGCCAGAGCAACGGGGCGCTGGTTTACGGCGCCGGCGGACAGTCGGGGGAGGTCGTGGAGCCTGAGGTCGTGGTGGCCGCCCTTGTGGTGGCGGGGGTGCGGGTGCGCGGCTTCGCTGTGGAACAGGGCAGCCTGGAAGACCGCTTTGTGGCGCTGACGGGGGAGGGGTTCGACATTGCCCAATAAAGATGTGGCCGCTATTGCCGTGACCGCCAGCGTGCCGGCCCCGGGGCCGGCACGGGCCAAGGCGTCCTCCGGATGGCCGCTGCTGGCCTCCGAGCTGAATGTTCTTTTCCGCCGGCGCCGCACCTGGGCCATGCTGCTGGCGCTCGCCGCTGTGCCGGTCCTGATGGCCGTCGCTGTCCGGGTTTCCTCGGCAGTCCCGCCCGGCCGCGGGCCTGCCTTCCTGGACAGGATCAGCCAGAACGGGCTGTTTGTGGGGGTGACGGCGCTGCTGGTGTGTGTGCCCCTATTCCTCCCTCTCACTGTGGGGGTGGTGGCCGGGGATACGATCGCGGGCGAGGCGGGCCTGGGGACATTGCGTTACCTCCTTGTGGCGCCGGCCGGCCGCGTGCGGTTGCTGCTGGTCAAGTATGCGGGAGCTGCCGCGTTCTGCATTGTCGCCCCGCTGGTGGTGGCGCTGGCTGGAGCGGGCATTGGAGCGGCGTTGTTTCCGATTGGACCGGTAACGCTGCTGTCAGGCGACGTGATCACCGCCCAGGAAGCTGTCCTCCGCCTGGTCCTCGTAGCCGCCTACCTCACCGTGTCGCTGCTGGGGTTGTCCGCCGTCGGGCTCTTCCTGTCCACGCTGACGGACGTACCGGTGGGTGCCATGGCTGCCACCATCGTGGCGTCCGTGGTGTCCCAGGTTGTGGGTGAGCTGCCCCAGCTGGAGTGGCTGCACCCTTGGTTGTTCACCCACTACTGGTTTGGTTTTGCGGACCTGCTCAGGCAGCCGATTCCCTGGGATTCCTTTGCAGGGAATGCGCTGCTGCAGGCCGGTTACATTGCCGTCTTCGGGGCGCTCGCATACGGCCGGTTCGTCACGAAGGACGTTCTGTCCTAGCCGCCGGAGCCGCTGGTCCTCACGGAGGTGGTCCTAGTACCGGCAGTGCTAGTAACGGGCCACGGTGGGGTGGAGTTGCATTCCGGCCATCCAGGCCAGGTCCGTCACCGTAATGCCGTCTTCCGGGTTGAGGGCCTGGACCACGCGGCCGCCGCCCAGGTAGATCCCCACATGATAGAAATCGGGGGCCGATCCCCAGACCAGGAGGTCACCGGGCTGCGCCTGGGAGAGCGGCACGTGCACGGGCGCCTGGGCGTACTGCTGGGCCGCCGTGCGCGGAAGGTATTTGCCGGCAGCGGCGAAAGCGTTCTGCACCAGCCCGGAACAGTCGAACCCGAGCGGACCGGAGCCGCCGTATTTGTAGAAATAGTGCGATCCCACTTTGCTGAGTGCCACCGAGATGGCGGTCTGGTTGGAGCCTCCGGGGGAGGGGGCCGGCGTCGGGGCCGGAGCCGGGGCCGGTGCGGGCGCGGGTGCCGGAACGGGCGGGGCGGGGGCCACCGGCTCGGGTTCCGCGGGGGCGGGGGCCACGGGGGCGGGGGCCACGGGTGCAGGCGGGGCGGGAGCGGGCGGGGCGGGAGTGTTCGGTGCGGCTGGCGCCGGCCCCGGAGACGCTGCGGCGGGTGCAGCCGGTGCAGCGGGCCTGTTCTGTGCAGCGGAGTTTTGCGTCGCAGCCTGGGAAGCCGCGGCGGCAGTGACGGCCGCCAGGCGTTCCTGGGCACGCTGGCGGTCCAGGGCATCGACCCGGGCGGATTCGAGCGCCACCGTAGTGTTTTTGAGGTTTGCCAGCTGGTCCACCAGCACGGTCCGCTGGGCCTTCGCCTCGGACACGGCCTTGGCCTGGGCGGCGTTGGCGCGTTCGGCATCAACCTTGCGGTCTTCGGCCGACCTGGCAGCGTCATCGGCGGCACGGTTGGCGTCCTCTGCCGCGGCGGTCAGGGACTTTGCTGCCGAGGCGGCGTTTTCGGCCGCCTCGAATGCCCGGCTGCGGCTTGCGGAGATGGCTTCGAGGGTGGCGGCCTGCTGCAGCACTTCGCCGTTTCCACTGACAAAAGTGCTTAGCGCCGGATTGAGGCCGCCGTTGCGGTACAGGTCCCCGGCCAGTTGCCCTACCTGCTTGCGGGTCTTTGCCTGTTCAGCTTCGGCGGAAGCTGCCCTCGCCGAGGCGAGCGTGGCTGCATCCCGACGGATCTCCAAGGTGACCAGGGCATCACCGTAGGCATTGTTGGCCTGCATGGCGGCGGCAAAGCTGGCTTCCTGCGCGGCGGCCGCGTCCGCCAGGATGCGGTCGATTTTGGTGACCTGGTCAGCCGTCGCGCTTTCGCTGGCTTTGGCCGCCGCGATCTCTTCGGGAGAGGGGATTTCCGGTGAGGCCGGAACGCTCACGGCGGGCACTGCGGTCCGCTGAAGTGGTGCGGCGCCCGCGGGCAGGGCGAGGGATCCGAGGAGTACGACGGCGGTGCACAGCACAGCCGCTTTGCGGCCGGATCCGGTCAAACCCATCAAGTAACCTCGCAACAGTCGGGCTGGAGTGAGCGAGGAGTTTGAATTTTCACAGGTGATTGTCACAAGTAAATGCCCCGCTGCGGAGACCCAGCACACCCGAGGCTACGTGGCCAATTGCAACTTTGGCAACACTAGTCACATCAATAACATAAACAACAACAATGTCATTTCGTCACATTGAGGGGCGGCGTGTCGGGAATCGGGCTGCGTCAGGGATCGCTTTTGTGGTGCCCGACTGCTCAGGCGTGCTGGTGCGCCTCGTGTTCGGAGTGGCTCTCGGGTTCCAGCTGGAACGTGCAGTGTTCCGTGTCGAAGTGTGAGCCCAGGCAGGTCGCGAGCTTGTCCAGCACCCGGTCTGCCCCGCGTGCGCTGAGAACGGCGTCCTCCACCACCACGTGGGCCGAGAAGACCGGCACGCCGGAGGTGATGGTCCAGATGTGGATATCGTGCACGGACACCACGCCCTGCACCGACAGGATGTGCTCGCGGATCATCTGCACTTCAACACCCTTGGGGGTGGCTTCCAGCAGCACGTCCACCACGTCGCGGAGCAGGTGCCACGCCCTGGGCAGGATCATCAGCGCGATCACCATGGAGGCAATGGTGTCCGCCGCCTGGAAACCGGTAAACATGATCACCACTGCTGCGGCTATGACAGCGAACGATCCCAGCAGGTCGCCGAGCACCTCAAGGTAGGCGCCACGCACATTGAGGCTTTCCTTCTGGGCGCCGCGCAGAATCAGCAGGGACACCAGGTTGGCCACGGCACCCAGGACGGCGGCGTAGAGCATCACGTCGGTCTGGACCTCCGGAGCCGACCCGATCCGCCGGATGGCTTCGGTGAAAATCACCACGGAAATAACGATCAGCACCAGGGCGTTGGCCAGGGCGGCCAGGACCTCGGCGCGCTGGTACCCGTAGGTGCGCTGGTCGCTCGCGGGCCGGGCGGCAATCCAGGCGGCCAGCAGGGCGATGAAGACGCCGGCGGCGTCGGACAGCATGTGGCCGGCGTCGGCGAGCAGGGCCAGCGAACCGGAAATGACGGCGCCGATGATCTGGATCAGGACCACTGCCAGGGTGATGCCGAGAACGGCAATCAGGCGCTTGCGGTGCTTGCCCGTGGCCGTGATGCCGTGAGAGTGGCTGTGGTCGTGTCCCATGCCTACAAGGCTAGCTAGTCCCAGCCGAGTTCGTGCAGCCGTTCGTCGCTAATGCCGAAGTGGTGGGCAATCTCATGCGTCACGGTGACGGCCACCTCCTGGATGACCTCTTCGCGGGAGGAACAGATTTCCAGGATGGGCTCGCGGTAGATGGTGATGCGGTCAGGGAGTGATCCGGCGTCCCACCAGGAGTCGCGCTCTGTCAGCGGAACGCCTTCGTAGAGTCCCAGCAGCACGGTGTCCGGGTCTTCGCCGGGTTGCGGAACGTAGTCGTCCTCGATGAACACGGCAACGTTGTCCATGGCCCGCGCCACTTCCGGCGGGATGCGTTCCAGGGCGTCGCTGACGGCCGACTCGAAATCTTCCTCGGTCATGGGGAACGGCTCGGCATTCTCCGCCCCGTCCGGGACGATCGGCAGGCCGGGCGGCAGATTGGCGGGCATACCAAGACTCTAGCGGGATTTGCGCCGCGTCAGCCCCACTCCCACCAGGCAGATCACGCCGCCCACAAGACCCCAAACAGTGGGCACTTCGCCGAGCACCAGCCAGGAAATGAGGATGGTGGTGCCGGGCACCAGATACGTGGTGGCAGCCAGCTTCCCGGCATCGATGAGGGACAGCGCGTACGCCCACGTGGTGAAGGCGATCGCCGTCGGGAAGATCCCCAGGTACACCAGCCCCAGGGTGGCCGGCAACGGGGCCTGCTGCAGCTCGCCCACCAGTTGGCCGCTGAAGGGCAGGCAGCAGACTGCACCCACCATGATGCCGAACCAGGTGGCCTGTGCAGCGGGGAACTTGCGCAGAACCGGCTTCTGGATGATCACGCTGACGGCGGCGAGCACAGCGGCCAGGAGGCAGAGCAGCACGCCGGCCACGTCCGCCGTCGAACGCTGTCCCGAACTGAGCGCGATCACCGCGACGCCGGTGAACGCTATCAGGCTGCCGATGATCAGCCAGCGCGGGAAACCTTCCTTGAGCAGAAGGCCCGCCATGACCGCCACCAGGATGGGGTTGACGTTGATCAGCAGGGCGGCAGTGCCGGCGTCCAGCAGATGCTCAGCGGCGTTGAGGGCCACGTTGTAGCCGCCGAACCACATGACGCCGTAGGCGAGGATGGGCCACCACTCCCGGCCCTGGGGCAGCGTCCGCAGCCTGGGCAGCACCACCAGGCCGAGGACGACGGCGGCAATCGCCAGCCGTCCCAGGGTCAGGGACCCGGGCGAGAAGCTTGGTCCCACGGCGCGGATGCCCACGAAGGCGGAGGCCCACAGGACCACGGTGACAGCGACGGCGACGACGCCCAGTTTGTTGACCGGCGTCTTGCCGGGAGAGGAATGCGGGACGGGCGCCTTGCCGTCTGTCGGGGGCTGCGGAGAGGGTGCTGGTGCGGCGTGCGGAGACCCTTCGTGGGGGCCTGCGGACGGCGTGGGGCCGGATTCGGCGGTGGTTGCCATGCTGCCAATCTAGCCCTTGCAGCCGCGGTGGGGCTGGCGGAAATCGGCCACGTCTAGTCGAGATCCTGCCAAAGTTTCCGCGTTGCCCGTGGCGCCAAATCCAAACGGGCGCGATCTAGACTCGAGCCAACATGTCGAAAATCCATCCCGTGGCCGGCAGGTCATGGATGCGGAAGGAGTTCCATGAATCCGATTACGCCCAGAATAGGCACCGTCTTCGTCCCGGTCAGCGACGTGGAAGCGGCAAAGGACTGGTACTGCCGGCTGCTGGGGGTAGCGGCCGACGGCGAAATCCTCTTTGGCCACCTCTATGTGCTGCCGGTCGAGGGCGCCGGACTCGTCCTGGACAGCAGAATCTATTCGCCGGACGTCGTGTTCAAGGTGCCCGCCTTCCATCTCGACACCCAAGACGTTCAGGCAGCCCACGCCTTTGCAGTTGAGCTTGGCGCCGATCCGGCGGACATCCAGCACGGGCAATGGTTCAATTTCCGGGATCCTGACGGCAATGCCCTGATGGTCTGCCAGTGCTAGCTTCCTGCTCGGCGGTGGAGTGCTTTCGGGTTTGTGGCGCTCACCTCAGCACGCGTGCAGCGTCCTGGATGGCGGCGGCCACGCCGTCCAGGACTGCCGAGCCATAACGCCACTGCTGCCAGTGCAGCGGCACATCGACGAAGGACTTGGAAGCCATCAGCCGCAGCGTGCCCTGGTCGAGGTCGTCGCCGATTTCCAGCTCGGGAAGCAGGCCCCACCCCATGCCCAGCCGGATCGCCTCGCCGAACTCGTGTGCCGCCGGCACGTAATGGCGGGGCGGTTGGAGGGATTTCCGGCTGAACCGCCGCAGGTAGCGGTCCTGGAGGTCGTCCTTGCGGTCGAAGATGATGACAGGAGCCCTGGACAGCGACTCCGCAGTCGCGCCGGCGTCGAACCACGATCCGGCGAAGGCCGGAGTGCAGACCGGGAGGTAGCGCATGACGCCGAGCCGGCGCGAAGTGCAGCCCGGGGCCGGCTTTTGGGTGGCCGTGATGGCCGCCGCCGCCGCTCCGCTGCGGAGGAGCTCCAGCGAATAGTCCTGATCCTCGCGCAGGACTTCCAGCTGCACCGTGCCGGCCACCGCGGCCAGCCCGGCCAACGCCCAGGTGTGCAGCGAGTCGCTGTTGATCACCAGCGTCAGGCGGGTGTCCGGGTGCGGGTTCCCCGGCTGCAGTTCATCGGCGAGGTCTGCCGAGAGCATTTCGAGCTGCCGGGCGAAGCGCACCACGGCCTGGCCGGACTCGGTCAGCTCGATGGGCCGCGTCCTTCTCAGCACGGGGCGGCCGACGGCGACCTCGAGTGCGCGGATGCGCTGGCTCACGGCTGAGGCAGTGACGGAAAGGTGGCTGGCCGCGGCGTCGAAACTCCCCTGCGCGACGATGGCCGCGAGAGTTCGGGCCTGATCCGGATGGATGTCGATCATTAGCTCATCTTATCTACTCGCAGAATCTTTAACTGGTTTCATGTCAATGATCCCCATACCGTTGAAAGCGTGATTCTTCCCGTGCTTTCAGGACTGGCCAGCGGCCTGTCACTCATCGTCGCCATCGGCGCCCAGAATGCCTTCGTCCTTCGCCAAGGCATCCAGCGCTCGCATGTGGCCCTCGTGATTGCGGTCTGCGCCGTTTCGGACCTGGTGCTGATTCTGCTGGGCGTGGCCGGCATCGGCGTCGTTATTGAACGCGCGCCGGCGGTCCTCGACGTGGTGCGCTGGGCGGGGGCCGCTTTCCTGGCGGTCTATGGAGCCCTTGCTGCCTGGCGCGCCATCCGCGGGCAGGCGCTTGGACAGCTGGAACCAGCTCGCGGTGTCAGCTGGGCAGCCGTCCTGGGTACAGGCCTCGCGTTCACGTGGCTGAACCCGCACGTCTACCTGGACACCGTGCTGCTGCTCGGGTCGCTAGCCAGTACGCACGGTCCGGACGGCCGGTGGTGGTTCGCCGCCGGCGCAGGCGCGGCCAGCATCGCCTGGTTCACGGCCCTGGGCGTCGGCGCACGGTTCCTGGCGCCGCTCTTCCGGCGACGAAGCTCGTGGCGCATCCTCGATGCCGCCATCGCCGCCGTCATGGTGACAATGGCCGTCCTGCTGGTCAGCTGAGTTCCGCCTGAACCGTCCGGGCCGGCCGTCACTTCCGGGCTGCTACGCTCCGCGTCCGGACCACTCCAGCAAGCGGTCCAGCGGCCACGTGTTGACGATCCGCTCGGCAGGCACGCCATTCGATGCCCCACGCGCTGCGCCGTACTGCAGGAAATCGAGCTGGCCCGGAGCATGGGCGTCGCTGTCGATGCTGAAGAGGCAGCCGGCGTCGAGGGCCAGCCTGATCAGCTCGTCCGGCGGATCCTGCCGCTCGGGACGGGAATTTATTTCGACGGCGACCCCCTGCTCGGCACACGCCGTGAACACCCGCTCGGCGTCGAACTCCGACTGGGGACGCGTTCCCCTCGATCCCTGCAGCAGCCGTCCGGTGCAGTGGCCCAGGACGTTCATGTGCGGATCGCTGACGGCAACCAACATCCGCGCGGTCATGGTGCGCCGGTCCGAACGGAGCTTGGAGTGGACGCTCGCCACCACGACGTCCAGGCGGTCCAGCATGTCCGGGGACTGGTCCAGTGCGCCGTCCTCCAGGATGTCCACCTCGATGCCGGCGAGCAGGCGGAAACCGTTGCTGCCGGCGTTCACTTCCGCAACGACGTCGAGCTGTTCCCGAAGCCGTTCGGCACTCAGGCCATTGGCGATCTTGAGGCTGGGGGAGTGGTCGGTCAGTGCCAGGTACTCCCGGCCCAAGGTGCGGGCGGCATCGGCCATGAGTTCTATCGGGGAGCCGCCGTCGGACCAGTCGCTGTGGCTGTGCAGGTCTCCGCGCAAGGCGGCGTGCAGTTCCGTGCCGCCTTCCGCGAGCGGCTGCTGGCCGCGTTGGCGCAGGCCCTCGAGGTAGTCGGGGACGCTGCCGTCCACCGCCTGCCTGATCACCTCGAAGGTCCGGTCCCCGATCCCCTTCATGCTCTTCAGGCGGCCGTTGCGCGCCCGGGCCGCGACCTCGCCGGGATCGAGAGCTCCGATGATCCCGGCAGCTTTCCGGAAGGCCTGGACTTTGAACGTGGGGGCCAGCTCGCGTTCCAGCCAGAAGGCGATCTCATTGAGGGCATCAACGGCATCCATCAGTCCATCTTGCACCCGCGGAATGCCGATTTTGGATATTCCCGGGGTCTGCCCTACACTTTTATAGTCCAGTTCGGAGCAACTCGAAAGGACAAAAACGAAAGGCTTCGGCCCTTTATTTTTGCCCTGATAGAGCCGGATTGAGTTCAGGCCCCCATCGTCTAGCGGCCTAGGACACCGCCCTTTCACGGCGGCGGCACGGGTTCGAATCCCGTTGGGGGTACGCAAGGAATGTGGTCAAACCGGACCAAAAAGTCTGGTAGGCTAAAGGCCTTGAAAAATTGCAGTAGCGATACTGCAGACAGCAAGAAAATAGCAAGGCCCTGTAGCGCAGTTGGTTAGCGCGCCGCCCTGTCACGGCGGAGGTCGCGGGTTCAAGTCCCGTCAGGGTCGCTCTGATTGCCAGAAGAAATTCCGGCCGTCAAGGTGACATGTCACCTAGGCTCTGTAGCTCAGTTGGTAGAGCGTTCGACTGAAAATCGAAAGGTCACCGGATCGACGCCGGTCGGAGCCACCACTGGGAAGCATCAGTTCTTCGGAACTGGTGCTTTTCTTCTTTAATCAGCCGCCCTGCCCCTCTTGGATCTGCCCGGGCAGGCCGCTCGGCCCTTCGTCATCCCTGACGGAGCCTGGCAGGCCCGCCCGCCGCTGCAGTTCTGACGCGCGAATGTCGCCGCGACGCGCAAATGTCCTGGCGCACCCGGTATTCGGGTGTCGTTGGGACATTTGCGCGTCGCCGGGCGGTTTGTGCGTCATGACTCTCCCGGCGGCGCCCCTTCGGCCATAGAGTCCGGCGCCAGAGGGGCCGTAACCGGCCCGGGGCGCGAGGCCAGGAAAATCCCCACGAAACCCGTTGACAGCATCCTAGTAACGCGCGTAACCTAAATCACACGCTCGAAGTAACGCGCGTTAGTAATGGGTTTCAACTGGCCAGGGTGGCCAGCGCTGGCAAGACTTTCGGAGCATTCAATGGCGAAGAGCACACAGGTAGCGGCGTCGCAGCCGGCCGCGCCGGTACGGACGGCCCCTGCTGTCTCCAAACCCGCCCCCGCACACCGGGGTGTCACCATGGCGGACGTGGCCAAGGCCGCCGGGGTGTCCCGCACCGCGGTGTCCTTCGTCCTGAGCAACCGCGAGAACGCCAGCATTTCGGAGGAGACCAAGCACCGCATCCTCGAAGCGGTCCAGACCCTGGGATACCGGCCCAACGCCGGTGCCCGGGCCCTCGCGTCGCAGCGCAGTGACTGGTATGGCATTGTCACGGAGATCGTCACGGCACCGTTCGCCGTCGACATCATCAAGGGCGCGCAGGACCAGGCCTGGCTGTCCCGCCGGTTCCTGCTCATCGCACCCTCCGACCAGGCCGATGCAACAGGACCGAACCGGGGCATGGAAGATGCAGCCGTTGAAAAGCTACTGGAACAGAGAGTGGAAGGACTTCTTTACGCGGCCACGTACCACCGGGCCGTGCACGTTCCTAAAAGCGCCAGCGAAGTGCCCACCGTCCTCATCAACTGCTTTGACGCGGACGGGAAGCTGCCCTCGATTGTCCCGGACGAGCGCGCCGGGGGCCGCGTCGCCGTCGAGCGTTTGCTGCAAGCCGGCCACTCCAGAATCGGTGTCATCAACCTGGACCCGGACATTCCCGCCGCCGTCGGCCGTTTGGAGGGGTGCCGCGAAGCACTCGCCAAAGCAGGGCTGGAACTAGATCCTGAACTCGTCGTCTCAGGACATGCGACGGCGGATGGCGGCTACGAGGCCGCCTGCGAAATTCTTGACAAATATCGGGCCGGGGCAGGCAGGCCAACTGCCCTGTTCTGCCTCAACGACCGGATGGCTATGGGCGCATACGACGCCATCAAGGAGCGCGGACTCGCCATCCCCCAAGACATCGCCGTGATCGGCTTCGACAACCAGGAACTCATCGCGGCCTACCTCAGGCCCAAGCTGACCACGGTTGCGTTGCCCTTCGAGGAGATGGGTGCGCTGGGTGTCCAGACACTCGCAAGCCTTACAGCCGGACAGCCGATCATTGCACATCAGCAAATGGTCGACTGTCCGCTGCTAGAACGCTATTCAGTCTGACGGCAAATCAACTACTGAACAGCAACCCCAACCACACCTTCAACAGCGAAGACGAGGAAAGAGATATCCATCATGACACAAGCACGATTCCTGAGGTCTGCCCGCATCGCAGCGGCCGGCCTGGCCATGGGCGCCCTGGTGCTCACGGGCTGCTCGGCCAACGCGGGCAACACCGGCTCCGCGAAGGCTGACGCCTCGGCCCAAAGCGCACTCCTGACCATCCCCCGCGAAGACATGGGCACGTTCGTCCGGAACTTCAACCCGTTCGCCCCCACCGTGGCACCCATGACGCAGCAGGCCATCTACGAATCCCTGCTCATCTACAACCCGGCCAACGGCGAAACCACCCCGTGGCTGGCCAGCGAATGGAAGGCAGCCGAGGACGGCAAGTCCATCACCTTCACCCTCCGCGACGGCGTGAAATGGTCCGACGGCCAGCCCCTGGTCCCGGCCGACGTTGTCACCACGTTCGCGCTGCAGAAGAAGATCAAGGGCGGCTACGACTACCTGGACACCGTCACGGCCGAAGGCGCCAACCAGGTCAAGTTCAGCTTCAAGACCGCCTGGTCCCCGGCGCTGTTCGACCTCGGCCAGCTGAGCATCCTGCCGGACCACGTCTGGTCCAAGATTGCCGACCCCGAAAAGGACGCCAACGAAAAGCCGGTGGGCACGGGCCCCTACACCGAAGTGGACACCTTCCAGGCCCAGTCCTTCGTGCTGAAGAAGAACCCCAACTACTGGCAGCCGGAAAAGCAGAAGATCGCCGGCATCAAGATGCTCGCCTTCGCCGGGAACGACGGCGCCAACCTCGCCGCCGCGAACGGTGACGTGGACTGGGCGCCCCAGTACATGCCCAACATCGAGAAGACCTTCATTTCCAAGGACCCGGACCACCGCAAGTACTGGTTCCCGCCCACGGGTTCCATGATCAGCTGGCAGCTCAACACCACCAAGGCCCCGTTCAACGACACGGACGTCCGCAAGGCCCTCAGCATGGCAGTGGACCGGGACCAGGTGACCAAGATCGGAATGAGCGGCTACACCAAGCCGGCGGACTGCACCGGACTTTCCGGCAACTACGAAACGTGGAAGAACAAAGAGGTCCAGGACAACTGCGAGTGGACCAAGCTCAACGTGGACGAGGCCAACAAGCTCCTGGACAAGGCCGGCTACGCCAAGGGCGCGGACGGCAAACGCACCCTGAAGGACGGCAAGCCGTTCGAGTTCAAGATCTCCGTGGGCGCGGCGTCCTCCGACTGGCTCTCCGTGGCCAACGTGATCGCACAGAACCTCGCCGAGGTGGGCGTCACGGCCAAGGTGGATTCCCCGGACTGGGCTGCCGTGGTGGCAGGCTACGAAACCGGTGACTTCGATTCCGGCATCGTGTGGAGCGCCAACGACCCCAGCCCGTACAAGTACTTCGCGGGCATCATGGGCACCAGCACGGTCAAGCCGGTGGGGGAGAAGGCCTTCGAGAACTACCACCGCTTCGGCGATCCGAAGGCCGATGCCCTGCTGACCGAGTTCGCGGCCGCCGCGGACGAGGACACGCAGCACAGGATCGCGGACAAGCTCCAGGAGGAGTACAGCGCGGTTGCCCCGACCGTCCCGCTGTTCGCCGGCCCGGAATGGGGCGCTTATAACAACACCCGGTTCACCGGCTGGCCCACGGAAGAGAACCCCTACGCCACCCTGTCAGTCCGCGCCCCCACCACCGTGCTGGTCCTGACGTCGCTGGAACCGGCCAAGTAAGGCCCCGGCCGGCTCCCGCCCGGCTTGACGGACCCTCCGGGGCCGCTCCAGGCCGCACGCCCGGCGCTGCTTCCAGCGCCGGGTGTGCGCCCTTCCCCATTACCTCCCCAAACCCGCAAGCTCGCTTGGGCCCTTCGGTAACGGGGCCCCATCTCTGCAATTCCCGAATGGAGGGAACCGTGCGCTTTATCCTGCGCCGCCTTGGTTTCTACCTGATCGCCTTCTGGGTGTCCATCACGTTGAATTTCCTGCTCCCGCGCTTTATGCCGGGGGACCCCGTATCCCGCATGTTTGCCCGCACCCAGGACCGCATGCAGCCCGAACAGATCGAGGCGCTGCGCAAGCTCCTCGGCGTCGACGACCGGCCCATCTGGCAACAGTACGTCGACTACCTGCACAACATGGTCACCGGCCAGATGGGCGTCTCCATCTCCCGTTTTCCAACGCCGGTCACGGAAGTGATTGCCTCACAGGTGGGCTGGACCCTGCTGATGGGCGGAACCGCACTGGTGATCGCCGCCGTCGTGGGTAACCTGCTGGGGATCCTGGCGGCCTGGCGGCGCGGCGGGGCCATTGACTCCGCGCTCCCTCCCGTGCTGATCTTCATCGGCTCCTTCCCGTACTTCTGGCTCGCCATGGGTGCCCTCTATTTGTTCGGCGTCACGCTGGGCTGGTTCCCCATCCGGCACGCGTTCAGCGACACCATTGAGCCCAGCTTCAGCTGGGAGTTCATGTCCGACGTCGGGATGCACTTGGTGCTGCCGGCCCTCACCATCGTGCTGGTTTCAGTGGGCGGCTGGATGCTCGGTATGCGCAACACCATGATCGCCACCAATGCCGAGGACTACATCACCATGGCCGAGGCCAAGGGCCTGCGTCCCGGCCGGATCATGTTCCGGTACGCCGCCCGCAATGCCATGCTCCCGTCCGTGACCAGCTTCGGCATGAGCCTGGGCTTCGTGGTGGGCGGTGCGCTGCTGACCGAGGTGGTGTTCGCCTACCCCGGTGTGGGATACCAGCTCCTCAATGCCGTGCAGGGGCTCGACTATCCGCTCATGCAGGGCCTCTTCCTGACCATCACCGCCGCCGTGCTGCTGGCCAACTTCCTGGTGGACATCCTCTACGTCCGCCTCGACCCGCGTGTCCGCGCCAACTAGGAAGGACGGACCATGACCACTTCGATAGCAACCACCGCCTCCACAATGCCGGGGGAGACCCTCGCCGGCGGCACCGGCACCGCCGCCGGAATGCCCGACGGCGGCACCGGACTTCCGCCCGGAGCTTCCGTCCGCAGGCCCAACCGCAGCCTCCTGCACGGCCTGCTAACCAACAAGAAGGCCATGACCGGCGCGGCCATCCTGTTCATTTTCATTGCCTTGGCGCTCCTGGCTCCGGTGCTGTACCCGGACAACCCCTCCAAGATCACCGGGATGGCCTCCCAGGAGCCCGACGCTGAGTTCTGGCTGGGCACCACGGCCAAGGGCCAGGACGTCCTGGCCCTGACCATCCACGGGGCGCGCAGCTCACTGCTGGTTGGCCTGACGGTGGGCTTTGCGTCCACGTTCATCGGCATCCTGGTGGGCCTTGCCTCCGCCTACTTCGGAAAGTTCATCGACGAAGCACTCTCCCTCACCACCAACATCTTCCTGCTCCTGCCGGGACTCCCGCTCCTGGTGATCCTGGCCGCGTTCCTCCCGCCGGGACTCGGCACGGTGATCCTGGTCCTGGTGGTCACCGGCTGGGCGGGCTCGGCACGGGTACTGCGCTCGCAGGCCCTGTCAATCCGGTCCAAGGACTTCGTGGCCGCTGCCGTGGTCACCGGCGAACGCCCGCTGCGGATCATGTTCCGCGAAATCCTGCCCAACATGGCCTCCATCGTGATGGGAACGCTTCTGGCCTGCATCATCTACGGCATCGGTGCGCAGGCCGGCCTTGAATTCCTGGGCCTGGGGGACGTCAGCACGGTCTCCTGGGGCAACAACCTCTACTGGGCCGGGAACGAGGGGGCACTGCTCACAGGCAGCTGGTGGGTGTTCGTGCCCTCCGGCCTGTGCATTGCGCTGGTGGCGTTCTCGCTGTCGTTGATCAATTACGCGGTGGACGAGGTTACAAACCCTCGGCTGAGGAAGATCCACAAGGCCAAGCCGGCCCGCAGGCCTGCACAATCCGGAAAGCGAGCATCGGCATGACCGTCTCCCAGACCTCCTTCGGGTCCGGTGAACCGGTCCTGGAAGTCAAGGACCTCACCGTGAAATACCGCGGCGACACCCGGTCCACCACCGCCGTCGACCGCGTCTCCTTCAGTATCGGCACGGGCGAAATCTTCGGCCTGGCCGGGGAATCCGGCTGCGGCAAATCCACCATCGCCAACGCCGTCATGCGGCTGCTGCGCGACCCGGCGGAGATCGCCGGCGGCAGCATCCGATTCGGCGGCAAGGACGTCCTGGCCATGGGGCCGGAAGAGCTGCGCCGCTTCCGCTGGCAGGACGTGGCCATGGTGTTCCAGTCGGCTATGAACTCGCTGAACCCGGTGATGACCATCGGGGACCAGATTGTGGATATCTACACCACCCACGCCGGCTACACCCGGAAGGAGTCGCTCCGGCGGGCAGCCGAACTGCTGGAACTCGTCCGGATCGATCCCGCCCGGCTGAAGTCCTACCCCCACCAGCTCTCCGGCGGGATGCGGCAGCGCGCCGTCATTGCCATGGCGGTGGCCCTCAAACCGTCCCTGCTGATCCTGGACGAGCCCACCACTGCCCTGGACGTGGTGGTGCAGCAGGAGATCATGGCGCAGATCAAGGAGCTGCAGCGCGAACTGGGCTTCTCCGTCCTGTTCATCACGCACGACATGTCCCTGATGGTGGAGCTCTCGCACCGGATGGCCGTGATGTACGGCGGCCGGATCGTGGAGACGGCCAAGGCCAAGGACATCCACGCCGCCCCGCGGCACCCCTACACGCAGGCCCTGATGGGCGCGTTCCCTCCGCTCACCGGCCCCCGGGTGCCGCTGACGGGCCTTGCCGACGGCGTGAAGTTCAGCAACATCGCCGATCTTGAGGAAGCGTCGCCCGGGCACTTCGTTTCGCCCCTGCGAGTCCTCCAAGGAGCACAGCCATGAGCACCCCCGTTTCAGCACAGCCGGCAACAGCACTCAATACGCCTGATTTCCCGAAGGGCCGGGTTCCCGCCCTCGAAGTGGAAGGCCTGGTCAAGGACTTCCACAGCGGAGGGCTGTTCTCCCGGGCCTCGGTGCGAGCCCTCGGCGGCGTGGACCTCGCCATCAGGAAAGGCGAGATCGTGGCCCTGGTGGGGGAGTCCGGATCCGGCAAGAGCACCCTCGCCCGCTGTATCGCGCGGCTGGAGAAGCCCACGGCTGGCCGGATCCGGCTTAATGGCACGGACGTGCTAAAACGTGACCGCTTCCAGGCATCCAGGGAATACCGGTCGCAGCTGCAGATGGTCTTCCAGGATCCCTTCGGCTCGCTCAACCCGGTCCACCGGATCGAACATTTCCTGACCCGCTCGCTGACCCTGCACGGCAAGGCCGGGACACCGGCCCAACTGCGAGGCCGCCTGGATGAGCTGATGACCACCGTGGGCCTCACCCCGGACATGCTCAACTCGTACCCGCATGAACTTTCCGGCGGCCAGCGGCAGCGCGTGGCCATCGCCCGGGCGCTCGCGGTGGAACCTGAGGTGATCCTCGCGGACGAACCCACGTCGATGCTGGACGTTTCCGTGCGGATCGGCATCCTCAACCTGATGCGGCAGCTGCGGGACAAGCAGGGCATCTCGATGCTCTACATCACCCACGACCTCGCCTCCGCCCGCTATCTGGCTGACCGGATCGCCGTGATGTTCGCGGGGGAGCTGGTGGAGGAAGGCGTATCGCTGGACGTGCTGGCCAACCCGGCCCACCCCTACACCCGGCTGCTGGTTTCGGCGGTGCCGGATCCGGCCCGCACCGGGTCCTACGATCCGCGGGAACGGGCGGCACTGCGCGCAGCGGTGATGGAATCGGCGTCGTGCGCGTTCGACGGCGACCCGGAGCAGCGCTGTTCCGCCACCGAACCCGTCCGGCACCGGGTGGGTGACCCCGCGAATGAGCACTGGGTGCGCTGCCACCTCTACCGGCCGCCGGCCACCGCGGCAAGCCACGCCCTTTCCGCCGAACCGGTCGAAAGCGCCGAACCCCTCCAAACTCCGGAAACGTCGCGAACCGACGGATCCCGCACAGAAAACAAGGCTTCCGCATGACCGAACTGATCCACCCGCTGGCCACTGTGCCGCAGGACGAACTCGTGGCACGGGCCGAGGCGGACCCGCTCCGCCCGCGCTTTCACTTCGTCTCGCCCGCCGGCTGGCTCAACGACCCCAACGGCGTGGGCCAGTGGAACGGCACCTACCACCTCTTCTACCAGTACAACCCGGAGGGCGCCTTCCACCACCGCATCCTGTGGGGGCACGCCACCAGCCCGGACCTGGTCAACTGGACGGACCAGCCCGTGGCGCTGGAGCCTTCCGGCGGGCCGGACACCGACGGCTGCTGGTCCGGTGTGCTGGTAAATGACGGCGGGACGCCCACCCTCGTGTATTCCGGCCGGCACGGCGCGAGCGAACTGCCCTGTGTGGCGGTGGGCTCGCCGGACCTCCTGAGCTGGACCAAAGCCCCGGAAAACCCCGTGATTCCGGCACCGCCGGCCGGTGTGGAGATCACCGCCTACCGCGACCACTGCGTCTGGCGGGAAGGCTCACGCTGGCGGCAGCTGGTGGGATCCGGCATCCGCGGGCGCGGCGGAACGGCGTTCCTCTATGAATCCGCGGACCTCCGCCGCTGGGACTACATCGGTCCGCTTGTCATCGGCGACGCGTCCTCGGGCGACCCGGCGGCCACTGACTGGCAGGGCACCATGTGGGAGTGCGTGGACCTGTTCCGCGCGGGCGGCGGGACGTTGGGCGGCGGGACTTTGGGCGCCGACGCGCCGGGGGCCGGCGCTCTGGCGGATGAGACGCAGGGCGACCCGGAGCCGGGCACGGACGTGCTCGTCTTTTCGGCCTGGCACGACGGCGATACCCGCCACCCGCTGTACTGGACCGGCCGCTACGCCGGCGATTCCTACTCGCCGCGCGATCTTCACCGGCTGGACTACGGCGGCCGCTACTTCTACGCCCCGCAGTCCTTCGCGGACGAGTCCGGGCGCCGGGTCATGTTCGGCTGGCTTCAGGAGGGCCGGACCGACTCGGCCATGGTGGAGGCCGGCTGGTCCGGCGTGATGAGCCTGCCGCGAGTGGCCACCCTGGATGCAGACGGTGCCCTGGCCTTCGCTCCCGTGCCGGAGGTGGAGCTGCTGCGGCGCGACCATGTCCGGATCGGGCCCCGCACGCTGGGTGTGGGCGAGGTCCTGGCCGGGGTGACCGGAAACCAGCTGGACCTGGAGCTGGACCTGGAACTGGAGCCCGGGAGCGTCTTCCGGCTCGGCGTGCTGGGCTCGGCCCCGGCAGGTTCGGGAGTGAGCCCCGACGGAATCCGGGCGGCGGCGGAGGAGGAGACGGTCATCGAGGTGGGCTATGAGGCAGGCAGCGACGGGTCCGCGCAGTCCTATGTGCTTCTGGACCGCGGGCACAGCAGCCTGGACCGGACGGTTGACGCCGAGGAAAAGTCCGGCCCGGTGCAGCTGCCCGGCGGCCGGCTGCGCCTCCGCGTGCTGGTGGACCGCTCGGCGCTGGAGATCTTCGCCAACGGCAAACCGCTCACGGCCCGGGCCTATCCGACGCTCGGCGGGGAAACCGTCCGACTGTCCGCCGCGGGTACAGTCCGGCTGCTGCAGCTGGACGCCTGGCGGATGGCAGGATTCTTCGCCGGCCCGCGCCGGCTGTTCCCTTAGCTGCCACCAACCCGTCGATTGCTCCCTAACCGCTCTTTTGGAGGCTCATAAAGGCGGTTACGGAGCAATCGATGCCCCCGTATCGGAGAATTTCCAAGATCAAAGGCGATCTGAATGTCCACAAGATTAGTTGCAGGTATTACCGCCGCCGCACTCGGCCTGGGTACGCTGGGGGCCGGCTCGCTCCTGGCCCCGGCCATGCTGGCCGCGCCCGCCCGGGCCGTTCCGGGCAGCCCTTTCCCGACGGGGCCGATCACGCTGGGCAGCAGCACCAGTCCCATGCCGGACGTGGTGGGCGTCAGCGGAAACTGGACCAGGCAGTCCGACGGCGGCCAGTCCGCCGTCGCGCCCCCGGGCCGCAACGCCGCCGCCATCAGCGAGCAGCGCGTCAGCGGCACCGCCCGGTACACGGCCGGCGTCTCAGTCGACCCCGGCAGCCCGTACGGGGTGGGTGCCCTGGTCTTCCGCAGCGCAGCCGACGCCAGCAGCGGCTACGCGGCCACCATCGATCCCAACCTGGACAGGGTCCGGCTGTTCGACCTGGCCACCGGCCAGGACGTGGCACCTCCGGCCGCAGTTCCGCTGGATACCGGACGGAGCTACTCCGTGGACGTCCACGTGGACGGGCCCCGGATCTATGTGGCGGTGGACGGAGTGCCGCGGATCGACGCCACAGACCAGCGCTACCAGGGCGGCCACGTTGGCTTCCACGCCTATAACGGCTCGGTGAACTTCAGCGAGCCCCGGGTCCGCGCCATCGATGCCAACGTCAGCGGCTGGCAGGCGGACGGCGCCGGCTGGGCCGCCAGCGCCACC
This sequence comes from Arthrobacter sp. NPDC058288, assembly GCF_042880995.1. Taxonomy (NCBI): domain Bacteria; kingdom Bacillati; phylum Actinomycetota; class Actinomycetes; order Micrococcales; family Micrococcaceae; genus Arthrobacter; species Arthrobacter sp. NPDC058288. Next base: position 198,768 of record NZ_JBHVYH010000006.1, read on the forward strand.
GGCCTGCGGGGCGTTGCTCCGGCAGGAGCCAACCTCAGGGCTGTCGCCACGGGCCAGGCGCCGCAGGTTACGGACTTCACGGCCGATGTCCAGGTGACGTCGCCGTATGCCGTCGGCGCGCTCCTCTTTCGCACCAACACAGCCGGGACCACCGGGTACGCGGCCGAAGTGGATGCCAACGCCGGCCGGCTGCGGCTCTACCGGATCGAGGACAACGCCACCCTGGGCACCTTCGCGACCGGCATCACCGTCAACGCGGTCTACCGGCTGCGGGTGACGGCCGACGGCGGCCAGCTCGCCGTGCACTGGCAGACGGACCTGCTGGACCCCAACGGCTACGCCCCGGCAATCACGGCGACGGACACCGCCCACGGCTCCGGCCACGTCGGCCTCCTCGCCTTCAACGGCACGGCCTTGTTCCAGGGCATGACCCTCAAGGGCCTGGACACCTCCCTGCAGGGCTGGCACACCGCAGCGGGCAGCTGGGAACCGGACGTCCGCGGCCTGCGCGGAGCAACCGACGGCCTCGCCGCCGGAGCGGACGCCGCACGCTTCGTCCCGGCCGTGGCGTCCGACGTCGTCGCCTCCCTGGACCTGGACGTCGCCGCTCCGGCAACGGCCGCCGTCGTGGTCCGGAGCGCGCCCGACGGTACCGGCGGGACCGAACTCAGGGTGGACCCCGGAGCAGGAACAGTGCTGCTGAAGGACCGCACCACCGGGACCGTCCTTGCCAGCGGGGCCGTTCCGCCGGACAGTTTTGCCGCCGGCCAGCTCAACCGCGTCCAACTCACCGTCCGCGGCGGACAAGCCGCGGCGCTGATCAACGGCATCCAGGCAGTTGCCGGGCCGGCCGGGCAGGCGGAAGGCAGCGGATTCGGGCTGCGGGTCAGCGGGGGCGGCGCCTACTTCCAGAACGTCCGGGCGGACGACATCGCCAGCTACATGAACGGCCCCTACCAGCCCGGGTACCACTACAGCCAGAATTCCGGGAACAGTTCGGACCCCAACGGGCTGGTGTATTTCGACGGCGAATACCACCTCTTCCACCAGGACCGCGGCCGCTGGGCGCACGCCGTCAGCACCGACCTGCTGCACTGGAAACAGCTGCCCATTGCCCTGCCCCATTTGGCAGCAGGCGAGTCGTGGTCCGGGTCCGCGGTGGTGGACGCCAACGATTCCAGCGGATTGTTCGACGGCGGCCAGGGGCTTGTCGCGTTCTACACGAGCTTCAACCACGATGCCCCCAACGGCAACCAGTCCGTGCGCGCCGCCTACAGCAAGGACCACGGCCGCACCTGGTCAATCGTGCAGGCTGCGCCCGTGGTGGAAAACCCCGGCGGCCCTGCCGGCAGCTGGGACTTCCGGGACCCGAAGGTCACGTGGGACGCGGCGGGCGGCAAGTGGATCATGGTGGTGGCCGGCGGCGACCACCTGCGTTTCCACACGTCCACGGACCTGGTCCACTGGACCTTCACAAGCTCGTTCGGTTATGGCGACTGGGTCCGCGGCGGGGTCTGGGAATGTCCGGACTTCTTCGAGCTGCCGGTGGAAGGCCAGCCCGGCGTCAAACGCTGGGTGCTCTGGTGGAGCACTGGTGCCGTGAGGCCCACCAGCGGCTCCTCGGCGCAATACGTCACCGGATCATGGAACGGGACATCCTTCACCGCGGACACGGGGCCGGAGCAGGTGCTGCAGGCCGACTCCGGCCGAGACTACTACGCTGCCATGAGCTTCTTTGGCGCCCCGGACGGGCGGCGGATCATGCTGGGCTGGATGAGCAACTGGGACTATGCCTTCAGCCCGCCCACCGGCCGCTGGAACGGGCAGTTGAGTGTCCCCCGGCAGTTGAACCTGAAGGACCTTCCGGGCGCCGGGCTCCGGCTGACGCAGGAACCGGTGACCGAACTGGCCGCCCTGCGAACGGCCACGTGGCAGGCGTCCGAGGTGACGGTCACGCCCACGTCGGCCAATCCGCTGGCCGCTGCTTCCGGCCGGTCTTTTGAGCTGGAGGCCGAGGTGGCCATCCCGTCCTCCGGCGGTGCCTCAGGCTTCACCTTCGGGCTCCGCAAAGGCGCAACGGGCGGCGCTTCCGGAGGGGAAGTCCAGGAAACGCTGCTCCGCTACGCCGCCGGCACGGGATCATCCGCCACAGGCACCATGACGGTGGACCGCGGGCAATCCGGCCGGACGGACTTCACCCGGTATTTCGCGGGTGCCGCGGCGGACAATTCCAGCACGGCGTGGAGTTCCGAAACAGTGGCGCTGGCCGGAGGGGGGAGCGAGCGGCGGGTGAAGTTGCGGGCCCTGGTGGACTCCTCCTCTGTGGAGCTCTTCGGCGGGGACGGCACAGCAGCCATCACTTCCTTGGTCTTTCCGGGCCCGTCCTCCACCGGGTTGTCTTTCAGCGCCACCGGCGGGACGGCGCGGCTGGTGTCCGTCAAAGTACACCAACTGGCGGACACCGCCCGCCTCACTGCGGCGCCGCCGTCGCCCGCACTGCCCCCGGTGACCGGCACGGCCAGGCACAACCTGGGTTCCCATTCCGTGGTTCCCGGCGGCCGTTGGGAAAGCACGGGAGCGGGGCTGGCCGGCGCGTTCGACAAGGACTCCACCGCCCTGAGCAACGCCACGTACTCGGATGTCCGGGTGGCCGCGACCGTTCGTTTCGGCAGCGGGCCCTATGCAGGGGCCATGATCAACAGCCACCGGGTGCCGGAGCGGGGGTACGGCGGCGCGGGTTCGGTGCTGCTGCGGGCCTCGGCCGACGGCGCCACGGCGTACTACGTCAACCTGGACCCGAACTTGCGGCTGGCTCGGATCTTCAAGCTGCAGGACGGCGTCTTCAACCCCGCCGCCAGTGTCCTGGCCAGTGTTCCTGTGCTGCTCAGCCACGGCGTCAGTTACAGCCTGGAGGCCGCCGCGGCGGGGGAGCGGCTGACGGTGAAGCTCGACGGCGAAGAAATCCTCGCCGTCGAGGATGCCTCGTTGTCCTCCGGCAAGGTGGGGCTGAACGTGTTCGACGGCCGGGCAGCCTATCAGGATGTGCTGGTGACAGGCTCGGGATGAAGCCGGTCCGGTCCGTGGGAGAAGGTGAACTTCGGGTTGCTGCAGGGTGACATTTCACACTAAGTCTGATTTATGATGCAACATTTGACTGGGAAAACGAGATGTGGCACGCGCGCGCAATGGGCAATGTAAGCGCTTGCACAATTGGAGTGAAACTCGGTTTTTAGGGCCTTGAAACACGGTTTGATAAGCATGCTTCGACGTGCCAGCGTAGAGACCGGCGCAGGAAAGGAGTCCTTTCCGAATCGCCTCCAGGGGCCCTACCCAAGCCCCGTCCCCTCGACACAAAGGCGTCCTCGATGACGCCTGCCGTGTCATCGGGACAACCGGAGTTTCGGGGTATGAGGGCACACGCCCGTCTTCCACGAATGGTCTCAACTCCGCGAGAAGAGCAAAAATGCACAAGCACCCCAATACACACCGGATGCTGCGGTGGCGCCCCGCCGCCGCAGCACTGGCAACGGCCGTGGCGGCTTCCGCCTTCCTTGCCGTTCCGTCGGCCCAGGCCAACGAGCCTTCGGACCCGCCCGCCACCCAGCAAATGCCGGCACCCACCCCCGGCTTCCCGCTGCCCACCGATCACAGCCAGAAGGCCTACGATCCGGCGGCCGACTTCACCTCAAAGTGGACCCGCGCCGATGCCAAGCAGATCATGGCGCAGAGCGACTCCACCGTGGCCCCCGGACAGAACTCCATGAGCCCGGATGTCACCATGCCGGAAATCCCCGAGGATTTCCCCGCGATGAACGACGACGTCTGGGTCTGGGACACGTGGTCCCTGACCGACGAAAACGCCAACCAGATCAGCTACAAGGGCTGGGATGTCATCTTCTCCCTGGTTGCCGACCGGCACGCCGGTTACGGTTTTGACCAGCGCCACTGGAACGCCCGGATCGGCTACTTCTTCCGCAAGACCAATGCCGACCCGGCGAAGGACAAGTGGAACTACGGCGGACACGTCTTCGCTGACGGTGCTTCCATCGGCAACACCGAATGGTCCGGCTCCACCCGCCTGATGCAGGGCGATCAGGTCAACGTGTTCTACACCGCCACCACGTTCTACGACGTTGCCGAGCGCAACGCGGGCGGCGGCGGCATCGCCCCGGACGCGGCCATTGCCAAGGCGCTGGGCAAAATCCACGCCGACAAGAACGGCGTCACGTTCGACGGCTTCAAGCACACCAAGCTGCTTGAGCCGGACGGCAAGATGTACCAGAACAAGGCACAGAACCCGGGCTTCGCTTTCCGCGACCCCTACACATTCGCGGACCCGGCCCACCCGGGCAAGACCTTCATGGTCTTCGAAGGCAACACCGGCGGTAAGCGCGGCGAATACGAGTGCAAGCCCGAGGACCTCGGCTACAAGTCCGGCGACCCGAACGCCGAAAGCGTCAACGAGGTCAACAGCAGCGGTGCCTACTACCAGACGGCCAACGTGGGGCTGGCAGTGGCGGACAACAAGGACCTGACCAAGTGGTCCTTCCTGCCGCCGATCCTCTCGGCCAACTGCGTCAACGACCAGACCGAGCGTCCGCAGATCTTCATCCAGAATGAAGGCGGCAAGAACAAGTACTACCTGTTCACCATCAGCCACCAGTTCACCTACGCGGCCGGCATGCGCGGCCCCGACGGCGTCTACGGCTTCGTCGGCGACGGCGTCCGATCCGACTACCAGCCGATGAACAACAGCGGCCTGGCCCTGGGCTCGCCCACGGACCTGAACCTTCCGTCCGAGTCCCCGGAGGCACCCACCCCGAACCAGAACGGCCGCCAGTTCCAGGCCTACTCGCACTACGTGCAGCCGGGCGGCCTGGTGCAGTCCTTCATCGACAACGTGAACGGCGTTCGCGGCGGCTCGCTTTCACCCACCGTGAAGATCAACTTCCGTGACGGTGTGTCCCAGGTTGACCGCACCTTCGGCAAGAACGGCCTCGGCCCGTTCGGCTACCTGCCCACCAACCTGAAGGTTGGCGGCGAGGGCCTTTACAAGTAACCCGCAGCGGAGAACATAACACCCGCCGCAGCCAGCAGGGACGTCCGGATCTCATCCGGGCGTCCCTGCGGTTTTTTATCCCTATATATACGGACAAGATGCGGACGCCCGGCTGCGGTCAAGGGAAGCCGCCGTGCCGCCCGCTTGGGATCCCGGCAGCCATCCGGGCTAGACTCGCACGCCGGGGACAGAACGCCATTGCCGCTCGAGCCTCAAGGACATCGGGCGGCGCAATCTCGACCAGAAATGTGACCTTTGAAAAACCTTTCACGCCCACTGACCGCAGCAGCCCTCTTCGCCGCACTGGCACTTACCGCATGCTCCGCTCCGGAAGCCGGCAGCGCGCCGTCGTCGTCCGCTCCCGCAACGTCCGCGGCAACCGCGACGCCGAGTCCCAGCAAGAGTTCCGGCCCGTATGGGGACTTCCCTTCCGCGGCGGAGGCGTGCACCACCATCTCCCAGCAGGCCACCGGCGCCTCGCTGTTCCCGCTTTCGGCTGCCCAGGGCAAAAAAGCGGAGCTGGAGCAGCTCAAGGCTGAGCTCAGTGAAACCGCCGAACGGGTTCCGGACGAGCTCAAGGCCGACTTCGCCAACCTCAATGCTGTGGCTGTCGCCGGGCTGAGCGACCAGACCGTCTACTCCAGCGGAAAGTTCGACGCCGCCATGACCCCGGTTACGGCCTGGCTCGCCGCCAACTGCAAATAGCTGATTTCGGCTTGGCGATTTTCACCGGCGTCCGGCCCGTTGTCGCGGCCAAGGGATAGGGTGGTGTTCAAGAGAAGGGGAGTGCCTGATGGAATACCAGAACCCACATCCCGCGCCGGGGGCCCACGCTGATCCAGTCGTTGCCCTGCCAGCCGGGACCGGACGGACCGTCATTTCCGAAACGGCTGTTGCCAAGGTTGCAGGCATCGCCGCCCGCGCCGTTCCGGGGGTCTATTCGCTGGGCACCGGCCCGTCCCGTGCCCTGGGTGCAATCCGGGACGCTGTCGGGAGCTCGGACCACGCGGCCGGCGTCCACGCGGAAGTCGGCGAGACGCAGGTGGCAGTGGACATCAACCTCGTGGCCGTCTACGGCACGCCGCTGCATTCCCTGGCGGACCAGGTGCGCGCCGCCGTCTATGCCGCCGTGGAGGAGCTTGTCGGCCTGCAGGTCATCGAGGTCAACGTGGAGATCAATGACGTCTACGTAGCGGGGCCGGCAAAGCCCGGCATGCCCGTGGAAGCCCGGACTGAGAGGGAGGCCATCCAGTGAACCTGACCGTGGTGGGAATAGCAGTGGGGGGCTTCGTGGCCTTTATGTCCTTCCAATTCGGCGTCTGGGGCTTCCTCGTCTCGCTGCTGTTCATGGGGATCGGTGCCCTTCTTGGCCGTGCCGCGGAAGGGAAACTTGACCTGCGCAGCGTGTTCGATGCCATCACGGGCCGGCGCTCATCCTCATGAGCAGCACGGCCGGAACCGTGGCCGGCGGCTCCGTGATGGCCGGTCACAACCGCATCAGCACGCAGGCGCTCACCAGTCTTGCGCGGGCAGCTGCGGCTGAAGCGCTGGGCGTCCCGGCTCACGACGTCCGGGCTGACTGGTCCGACGACGACGGCCTGCTGGCGCTGTCCCTCGTCCTTCCCATCAGGATCCCCCCGCTGACCACGGTCCTGCGCGACCCCGGCCGCGTCGCCGGTTTCGGCGGGTCCATCCGGGAACGCGCCGTCGCGGCCAGGTCCGTGATCCTGCACCGGGTTGCGGAACTCAGCGGCGCTCAGCTGAGCCGGGTGGACATCCGGATCAGCGGCGCCGCCATCAGCGAAGGGGGAAGGGTCCAGTGAACAACGCCACCGACGTCCGCTCAAAGGGCAGCCACGCAGCGGGAAATGGTGCCTCCGGCAGGAGCTCGGGCGTCTCCGCCGCCGGAGAACCGGATCCCCGGGGCGCCGGTATGCGCCGGATCCTGGACCGCGAAACGCGTTCCTCGCGTGCCGCAGTGTCCGGGATCGCCGCGGTGCTGGTGGTCGTACTTTGCGGTTACGGGCTCCTTGAAGCTGCGGTGCGCGCAGTCGGGCAGCCGCCGTGGCTCATCGATCCGCAGACCGCCGCGGAACGCATCATTGCGCTTCCCCAGGGGATGCCGCCGCTGCTCCTCGGCGTCATCGGAGCCGTGACGGCGATGGCGGGGCTGTTCTTCCTGCTCAACGCCATCCTGCCGGGCCGCCGGGCACGGCATTTGCTCCCGGACGCGCGGGCCGGAGTTGTTGTTGATGACGAAGTGATCGCTTCGGCGCTGGCGCGCCGGGCCCGGCTGGCAGCGAACGTTACGCAGGAACAGGTGATGGTGGTGGTGTCTCAGCGCCAGGTGACCGTCAACGTGCGGCCCACTTCCGGGGTGCCGGTGAGCGAGAACGCTGTGCTGGCCGCCGTGCTCGAGGAACTCCGGGACATGGCTCCGGAACGGATGCCCGAAGTGCGCGTCAACGTGGCAACCTCGGGGGTGATCGGGGCATGAACAACACCCCCCGGACCCTGAACCGGATCCTGATCGGAATCCTGGGCGTGAAGCTGCTGGTCATCGGGCTGCTGCTGGTCCTGCTCGCCACCGTTCCGGCAGTGGCTTCGTGGTGGCAGCAATGGTCCGCCGGCGTGTGGAGCGGCATCAGCCAGCTCCTCCAGCGAACAGGCATTCCCGGCCGCCAGGAAAGCTGGCTGTGGGCTGTGATCGCGCTACTGCTGGCAGTGGTGACCGCCCTTATGGTCGCCTGGGTGGCCCAGCAGGGCAAGGGCCGTGCCAACCTGATTGTTGCCGAGGACGACGCCGAGGATTTCCCGGGCAACGTGCGGATCGGCGGCGGTGTTGCCGAGCAAGCCCTGCGCGCGGCCTTGGCCGAGCGGCAGGACCTGGCCGGCGCCACTGTGGCCACCTACGAGATCCGCGGCGAGCCAGCGCTGAAGATCCGTCTGCAGCCCCGCCAGGGCGTGGCGCCGCACCTCCTCGCAGCCGAAGTCTCGGCCCTCGTGGAGGCGCTGGACGCCGTCGTGGGCAAGCGCATCCCGGTGCTCATCCACATCGGCTCCGGCGCCCGTTCCCGCTTCGGCCGTGCGGAACGCGTCCGCTAGATCGCCACGAGGTAGGCGGCCGAGTTCGGCGCAAGTTTCCGCACGCCGCCCTGGTCGGTGCCTGGGTCCGCCGCCGAATCGGCCGAACCGGATTCCGCCGGGCCGCCCGTCACCGCCTCCTCGGCGCTGGCCAGTCCAACCCGGTAGCCCTCCGGCAAGGTGGCGGGGGCAAGGCCCATGTTGGCGATCACCAGGATGTCCCCGTTGTGGAAGGCGAGCAACCCGTCCTCGGGTGCGTGCACGTCGGCCCATTGGAAGCTCCCGGCGCCCAGCCGGTGTTCCTTGCGCAGGGCCAGCGCTGAACGGTACAGCTCCAGGGTGGAACCGCCGACGCCGTCCTGCCGGTCGGCGGCCAGCTCGCCGAAGGACTCCGGCTGGGGGAGCCAGGGAGCGGCCGGCGCGTTGCCGGTGAACGCTGACGCAAAGCCGTAACCGGGCTCGGCGGCTTTCCACGGCAGCGGTACCCGGCAGCCGTCGCGGCCCCGCTCGATGCCGTTCGTCCGGAAGAAGGTGGGGTCCTGGCGGGCCTCGGCGGGAACCGTGGTGTGCTCCGGGAGGCCCAGTTCTTCTCCCTGGTACAGGTACGCCGAGCCGGGGAGGGCGAGGGCAACCATGGTGGCTGCCCGGGCACGGGCGAGGCCAAGCCCGGCGTCAGGCTGTTCATCCTCGGCAGCAATGCCCTTCGGGAACGTGGTCGGGTCCTTCAGTCCAAAGCGGGTGGTGTGCCGGACGGTGTCGTGGTTGCTGAGAACCCATGTGGTGGTGGCACCCACCGTGGCGGCAGCCCGCAGTGAGGCCTCAATGGCCGCTGCCGTCCGCCCGGCATCCCAGCCGGCCAGCAGGAAGTCGAAGTTGAACGCCTGCTGCATTTCATCGGGGCGGACGTACCGGGCCAGCCGCTCGGCCGGCTCCACCCAGGCTTCGGCCACCATCATGCGGTCGCCGTCATATTCGGCCAGCACCCGGTGCCAGTCCCGGTAGATCTCGTGAACGCCGTCCTGGTCAAAGAACGGCGACGGCGGGTAGAGCGGCGAGACCGCCTGGTGTTCGTCGTCGGCGGCTGTTGCCGCGGCGGCGTCCGTGGCGGCTGCAGGGTGTGCGCGGTGCGGTTCTTCGGCTTCGGTATGGCCGCCATGGGCGTCGCCGGGAAGATCGGTTGCTCCTTCCACCATGGCTGCGGAGCCTTCCCAGTCCGGTAGCCCGGCCTCCTTGACCATCCCGTGGGCCACATCCACGCGGAAGCCGTCCACGCCGCGGTCCAGCCAGAACCGCAGCACCGAGCGCATTTCCTCCTTAACCTCGGCGTTGTCCCAGTTCAGGTCGGGCTGCTTGGTGTCAAAGAGGTGCAGGTACCATTCGCCGGGCGCGCCGTCGGCTTCCGTGACGCGGGTCCAGGCCGGTCCGCCAAAAATGGACTTCCAGTTGTTCGGCGCCAGGTCCCCCTTCCCGGAACCGGGGACGGAATCCTTGCCGGGCCGGAACATGTAACGGTCCCGCTCGCGGGAACCCGGCGGTGCCGCGAGGGCCTCCTGGAACCAGGCGTGTTCGTCCGAGGTGTGGTTGGGCACCAGGTCAACGATGACCTTCAGCCCCAGTCCGTGAGCTTTCTGCAACATGTCGTCGAAGTCCGCCAGGGTACCGAAGAGCGGGTCCACTTCGCGGTAGTCGGCCACGTCGTAACCGGCGTCGGCCTGGGGCGATTTATAGAAGGGGGACAGCCAGACGGCGTCCACGCCGAGCCTGTGCAGGTGGTCCAAATGAGCCGTCACTCCGCGGAGGTCGCCCATCCCGTCTCCGTTGGCATCGGCGAAGGACCGCGGGTAAACCTGGTACACGACGGCGCTGGCCCACCACGCCGAGATCGAGGAGCCGTCAGTCGGGACTGGGCTGTGTGCCACAGATATCCTTTCCATAAAGTTCGGTGTAAACGCTTGCATTTCTCACCGCAACGTTACTAGTGTGATGGGCACCACTTCAACCGCACCGCCGATTTTGCTCGACACTCAGCGAGGAGTCTCTACATATGAAATCCCCTAACTTCCTTTTGCCGGCAGCTACTGCCGGCGTTTTGGCGTTAACCCTTTCCGCCTGTGGTGGCGGAGGCGGCACCACGGGCGGGGGTGGTGGCGGCGACGCTGAACAAGGCCTCGACGGCCGCGGCCCCATCACCTACGTTCAGGGCAAGGACAACAGCAACGTTGTCCGTCCCCTCATTGAGAAATGGAACGCTGCACACCCGAACGAGAAGGTCACGTTCAAGGAGCAGACCGACTCCGCCGACCAGCAGCACGACGACCTGGTCCAGAATTACCAGGCAAAGAACCCCAACTATGACGTTGCCAGCGTCGACGTTGTGTGGACGGCTGAATTCGCCGCCAAGGGCTGGCTCCAGCCGCTGAAGGACAAGATGGCGGTAGACACCAAGGGCATGCTGGACCCCACCATTGAGGCCGGCTCGTACAAGGGCACCCTCTACGCAGCACCTGTGTCTTCCGATGGCGGCATCCTCTACTACCGCAAGGACCTCGTCCCCACTCCGCCCAAGACCTGGGACGAGATGATGCAGATGTGCTCCATCGCCAAGGCCAACAACATCGGCTGCTACGCGGGCCAGTTCAAGAAGTACGAAGGCCTCACCGTCAACGCTTCCGAGGCCATCAACTCCTTCGGCGGTTCCGTGCTGGACAAGGACGGCAAGCCGAGCCTGAACACTCCGGAAGCCAAGGTTGGCCTCGAGAACCTGGCGAAGGCCTACGCGGACGGCAACATCCCGAAGGAAGCCATCACCTACCAGGAAGAGGAAGGACGCCAGGCGTTCCAGGACGGGAAACTCCTCTTCCACCGCAACTGGCCGTACGTGTACAACCTGGCCACCACTGAAGCATCATCCAAGGTCAAGGATGTCCTGGGCATGACCGCCCTGCCCGGTAAGGACGGCCCCGGTGCCTCCTCGCTGGGTGGACACAGCGCGGCCGTGAGCGTGTACTCCAAGAACAAGGCCACTGCCCTGGACTTCGTGAAGTTCCTGACGAACGCAGAGCAGCAGAAGTTCTTCGCCACCAAGGGTTCGCTGGCCCCCGTGCTCGGTGACCTCTACGAGGACAAAGAGCTCGTGGCCAAGCTGCCGTACCTGCCGGTCCTGAAGACGTCCATCGAAAACGCGGTACCGCGCCCCGTGACGCCGTTCTACCCTGCAGTGACCAAAGCCATCCAGGAAAACGCCTACCCTGCCATCAAGGGGGAGAAGTCCGTGGAATCCGCACTGTCTGACATGCAAAAGTCCATCGAATCAGCTAGCGCGGGACAGTAGCCCCTCATGGCTACCGAATTGGGCCCGACGCCGGTAAAAAAGCCGGCGTCGGGCAGTCCCGAGATCCACCACGCACCCAAGGGGGTGGGGGAAGACAACCGGATCGCCAGCCAGGGGAGGTGGGCATCGTGGCTGTTGGCCCCCACCATCATCGCGCTGGCGGTCGTGATCGTTTACCCGATCATCAGCGCACTCGTTATGTCCTTCCAGAAGGACGCCGGCCTGGATCCCGTCACCGGGCTTTTCACCGCCGGCGGCCCGGCAGGCGTCCAGAACTACGTGAACTGGCTTGCCCAGCAGTGCTCCGCTCCCGGCGGCGGCACAGTCGCCTGCCCGTCCGGAACACTCGGCGCCCAGTTCTGGTCCGCGACGGCCACCACGTTCTTCTTCACCGTGGTGACCGTGACCTTGGAAACCGTCCTCGGTTTCTGGATGGCCCTCATCATGGCCAGGACCTTCCGGGGACGCAGCCTGGTCCGTGCAGCAGTCCTGGTCCCGTGGGCCATTCCCACCGCCGTGACTGCCAAGCTGTGGCTGTTCATCTTCGCTTTCGAGGGCATCGCGAACAAGCTGTTCAACACCACCATCCTGTGGACCGGCAGTGAGTGGCCGGCCAAGTGGGCAGTGATCATCGCCGACGTCTGGAAGACTACGCCGTTCATGGCACTCCTCATCCTCGCCGGCCTGCAGATGATCCCTGCAGAGGTGTATGAGGCTGCCAAGGTTGACGGTGCCAGCACCTGGCAGCGGTTCCGCATGATCACCCTGCCGCTGGTGAAGCCGGCGCTGATGGTGGCCATCCTGTTCCGTACCTTGGACGCACTCCGCATGTTCGACCTCCCGTACATCCTGACGGGCGGTGCCAACAACACCACCACGCTGTCCATCCTGGTGATCAACCAGATCAGGCAAGGGTTCAACGCGGCGGCAGCTTTGTCCACCATCACGTTCATTATCATCTTCCTTGTCGCGTTCATCTTTGTGCGCTTCCTGGGAGCAAACGTTGTGGAACAAAGCGGAGCCACCGGTAAGAAGGGGAAGAAATGAGCGCCGGGACAGCCGCGACTGCCCTGAGGGCAGAGCAGGACAGGGGCAGGAAGACAGCCCAGAACCGGGAAAAACTGGCGCAGGGGCGTACCTACATCAGCGCCGCGGTGATCCTCATCTGGTGCCTGGCACCGGCGTATTGGATGGTGGTGACAGCTTTCCGCGATGTGGACTTCACCTACGACACCTCGATACTGCCGACGCACATCACGCTCGACAACTTCAACACCGCCTTCGATACCTCCTTTGGCAACAGGTTTGGGCAGGCACTGCTCAACAGTGTTTTCATCGGCGTCGTCGTCACAGTGGTGTCGTTGCTTATCGGTGTCTTCGCGGCGTATGCCCTGGCGCGACTGAACTTCCGGTTCAAATATCTGGTGCTGGGCTTCATCCTGGGCGCATCGATGTTCCCGGGCGTCGCCCTCATCACTCCGCTGTTCCAGCTCTTCACCAACATTGGCTGGATGGGCACGTACCAGGCGCTGATCATCCCGAACATCTCCTTCGTGCTCCCTCTGACCGTGTACACGATGACCTCCTTCTTCCGCGAAATGCCATGGGAGCTTGAGGAATCGGCGCGGGTGGACGGCTGCACCCAGGGGCAGGCATTCCGAAAGGTGATCCTGCCGCTGGCGGCACCGGCCATCTTCACCACGGCCATCCTGGCGTTCATTTCCTCGTGGAATGAATTCCTGATTGCCAGCCAGCTGTCCAGCGACGCGACCCAGCCGGTAACGGTTGCCATCGCAAGCTTCGCCGGCGCACAACCGAACCAGATTCCGTACACGGCCATCATGGCCGCCGGAACCATTGTCACCATTCCTTTGGTGATCCTGGTCCTGGTCTTCCAGCGCAAGATTGTTGCCGGCCTTACCGCCGGTGCCGTCAAGTGATGGGTTCGGCTGCGGGAGGGGAGCAGAACCACGGACGGGTCCGCAGTGAACACCGGCGGGCCCGGTCCGGGGAGGACTTCGACATCATCATCGGATTCCTTGGGTTCTGGGCCGTTGTCCTGGTGGTGGTCACCGTCTGGATGGAGGTGACCGCCCAGCCCGCGGTCGGATGGGCGCTGGGACTGCTGGGCGTGCTTCTAGCCCTCTACGGCATGGTGCGGCTCCGCCGGCGCCTGCCCGCAAGGACCGCTACGCGTAAGAAATAGGAGCTGATCAAGAGCTCAAGGCTGGGCGGATTAGACTGGCTTGTTGCCGCAGGGAAAGCACAGGTAGCAAGAATCTGCGAACAGCAAGCAAGGGGAAACTGTGGCACGCACAACGGACAGGGCTCAACGGGGCGGCCATTCCGGCGTCAGCATTGAGGACGTCGCAGCCGCAGCGGGGGTTTCTACTGCCACAGTCTCGCGCGCAGTCCGCGGCCTGCCCAGGGTTTCGCCGGCCACCCGGGAAAAGATTCTTGAGGTGGCCGGCGCCTTGGGCTATGTGGCTTCATCATCCGCCTCGGGCCTGGCCACGGGAAGGACCAAGACCATCGGAGTGCTGGCACCCTTCGTCAGCCGCTGGTTCTTCTCCAAAGCGATCGAGGGCGCGGACCGTGAACTGCACGCGCGCCAGTACAACCTCTCGCTGTTCAACCTGGGCGGCCACGGCAGCAACCGTGAACGGCTCTTCAGCAAGACCATGGTCTACAAGCAGATCGATGCCCTCCTGGTGCTGTGTATGGCTCTGACCCACGAGGAAATAGAGCATCTACAGAAGATCGACATCCCTCTGGTGGTGGTGGGCGGCCACGTGGAAGAGTGCCCCTACATCGGCATTGATGACTACGCCGCGGCATCCACCGCCGTCCGGCACCTGATCAGCCTCGGCCACAAGGACATCGCACTTCTTCACGGCGACGACGAAACCGACCTCAACTTTGATGTTCCCCGCGTGCGCATCAAGGCTTTCCAGGACGTCATGGCAGGATCCGGGCTGGCTGTCCGCCCGGAATGGGATGAATGGGGCGACTTCACGGTCCGTAGCGGGCAGGATGCATTCACCCGGATGTGGGCCGGGCCAGGTCCAAAGCCCACTGCGATCTTCTGCGCATCGGACGAGATGGCCATGGGCGTCATTTTCGAAGCCAACAAGATGGGTGTCCGCGTGCCGGAGGAACTGTCCGTCATCGGGATCGATGACCACGATTTTTCGGATGCCATGGGACTGACCACCGTGCGGCAGCGGCCTGACGAGCAGGCTGAACTCGGCACCAAGATGCTGCTGGATGAACTGGACGGCGCTGTCGGTGCGGTCCACTCGGAAGTTGCACCGCACCAGCTCATCGTCAGAAGGACGACGGCGCCGCCACCGTCCCGCAGCCAGGCTTAGTTCCGGCGGCTTAGCGCGGACGGTTTAGGATGCCCGCGCCAGTTGCCTGATCGGTATCCAGCGCGAGGCCAGCCGGCGGTAGGCCGCCGCCGCCCCGGTCATGTCTCCTTCGGCCAGGCATTCGATGCCCAGCCTCACGTCCATGGGTGAATCGTCCGGATACACCTTGTCCGCGACGGCACCGTAGTCCAGCTCCACCACTGACCCGGGGTGGAAAAGTTCCAGCCACTCGGTGAGCTGGGTCATGTCGTCCAGCATGTCCAGGTCAGGGGCGGCCAAAGCCAGGTTGGCCACGGCGTAGCGGACGCGTTCCAGGGCCTCGCCGATAGGCGCCCACACACGGACCGTAATGATCCGCCCGCCGGACTCCACCACGTCCTGGGGATCGGATTCCTTGAAGAGCGAGAACCAGCTGAAGGGTATGCCCCAGGTGGAAGCACGGGTGTGGACGCGGCTGGTTCCTTCGCGGGCCTTCACCAGGTCGATCCGCTCCTGGTGCTTGTCCCGCTGTTCCTCGGGAATCAGCAGCTCCGCGAGTGGCCCGTGGATGCCCTCCATCAGGGCGTTGGCGGCGAGGCCGGCGCGCAGCACCAGCTGGCTGGGGCAGTAAAGCAATGCCCGGTCCGCACTCTCGGCGCCGGCAGCGGCGCCACCCGGCGTCCCGTCGTCGGACGTTCCGGTCTCTTCGGGGCCGCCGGAGGGCTTCTGCGTGTGCGGCCGCTCTGGTTCCGGGGGAGCCGGAATGACCCGGACCAAGTCGGTGCGGCCGGTGGGGAAGGGGTCGCCGCCGGGCCGCGTGATCCGGCCGAGGGACGCCTGCAGTTCGGCGTTTTCCACGGCTGCGCGGGACGCCGACCTGGCGCCTGCCGCCCGGAGCGCGGCGCGCTGCTCTTCGGGGAACGCGGAGAGCGGCTCATAGATCCGCAGGGCGGAGGAGAAGGGCAGTCCCGCCTGGCCCCGGTAGATGTTGCCCGTCATAGCGGCCCCATCAGTCGGCCAGCTCCACAATGACCGGCGCGTGGTCCGAGGCGCCCTTGCCCTTGCGTTCCTCGCGGTCGATCGATGCGCCCGTTACGCGGGCGGCGAGGGCGGGGGAAGCGAGGACGAAGTCGATCCGCATGCCTTCCTTCTTGGGGAAGCGGAGCTGGGTGTAGTCCCAGTAGGTGTAGACCCCCGGGCCGGGAGCATGCGGGCGGACCACGTCCTGGAAACCTGCGGCCTCGAAGGCGTGGAAAGCGGCGCGCTCGGGTTCGCTGACGTGGGTCATGGCGTTGGCGCGGAAGAAGTCGATGTCCCAGACGTCGTCGTCCTGCGGGGCGATGTTCCAGTCGCCCATCAACGCAATCTGCGCCTCGGGATTTTCAGTGACCCAGGCCTGGGCGTGGGTCTTCAGCATGTCCAGCCAGCTGAGCTTGTAGGGCATGTGCTCGTCGTCGAGGGCCCGGCCGTTGGGAACGTAAAGGCTCCAGACCCGGACACCGCCGCACGTGGCACCGATAGCGCGGGCCTCCTGGATGGGATCCTTGCCGTTCTTGCCGAATACCGGCTGGTCCACGAAGGAGCGTTCCACATCTTCGAGGCCGACGCGGGAGACGATGGCCACGCCGTTCCACTGGTTCACGCCGAAGTGGGCCACCTCGTAGCCCATGCGTTCGAAAAGTTCCCAGGGGAAATTGTCGTCCTTGCACTTGGTTTCCTGGATAGCCAGGACGTCACAGTCGCTGCGCTCGAGCCAGGCTTCCACGCGGTCGGCTCGGGCACGGAGGGAGTTCACATTCCAGGTAGCAATCTTCACAGTCCCTAACTTACCGAACTTGGGGGCCGGGGATCTGTCCAGCGCAGCTGTTTGCCGCCGTCGTGACCCTATTTCGCCCGGAACGGGACCAGACACGCGGGGCGGGCGGCGGGTATGCGAACAGAAGTGGGCAAAGAAGGTCACGACGGCGGCGGGACACCAACGCACGACGGCGGCGTCACTCACCCGGGTGCCGCGCGGCCGCAGCCCGCAGTCTGGAATTTAGTAGGAAGTCCGAGTATATTCAGCAGCAAGGATGATGTAGGTCACATGCAAAGGAGCATTCCGCCATGGTTCGCGAGCTATCCCATTACATAGACGGACAGCGGGTGGATGGCACCTCAGGGCGCTTCGCCGACGTCTACGATCCCTGCACCGGCGAGGTCCAGGCCAAGGTGCCGTTGGCCGGCGCCGACGAAGTGCGCAACGTGGTTGCCAGCGCGGAGAAAGCCCAGCTTGAGTGGGGCGCCATGAATCCCCAGCGCCGCGGCCGGATCCTGCTGAAGTTCGTCGACCTGGTGAACGAGCACCTGGACGAACTGGCCGCGCTGCTCTCCTCCGAACACGGCAAGACGCTCCTGGACGCCAAGGGGGACATCCAGCGCGGCATTGAGGTGGTGGAATTCTCCGCCGGCGCCCCTCACCTGCTCAAAGGCGAGTTTTCGGACAATGCCGGGACCGGAATCGACGTGCACTCGCTGCGCCAGCCGCTCGGCGTGGTGGCCGGAATTACGCCCTTCAACTTCCCCGCCATGATTCCGCTGTGGAAGTCCGGACCTGCCCTGGCCGCGGGCAATGCATTCATCCTCAAGCCTTCGGAGCGGGATCCGTCCGTGCCGCTGCGCCTCGCGGAACTCTTCACCGAGGCAGGTGTCCCGGACGGCGTGTTCAACGTGGTCAACGGTGACAAGGAGGCAGTGGACGCGCTGCTCGAGGACGATCGGGTCAAGGCGATCGGCTTCGTGGGTTCCACCCCGATTGCCCAGTACATCTATGCCACCGCAGCCGCCCACGGAAAGCGTGCACAGTGCTTCGGCGGGGCCAAGAACCACATGGTGATCATGCCGGATGCGGACCTGGACATGGCCGTCGATGCCCTGATGGGCGCGGGCTACGGCTCCGCGGGGGAACGGTGCATGGCCATCTCCGTGGCGGTCCCGGTGGGCAAGGAGACGGCCGATGCCCTGGTGTCCAAGCTGGAGGAGCGGGTCAAGCACCTCAAAGTGGGGCACAGCCTGGCCAAGGACTCGGACTTCGGGCCGGTGGTGGCGGCATCCGCCAAGGAGCGGATCGAAGGCTACATCCAGTCCGGCGTGGACCAGGGCGCCACCCTCGTGGCGGACGGCCGCGGCCTCACCGTGGACGGCTACGACGGCGGGTTCTGGGTAGGCCCCACCCTCTTCGACAACGTCACCAAGGACATGAAGATCTACAAGGAGGAGATCTTCGGCCCGGTGCTCAGCGTCCTCCGCGCAGCCGACTACGACGAAGCCCTCCGGCTCTGCAGCGAACACGAATTCGGCAACGGGGTGGCCATCTTCACGCGCGACGGCGACGCCGCGCGCGACTTCGCCAGCCGCGTCCAGGTGGGTATGGTGGGCATCAACGTGCCCATCCCGGTGCCCATTGCCTACTACACGTTCGGCGGCTGGAAGGCCTCCGGCTTCGGGGACCTGAACCAGCACGGGGCCGACGCGTTCCGTTTCTACACCAAGACCAAGACCGTGACCACCCGCTGGCCTTCCGGCATCCGCCAGGGCGCCAGCTTCGTGATGCCGGAAGGCAGCTGATGACCGAAGAAACCACAGCAGCAAAGTCCGCAGCCGGCGCCGCTGATGAAGTCCTGTTTGAGCGGCGCGGCCACCTCGGCGTTATCACCCTCAATCGCCCCAAGGCCGTCAACGCGCTGACGCTGGGGATGGTGGGCGCCATGCTGGAGCAACTGGCCGCCTGGGCGGAGGACCACCGCGTTGCAACCGTCCTGGTGCACGGCGCCGGAGACCGCGGCCTCTGCGCCGGCGGCGACATCGTGGCGATTTACCAGGACATGCTGGCGGGAGGGAAGGAAGCGGCCGGCTTCTGGCAGAACGAATACCGGCTGAATTCCCTCATCGCCGGCTACCCCAAGCCGTATGTGGCTTTCATGGACGGACTGGTGCTCGGCGGCGGCGTGGGCGTCTCGGCGCACGGTTCCGTGCGGATAGTCACCGAGCGCACCCGCACGGGAATGCCGGAGACCACCATTGGATTTGTGCCCGACGTCGGCGGCACCTTGCTGCTGTCCCGCTCGCCGGGGGAGGCGGGCACCCATGCGGCCTTGACGGGCGCCCACCTGAGCGGCGCGGATGCCCTCTTCCTGGGCCTGGCGGACCACTTCGTGGCGTCCGGGAACCTTCCCGCGCTGGCAGCGGCGCTGGAAACCGAACCGGCGGACGCCGCCGTCGAACGCTTCGTGGAGAAGCCGCCCGCCTCGGTGCTGGCCGGGCAGCGGGACTGGATCGACGCCTGCTACGCCAGCGACGACGCGGAGGACATCCTCCGCAGGCTCCGCAGTTTCGACGGCGAAGCCGCCAGCGAGGCGGCGGACAGCATCGAGGCGAAGTCGCCCACCGCCGTGAAGGTGGCACTGGAATCGCTCCGCCGCGTGCGGACGATGACGCTGGAGGAGGCACTGGCGCAGGAATACCGCGTCGGTCTGCGGTTCCTGGCCGGTGCCGATTTCCGCGAAGGCATTCGTGCGCAGGTGGTGGACAAGGACCGGAACCCGCACTGGAAGCCGGCCAGCCTGCACGAGGTCTCCGCGGCCGACGTCGAGAGGTTCTTCGAGCCGCTGGGGGACCGGGAACTCAACCTGCATTCAAAGGAGGCGCGCAATGTCTGATGCAACAGGATCCGGGAAGAAGGAACACATCGCGTTCCTCGGGCTGGGACACATGGGCGGGCCCATGGCCGCCAACCTGGTCAAGGCCGGGTACACGGTGGCGGGATTCGACGTGGTGCCGGCAGCGCTGGACTCGGCCCGCGAGCACGGCGTACCCACGGCGGCGACCCCCGCCGAAGCCGTTGCCGGAGCCGACGTGGTGCTCACTATGTTCCCCAGCGGACAGCACGTCCTGGACGCCTACCGCGGGACGGACGGGCGGCCGGGGCTGCTGGACGTGGCCGGGCCGGACACCATGTTCCTGGACTGCTCCACCATCAACGTTGAGGAGGCCCGCGCAGCGTCGGCGCTCGCGGTTGCCGCCGGGCACCGGGCCGTCGATGCCCCCGTCTCCGGCGGCGTGGTGGGGGCCGAAGCCGGCACCCTGACCTTCATGGTGGGCGCACTGCCGGAGGACTTCGAATCCGTCCGGCCGCTGCTGGAAGTGATGGGCAAGCGGGTGGTCCACTGCGGCGGCCACGGCGCTGGCCAGGCCGCCAAGGTCTGCAACAACCTGATTTTGGGCATCTCCATGATCGCGGTGAGCGAAGCATTCGTGCTCGGCGAAAAGCTGGGGCTGACCCACCAGGCGCTGTTCGATGTTGCGTCCGCGGCGTCGGGGCAGTGCTGGGCGCTCACCACCAACTGCCCGGTTCCGGGGCCGGTGCCCACCAGTCCGGCCAACCGCGACTACCAGCCTGGCTTCGCCGGGGCGCTGATGGCGAAGGACCTCAAGCTGGCCCTCAACGCGCTCCAAAGCACCGGGGTAGCCGCCCGGATGGGGCCGCTGGCGTCGGAGATCTACGATACGTTTGCGGCTGAGGGCGGCGCGGGCCGGGACTTCTCCGGCATCATCACGGACATCCGTGACAAGTCCGCGCACTAGGCAGCTTTTGAAACAGAGCCACATTTGAAGCAGAACCACGCGAGGAGTCAGGCATGACGGAACAGTACGGGAACATTCTGGTGGAACAGCGCGGACGCGTGGGGCTGGTGACGCTCAACCGGCCGGAAGCACTGAATGCGCTGAACAAGGCCACCATGGACGAACTCGTTGCTGCCGTCACGGCCATGGACTCGGATCCCGGTGTGGGTGCCGTGGTAGTCACCGGGTCCGGCAAGGCGTTTGCCGCCGGCGCGGACATCAAGGAGATGGCGGCCCAGGGCTACATGGACATGTACGCCGCGGACTGGTTCCGCGGCTGGGAGGATTTCACGCGGCTCCGCATTCCGGTGGTGGCAGCAGTCTCGGGCTTCGCCCTGGGCGGCGGCTGCGAGCTGGCCATGATGTGCGATTTCATCATCGCCGGGGACAACGCCAAGTTCGGCCAGCCGGAGATCAACCTGGGCGTCCTGCCGGGCATGGGCGGATCGCAGCGCCTCACGCGGGCCGTGGGCAAGGCCAAGGCCATGGACCTGATCCTCACCGGGCGGTTCATGGATGCGGAGGAGGCCGAGCGTGCCGGCCTGGTGTCCAGGGTGGTTCCGGCAGCCGACGTGGTGGAAGAGGCCGTGAAAGCGGCAGAGGTGATCGCTTCCAAGTCCAAGTCGGCGGCGATGCTGGCCAAGGAAGCCGTCAACGCCGCCTTTGAAACCGGCCTGGCCCAAGGGGTGCTTTTCGAACGGCGCCTCTTCCACTCACTGTTCGCCACCGATGACCAGAAGGAAGGCATGGCCGCCTTCACGGAGAAGCGCCAGCCCGAGTTCAAGCACCGCTAGGGGCCGGCACCAGTCCCGCAAGGAAGCGCCGTGCTGGCTATGCCGGCACTCGAGGCGTGTGCCGTCAGCGCAGCTTCCAGTTCCTCGGCTGTCGGCGGACTCGCGCCCGCCCGGCCCACGGTGATGGCCGCAGCCAGCGCTGCTGTATGGCCAATGGTTGTGAGCTGTGAGAACGCCAGGCCGTCGGTCCCGACGGTGAGCAGCCCGTAGATGAGTGCCGCCATGTACGAGTCGCCAGCGCCGATGGTGTCTTCAACCACGCACTTGATGGCCGGGATGAACAGCTTGGCGGTTCGGGTCGCCATCAGGGACCCGTCAGGGCCGAGGGTCATGGCGACCATATCCGCTCCCAGCTTGAGAACCCGGGAGGCAACGTCATCGAAACTGTGCCCGGGGTAGAGCCACGAGGCGTCCTCATTGCTGAGTTTGACCACGTTCGTCAAAGGAACCAGGTCTTCGAACATCGAGCGGGCCTCAGCCTGGGTGCCCAGGAGTTCCGGCCGGATGTTGGGGTCGTACGTGATCATGCATTCCGTGCGTGACTGTTCCAGGAGTGCCCTCACCGCCGTTGCTCCAGGAGCCAGAAAGGTTGCTATGGAGCCCGTATGGAGAATTCGGGGGATGACGATTGGCGTGGCTGTGGGAAGTTCCCAGCTAATGTCGAAGTCGTACCGGGCCGACCCCTCGGCGGTGAGAGTGGCAGTGGCTGTGGCGGTGCGCCCGGGATGCCGGGAGCCGGGCAGGACCCGGACACCGGCGCGGGCGAGGTGATTTTCAACCACGGAACCGCGCCGGTCCCCGCCAATGGACGTCAAGAGCGTGGTGTCCACGCCCAGGCG
Source organism: Arthrobacter sp. NPDC058288 (assembly GCF_042880995.1). Lineage (NCBI taxonomy): Bacteria > Bacillati > Actinomycetota > Actinomycetes > Micrococcales > Micrococcaceae > Arthrobacter > Arthrobacter sp. NPDC058288. The sequence continues at coordinate 220,886 of NZ_JBHVYH010000006.1, forward strand.
CCCGAGGCCGTAGGCGACGTTTGCCGGCGATCCGCCGGGATGTTCCGTCGTCCCGCTGGTAGTGGTGACGATGTCCACCAGGGACTCGCCCACCACCAGGACGTCCGACGGAGATGGGGCGGCGTGATTGTTGGGATGCACGGTCATGCCAGGTCCGTAAGCTGCAGGGAAGCCTCCGCCGTGCCCCCGTTGGAGAACACTGTGATGCCGGTGTTTGAAGGGTCCGGGAATATTAGTTCAGTAAGTGTCACGAGTCCGCCCTGCGCGAAAACTTCGACCGAGCAGTGGTCCACGAAGATCCGCAGGGAGTAGGTCCCATCGTCTGCCAGAAGCGGTGCCGTGCTGATGGACGGGAAGGCCTCGTGGAAGCCAGTGTCGCCGGAGTTGGTTCGGTCCACCATGAGTTGTCCGGTGCCGGGGCGGATGCTGACCCGGGTCCCCGATGAACCGTTCCCGGCTCCCCGAACCACCAGGCCGAACTCGCTGGCTGTCCCCGCCGTAAAGGTGGCCTCGATCAGCTGGACCGGCGTGCCGCCGTCGACCTTTACGCTGCCGTTCAGGGACAGGCGCTGGGTCGGTCCGGATACAGAACCCTCGGTGCATTCCGGCGCTGGCTGCTGGACGAGCCGGGGTTCACCGCGAACCGAGGAGAGGGACACTTCGCGCACCAGGCTCATGGGGCTCCGCCAGGGCGAAGTGGGGATGTGGTTGGCATACTGCCAGTTGTTCATCCAGCCGATCATCAGCCGGCGTCCGCCGGGGACATTGCTGAAGGACACGGCCGCGTAGTAGTCCCGGCCCCAATCGAGCCAGTGGTAGTCAACCACGCGCTCCGGGTCCTGCATGCCCTCCGTGACGGTCGTCCCGGAGGTGAACGTCACGCCGTCGAACTCTCCCACGAAGTACTGCCCTGCTGATCCTCCGTTGGGTCCGCCGGGGTTCATGTTCACGCTCAGGACCCACCTGGTGTTTCCTGCATCTCCGTCCACGGGCAGTTCAAAAAGGTCCGGGCACTCCCAGATGCCGCCGGTGCCGTTGGCCGGGCCGAAAGTGCTGAGGTATTCCCAGTTCCTAAGGTCGTCGGAGCGGTAGAGCAGCACGGCGTAGTCGTGGGCTTCGACAGCGGCCATCACCCAGTAGCTTCCGGCGGGGCCGTCGTAGCGGAAGACCTTGGGGTCGCGGAATTCCGGCGAGTTCCTGGTGAGGACCGGGTTGCCGGAGTACTTGGTCCAGGTGTATCCGCCGTCGGTGCTCCACGCGATGGACTGGGCCTGCATGCCCTCGTGGGCTGAGCCGGCTTTGTAGGCGCTGGTGTAGACGGCTACCAGCGGGGAGGTTCCGGACGTGCCGAAGCCGGCAGTGTTGTGCTGGTCCACCACGATGCTGCCCGAGAAGATTTCCTCAGTTTCGTCGCAGGGGATGGCCACCGGCTGCTCGTTCCAGTTCACCAGGTCGGTGGATGTGGCGTGACCCCAGGACATGTTGCTGTGGACGTTTCCGAAGGGGTTGTTCTGGTAGTACAGGTGATAAATGCCGTCATGGAAGACCAAGCCGTTGGGGTCGTTGAGCCAGGTGTCCTTGCAGGCGTAGTGCATCGCCGGCCGGTAGGCCCCAAGGGTGGGCGTGGCGGTGTTCATGGATCAGGGTCTCGTTTCGTGGAGCTGCCGCGGGAAGTGTGGGGGCCCGGGCAGGCTGATGGAGCCGCCGGGCACGGAAGTCCGTGCCCGGCGGCTGGGATGCGGGAAGGTCAGGAGTTCTTCTGGTACCTGTCGAAGGCCTGCTGGTAGACGTCCACCATCTTTTCCAGGCCGATGTTCTTCAGCTGCGAGACGTATCCGTCCCACTCCGCCTCGATGCCGCCGGAGACGATCCATTTCGCCGTGGTCTGCTTGACGATAGCGGCCACGTCTGTCTCGATGGTGCTGATCTGCTGCACTTCCTCGTTGGACAGTGCCACCGGGGGGTAGCCGTCGTTGGCTGCGAAAGGCTTGTAGTTCTCCTCGACGGTCTTCTGCCGCTCGGCCGCGCGCGGCTCGGGTGCCACGACCTTCTCGAAGTTCTCCGCGGTGTTGGCCTTCGGGCCGCCCGGGGCAACCTTCTGGCGGCGTTCGCCTTCACTGGTTCCCGCGGCCGCGGGGATCTGGGTCAGCAGCCCGGTGGCGGGGTCCTTCTGCAGGGTTTCACCGATGGGGCCCCAGTTGGCCTGGGCGGACTGGATGGGATCGTACAGGTTGTCTGCCCAGCGGATGGTGGCGGCAGGGTATTTGTTGGTTCGGGTCACAGCGAAGGCGCCGCGGGCGATTTCCTGGTTGTTGGACTGGCTGGCGAGCCGCTTGCCGTCCACGCCCTCAAGTACGGGGAGCAGTTTGTAGTCGCCGGCGCGGTCGGCGCCGACCATTTCCTTGACTTCCCACCAGACGAAGGAGCCCAGGTTTTCGGTGCCGGCCTTGCCCTTGGCCAGGTAGGCTTTGTCATCCTGGGAGAACGATTCGGGATCGATCAGGCCCTCCTGATACCAGGCATGCAGGGTCTGGAGAGCCTTCTTGTAGCCGTCCTGGGTGGCGGTGTAGACGACCTTGCCGTCCTGGACGATCCTGTGGTCCATGTTGTCCGGGACTCCGCCCAAAGCGGCGATGAGGTCAACAATGTCACCGCACCAGGAGCCGGGCATGAAGCTCAACGGGATGGTCTTGCCGGTGCCTGAGGCGTCCTTGGTCTTGAAGGCGACCAGGGCATCATGCAGTTCGTCCACGGTCCTGGGCATCGGGATGCCCAGCTTGTTCAGCCACGCGGTGTTGATCGCCATCTCGTTGGGGAACTGGACGAGTCCCAGTTCTTCGATCGAGGGCAGGGAGTAAATGTGCCCGTCGGAGGAGGTGATGGCCGCTTTGATGTCCGGCCGGTCGGCGAGCAGCTTGGACAGATTGGGGGCATTCTTCTGAATGAGGTCTTCAAGTGGGATCAGTGTTCCGCTGGCCGAGTAGGTGGCGATTTCCGCGTCGGTGAGCCCGCTGTTGAAGAAGGCATCGGGCAGGTCGCCGCTGGCCAGGATGAGGTTCTTCTTTTCCTTGAACACCGTCTCCGGGAGGTTCTCCCAGTCGATGTGGATGTTGGTGTCCTTTTCCCACTGCTGCACCAGGGACATGGTGTTGTAATCAGGGGCGAGCGCTGACTTGGTTCCGGAGAACTTGAGCGTCAGCGTGTCCTTGACGATCGGGAAGCCGGTCTCCTGGAAGCCGAACTCCGCGGAAGAGTCTTTGACGGCAGCGGAACTGTTGGAGCTGCCCGAGCAGGCGGTGAACAGCATCGTTCCTGCCATGAGGGCGCCAAGGACGGCTAGTTTGCGGCTGGTAGCCATGGGTCGTTCCTTTTCTGGGTGGAGGAGGAGGAGGAGATGTGGTGACGGCGAAAGGAAGTTCCGGCGTCGGGCATTGCGTTTGATTTCTAAGACGGTCAGCTCTTCACGGCGCCGATCATGGTGCCTTTGGTGAAGTGCTTCTGCATGAACGGAAGCGCGATCATCAGCGGCAGGCTGGAGACGACGATCATGGCGTACTTGGTCAGTTCGCCGATTCTCTGCGCTGCGGCGTAGGACTCGATGTCTCCACCTGTGGTGCCGGCGGAGGAGACGTCCGACTGGATCAGGATGTTCCGGAGCACCAGCTGCAGCGGGTATTTCGTGTCATCGTTCAGGAAGATGAGGGCGTCGAAGAACGAGTTCCAGTGCGCCACCACGTGGACCATGATCATCAGCATGATCAGCGGCTTGGACAGTGGCAGGACCATCCTGAAGAAGAAGGTAAAGTCGTTGGCGCCGTCCATCTGGGCCGCTTCCCGGAGCTCCCCCGGGATGGTGTTTTCGAAGAACGACCGGGCGATGATCAGGTTCCACACACCCACGGCACCGGGCAGCACAACTGCCCAGACAGTGTCCAGCATGCCGAGGTCCCGGACCACCAGGTACTTCGTGATGAGGCCGCCGTCGAAGAACATGGTGACAACGAACAGGAGCATCAGGATCTTCCGCCCCGGCATGTCCTTGCGGGACAGGGCGTAAGCGCCGAACAGGATGGTGGTCACGCTGATGGCCGAGCCCAGGACGGTGTAAATCACGGTGTTGCCCAGGCCGTTCCAGATCCGGCTGTCCGCGAAGATCCGCTGGTATCCCTCCAGGGTCACACCGGACGGGAACAGCCAGACTTTGCCTTCGTAGACGGCGTTGGGATCGCTGATGGAGGCGATGACGATGAAGTAGAGCGGGTAGACCACCGCGATGATGGACAGCGACAGGATGGTGACGGCGGCGATGTTGAAGGCGGAGTCTGCCCACCTGTCGCGGAACGTTTGCGTGCGCTTAGCGGGTTGGGGCCTCGTTGCAGGGGCCGGAACGGCCACGGGTTGGGTGTTCAGGGTCATAGCGGCATCACCACAGGGTTGCTTGGTTGGCCCGGCGCGCTACCCAGTTGAAGGTCAGCAGCAGCACGAGGTTGAGGACGGAATTGAACAGGCCGATGGCGGCCGAATAGCTGAACTGGGCCTGTTGCAGGCCGGCGTGGTAGACGTACGTCTGGATGATTTCCGACGTCGGCAGGTTCAGGTTTGTCTGCATGAGCAGCGCCTTTTCGAAGCCGACGTTGAGCAGGTTGCCGATGGCCAGGATGAACAGGACGGTGATAACGGGCATGATGCCCGGCAGATCGATGTGCCGGATGCGCTGCAGTTTGGAGGCGCCGTCCACCTTGGCGGCGTCGTGCAGGGCGGGGTCGATGCCGGACAGGGCCGCCAGGTAGACAATCATGGCGAAGCCGGCGTTTTGCCAGACATCGGAGATCACGTAGATGGGCCGGAACCACTCGGCGGAGCCCATGAAGAAAACGGGTTCACCTCCCGCCAACTGGATCGCATTGTTCACCAGCCCGGACCGCGGGGAAAGCAGGACGAACATGATGCCCACCACCACCACCGTGGAGATGAACGCCGGCGAGTACAGCACCGTCTGGGTGAACTTCTTGAACCGCTCGCTCTGAAGCTGGTTGACCAGGAGGGCCAGGATGATCGGGATCGGGAAGGCCACAAGCAGGCCCAGGACGGCGATCCAGAGCGTGTTTCCCACGACCTGGCTGAACTGGTAAGAGTTGATGAACCGTATGAAGTGCTGCAGCCCGACCCACGGGCTCCCGGTAAAACCGTCCACGGGGTTGTAGTTGCGGAATGCGATCTGCACCCCGTACATGGGCCAGTACTTGAAGACGGCGATGTAAATCAGCGCCGGAATTAGTAATACGTATAACTGCCAGGCCCTGCCGACCCTTTTCAGGCGCAGCGGAAGCGGCTTCCTGCTTGTGGGCCGGGGTGTTGGAGCCAGCGGCGGTGCCGGCGTGGATCGGGCCAAGGTGCGGCTCATGGCTTCTCCTTTGGATGTGTCACTGAGTTCCGTTCAATCAGGGGGCAGGTCATGAACTCGACCCGTCCGTCCGGCTCGGCGCCCTGCAGGATGAGGTCGACCGCGCGGCGCCCCATTTCCACGAAGGGCAACTCAAGGGTGGTGAGACCCGGCCGCAGGTGCGGGGCCAGGGTTTCCTGGTTGTCGAAGCCGACGATGGATAGATCGCGGGGAATCGACAGGTGCAGCTCCGTGGCGGCCTGGTAGGCGCCCCACGCGGTGCGGTCATTCGCGCAGAAGATGGCCGTCGGCGGGTTACTTCCCGCCATGAGGTCCATGGTGTGGGTAAATCCGTCCAGCTCATTGCCGCTGCCGAAGCGCACCAGCTCCGGGCGGATGGGCAGCCCGGCTTCGGTCATGGCTTTCGTGTAGCCGTTGAACCGTCCGACGGCGGCGGGAAGTTCGCTCTCGAGCGTTTCGATGTTGATCATCGCCACCCGCTCATGCCCTGCGTCGAGAAGCCGTCGGGTCGCGGTGTAGCCGCCCAGTTCCTCATCCGGCGCAACGCTGGGAAGTCTCAGCTTGCGATCCTGCGAGTTCAGCACAACCGAAGGGACTGTCGAGAGGGCCTCGGGTACGTCGAGTCGCCGGTGGTACATGCCAGCGTAGACAACGCCAGCCACCTTGTAAGACAGCATGGAGTCCAGCGAGGCTGCCTCCAGGGCTTTGTCGCCACCCGTGTTCATGGTGAGCAGGAGGAGGCCGTCCTCCCAGGCGCGCTCTTGTGCCCCCTCGATGATCTTTCCTGCGAAAGGGGCGGTGGCGACGGCGTCGCCCAGGAAGCCGATGATGCCCGAAATGCCGTCCCGGAGGGTCTTGGCGTGGGCGTTGGTGCGGTAGCCAAGCTGCTGCACGGCATCCATCACGCGCTTCCGGGTTTCGTCCGAAAAGCGGGAACCGGAAGCGGAGTTCAGTACCAAGGAAACTGTTGCCTGGGAAACGCCGGCGGCTGCCGCTACGTCGTGCATGGTGGGACCTGATGATGGTCGGGACTTAGTCACGGGCACCTCCTTGGGCCTTCGTTATACGAATCAGTTATTCGTATAACTGACGAGAAAAACTGTAACCTGCGTCATAGGACGCCGTCAAGTATTGGTTGTGGAGCCTGCGAGTCGGGCCGGTCTAGGGCCGGGGTGCCCGCCGGTGGGCGCGGAGCACTGAATCGGTGACGGTGACGGTGCCTCCGTCTGTGTCCTCCACGGACCGCCGGCGGGCTTCGCAGACGTCGATTTCCCACTCGTCCGGATCCAGGCCGGCCGCGATTTCCTCGGGGGTGAAGAGCAGGCCGGGCTCGCTGGGGCGTCGGATTCCCACTTCCAGGTCCGAGGGGTGGTGGCCTACAACCAGGAGCGTCCCGCCGGGAGCCACGGACGCTGCCAGCCGGTGGTACAGCTCGGTCCGCTCGGCCAACGGCAGGTGCATGAACTGGGCGGACACCAGGTCGAAGGTGCCCGAGGGCGGCGGTGAACTGGTCAGGTCGTGATGGACCCAGGTGATCCGCGCGGCAGCTGCCGCATCCTGCGATGCCCGCTCGGCCGCCCGTGCCAGGGCCACGGAGGAGATGTCCACCGCCGTGACGCGCCAGCCCTGGCGTGCCAGCCACAGTGAATCGGCCCCTTCGCCGCTGCCCACGTCCAGCACGGAGCCGGGACGCAATCCGGCGGCCTCGGCCAGCAGGTGCGGGTTGGGGTTGGCACTCCAGACTGAGCCGTGCTGGCGGTAGCGTTCATCCCAGAACGACTCGTCAAACTTCATCCGTGATCTCCTTGCTGGCCGGCACTCACGTCCCGGCAGCGTGCCCTCAAAGACGGCCCGCCCTGTGCCGTGACACTGCCACGATACGCCGTCGCGGCGCCCTCCATTTCCTTAGGCTTCACAACGGGACCCGGCATCTGCCTAGGCTGCGCTGATGCCGAAGAGCCCGATGATCAGGCCCATCACCACCAGGGTGACCAGTTCGTGCGTGCAGTTCAGGACGGTCAGGGCGGCGGGACGGCCGTCGAAGGCGTCGTGCGTGATGAAGCGTGCGGCGGTGAAGCCGGCCCACAGGATGACCGCTGTGATCAGGGTGTTCGCCAGGAAGTTCCCGCCGTAGAAGTGCTGGGAAATGGCGGCAGATCCGGCCAGGACCAGGGCGCTGACGAAGCTGACCACCAGCGTGATCAGGATGGGCTTCACGGCATCCTTGGCATCCCCGCTGGGCGTGACTTTCGCGAGCTTCATCCAGTAGTTGCCGAAGACCCTGGGGGTGTACCAGACCGAGCCCACCACCATGCTGGACAGGGTGGCCAGCAGGACGGCCCAGATGTTGATTTCCGGAATCAATGTGTTCTCCTCAATCGGCGAAGTCGCCGGCGTTCCGGCGGAAGTTTCCCAGGATCCTGATCAGCTGGTCTACGTCCTGGCCGGCGAAACCGGACTGGCCGAACACCTCGGTATTGAGTGCCGCCGTCGCACTTTTGGCCAGGGTGCGGCCCTCCGCGGTGAGTTCGATCAGGGTGGTGCGGCCGTCGGTCGGGTGCGGGGAGCGGACCACCAGGCCCGCGTCCTGGAGGCGGTCGACGGCGTTGGTCACCGAGGTGGGGTGGACCTGCAGGAGTGCGCTCGCCTTGTTCATGGGCAGCGCACCGCTGCGGGCGAAACTCAGCAGCGCCAGGAGCTCGTAGCGGGCGAACGTCAGGCCGAAGGGCTTGAGCACTCCCTCGATCCGGGCCAGCAGGATCTGCTGGGTGCGCATGATGGCCGTGATGGCAGCCATGGGCGCGGCAACATCGCCCCAGCCGTGCCGTTCCCAGTTGCGTTGGGCGTCGGCGATGGGATCGCGCGGGAGGGGGGTTCCCATGGCACCTCCTGACAGTGGGTTGCTCCAGCCTAGCTTTTCAAACCCGGGAAATCCGACTCCGAGTACTCCACGCCCATGCCTTCCGGGACGGGGCCCGCGCCGTGCCGTAGCTCTTCGCTGTGCCGGAGCTCGACACGCCGGATCTTGCCCGAGATGGTCTTGGGCAGTTCCGCGAATTCCAGCCGCCGGATGCGCTTAAACGGGGCCAGGTGGTCGCGGCAATAGCGCAGGATGTCCTCGGCAAGTTCGGGGCCGGGCTGGTGGCCGGCGGCAAGGACCACAAACGCTTTCGGTACGGACAGCTTCAGCGCATCGGGAGAGGGAACGACGGCGGCCTCCGCCACCGCGGGATGCTCGATCAGGACGCTTTCCAGCTCGAACGGGGACAACCGGTAATCGGAGGATTTGAAGACGTCGTCGCCGCGGCCCACGTAGGTGATGATCCCGCGTTCGTCCCGGCTGGCCATGTCGCCCGTGTGGTAGTAACCGTCGCGGAAGGCGTCCGCGGTCTTCTCCGGGTCGCCGTAGTAGGCCTTCATCAGCCCCACGGGGCGGGGGTCGAGGCGGAGGCACAGCTCGCCGTCGTCGGCTTCTTCTCCGGTTGCCGGGTCCACGAGGACGACGTCGTAACCGGGCAGGGGCCTGCCCATGGCGCCGATCTTGATCGGCTGGCCCGGGGTGTTGGCGATCTGGACAGTGGATTCGGTCTGACCGAAGCCGTCGCGAATGGTCTGGCCCCAGGCGCGGTGCACCTGGTCGATCACCTCGGCGTTGAGGGGCTCCCCGGCGGACACCACCTTGGTGGGCGGGTTCTTCAGGAGGGTGAGATCCGCCTGGATCAGCATGCGCCACACGGTGGGCGGCGCGCAGAAGCTGGTCACCTTCTCGCGGTCCATCTGTTCCATCAGGGCCTTGGCGTCGAACCGGCTGTAGTTGTAGATGAACACGCAGGCCTCGGCGATCCAGGGCGTGAAGACATTGGACCAGGCGTGCTTGGCCCAGCCGGGTGAGGCGACGTTGAGGTGCACGTCCCCGGGTCCCATCCCGATCCAGAACATGGTGGACAGGTGGCCCACGGGGTAGGACGTGTGCGTGTGCTCCACGAGCTTGGCTTTGGACGTGGTCCCGGACGTGAAGTAGAGGAGCAGGGTTTCGTCCGCTTTGGTGGGGGCGTCAGGGGCAAAGTCTGTCGGGGCATTGTGGGAATCGGCATATCGGGCCACGCCTGCTGTCGTGACGGCGGCTTCGGCGGCGCTGCCGCCGTCGGCGATTTCGATCAGTTTGTAGTTGCCCGGAACGCCGGCAAACTTGCCGATGTTGGAACTTCCGACGGCGGCCCAGCCCGCCTCGCCGCGTTCCACCCGGTCCGCCAGGTCCGCCGGGCCCATCAGGGTGGTGGTGGGAATCATCACGATGCCCAGCTTGATGCCGGCCAGCATGAGTTCCCACAGCTCCACCTGGTTGCCCAGCATGATGATCATCCGGTCGCCGCGGCGAACGCCCTGGCTCCTGAGCCAGTTGGCCACCTGGTTGGAGCGCGCGGCCAGCTCCGCGAAGCTCCTTCGGGTGGCGCTGCCGTCCTGCTCCACGATCACCAGGGCGGGATTTGCGCCTTTGGCGGGGTCGGCTGCGATCTGGTCAAACCAGTCGAGGGCGAAGTTGAATTCTTCGAAGCGTGGCCACTGGAACTCATCCCGCGCCTGGTCGTAGTCCTCGTGGAGGGCCAGAAGCCTGTCCCTCACGGCCCGGAAGTCGTCGGTGACTGTCATGGGGCCCCTTTCGCCTAGTGATCCATGTCACTGTGCAATATACTAGGACATCCAAGGGTTTGGAAGAGCGAAGGGACGCGTACCGGTGCAGCCACAACGACGTGACAGCGGGGAAACCACCACGGTTCCGGAGCAGCCGCCTTTTCCGGATGCGGACCTGATGTACATCGTGGACTTGCTGCCTGCGGGGGAACGCTCCCGGTACCTGGAAGTGCGGGAGTTCCTGCAGTCCCGCATCCGCGCGGCCTCCATTGAGTACTGGAACCGCGAGGAATTTCCGTTTGGCCTGCTGGCTGAGATGGGGAAGCACGGGCTCGGCGGCCTGCAGACCGACGGAACGTCGGCGCTCTTCAAGGGCCTGATGTATGTGGAAGTTGCCCGTGCCGACGTGTCACTGTCCGCCCTGGTGGGGATCCATAACGAACTGATCGTCGGGATGATCGACGAGCTCGGTTCGGAAGCGCAGAAGCAGCGCTGGCTTCCCGGGCTAAAAGCCTTCACGCAGCTGGGGGCCTTCGCGCTGACGGAGCCGGACCACGGTTCGGACATTGCTGGCGGCCTCGAAACGTCAGCCCGGCTGGAGCGCGGTGAATGGGTGATCAACGGCGCCAAACGCTGGATCGGCGCCGGGACCATCGCAGACTTTGCGCTGGTGTGGGCGCGGGACGAGGCGGACCGGCAGATCAAGGGCTTCATTGTGGAGACGGACCGCCCCGGCTACTCCGCCACGAAGATCTCCAACAAGATCGGCCTGCGGATCATGCAGAACGCGGACATAGTTCTCGACGGGGTCCGCATTCCGGAGTCGAACCTCCTGCCCGGCGCCACGGACTTTTCGAAGGCCAACGACCTCCTGCGGGACTCACGGGCCTGGGTGGGCTGGCAAGGTGCCGGGATCCAGCTGGCCGCGTTCGACGTCGCCCGGGCGTATGCCCTGGAACGGAAACAGTTCGGAAAGGAACTGGCGCGCTTCCAGCTGATTCAGCAGCAGCTGGCCGAAATCCTGGGCAACGCCACTGCATCCCTTGCGCTGATGGCGCAGCTGGCCCGGATCCAGCAGGACGGCAAGCTGGAAATGGTGCAGGCGGCCATGGCCAAATCCACCACCACCCGGCTGGCGCGGGCTTCCGTGGCGATGGGGAGGTCGCTAATGGGCGGAAACGGCATCAGCAGCGACTACGAGATGGGCAAGCTCTTCGGCGACGCGGAAATTCTCTACACCTACGAGGGCAGCTACGAGATCAACTCACTGATCGTGGCGCGCGCCGTGACGGGGAAGTCGGCGTTCGTCTGAGGATGCTCCTCAGTCCTGGCCGCGCTCGTAGTGGAGGAGAACCACTCCGTTGCCGAAAGTATGTGTACCTATCAGCTTCAGGTTCAGCCGGACGTCCGGTGACTCGAACAGCGGCCGGCCCTTCCCTTGGCCCAGAACCACGGGGTGCACGTAGATCCGGTATTCGTCGATCAGGCCGAGCCGCATGAACGTTGCGGCCAGATCGGCGCCGCTGACGGCAAGGTCGCCGCCGGGCTGCGTCTTCAGTTCCGCGATTTCTTCAGGCACGACGTCGTGCATCACCGTGGTGTTCCAGCCGGCGTCGGTGAGGGTCCGGGAGAAGACGAACTTTGGCATGTCGCGCCAGATCCTCGCGAACTCGACCTCGACCGCCGTGCTGTTTGGATCCTGGTCTGCCGTGGGCCAGTAGTCGGCCATCAACTCGTAGGTGAGCCTTCCGTCCAGGAACGCGCCCAGCGTCCTGCACTCATCATTGAAGTGTTGATGTAGTTCCTCGTCCACCAGATGCCAGCTGATGTCGCGGTCCAGCCCTTCGAAGTATCCGTCCACCGACACTGACGCCATCAGAATGATCTTCCGCATGTGGATTCCTCCGTGGTGTGGCGGGCACCCGGGCGCGACCGCCGTCGTATCTTCCAGTGAATCACTCGAGGAGGCGTTGGAACAGGACATGGTCCTGCCAGGAGCCGGCAATCTTGAGGTAGGAGGGTGCCAGGCCGATCTCTTCAAAGCCGGCGCTGCCCAGTACCTTCCGGGAGGGGTGGTTGCGTGTGAGCGTGGCAGCCTGAACCCGGTGCAGCCCCAGGTCGTCCCTCGCGGCAGCCAGGACACAGGCAACCGCGGCGCTGCCGATGCCGCGGCCGTTGAATTCCTTGTCCACCCAGTAACCCAGGTTGGCGCTGAGGAACGGACCGCGGACGATGCCCGTCAGAGTGATTGCCCCGACAATGCGGCCGCCGGCTAGGAGAACCCATGGAACTTCCTGCCCCGCGGCATGCATGGCGAGCTTTGAGCCGATGACGGCGCGTTGGCCTGCGGGCGTAAAGAACTCCTCGCTCCGGGCAGGCTCCCAAGGGGCCAGGTGGTCCCGGTTCCGTTGGTAGGCGGCACTGAGCTGCCCGGCATCAGAGTCCTGAAGCAGCCGCAGGTGAATAGAGCCAGGCAGTGTGGTGGCGTCCGCAGTCATCGTCTGACTCTATCCGCGGGCGGTTGGCTTGCCGTCGCGCTGACGTGCAAGGGGGTCCTTCGTCCCTTACGCCCGACCTGACTGAAGTCCACAGTTGATTCAGGGGAACCGCGTGTGGGCAGCCCCAACTTGAATGCGCCGTAGAAGGAGGAGCCATGAAGATCGAATCGTGGATTTTCGGAGGCCTGGCCATGTTCTTCGTACCCGTGGGTGTGGTCTATGGCTTCGTCACTGGCTGGACCGAGCCGGTGGGCTTCCTCGCCTTGTGGCTGGTGGGAGGCCTGGCTGGATTGATCGGGGGCTACCTTGGCTACACGGGCCGGCGGGTAGGGATGCGTCCGGAGGACCGTCATGACGCGGAGATCCACGAAGGCGCAGGCGAACAGGGGCAGTTCAGCCCCTGGAGCTGGTGGCCGATTGCCCTGGGCATCTCCGCGGCAACTGGGTTCCTGGGTCTGGCTATTGGATTTTGGATCGTCTACATCGGTGCAGGATTTGCGCTGGTTGCGCTGATTGGCTGGGTCTTTGAATACAGCCGAGGGGACCACGCCCACTAGGCCGCCAGGCCGCGTGGCGCGGTGCGGGCCGTCGCGCTGGAATATGGCTGGCAAAAAAATTCGCCCATCGACTTGAAACTAAGCCTGCTTATGATTAGGCTTGAGGTCATGAAGGGGTGCAGCGTTGTTGCGCACAGACGCCCTTTCGCAAGGTCCTAAGGGGACCGAGCAGCTCGGGAGTAGGACCTGTTCCATAGGCCCTCCCGGTGCCCACGGAGGCTGAGAGCTGTAAGCAACCAAAAAGAGATGCAGAGAAGCGCGGCCTGAAACCGGGCCGTAGCCGCCTTGGTGGTCGCCTGACCGCACCTGGGGGCGGATTCTGCCTGCATCACAATCGAGGGAGCGAAACATGTCAGTTATGAAGAAAGCCACTACCGCCGTTGCCGGATCGCTTTTCCTGGTGGGGATGGCCGCGGCGCCTTCTCTGGCCGCGGACAACAGCACCGTAAATGACGGCCTCGTGAACGTGACCGTCGGTGACGTGACGATCCTCAAGGACGTTAACGTGGGTGTTGCAGCTGACGTGACGGCACAGATTTGTGGCGTGGAAGTCGGGCCTGTCGCCGTTCTGGGCGAGGCTGTCGACGCCACGAGCACCGAGTCTGTGGTCTGCACTGACACCGACGGCCCGGTCACCATCACCCAGAACTGACGTTCTGCACTGACGTGCGGAGGCGTTCGCGCCCTGCATTGTTGACTTGAACCGAAAGGGCGGCGGGACCTCGGTCCCGCCGCCCTTTCGGCATCTTCGGGCCCGGGTGTACGTAGTACACTCGGTGACAAGAATCGGCTCGAGAAGGTGACCAGATGACGCAGCAGGCTGAAGCCACGCGCCGGATTCCGCTGAACCGGGACCGCGTCCTGACTGCCGCCGTCGTTCTGGCCGACGAGGCGGGTATCGAATCACTCAGCATGAGGAGGCTGGCGCAGGAGCTTGGCGTTGTGCCGATGGCGCTGTACAAGCACGTCGCCAACAAGGAGGAACTTCTCGACGGCATGGTGGACGTGGTTGTTGCCGAAATCGATCCTCCCGTCAGCGGTGCCGGCTGGAAGAACGCGGTACGGCTGAGGGTGCTCTCCGCGAGGAGGACCTTGCTGCGGCATCCGTGGGCCCGCCAGGTGCTTGAATCCCGCACCACCAGGACGCCGGCGGTACTCGGCTATATGGATTCGTTCATCGGGATGTTCCTGGCCGGGGGTTTCTCCGTGGATCTCACCCATCATGTGATGCATGCACTCGGCAGCCGGATGTGGGGTTTTACCCAGGAATTGTTCGACGATTCCGCCAACGCTGCACCGCCTGACCTGGCACCGGAGATGCAGGCGGCCATGCTCCAGGAGATGGCAAAGCGGTATCCGAACATTCTGCAGGTCGCCATGGCGGCAGAACACGACGACGGGTCCGTGGTGGCGCAGGGTTGCGACGACCAGTTCGAGTTCGAGTTCGCGCTGGACCTCCTCCTGGACGGGTTCGAGCGCTTTCACCAGCAGGGCTGGACATCGGAGCAGGCAAAGCTGGAGCGATAGCCCACCGGGTGTTAGCTTGTGGGGACGGCGGCACGTATTTCCCGGCGCATACTTCGGCGAAAGCGTCGACGGCGTAGTGGAGCGTTTGCTGCGTGAACAGCTCGCCGTGCCCGCCGGTGCCAGTCACAATCCGGTTCCTCGGCGGGAGTTGTTGCAGATACCCGGGGCGCGGCTACGCTGGCAACCACTACGTGCGCGTCACGTGACCTGAGAGCAGCAGGCAGGGTCGTAATGAGCTGGCGTCAGCTGATGCCGGCTCTCTCTTCAGTGGGTCGGTGCAGCTCACCGGGGGTCTCCCCGGTTTCGATCCCAGGAGAGCAACGATGAGCAATGACCAAGACATCCCGGCTACCGGCGGAGCATCCGGGAGCCGAGGCCTCCCGCCTGTCAGGGCGTCCCGGAAGAGGACCAAGCACCCGCGGTTCCGGACCGGCGAACACGTCCGCTTCGCCGATGGGCACGTGACAGGCACCGGTGTGGTGGATGACTCCACCGACGACGGATCGGTTCTCTGGGTCTGGGCTGACGGCGGCAACGGCCGGAAGATGCTCCTGCAAGGCCGCGGCACGTCTGTTGAATCACTGACGTAGGCGCCACCCGCCAGCTCTCGGTTGGGCCTCAGCCGAGCAGCCTGGCCACCAGTTCGCCGCGGCTCCCGACTCCCACCTTTTCAAAGAGTGATTTCAGGTGGTCGTGCACTGTATGCGGCGAGATGTACAGGTGGTCCGCGATTTCCGTCGTGGCCGAGCCGGCGACCACCTCGAGGCAGACGTCCCGCTCCCGGGGCGTGGCGCCGTAGGCGGCGAGCAGGAGGGCCACCATTTCGTGCGTGGCGGCGGGTTCCACCGTGACCACCATCTGTCCAGGGTCGTCTCCGGTGATGAGCCGGCTGGCCTGCAGCACCACCCAGTGGTCCCCGGCGTCGCGCATCCTCATGCGGGCCGTCCCGGAAGCAGCAGCCTTTGCGGCGCCCACCACGGAATACAGGGTCATGCCGAAACGGCCGGGAGCCCGGTCTTCCAGTTCCGCCAGCCAGGTAGCGGCGGCCGGCGTGGCGGCACGCAACCCACCGCGCGGTCCCACCAGGACAATCACGGGACCATCCGGTCCGCGCAACGCGCGCCGCTCCACGCGCACCGCCACCCGGGTGGCCGCGGCCAGTGTCGCTCCGATGGAACTCAGGAAATCCACTTCCCGGTCAGTGAAGTCCGGCCCCGCCTCACGGAAAAGGCCGCCCACGGCCCAGCACACGTCATCGGTCCGGAATACCGCACGCAGTTCGTGCTCCAGGCCCTGCGGGCGGAGTAAGTCGTTGAGCCGCACGCTCCTGACCACGTCGCGGTGCGGTACGTCGGACAGCCGGGCGGCCGGCATCGGCCGCCGGGTGAGCTGCGCGAAGGGGTTCGGCTCCGTGCCGGCGTACTCAGTCTCGGCGAAGCGCACGCCGTATTCGTCGGGCGTCGGCCAGGGCGGCCAGTTGGTAATCGAGGTCATGATCAGGGTTGCGGGGTCGACGCCGGCCCAGCAAGCCTGCTGAAAAGGTACTGTTTCATGCACGACGGCGAGCGCTGCGGTGTGCAGCTCAGCCACGCCCATGCCGGTGGCCGCCATCGCGGCGATCTCCTGCCGGGCCCGCTCTACGCCATCTGCCCACATGTTTCCAGTATCCGCCGCCGGCGGCGGACTGCAATCCCCTGATCGGGGGATTGTCCGGACCCTGGCGGAACCCCTCCGCCGGGGATGGGAAAGGCCGCGGCCCGCGACGTACGCTTCGAGCATGAACGCAGTTGCCCAGCTGTTCGCCTTGCTTGAGGCCCTGATCTATATCGCGGTGTTTCCGCTCGAGGCCTTCTTCCTGCGCCGCCCCGCAGTGCAAAAGTTCCTGAGCACCCCGGCCGAAAACGTCCGGGCCGTCATGATGTGGGCCATTCCCGTTGGCTTCCGGAACCTCCTGATAGCCCTGGGGGTCATTGCGGGACTGGTGGCCCTGAATACTGGGAGCGCGGTGGTGGGCCGGACGCTGGTCACCTACTGCTGCGCCTACATGGTCCTGGGCGGCGCCACCATGGCACTGGCGGATGCCTTGGGTCACTACCCGAAGAAGGGGGACAGCATTCCCGGAACGCTCGCGGCTACTGTGCCGGCCCTGATCGCGCTGGTCGCCTCGGCGTTCTGAACAGAATCTGCTGAGCGGGTTCGGCGCACAACGAAGGTCCGCCTATGGGGGACAGACGGACCTTCGCAACTAACACGCTACAACTTTCTTAAATAGCTATCGAGTGGACGAGCCCGGGGTCCTTGGCGGGCGCGCATCGTCCCTTGCGCTGCCCGGAACCGGCGGCGTAGGCTCCCTGCTATCAGGCCATCCGGCGGGAGGATCCATGGACGGGTATGCCGAGTTGCGGGCGTTCCGGACCACCCATCCGTACCGATCGCTGAGTGTCGGCGGCGTCGAATGGAAGTACATCTCGGGACTGGCGCCGGCGGCCGAGGATGGCAGGCCTGCACTGCTCGTCCTGGGCGGGGGCTTCTCATTTGGCGAGTCCGCGTTCCGCACGATCACGAACTTCGAACCACGCTTCCGGGTAATCGCCCCCTCCTATCCCGCGGTACGGACAATGGCAGAACTCCTCGCAGGGGTCGCGGCCGTTCTCGACGCCGAGGGCATCCCGTCCGCAAACGTTTTCGGCCACTCCCTGGGTGCCGGGGTAGCCCACGCCTTCGCCCGGCGCTTTCCGCAGCGGGTGGACAAGCTCGTCCTTTCCGGGTTCGGCCTCTACACCCCTGGCCACACGCGCCTGGTGGGCGCCTTTGTCCGGTTGTTCTCGGTGTTGCCCAAGGCCGCCCTCGCTGCTTTCTACCGTCCCAGGATCGCGCGCCTTCTCGAAGGTGCCGAAGAGGACGAGCGTGCTTTCCTCGGCGCCTACACCGAAGACCTCTTCGCAGCACACACCAAGGAATCGGCCCTCGCGCGGCTGGCAGTGCTCTTGGATCTGGCGGCGCATCCGGATACCTACGCCGCCGCATCGAGCTTCGAGCGTCCAGAGGACGTGCTGCTGATTGCTGCGTCCGACGACCGCGGGTTCACGCCGCGCGAACGCGAAGCATTGCTGGCCACCTATCCCGGCGCCAGGGCCCACGTTTTCGGACAAGGCGGCCACTGGGCGTCGGTCACCCACCCGACCGAGTACGACGCCGTCGTCGGCCGTTTCCTCGAAGAACGTCCGCCACCCCCGGCGAGGAGCGAAAGCGCTCCGGCGACGCCGCCCCGCCGTGCGTCCCACCGCCCCGGGGAAGCACGGCTTTCCGCTTCGGTTCTGGACGCCAAACTAGCCGCTTTCCGTTCCGGCCACCGGTACCGCACGCTCGACGTCGGTGGCGTGCGCTGGCGCTACCTCGCCGGCGGCTCGGGGGAGCAGGTGCTGCTTCTGCCCTCGGGCGGGACCAGGGTGCCGGACATGTACCTGCTGCTGATCGAAGCGCTGGAGCGGGACTTCCGCGTCCTTGCGCCGGCCTACCCCGCCGGCGCCGGCATCGTCGGCCTGGCGGACGGCCTGGCGGCGATCCTCGACGCGGAGGGGGTCAAACAGGCGGATCTGCTGGGCTCGTCATTCGGCGGGTTCGTGGCGCAGGTCTTCGCCCGCCGGCATCCCGGACGCGTGCGCCGCCTCGTGCTGGCGAACACCGGGGGTCCGGCCGCGGCGCCTCTCCCGGTGCTCCCGCTCCTGATCCGTTTCCTTGCCGTCCTTCCGGAAGACGCCGTGCGTTTCCTGACAGGCTGGAATTGGCGCCGCTGGTTTGTCCCGGCCGCGAACGAGGACTCGAAGTTCTGGACCGCACTGCTGCGGGACATCCTTAGCCGGCTGGGCAAGGAGGACCTGCTGTCCGCGCTGAGGGAGATGAACGACTTCGCGCATCTGCCGGCCGAAGCGGTGCAGGGGGTGCCCGCCTCCGGCACACCGCCGGCGCCGGTGCTGCTGATCGAATCCGAGCGGGACGAAGCATTCCCACCCCGGGCGCGTGCAGCCCTCCGTGCGCTCTATCCCGCGGCTGAGGTTCGGCTTTTCGCGGGTGCGGGCCACGGGGTCATGGCAACCCGGACCTCGGAGTACGTCGGGGCAGTGCGGGACTTCCTCCGCAGGCCCTGACCTTCGCTGGCAGCTACCGACAGATCTTTCCGTGGATGGGAACGGTCTCGGGTGCGGTATGTGCGCTCATCCCTCAAGCCAACACACTCTCCTCCCTACTTTCAATCTATGGCACACCGGGGGGCTTGCCGCAAGGCCCGGGAGGTGGCGCAGAATTGAGGGCCAAAGTGGGGACCTGGCTTTGCCCCCACATACCCGACCCGGAAAGGAGCTGACGTGCCCCTGGCCACCAGTGCATTCAACCTTCCCCGCCATCTGGCGCCCAAGGCGGACCCGGCGCTCATCGCCGGCGATGAACGGCACTTCGAGGCCATCGCGGAGAGCTTGGAACAGTCCATCGCCGATCTGGCCGGCCGTCTGGACGCCGCGCGGAAGGCACCCGGCCGCCTGGGCCAGGAGGCGATGGAGCGGGACGTGGAGGTCCGTCGGCTGACCTCGCGCCTGCGTGCCCTGCGCCGCTTCGGTCTGGACCTGTGCCTCGGACGCATCGTCACCGCGGACACCCGGGAGCCCGTTTACATCGGGCGGCTCGGTCTTACGGACACCGGGGGCAGCCGGCTGCTTGTCGACTGGCGTTCGCCTGCCGCTGAGCCGTTCTTTGGAGCGACGTACGCCAACCCGATGGGCCTGGCGGCCCGCCGCAGATACCGTTGGACCCGCGGCCGGATCAGCGACTACTGGGACGAAGTATTCACGCCGGACGGGCTTGAAGGACATGCCGCCCTCGAGGACCTGTCCGCCTTCATCGCCAGCCTGGGAAGCAGCCGCTCTGCCCGGATGCAGGACGTTCTCGGCACGATCCAGGCGGACCAGGACGCCATCATCCGGGCGTCGTCCCGCGGTGCCCTGGTTGTCGACGGCGGTCCGGGTACGGGTAAAACCGTCGTCGCCCTGCACCGCGCCGCCTACCTCCTTTACTCCGACCCGCGCATCGGCCACCGGGGAAGTCACCGGCAGAGCAGTGTCCTGTTTATCGGTCCGCACCGGCCCTACCTGGCCTACGTGGCCGATGTCCTTCCCAGTCTCGGCGAGGAGGGCGTGCAGACGTGCACCCTGCGGGACCTCGTCCCCGAGGGCGCGACCGCAGGGGTCGAAACCGACCCGAAGGTGGCCCTCCTGAAGTCGTCGGCGGACATGGTGAAAGTGATCGAGCGTGCCGTCAGGTTCTATGAGGAACCTCCCGCAAAGGGAATGGAGGTCGGGACGCCGTGGGCCGACGTCTGGCTCAGCGCTGACGAATGGGCCGAGGCGTTCGAGTCGGCCGCGCCGGGGACACCCCACAATGAGGCACGCGACGAGGTCTGGGAGGAGCTGCTCAGAATCCTCATAGACAAGCACGACGACGGCGACGTCCCGGAGGACGTGCTCCGCAGGGCGCTGGCGCAGAACGCGGAGCTGATCGGCGCATTCAGCAGGGCCTGGCCGCTGCTCCGCTACACCGACGTTGTCGGCGACCTCTGGACAGTGCCAGCCTACCTGCGCATGTGTGCACCCTGGCTGGGCCCGGACGATGTCACCATGTTGCAGCGCCGGGACCCCAAGGCCTGGACCGTGTCCGACGTGCCGTTCCTGGACGCGGCCCGGCAACGGCTCGGCGACCCCGGGGCGTCACGGCGCAAGCGTCGGCAGGACGCCGTCCTGGCTGCAGAGCGTGAGCTCATGGACCGGGTGGTTGACGATCTGATCGCCGCAGACGATTCCGAACTGCTGGTGATGTCGATGCTCCGCGGGCAGGATATGCAGGACAAGCTGGCCAATGTGGACGCCCTGCAGGGCACAGACCCCGACCTGCTCGCAGGCCCGTTCGCCCACATCGTCGTCGACGAAGCGCAGGAGCTGACCGACGCGGAGTGGCAGATGCTCCTGCTCCGCTGCCCGTCCCGGAGTTTCACTGTCGTCGGGGACCGCGCCCAGGCCAGGCGCGGCTTCACGGAATCGTGGCCGGAACGGCTTCGCCGCGTCGGAATGATTGACGTGGACCTGGCCACCCTCAGCATCAACTACCGAACGCCGGCGGAGGTCATGGCGGAAGCCGAACCGGTCGTCCGGGCCGTGATCCCGGACGCCAACGTGCCCGTCTCCATCCGCAGCAGCGGAATCCCGGTGGTCCACGGCTCCACGTCGGAGCTGGACTCGACCCTCGCCGGCTGGCTCGCCGCGCATGCGGACGGGGTTGCCTGCGTGATCGGCTCGAGCGACACCGGGCGCAGTACGTCCCGGGCGTCCGCACGCGTCCGGTCCCTGACCCCGGAGCTGTCGAAGGGACTGGAGTTCGACCTGGTGGTCCTCATCGACCCGGAGACGTTCGGCACCGGCATCGAAGGGGCTGTGGACCGCTATGTCGCGATGACCCGCGCCACCGGGCAACTCGTCATCCTCACTTCCCCCGACGTCGGCCCGGGATCCTGATTGTGCCGCCCGATTATGCGGCAGAGGGGTCGCGCATCCGCGGAGGTTCGGCCCTTGCCATGGACAGCTCTTTGCCCCATTCTTGGCCTAAAACGGGGAGCAGGAAGGGGAATGGAATGTCCAGCGTGGACTTGGAAGGCGTCAGGCGGCCGGCGGCGGCGGTCCTTGTCTCGGCCGGCGTCTGGCTGGCCGGTATCAGCCCGGTTCCGGGCGTGTACACAGAGCCTGACTCGGCTCGACGGCTCGAGATGCTCCGCCGGGGGAAGCGTTCATGGGTTGTCGGGCAGCACATCGCCGCGGCGGGCACCGCGGCCGTGCCTGCGGCCTTCGCTCGGGTGGCTCTTGCCCTTCCCCCGGGAAAACCGAGGGTCTTTGCCACCGCCGCCGCCGTTGCGCTCGCCGCAGGGGCTCCTTTGTTTGTATCCCAGCTCGCATTACGTGCCTCGGATCTTGAGCGGTTCGCCGAACGCCGCCTACCCGGGTGGCCGTTCCTTGCCTACTCATGGCTGCACGTGCTCGCCCTGGGGTCGCTATGCGGTGCCCTGGTTTTCCTGCCCGGCAGGGGGAAAGAAGCCGCGGCCGTAGGCCTCGCCGCGCTCGGCTCAGGCGCCATCCTGGCCAGGACCGGTGACATACCGCCCTTCGTGTTCTACGTTTCCGAACAGCTCGCTGCCGTGAGCCTCCTGCGCCGGGTTGATCAGGCGCACCCCCAGCGCCTTGCGTGAGTGTTGGGTGAACCATCGGTTGAGTCACAAGGGAGGACCTGCGAATAGGTGGTACTGACAGGGTCTCCCTCGGTTCTGAATGCGGCCGTAGCGTGGTTGGCAGGGAGCGCCCATGAGCCGGGCGGCGACCGAAATGACCACCAAAAACAAGGGACAATGCATGAACATCGAACCCACCAACCCCACCGGCAAGAACCCGCCCGAGCAGTTCGCGGGCGATGTGTGGCTGGATCCCATCGCGCTGCCCCATGAAGGCGACCAGCGGATGGTCGTCGCAACCGTCCGCTTCGCACCCGGTGCTCGAACTGCCTGGCATTCGCACGCCCGCGGACAGTACCTTCGCGTCACCCAGGGCGTCGCCCGGTTTGGTGGCCGTGACGGGACCATCATCGAAGTCCACCCCGGGCAGACCCTGTACACGCCGCCCGGCGAAGAACACTGGCACGCCGCAGCCCCCGGCTGTTTCATGGAGCATATCGCCATGCTGGAGAGCGGTGACGACCCGGCCACGACCACCACCTGGGGCGAGCACATCACTGACGAAGAGTACAACGGCACCGCCCAGGCATAGCCACTTCCCGAACCGTGACGGTGCCGAACATTGGCTCCTCGGAAGGAGCAAGGGTCG
This sequence comes from Arthrobacter sp. NPDC058288, assembly GCF_042880995.1. Classification (NCBI taxonomy): domain Bacteria; kingdom Bacillati; phylum Actinomycetota; class Actinomycetes; order Micrococcales; family Micrococcaceae; genus Arthrobacter; species Arthrobacter sp. NPDC058288. Next base: position 243,414 of record NZ_JBHVYH010000006.1, read on the forward strand.
TCCATCCTTCCGAACGGACTGGTGCCGCGGGCGTCAGTGCCAGAATTCGGTGAGCTGCTTGGCAAGGGCTGTGCCTTGGTCGTAACCAGCTCGAGCAGCCGGGGGACGCAGCGACAGATCCATCGCATTGGCGCCGAACATGTGCGCGGAGTTGCTGTCCGGGAAGATTGTTTCGACTCTGCTGCCGCGGGCGCGTAGTTCGTCGACCTGCGCTGCAAGATGCATGCCCCACTCCAGCGGTGCCCGTGACATGCCGCTAAATGGGGACAGCACCAGCACGCGCGCATATCCGGCTGCCAGATCGGCGTTCTCGCTGGATCGGCGATAGCCGCCGTCGATATATCCGGTGTCTGCGATCCTGTAGGCGAAGCCACTGGCACAGCTGGCGGCCACGGCGTCCGCGAGGTCGACCCCACTGTGGCGGTCGAACACAACCGGTTCACCGGTATGGGCATTGACCGCCGTGATGAGCAACGGTTGCTCCGGCCAGTGCTGGCTGGGAAGGCGGGAGGCGACAGTCCCGCGCCACCGCGTTTGTCCGGAGACGTCCGACGCCGAGTCCAGGTCGAGTGCCGCCGCACCCATTCTGCGGCGCATGTCGGCCGCATCCTCAGCGGCGGCGATGATTCGGCTCGTTCTCTCCATATGATTCGCCGCCGGGCCAGTGGGAACGCGCCTGCCGTCGGATCCTGCCGGACCAGTCCGTTGCTGGGGCGCTGCCCCGGAAAGGATGTCGGCAAGCAGCTTGGCCGGGCTCTCGCCGGTTATCTGGGCCGCGGCCGTCGATCCGGCCGACGTCCCGATGATCAGATCGGCCTCGGTCACATCCAGCCCGGCATCAGACAGGCCGGCAATGACGCCGATCAGCCACGCGTTGCCTGTCGATCCGCCACCCCCGAGGACCAAGGCCCGCTCGGAGGCCGTGGCCGAGGTTAGGTGCAGAGGTTTAAATTGTGTTCTGTGCATGGGAGTCGCCTTCCGCGAATTGCCTCTCGGGCGCTCCCGGTGACGACTACTTCAGTCGCGCGATCGTGGACTGCAAGGGAGCGCCCACTGTGGATACTGCGTTCATGGGTCTCACCTCCTGCCGATTGATCACGATTACCGGAAAGCTATCAGGCACCCGACGCGGTGCGCAACCGGTATCAAGCCGGTTGCCGAAAGCGTGTGCAGCTAGCTTTCCGGGTCGTACATGAACTCGCGGAGCTCCTGCGAGCAACGGCAGGCCACCGCGATCTTCCTCGCCCACCCGACCGCGTCCTCGCGCGTCGGCAATTCCAGCACGGTGAACCCGCCCCTGAGTTCGGAGCCCGGATAAATCTCGTTGCTCACCGACCCGTCGGCGGTGACCAGTACGGGATCGACTTCCTCATCGATTCCACCGCCGAATACGTAGACGCCCGCGGCCTTCGCCTCCTCGATCACGGCGTGGGCTTCGGCGGAGACGATAGGGAAATCCTCGTCGGTGAGCACCATGGCTTCGCTGGGGAAGGAGATAAGGTATTTGGTCATGCCTTGATGGTGCCTCGCGGGCGGCCCGGACAGCAAGGGATGCGAATTTGGTTGTGGATAGTTGACGGCAACTATCGGCGGAGCACTGGTTACGCGGTCCCCTGAGGCTGTGCGTACGCGCCGGGGTGAAAATTGCGCCGGGACAATGGGGGGCTCTTCCTCGAGCTTCATGACGAGGCTGGCCCCAGGCGGCGATGATCGGAACGATGTCAGGTCCGGGTGTCAGTCCTTCTTCAGTTTCTCGGCAAGCATCACGAGGATTCCGCTGGGACCGCGGAGGTACGTCAGTTTGTATTCGTCGCGGTAGGTCGCCACGCCGCGCAGCGGATGGCATCCGTGCTTCGCAGCTGCCTCAAGGGCTTTGTCAATGTCGTCGACCGAGAAGGCCACGCGGTGCATGCCTATGTCGTTGGGGCGAGTTGGGTTCGATTCGATCGCTTTGGGGTGGATGTACTCGAAGAGCTCAAGCTGACCATGACCGTCTGGAGTCTGGAGCATCGCAATTTTGGCGTGGTTGCCATCAAGCCCGACGGCAGTGTCGGTCCACTCGCCGCTGACCGTATCACGGCCGACGACCGTGAGCCCGAGATCGGTGAAAAAAGCGATTGCTGCTTCGAGGTCGCGAACGGCGATACCAACGTTCTCAAGCTTGATGGCCATGCGTCGAAGGTACCAAGGCGCACCGATTAGCTCCAGTGGCGAGCCGGGACTCGACTGAACAAGGACCGGGAGTCATTGAGAGCCGGGGAACGGCACGCAAGAAATCGAGCACCCCGGCTATGCCAGATCAATGCCCGCATGCCGATCGGCTTACGGGCGCGTCGGCTTGCAGGCCAGGATTGCGAAGACGCCCGCCGTGCTGGCCTGTCCCGGGATCGGTGGGAATCCACCCACGTCTCGCAGGATCCAAGCTGTCTTCCTGGCCCGATGTTTGAAGACGAGCATCGAAGAACAAGAGATCATGAGCGGTGATCGTCTGCCGGGCCGGAGCCCGTTCGGCGATGCCGTCGGTTTAGGATGTTAGGTGTGAACCAGCCGCAGGACGAGGGTCCGTTCTTCCACGGCACGAAAGCCGACCTCCGTGCCGGTGATCTCCTTCAGGCGGGCTTCAGGTCGAACTACCGTCCCGAAGTCGTGATGAATCACATCTACTTCACAGCCCTTCCGAACGGGGCTGGACTCGCTGCGGAACTCGCGGCAGGTGAGGGCGCCCCGCGGGTTTACACCGTCCAGCCAACCGGGGCATTCGAGGACGACCCGAACGTGACTGACAAGAAGTTCCCCGGAAACCCGACCCGGTCATATCGAAGCAGTGCGCCGCTCAGGGTCGTCGGCGAAGTCACCGACTGGACACGGCTCGCGCCCGGGGAACTACAGGCGTGGAAGGAACGCCTGGCAGCGCTCCGTGCCGACGAACGGGGCGAAATCATCAACTGACGAGACTCGGCTCTTTCGCTCATTGCACGGTTCGCCGGCTGTAGCGTCCCAGGGAGTTTCGGGAGGAGCCCCCGACTACCTGCATCCCATTCTTACCGTCAGCTCACTCGTGCTGGCCGTTGCCTACTTCGTGATGTAGAAGGCTCAGACCGGTTCCAACACGGCCTAGAAGCCGGTCTCGAAGTTCGCCCAGGTCGTGCCCGTTGAGGCTAGCTGTCCTCACGCAGGCTCTTCCTCGCCGCTCTTGTCATTCACGCTCCGTCGAGCCGATTTGCGGGCCGTTCAGAGTTGCGTAATCGGGATGCGACCGCGAATATCCAGGCCATGAACGTGACCAGGCTGGCTGATTTTGAGCATGCCGACGCCCAGTGTGAGGAGAATAGGGGTCCAGAGGCCATCAGGCTGACTCCGATGCCCTGCCCAGTGCCGAACACCAGCATCAACGCACCGGTTAGGACGAAGTTGAGGATCTGGAGCCAGCCGTAAGGGCCAATCGAGAGTTCGCTGACGAACATGCGAATGCGTATCGGGGCGGCTTGTCGTGAGCGGAACGGGAGACCACAAAATGAAGCGTAGTACTTCCCGTTCAATGAACCCATACATCGGATTTGTTCAGAACGGGTATTCCGTCCAGAACTGTATCAGTGAGGCAAAGGTGGGGATGGCGGCACGGCCTAACGCTATGGCCAGATGCTGCGAAACGTAGGCCTGACAGTGCTCGTCCTTATCGGGAGCGCGGAAGCTCTCGCTTCGGCAGCCCTCGCTGGGTTCGAAGTGGGGACACAGCAAGTCAACGAGCTGAGCAGTAAATCAACCCTGACCAGGCGAATAGGTGGCTGGCCTGCGAGGGGACCGGAAGTGGCAAGAAAATGAGCAGCTCATTGGAAAGCTACCGTCACAATGCTGTCGGGGCTGTCGCCCGCTCCTGACCGCGTTAGGATTTCGTCGACCTAGGCCCGCTCTGCCAGCTGTTTGATCGTGACGATCGCCTCCGACCACATGCCGCGCATGTCGTCGGCCCACTCGTCGGGCACCTCGAGCTCGACGACGAGAGTCGTCACCCCGTCGGTCTCGCTGAACGAGTAGCTCTCGTGCAGCCCGACGGCGGGCCCTTCGCGGTTCTCGACATCGTTCTGGATATCGCCGAGATAGCGGATCAACACGAACTCGTGGGGCCGATTCTCGACGATGGTGCCGAAGAGACCACTCGCCGTGCCGTCGTCGTTCGGGCCGAGGAAGCGGATCTCGTCGCCCTCGTTCCAGCCGCCCTCGTAGGTCGATCCCTCGTGGAAGACGCCCGTCCATTCGCGGTAAGTGTCGAGGTCGAGCATGACGGTCCAGACGTGCTGCGCAGGAGCGTCGACATCCACGCTGAATCGAAGAGTCTCCATGGGCGATTGTAGAACCGAGGCACCCTGACGGCGCAAGACCGCCTGCCCCTTTCTCCCTCGTGGTCTCGGCAATTAGAAACGATTGGACAATGTCCGCCAGTTCGGGCGCAGCAGCAGCCACGGCACTGGTCCTAATCACGATCGCCTCGGAGCACAGCGCCACCGGATCCTTGGGTGGATTGACGCCCGCGCTGATTCGACATCGGGCACTCAGCGCCTGGTCTCGTACCTGCTAAGGAGAACACTGCCAGGAAATGTCAGGGTTTCCACCAGGCTCAGGTTCACCCAGTTGTCGAGGGCTGTGAAGAACGGCGTGCCGCCGCCCACCAGGACCGGATGGGTGACGATCGCGTACTCGTCGATCAGCCCTGCCCGCATGGCCGCCGCGGCGAGTGTGGCACCGCCGATGTCCATGGGGCCGCCGTCGTCAGCCTTGAGCCGGGTGATTTCGGTGACCGCGTCGCCGGTGACCAGGCGGGTATTCCAGTCGACCGTGCTGGTCGTCGAGGAGAACACCACCTTCGGCATGTCCCGCCAACGGCGGGCGAACTCGATCTGCGCCCTTGTGGCGCCAGGCTGCTGGTCCGCGGTCGGCCAGTGCGAGCTCATCGTCTCCCACAGTTTGCGCCCATATAGCGCCAGGCCCGTCGTCCCCACCCGGTCTGACCACCATTGGAACAGCTCGTCGCTCGGTACGCTCCAGCCGAGGTTGTCGCCGGGCGCTGCGATGTAGCCGTCCAGGCTCAGGTTCATGCCGAAGGTCAGTTTGCGCATGGCGTCAGTCTCCCTGAGCCGGTAGTCGTTGTACAGACCAGCACGGAGGGGCAAGTCATCGGTCAGTGCCACACCGACGGCCACCTGACCACGCGCCAAGCAGATGATCCGTACGGAAAGGATGGGCGATGGGCGGAATCCGGCCATCCGGGCTATGGGTTGGGTCTCTAGGCTGATTCGTCATCAGCCGAACCCTGAACGGGCCGAAAATGGGCTCCGCCGACGGGTGGAGACGAACCAGGCGGCTCACGACGAGCAGAGTGAAAGCGACAATGAACGGGCAGGGTGAGCCCATAGTGAGCCTTAGTTGTTCCCAAATATTGACGCGGATTCTAGCCTCAGCACATGAGCGAGGCTGAGCGGCCCAAGAGCTTGCAACCCAAGATGACCCGCGGCGGCTTTCGCGTTCAGTTTGTCCTGTGGTCGCTCTGGTCCGCGCTGCAGTTGGTGATGGTCGTCCGAAATATGGCCGTGGGGACTGTTTGGGATCTGGGGGATTACCTATCGCTCGCTGGGTTGATCCTGGGCGTGGCTTCCCTTGGGTTCCTTTCGTACGTTCGTCCTCATGGCGGCCGTTTCTGGGAAGAGGAAGAGGCCAAGAGAGCTGATTGGGACCGACGCGGGCGGGCACTCTGACCCAGGTGAAACCGTAGCGATCGGCTGACCCTCGGTTGCCGGTATCTCCGTTGAGATCTCTTCGTCCAGGAAGCCCAACCCAGACCCGGACACTGCAGGCCTATTTGAGCTTTTTGATTCGGTCCATCATTGCAAGAGCCAAAGGAACTGCGATCACTGTGGTTACGGCAGTGGTCGCAATTGGCGACCAGCCGAGCGCCTTGCCAATTAACGCTCCGGAAAGTGAAATAGCAACAAAGATGAGGACCGTTCCCACAATGAGTCTCAGACGACGCTTCCTCAAATCAGCCATACCGAGACACTAGCGGAGGGCGCAGAAGAAACGAACAGTCACGCGGTTTTCATTGTGGCAACCCTGAGCGGGACGAAAACTGGTCATTCAACGAGTGGGGCTAATTGTTGCCAGGAATTGGTCGCGCAGAGCGATAGCGACCTTTACCGGGCATCTGACCTGTCGTCGATCGCACGCGACCAGTTCAGCGCCCATCGGGCAACTTTGATCTAAGTTCTTCTGCACGGGCAGCGATGGCCTGACGCTGGTCTCGGGTGAATCTTCTAGCCTGCAGGTCGAGGACAAACCGGCTGCCCAGCTCTCCAACACCCAACAGCTTATCCACCCGACGCCTTGCTTCGTCCACGTCCTCTGAATCCTCAATCACCTCGAAGACCTCGTCCCGCCGATCCATCGCCTGCACCAGAGCCTCGACGATCATCAATTCTTGCCTCGTCTGCCGCTCATCCTCATCCATGCCGCGATTCTTGCACGACCGGCAGTCTTTGGGGCATTTCCGTCCAGTTTGGGGATCGTGAGCTGAACCCTGACACCTGGCCTTCGATAAGTCCAGCCTCACAGGTAAGTACGTCGAGTTATCGTTTCTGCCTGGACAGGGAAATTAGGAGTCCCGCTGACACGATCAGCGAGATGCCGGGCGCCCATAGCGTGTCTGGTCTTCCCATTAGCAACGCGATTAGGGCCACAACGACGCTTGCAACAAATACGACGACGAATACCGCGCGAATAGCTCGACTTTGCATGTAAGCACCCAACTACCTTTGCTCGCGCTAAGCAACCGTTCACATCGCATTTGTCCAACGGTGCTACCTATTCGGGGAATTTTCGTGGCCGTTGCCGGTGCAGCGACGGCCGGTCTTCGTCGTGGTCTCTGGGAAGTGACCAAATTCCGGCCCCGGCTGAAGCAATTTGAGAGGGCCAGACGCGGCCCCTTAGATCCTCGGACGACGGAAGCCGAAAGCTCTCCAATGCCGAGGTACCCTTCCGGGCACCCGTGCGGACCGACCACCCCACGAAACACAGCGAAACATTTCTCGCATACCCGCCCGTACAAGCCGTCCGTAAGGCGGTCCTCCTCCGGACCACCCCGCCCCTCACCAGCACAAACGCAACTTTGCCCGGGCACCCCCACCGTAAGACCCGTCCGCTGAACTGCCCGGTGATGGTGGCATATCTGGTCCACCAAAAGGACGCGTGGCACACTGTTGCGCATGACCGCTTTGCTGGTCGGCTACGCGCGGGTGTCCACGGAGCAGCAGGACCTAACGGCGCAGCGCGACGCATTGTCAGCTATGGGGATCACCGCGGACCGGATCTACGTGGACCACGGGCTGACCGGCACCGACCGGAACCGTCCGGGCCTCCGGGAAGCGATGGCGGCCTGCCGGGACGGTGACACGTTCGTGGTTACCAAGTTGGACCGCCTCGCCAGGTCCGTTCGGGATGCCCACGAAATCGTCGACGAGCTCGCCCAGCGGAACGTGAAACTCAGCATCGGCGGATCGGTGCACGACCCCACGGACCCCGTTGGAAAGCTGCTGTTCAACGTCCTGGCCATGGTGGCCGAATTCGAGGGCGACCTGATCCGGGCACGCACCCGCGAGGGCATGAGGAGCGCCAAAGCCAAGGGCCGCCTGAAAGGCAAGACACCGACGCTGTCTCCGGTGCACGATCCCATTTGGTCAAACTGCACGACGCCGGGGAGCACACCACTGGGGAACTTGCAGAACTCTTTTCCGTGGCCAGGTCCACGGTGTACCGGGCGGTGCAGCGCGCCCGCCATAAGCCGGGAGCGGCCCGCTAGCCGGAGTCTCCAACGCAACAGCCCCTCCGGACCGGAATGGTTCGGAGGGGCTGTTGTTGGTGCAGGGTGGTCCGGCTAGATGCCGTAACCGTTACCCTAAGCCTTTAGAGAGGGCGGATGTTCTCTGCCTGAGGGCCCTTCGGACCCTGGGTCACATCGAATTCGACCTTCTGGTTTTCATCCAGTGAACGGTAACCGCTGGTTGCGATCGCCGAGTAGTGGGCGAAAACGTCAGCTGATCCGTCATCGGGGGCAATGAAGCCAAAACCCTTTTCGGCGTTGAACCATTTAACTGTGCCTGTTGCCATGGCTGCATTCCTTTATGTGACTCTGATTCTCTCTGCAGACACGTCGGCCCGCAGAGCGGAGAACGTCCCCCGCTGTCCCCAACGTACGGGGCCGACGCCCTGCTTGCAAGGGTATAAGTGCCCTTGCGACACTATATGTCCCGCTCAGCTGCCATCGGCGTACATGGCAAGCAGGTCCCGGCCGAACTGATGCGGTGACGTTTCCGAGGGGCTGTGCCCGCCCCGGTACACCGAAATTCGGGCGCCAATAGACTGTGCGAACTGCCGGTGCAGGCTCAGCGGCCAGAGATCATGCTCGCCCACGGCCACGAATTTCGGCACAGTCGCGGACGCAAGCGTCTGCCGCAGGTCGGGGACATTCTTCATCAACTCGTAGATGTCGCGCACGGACTGGCGCCGCGTAAACCTGAACCGGTTCCGGACAAACCGAAGCCGGTTGGGGGAGACCTTGTTGACGTTCCGGCGGATGCCCCAGATCATCAGCGCAGCACCCACCCGGCCGTTAGCCCAGCCGGTGAACCGCCCGAACCCGCTGATTCCCCGGAAGCACTGCCCAGTCAGGGGCGGGCAGCTTAGGAGGGTAAAGCTGCGGAACAGCTCCGGGCGCTTCGAATAGGCAATCTGCGCCACGATGGCGGCAAAGGAGTACCCCACCACATGGGCAGGAACTTCGCCCGACTCGAGGACGGCGATGAAATCGTTCACGAAGAGCTCGTAGTCGTAATGCCTGCGGGGCGGGACGAGGTTCTCCGGCCCGGCACCTGCCGATTCGTACTGGCCGGCCAGGTCGTAACTCAGCACATAGAACCCGGCTTCGGAAAGCTCCGGCATCATCACGGCGAAATCCTCTTTGGAACCCGTGGCACCGGGAACCAGCACTACCCGCGGATTCTGCGGCTTGCCCAAGGCCACCATGGCAAGGCTCCCGCTCGGTGCCGCGAAACGGGTGCTCACCGAGCCTTTGGGAAGGACTGCCCAGTTCCAGTCGCGGATCTCCGCATCCCTCAGAGTCGCGTCATCCATCACCATGTGACGGTTCCGGCCGCGCCGTCCACAGTGACGGTCTGCCCGTCCTGGAGCCGCGCAGTGGCGTCGGCAACACCCACGACGGCGGGAATGCCGTACTCCCGGGCCACCACCGCGCCATGGGAAATGACGCCGCCCATCTCCATCACCAGCGCACCCGCGGTGAGGAAGAGCGGCGTCCATCCGGGGTCAGTGGAGGGGGCCACCAGAATTTCGCCGGGTTCCACGTGGGCACCCACCGGATCCATGACCACCCTGACCTTCCCGGTGGCGGTGCCGGCCGAGGCCGGAGTCCCCGAAAGGCGGTCCGCAGCAGCCGGCTGTGGTAGGGCGGCGGCCGCCGCCATCATGGCGGCCTCGACGTCGGTGCCGTCCGAGAGCAAAAGGCGCGGAACGCGCCGCCGCCGCAATTCGACGTCGTACATCCGACGGCGGACGGCGACCACTTCCTTCAGGTCCGCACCGCGGAGGGCAACACGCAGTTCTTCAAAGTCCAGGAAGAAGACGTCGCCGGCTGCCGCGATGGTGCCGGTCCGCGTCAGTTCCTCGCCGACGGCAGTGAGCTGCCGGTGCATCTCCGCCAGCACCATCACGATGTAGAACTTGGGCAGTTCCCGCAGGCCGGACAGCTGCCTTGCCCGGCGCAGGCACAGCGCCACCAGCCGCCCCCGCAGCCGGCTCCTGGCCGCCGCCCGTTCCACGAGCTCGCTGACCCGGGCTTCCGCGTGATCGGCGGCGCGGGCAAACTGGCGGTCCGGTGCCTGTTCCGGATCTTCCACCCGGAGATAGTTCGAGATCATCCCGAGCAGGTGGCCCGGTTCCTCGGCCCACCGCGGCATCCCCAGGTCTATTTCCGCCACGGCCCGGTGGCCGTACTTGGACAGGAACCTTCGCAATCCGTGCTGCGCAACGCCTGGCAGGGTGCCCGCTATGTAGAGCGCCGTCAGCTCGTCCGGCCCCAGCTCCGTGAACACCCTGCGGGCCTCCGGGTCCCGGCCAAACGACACCGCCAGCTGCCACAGTTCCAGGTCCATAATTGTGGTCACATTGTGGGGAAGCCCGCGCAGGACCGCCTCCAGCTCGCGGGGTTTCGCTATCCCGCGCAACAGCCTGCGGGCCGCGGCCAGCATCAGGTATCCCACGGAGGGGGCCGGCATCGTGGACTGGATGATCCCGTTGACCGTGCTTCCCAGGACGTTCTCCGCGTGCTGCAGCCGCCGCGCCGGAGTCGCCGGCAGGGGGAGCGCAAGCTGGGCTTCGAGGCGGTCCTGGTAGCGCCGTGCCCGGCGCAGTTCTGCGTCCGGCCACAGGAGTGTCCTCACCATGGCCGGAAGGAGCCCCGCCATCAGGCCCAGGCTCTGGGTTCCCGCAGTGCCTTTTGCCTCTGTCCCGGCGCGGCGCTGCGCGCGCTTCCGGCCCGGCTTCCTGCTGGCCGGCCGGACGATGCTGAACCGCGGGTCCTCCAGCAGCGAGGGGAAGACCGCGGCCGACCTCCCGTCAGCCAGCGGCAGCAACCTCAGCAGGGCCTTGCGGCCGGATTTGTTGCGGACGACAGGAGTCAGGTCAACGTACATCCGCAAACCCGGGTTCACGTATTTCCATGGCCCCTTGCTGTTCCTCATGAGGCCCAGCACGGAGAGGCCCATGGGAGTGAGGGGGCGGGTTAGTCCCTGGAGCAGCGTGCCGCACAGGTAGACCCGGGTGTCCCCGCCCGCTGCGCCGGCCGCACCGCCGGGCCCGCCAAGTGATTCGTCCTCCGGCAGCGGGTACAGCGTGGTGATGGGCCGCGACTGGGTCAGCCACGCCTTGCCGCCGGCGTCGATCACCCATTCCACGTCCTGGGGTGCACCAAACAGCCGCTGGGCGGCGCCACCGAGCGATGTCAGTTCGCGCACCTGGGCCGGGTCCAAACTGGTCCCGGTGCCCTGCGGCCCCTTCAGGATCCGCGCTGTGGCCGTGTCCACCACGAAGTGGTCCGGATTTACGGCGCCGGACACCACCGCCTGTCCCGGCCCGGGGCTGGAATCGATGACGCTCTCGGTCCGCGTGCCCGTCACCGGGTTGGCGGTGAACAGCACGCCTGCCGTGCCGGCGTCGACCATGTGTTGGACGACGACGGCGAGGCTCGCCCCGCGGTTGCTGATCCCGTTCGCTGTCCGGTAGGCCACCGCACGGTCAGTCCACAGCGACGCCCAGCAGCGCCGGACGGCCTGGACGACGGCGTCGGCACCGACAACGTCCATGAAAGAGTCCTGCTGCCCAGCGAAGCTGGCAAAGGGCAGGTCCTCAGCGGTGGCGGAAGACCGGACCGCCACCGGAACGTTGCCCATCGCGGCATAGGCTCCGCGGACGGCGGCCTCGACGTCGGGCGGAACCGGCGCTGCGGCCATCGCCTCGCGGGCTTGCCGCGCCAACCCGTCCCGCTGGCCGTCCGGCATCCCGGGAGCCCCGTCCAGGCAGGCGGCGATGGAGTCCAGTTCCGCGGGCGCGGCCATCCGGTAGCCCGTTGTTGTCAGGCAGAATCCCGCCGGCACCGGAAAACCGGCGGCGGCGAGTTTGCCGAGGTTCAGGGCCTTGCCGCCCACCAGCGCCAGCGATCCCGATGCCAGCTGGCCAAGATCAACCACAAGGCTGTTCCCGCCGCGGCTGACCGGCTTTGGAGCGGGGCTTACGTGGGCCATGTCCGGCTCCTAGCCGTTGTCCGAACCCTCTCCGGTGTCCTCCCACATGACGTCCAGGTTGCGGAAGACCAGCGGACCGTCGCACAGTGCCGCCATCTTCGCGGCGAATTCCGACGTTTCCGGCCGGTTGGAATTCTCCATCGCCGATTCATAGGAATCGAAGTCGACGATGGTGAAGTAGGTCCCGGGGCGGTCCCGGTCCGCCGTGGCCACAATGCGGCGGAACGTGGCCGGCGAACTTCCCTCGGATCTGGACGGCCGGCCCAGCTGCTCTATCTCCTCGATGCGGGAGGTCTGGAATTCGATGATCTGCACAAAACCGGCCATGACGGCTCCTCGACGGCGGTGGATGCTGATGCGGATCACGCTAGACCCTGCTGCGGGGGAGTGCAAAGGGGAGAAATGCCCTACTTCGCGGATTACGGCCTGGGCGGACTAGGGACTGTGGATTCCTCGGACCGTGCGGTTGCGGCCGAGCGATTTGGCCCGGTACAAGGCTGCGTCCGCCGTCGCAATCAGCTCGTCAAGGCCGGACGTTCCTTTGCCGATGGGTGCGATGCCGTAACTGACCGTGGGCATCCGGGAACCGTCAGGGCCCCGGACTTCCTGGAGCTGCTTGTTGATCTCGGCCGTGATGGCCTCTGCCCGGTCCGGGCTCACCCCGGGCAGCAGGAAGATGAACTCCTCGCCGCCGTAGCGTCCCACCAGGTCGGTTGAACGAACCGTCTCGTTGCAGGCGGAGGCGAACGACTGCAGCGCAGCGTCGCCGGCCGCGTGGCCGTAGGTATCGTTTACTGCCTTGAAGTGGTCCAGGTCGGCCAGGACCAGTGAGCCGTGCGCCCGGGTATGCCGTAGCCGCAGCAGCTCCTCGGCGGCGAGGTCCAGGAATGCCGCCCGGTTGAGCAGCCCCGTAAGGCCGTCCTGGGTGGCCACCGCCCGGAGGGCCCGGGTCTGCTGTTCGCTGCTGAGCGCCGCCATGCTGAAGGACACCACCACCAGCAGCACCATGGTCACCAGGGTGGTGACCGCAGAGCCGAAATAGGTGATGAAGACCAGGCCGTCCGGACCTTCCGCCAGGTAAACGATCAGGCGGCAGAAATAGAACGTCGAGAAGAACGCCGCCGCGATGGCCAGCGGAATCCGGACCCGGGAGTAACCGGGCTCCAATCGCCAGAGTTCGCGCGACGCCAGGCCCAGCATCAGGCTCATGAGGGCAAGGAAGACGGCACCTCCGGCCCAGATGTTCGCCCCCGGGTTTTCCAGGGCTGATGACACCGTCACCACGGCGGGACCAGCCGCCAGTTGCCAGGCACGCGGCCGGGCGGCCCGCAGGGACCGGGCGCCCGCCCAGACGCATGCTCCGCCGGCAACGAGCAGGCAGTTACCTAGTGGATTGGCCCACACCTGGTGCGGTGTTCCGTTGAAGAGGTAGGCCGCTGAACCGGCGAGGAAAAACGTCAGGGCCACGCACCACCAGGCGCTGTAAGGGGACCTGGTGCTCCGGTAGGCAGCGAAATAGAACAGGAGCGCCAACGTGAACGCCACAATGGCGAAGGCAACCCGGAGGGTCAAAGTGTCAAGTTGCATTCAGTTCCCCCAGTTCGCAACCAAAGCGAGGACCCGGACCGTTCGCGGACCGGGTCCCTACTCAGACTTAGTATTGCACCCGGAGGCGCCGGCCGGGTCAGGGCGTGAGCAGCACCTTGATGGCGCGGCGTTCATCCATGGCCTTGTAGGCTTCCGGCGCTTCCTCCAATGGCATGACGGAGTCGAACACGCGCCCGGGGTTGATGGTGCCGGCCAGCACATCCGCCAGCAGTTCGGGGATGTAGGTCCGCGCGGGTGCCATACCGCCGGCGATGGAAACGTTGGAGTCGAACAGGTACCGCAACGGGACCTCGCCCCCGCCGGTGGGGACGCCCACGAAGCCAAGCGCGCCGCCCGGGCGGACGCAGTGCAGGGCCTGCTCCATGGATTCCTTGGTGCCCACGCATTCCAGGACCGAGTCGGCCAGCACGCCGCCCAGCAGCGCGCGGACCTTGGCCACGCCGTCGTCGCCCCGTTCCTCCACGATGTCCGTGGCGCCGAATTCCCGGGCCAGCGCCTGCCGGTCCGCGTGACGGGACATGGCAATGATCCGCTCGGCGCCGAGCCGTTTGGCCGCAAGGACACCGCAAAGCCCGACGGCGCCGTCGCCCACCACCACGACGGTGCGGCCGGGCCCCACCTTCGCGGCCAGCGCTGCATGGTGGCCGGTGGCCATGACGTCGGACAGAGTCAGGAGGTTGGCGGTCAGTTCAGCGTCCGGTTTGTTGACGCCCGGAACCTTGACCAGGGTGCTCTCGGCCATCGGAACCCGGACGGCCTGCCCCTGGCCGCCGTCGATCTTGTGGCCGGTGTCGTCCCGGCCGCCCCAGCCGGCCAGGTGGTCGCAGGCAACGGTGACGCCGTTGAGGCACTGCGGGCATTCGCCGCAGCTGATCACGAACGGGGCAATGACGAAATCACCTTTGGCGAGTTCTGTCACGGACTCGCCGACGCTCTCCACGACGCCAACGAATTCGTGGCCGATCGCTGAGGGCCGGCGGGTCGGCCTGACGCCGCGGTACGGCCACAGGTCCGAGCCGCAGACGCAGGATGCCGTCACCTTGACCACCACATCCGTGGGCAGCTGGATGGTGGGGTAGTCCCGGTCTTCAACCCTGATGTCTCCAGGGCCGTGGATGATGGTGGCGCGCATGGGGGGACTCCTTCGAATGAGTGCTGGGCTAGGACTGAGTCTAAACCCGGCTCCGGGCGGCCGGAATCCGCTAGCGCATCCCCTCGCGCCGGATCGCCGTGGCGATCGCGGCGGCCCGGGTTTCCACTCCGAGCTTGGCGTAGATGTGCGCCAGGTGGGTCTTGACGGTGGCCTCGGAGATGAACAGCCGCTGGCCGAGCTCCCGGTTGCTGAGGCCTTCTGTCAGCAGGCTCAGCAGCTCCGCCTCACGCGGAGTCAGGATCTCGTCCGGGTTCCGCAGCTGCTGGAAGAGCCGCGAGGCCACCGGTGCGCTCATCACGCTCCTGCCCTGCACCGCGCCGCGTATCGCGGCGAAAATCTCCTCCGGCGCCGCGTCCTTGAGCAGGTAGCCCATGGCTCCCGCGTCGACGGCCCGGACAATGTCGGCGTCCGAATCGTAGGTGGTGAACACCAGCACGGCCTGCCTGCTGTTTTGGCGCCGCAGCCGCTTGATGGCCTCGATGCCGTCCATCCCCGCGCCCATGGCCAGGTCCATTACCACCACGTCCGGGCTGAGCTGCTCCGTCAGGGCCAGCGCGTCCTCCCCGGATGCCGCCTCCGCCACCACCTCAATGTCCGGCTGCGTTCCCAGCAGTGCCTTGAGCCCGCTGCGGACCACCAGATGGTCATCCACCAGCAGCACGGTAATGGGCCTCACTGTTCCTCCCCTGTGGGCAGTTGCGCGGCCACGATCGTCCCTTCCCCGGGCCCGCTTTCCACTGAGAATACGCCGCCCAGCTGTTCCACCCTCTGGCGCATGGCCCGGAGCCCGTAGCCTCCCGCGTCCGACGGAGGTGCCAGCGACTGCGGGTCGAAGCCGGCGCCGTTGTCGTACACATCCAGGGTGACGGCTCCCGGCAGGAAGCCCAGCGTCACCGTGGCGTTCGCCGCCCCCGCATGCAGCTGCGTGTTCGCGGCGGCGCTCTGGACCACGCGCAGCAGCGCATGCCGGACATCGGCCGGGACGGGCCGCGGTTCGCCGGTGACCAGCAGGCGCATGCCCGGAACGTACTGGGACGCTGCCTGCAACAGCGCATCCGGCAGGGGCGCGGTGTCCAGCCCGGGTGAGGCGAGTTCGTGGACCAGGCTGCGGGTGTCCGCAAGGTTGCGGCGCAGCATCCCGCTGGCGTTGAGCACGTCCTCCCGCGCGGCCTCGGCGGGCCAGGACCGGTTCGCGGCTTCCAGCAGCAGGAGGCTGCTGGCCAGTCCCTGCGTTACGGTGTCGTGGATTTCCCGGGACACCCGCTCGCGCTCCTCAATGGTGCCGGCCCGGCGCTCGCTGGCCGCCAGCCGCCCCTGTGCGAGCGACACCTCGGCGTGGAGGCGGCGCTGCTCCGCGGCGTCCTGTTCAATCCGGTCGTAAATCAGCGTCAGCATGACGCCCACCGCCAACGGCCCCAGGAGCATGGCAACATCGCTGCCGCCGCTCAGCCGGAACAGCCCGACGGCGGTGGCCGCCGCCGTCGCGCCTCCCGCCAAGTACGCCACCCAGCCGCTGAAGGCGGTGCGGCACAGGAAGAACAGCGCAAACGAGCACCAGGCAAAGCTGGGTGCAGCGATCACCAGCACAGCCCACAAAGCCACCAGGACGAACATCCACACAGCCCACGGCCGGCGCCGTTGCGACAGCACGGCGATCACGGCGTAGAGCGAACACACGGCAGCCGCCAGCGCCAAGACCCACAGGTTGTCCGCGGGGCTGTGCCGCATCACGTACCGGACAGCCGACGCCACCAGCAACACGGCAAAACCAAGATGGACGACGGCGTCAATGCGGCCGAGTGGGCGGGCTGGCGGGGAGGAGTGCATGGGAGTCCGGTTCCGATGGAGGAGTTCTCCTCACCATGCTATGGCCCCCGTCGTTGCTGGTCTCTCAGCCTTTTGGCTGATACCTCCAGCCCGATGGGGGAGGCTGCTGCAGACCAATGCCCGATGCCGGCGGGGTCCGGCACGACAAGGATGGTTTGCAGCCCCGGTAAGTGATTCCGGGAAGCCCCCAGATGTTCAAGTCCAAGGAGAACCCGTGAAGAAGTCCAACAAGATCGCCGCCGCTGCCGCCGCCGGAGCACTACTCCTGACCGGAGGGCTGACGGCTGCGGCCAACGCCGTGCCTGCACCTGTGGCTGTTCCCGCGGTCGAGGCCGCAGCCGTGCCCGCCGTCGATATCCAGCCGGCGCCGGAGACCGTGGTGGCACAGAACCGGATCAGTGCCGGTGCCTCAGCAGATGCAGTCAAGGCTGCGCTCGCCAAGTGCCAGGCGGACAAGCTGCCGTTCGTGACGGTGGCACTGGTGGACAGGTTCGGGACTGTGCAGGCGCTGCTCCGCGGCGACAATGCAGCCGAGCACACCATTGAAGCTGCGCAGCAGAAGGCCTACACCGCCGCCGCTTTCGGTACGCCCACCAGCGAGCTGGCCAAGCGCATCAACGGCAACGGCCCCAGCATCGCGGACCTCCCCGGCACCCTCTTCCTCGCCGGCGGCGTGCCGCTCAAGGTCAACGGGGTGTCCGTTGCGGGCGTCGGTGTGGGCGGCGCCCCGGACGGCGCCCTGGACGAGGCCTGCGCAACAGCCGGTGCCGAGGCCATCGCTGCCGGGACTGCGAAGTAGGCTCAGGTTCATGGTGCGGTTCAGGACGTGGCACAGGTGGAGGCTGCTTCCGGCGGCCGTCTGCGTGGCTGGTTGCCTGGCTGCCTGCCAGGCGAGCCCGGGGCAGCCGGAGCCGCTGGACTCCCCGCCGTCGACCGTTCACGTCAGTACCGCACCGGTGACGGAAACGGCCACCGCGACACGTCCGGCGTTATCCCCCGAGGCCCGGGCTGAGCTCGACAAGCGGCTGATCCTTGCCGCGAAAGCCAATGATGCCGGCGCGGTGGCGGAACTGATCAGCGCCGGCGGCGACGTCAATGCCAAGGACGCCATCCAGGACTCGGCATTCCTCTATGCCGGGGCCGAAGGGTTCAACGAGGTGCTTCAGCTGACGCTGTCTGCCGGCGCGGACGTGCGAAGCACCAACCGCTTCGGCGGCACGGCGCTCATCCCTGCCAGCGAACACGGCCACGTGGACACTGTGCGGATCCTCATCGCCGCCGGCGTGCCGGTGAACCATGTCAACAACCTGGGCTGGACCGCCCTGCAGGAAGCCATCCTGCTCAACGACGGCGGGCCAAGGCAGCAGGACGTGGTCCGGTTGCTGCTCGAAGCCGGCGCCGAACCCGGCATCCGCGATCCGCAGGGCCGCACCGCCCTGGAGAACGCGGATCGGCTGGGGTTCAGCGGGATCGCGGCCCTGATCCGGGCTAACGGCTGACGGGGCAGCTGCACTGGCCCGCTTTGGCCGTGCCGCCGTCTCGACCTTCATTCGCAGGCTTCACGAGCCGACACGCTGGCACGTTCGCGTGTCGGCTCGTGTCGGAGGACAAAAGAAGGTCAGGACGGGCGGCTTCCCGGTTAGACCGCCTCGAGCACACTGACGTAGTTGGCGATGCCCACCCCGCCCATGTTCTGGACGGCGGCGCGGCGCGGACTGGCGAGCTGCATGTCTCCGGCGGTCCCGGTGAGCTGCATGGCGGCGATGACGTGCTGCGAGACTCCCGTGGCGCCGACCGGGTGGCCCTTGGCCTTGAGCCCGCCGGAGACGTTGACGGGCAGTTTGCCGTCCTTGAAGACCCAGCCTTCCTCGATGGCGCGGGATCCCTGGCCCGGTTCGGTCAGTCCCATGGCCTCGTACATGAGCAGCTCGGCAATGGTAAAGCAGTCGTGCACTTCGGCGAAGTCCAGGTCTTCAAGCCCGACGCCGGCCATCCCCAGCGCGCGCTGCCAGGAGGCCCGCGTCGCCGCAAAAGCCGTGGGGTCGCGGCGGTCGGTGGGGAAGAAGTCGTTTGCCTGGCCGAAGCCGGCGAGCCGCACCGGTGCGGTGGCCCCGCCGGTGGGCGAGATGGACAGCACGACCGCGGCGGCGCCGTCGGACACGGGAGAGCAGTCGGTGCGGCGCAGCGGGTCGGCGACCATCGGGTTCTTGTCCGAAACGGTCCGGCAGAACTCCTCGCCGAGGTCCTTGCGGAGCTGGGCGTAGGGGTTGTCCACACCGTTGCGGTGGTTCTTGGCGGCGATGGTCCCCAGGACATCGGAGACCGGTCCGTAGCGCTTCTCGTAGTGCTTGGCCACCTCCGCGAACAGGCCGGTGAAGCCTGTGGTGGAGGCTTTGCCGGCCATGTCGTAGTCGGCGCCGAGCAGGGCCGCGCCCACGACGTCGGCGCCGGCGTGGGTCATCTTCTCGGCACCGATCACCAGGACGGTCTTCGCGGTTCCGGCCAGCAGTGACTTGGTGCCCTGCTGGAACGCGGCCGAGCCGGATGCGCAGGCGTTCTCGACCCGGGTGGACGGGACGTTGGCCAGCTGCTCCGAGACCTGCAGGGCCAGTGAGGACGGGAAGGCCAGCGGCATCATGCCGGAGTTGAACTGGCCGAGGTAGATTTCGTCGACCTGGCCCGGCTCAATGCCGGCGTTGCCGATCGCCTCCGTGGCCACCTGCACAATGAGGGACTCGAGGGTCTCGTCGGTCAGTTTGCCGAACCGGCTGTGGCCCCAGCCGGTGAGCAGGACATCCTTGTCGAACTGGTCTTTGAGGCTCATGCTGTGGCTCCTTCAAGGGTGCTGGCTTCCATGGTCGGTGTCGAGTCGACGGCGGCGGCGACGTCGAATGCGGCTTCGGTCTTCTCGCGGATCTCTTCAACGGTGACGCCGGGGGCGAGGCGGGTCAGCGTGAGCTGCCGGCCGCCGTCGTCCGTCCTTTCAAGGTCAAACACGGCGAGGTCGCTGATAATGCGGTCCACACAGCTCAAGCCCGTGAGCGGCAGGGTGCATTCCCTGACGATCTTGGCGGTGCCGTCCTTGGCGTTGTGTTCGGTGAGAACCACGACGCGCGGGGTGCCGGCCACGAGGTCCATGGCGCCGCCCATACCCTTGACCATCTTGCCGGGGATGGTCCAGTTGGCGAGGTCGCCACCGCCGGAGACCTGCATGGCGCCGAGGATGGCGACTTTCACGTGGCCGCCGCGGATCATGCCGAAGGATGTGGCGGAGTCGAAGATGCTGCCGCCGGGCAACACGGTGACGGTCTGCTTACCGGCGTTGATGAGGTCCGCGTCCTCCTCGCCCTCGTAGGGGAAGGGGCCCATGCCGAGGAGGCCGTTCTCGCTCTGCAGGACGACGCGGACGCCGTCGGGCAGGTTGTTGGCCACCAGCGTGGGAATGCCGATCCCGAGGTTCACGTAGTCGCCGTCGTGCAGTTCTTCGGCCGCGATGGCAGCCATTTCATCCCTGGTCCAGGCCATGGGGTTCTCCTTGGGTCTTGAAGTCTTGGGGGCTTAAGTGTTCGTTCGCGCTGTGGCGCCGGGCCGCGGGCGTTAGGCGGGGACAGGCTCCGTGGTCCGGGGGCGGACCGTGCGCTGCTCGATGTCCTTGACCCGGTCGGTAGCCTGCACCAGGCGCTGGACGAACACGCCGGGGGTGATGATGTGGTTCGGGTCCAGTCGGCCGGGCTCCACAATCACTTCGGCCTCGGCCACCGTGACGGCTCCGGCCGCAGCCACCACCGGGTTGAAGTTGCGGGCGGTGTAGCGGTAAATCAGGTTGCCGTCGGTGTCGGCCGTGTGCGCATGTACCAGCGCGACATCGGCCTTGATGGCGCGCTCCTGGACGTACGTCTCGCCGTCGAACTCCGCGAGCGGTTTGCCTTCGGAGACGAGGGTGCCCACTCCGGTCTTGGTGTAGAAGGCGGGGATGCCGGCGCCGCCGGCGCGGAGGCGTTCGGCCAGGGTGCCCTGCGGGGTGAACTCCACTTCCAGCTTGCCGGCGAGGTACTGCTCGGCGAAGAGTTTGTTCTCGCCCACATAGGACGCAATGACCTTGCGGACCTGGCCGGCTTCGATCAGGATGCCGAGGCCCTTGCCATCCACGCCCATGTTGTTGGACACGACGGTGAGGTTTTTGACGCCGGAATCGCGGACGGCCTCGATCAGGTCCGCCGGGATGCCGCTGAGGCCAAAGCCTCCGACGGCCAGGGTCATGCCGTCCCGCACCACGTCCTGCAGCGCGGCGGCCGCACCGGATTTCATCTTTGACATTGCATCTCCTCATTGAGCTGGCGGTACGGCGCGGACAGTGGGCTGCGACGCCGGAAATCCACTTTGTGGACTGTTGTTCTGGAAATGGAGCGTACGGGGCACTCAAAGGGACTGTCAAGGCGGTATTTTCCCGCAATACAGGGCGCTTTTACAGTGTGGACGATAGGCTTAGGCGTGTCCATAATGTGGATGATTTGCAGGGTTCAGAAGGGAAAAAGATGAATTCCGTGCCAGTCCAGGGCGCCCAGGTGGTCAGCAGGGTTGCCGCCCTGTTAAGGATCGTGGGACGGCAGCCCGAAGGCAGTCCGCTCGTTGAACTGGTCCGGGAGTCGGGCCTTACCCGGCCGACGGTTCATCGGCTGCTGAGCTCGCTCGCCTCCGAGGGTCTGCTGGACCAGGAGGCGGCCAGCGGCAACTGGGTGCTTGGCCCGGAGATCCTGCTGATGGGTTCCGTGGCGTCCGCCCGATTCCCCCTGGAGGACATCGCCCGGCCCAGCCTCCGCCGGCTGGCCGAAGAGAGCGGGGAGAGCGCCTTCTTCTCCATCCGCCGCGGATCGGAAACGGTGTGCCTGCTCCGCGAGGAAGGCAGCTTCCCGGTGCGCTCCTTTGTGCTGCACGAAGGCGTCCGGTTCCCGCTGGGGGTGGCCTCCGCCGGAACCGCGATCATGGCGTTCCTGCCTGAGGCGGAACAGGAGGAGCTTTTGGCGGACTGGCCCAAGCACGCGGGCGGTTTTGCGGCGGCGCACACCGAGGCGCTGGTCCGGGAAAACCTGGCCAGGACCCGGCAGGCCGGCTACTCAGTCAACCCCGGGCTCGTGCTGGAAGGCAGCTGGGGCATGGGTGCAGCGGTTTTTGACCAGCGCGGGCGTCCGGCCTGGGCCTTGTCGCTGACCGGGATTGAACCCCGTTTCAAGGGGGAGCGGCAGGAGATGCTGGGCCGCCTACTGCTGGAAGAGGCGCACCGGATCTCCACGCTGCTGACCCGGTCGCCGGGCGGAGCCTGAGCAGCGGCAAACCGTCGCTGGAGTATCGACAAATCTGCTGGCCCGGAGCACGATTGGACTGTATCGGCAGCGTCCAACCGGCCGGCCCCGCGGCATGATGCCGGTTGCGTCATCCGGGCCCTCAGCCCAACGGATCCATAATCGCTATCCCTCCGAGAAGCGGAGGACAATGCATGGACTATTCGTCGTGGCATCGCACCGCGCAGGGGAGCAGTGCGGCAGTTGCGAGCTAGCAATTCTTCAGCAGTTCACCGCCAGCGCGTCATGCCTCATAGCGGATGGCGCGCCGGGTCCTAATGACTTCTTTCCCGCCTTGAGCCTGGGCAGCCGCGGGGAGGAGGAACGTGGCTGGCGTATGCCGGGCGGGCACCGGGCCGATCGTCGTTGACGACAACCGGAACCGTCAGACCGGTCTCCCGGCCACCAACGAGAAGACAGCGAAACATACAGAAGGAATGAGTCTTATGGCTCTCCAAAAAGAAAGCCGCCGCATGCCGCGCCTGGTGCGCGCGCTCGTGGCGGGGTTGATCGCCATACTCATGCCAGTGGCACTTTCTGGCACCGCCGTCGCGGACGGCGGAAAATCATCAAGGACCTGGACTGTCCAGGTGGGTTCCGAGTCATCGGACCAGGCGATCCAGGGGATGTCCTTCCTCCCGGAAAACATCTATATCAACGCCGGGGACAAGATCACCTGGAAAGCGAACGCGGCGGAAATCCATACCGTGACGTTCCTGGCCGAAGGCCAGTCGCTGGAGTCCACACAGCCGTTCAACCCGGACAATCCCCAGTACGTGGCACAGCAGGGCGGAAAATCCTATGACGGAAAGTCGTACTTCAACTCCGGTGTGATGACGAACGTTTCAGACAGTGGCTTCAAGGAAGTGGGACGCTATTCGCTGAAATTCCCGGACCCGGGCGAATTCACCTACTACTGCCTGGTCCACGGCACGGCCATGAAGGGGACTGTCCACGTACGGGAAGCGGGAACTGACTACCCGTACACCCAGTCGCAGTATGACCGTCAGTCGAACAAGCAGGAGCGGAAGATCCTGCGGGACGGCTACGAGCAGTGGGACGCCGCGCGGGCCAAAGCCGATGACCACACCGTCATTGCAGGGACCGACAACGGGACGGCCATGCTGATGCGGTTCGTCCGCTCGCACATCGTGGTCCATGTTGGCGACGAGGTGACCTTCGTCAATGACGGCATGGGAGCCCCGCACACCGTCACGTTCGGTGAGGAACCGGCCGACGAGCTCGCCGCGGTGGGCGATCCCGCTGACTTCACCGGCGGCGACTTGAGTTCCGGCCTGATGCCGCCGAACAGCACCTTCACCGTGAAGTTCAACAAGGCCGGCGAGTTCGATTACATCTGCGCCCTCCATGACTTCATGGGAATGAAGGGCACGGTGGAAGTCCGGGACTGACCGGGACCTGCGGATCCTGCTGGATAGAGGATCGGGAGCCTGTCCGCGGGTATCGTGCTGATTCCTTAGGCGGCATCTCGACGTCGACCCGGAAAGCCGTCCGGGACCAACCGTCGCGGGGCACTTTGACACGGACCCGCCGGAACTGCGGGCCGCAATGGCCCAACCCGGTGCCCAGAGTGCCCCGTTTCGGGGTCATGCAGTTTCGGTTCAGAACCTGAGCCGGGGCTCCCCGGCTCAGGCTACTTCCACCAGGTGTCGAAGATGGTGACCGGGACGGTCCGCTTGTGGCGGGTGCGGAGGTATTTCTGCTCGATCGATTCGGCGACGTCGTCCGGGACGTCGCGGCCTTCGAGGTAGTCGTCGATCTGGTCGTAGCTCAGGCCCAGTTCTTCTTCGTCCGTGCGGCCGGGCTTGCCGTCAAGGAGATCGGCCGTGGGGACCTTCTCCCAGATCCGCGCCGGGGCGCCGAGCTCCGCGAGGAGTGCCCGGTTCTGGCGTTTGTTCAACCCGAACAGCGGCAGGATATCCGCGCCGCCGTCGCCGTATTTCGTGAAGAAGCCGGTGACGGATTCGGCGCCGTGGTCTGTGCCGATCACAAGGTAGTTGTGCTCGCCCGCGAGGGCGTACTGCGCGATCATCCGGGTGCGGGCCTTGGTGTTGCCCTTGTGGAAATCAGAGATTCCGTTGCCCACCGTCTTCTCGAACTCGTCCTCGAAACCGTCCACCGCGGCGGAGATGTTGAACGTCCATTCGGTCTTGGCCTGGATGAAGTCCAGGGCCGCCTGGGCGTCGTCCTCATCGTGCTGGACGCCGTAGGGAAGGCGGACAGCCACGAAGTTGGCCTCCGTGCCTTCCGCGGTCAGCTCTTCGACGGCAAGCTGGGCAAGCCGGCCTGCGAGGGAAGAGTCGAGGCCTCCGGAGATGCCCAGGACGAAGCCCTTCGTGTGCGTTGCCTTGAGGTATTCCTTCAGGAAAGTGACGCGTTTGCGCACCTCCCCGGCGGGGTCGATCCGGGGCTGGACGCCCATTTCTTCAATGATCCTGGCCTGGAGTTCGCGCATGTGATCCAGACTAGCCAGCAGTGTCAACCATGCTCAACTGTGTCCGCCTGAATCAGGCAAGGAAATTACCGGGCGCCCTGCTCCGGCGCGGGCCCGGTGGAGCCGCGGACCGTGAGATGGGTGGGCATCACGGCCAGGCGCCGGGTGGTTCCGCCGTGGAGCGGATTCAACTGTGAGAGGAGCATCGAAACGGCAACGCGGCCAGCCTGCTCGATCGGGGATGAAATGGTTGTCAGCGGAGGGTTGCAGAAATCAGCGCCGAAAATATCGTCGCATCCCACAATGCTCATGTCCTCGGGCACGCGGATGCCCCTCTCGCGCAATCGCTGCAGCATGCCTATGGCCAGCAGGTCATTGAAGACGATGCATGCCGTGGCCCCGGTGCGCACGGCGGCGTCAGCGGCTGCCGCTCCGGACGTGGTTTTCGGCGTGAAGGGTCCGATCCTGTGCGTTTCGAGTCCTCTTTGGGCGGAGTCCTCCTCGAAGATTTTCCAGCGCCGCAAGTTGGACCACGACGTCGGCGGCCCGCTCACGTAGCAGATCCGGTGGTGGCCGAGGGAGGCGAGGTGTTCCAATGCCTGGATCATGGCGGAAGGCGTATCGATCACCACGGTGGGCGCGTTCGCTGAGGCGCGATTGATGGTAACCAGCGGCTGCGAACCGGACACCTCGGCAAGCTGCGCGTCCGTCAGGCGCGATGCCGCCAGGATAAATCCGTCTGCTGACCGCCGCATTTTGTGAAGTGCCTCAAGCTCCATCTCGCTGGACTCTTCGGTGTCTACCAGGAGCTGGGTGAGGCCGGCGGCCTTGAGCTGGTGCTGCGTCCCCCGGATGATGTCGAAATAGAAGGGGTTGGTAATGTCCGGGACCAGGACCGCTACGGTGTCGGTGCGGCCCGAACTGAGTCCCCGCGCCTGCGAGCTGGGCACGTAGTTGAGCCGGGCTGCGGCCTCCTCGATCCGTTCCCGGGTGTGCCGGTTTACGCGGTCCGGCTTGGACAGTGCGCGCGAAACCGTGGAGGTGGCCACTCCGGCCAGCTCGGCCACGTCCTTGATTGTTGGCATTCTTTCGGCTGGGGGCCTGCGGTCCGCGGACCCGTTATCCCCTGCATCCACCGTCGCAGAGCTCATGGATAAGTCCTTTCATGCGGCCGCCCATCGCCCCGGGCAGTGTGCACGACGGGTCTGGGAGCAGTGCCTATGGGTATCATCTCAACATCTTTGGCAACTTTTGGCAATCGCTTGCCGCAATGTTGCCCCATCCCTAGACTGGGTTCCGAATCGCCTGCAGTGATGTGCGCCACATGACGTTGTGGCCATGTGGGTGTCCTAGAGGAGAAAACAATGAGGTTTAGATCGTCTTCCGGGCTTGCGGCAATCGTTACGGCTGCGGCTTTGGCATTGACCGGCTGCGGCGCGGGCTCAGGGACTACTGGCAGCTCAACAAACGCCGACGGAAAGGTGGATGGCACGGGTAAGACCCTCAACGTCCTGGTCGGCGTCCTGAGCCAGTACCCGGAGCAGCAGAAGAAGTGGCAAAGCGATATCGCGGCCAAGTTCAAAGCAGAGACCGGGGCCGACGTGAAGTTTGAAACCTTCGCTTCGGCCAATGACGAGCTGACGCGGATCCAGACCTCCGTGGTTTCAGGGCAGGGCCCGGACGTCTACGGGCTCGGCACCACGTTCACACCGACCGCCTTCGCTACCAAAGCCTTTGTGACCTTGTCCGACGACGACTGGAAGAAGGTCGGTGGCAAGGACCGCTTCAACCCTGCAGCCTTGGGCATCTCCGGACCGGACGAGGCGCACCAGGCCGGCATCCCCTTTGTCAGCCGCCCCTTCGTGATGGCTTACAACAAGGAGCTGTTGGCGGCTGCGGGCATTGAGAAGCCTGCCACCAGCTGGGACGAGCTTGCCGAACAGGCCAAGAAAATGACCAAGGACGGCACGTTCGGCATCGCCACCGGATACAAGGACTCCTATGACCCGTGGAAGTTCATTTGGGCCATGTCAGTCCAAGCCGGCAATCCGCTGGTGGACGGCAACAAACTCAAGATGGAGGATCCCACCGTCAAGAAGGCTTACGAGACCTATTTCGGCTGGTTGACCGATGACAAAGTCGTGGACCCGGCCTCCGTCGGGTGGAGCAACAGCAACGCCGTTGCTGCCTTCGCCAGCGGAAAAGCCGGATATCTGATGATGACGACGTCGAGCTCCATCCCGACGCTGGACAAGTCGGCCGTGGCGGGTAAGTACCAATACGCACTGATGCCCACTACCGCTCCGGGTGAATCCAGCCCCAAGACTGACGGCGGGGAAGCCGCGAGCATCCTCTCCGGGGATAACCTCGTGGTGGCGGACTACTCGAAGGAGAAGGATCTCGCCTTCGCCTACATCAAGCTGATCACCTCGAAAGAGGAGCAGTTGAATTATCAAAAGACCTTCGGCGACCTGCCGGCAAACGCCGAGGCGTTGGCCAGCCTCACTGATCCCAAGCTGAAGCCAATCGCCGATGCCGCCGCCAAGTCCAAGGCCACCCCGTTTACAGGTGCCTGGGGCGATATCCAGCTCGGCCTGCTCAACGTCACTGTTCAGTCGATTCCGGATCTTTCCAGCGGCAGGCTCGACGAGTCAGCCCTCGAGACTCGGATCAAGGACGCCCAGACCAAGGGCCAGGCGTCCCTTGACCGGGCTGCCAAGGGATAAGTTCTGATGTCTACAGACGCTTCCAATGAAGTCCGGGTTGCGGCGGACTCCGCCGCACCCCGGACCTCCCGGACCGCCTCTTCCGTGGCTGGTCCGCCGCCTGCCGGCGAGAGCAAGGGCCGCCGCAAAGGCCTGAGTGAACGCAACCGCCCGCTGTGGATGCTCATCCCGGGCGGGGCACTGATGTTCATCATCATCGTGGTGCCGCTTGTGCTGGGCATCTACATGTCCACCCTCAACCTGGACCAATACACGCTGCGCCGCTGGATCAGTTCACCGTTCATTGGGGTGGAGAACTTCGTCGAAGCGCTCACTTCGTCGCCGCTCCTCCACGCGACCTGGCTGAGCGTCAGCTACTCCCTGCTGGCCATGGTGGTCACACTTCCGCTCGGAATCGCGGCCGCCGTGGCAACCCAGAACGCTTTCAGGGGACGCGCCGTGGTCCGGTCGATCTTCCTGATCCCGTACGTGCTCCCGTCCTTTGTGGTTGCCACGATCTGGCGCACCATGTTCCAGCCGGACGGCATCGTGGACAAGGCCCTGGGAACTGTGGGCATCGAAACCGGGCTATGGCTCAACGGGCCCCAGACCTTCTGGACGCTGGTCCTGGTCCAGATCTGGGCCTCCTGGCCATTCATCTACTTGCTTGCTCTGTCCGGACTGCAATCCGTGGACCACGAGGTCCATGAGGCATCAGCATTGGACGGAGCACTGTGGTGGAACAAGCTTCGATTCGTCATCTTCCCGTACCTTAAGGGACCGCTTGCACTCGCCTTCCTGATCGGCATGCTGCACCACATCAACAACTTCACTCTTCCCTTCGTGCTGTTCGGAGTCCCGGCGCCAGCGGACGTCGAAGTGCTCCCCATCCTTACCTACGTGACCAGCTTCCAAAGCTTCCGTTTCGGCCTGAGCGCCGCCATGGCATTCGTCTCCCTGGTGCTGATCGCCATCCCGCTGTTTGTTTATCTTCGCGCCGTCAAGCTCGACGACGCCGAGTCACCTGGAGCCAAGAAATGAGCACCTCCACCGCCGGCAGGGTCCGTAACACCGGTAACACCAGTGCCGCTGTTTTCCGGCCCGGGTCGTCCCGGCAGCATGAAGTGACACGCTTGCTGCCCCGTCCGCTCCTGGCATTCATTCTGGTGTTCCTTGGTGCCCTCGTCCTGATCCCTGTGCTTTACATCTTCCTTGCCTCGGTGAACTCGGACATCGGTGTAGCCAACGGTGAGTTCTGGCCCTCCAGCTTCACCCTTGAGAACTACTCGAAGATCTGGACCAGCGTGGGCCTGGCGACGGGCCTGGCGAACAGTGTCCTCGTGGCCGGAGCAACGGCGGTTGTCTCGGCCGCCATGTCCGTGTCAACGGCATTCGTCCTGGTGCGCTACACCTTCAGGGGCCGTCTCACGATCCTGCGCGGGCTCCTTGCCCTGCAGTCGGTGCCCGGAACCCTGATGGTGCTCCCCGTGTTCGTGCTGTTCTCTTCAGCTGCAACGTACCTCGGCATCCAAGTGATCGGGACGCAGTGGGGGCTGTTTGTCACGTACCTGACGTTCGCCATGCCGTTCTCCACCTGGGTCATGGTCACCTACCTTCGCGGGCTTCCCCGCGAACTCGAGGAAGCGGCCCGGATCGACGGCGCCAGCAACCTCGGCGTCCTGTTCAGGATCATCCTGCCCCTGAGCTGGCCGGGCATCGTGGTTTCGGGCATCTTCGCGTTCCTGCTGGGGTGGAACGACGTCCTGTTTGCATCCGTGATGACCAGGCCGGAAAGCCAGACCGCAGCCGTTGCCCTGCAGATTTTCGGGGCTTCCCAAGAAGGAGGCGCTATCCCGTACTACGGCCAGATGATGGCCGCCGCTCTGGTCTGCGCGGCACCCGTGGTCATTCTGTACCTGATTTTCCAGCGTTATCTAGTTGGCGGGCTGACCGCCGGAGGAGTTAAGTAACCATGGTTGCAACCACTCAAGCCTCGTGGTCCCTGTCGGGCTTCGGGGATGAGATCGACGACGACCCCGCTGTCCAGATCGCCGTGCTGCAGGCGCTCGGCGCCAACCACATCGAGGTGCGCAGCGCTTGGGGCACGAACATCGTGGACCTGTCCGATGACCAGCTCCGTGCACTTGCTGACCTGTTGACGGCAAAGGGAATGAAGGTGTCGGCGATTGCCTCGCCGATCGGCAAGGTCGATGTCAGCCTTCCGGTGGAGCACGAGGTGGAGCGCCTGCGCCGGGCTGCCAACGCAGCCAAGGTCCTGGACGCGAAGTACATCCGCATCTTCTCCTTCTATTACGGCGAATCCGTGCCGGTGGAGAGCATCCGCGATGCCGTTCTGGAGCGGATGCGTGCGCTGGCCGACGTGGCCGAGAACGAAGGGGTGATCCTCCTGCATGAGAACGAGAAGGACATCTTCGGGGATGTTCCGGACCGTGTGCTCGACATCATCGAATCCGTGAACTCGCCGGCGTTGAAGGTGGCCTGGGATGCTGCCAACTTCGTGCAGGTAGGTGTGAAGCCCTTTGACGAGGCCTACAAGAAACTCCGCCCGCATCTGGAGTACCTGCAGGTCAAGGACGCGCTCTTTTCAAACGGGCATGTCGTTCCCGCAGGTGAGGGCGATGGCGACGTGCTGCGCACCGTGGAGGCTCTCAAGGCTGACGGATTCAACGGCTTTGCTTCCCTTGAACCGCACCTTGCCGGCGCTCACGGCCTCGGCGGATTTTCCGGCCCTACGGCGTTCGGCATTGCCGCCCGGGCGTTTGCCAAAGTCACAGCAGAAGCAGGAGTCCGGACGGTATGAGTAAGACATTGAAGGTGGCCATTACCGGGTGCGGCGTCATCGGCCGCACCCACGCGGTTGCCCTGCAGGAATTCCCCGGGACCAGCATTGTGGCGCTGGTTGACGCCATCCCCGATGCGGCCGAGTCCCTGGCGGACTTCATCGAGTCGAGCGGAAAGCCAAGGCCCTCCGTGCACACCTCCCTTGAGGGCGCCTTCGCAGCGGGCGACATTGACCTGGTGGCCCTTGCCACTCCCAGCGGACTGCACATCCAGCAAGGCCTCGAAGTCCTTGCGGCCGGCAAGCATGTGGTCATCGAAAAGCCGTTGGACGTCGATCTGAGCCGCGCCCAGGAGATCGAGGCTGCGGCCAACGAAGCAGCACGGCGGGGCGTCGTTGCTTCGGTGATCAGCCAGCACCGGTTCGACCAGGCCAGCGTGGCCGTCGCGGACGCCGTGGCCAAGGGCCGCTTTGGCCGGCTGACCTCCGCTATCGCCTCCGTGGCGTGGTGGCGGGGGCAGGGTTACTACGATTCCGGCGACTGGCGCGGCACCTGGTCCATGGACGGCGGCGGGGCCCTGATGAACCAGGGCGTCCACACGGTTGACCTGCTGCTCTGGTTCATGGGCCGGCCGGTGGAGATCCACGCCCACACGGCCCGGCTGGCGCACGAGCGAATCGAGGTGGAGGACACCGCCGTTGCCACCGTGACGTTTGAGAACGGGGGCCTGGCAGTCCTGCACGCCACCACGGCCGCATACCCCGGCCTGACAGTGCGGGTCCAGCTGATGGGTTCGGAAGGCTCAGCCGTGGTGGATAACGACCAGTTGCAGTATTTCCACGCCAGGGACGCCGGCGGCGCGTCGGCCGACATGGGGCTGCAGGGCGGCGGGAACCAGGCCTCTGAAGAACTGTCCAAGTACCCCGCAGAGGATTACGAGGCCAAAGACCCCACGGTTTACCCGGCCGGCCATGTCCGCCAGTACCGCGACATCCTGGGGGCCATCGCCGAGGGCCGCCAGCCTGGCGTGACCGTCAGCGATGCAGTCAACGCCCTGGCCACCGTGCGTGCCGTCTACGTGTCGGCCACCCTGAACCAGGCGGTCCTCTTCGAGGACGTCCTGGCGGGTAAGTACAACGACCTTGAAGTCCGTACAGGATCCACTCCGACAGAAAGCGCCTGACGCGATGAAATTCTCAGTATTCACGGCCTCCACGCCTGACTGGACTCCGGAGGAAGCCGTCACCAGCCTCTCAGCGCAGGGTTGGGACGGCATCGAATGGCGGATTACGGACCAGGCAGAGGCACCCGAGCCGGGTTTCTGGGCCGGCAACAAAGCCACCATCCCCATGACCGGCCTTGAGGGCAACCTGGAGCGGATCGCCTCCATCACCCGGGATGCCGGCCTGGAGTTCTCCGGCATCGGTGGCTATGCGCGGTGTGACAACCACGACGACGTCGAACGAATGCTGGCGGCTACCGCCGCGTTGGGTGCGGGCCAGGTTCGTGTGACAACCCTGCCGCTGGGAACTGCCGGTTGGGGGAACGAAGAGCCGAGCGGTATTCCCTACCCTGTCCTGTTTGAGGCGGCCCGCCGGGATTTCGAATGGGTAGCGGAACGTGCTGCCCACCACGGGGTGAAGGCGCTGGTTGAACTGCACCACCGCACCATTACGGCGTCAGCTTCATCGGCCCGGCGTCTGCTGGAGGGCCTGGATCCCCGGCACGTGGGAGTCATCCATGACCTGGGCAACCTGCTGATCGAGGGGCAGGAAGACTACCTGCCTGCCTTCGAACTGCTGGGGGAATACTTGGCGCATATCCACGTCAAGAACGCCGTGTGGGTCTGCCGGGATGAGCGGGATGCCTCCGGTGCCGCAGTGTTCCAGAACGAATGGGCACCCCTGCAGTCCGGACAGGGCAGCGTCCTTGAATACTTCAAGGCGTTGGCAGCACATGGCTACGACGGCTGGATCACGGTGGAAGACTTCTCCACGGAGCTTCCCCTGGCCGAACGTACTGCCGGGAACCTTGACTACCTGCGGCGCACGGCGGCTCTCGCCGGGCTTACCGCAGGGGCAGGGGCACGCTGAGACCATGGCGCACTCTATGGCAGCACACCCGGACCGGCTCCTTCCTGCGGAGCCCGGCGTCCGGGACATAGCCCGCTCGCTGTACAACCTGGTGGAGGGTCTTCCGATCATCTCCCCGCACGGCCACGTGGATGCTGCGGTGATTGAACAGAACCTGCCCTTCCCGGATCCCGCCGCCCTGCTGGTCACACCGGACCACTACGTGACCAGGTTGATTCATGCAGGGGGTGTCCCGATGGACCAGCTGGGCCTCGGCGAAACCGCTACGGGATCGCGCCAGGTCTGGCGCAACTTCTGTGCCGCGTGGCCTGACTTTGAGGGCACGGCCTCCGGGTATTGGATCCGGCAGGAATTCGAGCATGTCTTCGGCCTGCACGACGAACCGACCGCGGAGAATGCCGACAGGATCTTCGACGCTATTTCGGCCAAGCTTTCCGAACCGGGATTCCGGCCACGGCAGCTGTTCAAAGAGTTCAACATTGAGGTGCTGGCCACCACGGACGATCCGCTGGACTCCCTGGACAGCCATGCAGCTCTGGCTGCGGATCCTGCGTTCGCCGGCCGCGTCCTGCCAACCTTCCGTCCGGACCCTTACGTGAACATCGCCCATCCGGAATGGCAGGACAACGTGGAACGCCTCATCGGCGTCGGCGCTTCGGGGGCGTCCGGATACGCGGGCTACATCAGTGCACTGGAATCAAGACGGCGCCACTTCGTGGAAAACGGTGCGGTGTCCGCTGACCACGGCGTCCGCACGCCCGCAACCCTGAAACTGGACGCCGCCGACGCGGAGCGGCTGTTTGAGCGCGCCCGGGCGGGCAAAGCCAGCCTGGCGGACCGCGAGGCATTCGAGGCCCACATGATGTACCAGATGGCCAGGATGTCCGTGGAAGACGGACTGGTCATGACGATCCACCCCGGCTCGTACCGCAACCATCACGGTCCCACCTTCGAGGCCTTTGGCGCGGATACGGGTCACGACATTCCGTTCGCCGTGAACTATACCGAGGCTATCCGGCCCCTGCTGCAGGACTTCGGCACCGCCAAGGATTTCCACCTGGTGCTGTTCACCCTGGACGAGACCGTGTTCTCACGGGAACTGGCACCATTGGCGGGTTTCTATCCGTCCGTGTACATAGGCGCTCCGTGGTGGTTCCTGGACGCTCCGGATGCAATGCTGCGCTTCCGGGCGGCGGTGACGGAAACAGCCGGCTTCTCCCGGACCTCCGGGTTCATCGACGATACCCGCGCGTTCTGCTCCATCCCGGCCCGCCACGACACCTCGCGCAGAATCGAGTCCTCATTTTTAGCTCGGCTTGTGGCCGAGCACCGGATCAGCGAAGAACGCGCCCGCGAGCTGATAGTGGACATCGTGGATGCCTCTCCGCGCAGGGTGTTCAAGCTGTGAACGCCAACAAAATGCCGGTGCTGAACCGTGCGCTGAAGCCGCTGCCCAAGGCCCCGGTGCGGATCGTGCATCTGGGCCTCGGAGCATTCCACCGTTCGCACGAGGCCTGGTACACGCAACATGCCGGCGATGGCGCCGAATGGGGGATCGCGGCCTTCACCGGGCGGCGGCCCGACGCAGCCGTGGCGCTGGCAGCGCAGGACGGGCTGTTCACCCTGATCGAGCGTTCCGGCAACGGGGACAGCTTCGAAGTCATCGGAAGCATTTCCGAAGCGGTGGACGGAGCCGACGTCGGGCGCCTCCGCGAACTCGTCTCCGAGCCGGCGACCGCCATAGTTACGCTGACCATCACGGAGGCGGCGTACGGCTTGGCCTCGGACGGCAACTTCGACGCAGGCGATGCCGGCGTTGCCGGCGATCTGGCCCGGCTGGCTGATGCTGCGGGTGAAGGGGGGAAACCCGCGACGCCGCTGGGCCGGCTGGTCTCTGCCCTCGCCGCCCGCAGGGACGCCGGAGCGGGCCCGATCGCCGTCGTCAGTTGCGATAACCTCTCAGGCAACGGAGACGTTGCCCGCCGCGCCGTCACGGGAATGGCGGAGGCCTGGGATGGCGAGCTTGCACGCTGGATCGTGGAGAACGTCAGTTTTGTCAGCACGTCCGTGGACCGGATCACTCCCCGGACCACCGATGCAGACATCGCTGAGGTGGAGCAGGCGTGCGGCTACCGGGACAGCTCGCCCGTGGTCGCCGAACCATTTCGCGACTGGGTCATCAGCGGGGATTTCCCGAAGGGCAGGCCCCGCTGGGAGGACGCCGGCGCTGTTTTGGTTGACGACATTGAACCCTACGAGAACCGCAAGCTGTGGCTCCTGAACGGCGCCCATTCGCTCCTGGCATATGCCGGTCTGCTCCGGGGGCACACCACGGTGGCCCAGGCACTCGAAGATCCAGAGTGCCGGGAAGCTGTGGAGGCCTTTTGGGACGAGGCAGCGGCGCATCTTCATGGCCACGATCTTCACATCCCGGAATATCGGGATGCACTCCGCGGCAGGTTCGGCAACGGCCGCATCGCGCATCATCTGTCGCAAATTGCCGCCGACGGCACCACAAAACTCCGGATGCGGGCCCTCCCGGTCCTCGCCGCTGAGAGATCCGAGGGCCGCTCCGGTGCCGGCAGCGCCCTGATGCTGGCCGCCTGGATCGACTTCGTGGCCGTACGCAACGAGATTCAGGACCCGTTGTCCGAGGCAATCGGCGCGGCTAACGGGGCCCCTGGCCCTGAGAGGGTGGCCGCCCTCCTCGACCTCATCAGCCCGCAACTGGGCGAAGACCCGCAGGTAGTTGCCTTGGTAGCCCGTCTGAGCGGAACTTTCACCACGGACACGTCGTCCAAGACCGTCACACCTGCCCACCTGATTCCTGGAAGGAACAGCTGAAGTTCATGAAGATCGTTGCAGCAGAAGTATTCGTCACCAGCCCGTCCCGCAACTTCGTGACCCTACGGATCACCACGGAGGACGGCGTGACCGGTATCGGTGATGCCACCCTCAACGGCCGCGAGCTCGCTGTGGCCGCTTACCTCAAGGAACACGTTGCGCAGCTGCTGATCGGCAAGGATCCGCACCGGATCGAGGACACCTGGCAGTTCCTGTACCGGTCCTCGTACTGGCGCCGCGGTCCGGTGACCATGGCAGCGATCGCCGCCGTGGACATGGCGCTCTGGGACATCAAGGGCAAGATGGCCGGCATGCCGGTCTACCAGCTCCTTGGCGGAGCGTCCCGCAACGGCCTGCGGGCGTACGGCCACGCCTCCGGTGCGGACATCCCCTCGCTGTTTGACTCCGTCCGCGAGCACCTGGAACTCGGCTACAAATCGGTCCGCATCCAGACCGCCGTTCCTGGCATCAAGGCCGTCTACGGTGTGGCCGCCCAGGCACAGGCCTCCGGTGAGCGCTACGACTACGAGCCCGCCGGCCGCGGCGCGTTTCCGGTGGAAGAGGACTGGGACACCCGGGCCTACCTGCGCCACCTGCCCACCGTGTTCGAAGCAGTCCGGAACGAGTTCGGCCCGGAACTGCCGCTGCTGCACGACGGCCACCACCGCATGACCCCGATCCAGGCCGCCAAACTGGGCAAGGCGCTGGAACCCTATGACTTGTTCTGGCTCGAGGACTGCACCCCGGCCGAGAACCAGGAAGCCCTGCGCCTGGTCCGCCAGCACACCACCACCCCGCTGGCGATCGGTGAAGTTTTCAACACCGTGTACGACTACCAGACCATCATCAAGGAACAGCTGATCGACTACGTCCGGGCCGCTTCCACCCACTTCGGCGGCATCTCCCCGCTGAAGAAGGTCATGGACTTCGCCGCCCAGTACCAGATCAAGTCCGGCTTCCACGGCCCCACCGATATCTCCCCGGTGGGCTTCGCTGCACAGCTGCACGTCGGCCTGGCCATCCACAACTACGGCATCCAGGAATACATGCAGCACTCGGACAAGACCAACGAGGTCTTCGAGCAGTCCATGACCTTCGTGGACGGCTACCTGCACCCGGGAGACAAGCCCGGCATCGGCGTCGAGTTCAACGAGGAAGCAGCGGCCGCGTTCCCGTACCAGCAGGCCTACCTGCCCTACAACCGCCTCGTCGACGGCACCGTCCATGACTGGTGAGGCACGGCTCGTGACAACACACGCCACCAAGCACCGCATCGTCGTGATGGGGGTTTCCGGCTGCGGCAAGACCACCATCGGCGACCTCGTGGCCCGCGAATTGGGCGTACCGTTCCTCGACGGCGATTCCCTCCACCCCGTGGAAAACGTGGCCAAGATGGCGGCCGGCACGCCCCTGACCGATGAGGACCGCTGGCCCTGGCTGGCCACCGTGGGCGCCGAGCTGGCCAACGCCGGCGACGGCGGACTGGTGCTCGCCTGCTCCGCCCTGCGGCGCAGCTACCGCGACGCCATCCGGGAACAGGCACCGGACACCGTGTTCCTGCACCTGCACGGCAGCAAAGAGGTGCTGCGGGCGCGGACTGAAGGGCGCACCGGCCACTTCATGCCGCCCGCCCTGCTTGATTCGCAGCTCGCAACCCTGGAGCCGCTCGACGCCGATGAAGCCGGCATCGTCGTGGACATCGCCGCCCCTGTCAGCCAGGTGGTGACCGAAGCGCTGGCGGGCATTGCCGCCGTCGTAACTCCCGCCGGGAGCACCGAAGGCGCCGCGGGCACCCCACCGCGTCCCGTCGAGGTCGACCTCCAGGCCGCGCCGTTCAACCTCGACGGCGACGCCGTTGCGTGGGTGGATTCCACGATCGCGGGAATGAGCCTCGAGGAAAAGATCGGGCAGCTGTTCATCAACCACAACAACGACTACTCCCCGGAGTACCTCGACGGCGTGCTTGAGAACTACCACGTAGGCGGCATGCGCTACCGGCCGGGCCCCTCGGCCGCGGTGCAGGAACACATCCGTTACGCGCAGTCCAAGACCCGGATTCCACTGCTGGTGGCCTCCAACCCGGAAATGGGGGGAGCCGGAAGCTGCGACGACGGAACGTTTGTGTCCACGCACCTGCAGGCCGGCTCGCATCCGGACAAGGCCATCGCGCGGCAGATGGGACAGGTGGCCGGCGTCGAAACCGCGGCGCTGGGCTGCAACTGGGCCTTCGCGCCGATCGTGGACATCCACTACAACTGGCGGAACACGGTCATCTCCACCCGGGCCTTCGGCAACACCCCGGAGATCGTGGTGGAGCGTGCCAAGGAGTACTTCGACGGCATCAGCGAGTCGCCCACCGTCTGTGCCATGAAGCACTTCCCGGGCGACGGCGTGGACGAACGCGACCAGCACGTGGTCACCTCCTACAACACCCTCGGTTACGAGGAGTGGAACCGGAGCTACGGGCACGTGTACCGGGAAATGATCGGCCACGGCGTGCAGTCCATCATGATCGGGCACATCGGGGCGCCGGAACTTTCCCGCCACTTCCGTCCGGGCCTGGCGGACAAGGACATCCGGCCGGCCACGCTGGCGCCCGAACTGCTCCAGGACCTGCTCCGCGGCGAACTTGGCTTCAACGGCCTGATCCTCACCGACGCTTCTCAGATGATCGGCCTGACCCAGGCCATGAGGCGCAAGGACCTGGTGCCAGCCACCATTGCCGCCGGCTGCGACATGTTCCTGTTCTTCCGCAATCCCGCGGAAGATTTCCACTACATGATGGACGGCTACAAATCCGGCGTCATCACGGAGCAGCGCCTGCACGACGCGCTGCGCCGGATCCTGGCCCTGAAAGCAAGCCTGGGCCTCCACCGGAAGGCACGCGACGAGCTGGTCCCGCCGGCGGAAGCACTCGGCGTGATCGGCAGCGACGCCCACCGGGCCATTGCGGCAGAGATCGCGGACAAGACCGTCACCCTCGTCAAGGACACCGCCCACAACCTGCCCATCACGCCGGAGACACACAAACGGATCCGCCTGTACGGCATCTCCGGCGGTGCGGACTTCACCCGCGCGGATCCGCTGGCCTACCTGGACACCGTCAAGGCGGAGCTGGAAAACGCCGGCTTCGAGGTGCACCTGTTCAAGACGGCGGACCAGCGCGAGGCGGCAGGGGAGACCGGGGTGAACTTCATGTCGGTCATCTCCGAGGAAGCCACCGGCGACTACGCGGACAAGTACGACGCCGCCTTCGTGTTCGCCAATGTGAAGGGCTTCGCCCAGGAGGCAGCGATCCGGATCAAGTGGTCCACCCCGATGGCCGCGGAGATCCCGTGGTATGTCACCGAGGTCCCCACCGTGTTCGTCTCGCTCAACCAGCCCAACCACCTGATTGACGTGCCGATGGTGAAGACCGCGATCCACGCCCACGCAGGAACCCGGGAAGCCATCCGGGCAACCATCCAAAAGATCATGGGCATGTCGGAATTCCAGGGAACGTTCAACGAGAACGTCTTCTGCGGTTCCTTCGACACCCGGCTCTGACCCTGCTCCGGCAGCAAGCAGAAAAGCCGCACGTGCAGCAATTGCCCGTGCGGCTTTTGTGCGTCCGGCGTAGCGTGGGTGCATGGAGCGAACGGGGTGTGTGGTTGTCGGGGGAGGCCCGGCGGGCATGATGCTGGGACTGTTGCTGGCCCGGGCGGGGGTGGACGTCACGGTCCTCGAAAAACACGGCGACTTCCTCCGGGATTTCCGCGGCGACACAGTGCACGCCTCCACCATCAGGCTGATCGACGAGCTCGGGCTGGGCGACGGATTCCGCAAGCTCCCGCAGAGCAAACTGAACAACGTCGCTTTCCCCATTCCCGGCGTCGGCCTGGTCACCCTCGGCGATTTCGCGTCCCTGACGCCTCCGTACGACTACATCGCCATGATGCCGCAATGGGATTTCCTGAACTTCCTGGCCACGGAGGCCGCACGCGAACCTACCTTCACGCTCCTGATGGAGCACGAAGCCACCTCGTTGATGTTCGACGGCGGGCGCGTCACCGGCGTGCGCTACCGGACGGGCCCGGGGAGGGAAGGTAAAAGTACTGAGGGGGCGCTGCACGCGGACCTCGTGGTGGCCACCGACGGACGCCATTCCGTGCTGCGCCGGGCCGCCGGCCTGCAGCCGAAGGACTATCCGGTTCCCTTCGACACCTGGTGGTTCAAGCTCCCGCGCCATGCTTCGGAGAAGGGCGCAGTGGCGGGCATCGTCCCGGCGTTCCGGGACCGCGAAGCCATGATCGCGCTGTTCCGCGACGACTACTACCAGATGGGGTACCTCGGCCCCAAAGGAGCGGACGCGCGGATACGCTCCGAGGGCGTTGAACGGTTCAGGGAACGCGTCGCCGCCCTGCGTCCGGACCTGGCGGACCGGGTGGACTCCATCCGTTCCCTCGATGACCTCCACTGGCTCGATGTGCGGCTGGACCGGTTGCGGCGCTGGTATGTGGACGGGATGCTGTGCATCGGAGACGCCGCCCATGCCATGTCCCCGGCAGGCGGGGTGGGCATCAACCTGGCCATCCAGGATGCCGTGGCGGCAGCGGCGCGGCTGGCCCCGGCCCTGCTCCGCGGACACGTGTCGACAAAGGACCTTGCCGCGGTGGAACGGCGGCGCCGGATGCCCACCGTTGTTGTCCAGACCGTGCAGCGTGTGATGCACCGGGCGGTGTTTGTGCCGCTGTTCGCCGGGAGGCGGCCGGGTGCTCCGCCGGTCCTGCTGTTCTTTGTCCGGCACGCCCCGGTGGTGCGGCGGCTTTTGCCGCGGCTCATCGCTTTCGGCCCCAGGCCGGAACACGCACCAGCGTTTGCCCGCCGCGCTCAGCCGCGGGCGGCGAGGTAATCGATCATGCCCTTGACGGTGGCCACGGCGGTGTAGTCGCGTTCCGGAATGTCCACACCGGTGGCCTCGTTGATGGTTTCGACAAGCCTGAGGAAATCCAGCGAATCGAGTTCGAGGTCCTGCCGCAGCCGGGAGTCTTCGTCGAGGCCGTCAAAGTCCACGTCCGGCGCGACCTGGCCGATTGCCGTGTGCACGGCCTGCCGTGCGTCCTGCTCGTTCATAGCTCCTCCGGTTTTTGCAGCAGTTCGTCGATGCGGGCCAGGAAGCGGCCGCCCCGGAGCCCGTCGCTGACCCGGTGGTCGGCGGACAGTGTGGCGGTGACGGCGGGCCGCACACCGAGCATGCCGTCGTGGGCCCAGGGTTGCTCCACCACCTTGCCCAGGCCCACCATGGCCACCTGCGGCGGATAGATGACGCCGTAGACGGCTTCCACGCCGAGGTCGCCCAAATTTGTGACCGTGAGGGTGGGATCGGCCATTTCCGCACGCTGCAGCCGCCCGGCACGCGCCCGGCTGACGAGGTCCCGCAATTGCTGCATCAGCACGTCCAGGGCCAGGGTGTCGGCGTCATGGATGGCAGGAGCCACCAAGCCTCCGTGACGCAGGGCCACCGCAACGCCCAGGTGCACGGAGCTGCTGGGCCGGAACGCTCCGTCAGTGAAGAAGCCGTTGACTTCCGGGACCTCACGGGCGGCAAGGGCCGTCGCCTTCAGCAGCAGGGCAGAGGGAACCAGTCGCGAGGCCACCGGCCGCTGTTCGTTGACCTGCTGCATCCACGCGATGGCGGCGCGCAGGTCCAGTGTGGTGCTGACATAGTAATGCGGGATGGACTTCTTGGACCGGCTCATGAGCGCGCCGATGGCCCGACGCAGGCTGGACAAGCGGTCGAGCGGTTCCG
The DNA here is from genome assembly GCF_042880995.1 of Arthrobacter sp. NPDC058288. Lineage (NCBI taxonomy): Bacteria > Bacillati > Actinomycetota > Actinomycetes > Micrococcales > Micrococcaceae > Arthrobacter > Arthrobacter sp. NPDC058288. The sequence goes on from NZ_JBHVYH010000006.1 coordinate 283,888, forward strand.
ACGGCGGCGCCTCCTTCGGGGGCAGCGCCTCCACTCCGGGAACGGTGGCTTCTTCCGGCGGCGCCGGCCCTTCTGCCGGAACGGCCGCCGCGTGAGCGCTTACGGCACGCTGGATGTCAGCTTCGGTGACGGCGCCGTCGGGCCCCGTGCCGGGCACGGTGCCGATGGCAACGCCGAGCTGGTCCGCGAGCCTCCGGGCCCGCGGCGAGGACCGCACCCTGGTTCCGTGGGGCGCAGGCGCAGCGTGGACCGCCGCCGCCGGGACTGCCGGAGCTTCGGGGGCAGGAGCCGCCGGACCGGGCCGGGCCGCTGCGGCGCGTTCCACATCGGCGCGAGTGACGGCGCCGTGGCGGCCCGTGCCGCGGAGTCCTGCTGTATCCACCCCAAGCTGGTGCGCCAGGTGCCGTACCGGGGGCGGCACTTGCGCCGTGGCAGCGGCCCCGCCTGCCGGCTCGGCAGCAGGGGTCGCGACTGCCGCCTCTGCAATTCCTGGAGCCGGCTTCGCGTGTGGTCCCGGGGGCCGCCCTCCTGCCTGACCGGCGCCGTCGTCGGGAGTCTGGGTGATCCGGGCCAGCGGGGTGCCGATGGGAACAGTGGCGCCCACATCCACCAGCAGTTCGGCCACCACGCCCTCTTCGAAGGACTCCACGTCCATCACGGTCTTGTCTGTGTCCACAACGGCCACCACATCGCCGCGGTGCACGAAGTCGCCCGGCTTGATGAGCCACTCCACCATCTTGCCGTGTTCCATGTCCGCGCCAAGGGACGGCATCCTGAAATCACCCACGCGCCCCTACCGCCTCCCGGGCGGCCGCGACGATGCGTTCCGCCGTGGGCAGGGCCGCCAGTTCCAGGTGTTTGGCGTAGGGCAGCGGCACTTCGGCGCTGCAGACGCGGCCTACGGGTGCGTCCAGGTCGAAGAAGGCATTTTCGGTGATCCGTGCACTCAGTTCGGCGGAGATGCTGCCGCTCCGCCAGCCTTCGTCCACCACGACGGCGCGGTGGGTCTTGGCCACGCTCCCCAGGATGGCGGCGTCGTCGAGCGGGCGCAGTACACGCAAATCGAGCACCTCGGCGTCGATGCCTTCATCAGCCAGCCGGGCGGCGGCGTCGAGCACTGCCGGTAAGGTTCCGCCATAGGTAATGAGCGAAATGTCCTTGCCGGGCCGGCGGACGGCCGCTGTGCTGATGTCCACGGGGCCTGCGTCGTCGGCGAGTTCCCCGGCCACGTTGTACAGGGTTCCGTGCTCGAAGATCAGCACCGGGTCCGGGTCCTCCAACGCGGTCCACAGCATCCCGCGGGCGTCCTCAAGGGTGGCCGGGGTGAGGATGCGCAGGCCCGGGATGTGCGCCAACCACCCCTCCAGGCTGTGCGAGTGCTGGGCACCCAGCTGCCGACCCGCGCCGGTGGTCATCCGGATCACCAGCGGCACGTTGAACTGCCCGCCGGACATGTGCAGCAGGGTGGCGGCATTGTTCACCAGCTGGTCCAGTGCCAGCAGGCTGAAGTTCACGGTCATGATCTCAACAATGGGCCGCATCCCGCCGAGGGCGGCCCCGATGCCTGCGCCCACGAAGCCGGCTTCGGACAACGGAGTGTCCCGGATCCGTTCCGGACCAAACTCCTCGAACAGGCCAAGGCTGACGGCGAAGCACCCGCCGTAAGCGCCAACATCCTCACCCATGAGGAAAACCCGTTCGTCGCGCTGGATGGCGTCGCGGATGGCTGCCCGCATGGCCTCCCGGTAGGTGGTCTTCATTCCGGGCTCCGCTCGCTGTAGACGAACCGGGTCAGGTCTTCAAGCGGCTCCGGCGTGCCGGCCTCGGCGAATTCCACCGCGGCCTTCACTTCGTCCTCCACCTCCCGCTGGATGGATTTCCAGTCCTTTTCCGACAATTTCCCAGTCGTTTCCAGGGCCTTCCGCAGCGTGTCGATGGGATCGCGCTCCATCCAGCGGGAGACCTCTTTCTTGTCCCGGTACCGTTCCGGATCGAACATCGAATGGGCCCTGAAGCGGTAGGTCCGCAGCTCGAGGAAGTGCGGTCCGCCGCCGGCCCGGACGGCGTCCACGGCGCGCCGGGCGGCCTCTTCGACGGCGAGCACATCCATCCCGTCCGCGGACCACGAGGCGATCTCGTAGCCGGCGGCTTTGAGGGCAATATCGGTCTGTGATTCGGAGCGCGCCAAGGCGGTGCCCATGGCGTAGAGGTTGTTTTCGCAGCAGAACAGCACGGGCAGCTGCCAGAGTGCGGCGAGGTTCAGGCTCTCGTGGAATGCGCCCTCGGCCACGGCGCCTTCGCCGAAGAAGCAGACGGTCACCCGGGAGCGTCCGGACATTTTGTCGGCGAGCGCCAGGCCCACGGCCAGCGGCAGTCCGCCCGCCACGATCGCGTTGCCGCCGTAGAAGCGGGTGCCGGCGTCGAACAGGTGCATGGAGCCGCCGCGGCCGCGGCAGCACCCCTCCACATGACCGTACATTTCGGCCAGGATGGCTCCTGCGGGCACGCCGCGCAGCAACGCATGGCCGTGTTCCCGGTACGTTGCCACCACGGCATCGTCCGGAGCGAGGGTGCTCATCACACCTGCGGCCACCGCTTCCTCGCCGATGTAGACATGCAGGAATCCGCGGATCTTGGCGGCGCTGTAGAGCTCCACGCATTGCTCCTCCAGCCGCCGCACCCGCAGCATCTGATGGAGCAGGTGCCGGGCATGGTCGGAGTCCGCGTTGCCCATGCCGCGCGCTGATGTGCCCGTCATGCTGGCGCTCCCGGATAGCGGCCGGGAGGTGACTCGATGGTGGAGGTGTCGCCCTCGGGGAGGCCGAGTTCGCGGGCCTTCAGGAGCCGCCGGAGGATCTTTCCGCTCCGGGTCTTTGGGAGCGCTTCCGTGAAGTCCAGCAGCCGGGGAGCCACGGCCGGGCCCAGCCGTTTGCGGGCGAAGCCGATGATGTCCAGCTTGAGTGCCTCCGAGGGCTGCCACCCGGTGCGGAGCTCCACGAAGGCCTTGACCACTTCGCCGGCAACGGGATCCGGGACGCCGATCACGCCTGCCTCGGCCACTGCTTCGTGTTCCATCAGCGAGCTCTCCACCTCGAAAGGGCCGATCAGGTGGCCCGAGGACTTGATGACGTCGTCGCCCCGGCCGACGAACCAGAAGTACCCGTCGGCGTCCATCTTCGCGAGGTCCCCGGTGAGGTACCAGCCGCCGGCAAAGCATCGCCGGTACCGTTCGTCCTCGTGGAGGTAGCCGCGGAACATCGAAGGCCAGCCGGGACGGAGGGCCAGTTCGCCCACCCCCTCCGGTTCGGTCACGAGGACGGCTTCGCCGTTCCGGACCACCGCTTTGCCGTCCTGGTCCCGGGCAACGATCGCGGCTTCAACGCCGGGGAGCGGCCGGCCCATGGAGCCGGGCCGGATCTCCATGGCGGGATAGTTCGAAATCATGATGCCGCCGGTTTCGGTCTGCCACCAGTTATCGTGGACAGGCTGGCCGAAGGCTTCCTGGCCCCACACCACCACTTCGGGATTGAGCGGTTCCCCCACGCTGGCAACAAACCGGAGTGCGGACAGATCGTGCCCTGCCGCGTGCCCGGCACCGGCCTTCATCAGCATTCGCAGTGCGGTGGGGGCGGTGTACCAGACGGTGACGTGCTGCTCGGCGAGGATGCGGTACCACCGGTCCGCGTCCATCTCCTCTTCATCCACAATGGTGGTCACGCCGTGGGTCAGGGGAGCGATCACGCCGTAGGAGGTGCCGGTGACCCAGCCGGGATCGGCCGTGCACCAGTAGATGTCGTCCGGGTGCAGGTCCAGCGCAAAGAAGCCGGTGGCGTGGTGCGCCGTGACGGCGTCGTGAACGTGGATGGCTCCTTTGGGGGTGCCGGTGGTACCACTGGTGAAGTGCAGCAGGGCCATTTCTTCGGCGCGGGTCGGGACAGCGTCCAGTGGCTGGGCGTCCCGCATCAGTTCGGCCAGGTCCAGGGTTCCGGGGTCCGGCCGTCCCTCGGCATCGATCAGGAGTACGTGCTCCAGTTCCGGCAGTTGGTCGCGTATCTGCGCAACCTTCCGCCGGTACAGCGCCCGCGTGGTGACCAGTGCGCGGCCGGACCCCAAGTGAAGGCGCTGACGGACAGGCTCGGGGCCGAAGGCGGAAAACAGGGGGCAGAACACGCTGGCATTCTTGAGCGTTCCCAATACTGCGACATACAACTCCGGGCTGCGGCCCATGAGCGAAAACACCCGTTCCCCGCGGCCGATACCCAGCCCGTGCAGGACGCCGGCAAACCGTCCTGTCTGTTCCGCCAGCTCTGCGTAAGTCAAGGAACGGGCGCTGCCGTCGGCGCGGATGAAACGCAGGGCTTCATGGGTTGCCCGTTCGCCCGCTGCGTGGCGGTCCACCGCCTCGTACGCGATGTTGACGCCGCCGCCGGGAAGTCCGGCCAGCGCCTGCCGCTCCCGATCCCAGGAGAACCCGGCGCGGCTGGCATCGTAGTCCACCATATTCGGGCGGACGGCGAGGCCGCTGATGTCCTTGGGGATTGCGGGCCAGCGGGTCGAGGGAGCGGTTCCGGCCGTCATGCTTCCATCGGACTCCTCGCCGGGAAAGCTGCATAGAGTAGAAAGTCCTGTGGGCCCCCTCCGGGCACCCTGAGTCCCGTTCCGCGGCCCGTTCGCCGGCAATGCGGGCACGGGCCGTCACAAACGGCGGAGCCACTAAACTGGACCCCATGACTGCCTCCAGTGCCCCTGCAGCAGATGCTGCCGCCGCCCGTGCCCGCCTGCTCGAACTCATCAAGGAACTCGCCGTGGTCCGCGGCAAGGTGATCCTGTCCAGCGGAGCCGAGGCCGACTACTACATTGACCTCCGCCGCATCACGCTGCACCACGAGGCATCCAAGCTGGTAGGCCAGGTCATGCTCTCGCTGATCGACGACGCCGGCATCGACTTTGAATGCGCCGGCGGGCTCACCATGGGAGCCGACCCCGTGGGCACCGCCGTGATGCACGCCGCCGGGGACGCCGGCCGCACTGTCGACGCGTTCGTTGTCCGCAAGGCGCAGAAGTCCTACGGCATGGGCCGCCAAGTGGAAGGCCCCTCGGTGGAGGGGCGCAAGGTCCTGGTGCTTGAGGACACGTCCACCACGGGCGGTTCCGCGCTGACCGCCGTCGAGGGTGTCCGCAAGGCCGGCGGCAACGTGGTGGCTGTCGCCGTGATCGTGGATCGCGACACCGGCGCCAAGGAAAAGATCGAAGCCGAGACCGGTGTTCCCTACCTGTTCGCCTTCGGCAAGGATGAACTCGGCCTGAGCTAGGGGATGGCGGCAGCGTTTCGGCACGATTCAGCCGGAAGCTAACTCCACTTGGATGGCCGCAAGGGGCGACCCTACAATTTGTGTAGGCCAATTACAAGTCACGCACCTGGAGAGAACGCGCCATGCTCCCGTCCAACCCAGCACCCACCACTGTGGACCAAATCCAGAACCTCATCCTGGAGAGTGCCGATTTCGAGGACTTCCTCAACGAGCTGGCGCGCTTTTCCGCGCACCAGATGGCGGGCGACGGCGATGATGCACTTTGCGGCATCACCCTGCTCCGGGACCGCAAGGCTGCAACCATCGGCTGGAGCAGCGATTCGGCGCGCGAGGTGGACGAGATCCAGTACAGGCTCTCGCAGGGACCCTGCCTGACCGCAGCGCAGGAGGAACGCGAGGTCCACGTCCCGGATCTCTTCGAGGAGGACCGGTGGGGTCCCGACTACGCGAACGCCGTCGCCTCCCACGGGCTGCGCTCGGTGCTGTCGCTGCCCTTTACGCTGCAAGGGGATGCCAAGGCAGCCCTGAACCTCTACTCGGATGTTCCGCGGAAGTTTGACGAAAAGGCGGCGGCCCGCGCCCGGGAGTACACCCGGGAAATCTCGCAGGCCCTCCGCCTGGCCGTCAGGTTCTCGTTGCACACGGACAGTGCCACGAACCTCCGTGCCACGCTGGAATCACGGACCACCATCGATATCGCCATAGGCATCGTCATGGCGCAGAACCGCTGCAGCCAGGAGGCGGCGGTGCAAATCCTGACGGATGCGTCCAGCAACAGCAACGTCAAGCTGCGGGACATCGCCAAGTCGCTGGTGGATTCCGTCGGCGGAGCCGGCACGCGGACCCACTTCGAGGAGCCCGGCCAAGGCCAGGACCGCGGACAGGGCCGAAGCCAGGCCCGCAACCAGGACCGCCGCGAAGACCGAAGCCAGGCCGGGTAGCCGGCCGCACCACGGCTGCGAAGGCAGCGTCCCTGCCCTGAATTTCGGGCTTGTGGTGCCGCCCGGCGGAGGATACGCTGTCCAAGGTTGAGCCGTCGGCCATAGACACCCTTTTTTGGAGTACCTATGGACCGCAAACTTCATGCCCTCGTTAAACTGGACGTCGCCTCCGACGTTGTACGGATCGAAGTCCGGGGCAGCCTCAACCAGGAATCCCGACCCGCCCTGGTGCACGTTATCCGGCGTATCCGCCGGATGGGCATCACTGCCCACATCCGCGTGGATTTCTCGCAGGCGGCGTGTGTGGAATCACCCGCTTTGGTGGGGCTCCGCAACGACCTCAACTCGATCGACAGCGGCGCATCCGACGGCGACACCCCCACCGCTTCCGGCGTTTCTCTCGAGTTCATGCCGCGCCCGGACGCCCTGGTTCCTGATGCGGGACAGGGTATGAAAACCCTCGAAATCACCGGCGAATTCGCCGCTTCCATCGACCCTTCGGGGTACGGGCCGCTGACGCAATACTCCGACGATGAACTCCTGGCAGCCAGCGACTCGGTCTTCGGACTCCTGGACGATCCGGCCGCGATTGCCGGTACCGAGCTGCTGGCCCAGTACGACGCAATCGGGAGGGAAATTTCACGGCGGGAAAGTGCCGTGGCCGGCAGGAAGGACACAGCAGAGGCGCTGGTGGCCCGTCCGGCCGAGCCCGTGATCTAGCTGCTTCCGCGGGTTTCATATCCGGGTTCCGCTGTGGCTACGGTAGAGGTGTGCCACGTGCCCAGGAGCCATCACAGCCTGAGGGCGGCCCCGGATCAGCCGAGGGCCGCCTCCTCAAGCGTGCAGCCGAACTCAAGCGGTTTTCCCGGCGCAATTTCCTGATAGGAGCGGGTGCGGCGGCGCTGCTGGCCGCGGATATGTTCTTCACCCGGTACGTCCAGGCTGAACGCCGTACCAACAGAATCCTGACTGTGGGCGATGATTTCGCGGAAAGCTACTACCCGAATGCCAGCTGGATTCTGTTTCCCGGTTACAAAACCAGCTGGGAGGAGGCTCAGTGGATCCTCAACTCCCTGCGAGGGGCCCTTCGCCAGCGCGGCCAACTGGCCGCCGTCGGCTATTCCAACGAGGGGCTGGACATTGACCAGATCGTGATCGCGGTCATTGAACACGTGCGGGCCAAACAGTTGACCAGCCTGTACTTCTACGGCCACAGCTTCGGCGGCATGGTGGCCACCCAGGTGGCTGCCCGGCTGCGCGAACTGCACGGCGTGGAGGTTGAATTCATCCTGTTGGACTCCAGCCCTTACAGCAAGTTCGACGTCCTGGACCAGAGCTGGTTCGAAGGCGTGGTGGTGCTCTACGAGGGCGGCTTCCGGGTGCCCACCGTGCTGCGCGGAGGGTACGAACTTGGCGAACGCATCATGCACAAGGATGAACGGTCCTGGCGGCAGGTGCTGGACCAGAGCCTGGAGCAGTTATCGCCGATTGCCCCGTCCAGTGTGCTGATCCAGTCCGAATCCGCCTATATCTACCACTTTGACGCCACCCGGTTTGCCGGCATGCTGGGCGGCACCCGAATGGCCTTCATCGGCAATCCCCGCGACGGCACCGTGAACTACGAGACGGCACGCCAGTCGTGGGCGCAGACGTTTTCGGCCAACATGGTGTCCAACGACCGCCGTACTGACGACGCGCTGCCCGCGCATGCCAGCCCGCAGTGGAACCCGTTCGTCTACCGGCCGATCATCGAGGAGTTGCTGGACGAGATCTTCCCGCTGCCTTCCGGCGGCCCCAAAATGACCGTTTTCTGACCGTGCGGCCTAGATCTGGCTCTTAAGGTCTGCCACCGAGTTCAGGATCTGGTTGGGACGGAACGGGTAGGCGGCAATGTCGTCCTTGTGGGTGATCCCGCTGAGGACCAGCACCGTGTGCAGCCCGGCCTCCATGCCGGCAATGATGTCGGTATCCATCCGGTCCCCGATCATGGCGGTGGTTTCGGAGTGGGCATCGATCTGGTTCATGGCCGAACGGAACATCATCGGGTTCGGCTTGCCCACGATGTAGGGCTCACGGCCGGTGGCCTTGGTAATCAGCGCCGCGATGGCTCCCGTGGCGGGCATGGGGCCGTCCTTGGACGGGCCGGTGGCATCCGGGTTGGTGGCGATGAACCGGGCGCCTGCCAGGATCAGCCGGATGGCCATCGTGATGGCCTCGAAGGAGTAGGTGCGCGTTTCGCCGAGCACCACGAAGTCCGGGTTCTGGTCGGTGAGGATGAAGCCGGCCTCATGCAGCGCCGTCGTAAGTCCTGCTTCGCCGATGGTGTAGGCGCGGTTCCCGGATTCCGAGCCTCGCACCTGGTCCTTGAGGAACTGGGCAGTGGCCAGGGCCGACGTCCAGATGTTCTCCTCCGGGATCTCCAGGCCCGAGGAACGCAGGCGCGCGGCCAGGTCGCGGGGTGTGAAGATGGAGTTGTTGGTGAGCACCAGGAAGCGCTTGGAGGTGTCCACCCAGCGCTGGATCAGTTCCGCGGCTCCCGGGATCGGCTGGTTTTCGTGGACCAGGACCCCGTCCATGTCCGTCAGCCAGCACTCGATTTCCTGGCCGCTCCGGTAAACCGCTGCCGATGAACGTACTTCGTCTGACTCTGCCATGCTGATCCTCCAACGCTGATGTGCCGGTTCCGGCTCCCAGTCTGTCATTTTTCGGAGGATGGAACATCCGGGGGCTGAAGAATGACGGACGAGCCGCCGGCGTTCCGGGACGGTGCCCTTCCGTTAGGCTCGTAGCTGGCACCAGGTGCCAGCGGCCACGGATCGGGGGATATCCGCGGCGGTTTGCTGTGCCGGCATGCGCCGGCAGATCCCCGCCGCCGGATATCAGACGGCGTCCAGGGAACCCCGGGATGCCGGCAAGCACCTGAAAGGGCCCACTATGAGCAACAACTACAGTGCACCGCCGCCCCGAGACAACCGGTCCGGAGATACTGGCGGGTACCCGGAGGTACCCCTCCCGCCGCTGGGCCAGCAGGCTCCTCCTTACCCGCCGCAGCAGTTCCAGCCCTACGCGACGCAGCCTGACGCGACGCAGCCCCAGCGGAACAACAGGAACCTGATCATTGTGCTGGCCGCCGTTGCCGCCGCCGTGATCGTTGCGCTGGTCGCCGTTTTCGTCTGGGTCATTCCGGCGTTCAGCAAGCCGCAGGCGCAGGAGAATCCTGCGCCCGTGGCCACCTCCGCCGAATCCGCGTCCCCGGAAGCGGCAGAGGACAGCGCAGCCTCCGGGGAATCCCCGGCGCCGTCGGCTGATCCCGGCTCGGACGGCATTCCGGCCGGGGCCTTCCCCCTTCCGGCCGGGTGGGATGACCTGCAGGGGCCCGCCAACATTCCGGCCGACGACGATCCGCTATACAACCGGTTTGTCACCGGGGAATCCTCGTTCTCCTACCTGTCCGCCTGGAGCAGCGACGATACGTTCGGGATCACCAAGGACCCGTCCACCGGCGCCCCCATGCAGCAAGTCGCCAAGGGCACTGAAGAGCGCGATGGTGACGGCATCTCCACGGCCTTCTCGTTCTTCGCCGAAGCAGAGGAAGGCAAGTACGGCAAGGAGCCTGAAAAGGTCCAGGCAGCCATCAAGGAGGTCGAGGCAAAGCTCAAGGCCACCCCCTCCGCCGAACTGCCACAGCACCTGGTCGGCCACAAATGCGCCAGCAACTTTGAGGCGTCGACGCCGGAAATCCGGGAGTTCCGCCGCTCGGCCGCCGTCGTGGTCGGCTTCACCTGCACCAACGCCGGGGGAGACGCCATCCGGGCCGTCAACCTGTTCACCGTGACACCGTGGGGCACACCGCAGATGATGGGCGTCAGCGGGCACGAAAGCTACTGGACCGCCAACCCTGAGGCACTGGAGAAGATCGGCAACTCGTACCGGGCCAACCGCTGGAAGCTGGACGGCTAGGCCGCGGCTAAAGTTGAGGGGTGACTGACCACCCCCGGACCCCAGCCCTGCCAGTTCCCCCGCCCGCTTCCCCCTCCGGCGGGGAACCGGAGCCCAAGGCGGAGGTCGGCGTCGGGCCCTGGGAAGGGGAGTTTCCCGAGGGGGAGCACTGGGACCCGGACCTCCTGGCCGACGGGGACCGCCGGAACGTGGTGGACAAGTACCGCTACTGGAAGCACGAGGCGATCGTGGCGGACCTCGATTCCAAGCGCCACGACTTCCACATCGCCATCGAAAACTGGCAGCACGACCTCAACATCGGCACCGTGGTTCGCACTGCCAACGCCTTCCTCGCCAAGGAAGTGCACATCATCGGACGACGCCGGTGGAACCGCCGCGGAGCCATGGTGACCGACCGCTACCAGCACGTCCGCCACCACCCCACGGTGGAGGACTTCGTGGCATGGGCGCAGGAGGAGGGGCTGGCGATCATCGGCATCGACATCTTCCCTGATTCCGTGCCCCTGGAAACCTACGACCTCCCGAAAAACTGCGTCCTGGTGTTCGGCCAGGAAGGCCCGGGCCTGACCCCCGAGGTCCACGAGGCCGCGCTGGACACCCTGTCGATTGAACAGTTCGGCTCCACACGGTCCATCAACGCGGCGTCCGCGGCAGCCATCGCAATGCACGCCTGGATCCGCCGCCACGTGTTCAGCCAGCACGTCTAGCTCCCGCCGCGACCTGCCACCCCGGACGGGTGCAGCGCAAAGTGTTACCCGGCCAGTGACCCGAAACACTGCCCCCGCGCAGAAATGGCTAGGATGGGTGCTAGCCGACGAGGTTCACTCCAGGGTCAACACAACCCGTAGACGAAATTCACTTTAGGAGTCAGCATGCCCATTGCAACCCCAGAGATCTACTCCGAGATGATCGACCGCGCAAAGGCGGGCGGCTTCGCTTTCCCGGCAGTCAACGTCACGTCCTCGCAGACGCTGAACGCGGCCCTGCGCGGCTTCGCCGAGGCAGAGTCCGACGGCATCGTCCAGGTTTCCACCGGCGGTGCAGCGTACTGGTCCGGTGCCTCCACCAAGGACATGGTTGCCGGCTCCCTGGGCTTCGCCGCATTCGCCCGCGAAGTAGCCAAGAACTACGGCGTCAACATCGCGCTGCACACCGACCACTGCCCCAAGGACAAGCTGGACGGCTTTGTCCTGCCGCTGCTGGCCGCATCCGAGGCCGAGGTCAAGGCCGGACGCAACCCGATCTTCAACTCGCACATGTGGGACGGCTCCGCCGAGACCCTGCAGGAAAACCTGCGCATCGCCCGTGAACTGCTGGAGCGCACCGCCGCTGCCAAGATGATCCTCGAGGTCGAGATCGGCACGGTCGGCGGCGAGGAAGACGGCGTCGAAAACGAGATCAACGAGAAGCTCTACACCACGGTGGAAGACGCCCTGGCCACCATCGAAGCCCTCGGCGCCGGCGAGAACGGCCGCTACATCACCGCCCTCACCTTCGGCAACGTGCACGGCGTGTACAAGCCCGGCGGCGTGAAGCTGCGCCCGGAGATCCTCAAGGACATCCAGGCCCAGGTCGGCGCGAAGATCGGCAAGGACAGCCCGTTCGACCTCGTCTTCCACGGCGGCTCCGGCTCCTCGGACCAGGAAATCGCGGACGCCGTTTCCTACGGAACCATCAAGATGAACATCGACACCGACACCCAGTACGCCTACACGCGTCCGGTGGCGGACCACATGTTCAAGAACTACGACGGCGTGCTGAAGGTTGACGGCGAGGTCGGCAACAAGAAGACCTACGACCCGCGCGTCTGGGGTGCCTCCGCTGAAGCCGGGCTGGCCGCCCGCGTGGTTGAAGCGACCAAGCAGCTCGGCTCGGCCGGAAAGACGTTCTAATCATGTCCGACGAGTTCCGCAGGAACCTGATGGGCCCGGAGCCCACGCTCCTGCCCGCGGAGTCCGAGATCTACCAGCACCTGGCCCTCGGCCAGGAGGCACTGGATCTTGTGGCGAAGCACCCCACGTCCTCGCTCCTTTGGGCCATCCTGGCCGAGGAAGCCTGGAATGAGGGCCGGGTTGTCGATTCCTACGCCTACGCCCGCGTTGGCTACCACCGGGGCCTGGACTCGCTGCGGCGCAACGGCTGGCGCGGCGTGGGACCCATCCCGTGGGAACACGAGCCCAACCGCGGCTTCCTGCGCGCCCTGTACGCGCTGGGCCGTGCCTCGTCGGCCATCGGTGAGGCAGAGGAACCGGAGCGCATTGAGAAGTTCCTCAATGACTCCGATCCCACCGCCAAGGCGGCCATCGAAGGCAAGTAACTGAATTAAACGACGGCGGCTCCCCACCTTTCCAGGTGGGGAGCCGCCGTCGTATGTGCTTCAGGCTGTTAATTGGCCTTTGTGAGGCCGGTGCGGGCCATGGCGTCAGCGTACACAACGTGCATTTCGTCGAGGTACTGCTGCTGGCGGGCCTCGGTTCCGGCGAAGGCGCGGCCGCTGAGCGAGCGGACCTTGTAGGTCTTCAGGCCGCGGCGCCACAGCAGCGGCACTTCGGTTTTCAGGAGCAGCTGGGCCAGGCGGTTGGCCTCGGTGCCGTGGGCCACGATCACGGAGGCACGGGGAACCAGCGCAAGGAACTTCAGCAGCGGCTTGAGGCCTGCGGAAATCTGGTCCGGCGTGAACTTCCCGTTCGGCTCGCCGGGGATGTGCCAGGGATGAACGTTCCAGGGCATAACGAACTCGGGGCGGAGGCCCAGCTTCCACTGCACGCCGAGCATGCGGGTGGCAGCTTCGCTGTCGCCTGCGGTGATGAAACCGGATTCATCGGCGGTGCCGATGTTGGAGTACAGGCTGATGATGCGGCACTCGTCGACGTCGTGCATCGGGTCCACGTAGGGGACCACGGTGTCAGGCTTGAGGCTCTGGAAGGTGTCGCACAGCTCATTGACAACTGCGACGTTGGGTTCGTAACGGCGGCTCAGAAGCTGCTCGCGGAAAGATTCAGTAGCCAGGGCTGTCATGTATTGCTGTGTCTCCTGCGGGATCGGTGACGCTGCCACACCGGATGCGGGCATGCCAATTACCGGCACGCCAGATACGGTGTGGTGTGAAAATGTGGTGAGTGGACCGATTCCTGATCGATCCTTATCAGTCTATCAAGCCCAGCGAAATGAAACGCCGGGCTGAGCCGATGATCACCGGCCCGCTGAGGGGTGAAAGCGGTGCTTGCCACTCATATCGGCTAAACTTGGGTGGTAAGAGCCCCGGAACTCTTGCGTTGTGCGTGGCGGCCAGTTGGCCGGACAGGTACGGCAGTGGAATTCGGGGCATTCTCATGAACGGCGCTGTCCCTGGCTGGTCACTTCGGTGAACCGGCTGCGGTCCGGCCCGAACGAATGGGGGAGGATCCCATGCCAGCAATCGTGATCGTCGGAGCCCAGTGGGGCGACGAAGGCAAAGGTAAAGCCACTGACCTGCTTGGTGGCCGCGTCGACTACGTGGTCAAGCCGAACGGCGGCAACAACGCCGGGCACACCGTCGTCGTGGGCGGTGAGAAGTATGAGCTCAAGCTCCTTCCCGCCGGCATCCTGAGCCCGAACGCTGTCCCGATCATCGGAAACGGCTGTGTGGTGAACCTCGAAGCCCTGTTCCAGGAAATTGACGGACTGGAGGCCCGCGGCGCAGACACGTCCAAGCTCCGTGTTTCCGCCAACGCCCACCTTGTGGCGCCCTACCACCAGGTGCTGGACAAGGTCACCGAGCGGTTCCTGGGCAGCCGGGCCATCGGCACCACCGGCCGCGGCATCGGTCCGGCGTACATGGACAAGGTGGCCCGTCTCGGCATCCGCGTCCAGGACGTCTTTGACGAGTCCATCCTCCGCCAGAAGGTGGAAGGCTCGCTGCGCCAGAAGAACGAACTCCTGGTCAAGGTGTACAACCGCCGTGACATCGAGGTGGAGGAGATCGTCAGCTACTTCCTCTCCTTCGCCGAACGCCTGCGCCCGCTGGTCATCGACAGCACGTATGTCCTGAACACGGCACTGGACGAGGGCAAGGTGGTCCTCATGGAGGGCGGCCAGGCCACCTTCCTGGACGTGGACCACGGCACCTACCCGTTCGTGACCTCCTCCAACCCGACCGCCGGCGGCGCTTCGGTGGGTTCCGGCATCGGCCCCACCCGGATCTCGCGCTCCATCGGCATCATCAAGGCCTACACCACGCGTGTGGGTGCCGGACCGTTCCCCACGGAACTGTTTGACGAGATGGGCATGTACCTGCAGAAGACCGGCGGCGAGTTCGGCGTCAACACCGGCCGGCCACGCCGCTGCGGCTGGTACGACGCCGTCCTGGCCCGCCACGCTTCACGCGTCAACGGCTTCACGGACTACTTCGTCACCAAGCTGGACGTACTGACGGGCATCGAGCAGATCCCGGTCTGCGTGGCCTACGACGTTGACGGTGTCCGGCACGATGAAATGCCGATGACGCAGACCGAGTTCCACCACGCGAAACCGATCTTCGAGTACTTCGAAGGCTGGACCGAGGACATCACCGGTGCGCGCACCCTGGAGGACCTCCCGGAGAACGCCAGGAACTACGTACTGGCCCTCGAGAAGCTCTCCGGCACGCGTTTCTCGGCGATCGGAGTCGGTCCGGACCGGGACCAGACCATCGTGGTCAACGACCTCATTCTGGACTGACACTTACTGACGTTCGACGGCGGCGGGTCACCTGGCAAGGTGGCCCGCCGCCGTCGTGATTAATCTGGATGGATACCGCCTAGGCGGGGGACTGCCTGCTGCGGGTCTGCAGCAGGTGCTGCTGCAGTTTCGCTTCGGCATCGCGGCGGCGGCGTGCCTGTTCGCGCATGGCCCGCGTTGCGGCGGAGCCTTGGGAATTGGTCAGTCCGGTCACATGTTTGGGGGTCGCTGCCGGACCGGCGGCAGGGACGGCCATCACTTCCTCACTCATGCCCGTATCCTGACATTCCCGCCTGCCCCGCGTAAGCCCTGGCGCCGGAGCGTTACAGGATCGGGACCTGCGTGGCGACCACGCGCCGGATACGTAGCGATGCTCCTGATGCAGGTGATACCGGGTGTGATTCGGGTACCGGACACTCGTGACCGGCCGGTTCCGCTGTCCCTATCGTGGGTTCACCGGCACTGCGCTGGAGTGGGGTTCCCACAGGCAAGTCGTCGGACCGCTAACGGGAGGGGATGGACGTCATGGGTCTCAGCTTGAAGTCAGTTAAGAACAAGACCGGTGCGGAGCCAGGGCTGCCGGAGCGCTCCGCTGTCCTGGAACATGGACCGCGTCGGTACCGTGCCCGCATTAATCGGGCGCCGGTCCTCGACCCCTTGCGCGTGCAGGAGCTCGCCGGGAACATTCACTCCCAAAGCAGGCTCCTTGAATTCCTGAACCTTTTCCTGGTGCTGCTCCCTTCCAGGGTTAACAACGTTGTGGGAGCCCTTGACTGCGGCGACCTTGAGGCGGCGAGCGCGGCAGCCCAAAGCCTTGCCTCATCTGCCGCCATGGCCGGAGCCTCGCGCCTTGAGCTCGTTGCGTTGCTCGTGGATACCGACCTCCGTACCGGCCGCATGGACCGGGCGCGCGAGACGGGGCGACGATTGGGGCCGGACGCCGCCGAACTGGCCTCAGCCCTTTCCCGTCTGCTGACGGGCCGCTGAGAGCTGTCTGCCCAGTGGCGGGATCGTCGCCGTGGCGGGATCGTCACCGTGGCGGGCGGAGACGGGCCGCGAAAAAATTTTTTATTTCTTTTTGATTCCGCGTAACCCTGGGCGCCGCCGTGACGATTACCACTATGAAAGCGCCGGGTTCGAAGTTGTCCCCCATCAGGTTCGTACCCGGCGCTTGACTGCAAAAAGAGAGCCGGGCTGGAACTGTCCCCCATCATGTTCCAGCCCGGCCCTTTTTGTCCGAGGCAGGTTCAGCAGGAAGCCGGCCGCGGAGTGCGCGATCTCCGACGGCTCTCCCTGGTTACCCGGGGTAAAGTTGCGGAGCGGGTAACAGCCCGGCCGCCACATTATGGCCATACAATGATGTAGCCATCTCCCTTGAACGAAAGCCATCCGTCCGTGACCGAAGCACTGACCGACGCCTCATTGCAGGCCCTCAAGGGTCGCGATGGCGAGTTGTTCAACCTGGTCTATCGGAGCTATGCGTCGCAGGTGCTGGGATACCTGACAGCCCGTGGCGTCGAGGATCCGGAGGCAACCATGCAGGATGTCTTCCTGGCGGTCCTGCCCCGGCTAGAAACCATCAGCGGCGGTGCCAGCGGGCTTCGGACATTCCTGTTCTCCGTGGCCCATGCGCGAATGGTTGACGATCACCGAAGGCAAAGCCGGACGCCCGCGAAGCAACCGTTCGAACCTGAGCTTGACCGGCGGGAAACCGCCTCGGCTGAGGCCGCGGCCATGCTGCTGGTGGCACCGGGGGAAGTGCTGGAACTGCTTGACGTGCTGGGGGAGGACCAGAAAGAGGTCCTGACCCTGCGGATCATCGCAGATCTCACGGTGGAGCAAGTGGCCGAAATTATGGGGAAAAGTGCCGGAGCGGTCAAACAGCTTCAGCGACGTGCTTTGGACAGACTCCGTGAACATTCGGCCGTAAAGGACTACGTAGCACCATGACAACCAGGCATGATGTTTCTGGTGGGACCGTTGACCGGCTTCTGCTCGATGCCGGCCACACGGACGTGCCCGAGTTGAGGGCCGCTCTTCTGTCCATAGCTTCGCTGGGGCAGATGCAGGTTCCCGCCCCGGGCCCCGAACTTGCGGCCATGCTGGCAGGACCTCGGGACGAACTGACGAAGAAACGCTGGCTGCGCCGGCACCGCCCTACGGTGGTGGGCCTTTCAGTCCTGGCCGGCATGGGCCTCGGGGTCAGCGGGGTAGCTGCCACCGGCCAGGTATCGGCAACCGGTTCCGGGCTCTGGTCCATCCAGGAACTCACGACGGACTGGACGCCGGACTGGAGGCTTCCCCTCGAGCCGGCCGTGACTGGCCGGGGCGGCCCCGCAGCGTGGGCTTCGCCGCTGTTCCTGCAGCTTGACCAGGTGGACCCGGCAGGCGCAGGCCAGCCTGCAGAACCGGAAAAGCACACTGCCGTTGCGGGCCACGCCACCGATCAGGCGCCGGAAACAGTGCCGGGATCGCGTGCGCACACGGCCGCCAACGCGCCCGACATGGCGCCCGGGGCGGCCTCCGACAACAGCCACGCAGGGAAGCCGGGCATGGAGGACTCCGGCGGAAGCGACGCGGATGCCGCCGGGGAGGAACGGTCCACGCAGGGCTCCCCGGAAAACGTCGGAGTGCCCTCCGAAGGGCCCAAGCCGGCGCCGGAAGCAAACAGCTCGGAGCCCCGCGGCAATAACCCGAAGAAGGACAAATCCGGTACGGGCCTGCTCGGCTCCGCCGTCGAGTCCGCCGTTGATCCCGTGAGCAGCTGGCTAAAGAAGTTCCGGCAGTAGCGCCGGCCGCCCCCAATGCGCGAACGGACACTTGAGGCCCCGCCGTGCGGGGCCTCAAGTGTCCGTTC